>NZ_CP057483.1:2921448-4382172 GCF_013836145.1 Citrobacter sp. RHB25-C09 | reverse complement strand
GGCGGACTCCACTCGAACAAAGTCGATAAATGAAAAAGGCTGAAACATTCATGATTGTTGACGCACACCGACAAGACCCAATGCAAAAGGGTGACGTGCGAATTGCTATCTGCAATTTTACCCGATCAGGATCCGAGGAAACGATCAGGACCGTGGATCATAGCGTAATCTTCGCCAGAGATCTTCTGTTTCTCACAGATTCTTCCCGATTTATCCACAGGCCATTCAGGGATCGACTAAGTGTAAACGATCCTGGCGAAATGCTGCACGATTTAGCGCGCATATTGGAAAAATTAATGAGTAAAGCCATTTTCCTGCTAAAACGATCGCATAAAGATCCCGTGCGATCCTTGCGCTTTGTTCAGTAGCCCGTATAATCTTTCCCCCGTCCTGAGATGCCCGTAACACGGTGTCACGCTGCCTGTTTTTCGCACGAAAAAGATGCGGAAAAAGGCGGGATTTAAGGAAAGAGAATTGACTCCGGAGTGTACAATTATTACAATCCGGCCTCTTTAATCACCCACACTGAAGCGTTAGTCGTTCGAAACTCGTTCGGGTATGCGCAAAAGTCAGTGAATTTATTCAAGTTTAGGTAGAAATCGCCATGAAACGCACTTTTCAACCGTCTGTACTGAAGCGCAACCGTTCTCACGGCTTCCGTGCTCGTATGGCTACTAAAAATGGTCGTCAGGTTCTGGCACGTCGTCGTGCTAAAGGCCGTGCTCGTCTGACCGTTTCCAAGTAATAAAAGCTAACCCCTGAGTGGTTAAGCTCGCATTTCCCAGGGAGTTACGTTTGTTAACTCCCAGTCAATTCACATTCGTCTTCCAGCAGCCACAACGGGCTGGCACGCCGCAAATCACCATCCTCGGCCGCCTGAATTCGCTGGGGCATCCCCGCATCGGTCTTACCGTCGCCAAGAAAAACGTTCGACGCGCCCATGAACGCAATCGGATTAAACGTCTGACGCGTGAAAGCTTTCGTCTGCGTCAACACGAGCTTCCAGCAATGGACTTTGTGGTGGTGGCGAAAAAGGGGGTTGCCGACCTCGATAACCGTGCTCTCTCGGAAGCGTTGGAAAAATTATGGCGCCGCCATTGTCGCCTGGCTCCCGGCTCCTGATAGCCCTTATTCGGGTCTATCAACGCCTGATCAGTCCGCTGCTCGGGCCGCATTGTCGTTTCACGCCAACGTGCTCAAGCTACGGAATTGAGGCATTGCGCAGGTTTGGAGTGATAAAAGGCAGTTGGTTGACGGTGAAACGCGTATTAAAATGCCACCCTTTACACCCTGGTGGTGACGATCCCGTCCCGCCCGGACCATTTAATACCAGAGAACACTAACGATGGATTCGCAACGCAATCTTTTAGTCATCGCTTTGCTGTTCGTGTCTTTCATGATCTGGCAAGCCTGGGAGCAGGATAAAAATCCGCAACCTCAGACCCAACAGACCACGCAGACAACGACCACCGCAGCGGGTAGCGCCGCCGACCAGGGCGTACCGGCCAGTGGCCAGGGGAAACTGATTACGGTTAAGACTGACGTGCTTGATCTGACCATTAACACCCGTGGTGGTGATGTGGAACAGGCTTCGCTGCCAGCTTACCCGAAAGAGCTCGGTTCCAGCGAACCGTTCCAACTGCTGGAAACCACCCCACAGTTTATCTATCAGGCTCAGAGCGGTCTGACAGGCCGTGACGGTCCGGATAACCCGGCTAACGGTCCACGTCCGCTGTACAACGTCGATAAAGACGCGTTTGTACTGGCTGATGGTCAGAACGAATTGCAGATCCCGATGACCTATACGGATGACGCGGGTAATACCTTTACCAAAACGTTTGTTCTCAAACGTGGTGATTACGCGGTTAACGTGAACTACAGCGTGCAGAACGCCAGCGCGAAACCGCTGGAAGTCTCCACCTTTGGTCAGCTGAAGCAATCCATCAATCTGCCTTCTCATCGCGACACCGGTAGCAGCAACTTTGCGCTGCATACTTTCCGTGGCGCAGCGTACTCCACGCCTGATGAGAAGTATGAAAAGTACAAGTTCGACACCATTGCTGAGAACGACAACCTGAACGTCAACGCGAAAGACGGTTGGGTGGCAATGCTGCAACAGTACTTTGCGACCGCATGGGTTCCGCGTAACGACGGTACCAACAACTTCTATACCGCTAATCTGGGTAATGGCGTTGCGGCGATCGGTTACAAATCTCAGCCAGTACTGGTTCAGCCGGGTCAGACTGGCGCAATGACCAGCACCCTGTGGGTTGGCCCGGAAATTCAGGATAAAATGGCGGCCGTTGCACCGCACCTGGATCTGACCGTTGATTACGGTTGGTTGTGGTTCATCTCTCAGCCGCTGTTCAAACTGCTGAAGTGGATCCATAGCTTCCTGGGTAACTGGGGCTTCTCCATCATCGTTATCACCTTTATCGTTCGTGGTATCATGTACCCGCTGACCAAAGCGCAGTACACCTCCATGGCGAAGATGCGTATGCTGCAGCCGAAGATTCAGGCAATGCGTGAGCGTCTGGGCGATGACAAACAGCGTCAGAGCCAGGAAATGATGGCCCTGTACAAAGCTGAGAAAGTGAACCCGCTGGGCGGCTGCTTCCCGCTGCTGATCCAGATGCCAATCTTCCTGGCCTTGTACTACATGCTGATGGGCTCTGTGGAACTCCGTCATGCGCCGTTCGCGCTGTGGATCCATGACTTGTCTGCACAAGACCCGTACTACATCCTGCCGATCCTGATGGGCGTAACGATGTTCTTCATCCAGAAGATGTCGCCGACCACCGTGACCGACCCGATGCAGCAGAAAATCATGACCTTTATGCCGGTCATCTTCACGGTGTTCTTCCTGTGGTTCCCGTCAGGTCTGGTGCTGTACTATATCGTCAGCAACCTGGTGACCATTATTCAGCAACAGCTGATCTACCGTGGTCTGGAGAAGCGTGGGCTACATAGCCGCGAGAAGAAAAACTCCTGATTCTGAGTAGGCCGGGTAAGCGAAGCGCCACCCGGCAAAACGAACAGTAATGACAGGGCGGTCGATTGACCGCCTTTTTTTATTGGTATTTAAGAGACATATCATGAGCCATAACGACACCATCGTTGCCCAGGCAACCCCACCGGGACGCGGTGGCGTGGGTATTCTGCGCATCTCCGGCCTGAAGGCGCGTGAGGTTGCTGAAGCCGTGTTGGGCAAGCTGCCCAAACCCCGTTACGCCGACTACCTGCCGTTCAAAGATGCTGACGGTACCGCGCTGGACCAGGGGATCGCGCTGTGGTTCCCCGGCCCGAACTCGTTCACTGGCGAAGACGTCCTTGAGTTGCAGGGACACGGCGGCCCGGTGATTCTCGACCTGCTGTTAAAACGCATTTTGACCCTCCCGGGGCTGCGCATTGCCAAACCGGGTGAGTTCTCTGAACGCGCGTTTCTCAACGATAAGCTCGATTTAGCGCAGGCAGAAGCGATTTCCGATCTGATTGATGCCAGTTCCGAACAGGCAGCACGCTCAGCGCTGAACTCTCTCCAGGGCGCATTCTCCGCACGGGTTAATCACCTTGTGGAAGCGCTGACTCATCTGCGCATCTACGTGGAAGCGGCTATTGACTTTCCAGACGAAGAGATCGACTTTCTGTCCGACGGCAAAATCGAAGCGCAGTTAAATGGCGTCATTGCCGATCTTGATGCGGTACGCGCCGAAGCGCGCCAGGGTAGCCTGCTGCGAGAAGGGATGAAGGTAGTGATTGCCGGACGCCCCAATGCCGGCAAATCGAGCCTCCTGAACGCGCTGGCGGGTCGAGAAGCGGCGATTGTCACTGATATCGCAGGAACCACCCGTGACGTGCTGCGTGAGCATATCCACATCGACGGCATGCCTTTGCACATCATCGACACGGCAGGCCTGCGCGATGCCAGCGACGAAGTTGAGCGCATTGGTATCGAACGCGCCTGGCAGGAGATTGAGCAAGCGGATCGCGTGCTGTTTATGGTGGATGGCACGACGACCGATGCCGTTGACCCGGCAGAAATCTGGCCGGACTTTATTGCCCGTCTGCCGGCAAAACTGCCGATTACCGTGGTGCGCAACAAAGCGGATATCACTGGCGAGACGCTGGGTATCAGTGATGTGAATGGTCACTCACTGGTTCGCCTGTCCGCGCGTACCGGCGAAGGCGTTGACGTGTTGCGCAATCATCTCAAACAGAGCATGGGCTTTGACACCAATATGGAAGGCGGCTTCCTTGCGCGTCGCCGACACCTGCAGGCGCTGGCAGAGGCGGCAGAGCATCTTCAGCAGGGCAAAGCGCAACTGCTTGGCGCATGGGCAGGAGAGCTATTAGCCGAAGAGCTGCGCCTGGCTCAGCAGGCGTTAAGCGAGATCACCGGGGAATTTACCTCCGACGACCTGCTGGGACGGATTTTCTCGAGCTTCTGTATCGGTAAGTAAGTTTTAGTCCATCCACGTCCGTGAACGTTCACTCACCCGCATTAACTGCCTGTTAATGCGGGTTTTTACTTCTAAACCTTCTGAACGCTACTCTACACATCCTGTTCATTCGTGAATTCAAACAATGTGCCGCGTCTACCGCGCGCCATTTGCAGCTAAGATGTTCACAATAGATAAGCCGCTCGTTTAATCAAGGTGAACTGTGTATGGAACAAAAACGTTTATTGGACTGTTGCGCATCTGACTTTGCCCGAATGGACAGAACAGCGCTTATGTATGCGATCCGCGCGAGTGAAGGTCGCGTTATGGTCAGCGAAACGATCGCTATTACCCAACCACTGCTGAGTAATGTGACGAATGCTGAATTTGCCGCCTCACAAGGTGCGGATATTCTGCTGATCAATATGTTCGACAGCGAAAACCCATGGATTCAGGGAATGCCTGTTGATACAAAACCTGAGCAAACGCTGCACGAACTGCAACGTTTGACCGGGCGTATTGTGGGCGTCAATCTCGAGGCTGTTGATCCTGAATTTGCCACTGCGCATGACGATATCTGGAAAATGAAACCAGGTCGGGCAGCCACGGCGGAAAATGCCCGCAAGCTCGTGGAAATGGGGGCTCATATTCTGGTGCTGACGGGAAATCCCAATAACGGCGTGAGCAACCAGGCTCTGGGTAAGGCGGTTAAAACCATCCGGGAAGCAATTGGCGATAGCGCCATCATCATTACTGGAAAAATGCACGGTGCGGGCGTCGTGCGTGAGAGTGGAAGCGCAATTATCACAGATAAAGACGTGGCCTGGTTTGCCAGCCAGGGTGCGGATATCGTGCTTATTCCGGCACCAGGCACGATACCTGGTATGAGCCAGGAAAAAGTGGCCTCCCTCATTGAGTGTGCTCATCAACACGGCGCTCTGGCGATGACCGCCATTGGTACGTCTCAGGAAGGCGCGGATGAAGGGACCATTCGTCAGATTGCCCTCATGAGTAAAATGGCAGGGGCCGACCTTCACCATATTGGTGACACCGGCTATATGGGGATGGCGCTGCCGGAAAATATCCTGGCCTATAGCATCGCTATTCGCGGCGTCAGGCATACCTATACGCGTATTGCCCGCTCAGTTAATCGATAACCCAATTTTGGGACTGATTAATGCCCGGTAACTGCCATTTACCGGGCTCGGGTTTTGAACCAGAAACATGCAACGCGGCGTAAGAAATGTAAATGTTGCGCAATTCAGCCCCTTTTGGCGAACTTTTCGCCAACTAAGCCTGTCCATAATTTCCGTAAATGATAATCTCTTCATCCATCACTGACCATTAATCACGGAGCGAAAATGGCGACACATTTTGCCAGAGGGATATTAACGGAGGGACATCTGGTTTCTTCCCGTCTCCCGTCATCTTGCCACCTTGAAGCCCAAAACCTGCCACCTCATCGACAGTCACGCTTTCTGGCTTCCAGGGGGCTGCTCGCAGAGCTGATGTGCATGCTGTATGGCACTCTGGAATTACCAGAAATCGAACTTCAGGCAAAAGGAAAACCGGCTTTCCGCGACAGATCGCTGCCCAGTTTCTCCATCGCTTATGCGGGAAATATGGTGGGTGTCGCTCTGACAACCGAAGGGGTGTGTGGGCTGGATATGGAATTGCAGCGAGCCACCCGCGTTTTTCATTCGCCTCATACCACCGAAATTCCTACCTTCTCCAGCAACGAAAGCGTGTGGATCAGCAAGCAGAACGATCCTGAGGAAGCGCGCGCTCAAATGATTACCCTGCGCCAGAGCGTTTTGAAACTGACCGGTGACGTCCGCAATGACGATCCTCGCGAGCTACAGTTATTACCGGGATCAGGCCGTCTTAAATGTGCACATGTTACGCAGATAGAGGCTATCTGCGATGCTGAAGAGTTGCTGGTGTGGTCAGTGGCGGTTACGCCAACCATTGATAAACTTCAGGTTTGGGAGTTTGATGGTAAGCAAGGCTGGAAAAGCCTGCCTGATATCCAGACCCGCGCGAATGCCCCTACGGGTCGTCTGATGCGATTTGCGCAATTATCTGCGACGAAATCTTACACGCATAACTGATGGAGTCACCATGTCTGAAACGTTGAATGTTGTTACGTTACTGGGAAGCCTACGCAAGGGTTCCTTTAACGGTATGGTTGCCCGTACCCTGCCAAAAATTGCCCCCGCAGGAATGGAAGTCAAAGCATTACCGTCCATCGCCGATATTCCGCTTTACGATGCTGATATGCAGCAGGAAGAGGGTTTTCCGGCAAGCGTAGAAGCGCTGGCTGAACAAATCCGCCAGGCGGATGGGGTGGTCATCGTGACGCCGGAATATAACTACTCAGTGCCGGGGGGCCTGAAGAATGCCATCGACTGGCTGTCTCGCCTGCCCGAACAACCGCTGGCGGGTAAACCTGTTCTGATTCAAACCAGTTCGATGGGTGCCATTGGCGGCGCGCGCTGCCAGTATCACCTGCGCCAAATCCTGGTATTCCTTGATGCGATGGTAATGAACAAACCGGAATTTATGGGCGGCGTGATCCAGAACAAAGTGGACCCGCAAACGGGTGAAGTGATTGATCAAAGCACGCTGGACCACCTGACCGGTCAGCTCACCGCCTTTGGCGATTACATCCAGCGCGTGAAAGCATAAATAGAGTAAAGTCGCTATGTGCCTGATGGCGCTGCGCTTATCAGGCCGCACGTTCAGATCGTAGGCCGGATAAGCGTTAGCGCCATCCGGCATCAGCGAAAAGTTAGTGCGCGTCGATGAACACGATCTTCAGCACGAACAGCAGGGCAACCACTACCACGCACGGGCTGAGGTCACGCAGGCGTCCGGTTCCGATTTTCATCACGCAGTAAGAAATAAAGCCCAGCGCAATCCCTTCGGTAATTGAGAAGCTGAACGGCATCATCACCGCAGTGATAAAGGCCGGGACGGATTCAGTCAGATCCTCCCACTTCACGCGCGCAAGGCTGGACGTCATCAGCACGCCCACGTAGATCAACGCACCGGCTGCCGCATAGCCCGGCACCATTCCCGCCAGCGGCGACAGGAAGATAACCAGCAGGAAAAGCAGGCCGACAACCACGGCGGTCAGACCGGTACGCCCACCCACGGACACACCGGAAGAAGACTCAATATAGGCGGTGACGGAAGAGGTACCGATAAACGAACCGGTAACTGACGAGACGCTATCCACAAACAGCGCCTGCTTCATGCGTGGGAATTTACCCTTTTCATCCGCCAGGCCGGCTTTATCGGTTACGCCGATCAGCGTCCCGGACGAATCAAACAGGTTAACCAGCATGAAGGAGAAAATGACGCCAGCCAGACCAATGTTAAACGAGCCCGCCAGGTCGACATGACCAATGACCGTCGAGACGCTCGGCGGCGCAGAGACGATGCCGTTGTAGTGAACATCGCCCAGCATCCAGCCCAGCAGGGTGGTCACGATGATTGATACCAGTACGGCAGCATGAATGTTCCGTGAGGCCAGGATCGCAATGATGAAGAAGCCCAGCACGCCCAGCAGTACACTGTGAGAGGTCAGGTTGCCGATGCTCACCAGCGTTTCCGGGTTCGCGACGATCACACCCGCGTTTTTTAGCCCCATCATGCCGATGAACAGGCCGATACCGCTGGTAATGCCGACACGCAGGCTGACCGGGATATTAGCAATCATCCAGTAGCGCACGCGGAAGATGGTCAGCAGCAGCAAACCGACCGCACCCCAGAAAATCGCGCCCATACCGACCTGCCAGGACAGGCCCATTGCGCCGACCACCACGAACGCAAAGAACGCATTCAGCCCCATCGCGGGAGCCAGCGCCACCGGCAGGTTAGCGAACAGACCCATCAGAATGCTACCAAATGCGGCAATCAGACAGGTGGTGACGAAGACGGCGCTGGTGTCCATGCCAGCAACGCCCAAAATTTGCGGGTTAACAAAAACGATGTACACCATCGTCAGGAAGGTTGTGAAACCGGCGATCACTTCGGTGCGTGCCGTCGTGCCATGTTCGCGCAGTTTAAACACGCGTTCCAGCATCCCCTGACCAGAAGTCTGGGTTGTGTGTTGTTGACTCATTATCAATTTCCGAACAAGGAGGGAAAATTCGTCGCTATCCTATACCAAAATGCGACAATAGGGGGCGATTGTGCGATGTTTTTTTCATTGAATTTGCTTATACGGCAACGATTGCGTCTCACGATCACGCAGTACGTAAACGATAAACTAGTGAAAAGGGAAAGGTATGTCCGGAATTGAAGCGGTATTTTTCGACTGTGACGGTACGCTGGTCGACAGTGAAGTTATCTGTGCCCGTGCGTATCTCGCCATGTTCCAGGAATTCGGTATCACGCTCGATCTCGAAGAAATCTTCAAACGCTTCAAGGGCGTAAAACTATACGAGATCATCGATATCATTAACGAGGAGCAGGGCGTTACGTTGGCGAAAGCCGATTTAGAACCCGTCTACCGCGCCGAGGTCGCACGCCTGTTCGACTCGGAACTGGAAGTGATTGCCGGAGCAAACGCGCTGGTGGACAGTATGAAGGTGCCAATGTGCATCGTCTCTAATGGTCCGGTCAGCAAAATGCAGCACTCGCTCGGTAAACTCGGCATGTTGCACCATTTCGAAAACTTGCTGTTTAGCGGCTATGATATTCAGCGCTGGAAGCCAGATCCGGCTCTGATGTTCCATGCGGCAAAAGCGATGAACGTTAACGTTGAGAATTGCATCCTGGTAGATGACTCTTCTGCGGGGGCGCAGGCGGGGATTGATGCCGGAATGGAGGTGTTTTACTTCTGTGCCGACCCGCACAACAAACCGATCGATCATCCAAAAGTCACGACCTTTACCGATCTGGCGCAGTTGCCGGAACTGTGGAAAGCACGCGGCTGGGATATCACGCGTTAACAGTAAAGCCAAATAATCGCGTAGGCCGGATAAGCGTAAGCGCCATCCGGCGATCTGCCCGGTGGCATCAGCCTGCCGGGCCTACAAGACAGCGCGATTATTGGCTCAACAGCGACGCCGCAGCTTTATCGGCAATCACCGTCAATGACGGATGAAGTTGCAGTACAGAAGCCGGAACTTGCTCTGTGACCGGCCCTTCAAGCATATTTTTTAGCGCTTGCGCTTTCGCTTCTCCACTCACGATGACGATCAGGTTTTTAGCCGCCATGATACTTTTCGGTCCCATCGTCACGTAACTCTCTGGCACCAAAGAGAAATCACCGCCAAGCTCACCATGCGCTACGATATCAACCATTTTGCCTTTAATCGGAAATTCCACCGTTGTGTCGTGGAAATGGGTGGTATTGGGTAAATTGCCACAAAAATGGCCATCCGCCCCCAACCCCATCAACACTAAATCCAGACCGCCGTCCTGCGCGATTTTGGCGTCATGTTGTTTATAGTTATTAATGTCTAACTGCTGGATATTTTCTTCTGATATTTCTGCCGGTGTAAAAAACAAATTACGTAAATTGGTGATCGTCACTCCATCACCTGCTTTGCCGCGGAATGGAATTTCATCAAAGTTATAAAAATAGGCCTGCGGATAATACCCCTTCCCTTTTACCGCTTCAGTCAGATACTCATACATTCTCTTTGGCGTGCTGCCCGCGGTAATCGCCAGATTCACTCTTCGCGGTTGCGTCATATACCCCAACAAATGGTGCGCCGCAACCTGACTCATTTCTTCGTAGTCTTTCGTTACGATTAATTTCATAAACGTCTCCCGTAAAACCGGAGCCATACCCATGGCTCCGGTTATCTTATTTAAATAATTTCTGCACGAACTCAGCGTACGCAGGTCGCCAGACATCCATTTCATGATTCAGGCCTGGATAGGCGTGGTATTCAAAATTAATCTTCTGTTTCTTAAGTTCTTCCACCAGACCGGCAATGTCTTTTCCGGTCACGACGTCTTTATCACCCACAACTACGGTGAAATTTCGTAGCTGCTTATTGATAGACTGCGGATTGTTCAGGCGAGCGCTGACGCCAGCATCAGGCACCGTCGTTGTGGTGACGCCGCTAAATGTCGCGAGCCAGCCAAAGCTTTCCAGATGATTCATTCCTGACACCAGCGCCTGATATCCCCCCTGAGATAAACCAGCCAGCGCTCGGCCATCTGCATCTTTACGGACATTAAAACGTTTATCGATCAGTGGGATAATGTCGTTCATCAACTCATTATCTGCCGCTTTGGCATTCTTCGGATAGAATTCTTTGCGCCGGTCCTGTGGTACAAAGTCTTCTGGAACAATACCTTTCGCATCGGTTTCTGTATCCGGCACCACGACCAGCATTGGCTTAATGCGCCCTTCCGCAAGCAGGTTATCCATCATTTGCGCAATGCGCCCCTGGTCTATGGCGGAGCGTCCGGTATCGCCAAAACCATGATAGAAATAGAGCACTGGTAAAGGCTCACCCTGGCCGGTGTAACCTGGCGGTGTCCAGACGTACATCTGTCGCTCAGACTGCAATGCATTTGAATGGTATGTCAGGGTAATGAGATCGCCATGCGGAACCGCTTTGGTGTCCAGAATGCTGCCCGGAACTAACACCATGCTGGAATTCACCTGCCGCTGGGGTTTTGTCATTGCGGTACCCGTATCAATGCTTCGGACACCATCAACGTTGAAAAAGTATTCGTAGAGGTTAGGTTTGAGAACAGGCCCCTGCCAACTCCAGACGCCAGAACCGTCTTTCGTCATGGGATGTATATTTTCAGGCACTGGGATCCCAACGACGACGGAGACGCTTTTAGCCGTGGGGGCAAAAAAGCGCCAGGTCACGCTGTTATCAGCGTTCACCTGAGTCACGTAATGATTCACGGGTTTCGCCGGGTCTGGATTAACAGGAAGATCCCCTGCAAAGCACCCTTGTGATATCAGTGCACCAGCCAGCGCCAGTGCTAAAATCGGTTTTTTAAAGCTCATATCCATGATCCTTTATCAATTGTCCCTTACCACCAGATTTCAGCCTGCGCACCCAATGCAAACTGATCGGTTTTCTGATCTTCAAAGGTGAAGTTATCTAAATCCGTATCTTCCGCTTTAATATATGTCGCGTAGAAACGAATCTCCGGACGAGATGTCAGCATGCTGGTATTAACTTTGAAGGTATGGAATAACGTTGTTTTATAGCCGGATTCGTAATATTTATTACCCACAACATCTTTGTTTTGCTGGGTGAAATAACCCAACTCAACGCCTGTCTGGTTATACTGATCCCAAATATAGGCAGGGCGTACAACGGCACGAATAGACTCAAAGTCGGTATGTGCACCCGTTTCGTAGCTATAGACATCATTACCAAACGAATAGACCAGCGCATTGGCGACGATGAAATGATCACCAAAATAGGCTTCGCCCTGAGAGGCTAAGCGCACCGCCGTCCCATTGGTATGATCGCCATAATATTTACCGTTGAAGGTCGTATAGGGGCTTGAACCGGCATAACGCGAGAAGCTGCTTGCAATAGAGTTATTAGCCAGTAATAAGGAAAATTCGTTAAACCCGCCTTTATCAAATTTTTGGGTTAACGATGTCCCCACCATCCAGGTATCTTTCCAGCGGTAAAAATTATTATTATCCTGGTTATATTTTTCTGATGCACTTTGATTAGCCGCGACGTAACGGCCGCTTACCATTAACGATGCCTTATCCCACAAAGGAATATCTTTGTACCGCATATCAATGGTGTTGGTATTAATTTGCTGCTTGTTAGCTAAAGCGCGGTCGTAGTTATCGACATCTTCGCGAACCAATGCGATATCAATTTTACCGGGACCCATCTGCCAGTTTTCCAGACCGACACCCGCAGCGGCATCGGTGCGCTGCGTTTTCCAGTCCAGCATCTGGATTTCAATCTTCGGCGCACCGTGTTTACCCACCCAAAAATCGGCGTCAGGGGCAAACGGCAAGAAGCCTTTGGCGTTGACGTAAAGATCGGAGAACTGCATATAGTTCTCGTTACCTGCATTATCGCCAAACCAGCCGGTGGAGTATTGCTGACCGACATTACCATCCAGCATGACAATGGCGTCAACACGCTTATTACCCTCGTTATAGACCCGCTGTTTTAACTGCAAATCAAACCAGCCTGAGTATTCATTCCCCAGACGGCCAAGCGAACCAATAGCCCATGATTTCGGCGAACCGTGAGAAGCACTCCCCCAACCTGAACGGTAATAACCGTTATAGCTAAAGCCGATTTCATCTTTTACAAACTTACTGAAATCCTTCATGGTCATTGAGGAGTAAATGGATTCGTTGCCACCAGCACCACTGTTCTCATTTTTAACCAAAACGGCTTCGGGTTTCGCGGCTGAACGGGCAGGGAACGGATTCTCAACAACGCCTTTTTCGCTGGTGCTTTCCTGTTTTTGGGAGGCCCAGGCAATAGTGCGTTTGTTTTCTTCGTCTTTATACTTTTTAAGTTCGGTTTGTGTCTCTTTCAGGGCTTGTTCAAGTTGTTCCAGACGTTGTTCAACCGTTAATGACGTCGCTAAAACCGATGACGAAAAAGAGAACGGTGCCATTAAAAGAATGGCAGAGGTAATAATGTTCTTTTTAAACATAATAATCCTTTATCTTATTATTAGATGCTGTGGCGTTTTAACGATAACCCGTTGGTACGAATCACTTCTGCGTACCAGTAAAAACTCTTTTTCCGCGTTCTCGCTAATGTTCCATTACCTTCATCATCGCGATCGACATAAATAAAGCCGTAACGCTTAGACATTTGGGAATGGGATGCACTGACTAAATCAATAGGCCCCCAACTGGTATATCCCATCACATCCACACCATCTTCAATGGCTTCGTTAATTTGTACGAGGTGATCGTTTAAATATTGAATTCGATAATCGTCCTGAACAGAACCATCCGCTTCAACGCAATCTTTTGCGCCGAGTCCATTTTCAACAATAAATAATGGCTTTTGATAGCGATCCCACAGAGCATTCAGTAGTACACGTAGTCCGGTTGGATCAATTTGCCATCCCCATTCTGAACTTTTCAGGTTCGGGTTCGGGATCATATGCAAAATATTACCCTGCACATTTTTCTTAATCGTCTCATCATGAGAGACACAGCCGGTCATGTAATAGCTGAAGGAAATAAAATCTACAGTATGTTGTAGATCCTCTTTATCCTGATCGGTTATCTCAATGTGGATATTTTGCTCGCGGAAGAAGCGCAGCATATAGCCTGGGTATGAACCACGAGCCTGAACATCACCAAAGAAAAGCCAACTGCGATTTTCCTGCATCGCTTCTAAGATATCCTGGGGATGGCAACTCAGAGGGTAAACCAGTCCACCTAACAACATATTGCCAATTTTGGCATCAGGGATAATGGAATGGCAGGCTTTAACGGCGCGGGCACTGGCAACCAGTTGATGATGAATCGCCTTGTACACGTCCGCTTTACCACTCTCTTCCGGTAATCCCACACCGGTAAACGGCGCATGCAAAGACATATTGATTTCATTAAACGTTAGCCACAGTTTGACCTTATGCTGATAGCGGGTGAATACTGTTTTCGCATAATGCTCAAAATGTTGAATGACCTGACGATTAGCCCAGCCACCATAGTTGCTCACCAGGCCATAAGGCATTTCATAATGAGAGAGGGTGACCAGTGGTTTAATACCCGCGGCCGCTAACTCATCAAACAAGCGATCGTAAAACGCCAGACCTTGTTCATTAGGCTGTTGCTCATCTCCCTGAGGAAAAATACGCGCCCAGGCAATAGAAACACGCAAACAGGTAAATCCCATTTCGGCAAATAGCGCAATGTCTTCTGGATACCGATGATAAAAATCGATAGCCGTATCTTTAATATTTTCTTTACCGGCGATACGGTGCTCCATTTTTCCCATTACGCCATGTGGTTGTAAATCTGAAGTAGATACGCCTTTACCATCGGCTTGCCAGGCACCTTCTATTTGGTTTGCAGCGGTTGCGCCGCCCCAGAGAAATGACTCAGGAAATGCTTTCATTACCATTAACTCCTTTTATGTTTATTGAATTACAGATAGCAGTGGTTCACCGGCATTCACTTTTTCATCAGCCGGAACCAATACGTCGGTAAAATCGTCACTATTACTGATCACCACCGGCGTGGTGAGATCGAATCCCGCTGCACGAATGGCGGGGATATCAAAGGAGATCAAGCGATCACCCGCCTTAACAGGATCACCTACATTGATATGAGCGCTAAAATGCTGGCCTTTCAGTTTGACGGTATCGATTCCGACATGAATCAATATTTCCTTCCCATCTTCAGACTCAATGCCTATGGCATGCAGTGTTTCGAAAAGTGAGGCAACAGAACCATTAACCGGTGATCGAACCTCACCAATAGTCGGTTTAACCGCAACCCCTTTACCCAGCAAACCGCTTGCAAAGGTGGGATCGGTAACGTCAGACAGCGGAACGATCTCTCCGGTGAGTGGTGATAACACCATTGAAATATCATTACTTTTCTTTTCAACAAACGCTGACGGCGGTTGAGTAGTCTCTGTCCGGACACTCTGTTTCTGTTTAAAAATCAGACTGCACACAAGAGTGCCGACAAGCGCGCAACCTACGGCAATCGCGCCCCCTAACACACAAGCCCATACCGTGAAGTCAACGCCGGTTGAAGGTATGGTCTGCATAAATGTGAAAATGCTCGGTATGCCGAAGGAATAAACTTTGGTCTGCGCATAGCCAATTACTGCGGCGCCCAGCGCTCCGCTCAGGCAGGCGATAATGAAAGGGTATTTCCGGGGTAGAGTAACGCCGTAAACCGCAGGCTCTGTGATACCAAACAGTCCGGTAATGGCCGCTGAACCGGCAACCACTTTCTTCTGTGCGTCGCGCTCGCTGAAAAATATCCCCAACGATGCGCCGACCTGCGCCATGATCGCTGGCATCAACAGAGGAAGCATTGTGTCGTAGCCAAGGACGGTAAAGTTATTGATGCAGAGCGGGACAAGTCCCCAGTGCAGACCAAACATGACAAAGATTTGCCATAACCCCCCCATGACGGCCCCCGCAAACCACGGCACCGCGTTGTAAAGGTATAAATAACCTGCGGCAATGAGTTCGCTTATCCATGTTGATAGTGGGCCCACCACCAAAAAAGTCATTGGTGTGATAACGCTCAGGCATAGCAATGGGGTAAAGAAATTTTTAATCGCCGACGGCAGCCAGGCGTTGAGTTTTCGCTCCATGATGCTGCAAAGCCATGCTGAAAAAATAATGGGGATTACTGAGGAGGTGTAATTGATAAAAGTGACCGGTATTCCCAGAAAATGTGTGAGCGCCGCTTCCGCGCTCTGGCTACTTTCAAAAGCTTTCAGAATGAGCGGATGAACGAGAGCCCCGCCAATCACCATTGTGATAAAAGGGTTACCACCAAACCGTTTCCCTGCCGTATAACCAAGGATGAGCGGAAAGAAATAAAACAGTGAATCACTGACGCTAAACAGAATCAGCCAGGTTCCGCTTTGCTCTGTCAGCCATCCGCAACTCACTGCAACAGACAAACTGCCTTTTAGAATCCCGGTTGCCGCCATAAGTCCAATTAGTGGAGTAAAAATACCGGAGATAACAAAGACAAGGCGATTCAGGAGATTTTCCTTTTTGTCTGTTGATGACGCTTGCTGCGGCTTATCGCTTATGCCGGTTACCTCATTGACAGCTTTATAGACATCGGCCACATGGTTACCAATGACTACCTGAAATTGCCCGCCGCTCTCTACGACCATGATAATTCCAGCCATATTTTTTAATTTTTCAGGCTGCGCTTTAGTCGCATCTTTCAACTTAAAACGTAAGCGAGTTGCGCAGTGCATCAAACTGATGATGTTATCTGCGCCACCAACACCAGCCACAATGTTTCTGGCTAATTCCGTCATACCTCTTCCCTAACCGCGTTGCGGCGATTTTCAAAAAAAAACCTGAAGAAGGGTGCCTGTTTATTAACAAGCACCCTTCTTCAGGTTTTGCCCGCGAATGCGGTAACAATCCTGGCTTAAGTGGAAAAAATTTAATGCTCTTTACGCACTCTTTCGATATTGATCGCTAAGAACATGATCTCTTCTGTCGTAATTTTGCGGTGATACTGCAGGCCAATAAAAATCGCTATTCGCTCAGCGCAGCGCAGCGCCATGCTTCCAGATAACTCTTTTTTATTGCCTGTTGTAATGCAATATCATCATCAGTAATTGAAGCTTGTTCCAGAATACGCCAGGACAAAAATTTTAAATGCGTCAGCAGCCGCTGATAACTTAAGCTCTCTTCCTGATAATTAATGCCGAACTGGAATTTTATGAGCTGCAGCATTTCTCGCATTAACTGCGTCACACCCACAACATCCTCCATGTTACCGCTCATTTGTGCACTCACCAGGTGCATAGCGATAAAGCCCACTTCGTCTTCAGGTAACTGAACACCCAGCCGTTTGTGTATTATCGCTAATGCTTCTTCACCAAGCTGGTACTCCTTAGGATAAAGGCGTTGAATATCCCATAACAGAGGGTTAGGCAATCGGATATTCTGTTCGCAACGCTTAATCGCAAACTGGCAGTGGTCGGTAAGCGAAATATAAACGCTATCCTGTAATTTTCCCAGTCGTTCCTTGGCCAGCGAAATGATACGATCGCAGGTTGTCATTATTTCCAGAGGGATATGACTTAATAGTTCACTTAATCTGCCGGTTAATTCATGACTACTTAGTGCGTACTCTTTCTCCACCTGTGATGAACTGAGACGATCCCCTGTTCGCTTTTGAAAACCAATACCTTTTCCCATAACAACCTTTTCTCGTTGGTTGTCATCAATCACCACTAATACATTATTATTCAAGACTCTGGTGATTTTCATATTCATGAGAAAATCCTTTTCCATAAATAAAAAAACCCGACATCACCAGTAAGACTGGTTCAATCAGGTTTTGCCTGCAAATGCAGTAACAATCCATTTATTTACATATTTTTATCGAGATGAATAATTTTATTTAGTAATCTCGAAGAGTGTTAATGTGAATTTAATTCTGGAGAGTAAAAAAAGCAACATGCTCTTTTTTAAAGTGTGACAATGTTCGCTGTTATTAAATCACAACACAAAAATAGGAATTTATAAATATAATTAATCCCAATGTATTACGCATTGGGATTAATTTCACTAATTACTCTTTCGGGTCTTTACCCGCAAGTAGCTTGTCCAGCTCATCCCCGCCGACGTGACGGAAATCCTGCCCTTTCACGAAGTAGAAGATGTATTCGCAGATATTCTGGCAGCGGTCACCGATACGCTCGATAGAGCGGGCGCAGAATAGTGCGGTTAGCACGCTGGGAATGGTACGGGAATCTTCCATCATGTAGGTCATCAGCTGACGCACGATACCTTCGTATTCCTGGTCAACTTTTTTATCTTCACGATAGATACGCACCGCTTCGTCCAGATCCATTCGTGCGAAGGCATCAAGCACATCGTGCAGCATCTGTACGGTATGACGCCCCAGAGATTCCAGGCTCACCAGCAGCGGCTGGTGTTGCTGGGAGAATTTCTCCAGCGCGGTACGACAGATTTTATCCGCCACATCACCAATACGCTCCAGCTCAGCGATGGTTTTGATGATCGCCATCACCAGACGCAGGTCGCTCGCCGTCGGCTGACGTTTCGCAATAATGCGCACGCAGGCTTCGTCGATTGCCACTTCCATCATGTTGACGTGCTTGTCGCCGTCGATGACGCGCTTCGCCAACTCACTGTCCTGGTTGTGCATCGCGGTGATCGCATCAGAAAGCTGCTGTTCCACCATGCCGCCCATGGTCATAACCTGAGTGCGGATGCTCTCCAGTTCAGCGTTGAACTGGCCGGAAATATGTTTATTAAGATTAAGGTTATCCACAACGCGCTCCAGAATTAGCCATAACGACCAGTGATGTAGTCTTCAGTTTGTTTCTTCGCGGGCTTGGTGAACAGATCGTCCGTGTTGCTGAACTCAATCAATTCGCCCAGATACATAAACGCCGTGTGGTCGGAACAACGTGCAGCCTGTTGCATGTTGTGGGTGACGATCACTACGGTGTAATCCTGCTTCAGCTCGGTGATCAGCTCTTCGATACGACCGGTTGAGATCGGGTCCAGCGCTGAACATGGCTCATCCAACAGCAACACTTCCGGGCGAATGGCGATACCACGCGCAATACACAGACGCTGCTGCTGGCCCCCGGAGAGAGAGTACCCGCTCTGGTGCAATTTATCTTTGGTTTCAGCCCATAATGCGGCTTTGGTCAATGCCCATTGTACTCGCTCATCCATATCCGCACGGGATAGCTTCTCAAACAGGCGTACACCGAAGGCGATGTTGTCATAGATCGACATCGGAAACGGCGTCGGTTTCTGAAAGACCATGCCCACTTTGGCACGCAGCAGAGCGATATCCTGGGTGTTAGTGAGGATGTTATCCCCATCCAGCAAAATTTCACCTTCCGCACGCTGTTCCGGATAGAGCGAATACATCTTGTTAAAGGTACGCAATAAGGTGGATTTTCCACAGCCAGATGGCCCAATAAACGCCGTCACCTGGTTCTTTGCGATATCCAGGTTGATGTTCTTCAGGGCATGGAATTTGCCATAGTAGAAGTTCAAATCACGAACCTGAATCTTACCCGGAGCAGTATCAACCATACTCATTTCACTCTTTTCCTCATCATGCCTGATGGCGCTACGCTTATCAGGCCTGGATATATGTCAATCCGTAGGCCGGATAAGGCGTTTACGCCGCCATCCGGCAAGGTATCAAAACTTAACCGTGTTTATTCTTAGCGAATATCACGCGCGCCAGAATGTTCAGCAGCAGTACGCACAGCGTAATGATCAGCACTCCGGCCCAGGCCAGTTGCTGCCATTCGGCAAACGGACTCATCGCAAATTTAAAGATGGTCACCGGCAGGTTGGCGATCGGCTGCATCATGTCGGTACTCCAGAACTGGTTGGAGAGCGCGGTAAACAGCAGCGGGGCAGTTTCACCCGCGATACGCGCAATCGCCAGCAGGATACCGGTCATGATCCCGGAGACGGACGCTTTCAGGGTGATCGCAGAAATCATTTTCCATTTCGGCGTGCCCAGCGCGTAAGCCGCTTCGCGCAGGCTATCCGGCACCAGTTTCAGCATATTTTCGGTAGTACGAATCACGATTGGTACTTGCAGCAGCGCCAGTGCGATCACGCCAGCCCAACCGGAGAAGTGCTCCATTTTCGCCACCACAATGGTGTAAACGAACAGGCCAACCACGATAGACGGTGCGGAAAGCAGAATGTCATTGATGAAGCGAATCACTTCCGCGAGCCAGGATTTACGTCCGTACTCCGCCAGATAAATCCCCGCCATAATACCGAGCGGGGTACCTAACACTGTCGCCCAGAGAATTAACAGCCCGCTACCCGCCAGGGCGTTCGCCAGCCCGCCACCCGCGGTATTCGGTGGTGGCGTCATTTCAGTGAACAGCGCCAGCGACATTCCATCGATACCCCGAGTCAGGGTGGACATCAGGATCCAGATAAGCCAGAACAGGCCAAACGCCATGGTGCCCATAGAGAGCGTCAGCGCGATACGATTTTTCATCCGCCGACGCGCCTGCATTTTGCGGCGAGATTCAGCCAGTGCTTCGGTGTTTTGCATTTCAAGCGTAGCCATTAGCGCGCCCCCTCATTCTTCGCCAGGCGCAGAATCATAAACTTAGACGCGGCCAGCACGATGAAGGTGATAACGAACAGAATCAGACCCAGTTCCATCAGCGCGGCCACGTGCAGACCGGATTCCGCTTCCGCAAATTCGTTCGCCAGTGCAGAGGTAATACTGTTGCCCGGCATATACAGCGAAGCGCTGTCGAGCTGGTAGGTGTTACCGATGATAAAGGTCACCGCCATCGTTTCACCCAGCGCGCGCCCCAGTCCCAGCATAATGCCGCCAATGACGCCATTTTTGGTGTACGGCAACACAATGCGCCAGATGACTTCCCAGGTTGTACAGCCGATACCGTAAGCGGATTCTTTCATCATTACCGGCGTTTGCTCGAAGACATCACGCATAACCGCCGCAATGTACGGGATGATCATAATGGCGAGGATCACACCCGCAGCCAGAATGCCGATACCAAACGCTGGGCCGGAGAACAGCGCACCAACAAACGGAATGTTGGAAAGGACGTTGCCTACCGGTTCCTGGAAATAAGTGGCGAACAGCGGGGCGAAGATAAACAGGCCCCACATGCCGTAAACAATACTTGGGATTGCCGCCAGCAGTTCAATGGCGATACCCAGCGGGCGACGCAGCCAGTTGGGCGCAAGTTCAGTCAGAAATAACGCGATGCCGAAGCTCACCGGAACGGCAATCAGCAGCGCGATAAAGGAGGTCACGAGCGTGCCGTAGATCGGCACCAGCGCACCGTAGATGTCGTTTGGCGCGTCCCAGTCTTTGGTCCACAGGAACGAGAATCCAAACTTCTCAATGCTTGGCCAGGAGGAGATGACCAGAGAGACAATAATGCCACCCAGCATCAATAGCACAATCAGCGCAGCCAGTTTTACCAGCACGCTGAATATCATGTCACCCTTTTTACCCGGTGGGTTAAATGCAGGCTTGGTTGCAGCCATAAATTACTCTTCTGATTGTGACGTTGTACGAATATGCCCGGTGGCGCTAACGCTTACCGGGCCTACAGGGTGAACTGTAGGGCGGGTAAGCGTTAGCGCCACCCGCCATTTTCGCCAGAAAACTATGTTAATACAATGCTTTACCGCTGCTGTCCTTCACATTGGTCTTCCACGCGGCACGAATCTGCTCAACGACGCTATCCGGCAGGCTGGCGTAGTCCAGGTCATTCGCCTGTTTGCCGCCATTTTTGTATGCCCAGTCGAAGAATTTCAGCACTTCTGCGCCCTGCTCAGGTTTCTTCTGCTCTTTATGCACCAGAATGAAAGTGGTGGAGGTGATTGGCCACGCATTGTCACCCTTCTGGTTCGTCAGATCCTGTGCGAAGGACTTGCTCCAGTCAGCACCTTTCGCGGCGTTGGCGAAGTTCTCTTCGGTCGGGCTTACCGGTTTGCCATCCGCAGAAATCAGTTTGGTGTAAGCCAGGTTGTTCTGCTTCGCGTATGCATATTCTACGTAACCAATAGAGCCAGGCAGACGCTGTACGAACGCAGCGATACCGTCGTTACCTTTACCGCCCAGACCGGTCGGCCAGTTAACGGTAGAGCCAGCGCCGACTTTGGTTTTCCACTCTTCGTTTACTTTCGCCAGGTAGCTGGTGAAGACGAAGGAGGTACCAGAACCGTCAGCGCGACGTACCACGGCGATGTTCTGAGAAGGCAGTTTCACACCTGGGTTCAGTTTGGTGATGGCTTCATCATCCCACTTCTTGATTTTGCCCAGATAGATGTCACCCAGCGTTTTGCCGTCCAGCACCAGTTCGCCAGACTTCAGGCCAGGGATATTCACTGCCAGCACCACGCCGCCGATCACGGTCGGGAACTGGAACAAACCTTCCTGATTCAGTTTTTCGTCAGACAGCGGCGCATCAGAAGCACCGAAATCAACAGTATTCGCAGTAATTTGTTTTACACCACCGGAGGAACCAATCCCCTGGTAGTTAACTTTGCTACCCGTTTCTTTCTGATAAGTATCCGCCCATTTGGCATACACCGGCGCAGGGAAAGTTGCACCAGCACCTGTCAAACTTGCTGCTGCGAATACAGAGAAAGAACTCATGGATAAGGTCGCGGCGACAACAGTTGCGACAGTGGTACGCATAACTTTCATAATGTCTCCTGCTAGGATTTTCGTAAATCATTGTTAAGTGGCTACGATGAGCAAAATAGGACAAACAGGTGACAGTTAAATGTACGAAATATGACAGTTTTATGACAATGAAAATCCCACTTAAGATACTGTAAAATAATTCTCTATAAACAATGAGTTAGTGTGATTTATGACAGCGCTATGTCAGAAAAATTTTCTTTTTGTGATACTGAAAAAAGTAGCTGAAGATGACGGTTTGTCACCTAAATTCGTAGAGGGAGTTGATGCAGGACAGAAAAAGGCCCCGCTTTCGCAGGGCCATTATTTTTACTCAACGGTAACCGATTTAGCCAGGTTACGCGGCTGATCCACATCGGTGCCTTTAATCAGCGCCACGTGATAAGCAAGCAGTTGCAGCGGAACGGTATAGAAGATCGGCGCAATCACCTCTTCTACATGCGGCATCTCAATGATGTGCATGTTGTCGCTGCTAACGAAACCCGCATCCCGATCGGCGAAGACGTACAGCTGACCGCCACGCGCGCGGACTTCTTCGATGTTGGATTTCAGTTTTTCCAGCAGTTCGTTGTTCGGCGCCACCACGATAACCGGCATATCGGCATCGATCAGCGCCAGCGGGCCGTGTTTCAGCTCGCCAGCCGCATAGGCTTCTGCGTGGATGTAGGAGATCTCTTTCAGCTTCAGCGCGCCTTCCAGCGCGATCGGATACTGATCGCCGCGCCCAAGGAACAATGCGTGATGCTTGTCAGAGAAATCTTCCGCCAGCGCTTCAATACGTTTGTCCTGAGACAGCATCTGCTCAATACGGCTCGGCAGTGCCTGCAACCCGTGAACGATATCGTGCTCAATAGACGCATCCAGCCCTTTCAGGCGCGCCAGTTTTGCCACCAGCATCAGCAGTACGGTCAACTGTGTGGTGAACGCCTTGGTAGACGCCACGCCGATTTCAGTACCGGCGTTGGTCATCATCGCCAGATCCGATTCACGCACCAGGGAAGAACCCGGCACGTTACAGATAGCGAGAGAGCCCAGATAGCCCAGCTCTTTCGACAAACGCAGGCCCGCCAGCGTATCCGCTGTTTCACCAGACTGAGACAAGGTGATCATCAGGCTGTTACGGCGCACGGCGGATTTACGGTAGCGGAACTCAGAAGCGATTTCGACGTCGCACGGAATACCAGCCAACGATTCAAACCAGTAGCGAGACACCATTCCGGAGTTGTAAGAGGTGCCGCATGCGATGATTTGAATATGCTCAACCTGAGACAGCAGTTCGTTTGCCTTCGGTCCCAGCTCGCTTAAATCCACTTCACCGTGGCTGATACGCCCGGTCAGTGTGTTTTTAATCGCGTTCGGCTGTTCGTAGATCTCTTTCTGCATGTAGTGGCGATAGATACCTTTATCACCAGCGTCATATTGCAGATTGGATTCGATTTCCTGACGCTTAACGTCCACGCCATTTTTATCGAAAATAGAGACAGAACGACGGGTCACTTCCGCAATATCGCCTTCTTCGAGGAAGATAAAGCGACGGGTTACCGGCAGCAGTGCCAGCTGATCGGAAGCGATAAAGTTTTCACCCATGCCCAGACCGATAACCAGCGGGCTACCTGAACGAGCCGCCAGCAGGGTATCTGGATGACGAGTGTCCATGATCACCGTGCCGTATGCACCGCGCAGTTGCGGGATCACACGCAGAACCGCTTCACGCAGCGTACCGCCCTGTTTCAGTTCCCAGTCCACTAAGTGAGCAATCACTTCGGTGTCGGTTTCAGAAACAAAGGTGTAGCCGCGCGCTTTCAGTTCTTCACGCAGGGGTTCATGGTTTTCGATGATGCCGTTATGCACCACCACAATGTGTTCAGAAACATGCGGATGTGCGTTAGCTTCTGAAGGTTCGCCGTGCGTTGCCCAACGGGTATGAGCAATACCCGTCCCGCCGTGCAGCGGATGTTCTTCCGCTGCCTGAGACAGCATCTGCACTTTACCCAGGCGACGCAGACGGGTCATATGACCTTCTGCATCTACCACAGCCAGACCGGCTGAGTCATAACCACGGTATTCCAGACGACGTAAACCTTCGAGGAGGATTTCTGCTACATCACGCTGCGCGATAGCGCCAACAATTCCACACATAGTTTTTAATTCCGATTTTGGCAGTATGCCAGTCGTTGTCGGTCAACCTGTATGCCCGTATTTTCGGGCGCCCCGAGCCTTGTAGAGAGTGGGGTTATTTTTATAGGTACTACTCCTGTCTGCCTGATGGCGGCTACGCCTTATCAGGCCTACAAAAATCACTTACTTCTTTTTCACCGGACGCTGCCAGCCTTGTTTATTGACCTGCGGCACGCGACTCAGGACCAGTTCATTCTCGGCAACATCGCGGGTCACCGTCGTCCCCGCCGCAATCGTTGCACCTTTGCCCACGGAGACCGGTGCCACCAGCTGCGTGTCGGAACCGACAAACACATCATCGCCAATAATGGTTTTGAACTTATTCGCGCCATCGTAGTTGCAGGTAATCGTCCCCGCGCCGATATTCACGTTGTCGCCAATTTCCGCATCGCCAAGGTAGGTCAGGTGACCCGCTTTAGAACCTTTGCCCAGACGCGCTTTTTTCATTTCGACGAAGTTGCCCACGTGAGCGCCTTCCAGCAATTCTGCGCCAGGGCGCAGACGTGCAAACGGACCGATGGTGCAGGCCGCTTCCAGATGTGCATCTTCCACTACGCTGTATGGACTGATTTCACAGTCATCGCCAATCACGCTGTTTTTGATGACGCAGCCGGTACCAATTTTGACGCGGTTGCCCAGCGTGACGTTGCCTTCGATGATAACGTTAGTATCAATTTCGACATCACGCCCGTGAGAGAGTGAACCACGCAGATCAAAACGCAGAGGGTCGCGCAGCATAACGCCCGCGAGCAGCATTTTTTCCGCTTGCTCAGACTGGAAAATACGCTCCAGACGGGAAAGTTGCAGACGGTTGTTTACGCCATCCGTTTCGCTGATGCGCGCCGGATGAACGGCGGCGATTTCCCGCCCTTCCTGATACGCCAGCGCAATGATATCGGTAATGTAGTATTCACCCTGCGCATTGTTGTTCGTCAGCTTCGACAACCAGCGCTTCATATCCGCACCGTTAGCGATCAGGATACCGGTATTGATTTCCTGAATCTGGCGCTGTTCCTC
Source organism: Citrobacter sp. RHB25-C09 (assembly GCF_013836145.1). Lineage (NCBI taxonomy): Bacteria > Pseudomonadati > Pseudomonadota > Gammaproteobacteria > Enterobacterales > Enterobacteriaceae > Citrobacter > Citrobacter sp. RHB25-C09. The sequence continues at coordinate 4,356,660 of NZ_CP057483.1, read as the reverse complement.
GCTGGCATCTTTATGCTCAACGATGCCGGTCACTTTGCCGTTTTCACGCGTAATTCGGCCATACCCGCTTGGGTCGTCCAGCACAACGGTTAGCAAACCAATACCGCCCTGCGGTTTTGCATCACGCAGGCGCTGTAACGTTTCCAGGGAGATCAGCGGTACATCGCCGTAGAGCATTAAAATATCTTCGTCATCGCCAAAGTAAGGCGCCGCCTGCTGCATGGCGTGTCCGGTTCCCAGCTGCTCTGCCTGAAGTACCCAGTTGAGGTTGTCCTCTTTCAGGGTCTTTTTAAGCAGATCGCCACCGTGACCATAGACCAGGTGCACCTGAGAGGCACCTAATTCATTAGCGGCATCAATGACATGCTGAACCATCGGCTTCCCTGCGAGCTGGTGCAGCACTTTTGGAAGTTCGGAATACATGCGGGTTCCTTTGCCTGCGGCAAGAATAACCACGCTCATCGCACTATTTGACATATACATCCTGACTGTAGTTTGAGTGAGAAGTTAAAACGTTTAATGCCAAAAATTCTACATCTTTTTTATCATGAAAAAAGAGACAAAAAAAAGCCAGCCTGGAACCCAGACTGGCTTTTGTGCTTTCAAGCCGGTGTTACATCGCTTTTTTGGTCAACTCGATAACGCGCAGTTTAGCGATCGCTTTGGCCAGTTCCGCAGACGCCTGAGCGTAATCCACGTCACCATGAGAGCTCTTAATATGCTCTTCGGCCTTACGTTTCGCTTCCAGAGCTCGCGCTTCGTCGAGATCCTGGCCGCGAATCGCGGTATCAGCCAGTACGGTCACGTTGCCAGGCTGCACTTCGAGAATGCCGCCAGACAGATAGATAAACTCTTCATGACCGTGCTGTTTAACGATGCGAATCATACCAGGCTTAATGGCGGTGAGCAGCGGTGCGTGACCCGGGTAAATACCCAGTTCACCTTCACTACCCGTTACCTGGATTTTTTCGACCAGACCAGAGAACATTTGTTGCTCTGCGCTGACGACGTCCAGGTGGTAAGTCATTGCCATATCACCCTCCGATTAAGGCGTTAAAGTTTTTTGGCTTTTTCCACGGCTTCGTCGATAGAACCGACCATGTAGAACGCCTGCTCCGGCAGGTGATCGTATTCGCCTTCCATAATGCCTTTAAAGCCACGGATGGTGTCTTTCAGGGAAACGTATTTGCCCGGAGAACCGGTAAATACTTCCGCAACGAAGAACGGCTGGGACAGGAAGCGCTGGATCTTACGCGCACGTGCTACCACCAGTTTGTCTTCTTCAGACAGTTCATCCATACCCAGGATGGCGATGATGTCTTTCAGTTCCTGGTAACGTTGCAGCAGGGACTGTACGCCACGCGCGGTGTCGTAGTGTTCCTGACCAACAACCAGTGGATCCAGCTGACGGCTGGTGGAGTCCAGCGGGTCAACGGCCGGGTAGATACCCAGAGACGCGATCTGACGGCTCAGTACCACGGTTGCATCTAAGTGCGCAAAGGTGGTTGCTGGTGATGGGTCAGTCAAGTCATCCGCAGGTACATATACCGCCTGAACGGAGGTGATAGAGCCGGTTTTGGTAGAGGTGATACGTTCCTGAAGAACACCCATCTCTTCCGCCAGCGTCGGCTGATAACCTACCGCTGAAGGCATACGACCCAGCAGTGCAGATACTTCAGTACCGGCCAGGGTGTAACGGTAGATGTTATCGACGAACAGCAGTACGTCACGACCTTCGTCACGGAACTTCTCAGCCATGGTCAAACCGGTCAGCGCAACGCGCAGACGGTTTCCTGGCGGCTCGTTCATCTGGCCGTAAACCAGGGATACTTTGTCCAGAACGTTGGAGTCAGTCATTTCGTGGTAGAAGTCGTTACCCTCACGAGTACGCTCACCTACGCCCGCAAACACAGAGTAACCGGAGTGCTCGATCGCGATGTTACGGATCAGCTCCATCATGTTTACGGTTTTACCTACACCCGCACCACCGAACAGACCAACTTTACCGCCCTTCGCAAACGGACACATCAGGTCGATAACTTTGATGCCGGTTTCCAGCAGTTCCTGAGAGCTGGAGAGCTCTTCATAGGAAGGTGCCGCACGGTGGATAGCCCAACGTTCTTCTTCACCGATGTCGCCTTTCATGTCGATGGGCTGGCCCAATACGTTCATGATACGACCCAGTGTTGCTTTACCTACCGGGACTTCGATCGGGTGCGCAAGGTCAGTCACTTCCAGACCACGACGCAGACCGTCGGAAGAACCCATCGCGATGGTACGCACGATACCACCACCGAGCTGCTGCTGAACTTCCAGCACCAGGGTCTCGTTACCATTCTTAACCTCAAGAGCATCGTACACGCGCGGTACGGCATCCTGAGGGAATTCGACGTCAACCACGGCGCCGATTACCTGGACAATTTTTCCAGTAGCCATCTTGAATCCTCTACGAATTAACCTGGTTATACCGCGGATGCACCACCGACGATTTCGGTGAGTTCCTGAGTAATGCTGGCCTGACGAGCTTTGTTGTATACCAACTGCAGCTCTTTAATCAGGCTGCCGCCATTGTCGGTAGCGGCTTTCATCGCCACCATACGTGCGGCCTGCTCGCTGGCCAGGTTTTCTACCACGCCCTGATAAACCTGAGATTCGACATAACGACGCAAGAGAGTATCCAGCAGCGCTTTCGGATCCGGTTCATACAGGTAATCCCAGGATTTATGTTTCAACTCTTCATCCTCTGCCGCGGGTAAAGGCAGCAGTTGGGTGATCGTCGGAACCTGAGACATGGTGTTAATAAATTTGTTGCTGACAACGTACAGCTTGTCCAGACGGCCTTCGTCATAGGCCTGCAACATCACTTTAACCGGGCCGATCAGTTCGGACAGGGACGGGTTATCACCCATACCTGTAACCTGAGCAACAACATTGCCGCCCACGGAGTTAAAGAAAGACACGCCTTTAGAGCCGATCATTGCGAGTTCGCACTGAACGCCTTTATCGGACCATGCCTTCATTTCCGCCAGCAGTTTTTTGAACAGGTTAATGTTCAAACCACCGCACAGACCACGGTCGGTAGACACCACCAGGTAGCCCACGCGCTTAACGTCGCGTTCTTCCAGGTAAGGATGCTTATATTCCAGATTACCGTTAGCAAGGTGACCAATCACTTTGCGCATGGTATCTGCATAAGGACGGCTGGCCGCCATGCGATCCTGCGATTTACGCATTTTGGAAGCGGCGACCATCTCCATCGCTTTAGTGATCTTCTGCGTGTTCTGGACGCTTGCGATCTTACTACGTATCTCTTTTGCGCCGGCCATGAGCTTCTCCTCAATGCCTTGCGGCCTGTCCTAAGACAAGCCGCCGGACGTTACCAGGACTGGGTTGCTTTGAAGGAATCGAGGATAGCTTTCAGCTTGCCTTCGATTTCGTCGTTATAGCCACCGGACTGGTTGATCTCTTGCATCAGCGGAGCGTGATCACGGTCAACGTAAGCCAGCAGAGCGGCTTCGAAGCTACCGATTTTCGCCAGTTCCACATCTTCGAGGTAACCGCGTTCAGCCGCGAACAGGACCAGACCCTGCTGAGCAACAGACATTGGAGCGTACTGTTTCTGCTTCAGCAGCTCGGTCACTTTCTGACCGTGGCTCAGCTGTTTACGGGTTGCTTCATCAAGGTCAGAAGCAAACTGCGAGAACGCAGCCAGTTCACGATACTGTGCCAGCGCGGTACGGATACCACCGGACAGTTTCTTGATGATCTTGGTCTGAGCAGCACCACCCACACGGGATACGGAGATACCTGGGTTAACCGCCGGACGGATACCGGAGTTAAACAGGTTGGTTTCCAGGAAGATCTGACCATCGGTAATGGAGATTACGTTGGTCGGAACGAACGCAGAAACGTCACCCGCCTGAGTTTCAATGATCGGCAGAGCGGTCAGAGAACCTGTTTTACCCTTCACTTCACCTTTGGTGAAGTTCTCGACGTATTCCGCGTTAACGCGGGAAGCACGCTCCAGCAGACGAGAGTGAAGGTAGAATACGTCGCCCGGGAATGCTTCACGTCCTGGCGGACGACGGAGCAGCAGGGAAACCTGACGATAAGCAACAGCCTGTTTGGACAGGTCATCGTATACGATCAGTGCATCTTCGCCACGGTCGCGGAAGTATTCGCCCATTGCGCAACCGGCATATGGCGCCAGGTATTGCAGTGCAGCAGATTCAGAAGCGGTTGCAACAACAACGATGGTGTTAGACAGCGCGCCGTGCTCTTCCAGTTTACGAACCACGTTAGAAATGGTGGACGCTTTCTGGCCGATAGCTACGTATACGCATTTGATGCCGGAGTCACGCTGGTTGATGATGGCATCAATAGCCATCGCGGTTTTACCGGTCTGACGGTCACCGATGATCAGTTCACGCTGACCACGACCGATTGGGATCATGGCGTCAACGGACTTATAACCAGTCTGTACTGGCTGATCAACGGACTGACGGTCGATAACGCCTGGCGCGATAACTTCGATAGGGGAGAAGCCATCGTGCTCAACCGGACCTTTACCGTCGATTGGCGCACCCAGGGTGTTAACAACGCGACCCAGCAGGCCACGGCCAACCGGCACTTCCAGAATACGGCCAGTACACTTAACTTTCATGCCTTCGGCAAGGTCAGCGTACGGACCCATCACAACTGCACCCACGGAGTCGCGCTCCAGGTTCAGTGCGATAGCGTAACGGTTACCCGGCAGGGAGATCATTTCACCCTGCATACAATCGGCCAGGCCGTGGATGCGGATAACACCGTCACTTACAGAAACAATAGTACCTTCGTTGTGAGCTTCACTCACAACATTGAACTGAGCAATGCGCTGCTTGATCAGTTCGCTGATTTCGGTGGAATTCAGTTGCATGCTCCAGTCCCCTTAAGACTGCAAGACGTCTGCAAGGCGTTCAAGACGGCCGCGTACGCTGCCATCAATGACCATATCACCCGCACGGATGATAACGCCTGCCATTACAGACTTATCGATTTTGCAATTCAGCTTAACTTTGCGTGACAGACGTTTTTCCATCGCAGCGCTAATTTTCGCAAGCTGTTCTTCACTCAGTTCGGTGGCGGAAGTGACTTCTACCTCAGAGGTAGACTCACTCGCTGCACGCAGGTGAATGAACTGCTCCAGTACATCCGGGAGCGCGTTCAGACGGTTATTTTCAGCCATGACCTTAATCAGGTTCTGACCGTTTTCGTCCAACTGCTCACCGCAGACTGCGATAAACGACTCAGCGAGCGTTTCCGGCGCCAGTGCGCCAGAGAGAAGCTCTGCCATTTGTTCGTTCTTAGTTACCTCGGCGGCAAACGCCAGCATGTCCTGCCAGCGCTCTACACTTTGGTGTTCGACGGCAAAGTCAAAAGCTGCTTTGGCGTAGGGGCGAGCTACCGTAACAAATTCAGACATCGGCCCCTCCCTCCTTACAGTTCAGCGACAAGTTTATCCACGATGTCGCTGTTAGCAGCTTCATCCACGGAACGTTCGATGATCTTCTCGGCGCCAGCGACAGCCAGGATAGCAACTTGCTTACGCAGCTCTTCACGGGCACGTTTACGCTCGGCATCAATTTCCGCCTGCGCCTGTGCGACGATTTTAGTACGTTCCTGCTCTGCTTCAGTTTTGGCTTCGTCCAGGATCTGAGCGCGGCGTTTGTTCGCCTGCTCAATGATTACCTGAGCTTCCGCCTTCGCTTTTTTCAGCTGGTCGGTCGCGCTGGCCTTTGCAAGGTCAAGATCCTTATGTGCTCGTTCAGCAGAAGCAAGGCCGTCAGCAATTTCTTTTTGACGCTTTTCGATGGCAGCCATTAACGGCGGCCATACATACTTCATGCAGAACAGAACGAACAGGACAAACGCGATGGCCTGGCCGAGGATTGTTGCGTTAAGATTCACAGCACAATGCCTCTATCTAGTTAACGTTCTGATATTGCTCTTAATTCAAGCAACGCTTACTACGCGACAGCGAACATCACGTACAGACCCAGACCTACAGCGATCATCGGGATAGCATCCACCAGACCCATAACGATAAAGAACTGAGTACGCAGCAGAGGAATCAGATCTGGTTGACGCGCTGCGCCTTCCAGGAATTTACCCCCGAGGATGCCGATACCGATCGCAGCACCGATTGCCGCCAGACCCATCATCACAGCGGCAGCCATGTACAGCAGATCCATATTCAGGTTTTCCATGACAGTCTCCAGTTTGTTTCAGTTAAAACGTAGTAGTGTTGGTAAATTAATGCTCTTCAGACGCCATCGACAGATAGACGATCGTCAGAACCATGAAGATGAAGGCTTGCAGCGTAATAATCAGGATGTGGAAAATGGCCCACGGCACATTCAGGATCCACTGTGACCACCACGGCAACAGACCAGCAATCAGAATGAAAATCAGCTCACCGGCATACATGTTGCCGAACAGTCGCAGACCGAGAGAAACCGGTTTGGACAGCAGACTTACCCCTTCAAGGATTAAGTTGACAGGGATGAACGCCCAGTGATTGAACGGCTGCAGCGTCAACTCTTTCGTGAAGCCACCGATGCCTTTCATTTTGATGCTGTAGAACAGAATGAGGATAAATACGCCGAGCGCCATGGACAGGGTGATGTTCACGTCAGCAGACGGAACCACGCGCAGTGCAGGCAGACCGAAGATATGCTCGCCGATGTACGGCAGCAGGTCGATTGGCAGTAAGTCCATCAGGTTCATCAGGAATACCCAGACGAAAATCGTCAGGGCCAGCGGTGCAATCAGCTTGCTTTTGCCATGGTACATGTCTTTCACGCTACCATGCACAAAGCCGATTACCAGCTCAATCGCGGTCTGAAATTTGCCTGGTACGCCGCTGGTCGCCTTTTTGGCCACGCTGCGGAACATAAGCAGGAACAACAGACCCAGAACCACCGAGAAAAACATGGAGTCAATATTGAGCGTCCAGAAGGTGGCTGGGGGGTTATGCGGATCCACCAGCGAGAATGTACGCAGGTCCAGCTGAAGGTTATTCAGATGGTGTCCTATGTAATCCTGCGGCGTCATATTTTCTGAAGCCATGATGCCTTTTACCCTTTGTTGTTAATTACAGCCGGCGCCAGTATCTGAACCACCAGCACCAAAACCCACGTCACGATGAGCGGCAAAAAAACCGCCTTCAAAACCGCCAGCGCCACCACCAGCAAAACAAGCATCGCTAACACCTTCAACGCTTCACCGAAGGCGAACGTCCAGGCCACTCGGCCTTTAGCAGGTGTATGCGCCTGGTGACGCCAGGCAAATATCATAAACAACACGTTTGGCAGAAAGACTGCCAAACCACCGCAAATTGCGGAAGTGCCCCAGAAGGGGTCTTTGAGGCCGAACAGCAATCCACTTGCTGCTACTGCCAGAAACTGAATGAGCAAAAGCTTACGAGCAACGTTTCGACTCAAGAGCGACACAGACATCACGTTTTTACTCCTGCTCCCTACGAGGTATGCCGCGTGTCGTATAAAACGTTCTTTGAGGCCAGGAGTCAAGCATCAAAAAGCGGTCAAATTATACGGTGCGCCCTCGTGATTTCAAACAATAAGTAGCCAAAAGGTGAATAAATGTTTAAATAATTTTCGTCAGCCCACATTTATCACTTTTAGCCAAACTGTGAACGATCATGCAAAACTGCAAATACCGCGAAAACACTGGTTATAAAGCGTGCTTCAGATCACAGAACGAGCATCTTCGCTCTGACCCTGTTTATTTACTTGGCAAATGATGCCTTATCAACATTTTGATATTTAAGCCTAAAATCACTCACTGTTTTAAAAACGCTTACTTACAACTCAAAAACCCACCATTGACATTTTTAATAATAATTTAACAGCCCAGTTTGATTCTGTGACTCGATATTTAGCAGCCTGATATTTTCATGGTTGACTATTTTTTGTTTTTACCAAAAAAAGCCACGTTGCTCTGTTGATAATAGACAGTAAACATGGCGTTAAGTGTAACGAGCTATATCGCTTGAATGACTAATGATTTTTAACAAGTTCGTTTGCGATTTTTCTCGAATATTTTTGATAAAAATTAATATCAGTTTGGCTTAATGACCACCAGATGACGCTCGCCTTCCAGTTGTGGAACGCGCAGTTTCACCACTGACTCGACGCAAAATGCAGCAGGGAGCGTAGCAATTTCATCTTCCGGCAACAGACCTTTGAGCGCATAAAAACGACCATTCTCGCCAGGCAGGTGGTGACACCAGCCTACCATGTCGTTCAACGAGGCAAATGCCCGGCTGATAACGCCATCAAACGGTGGCTCCGCAGGAAACTCTTCGACGCGACTCTGCACCGGCGTAATATTATCCAGTTTCAACTCGTGCTGAACCTGACGAAGGAACCGAACACGCTTGCCCAGGCTGTCCAGCAGGGTGAAATGCGACTCTGGACGCACGATAGATAACGGTATCCCCGGTAACCCAGGTCCTGTCCCCACGTCGATAAAACGATCGCCCTGCAAATGAGGGGCAACAACGATGCTGTCGAGGATATGACGCACCAGCATTTCACCAGGTTCCCGCACAGACGTCAGGTTGTACGCTTTATTCCATTTATGCAGCATTTCAACATACGCAATCAGCTGATTTTTCTGGTGATCGGTAAGAGAAATGCCCGCTTCATCCAGCAGACGATTGAGTTTGTTAAGCACGGTGATTACCTGTAGTTATCCTTGCCGGATGGCGGCTTCGCCTTATCCGGCCGACGAAATTGTCGGGCGGGAAAGCAAAGTGCCCCCGCCAAAACTGTCTTTAAGCGCTACGGCGCAGCATTCCCTGTTTTTTCAGCCACACCAGCAGAATAGAGATAGCCGCTGGCGTCACACCAGAGATACGCGATGCCTGACCGATAGAAACCGGCTTGTGATCGTTCAGCTTGGCGATCACTTCGTTAGACAGACCGGAAACCTGGCGGTAATCCAGCGTCGCAGGCAAAAGCGTATTTTCATTGCGTAGCTGTTTTTCGATCTCATCCTGCTGACGCGCGATGTAACCTTCGTATTTCACCTGGATTTCAACCTGCTCAGCAGCCTGAACGTCTTCCAGTGCAGGCGCAAACGGCGTCATCGCCGTCAACTGAGCGTAGGTCATATCAGGGCGACGCAGCAGGTCTTCACCGCTGGCTTCACGAGAGAGAGGCGTAGAAAGGTGAGCGTTCACTTCGGCAGCAGATTCAGCCATTGGGTTAACCCAGGTGGATTTCAGGCGCTGACGTTCGCGTTCGATGCTTTCCTGCTTCTCGTTGAAGCGCGCCCAACGCACGTCGTCCACCAGACCCAGTTCGCGGCCCATTTCCGTCAGACGCAGATCGGCGTTGTCTTCACGCAGCATCAGGCGGTATTCCGCACGGGAAGTAAACATACGGTATGGCTCTTTGGTGCCCAGCGTGCAGAGGTCATCCACCAGTACGCCCAGGTAAGCCTGAGAACGAGCAGGTGCCCAGCCCTCTTTGTCCGCAGAAAGACGGGCGGCGTTCAGACCGGCAAGTAGACCTTGCGCAGCCGCTTCTTCGTAACCCGTGGTGCCGTTAATTTGTCCGGCAAAGAACAGACCCTGAATAAATTTACTCTCCAGCGTCGGCTTGAGATCGCGCGGGTCGAAGAAATCATACTCAATGGCGTAGCCCGGACGGACGATTTTCGCGTTTTCCATCCCCTGCATGGAACGAACGATCTGCATCTGCACATCGAATGGCAGGCTGGTGGAGATACCGTTCGGATAAATTTCGTTGGAGGTCAGCCCTTCTGGCTCCAGGAAGATCTGGTGCTGGTTACGATCGGCAAAGCGCATGACTTTGTCTTCGATCGACGGGCAATAACGTGGGCCGATCCCTTCGATAACGCCAGCGTACATTGGGCTGCGATCGAGGTTATTGCGGATCACGTCATGGGTTTTCTCGTTAGTGTGTGTGATGTAACACGGCACCTGCTGCGGATGTTGCGCTGCATTGCCCATGAACGAGAAGACCGGCATTGGGTTATCACCATGCTGTTGCGCCAGCACGCTGAAATCGATAGTGCGCGCATCAATACGCGGCGGCGTACCGGTTTTCAGGCGACTGACGCGCAGCGGCAGTTCACGCAGACGGCGCGAAAGAGGAATGGACGGCGGATCGCCAGCACGGCCACCGCTGTAGTTGTCCAGCCCGATATGTATTTTGCCATCAAGGAATGTTCCGACGGTCAGCACAACGGCTTTTGCACGGAATTTAAGTCCCATCTGGGTCACGGCGCCAACGACACGATCGTTCTCGACAATCAGATCTTCAACCGCCTGCTGGAAGATCATCAGGTTTGGTTGATTCTCTAGTGCGGTGCGAACTGCCTGACGATAGAGCACGCGATCTGCCTGAGCACGAGTGGCGCGTACCGCCGGACCTTTGCTCGCGTTTAGTATCCTAAACTGAATACCCGCCTGATCGATCGCCCTTGCCATCAGCCCACCAAGCGCATCCACTTCTTTTACCAGGTGTCCCTTGCCAATACCGCCAATTGCCGGGTTGCAGCTCATCTGCCCCAACGTGTCGATATTGTGTGTCAAAAGCAGGGTCTGCTGACCCATACGCGCTGCGGCCATCGCGGCCTCAGTGCCTGCATGACCCCCGCCAATGATGATGACGTCGAAAGGATCCGGATAAAACATGGTAATTGCCTCGCATAACGCGGTGTGAAAATGGATTGAAGCCCGGGCGGTGGATTCTACTCAACTTTAGTCGATCGAGAAAGTCCTGGGATCCTGGGTATTAAAAAGAAGATCTTTTTATTTAGAGATCTGTTCTATTGTGATCTCTTATTAGGATCGCGATGTGCTGTGGATAAGCCGGATCCGTCATTTAAGATCAATACGTTGGCAAGGATCACTAGCTGTGAATGATCGGTGATCCTGGTCAGTATAAGCTGGGATCAGAATGCGTAGTTATACACAACTCAAAAAGTGAGCAAGGGTTGTTCTTTGGATAACTACCGGTTGATCCAAGGTTTCTGACAGAGTTATCCACACTCGATCGCACGATCTTTACACTTATTTGAGTAAATTAATCCAGGATCCCAACCAAACCTCTGCCGGATCTTCCGGAATATCGTGATCGAGGATGTTGATCTTGAGTGTTTCGCCCAGCTGTTTTGCTCCCGCATTCTTCAGTTCAGACTCAATCTTGTCGATCGCGCCACAGAATGTGTCATATTCGCGGCTACCGATACCGATGGCACCAAAACGCACCGCTGACAGATCGGGAGTCTGTTCCTGTAACTCTTCATATAAAGGAAGAAGGTTGTCTGGAATATCGCCTGCGCCGTGAGTGGAGCTGATAACCAGCCAGATCCCGGAGGTGGAAAGATCCTCTAACAGCGGACCGTGCAGGGTTTCGGTGGAAAAACCGGCATCTTCCAGCTTTTCAGCCAGGTGTTCTGCAACATATTCAGCACCACCAAGGGTGCTTCCGCTAATAAGAGTAATGTCAGCCATTGATCGCTCGCTCATATAAAGAGGCAGTCATTGTACGCTGTGAGTGAGCTGGGATCTACCTGTGGAAAAATGTGGGATTAAAAAAGCCGATCACGGCTTAATGGTGCGCATGATCGGGTTCTGCAAGACGATCAACGTCTCGGTGGACTGAATTTCATCAATTGTTTGGATCTTGTTGATAAGTACATGCTGGAGTGCATCGATGGACTTGCACATGACCTTAATAAAGATGCTGTAATGGCCGGTGGTGTAATACGCTTCGGTGACTTCATCAAGGCTTTCCAGTCTGGCCAGTGCGGAAGGATAGTCCTTTGCACTTTTAAGGATGATGCCGATAAAGCAGCCGACGTCATAACCCAATTGTTTCGGACTGACGTCAATACGGGCGCCAGTGATGATGCCTGCCTGTTTCATCTTTTCTACGCGAACGTGAATGGTCCCGGGGCTGACACCAAACTGTTTAGCCAGTTCTGCGTAGGCGGTGCGGGCATTGGCCATCAAGGCGTCAAGAATGCCCCGGTCCAGATTGTCGATTTGATAATTTTCCATAGGTTTTTCTTATGTGTATTAATGATTCGTTCTATTTTAGCGGTAATTTTTATCGAATCAAAATCAACAACGGCTTTTTGTTTGTGGATTATTGAATATTGACCTCATTCTGTTGCTTAATCATAGGCAACAGGACGCAGGAGTTAAAAAATGAAAACCGCTTACATCGCCAAACAACGTCAAATTAGTTACGTGAAATCTCACTTCTCTCGCCAGTTAGAGGAGCGTCTGGGTCTGATCGAAGTTCAGGCACCGATCCTCAGCCGTGTTGGAGATGGCACACAAGATAACTTGTCGGGCTGTGAAAAAGCGGTACAGGTAAAAGTGAAAGCGCTGCCAGATGCCCAGTTCGAAGTGGTGCATTCTCTGGCGAAGTGGAAACGTCAAACCCTGGGACAACACGACTTCAGCGCTGGTGAAGGGCTCTACACGCACATGAAAGCCCTTCGTCCGGACGAAGATCGCCTCTCTCCACTCCATTCAGTCTACGTTGATCAATGGGACTGGGAGCGCGTGATGGGCGACGGTGAACGTAAATTCTCCACGCTGAAAAGCACGGTAGAGGCTATCTGGGCGGGCATTAAAGCCACCGAAGCCGCTGTCAGCAAAGAGTTTGGTCTGGCACCGTTCCTGCCAGCGCAGATCCACTTTGTTCATAGCCAGGAGTTGCTGTCTCGTTACCCAGATCTCGATGCAAAAGGGCGTGAACGTGCGATCGCCAAAGAGTTAGGCGCGGTATTCCTGGTTGGGATCGGCGGCAAGCTCAGCGATGGTCACCGCCATGACGTTCGTGCGCCGGATTATGATGACTGGAGCTCCGCTTCCGAGCTGGGCTATGCGGGTCTGAACGGCGATATTCTGGTGTGGAACCCGGTACTTGAAGATGCGTTTGAGCTCTCTTCAATGGGGATTCGTGTCGATGCTGATGCGCTGAAATACCAGCTTGCGCTGACCGGCGATGAAGATCGTCTGAGCCTCGAATGGCACCAGGCGCTGCTGCGCGGCGAAATGCCGCAGACCATCGGCGGCGGCATCGGCCAGTCTCGTTTGACCATGCTGCTGCTGCAACTGCCGCACATTGGTCAGGTTCAGTGCGGCGTATGGCCTGCTCAGGTTCGTGAAAGCGTCGCGTCGCTGCTGTAATTCTCTTATCGCCGCCAGCGTCTCAGCAGGCGGCTTCGCATCCCGGTATCAAAGCGCCAGATATGATCGAAAATGCGCATTATGCCGGGTTTGCCATGCGCGGACATCGCTACCGCGTGAAAGCGATGCTGATGTACCCGCTGCAACTCCCCCACCTTACTGACCACGTCATCCGGCAGGCGCTGAGCGATAAAATCTGATATCACCACCGCATCAGCATCAAACCATTCTCGTCCCTGCATTCGCTCAATAATAGCGCGAAAACAGCTGGCAATATCCGTGCCCCCGCGAAAACGCTGGCTTAAGAAACGGATTGCCTGTTCGATACCTTCCGGCCCGGATAGCTCATAACGCACCACTTCAGTGGAAAAAAGCATAATAAAACAGCGACGGTTATCTGCGAGGGCGATACGCATCAGCGCAAGGCAAAACGCTTTCGCACACTGTTCATTAAAGCCGCCCATTGAACCTGACGTGTCCACACAGACGATAAACGGTCCGCGCGGCTGTTCGTCGAAATCCTGGTGAACCACCGGGCGTTCGGTCACCTTTTCACGCCAGGCTTCTCCGTGCAGGCGATAGGTCAAAAGCTGTTTTTCTACCAGACGACGATAAAACTCATATTCCAGTTCGGTGATGCCGAGTGTGGCCAGTTCAGGCGGTAACAGGCGCAGAATGTCGTCACTTTGTTGAATGCCGTCAACTTGCTCAGGAACCGTTGCAGGCTCACGAACTAATGTGCGGAAGGTTTCCATTGGCGCATCTTTACGCGGTACCGACTTCGCTTCTCTGGAACGTCCTAACTGTTCCGCCAGACGTTTTAGCTCAGGTTGTTCAGTCAGAAAATCACCGTACTTCACGATCAACTGGTAATCGCCGCGTCTGATTTGGCCTGCGCTCATATCCCACAGACGGCCTGCGGCTGTGTCGTTTTCTGCCAGTACCGGATCCAACTGGCCGCTCAGGGTCATCCGTTCCTGCACTTCGCTCAATAACTGTTCACGTTCTTCTTCGAGCAACTGCTGGTTGAGCGTGGTGGCTTGTACCACCAGACTCAGACGCCAGCGCTGCAAAAAAAGCGTATGCAGGGCGGGGGTAAAAACCGCATTGCTGTCGACCAGTTGTTGCGCCTGCCCGGCATAAGGAGAATGCAGTCGATGCAATAGCGTTAATATTTGCGGAAGCTGGACAATGAACTGCGCGGTCGAAAGGAGCTGGCTTTGCTGGTAACACATCACCTCTTCCGTCAGTTCTGGCGGCACGTGCGTATCTTTTAAACGACTGCGTAGCGCTTCACGCCAGCGGGGAAGATCGTCTGTAATGGCGGTCTTAAGTCGGGGAAATTTTTCAAAAAAAATCGCCAACTGCGGTGAGGCCAGCAGCGCGAGGATCATCTCTTCAATCATCCCCTCTTCGCTGACGGCCAACATCACATTCAGCGTATCGAGTGTCAGCATTGTTGCGCCTGGCGAATTTGTTCTCCCACATCCTGCAGGCTGGCTTCAATGCGACCTAACCAGTCGCTATGGATAAACAAACATTTTTGCTGGTCGCTAAACCGGGTGTGCTGCTGACGCCAGTCGTTTTCCAGCTCTTCCAGTTGCTGCTTAATTTCAACAGGCATGGCTTCTTCGGACGAACCGGGCAGCGCCAGGCGAGCCCCCTGAAGACTGACGTCGCGAACGACCAGATGCTGAGCGCTATCGACTTCCAGATTCAGCGTCTGGGCAAAACCGATCCCATTAAGCTTGCCACGGATCTCACCGCCTTTCGCCAGCCAGAGATCCAGCGCGCTGCGTTCGAAAGTAATATGAATTACCTCCATATCATGCAATTTCAATGACTTTTGCAGCAGTAAAGTAAGCGTGGATGCGGTGATATCGGCCGGAAGATCATAATGCGGGCGGCGGCTGAACATTCCCCCCTGTCGAATGACTGTAAAGGCCGTTTTATCGCTTTGCTGTTGCTGCAACTGGATACGGCGTTGGACAATTCCACCGAGTCGAGTGAGCAGTGCCTGCTGCTGCCACGCGTGTCCGGTCATCAATATTTCAAGCTGTTGCTGCATCATGTTCAGGCTTTGGGCGTCGTACCATAAACAGTCTTTCAGCAGAATGAGGTCAATGGGGGCAACCGCGTCACGCCCGCTAAAGAAGGCGCTGGCCTGTAACAGACGTATCGCTTTTTTCCAGCGACGGTCCGAAACGTAGGGCGCGTTTGGCAAATTTTCCAGTTGCTGACGCAAAGTAAAAATCAGCTCAAAAACGTGATCGGGCAGCTGAATTGCGCCGATCTCTTTTTGCCACTGGTAATACTCGTCATCGCTGACCTGTAGCGCAGCGGGAACCGGGTTTTCGCTTTCGTCCTGTTGACTGGTGAGCATGGAGCGAAAGTTGGCTTTGTCCTGCACTTTGTCCAGCCAAAGACGGATCAGCATGCGGTCGTATAAAGCCTCCAGGCTGCTGTCCGCCTCGGGGAGTTCGTTAGAGGCTGCCACCAGCAGGCGCATCGGAATTTTTTCTTCGTGTGCGCCGTTGCGGAAGTGGCGTTCGTTAATCGCCGTCAGCAGGGTGTTAAGAATTGCCGGGCCTGCTTTCCAGATCTCATCTAAGAAAACAATCTCCGCTTCCGGGAGATATCCGGCGGTTAAGCGCTCGTAGCGACCTTCATCTTTCAGCGCCTGAATAGAGAGCGGTCCGAAGACCTCTTCCGGGGTGGAAAAACGCGTCATCAGATATTCGAACGCCCGCGCATTCTGAAAGGCAAACTTCAATCGCCGCGCGATGAGGCTTTTTGCGATCCCAGGAGGGCCAAGCAGGAAAACACTCTCACCGCTAAGGGCTGCCAGCAGGCAAAGGCGAATGGCATGGCTTCGCTCGTAAAGGCCCTTTTCCAGCGCACTGCTCAGGCGGGAAATTCTTTCCGCTAATAAATGTGGGTGAGCCATAATAGAGTGGCATCCTTTCAAAAATAGTACTGCGTAAACAGCGATTATAGACGTTTCGTAGATGAGGTCGTCATTGTCTGATGAAGCATTTCTTATTCTTTGCGCCAGAATAATCTGGCTTCATTTAGGGGTACGATTTTTTGTTTAATCGTGCATACTGTGCGCTTTTGTGGGCCAAGGGACTAAGCACACATTTCTTTATATTAAAAAGACTAGTCTATGAGCACTGATAATAAGCAATCGTTATCTGCAATTACCCTGGCAGCCATTGGGGTTGTCTATGGTGATATTGGTACCAGCCCACTTTATACACTGCGTGAATGTTTGTCCGGCCAGTTCGGTTTTGGCGTTGAGCGAGACGCGGTGTTCGGTTTCCTGTCTCTTATCTTTTGGCTGTTGATCCTGGTCGTTTCTGTTAAATATCTCTCCTTCGTCATGCGCGCGGATAACGCCGGTGAAGGGGGGATCCTGACGCTGATGTCATTGGCGGGCCGTAATACATCCGCCCGAATGACCTCTGTGCTGGTGATTATTGGTCTTATCGGCGGCAGCTTCTTCTATGGGGAAGTGGTGATAACGCCTGCGATTTCGGTTCTCTCGGCGATAGAGGGGCTTGAGATTATCGCACCACAGCTTGATACCTGGGTCGTTCCGCTGGCGCTTATTGTTCTGACCCTGCTGTTTGCGATTCAAAAACACGGTACCGGGCTGGTGGGTAAACTGTTTGCGCCAATCATGCTGGCGTGGTTTCTGATTCTGGCCGCACTGGGTTTACGTAGCATTATTGCCAATCCGGAAGTGCTTCAGGCACTGAATCCGATGTGGGCGGTGCACTTCTTCCTGGAGTACAAAACCGTTTCCTTTATTGCGCTTGGTGCAGTCGTCCTGTCGATCACCGGCGTTGAAGCATTGTATGCAGACATGGGGCACTTCGGTAAGTTTCCCATTCGGCTGGCATGGTTTACGGTTGTATTGCCTTCGCTGGTGCTCAACTATTTTGGCCAGGGCGCGCTGCTGTTAAAGCATCCGGAAGCAATAAAAAACCCGTTCTTCCTGTTAGCCCCTGACTGGGCTCTGATTCCGTTGTTGATTATCGCTGCAATGGCGACCGTGATCGCCTCTCAGGCGGTTATTTCGGGCGTCTTCTCTCTGACGCGGCAGGCGGTTCGTCTGGGCTATTTATCGCCGATGCGCATTATTCACACCTCCGAAATGGAGTCCGGGCAAATCTATATTCCGTTCGTAAACTGGATGCTTTATATCGCGGTAGTCATTGTCATTGTCAGTTTTGAACACTCCAGCAACCTGGCGGCGGCGTATGGTATTGCCGTCACCGGTACGATGGTACTGACGACGATCCTCTCCACCACCGTGGCGCGTAACAACTGGCACTGGAATAAGTACTTTGTGGCACTGATTCTGGTGGCGTTCCTGTGTATCGATATTCCGTTGTTCTCGGCAAACCTCGACAAGATTATTTCCGGTGGTTGGCTGCCGCTGACGCTGGGTCTGGTGATGTTTACGATCATGACCACCTGGAAGAGCGAACGTTTCCGTCTGCTGCGTCGAATGCATGAGCACGGTAACTCTCTGGAAGCGATGATTGCCTCCCTGGAAAAATCGCCGCCGGTGCGTGTGCCAGGTACTGCTGTGTATATGTCACGCGCGCTTAACGTGATTCCATTTGCGCTGATGCATAACCTTAAACACAACAAAGTGCTCCATGAGCGCGTGATCCTACTGACGCTACGTACAGAAGATGCGCCGTATGTGCATAACGTTCGCCGTGTACAGATTGAGCAGTTGTCGCCGACCTTCTGGCGCGTGGTGGCAAGCTATGGCTGGCGTGAAACACCAAACGTGGAAGAGGTCTTCCACCGCTGCGGCCTGGAAGGGCTGAGCTGTCGCATGATGGAGACGTCGTTCTTTATGTCGCACGAGTCGTTAATCGTCGGCAAACGCCCCTGGTATCTGCGCCTGCGCGGTAAGCTGTATCTTATTCTCCAGCGTAACGCGCTGCGTGCGCCGGACCAGTTCGAGATCCCCCCTAACCGGGTTATTGAACTGGGAACCCAGGTCGAGATATAAGTCTCTTTAGAAAAGCCGGATGGTGTTGCTCCATCCGGTAATTACTCTCGCTAAACCTACGCTCCTATTTCACTTAGCGAAACGTTTCGACGTTGATCACAATTCTGCTACGTAATGGTGGTTTTCTGCGCACTTTCCAGAATAAACTGAAAACCAGCGAAACGTTTCGCTAGTGGAGTAAGAAAATGAAGAAAGGCACAGTACTCAATTCTGAGATTTCATCGGTGATCTCCCGTCTGGGACATACTGATACGCTGGTGGTGTGTGATGCAGGTTTACCCATCCCGAACAGCACAACGCGTATTGATATGGCATTAACCCAGGGCGTACCTACTTTTATGCAGGTGCTGGAGGTAGTGACCCAGGAAATGCAGGTTGAGGCGGCCATTCTCGCTGCGGAAATTAAACAACATAATCCGCACCTCCACGAAACGTTGCTCAGCCACATTGAGCAACTGCAGCAACACCAGGGAAACACCATTGAAGTTCGTTACACCTCACATGAACAATTTAAAAAACAAACCGCAGACAGTCAGGCGGTAATTCGCAGCGGGGAGTGTTCCCCGTATGCGAATATCATTCTCTGTGCTGGCGTCACTTTCTGAGGCCATCATGGACGCATTACTGCAACTTAAAGGGATAGATAAATCGTTCCCGGGCGTAAAAGCCCTCTCCGGTGCCGCACTCAACGTTTATGCCGGCCGCGTCATGGCGCTGGTAGGGGAAAACGGCGCGGGTAAATCCACCATGATGAAAGTGCTGACCGGGATCTACACCCGTGACGCCGGTTCGCTCTTATGGTTGGGTAACGAAACCACCTTTACAGGCCCAAAATCCTCTCAGGAAGCCGGAATTGGCATCATCCACCAGGAACTGAACCTGATCCCGCAACTCACCATTGCAGAGAACATCTTCCTTGGTCGCGAGTTTGTGAATCGCTTTGGCAAAATCGACTGGAAAACAATGTACGCAGAAGCGGACAAACTGTTAACCCGGTTGAATCTGCGCTTTAAGAGCGATCGCCTAGTGGGGGAATTATCGATTGGCGACCAGCAGATGGTCGAAATTGCTAAGGTACTGAGCTTCGAGTCGAAGGTCATCATTATGGATGAACCGACGGATGCGCTTACCGATACCGAAACGGAATCCTTATTCCGCGTGATCCGCGAATTGAAATCGCAAGGGCGCGGCATTGTTTATATTTCTCACCGCATGAAAGAGATCTTCGAGATTTGCGATGACGTCACCGTTTTCCGCGATGGGCAATTTATCGCTGAACGCGAAGTGGCCTCGCTAACGGAAGATTCACTGATTGAAATGATGGTGGGACGTAAACTGGAAGATCAGTATCCACGTCTGGATAAAGCACCTGGCGAAATCCGCCTCAAAGTCGATAACCTGTGCGGCCCGGGTGTGAATAATGTCTCTTTCACACTGCGTCAGGGAGAGATCCTGGGCGTTTCGGGTCTGATGGGCGCGGGGCGTACCGAACTGATGAAAGTGCTCTACGGCGCACTGCCGCGCACCAGTGGTTATGTCACTCTCGACGGTCATGAAGTCGTCACGCGTTCTCCACAAGATGGCCTGGCGAACGGTATCGTCTATATTTCGGAAGACCGTAAGCGTGATGGCCTCGTTCTCGGTATGTCAGTGAAAGAGAATATGTCGCTGACCGCACTGCGCTATTTCAGCCGTAGCGGTGGGGGTCTGAAGCATAAAGATGAACAGCAGGCGGTGAGCGATTTTATTCGTCTTTTCAACGTCAAAACCCCGTCAATGGAACAAGCGATTGGCCTGCTTTCCGGGGGAAACCAGCAAAAAGTGGCGATTGCGCGCGGGCTGATGACGCGTCCTAAGGTATTAATTCTCGACGAGCCAACCCGTGGCGTGGATGTTGGCGCCAAGAAAGAAATCTATCAGCTTATCAATCAGTTTAAGGCCGACGGCCTGAGCATTATTCTGGTTTCCTCAGAGATGCCAGAAGTATTAGGCATGAGTGACCGCATTATCGTCATGCATGAAGGGCATCTCGGCGGTGAATTCACTCGCGAGCAGGCCACCCAGGAAGTTCTGATGGCTGCCGCAGTAGGTAAGCTAAATCGCGTGAATCAGGAGTAATAAGATGACTACCCAGGCCGTTTCTGGACGCCGATATTTCACAAAAGCGTGGCTGATGGAGCAGAAATCGCTTATCGCCCTGCTGGTGCTGATCGCGATTGTTTCCACATTAAGTCCGAACTTTTTCACCGTAAATAACCTGTTCAACATTCTTCAGCAAACCTCCGTTAACGCCATTATGGCGGTAGGTATGACGCTGGTGATTTTGACCTCGGGTATCGACCTGTCCGTCGGTTCTCTGCTGGCGCTCACCGGTGCGGTTGCCGCTTCGATTGTCGGATTTGAAGTCAACGCGCTGGTGGCCGTTGCCGCTGCGCTGGCATTGGGTGCCGCAGTAGGTGCGGTCACTGGGGTGATTGTGGCAAAAGGCCGTGTGCAGGCGTTTATCGCCACGCTGGTGATGATGTTGCTACTTCGCGGTGTAACGATGGTGTACACCAACGGCAGCCCGGTTAATACCGGATTTACCGAAAATGCCGATCTGTTTGGCTGGTTCGGTATCGGTCGCCCACTGGGCGTACCAACGCCGGTCTGGATCATGGCTATTGTCTTTATTGCTGCCTGGTACATGTTGCACCATACCCGTCTGGGGCGTTACATCTACGCGCTGGGCGGTAATGAAGCGGCGACCCGTTTATCCGGGATTAGCGTCAATAAAATCAAGATTATCGTTTATTCATTGTGTGGTCTGTTGGCATCGCTGGCGGGAATTATTGAAGTGGCGCGTCTCTCTTCCGCGCAGCCGACGGCAGGTACGGGTTATGAGTTGGATGCCATCGCAGCCGTTGTGCTGGGTGGTACCAGCCTGGCAGGTGGTAAGGGACGTATAGTTGGGACCTTGATCGGCGCATTGATTCTTGGTTTCCTTAATAATGGATTGAATTTGTTAGGTGTTTCCTCCTATTACCAGATGATCGTCAAAGCGGTGGTGATTTTGCTGGCGGTACTGGTAGACAACAAAAAGCAGTAATAACGACTACAGGACATCTTGAATATGAACATGAAAAAACTGGCTACCCTGGTTTCTGCTGTTGCGCTAAGCGCCACCGTGAGTGCGAATGCGATGGCGAAAGATACCATTGCGCTGGTCGTTTCCACGCTTAACAACCCGTTCTTTGTCTCCCTGAAGGATGGAGCGCAGAAAGAAGCGGATAAGTTAGGCTACAACCTGGTGGTTCTGGACTCCCAGAATAACCCGGCGAAAGAGCTGGCGAACGTTCAGGATTTAACCGTTCGTGGCACCAAAATTCTGCTGATTAACCCAACCGATTCTGACGCTGTAGGTAACGCCGTGAAGATGGCAAACCAGGCGAAAATCCCTGTGATTACGCTTGATCGTCAGGCGACCAAAGGTGACGTTGTTAGCCATATCGCGTCTGATAACGTACTGGGCGGTAAAATTGCCGGTGACTACATCGCGAAGAAAGTCGGTGAAAACGCAAAAGTAATCGAACTGCAGGGTATTGCCGGTACATCTGCAGCGCGTGAACGTGGCGAAGGCTTCCAGCAGGCCGTTGCTGCGCATAAATTTAACGTTCTGGCGAGCCAGCCAGCAGACTTCGACCGTACCAAAGGTCTGAACGTAATGCAGAACCTGCTGACCGCGCATCCTGACGTGCAGGCTGTATTTGCACAGAACGACGAAATGGCGCTGGGCGCGCTGCGTGCTCTGCAAACTGCGGGTAAATCAGATGTGATGGTCGTCGGATTTGACGGCACGCCAGATGGCGAGAAAGCCGTAAATGATGGCAAACTGGCAGCGACTATTGCCCAGTTACCGGACCAGATTGGCGCGAAAGGCGTTGAGACGGCAGATAAGGTACTGAAAGGCGAGAAAGTTCAGGCCAAATACCCTGTTGACCTGAAACTGGTCATCAAGCAGTAAAAGCGATTCAGGCGAACCCGTGTCGCCCGATGGACAATAAATAAAGAAAAGTGTGGCATACGCCACCGGGTCATTCCGGTGGCGCTCTCAGATGGACACTCCAAACATGAAAACCGCAGGCAATCTTGTCGTCCTTGGCAGTATCAATGCTGACCATATCCTCAACCTGGAGACATTCCCAACACCGGGGGAAACGGTAACAGGTAACCATTATCAGGTTGCTTTTGGCGGAAAAGGCGCGAATCAGGCGGTTGCTGCGGGTCGCAGTGGGGCAAATATTTCGTTTATTGCCTGTACCGGTGATGACGATATCGGCAGTAATATTCGCAAACAACTGGTCAGTGACAATATTGACGTCGAGCCCGTTAGCGTTATTCGTGGCGAATCAACCGGTGTGGCGCTTATCTTTGTTAACGGCGAAGGTGAAAATGTCATTGGCATTCATGCGGGGGCAAATGCGGCGCTTTCTCCTGCGCTGGTGGAGGCTCAGCGTGAGCGTATTGCTCAGGCTTCCGCCTTGCTCATGCAACTGGAGTCACCGTTCGAAAGCGTGCTGGCTGCAGCGAAAATTGCGCAGCGTAATCACACCACCGTAGCGCTGAACCCAGCGCCGGCGCGTGAATTATCCGACGAACTGCTGGCGCTGGTAGATATCATTACCCCCAACGAAACCGAAGCGGAAAAGCTGACCGGGGTCCGCGTTGAAAGCGATGAAGATGCCGCTAAGGCTGCCCAGGTTCTGCATGCAAAAGGTATTGATACCGTATTGATCACGTTAGGCAGTCGCGGTGTCTGGGCCAGCGTGAAAGGCGAAGGCCGCCGAGTACCGGGATTTAAAGTCGAAGCTGTCGATACTATCGCCGCGGGAGACACCTTCAACGGGGCGTTGATTACCGCCCTACTGGAAGAAAAATCCCTCTCTGATGCCATTCGCTTTGCGCATGCAGCAGCAGCGATTGCGGTCACCCGGAAAGGTGCTCAGCCTTCTGTTCCGTGGCGGGACGAAATCGAGGCGTTCTTAGATCAGCAGAGGTAACGCTTGGCTACAATGAAGGATGTTGCCCGCGTGGCGGGCGTTTCCACCTCTACCGTTTCGCATGTCATCAACAAGGATCGCTTTGTCAGTGAAGCGATAACTGAAAAAGTTGATGCGGCGATCAAGTCTTTAAATTACGCACCTTCCGCGCTGGCGCGTAGCCTGAAGCTCAATCAGACGCGCACTATCGGTATGCTTATCACGGCAAGTACCAATCCGTTTTACTCTGAACTGGTGCGCGGCGTGGAGCGTAGTTGTTTCGAACGTGGCTACAGCCTGGTGTTGTGCAACACCGAAGGTGACGAGCAGCGGATGAATCGCAATCTGGAAACCCTGATGCAAAAGCGAGTCGATGGCTTATTACTGCTTTGTACCGAAACGCATCAGCCATCGCGCGAAATCATGCAGCGTTATCCTTCTATTCCAACGGTAATGATGGACTGGTCGCCGTTTGATGGTGAAGGGGATAGCGATCTCATCCAGGATAACTCATTACTCGGTGGCGACCTTGCCACTCAGCATCTGATAGATAAAGGTTTTACCCGCATCGCCTGTATTACAGGGCCACTGGATAAAACCCCGGCGCGACTGCGTCTGGAAGGGTATCGTGCCGCCATGAATCGCGCTGGACTGAATATCCCAGAGGGTTACGAGATTACCGGTGACTTCGAATTTGGCGGCGGTTTTGAAGCGATGCAAAAACTGCTTAATCACCCGCAACGTCCCCATGCTGTATTTGCCGGCAACGATGCCATGGCTGTGGGCGCCTATCAGGCGCTATATCAGGCGGGTTTGCGGATCCCGCAAGATATGGCCATCGTGGGTTATGATGATATTGAACTGGCACGCTATATGACGCCTCCACTCACTACCATTCATCAACCGAAAGATGAACTGGGCGAGTTAGCAATTGATGTCCTGATTCATCGCATGGCGCAACCCACGCTACAGCAGCAACGTCTACAACTGACGCCAGTTTTGATGGAGCGAGGTTCTGTTTAACGCGGTGTTCCGTTTTGAGCCGGTGACTCATTTGGTGCCATCAGTAATACCTGACACGCCTTGAACGCACCTTCGCCATCACATTGGGCAATGGCATCAACAATCGCCTGGTGCAAGTCCAGTTTTACGACAGTGTTGTAGGTGATTGAATTAAAATAGGTGTGGTAGACAGAATGAAACAGCGACGCAAAGGATGTTAAGAACGGGTTCGCGCTCATTTCATAGATATGCTCATGCCATTCCATATCAACTTCTATCCAGCGTTCGCGTTTAAAATTCTTTTTCAGCGCGACCATCTCTTCCATTAATATGTTCAACCGTGCTTTTTGCTCCGCTGTGCCAATAGTGGCTGCCAGTAAACAAGCTTGAGGTTCCAGGCTGATACGCATCACCAGAAAATGTTCGATAACTTGCTGGAAGTTTTTGTCAGTCATCCACCAGGTGAGCAGCTCTTGATCGAGGAAGTTCCAGTTTGCCTGGGGCATTACCCGGGTACCAATGCGTGGACGGGGTAAAACCATACCTTTCGCCGTTAATGTTTTAACGGCTTCTCTGACAGCAGTACGGCTTACGCCAAACTGATCGCCCAACTCAATTTCACCGGGGAGAATTGAACCAGGGGCATATTCACCTTTTAAAATCCGCTGCGCCAGCTTCTCTGCCAGTACATAGGAAAGGTTTTTCTGTGCGGCCAACTGTTGTGCGCTTAACGGCATTACTCTCGTCCTTTCTTATTTTTCTTACCCAATAGTATGCCACCAGGAAGTGTGATTGCGGTTGCAAAATCAACAAATTGCTTATTTTATGGTACGTTATCTTCTGTTTTGGTGAAAAAAGAAACACTCGGATAATTATTTCAAATTTCCCCTTGTCAGCCCGAAATAACTCCCTATAATGCGCCTCCACTGACACGGAACAACGGCACGCAAGCCGCCGGGTCAGCAGGGTTCTCCGGTGAAAACCAGTGATGAATGCCGACAGAGAAAAGCGAAAATAAATGCTTGACTCTGAATGAGGAAAACGTAATATACGGGACCTCGCGACAGAGCGCTGAAGCGCGTCGCAACTGCTCTTTAACAATTTATCAGACAATCTGTGTGGGCACTCAAAGTGACATGGATTCTTAATGTCCTCGGACACTAAATGAATACCAAGTCTCAAAGAGTGAACACGTAATTCATTACGAAGTTTAATTCTACGAGCATCAAACTTAAATTGAAGAGTTTGATCATGGCTCAGATTGAACGCTGGCGGCAGGCCTAACACATGCAAGTCGAACGGTAACAGGAAGCAGCTTGCTGCTTTGCTGACGAGTGGCGGACGGGTGAGTAATGTCTGGGAAACTGCCCGATGGAGGGGGATAACTACTGGAAACGGTAGCTAATACCGCATAACGTCGCAAGACCAAAGAGGGGGACCTTCGGGCCTCTTGCCATCGGATGTGCCCAGATGGGATTAGCTTGTTGGTGAGGTAACGGCTCACCAAGGCGACGATCCCTAGCTGGTCTGAGAGGATGACCAGCCACACTGGAACTGAGACACGGTCCAGACTCCTACGGGAGGCAGCAGTGGGGAATATTGCACAATGGGCGCAAGCCTGATGCAGCCATGCCGCGTGTATGAAGAAGGCCTTCGGGTTGTAAAGTACTTTCAGCGGGGAGGAAGGTGTTGAGGTTAATAACCTCAGCAATTGACGTTACCCGCAGAAGAAGCACCGGCTAACTCCGTGCCAGCAGCCGCGGTAATACGGAGGGTGCAAGCGTTAATCGGAATTACTGGGCGTAAAGCGCACGCAGGCGGTCTGTCAAGTCGGATGTGAAATCCCCGGGCTCAACCTGGGAACTGCATTCGAAACTGGCAGGCTAGAGTCTTGTAGAGGGGGGTAGAATTCCAGGTGTAGCGGTGAAATGCGTAGAGATCTGGAGGAATACCGGTGGCGAAGGCGGCCCCCTGGACAAAGACTGACGCTCAGGTGCGAAAGCGTGGGGAGCAAACAGGATTAGATACCCTGGTAGTCCACGCCGTAAACGATGTCGACTTGGAGGTTGTGCCCTTGAGGCGTGGCTTCCGGAGCTAACGCGTTAAGTCGACCGCCTGGGGAGTACGGCCGCAAGGTTAAAACTCAAATGAATTGACGGGGGCCCGCACAAGCGGTGGAGCATGTGGTTTAATTCGATGCAACGCGAAGAACCTTACCTGGTCTTGACATCCACAGAAGAATCCAGAGATGGATTTGTGCCTTCGGGAACTGTGAGACAGGTGCTGCATGGCTGTCGTCAGCTCGTGTTGTGAAATGTTGGGTTAAGTCCCGCAACGAGCGCAACCCTTATCCTTTGTTGCCAGCGGTCCGGCCGGGAACTCAAAGGAGACTGCCAGTGATAAACTGGAGGAAGGTGGGGATGACGTCAAGTCATCATGGCCCTTACGACCAGGGCTACACACGTGCTACAATGGCATATACAAAGAGAAGCGACCTCGCGAGAGCAAGCGGACCTCATAAAGTATGTCGTAGTCCGGATTGGAGTCTGCAACTCGACTCCATGAAGTCGGAATCGCTAGTAATCGTGGATCAGAATGCCACGGTGAATACGTTCCCGGGCCTTGTACACACCGCCCGTCACACCATGGGAGTGGGTTGCAAAAGAAGTAGGTAGCTTAACCTTCGGGAGGGCGCTTACCACTTTGTGATTCATGACTGGGGTGAAGTCGTAACAAGGTAACCGTAGGGGAACCTGCGGTTGGATCACCTCCTTACCTTAAAGAACCTGCCTTTGTAGTGTCCACACAGATTGTCTGATGAAAAGTAAATAGCAAGGCGTCTTGCGATTGAGACTTTACGTCCCCTTCGTCTAGAGGCCCAGGACACCGCCCTTTCACGGCGGTAACAGGGGTTCGAATCCCCTAGGGGACGCCACTTGCTGGTTTGTGAGTGAAAGTCACCGGCCGTCATATCTCAAAACTGACTTACGAGTCATGTTTGAGATATTTGCTCTTTAAAAATCTGGATCAAGCTGAAAATTGAAACGACACACAGTCAATGTGTGTTCGAGTCTCTCAAATTTTCGCAAGTCGATGATGAATCGAAAGAAACATCTTCGGGTTGTGAGGTTAAGCGACTAAGCGTACACGGTGGATGCCCTGGCAGTCAGAGGCGATGAAGGACGTGCTAATCTGCGAAAAGCGTCGGTAAGGTGATATGAACCGTTATAGCCGGCGATGTCCGAATGGGGAAACCCAGTGCAATTCGTTGCACTATCGTTAACTGAATACATAGGTTAACGAGGCGAACCGGGGGAACTGAAACATCTAAGTACCCCGAGGAAAAGAAATCAACCGAGATTCCCCCAGTAGCGGCGAGCGAACGGGGAGCAGCCCAGAGCCTGAATCAGCATATGTGGTAGTGGAACGGTCTGGAAAGGCCGGCGATACAGGGTGACAGCCCCGTACACAAAATCACACATGTTGTGAGCTCGATGAGTAGGGCGGGACACGTGGTATCCTGTCTGAATATGGGGGGACCATCCTCCAAGGCTAAATACTCCTGACTGACCGATAGTGAACCAGTACCGTGAGGGAAAGGCGAAAAGAACCCCGGCGAGGGGAGTGAAAAAGAACCTGAAACCGTGTACGTACAAGCAGTGGGAGCCTCTTTTATGGGGTGACTGCGTACCTTTTGTATAATGGGTCAGCGACTTATATTCTGTAGCAAGGTTAACCGAATAGGGGAGCCGAAGGGAAACCGAGTCTTAACTGGGCGTTAAGTTGCAGGGTATAGACCCGAAACCCGGTGATCTAGCCATGGGCAGGTTGAAGGTTGGGTAACACTAACTGGAGGACCGAACCGACTAATGTTGAAAAATTAGCGGATGACTTGTGGCTGGGGGTGAAAGGCCAATCAAACCGGGAGATAGCTGGTTCTCCCCGAAAGCTATTTAGGTAGCGCCTCGTGAATTCATCTTCGGGGGTAGAGCACTGTTTCGGCTAGGGGGTCATCCCGACTTACCAACCCGATGCAAACTACGAATACCGAAGAATGTTATCACGGGAGACACACGGCGGGTGCTAACGTCCGTCGTGAAGAGGGAAACAACCCAGACCGCCAGCTAAGGTCCCAAAGTCATGGTTAAGTGGGAAACGATGTGGGAAGGCTCAGACAGCCAGGATGTTGGCTTAGAAGCAGCCATCATTTAAAGAAAGCGTAATAGCTCACTGGTCGAGTCGGCCTGCGCGGAAGATGTAACGGGGCTAAACCATGCACCGAAGCTGCGGCAGCGACACTATGTGTTGTTGGGTAGGGGAGCGTTCTGTAAGCCTGTGAAGGTGTACTGTGAGGTATGCTGGAGGTATCAGAAGTGCGAATGCTGACATAAGTAACGATAAAGCGGGTGAAAAGCCCGCTCGCCGGAAGACCAAGGGTTCCTGTCCAACGTTAATCGGGGCAGGGTGAGTCGACCCCTAAGGCGAGGCCGAAAGGCGTAGTCGATGGGAAACAGGTTAATATTCCTGTACCTGGTGTTACTGCGAAGGGGGGACGGAGAAGGCTATGTTGGCCGGGCGACGGTTGTCCCGGTTTAAGCGTGTAGGTGTGTGTACCAGGTAAATCCGGTTCACTTTAACACTGAGGCGTGATGACGAGGCACTACGGTGCTGAAGTGACAAATGCCCTGCTTCCAGGAAAAGCCTCTAAGCATCAGGTAACATCAGATCGTACCCCAAACCGACACAGGTGGTCAGGTAGAGAATACCAAGGCGCTTGAGAGAACTCGGGTGAAGGAACTAGGCAAAATGGTGCCGTAACTTCGGGAGAAGGCACGCTGATATGTAGGTGAAGCGACGTGCTCGTGGAGCTGAAATCAGTCGAAGATACCAGCTGGCTGCAACTGTTTATTAAAAACACAGCACTGTGCAAACACGAAAGTGGACGTATACGGTGTGACGCCTGCCCGGTGCCGGAAGGTTAATTGATGGGGTTATCCGTAAGGAGAAGCTCTTGATCGAAGCCCCGGTAAACGGCGGCCGTAACTATAACGGTCCTAAGGTAGCGAAATTCCTTGTCGGGTAAGTTCCGACCTGCACGAATGGCGTAATGATGGCCAGGCTGTCTCCACCCGAGACTCAGTGAAATTGAACTCGCTGTGAAGATGCAGTGTACCCGCGGCAAGACGGAAAGACCCCGTGAACCTTTACTATAGCTTGACACTGAACACTGGTCCTTGATGTGTAGGATAGGTGGGAGGCTTTGAAGCGTGGACGCCAGTCTGCGTGGAGCCGCCCTTGAAATACCACCCTTTAATGGCTGGTGTTCTAACGTAGGCCCGTGATCCGGGTTGCGGACAGTGTCTGGTGGGTAGTTTGACTGGGGCGGTCTCCTCCTAAAGAGTAACGGAGGAGCACGAAGGTTAGCTAATCCTGGTCGGACATCAGGAGGTTAGTGCAAAGGCATAAGCTAGCTTGACTGCGAGCGTGACGGCGCGAGCAGGTGCGAAAGCAGGTCTTAGTGATCCGGTGGTTCTGAATGGAAGGGCCATCGCTCAACGGATAAAAGGTACTCCGGGGATAACAGGCTGATACCGCCCAAGAGTTCATATCGACGGCGGTGTTTGGCACCTCGATGTCGGCTCATCACATCCTGGGGCTGAAGTAGGTCCCAAGGGTATGGCTGTTCGCCATTTAAAGTGGTACGCGAGCTGGGTTTAGAACGTCGTGAGACAGTTCGGTCCCTATCTGCCGTGGGCGCTGGAGAATTGAGGGGGGCTGCTCCTAGTACGAGAGGACCGGAGTGGACGCATCACTGGTGTTCGGGTTGTCATGCCAATGGCACTGCCCGGTAGCTAAATGCGGAAGAGATAAGTGCTGAAAGCATCTAAGCACGAAACTTGCCCCGAGATGAGTTCTCCCTGAGACTATAAGTCTCCTGAAGGAACGTTGAAGACGACGACGTTGATAGGCCGGGTGTGTAAGCGCAGCGATGCGTTGAGCTAACCGGTACTAATGAACCGTGAGGCTTAACCTTACAACGCCGAAGATGTTTTGGCGGAATTGAGAGAATTTTCAGCTTTGATTACAGATTGTAGTGCGCAATAGTTTGCGCAGCGGCAAGGCGGCAAGTGAAGCGACGGAAGGAGCATACACAGGTATGTGACTGAGGTTCGCGAATGCGGCCAACGCAGCTGATGCGATAAAATATTGCGTACTGAGCACAAAGAATTTGCCTGGCGGCTTTAGCGCGGTGGTCCCACCTGACCCCATGCCGAACTCAGAAGTGAAACGCCGTAGCGCCGATGGTAGTGTGGGGTCTCCCCATGTGAGAGTAGGGAACTGCCAGGCATCAAATTAAGCAGTAAACTGATGTAAAAATCAGTGGTTGTAGAAAAATTCGGTGGAGCGGTAGTTCAGTTGGTTAGAATACCTGCCTGTCACGCAGGGGGTCGCGGGTTCGAGTCCCGTCCGTTCCGCCACCCTAATTAGGGGCGTAGTTCAATTGGTAGAGCACCGGTCTCCAAAACCGGGTGTTGGGAGTTCGAGTCTCTCCGCCCCTGCCAGAAAATAATCCTTAGCATTTGCTAAGGATTTTTTTTGTCTTTTAAACAGCCCTTCTTCATATCTTTCCCTGGCTGGCATCCTTGCCGGCGTACCTTAAATATTATTCTTCCAGGACTTTGATATTTAAAAGATCCTTGATCAGCGCGTATTTATCACTGTTTTGCAGCCATATAGCGTAAAGCGGGCGTGAAAGCGTTGCGCTGTCAGCAACCGTATGTAATCCACCTTTTTCTTTAGCCCATTTCATTGGTAACCAGGTACAACCGTTCAACGGCGCGAGCTGTTGCTTCGCTAGCTCTGCAGAGCTGGTTGTGAGGGTGGGCACCTCATCTGCAGCAATTAACCCCATCTCATGCTGCTGAAAGTCCGGCCCCCATTCCAGGCGTAAATAATTCAGACTGGCTTTTAAGGTTGAAGGAGTCGTGCAATACAGCGCAAGATTGAAATGCCCTAACAGCTGACTACTAAACTCATCCATTTTTGGGGCTTCAGTCGTAATAAGCAGATCAAGTTGGCGCTCATGCAATTGTTTAACCAGCGACTGACGCTGGGCGATACGCGCCTCAAATTGCAGGCTAGTCTGCGGATCCTGGGACTGGTAGAGCCTTCCTAACCAGTTATTGAGCATACACTCCCATAGCGAAGCGCTGGCCCCGATAGAAAACTCATTATGTCGCGATGTATGAGCAACTTCTTTACGTGCTGCCTGCCACGTATTCATCAGCGTTTCCGCATAAGGCAGTAATTTCTCACCGGCTGCGGTTAAACGGATATTGTTCCTGTGTCGGGTAAAAAGATTCACGCCCAACTGATTTTCTAATTGTCTAATCCGAAAGCTTACCGCTGATTGAGTCAGGTAGAGCGCTTCGGCGGCACGGCCAAAGTGGCGCGTCCGGCTTACTTCCAGGAAAGTTTTTAACAATTCCGTATCCACAGTGCTCTCCACAAAATTATTTGTCGTTATGATTTAAATGTTTTGTTTTACACTCTGTCAAGCGTAACTAATACTCCGCGCCATAAATAGCTCGGCCAAAGAATTAGGAGCGTGCAGGATGGCGGAAAGCTTTACGACGACTAATCGATATTTCGACAACAAATATTACCCACGAGGATTCTCTCGTCATGGTGATTTCACCATCAAAGAGGCACAACTGCTTGAACGTCACGGTTATGCCTTCAACGAGCTGGATCTGGGCAAACGTGAGCCGGTAACCGAGGAAGAGAAACTCTTTGTTGCGGTGTGCCGTGGTCAGCGTGAGCCGGTGACTGAGGCGGAACGCGTCTGGTCAAAATACATGTCGCGTATTAAGCGACCAAAGCGCTTCCATACCCTGTCAGGCGGTAAGCCGCAGATGGAAGGCGCAGAAGACTATACTGAGTCTGATGATTAATAAAAAAGGGCGTAAGCCCTTTTTTTATGCCAGTAACTTTTGCAGGTGCGTAAGGAGTCGATCAATCGCCCGGTAGCTAACTGCTTCCTGCAAATGTCGACGTGCGATACTGTCGGCCTGTTCGAGGTCGGCAATGGTCCGGGAGACTTTTAATAGCCGTTGCCACGCCCTAATAGATAATCCCAGGTGGATAAGTGTCTCCTCAAGCCACTGCGAATCCTCACTATCCAGCCGACAGAATTTACGTATCTCCTGATTTGCCAACTGCGCGTTGAGTTTACCCTGGCGTTCATACTGCCGTTTCTGAGCCGCCATAACGCGTATTTTTACCGTCGCACTACTTTCTCCTTTAATGTCGGTCTGGCTAAGAATGCCTGGTGGAGGAAGTGGGATCTCCAGTGAGAGATCAAAGCGGTCAAGAAAGGGGCCGGAGAGTCGGCTGAGATAGCGCAAAGTCTGCTCTGGACTACAGCGGTTATGATTCCCCTGATAATGTCCTGTAGGGCTGGGATTCATCGCCGCCACAAGTTGAAAGCGAGCGGGATAGGATATTTTGGCGCGAGTACGAGAAAGATGGATTTGCCCGGACTCTATGGGTTCACGTAATGCATCTAAAGTTCGGCGCTCGAACTCAGGCAGTTCATCCAGGAACAATATGCCATTGTGGGCCAGAGAAATTTCCCCCGGCGCGGGAATGGAACCTCCGCCAACCATCGCCGTCAGAGAGGCGCTGTGGTGAGGGGAACGGAAGGGGCGCTGCTTCCATTGTTTTTGCACGGACGTGGAATTGACCAGGCTGAGAATAGCCGCACTTTGCAGTGCTTCTTCATTACTCAGTGGCGGCAGCAATCCATTGAGTCGGCTGGCGAGCATGGTTTTACCCGTGCCGGGTGGACCGATCAATAGCAGATTATGTCCACCTGCGGCCGTGATCTCGAGCCCTCGCTTTCCCTGTTCCTGGCCGATAATGTCACTAAGATCGTCAAGCGAAGCAGTGAAATGAGCATCCCCCGTGACGGGGTGACACAGATCTTGCTTCCCCTCCAGAAAGGCACAAACCGCTTGCAGGTGATCCGCAACCAGGCAGCCTTTGCCATTAATAAGCCCGACCTCTTCCTCATTCTCTTTGGCGACAATAATGCCCCTCCCGGCTCGAATAGCTTCAGTTGCACTTGATATCGCGCCGGGAACGCCGCGTAACGCGCCTGTAAGGGCTAATTCCCCCACAAGCTCATATGCATCAAGTTTATGCGTTATAAGTTGCTCAGAAGCGACCAGAAGCGCGACAGCAATAGGTAGATCATATCTTCCACCCTCTTTAGGCAGATCTGCAGGCGCGAGATTGATCGTGATTTTCTTTGCGGGGTATTCATACCCGCTATTAATTAGTGCGCTGCGCACCCGATCACGGGCCTCTTTAACGGTCGTTTCGGGCAAACCTACCATGGTAAGACCGGGTAGGCCGTTACTGATATGTACTTCAATGGTAATGGCGGGCGCATTAACGCCAAGAGCGGCACGAGTGTGAACGATTGACAGTGACATAGTTCCTCCGGTTACCGCCAGTATGGCGAAAATCGCTCCGCTAATATTTCTGCAAATCACGTTCTTTCTGCATGAATTCCAGTATTTTTACGTATTTTCAAAACATCTTTGTCGGTTCTGGAATCTGCCTCGCATAAAAGGGCTGGACGGATTCTCTTGCTGAATCGATGTTTCCCGGAAGGACGAAAAATGAATTTTTTTCAGATTCCTCTTTTCTTATAAAAAACAACGCGTTTTTGCGAAGTCGTGATCTCTGAAAGAAAAACGTGAGCAAAAATATCTTGTGCTATTGGCAAAATCTATGGTAACTCTTTAGGCATTCCTTCGAACAAGATGCAAGAATAGACAAAAATGACAGCCCTTCTACGAGTGATTAGCCTGGTCGTGATTAGCGTGGTGGTGATTATTATCCCATCGTGCGGGGCTGCACTTGGACGAGGAAAGGCTTAGAAATCAAGCCTTAACGAACTAAGACCCCCGCACCGAAAGGTCCGGGGGTTTTTTTTGACCTTAAAAACTTAAATGAGGAGCAGAAAATGAGTGCCAGCATAAAATTCTGTTTCTCAAGATTTACGGCGGGGAACTAACTATGAATGGAGCTCAGTGGGTGGTACATGCGTTGCGAGCACAGGGTGTCGAGGCTGTTTTCGGCTACCCCGGTGGCGCAATTATGCCGGTCTACGATGCGTTATACGACGGTGGCGTGGAGCACCTGTTGTGCCGACACGAGCAGGGTGCGGCAATGGCGGCCATCGGTTACGCCCGCGCAACGGGGAAAACTGGCGTGTGTATCGCCACATCCGGTCCAGGGGCGACCAACCTCATCACCGGCCTGGCTGACGCGCTGTTAGATTCGGTTCCCGTTGTTGCCATCACCGGCCAGGTTGCCGCACCGTTCATCGGTACTGATGCGTTTCAGGAAGTTGACGTGTTAGGGCTGTCACTGGCGTGTACCAAGCACAGCTTTCTCGTGCAGTCACTGGAAGAGTTGCCGCGCATCATGGCAGAAGCGTTCGACGTTGCGAATTCAGGCCGTCCGGGGCCGGTACTGGTCGATATTCCCAAAGATATCCAGTTAGCCAGTGGGGCGCTGGAGCCGTATTTCACCACTGTCGAAAACGAAGCCGCTTTCCCGCACGCTGAGGTTGAAAAGGCGCGACAGATGTTGGCCCTGGCGCAAAAGCCGATGCTGTACGTTGGCGGTGGCGTGGGTATGGCGCAAGCGGTTCCCGCGCTGCGTGAGTTCCTCGCGGTCACGCAAATGCCAATAACCTGCACATTGAAAGGCCTGGGCGCGGTTGAGGACGATTATCCGTACTATCTGGGCATGTTAGGCATGCATGGCACCAAAGCAGCGAACTATGCGGTACAAGAGTGCGACTTGCTGATCGCCGTAGGCGCACGTTTTGATGACCGGGTAACTGGCAAGCTGGATACCTTCGCACCTAACGCCAGCGTAATCCATATGGATATCGACCCGGCTGAACTGAACAAACTGCGGCGTGCACACGTAACCTTGCAAAGCGACCTGAACGCATTGTTACCGGTGCTGCAGCAACCATTAAGCATCGATGAATGGCGTCAACATAACGCTGAACTGCGCGCAGAGCATGCCTGGCGTTACGATCACCCTGGCGAGTCTATCTACGCGCCATTGCTGCTGAAACAGCTGTCAGAACGTAAACCAGCTAACTGCGTGATCACAACGGACGTGGGGCAGCATCAGATGTGGTCAGCGCAGCATATGAGCCACAACCAGCCGGAAAACTTCATCACCTCCAGTGGCCTCGGCACAATGGGGTTTGGCTTACCGGCAGCGGTGGGCGCTCAGGCTGCCCGGCCGAATGACACAGTTATCTGTATCTCCGGTGACGGCTCCTTCATGATGAATGTTCAGGAGTTGGGCACCGTAAAACGCAAGCAGTTACCGTTAAAGATCGTCTTACTGGATAACCAACGGTTAGGTATGGTTCGACAATGGCAGCAACTGTTTTTCCAGGAACGATATAGTGAAACCACCCTGACCGATAACCCCGATTTTCTTACGTTAGCCAGCGCCTTCGGCATCCCTGGCCAACACATCACCCGTAAAGACCAGGTTGAAGCGGCACTCGACACCATGCTGAATAGTGAGGGGCCATACCTGCTTCATGTCTCAATAGACGAACTTGAGAATGTCTGGCCTCTGGTGCCGCCTGGCGCCAGCAACGCTGAAATGCTGGAGAAATTATCATGATGCAACATCAAGTCGCCGTAGAAGCTCGCTTCAATCCGGAAACGTTAGAACGCGTGTTACGCGTGGTCCGCCATCGCGGTTTTCAGGTGTGCGCCATGAACATGGAGGCCGCCAGCGACGCGCAGAATATAAATATTGAATTGACCGTTGCCAGCCCGCGCTCGGTCGACTTACTGTTTAGTCAATTAAGTAAACTGGTGGATGTGGCGCATGTTGCCATCTGCCAGAGCACAACCACATCACAACAAATCCGTGCTTAAGCGCGACAGGAAGAAAAGATGACGACAAAAAAAGCTGATTACATTTGGTTCAACGGTGAGATGGTTCGCTGGGAGGACGCGAAAGTCCATGTGATGTCCCACGCCCTGCACTACGGTACGTCTGTGTTCGAAGGTATCCGTTGCTACGATTCTCACAAAGGACCAGTGGTGTTCCGCCATCGCGAACATATGCAGCGTCTGCATGATTCAGCAAAAATTTATCGTTTCCCGGTGTCTCAGAGCGTCGATGAACTGATGGAAGCCTGCCGCGAAGTGATCCGTGAGAACAACCTGACCAGCGCTTACATTCGTCCTCTGGTGTTTGTCGGAGATGTGGGCATGGGCGTTAACCCACCTCCGGGATACACCACTGATGTCATCATTGCCGCGTTCCCGTGGGGGGCTTATCTGGGCGCTGAAGCGCTGGAGCAGGGGATCGACGCAATGGTTTCCTCATGGAACCGCGCTGCGCCGAACACCATCCCAACCGCCGCCAAAGCGGGCGGCAACTATCTGTCTTCCCTTCTGGTTGGGAGTGAAGCGCGTCGTCATGGCTACCAGGAAGGTATCGCACTGGATGTGAATGGCTATATCTCTGAAGGCGCAGGTGAGAATCTGTTTGAAGTGAAAGACGGCGTACTGTTTACGCCGCCGTTTACCTCTTCCGCGCTGCCTGGCATTACGCGTGATGCCATCATCAAGCTGGCGAAAGATCTGGGCATTGAAGTACGTGAGCAGGTCCTTTCCCGCGAATCGCTGTACCTTGCCGACGAAGTCTTCATGTCTGGTACCGCAGCGGAAATCACCCCCGTGCGCAGCGTAGACGGCATTCAGGTAGGGGAAGGGCGCTGCGGTCCGGTTACTAAACGCATCCAGCAAGCATTCTTCGGCCTGTTTACCGGTGAAACCGAAGATAAATGGGGTTGGTTGGATCAGGTAGGGAGTAAATAAGAGATGCCTAAGTACCGTTCTGCTACAACGACCCACGGCCGTAATATGGCCGGTGCTCGCGCGCTGTGGCGCGCTACCGGGATGACCGACGCTGATTTTGGAAAACCGATCATTGCCGTCGTTAACTCCTTCACTCAGTTCGTACCGGGTCACGTGCACCTGCGCGATCTTGGTAAACTGGTCGCCGAGCAAATTGAAGCCTCCGGCGGCGTGGCAAAAGAATTCAACACCATTGCGGTGGATGACGGTATCGCGATGGGGCACGGGGGCATGCTCTATTCGCTGCCGTCGCGCGAGCTTATCGCCGACTCGGTGGAGTATATGGTGAATGCCCACTGCGCCGATGCGATGGTCTGTATCTCCAACTGTGACAAAATCACCCCGGGGATGCTGATGGCCTCCCTGCGCCTGAACATTCCGGTCATCTTCGTTTCCGGCGGTCCGATGGAAGCGGGGAAAACCAAGCTCTCTGACAAAATCATCAAACTCGATCTGGTTGATGCAATGATTCAGGGCGCAGACCCGAAAGTGTCTGACGATCAAAGCAATCAGGTTGAACGTTCTGCCTGCCCGACCTGCGGTTCCTGCTCGGGGATGTTCACCGCCAACTCGATGAACTGCCTGACCGAAGCGCTGGGGCTGTCGCAGCCCGCCAACGGTTCGCTGCTGGCAACCCACGCCGATCGTAAACAGTTGTTCCTCAATGCCGGTAAACGTATTGTTGAGCTGACAAAACGTTACTACGAGCAGGATGATGCCTCCGCGTTGCCGCGCAACATCGCCAGCAAGGCTGCGTTTGAAAATGCCATGACGCTGGATATCGCCATGGGCGGATCCACCAACACCGTTCTGCACCTGCTCGCTGCCGCGCAGGAAGCGGAAATCGACTTCACCATGAGTGATATCGACAAACTGTCCCGCAAAGTTCCGCAGCTGTGCAAAGTTGCGCCGAGCACCCAGAAATACCATATGGAAGATGTACACCGTGCGGGTGGCGTACTGGGAATTCTGGGGGAACTTGATCGTGCTGGCCTGTTGAACCGCGACGTGAAAAACGTGCTCGGTCTGACGCTGCCGCAAACCCTGGAACAATACGATGTGATGCTGACGAAAGACGAGTCGGTCAAAAAAATGTTCCGCGCAGGTCCTGCGGGTATTCGTACTACCCAGGCGTTTTCGCAGGACTGCCGCTGGGATTCGCTGGATGATGACCGTGCTGAAGGCTGCATTCGTTCTCTGGAACACGCCTACAGCAAAGACGGCGGCCTGGCCGTGCTGTACGGCAACTTTGCCGAAAACGGCTGTATCGTGAAAACGGCGGGCGTGGATGACAGTATCCTGAAATTCACCGGTCCGGCAAAAGTGTATGAAAGCCAGGATGAAGCGGTAGATGCTATCCTTGGCGGCAAAGTGGTAGAAGGCGATGTGGTTGTCATTCGCTACGAAGGGCCGAAGGGCGGTCCGGGGATGCAGGAAATGCTCTACCCGACCACGTTCCTGAAGTCGATGGGGCTGGGTAAAGCCTGCGCACTGATCACCGACGGTCGTTTCTCCGGTGGTACATCCGGTCTGTCGATAGGGCACGTCTCGCCAGAAGCGGCAAGCGGCGGCAATATTGCGATCATTGAAGATGGCGATCTGATCGAAATTGATATTCCCAACCGTGGCATCCAGTTGAAGCTAAGCGATCAGGAAATTGCCGCCCGTCGTGAAGCGCAGGAAGCCCGTGGTGATAAAGCCTGGACGCCGAAAGATCGTCAGCGTGAAGTCTCCTTTGCTCTGCGTGCTTACGCGAGCCTGGCGACCAGTGCGGATAAAGGCGCAGTGCGCGATAAATCGAAGCTGGGAGGCTAATGATGGCCGAATCTCAACCCCTGTCAGCCGCCCCGGAGGGGGCGGAATATCTACGCGCGGTGCTGCGCGCGCCAGTGTATGAAGCGGCGCAGGTGACGCCGCTGCAGAAAATGGAAAAGCTCTCTTCGCGCCTTGATAACGTCATTCTCGTTAAGCGTGAAGACCGCCAGCCGGTACACAGCTTTAAGTTGCGCGGCGCTTACGCGATGATGGCGGGGTTGACCGCAGAACAGCGCGCACGCGGCGTGATTACCGCTTCGGCAGGTAACCACGCGCAGGGCGTGGCGTTCTCTTCCGCACGTCTGGGTGTGAAAGCGCTGATTGTGATGCCCGTCGCAACGGCAGATATCAAAGTCGATGCTGTACGCGGCTTCGGCGGTGAAGTGCTGCTCCACGGCGCCAACTTTGATGAAGCAAAAGCCAAAGCGATTGAACTGGCGCAGCAGCAGGGTTTCACCTGGGTTCCGCCGTTCGATCACCCCATGGTAATTGCCGGGCAGGGCACCCTGGCGCTGGAACTTCTTCAGCAGGATGCCCATCTCGATCGGGTGTTTGTCCCGGTCGGTGGCGGTGGTCTGGCGGCCGGTGTGGCGGTGCTGATCAAACAGTTGATGCCGCAAATCAAAGTGATTGCCGTTGAAGCGGAAGATTCGGCTTGCCTGAAAGCCGCGCTGGATGCCGGGCATCCGGTCGATCTTCCACGCGTCGGGCTTTTTGCCGAAGGTGTAGCGGTCAAACGTATTGGCGATGAAACCTTCCGTCTGTGCCAGGAGTATCTCGACGACATCATCACCGTCGACAGCGACGCCATTTGCGCGGCAATGAAAGATCTGTTTGAAGACGTACGTGCGGTGGCAGAGCCTTCCGGCGCACTGGCGCTGGCAGGGATGAAAAAGTACGTTGCCCAACACAACATTCGCGGCGAACGTCTGGCGCATGTCCTTTCCGGGGCTAACGTCAACTTCCACGGCCTGCGCTACGTTTCAGAACGTTGCGAACTGGGC
Organism: Citrobacter sp. RHB25-C09; assembly: GCF_013836145.1. Lineage (NCBI taxonomy): Bacteria > Pseudomonadati > Pseudomonadota > Gammaproteobacteria > Enterobacterales > Enterobacteriaceae > Citrobacter > Citrobacter sp. RHB25-C09. Next base: position 4,316,557 of record NZ_CP057483.1, on the reverse strand, counting down.
GAACAGCGCGAAGCATTGCTGGCGGTGACCATCCCGGAAGAAAAAGGCAGCTTCCTGAAGTTTTGCCAACTGCTCGGCGGACGCTCGGTTACCGAATTTAATTACCGTTTTGCCGACGCCAAAGACGCCTGTATTTTTGTCGGCGTGCGTCTTAGCCGCGGTCTGGAAGAGCGTAAAGAGATACTGGATCTACTGCACAGCGGCGGCTACAGCGTGGTCGATCTTTCCGACGATGAAATGGCAAAATTGCACGTGCGCTACATGGTCGGCGGTCGTCCATCGAAGCCGCTCAAGGAGCGGTTATTCAGCTTCGAGTTTCCGGAATCACCTGGTGCGCTGCTGAAGTTCCTGCATACGCTGGGTACCCACTGGAACATCTCCCTGTTCCATTACCGCAGCCACGGTACCGATTTTGGCCGTGTGCTGGCGGCGTTTGAACTGGGCGAGCATGAGCCGGATTTCGAAACGCGGCTGAATGAACTGGGCTATGAGTGTCATGATGAAACGCATAACCCGGCGTTCAGGTTCTTCCTGGCAGGATAGCGGGGTAGGCCGGATAAGGCGTTTACGCTGCCATCCGGCAAAGAGTTCAAAGCAGAGGGTAAAAAGATGGCAGGACGCTTTCAGGGATTTGCACAAGAAGGGCTGACGTTTCTTCAACAGGTTAGACGTGAAAACGATAAAGCATGGTTCGAAGAGAACCGTTTTATCTACGAACGCAGCGTACTGGAGCCATTTCGCGCGCTGGTGGACGATCTGGCCCCCGTGATGCTGGAAATTGATCCGCTTATTGAAACCCGATCGGCGATCGGGAAAACGCTGTCACGCATACATCGCGACACCCGCTTTTCACAGGATAAATCGCTGTATCGCGACCGCATGTGGCTGACGTTTAAGCGCCCGGCAAAAAACTGGACCGATGCGCCAGCCTATTTCTTTGGCATTACGCCGGATGAAATGCACTATGGGCTGGGCTATTACAGCGCCAGCAAGCCGACCATGGATCTCTTCCGGCACACGTTAAAACAACGCCCGGCGCAATTTCTGGAAGTTGCAGAATGCTGTCGCGCACCGTTTGAACTGATTGGCGAGAGCTACAAGCGCCCGCTGGTTAAGGATCTCGACCCTGCGATAGCGACCTGGTACAACCGAAAATCCTTCGCGGCGATTGTCGACACCCACGATATCGAGCCACTTTTTGGTGCCGGACTGGTCACGCTATTGGCTGAAGGATTTCGCCAGCTTGAGCCGCTCTATCAATGGTTAATGAACGTTGAAACCATGAAGCAGGTCGATCCGGCGGATTTATAATTTTCAGCGCCCTTCGTCGATTTTTCTCTCAAGGACGATTTTCCAGAATGCATCAATAAGCGGCTCATGCAGTCGCTTTTTCGGCGCACACACTCCCAATTCGAACGGCGTTTTTTCGTCGCTGCGTTCTAAAATCATCACGCGATTGCGCACCGGTTCCGGGCTATTTTCCAGCACTACTTCCGGCAGCAGCGCGACGCCACAGCCCAGCGCGACCATTGATACCATTGCTTCATGACCGCCGACGGTAGCGTAAATCTGCGGGTTGCTGATTTTATGGCGGCGAAACCACAACTCAATGCGCCGCCGTACCGGCCCCTGATCGGCCATGATAAACGGCACAGTGGACCAGTCCGGTTTCTCCACCGACACCTGATTTCGTACCGGGCAGGGTAGCGCTGGCGCAATGAGCACCACCGCCAGATTCTCAAGCATGGAGAAGGCGACCGCCGCTGGCAACGTCTCCGGTTTTCCGGCTATTGCCAGATCTGCTTCACCGGTCATCACTTTATCCATCGCATCAGCGGCATCGCCGGTGGTGAGCTTGATTTCGACTGACGGGTGTTCGGCGCGAAAGCGATCGAGAATGGGGGGGAGGTGGCTGTAAGCGGCTGTCACCGAGCAGAAAATATGCAGTTCGCCGGAAAGTGACGGCCCTTGCTGATCGAGGGTGTGGCGCAACTGCTGGTACTGCAACAGCGTCTGCTGGGCAAAGACGCGTAATTCGTCGCCTGCTTCGGTGAGCGTGACGGTGCGATTGTCGCGGACAAACAGCGGTTGACCGAGATCGTCTTCCAGCCGTTGGATCTGCCGGGAAAGCGTGGAGGGGCTGACGTGCATTGCCCGTGCACTGCGCCCAAAATGGCGGCTTTCCGCCAGATGGAGAAACATTTTTAGATCGCGTAAATCCACCGATTTTACCTCACAGGGTTACATTGCAGAAATTGCAACGTGACGTTGTGAATATATCAATTTCCGCAATAAAAATCCTGTCATATAGTGGATTCAATCTCTCTTGCAAAGACACGGCAAGCGAACCGAATAATAAGCACCACAACACAACATCACGGAGTTCACCATGGCTAACTACTTCAACACACTGAATCTGCGTCAGCAGCTGGCGCAATTGGGCAAATGTCGCTTTATGGGTCGCGACGAATTCGCCGACGGCGCAAGCTATCTTCAGGGTAAGAAAGTGGTCATTGTCGGCTGTGGTGCGCAGGGCCTGAACCAGGGGCTGAACATGCGTGACTCCGGTCTGGATATTGCTTACGCACTGCGTAAAGAAGCGATTGCCGAGAAGCGCGCCTCCTGGCGTAAAGCGACCGAAAACGGTTTTAAAGTCGGTACCTATGAAGAGCTGATCCCGCAAGCAGACCTGGTCGTGAACCTGACGCCGGACAAACAGCACTCTGACGTAGTGCGCTCCGTGCAGCCGCTGATGAAAGACGGCGCAGCGCTGGGCTACTCCCACGGCTTCAACATCGTTGAAGTGGGCGAGCAAATTCGTAAAGACATCACCGTGGTGATGGTTGCACCGAAGTGTCCGGGTACTGAAGTGCGTGAAGAGTACAAGCGTGGTTTCGGTGTGCCAACGCTGATCGCCGTTCATCCGGAAAACGATCCGAAAGGCGAAGGCATGGCGATTGCCAAAGCCTGGGCTGCGGCGACTGGCGGCCATCGTGCGGGCGTGCTGGAATCCTCCTTCGTTGCCGAAGTGAAATCTGACCTGATGGGTGAGCAGACCATTCTGTGCGGCATGTTGCAGGCGGGTTCTCTGCTGTGCTTCGACAAGCTGGTGGAAGAAGGCACTGACCCGGCATACGCAGAAAAAGTGATTCAGTTCGGCTGGGAAACCATCACCGAAGCGCTGAAGCAGGGCGGTATCACCCTGATGATGGACCGTCTGTCTAATCCAGCGAAACTGCGTGCTTATGCGCTGTCTGAGCAGCTGAAAACCATCATGGCGCCGCTGTTCCAGAAACACATGGACGACATCATCTCCGGCGAATTCTCTTCCGGCATGATGGCTGACTGGGCGAATGACGATAAGAAACTGCTGACCTGGCGTGAAGAAACCGGCAAAACCGCGTTCGAAACTGCACCGCAGTTTGAAGGTAAAATCAGCGAGCAGGAGTACTTCGATAAAGGCGTTCTGATGATCGCGATGGTGAAAGCGGGCGTTGAGCTGGCATTTGAAACCATGGTCGATTCCGGCATCATCGAAGAGTCTGCTTACTATGAATCACTGCACGAACTGCCGCTGATCGCGAATACCATCGCCCGTAAGCGTCTGTATGAAATGAACGTCGTTATCTCCGATACCGCAGAATACGGTAACTACCTGTTCTCTTACGCTTGCGTACCGCTGCTGAAAGAGTTCATGACCACGCTGCAAACAGGCGATCTGGGTAAAGCAATTGCCGAAGGTGCGGTGGATAACGCGCAACTGCGTGATGTGAACGAAGCGATTCGCAGCCACCAGATTGAGAAAGTGGGTCAGAAACTGCGTGGCTACATGACTGATATGAAGCGTATTGCCGTCGCGGGTTGATAAACCTTGTCGGGTCGCGCTTCGCTTACCCGACCTACCAATGCCACAACGTAGGCCGGATAAGCGTAGCGCCATCCGGCAAAAAAAGCCCGGAGGTTGATACTCCGGGCTTTTTGTTAGTTGCGGTACAGCACCTTAATGATGTGATAACCGAACTGCGTGTGCAGCGGGCCGGTTGGCTCCAGCACCGGGCAGGAGAAAACGACCTTATCGAAAGCCGGAACCATTTGCCCCTGACGGAATTCACCTAAGTCACCGCCGCGTTTACCTGACGGACAAATAGAGTGTTTTTTCGCCAGATTGCCAAAGTCGGCGCCGTTTTTAATCTGCTCCAGAAGCTCCTGTGCCAGTTTCTCTTCTTTCACCAGAATATGCAGTGCTGCTGCGGTTTTTGCCATGATCGTGCCCTGAGTGGTATGGATTAGGGGGCGATTTTAGCACGCGTTCATCATTCCCGTACCTGCTGCGATAACTTCCAGACGCTGGCAATATTCCGCGCAGTGACGCGAAGGTTATAGTCGGCCTCCTGCAACGCTTCAGGCAGCGTGCTGATATGCGTCAGTACGGAAAAGACGGCATCCAGGCCGTGTTCATGCACTATCTGGTGATCCTGCGTTAAACCACCAGCCAGCGCGATGACCGGTTTTTGAAAACGCCTGGCGCAGCGCGCGACACCAATCGGCGTTTTACCACAGATTGACTGGCTGTCGAGGCGTCCTTCGCCCGTAATCACCAGACTGGCGTCGGCGACGAGGCTCTCAAGGCGCAGCGCATCAATCACAATCTCTACGCCCGGCTTTAATTCTGCGTTCAGCACGCCTAACAACGCCGCCCCCATACCGCCCGCCGCGCCTGCTCCCGCAGTGTTCATGACCTCTCGCCCGGTCATTTCCTGCAACTGGGTGCCAAAGACGGCTAACGCTCTGTCTAACACCGCGACCATCTCTGCGGTTGCCCCTTTTTGTGGACCGAAGATTGCAGAAGCCCCCGTTGGGCCGCACAGCGGATTGTTAACGTCACAGGCTACGGTGACAGAGATTTTTTTCAGGCGCGGATCGCCATGTGTGGTATCGATTTTTGCCAGCCTGGCGAGGGCGCCGCCGCCGAAGGGCAGAGGTTCGCCATGCTCATCGAGCAAGGCGATGCCCAGCGCCTGTAGCATGCCGGCACCCCCGTCGTTGGTGGCGCTGCCGCCAATACCGAGAATAATGTGTTCAACACCATGATCCAGCGCGGCAAGAATTAATTCGCCAGTGCCGAAACTGGTGGTGAGCAATGGATTACGGCTTTCTGGCGGGACATGATGCAAACCGGAAGCCGCCGCCATTTCAATAATCGCCGTTTTCCCATCGCCCAGCACGCCCCAACGCGCCTGGACTTCTGTCCCTAAAGGACCCGTCACATCCAGGTAGCGATAATGGCCCTGGGTGGCCTCGACCATCGACTCAACGGTGCCTTCACCGCCGTCTGCCATTGGTAACTTCACGTATTCAGCATCGGGATAGATTTCGCGAAAGCCCTGCTCAATGGCGGTCGCGACCTGCATGGCTGATAAACTTTCTTTAAATGAATCTGGTGCAATAACTATTTTCATCGTGTGCTTACCCGGCGAGTCCAAAGACACCGAACATCAGTGTCGAAATCAATGCAATGACAAAACCCACAAGGGTTTCATACGGCAGAAGTTTTAAACGTTCGTGGATTTGCATGCTGACGCTGCCGCCCGTGGCGTGGAAGAAGCTGCCGTGGGGGAGGTGATCCAGTACGGTTGCGCCCGCATGAATCATGGCCGCACCGGCAAGTGCTGAGACACCAAGGCCAAGCAGCGTTTGGCTGAACACGCCAGCCGCGACGGCGGTGCCTGCGGTTGTGGAGGCGGTTGCCATCGACATGATCGCGCCGGAAATCGGTGCCAGCAGATAAGACGGCAGGCCTGATGTGGTTAGCCCCTGAATCAGTACATCTTTTAACTCGGAGTTCGCGATGATACCCGCCAGCGTACCGGTACCGAGCAGCATAATGGCGACCGGTGCCATACGATTCAACCCGGACATCATAAAGGCGTTACTGTGTTTAAACCGGCCCATCAGGATCGCACCGACTAACCCACCCACCGGCAGGGCAATCAGTGGGTCGATAGCAATTCCTGCCAGCGGGCGCAGTGCCAGCAGCACGATAGCGACCAGCGGCGCGCTGATTGCGGCCAGGAATCCGGGTTGCTCTCCATGTATGCTGTTTGAAATCACCTCTTCCGCTGTCACCATCGAGCCTTTCTGGCTCAGGCGCTTGGCCAGTAGGTAGGCAACCACCAGACCGAACAGTCCGGGAATAATCCCTGCCATCATGACGGAGGTGAGGGGAACGTGGAATGAGTCTGACGCGGCAATGGCATTGGGGTTCGGCGACATCACGTTGCCAGCTTTACCCCCGCCAATCATCGCCAGCAAAATAGCGAGTTTGGACAAGCCTGCTCGTCTGGCGATCGACAGCGCAATCGGTGCGACGGTAATCACCGCGACATCAATAAACACGCCGACGGCAGTCAAAATCATGGTGGCGATAGCTAACGCTAAAAGCGCACGGCTTTCGCCGACTTTTTTAACCACCGTTTCGGCGATGGTGTTAGCCGCGCCGGATTCAATCAGGACACCCGCCAGAACGCCTGCCGCCAGAATACGCAGGACGGCGTTGGTTATGCCCTGTGCGCCGGTCACCATCAGCGTAACGGTCTGCACCAGATCGGCGCCGCCAACGAGCCCACCGACCAGCGCACCGACCATCATGCCGTAAGCGGGAGAAACTTTTCGTAAGATTAAAACGATCGCCACCACGAGTGCGATGATGGCGCCTGTTGCGGATATTGAAACCATCTTCTGCTTTCTCCATAAAATTTGCAGAGGGCAGTATGGAGAAGCCTGTTCAAATAGCCTTGGGTGGTTCTGCTAAATAATCGCGACTCAGCGCAGGTGAATTTGGAGGAAACTACAGATCAGCGATGCAGCTCCATGCCGATATACAACCAAAGTAGTTGTTTTAAGTTGTTGATTTTTATCCCGGTAATATCTTCAACCCGCTGCAAGCGATAGCGTAAAGTATTGACATGAATATGCAGACTGGTCGCTGTTTGCGGGAGATCACAATTATGTTCGAAATAGTGGTGCAGCGTTTTTTGCAAAACGCCTTTTGCGTCCTGGTCGACCAGGTTACGCCAAATTTTTGATAACTCTTCCGCTTGCCAGGTATCTGAAAGTCCGCCCAGCAAAGAGGCCAGCGCGTAGTCATCATGAAAAATAAATTGATGCTTTAACTTCAGTCTTCTGGCCATCGCTTGCGTTGATTTTGCCGTCTGGTAAGAGCGGCGTAGACCATTTTCGCCCGCAAAAAAGCCGCCAACAATCAGGCGTGAAAAGCCGCAGGATTGGGCGTAATGCTTGAATTTCTGTAGCTCATTCAGCTCCTGAGATTTATCCCAGCCGCTATTTTTCACGCTAATGGGCTTTAAAATGATGAGTTCGTTGAAATCGGAAAACGTCACCAGATGATCGCGGGCGCTGTACTCAAAATAATCCATCAGGTTTCTCAGGGCGTCGCGATCCGGCTGCTGTAACTCCATAATCAACACCACGCGTGGGACCTGGAGATTGACGCCCAGCCACGAAACGACCGCGCTTAACGACGACGGCGGCTGATCCCGCAAAATAAGCTGATTGATCAACTCTTCCCGGTAGCGTTTATCCCACTGTTTTTGCTCAAGTAGCGCCATTTGTTCGATGATGAGTTCGGACGCCATTTTTACGAGCTGCGCGTAGGCTTTGACTTCACTTGGCTCACCGGTAATGCCCAGAACCCCTATCAGTCTATCGCGGAAGTTAATCGGTAAATTGATACCGGGCTTCACCCCTTTGAGCTTATCCGCGGTGGCGGAGTCGATTTCAACAACCCGGTTTTCGGTCAGTGCCAGCACTGCGCCTTCATGGCGCTGATGTAATCGTGAGGATTCGCCGGACGCGATGATCATGCCGTGCTCATTCATGACATTTACCGAGTAGGGGATGATCCCCATTGTGCGTTGCACAATCTGGCGTGCGGTTGAGTCTTGTAGGTAGTAATTGGCTTGAATCTTATTCATTGTATGCTCAGCATAAGAGGAGGGGGCAGTCCGTGGCTCACCCCTGATGTATTAGCGTATTTAGCGTTGAAATGTTTCGGATGAACAGACAAAGAAAGTGGGTTGAACGGCCCCTTTTTTGTTGATTTGTACAAACAGAAGCAGCAGTGCATGAATATTTTTACTGTTTTGCTTTTAAACTCAAGACGTTAATTCAGCTCTACCTGCTTCCGTTGTTAAACTTTTTCCGTGTGATCGCTGTAGGGTATTGTTCAGGAATCAATTATTGATAGCGAGCATACGAGAGGTTATTTTTCTTTCAAAGGCGGCTAAGCGCGAGAAAACGGAACGCTCAATCTCTGCCTCGCTTTCTGCTACAATTCCTCCCCCGTTCGAAGATTGAGCACGATTTCCTATGCGTTTAAACCCCGGCCAACAACAAGCAGTCGAATTCGTCACCGGACCTTGCCTGGTGCTGGCAGGAGCGGGTTCCGGTAAGACGCGCGTCATCACCAATAAAATTGCCCATCTGATCCGTGGCTGCGGCTATCAGGCACGGCACATTGCGGCGGTCACCTTTACCAATAAAGCGGCGCGCGAAATGAAAGAGCGTGTCGGCCAGACGCTTGGGCGAAAAGAGGCGCGCGGACTGATGATCTCTACCTTCCATACCCTGGGTCTGGAAGTGATTAAACGCGAATACGCGGCGCTGGGGATGAAATCGAATTTCTCGCTGTTCGACGATACGGACCAACTGGCGTTGTTGAAAGAGCTGACCGAGGGTCTGATTGAGGATGACAAGCTTGTTCTCCAGCAACTGATCTCCACGATCTCCAACTGGAAAAACGATCTCAAAACGCCCGCTCAGGCGGCGGCTACCGCTATCGGTGAGCGAGACCGCATTTTCGCCCACTGCTATAGCCTGTACGACGCGCATCTGAAAGCCTGTAACGTGCTTGATTTCGACGATCTCATTCTGTTGCCGACACTGCTGCTTCAGCGAAATGAAGAGGTACGTGAACGCTGGCAGAATAAGATTCGCTATCTGCTGGTGGATGAATACCAGGATACCAACACCAGCCAGTACGAACTGGTAAAACTGCTGGTGGGGAATCGCGCGCGCTTTACCGTGGTGGGTGACGATGACCAGTCAATCTACTCCTGGCGCGGCGCGCGGCCGCAAAACCTGGTGCTGTTAAGCCAGGATTTCCCGGCGCTGCAGGTGATCAAGCTGGAGCAGAACTACCGTTCTTCCGGGCGCATCCTGAAGGCGGCAAATATCCTGATTGCCAATAATCCACACGTATTTGAAAAACGCCTTTTCTCTGAACTGGGCTATGGCGCGGAACTCAAGGTATTGAGCGCCAACAATGAAGAACATGAAGCTGAGCGGGTGACCGGGGAGCTGATCGCTCATCACTTTGTGAACAAAACGGAATATAAAGATTACGCCATTCTGTATCGCGGCAACCATCAGGCACGGGTGTTCGAAAAATTCCTGATGCAGAACCGTATTCCGTACAAAATTTCCGGCGGCACATCGTTCTTCTCGCGTCCGGAGATCAAAGATCTGCTGGCCTACCTGCGGGTATTGACCAACCCGGATGATGACAGTGCATTCCTGCGCATTGTGAATACACCAAAACGCGAAATCGGCCCCGCCACGCTGCAAAAGTTGGGTGAGTGGGCGACGACGCGCAATAAAAGCCTGTTTACCGCCAGCTTTGACATGGGGTTGAGCCAGACCCTCACCGGGCGCGGTTATGATTCCCTCACCCGCTTTACCCACTGGCTGGGTGAGATACAGCGTCTGGCAGAGCGTGAGCCGATTGCGGCCGTGCGCGATCTTATTCATGGCATTGATTACGAATCCTGGCTGTATGAAACCTCGCCGAGTCCAAAAGCCGCTGAAATGCGGATGAAAAACGTCAACCAGCTGTTTAGCTGGATGACCGAAATGCTGGAAGGCAGCGAACTGGACGAACCAATGACGCTGACCCAGGTTGTCACCCGGTTCACCCTGCGCGACATGATGGAGCGCGGCGAAAGCGAAGAAGAGTTGGATCAGGTTCAACTGATGACCCTGCATGCCTCGAAAGGTCTGGAATTTCCTTACGTGTTTATGGTGGGCATGGAGGAAGGCTTTCTGCCGCACCAGAGCAGCATCGACGAAGACAATATCGATGAAGAGCGCCGTCTGGCCTATGTTGGGATCACCCGTGCGCAGAAAGAGCTGATCTTTACGTTGTGTAAAGAGCGTCGTCAGTACGGTGAACTGGTGCGTCCGGAGCCAAGTCGTTTCCTGCTGGAGTTACCGCAGGACGATCTGATCTGGGAGCAGGAGCGTAAAGTGGTCAGTGCCGAAGAACGCATGCAGAAGGGGCAGGCCAGCATCGCGAATATTCGCGCCATGATGGCAAAAGCAAAAGAGAAGTCGTAGGCCGGATCCGCGCGAGCGCCATCCGGCAAATCAACAATTACCGCACTTCCAGCGGCCAGTGGACATAGCTTTGCCACTGGCTTTCTTGATCAATCAACTCTTTCCCCAACGGATGCTGCGCCAGCCAGCCTTCAGGTAACGTCAGCGTCAGAATTTCATTGTCAGCTCGCATGGAAATCGCGGGCAGGAGGTCGTCACGTCGGCGACTGGCAAAGATAATCGCCAGTCTGAGTAAACGACAGAGATGTTCAGCCACGCGCGGCGGTACGGCGTTTTGCTGATGCAGCGAAGAAAGGTCGACCGGATTGGTCTGGTTTAACAGCAGTGTGGCAAGAAGCTTTTTCTGCGCCGGCGTGAAGCCAGGCAAATCGAGATTACGCACCAGGTAGGCCGCATGCTGGGGGGCCTGCTTAAAATCAACGCTCAGGCCAATTTCATGCAACAGGCATGCGCTGATCAGAAGTTCACGGCTGATCGGCTCCAGATGCCACTCATTCTCGACCTGATCGAGAAAATTAACCGCCAGTCCAGCGACACGCTGCGCCTGTTCGGTATCCACCATAAAACGACGCTGAATATTGCGCAATGTGCGACTACGAATGTCCTGATCAACAGAGAGATGCAGCATTCCATAGACCAGTCCTTCACGCAGCGCTCCCCCCGCCAGCGTCATGCACTGAATATTCAACTCGGTGAAAATGGCGATCAGAATGGCCAGCCCGCTCGGGAAGACTAACGCGCGCTCCAGCGTTAACCCTTCGATTTCCAGCTCTTCAAGACGACCACAGTGGATCGCCCGCTGTTTTAACTGCTGAAGTTTGGCGAGGGTGATACGTTCATCCATCCCTTGCGCCATCATAATTTCCTGCAACGCCTGGACGGTGCCAGAGGCGCCAACGCAGACTTTCCATCCGTGGTAGCGCAATTCGTCGGCAACCGGACGCAGCACATCACGCGCCGCTTTTTCTGCTTCGTCGAAATTTTCTTGCGCCAGATTGCGGTCGGTAAAGTAGCGTTCAAGCCAGGTGACACAGCCCATCGACAGGCTGAACAGCGAGGTGGTTTGCGCACCCGTGCCGGTCACCAGCTCGGTACTGGCCCCGCCGATATCCACCACCAGACGCTGATCTGCGCCGCCGGTAGTATGGGCCACGCCCTGATAAATCAAACGCGCTTCTTCTTCCCCGCTGATGACCTGGACCGGACAGCCGAGGATCTCCTGCGCTTTGGCGATAAACTCACCGGCATTCACGGCGATGCGCAGCGTTGCCGTAGCGACCACGCGAATTTGCGGTTGAGGAATGTCTTGCAGACGCTCAGCAAACAGACGCAGGCATTGCCAGCCGCGCTCCATTGCTTCAGCAGAGAGGACATTTTCGCTATTCAGGCCAGCAGCCAGACGCACCTTACGTTTAATTCGCGTGAGCGTCTGGATGCTTCCTGCCACCTCACGTACAACCAGCATATGAAAACTGTTCGAACCTAAATCAATAGCGGCGTAAATTGAGGTGGAGCTAAACATATTTTTTAACCTGAACGACGACGATTACGCGGTGCGCCAGCACGACGCGGACCATTTCCCGGGCGTGTGCGCGTCAGGCGCAGCGGCTTCGGCAAGTCAGTCATCAGCGCTTCCGGATTGTATTTGCTCACCGGAATCGAGTGACCAATGTACTCCTCAATCGCCGGGAGGTTCAGCGCATACTCTTCACACGCGAGGCTGATAGAGTGCCCGCTTGCGCCCGCGCGACCGGTACGGCCAATGCGGTGCACGTAGTCTTCACAATCATCCGGGAGATCGAAGTTAAAGACGTGCGTTACTGCTGGAATATGCAGGCCGCGTGCAGCAACGTCGGTGGCGACCAGAATATCCAGATCGCCACGGGTGAATTCATCAAGAATACGCAGGCGTTTTTTCTGCGCCACGTCGCCGGTCAACAGACCTACACGATGACCGTCAGCCGCCAGACTACCCCAGATTTCTTCGCAACGATGTTTGGTGTTGGCGAAAACAATGGCGCGATCGGGCCACTCTTCTTCAATCAGCGTTTGCAGTAAACGCATTTTTTCTTCGTTAGAAGGATAGAAGAGCTCTTCTTTGATACGGTGGCCGGTTTTCTGCTCTGGCTCGACTTCAACGTACTCGGCGTTGTTCATCTGTTCAAACGCCAGTTCACGAACACGGTAAGAAAGGGTTGCGGAGAATAACATGTTCAGGCGCTGCGTCGTCGGCGGCATGCGGCGGAACAACCAGCGGATATCTTTAATAAAGCCCAGATCGTACATGCGATCGGCTTCATCGAGGACAACAACCTGAATCGCGCCCAGGTTGATGTGGTTCTGTTTTGCGTAGTCGATCAGACGACCCGTGGTGCCGATAAGAATATCGACGCCGCTTTCCAGCACTTTAAGCTGTTTGTCGTAGCCGTCACCGCCGTAAGCGAGTCCCAGCTTCAGACCCGTGGTCTGTGCAAGCGGCTCAGCGTCGGCGTGGATCTGCACGGCTAACTCACGCGTCGGCGCCATAATAATAGCGCGTGGCTGGTTCACCTTGCGATCGGCAATCGCGGGATGAGAGAGAAGATAATGAAACGTTGACGTCAGGAACGCCATCGTTTTTCCGGTACCGGTTTGCGCCTGCCCTGCAACATCACGACCTGCCAGCGTTAGCGGCAGTGCGAGAGCCTGAATGGGCGTGCAGTTATGAAAGCCTTTGTTTTCAAGGGCTTCGATTACCTTAGGGTGCAGGGCGAAGTCGGTAAACTTCTGTTCTGTTAAATGTGTTTTGCTCATAGTGTGGTAGAATATCAGCTTACTATTGCTTTACGAAAGCGTATCCGGTGAAATAAAGTCAACCTTTAGTTGGTTAATGTTACACCAACAAGCAAGGCTTATTCCTGTGGAGTTATATATGAGCGATAAAATTATTCACCTGACTGATGACCGTTTTGACACGGAAGTACTCAAAGCGGACGGGGCGATCCTCGTCGATTTCTGGGCAGAGTGGTGCGGACCGTGCAAAATGATCGCCCCGATTCTGGATGAAATCGCTGACGAATATCAGGGAAAACTGACGGTTGCTAAGTTGAACATTGACCAGAACCCAGGCACTGCGCCGAAGTATGGCATCCGTGGCATCCCGACCCTGCTGCTGTTCAAGAATGGTGAAGTAGCTGCAACCAAAGTGGGCGCACTGTCCAAAGGCCAGCTGAAAGAGTTCCTCGACGCCAACCTGGCCTAAGCAGGAAGCCTCTCGTTCGGGCGACCTGATTCCTAATTGCTTAGGATGACTGGACGCCCGACTTGAGTCGTGCTAAGTTAGTGTTGACTTCGTAGTAAGCATACCTTATTAAGTTTGAATCTTGATTTACTCCAGTACTTCCCGTTTTTTCTCGCGCGAGAAGTGGACAGATTCAAGGCCTTATCATTCAATCCGTCTTGTCGTTTCAGTTCTGCGTACCTTCTTGTGACCAGACAGCGAACAGACATGAATTGATGGCCGTAAACAGGCATGGATGACCCTGCCATACCATTCACAACATTAAGTTCGAGATTTACCCCAAGTTTAAGAACTCACACCATTATGAATCTTACCGAATTAAAGAATACGCCGGTTTCTGAGCTGATCACTCTCGGCGAAAATATGGGGCTGGAAAATCTGGCTCGTATGCGCAAGCAGGACATTATTTTTGCCATCCTGAAGCAGCACGCAAAGAGTGGCGAAGATATCTTTGGTGACGGTGTGCTGGAGATATTGCAGGATGGATTTGGTTTCCTCCGCTCCGCAGACAGCTCCTACCTCGCCGGTCCTGATGACATCTACGTTTCCCCTAGCCAAATCCGTCGTTTCAACCTCCGCACTGGTGATACCATCTCAGGTAAGATTCGCCCGCCGAAAGAAGGCGAACGCTATTTTGCGCTGTTGAAAGTTAACGAAGTTAACTATGACAAACCGGAAAACGCCCGTAACAAAATCCTCTTCGAAAACTTAACCCCGCTGCATGCAAACTCTCGTCTGCGTATGGAACGTGGTAATGGTTCTACCGAAGACTTAACGGCACGCGTTCTGGATCTGGCGTCGCCGATTGGCCGTGGTCAACGTGGTCTGATTGTTGCACCGCCGAAAGCGGGTAAAACCATGCTGTTGCAGAACATCGCGCAGAGCATTGCCTACAACCACCCAGACTGTGTGCTGATGGTGCTGCTGATTGACGAACGTCCGGAAGAAGTGACCGAGATGCAGCGTCTGGTTAAAGGTGAAGTGGTTGCTTCAACCTTTGACGAACCCGCATCTCGCCACGTTCAGGTAGCGGAAATGGTGATCGAGAAGGCGAAACGCCTGGTTGAGCACAAGAAAGACGTTATCATCCTGCTCGACTCCATCACCCGTCTGGCACGTGCCTACAACACCGTCGTACCGGCATCCGGTAAAGTTCTGACCGGTGGTGTGGACGCCAACGCCCTGCATCGTCCGAAGCGTTTCTTCGGTGCGGCACGTAACGTGGAAGAGGGCGGCAGTCTGACCATCATCGCTACCGCGCTTATCGATACCGGCTCCAAAATGGATGAAGTTATCTACGAAGAGTTTAAAGGCACCGGTAACATGGAACTGCACCTCTCGCGTAAGATCGCTGAAAAACGCGTCTTCCCGGCTATCGACTACAACCGTTCCGGTACCCGTAAAGAAGAGCTGCTTACCACTCAGGAAGAGCTGCAGAAAATGTGGATCCTGCGCAAAATTATCCACCCGATGGGTGAAATCGACGCAATGGAATTCCTCATTAACAAGCTGGCGATGACCAAGACTAACGACGACTTCTTCGACATGATGAAGCGCTCGTAATTGGGCTCCCCTTCGAAAACGCCACGTTTTTACGTGGCGTTTTGCTTTTATGTCTGTAATCTTAACGCCACACTGATAAATATGTGTTATCACATCCCTTTGCTGGCGTTCCGTTCTGCAATAGCATTGCATGGTTAAAAATTATACAAAACAGACGGTTCGGAATGGAGTTTCCCTTCTGAATAGAGGGCTTCGTGGTTATACTTCGGCTAATCATTTTCTCTGAGAGCATGCATTGTGAATTTACTGACAGTCAGTACTGATCTCATCAGTATTTTTTTATTCACGACACTGTTCCTGTTTTTTGCACGGAAGGTCGCAAAAAAAGTGGGTTTAGTGGATAAACCTAACTTCCGCAAGCGCCACCAGGGTCTTATTCCGTTAGTGGGAGGCATCTCGGTTTACGCGGGTATTTGCTTCACTTTCGGGATTGTTAACTATTATATTCCTCATGCTGCTCTCTATCTGGCTTGTGCGGGTGTACTGGTATTTATCGGTGCGCTGGACGATCGCTTTGATATCAGCGTAAAAATTCGCGCCACCATTCAGGCCGCCATTGGTGTAGTAATGATGGTGGTCGGTAAGCTCTACCTCAGCAGCCTGGGTTATATCTTTGGCCCATGGGAGATGGTGCTCGGCCCCTTCGGTTATTTCCTGACGTTGTTCGCCGTATGGGCTGCAATCAACGCATTTAACATGGTTGATGGTATCGACGGATTACTGGGAGGGCTCTCCAGCGTGTCGTTTGCCGCGATGGGGCTCATCCTGTGGTTCGATGGTCAGACAAGCCTCGCCATCTGGTGCTTTGCCATGATTGCGGCCATCCTGCCTTATATTATGCTCAACCTGGGTGTGCTGGGGCGTCGCTATAAAGTGTTTATGGGCGATGCGGGCAGTACGCTGATTGGCTTTACCGTAATTTGGATCTTGTTAGAAACCACTCAGGGTAAAACGCACCCGATAAGCCCGGTGACCGCGCTGTGGATTATTGCTATTCCGCTGATGGATATGGTCGCGATTATGTACCGTCGGTTGCGTAAAGGAATGAGTCCTTTTTCGCCCGATCGCCAGCATATTCATCATTTGATCATGCGAGCCGGTTTTACTTCCCGGCAAGCATTTGTCCTGATCACCCTTGCCGCGGCTATTCTGGCATCTATTGGGGTGGCTGCGGAATATTCTCATTTCGTTCCTGAATGGGTCATGTTGGTGCTCTTTTTGCTAGCATTCTTCCTTTACGGCTACTGTATTAAGCGTGCATGGAAAGTGGCGAGATTTATCAAACGGATGAAGCGCAGACTACGAAAAAACCGTGATAACAATCCAAAATTAACCAAGTAAATCGAGGGTGCGATGACTCAATCATTACCGAGGGCACACGCCGTGAGCGCTGAAAATGAACTGGATATTCGGGGTTTATTTCGTACTTTGTGGGCTGGAAAGGGTTGGATTGTCGGGATTGCGCTGTTATTTGCGCTTATTGCGCTGGCGTATACCTTTTTTGCACGACAAGAGTGGAGTGCGACGGCCATCTCCGATCGTCCTACGGTGAATATGTTGGGGGGGTACTACTCCCAGCAGCAGTTCTTACGTAATCTGGATGTCAAAGCCAACGAGTCGCCTGCTGAACAGACGTCGGTTATGGACGACGCGTACAAAGAGTTCGTGATGCAGTTGGCCTCCTGGGATACGCGTCGCGATTTCTGGCGGCAGACGGACTATTACAAGCAGCGGATGGTGGACAACAGCAAAGCGGATAACGCGATGCTGGATGAGCTGATTAATAATATCCAGTTTACCCCCGGTGATTTCACCCGAGCGATTAACGACAGCGTGAAACTCATAGCAGAAACGGCGCCCGATGCCAATAACCTGCTGCGTCAGTATGTCGCTTTCGCCAGCCAGCGTGCGGCAAGTCATCTCAACGATGAACTCAAAGGCGCATGGGCGGCGCGCACGGTACAAATGCAAGCGCAGGTTAAACGCCAGGAAGAGGTCGCGAAAGCCATTTTCTCCCGCCGCGTTAACAGCATTGAGCAGGCGCTCAAAATCGCTGAACAGCAGAATATCTCTCGTACAGCGACCGATGTTCCCACCGACGAATTGCCGGATTCTGAGCTGTTCCTGCTTGGGCGTCCGATGCTTCAGGCTCGCCTCGAAAACTTACAGGCGGTCGGCCCCTCCTTCGATCTGGATTACTTCCAAAACCGAGCCATGCTAAATACATTGAACGTCGGTCCGACACTGGATCCACGTTTTCAGACCTATCGCTATTTGCGTACGCCGGAAGAGCCGGTAAAACGCGATAGCCCGCGCCGCGCCTTCCTGATGGTGATGTGGGGTATCG
This sequence comes from Citrobacter sp. RHB25-C09, assembly GCF_013836145.1. Taxonomy (NCBI): domain Bacteria; kingdom Pseudomonadati; phylum Pseudomonadota; class Gammaproteobacteria; order Enterobacterales; family Enterobacteriaceae; genus Citrobacter; species Citrobacter sp. RHB25-C09. Next base: position 4,298,954 of record NZ_CP057483.1, on the reverse strand, counting down.
TCGGAGGGCTTATCGGCGCAGGTGTCGCCTTAACCCGCCGTCGCACGATTTAGCACTACTGCCACAGTGAGGGGCTGGGGCCTCACTGACTATTCGAAGAGAATCGATGTGAAAGTACTGACTGTATTTGGTACGCGACCGGAGGCCATTAAAATGGCGCCTCTGGTGCATGCGCTGGAAAAAGATCCCTATTTCGAGACCAAGGTTTGCGTGACTGCGCAGCACCGGGAAATGCTCGATCAGGTCTTAAACCTCTTTTCCATCGTACCTGACTACGATCTCAACATTATGCAGCCTGGTCAGGGACTGACAGAAATTACCTGTCGGATACTGGAAGGGCTGAAGCCCATCCTCGCTGAATTTAAACCGGATGTCGTGCTGGTTCATGGCGATACTACAACCACAATAGCGACCAGTCTTGCCGCCTTCTACCAGCGTATTCCCGTTGGACACGTTGAGGCGGGGCTGCGCACCGGGGATCTCTACTCTCCCTGGCCAGAAGAAGCTAACCGCACGCTGACCGGGCGTCTGGCGATGTATCATTTCGCGCCGACGGAAAACTCCCGCCAGAATCTCCTGCGGGAAAATATTGCCGATAACCGCATTTTTGTGACTGGCAACACGGTGATTGATGCCCTGATTTGGGTGCGGGACCAGGTTCTGGCAAGCGATACGCTGCGCTCAGAACTGGCTGAACAATATCCCTTCCTGAACTCGGATAAGAAGCTCATCCTGGTGACCGGTCATCGCCGTGAAAGCTTCGGCAAAGGGTTTGAACAGATTTGCCATGCGCTGGCAGAAATTGCGGCCGCCAATCAGGACGTGCAAATCGTCTATCCAGTCCACCTGAATCCAAACGTTAGCGAGCCGGTCAACCGCATTCTCGGTCATGTTGAAAACGTGATGCTGATTGAGCCGCAGGATTATCTGCCTTTCGTCTGGCTGATGAATCACGCCTGGCTGATTTTGACCGATTCCGGCGGCATTCAGGAAGAGGCACCGTCGTTGGGTAAACCGGTGCTGGTGATGCGCGAAACCACTGAACGTCCAGAGGCGATTACTGCAGGCACAGTGCGTCTGGTGGGTACCGACACCCGGCGTATTGTCGAAGAAGTCTCGCGTTTACTGCACGATGAAAACGAATATCAGACCATGAGCCGCGCCCATAACCCGTACGGCGACGGGCAGGCTTGTAGCCGAATTTTATATGCATTAAAAAACAATCGGATATCGCTATGAGTTTTTCTACCATTTCTGTTATTGGGCTGGGATATATCGGTTTGCCGACGGCGGCTGCCTTCGCTTCGCGCCAAAAGCAGGTCATTGGGGTGGATGTCAATCCACATGCGGTGGAGACGATCAACCGCGGTGAAATCCATATTGTTGAGCCAGATCTTGATAAGGTCGTGAAAACGGCGGTTGAAGGTGGCTATCTGCGCGCGACCACTACGCCACCCGAAGCGGATGCCTACTTGATTGCAGTGCCTACGCCCTTTAAAGGCGAACATGAGCCGGACATGGCCTACGTCGAAGCAGCGGCAAAATCGGTCGCGCCAGTGTTGAAAAAAGGCGCACTGGTGATTCTTGAATCCACCTCTCCGGTAGGGGCCACCGAGCAGATGGCCGCGTGGCTGGCCGAAATGCGCCCGGACCTCACCTTTCCGCAACAGGCGGGTGAGCAGGCGGATATCAACATTGCATATTGTCCGGAGCGCGTTTTGCCAGGGCAGGTCATGGTTGAATTAATTAAGAATGACCGCGTGATTGGCGGTATGACGCCGGTCTGTTCGGCGCGCGCCAGCGAACTGTACAAGATATTCCTTGAAGGTGAGTGCGTGGTGACCAACTCACGCACCGCAGAGATGTGCAAGCTGACGGAAAACAGCTTCCGCGACGTAAACATTGCCTTTGCCAACGAACTGTCGCTGATTTGCGCCGAGCAGGGGATTAACGTCTGGGAGCTGATTCGTCTGGCGAATCGCCACCCGCGCGTCAATATCCTGCAACCAGGTCCTGGCGTGGGGGGGCACTGTATCGCCGTCGACCCGTGGTTTATCGTGGCGCAGAATCCACAGCAGTCGCGGCTAATCCGCACTGCGCGTGAAGTTAACGACGGCAAGCCGCAGTGGGTTGTCGATCGCGTTAAAGCCGCCGTGGCGGACTGCCTGACAGCGACCAATAAACGCGCCAGTGAAGTGAAAATTGCCTGTTTTGGCCTGGCCTTCAAACCGAATATTGACGATCTGCGTGAAAGCCCGGCGATGGGGATTGCGCAGAGTATCGCGCAGTGGCACAGCGGCGAAACGCTGGTGGTCGAACCCAATATCCACCAGTTGCCGAAAAAGCTGGACGGACTTTGCACGCTGGCAAAACTGGATGACGCGCTGCAAACGGCCGATGTGCTGGTCATGCTGGTCGATCACAATGAATTTAAAGCCATCTCTGGCGACGCCGTTTGCCAGCAGTACGTGGTTGATACGAAGGGAGTCTGGCGCTAATGAAACGGATCATGGTGACGGGCGGCGCGGGCTTTATCGGCTCGGCGGTGGTGCGACATATCATTAACGAGACGGCGGACGCTGTCGTGGTGGTTGATAAACTCACCTACGCCGGAAATCTGATGTCCCTGACGTCAGTTGCGCAAAGCGATCGCTTTGCCTTCGAAAAGGTCGATATTTGCGATCGCGCCGCGCTGGACCGTGTATTCGCGGAGTATCAGCCGGACTGCGTAATGCACCTGGCGGCAGAAAGCCACGTTGACCGCTCCATCGACGGTCCGGCGGCGTTTATCGAAACCAACATCGTGGGCACGTACACGCTGCTGGAAGCGGTACGAACGTACTGGAGCGCGTTGGCGCAAGAGAAGAAATCCGCGTTCCGTTTTCACCATATCTCCACTGACGAAGTGTATGGCGACCTGCACTCCACGGATGATTTCTTTACCGAAACCACGCCATATGCGCCGAGCAGCCCGTACTCCGCATCGAAAGCCAGCAGCGATCATCTCGTTCGCGCCTGGCTGCGCACCTACGGTTTCCCGACGCTTGTCACCAACTGCTCCAATAACTATGGCCCGTATCATTTTCCGGAGAAACTGATTCCGCTGATGATCCTTAACGCGCTGGCGGGCAAACCGCTGCCGGTGTATGGCAACGGGCAGCAGGTCAGAGACTGGCTGTATGTGGAAGATCACGCCCGGGCGCTGTACCGCGTTGTAACGACTGGCGTGGTTGGCGAAACCTACAACATTGGCGGGCATAACGAGCGTAAGAATCTGGACGTGGTCGAGACGATTTGCGATCTGCTGGAAGACCTCGCCCCGCATAAACCGCAGGGTATCGCGCACTACCGCGAGCTGATAACGTTCGTCGACGATCGTCCCGGGCACGACTTACGTTACGCCATCGACGCGGCGAAAATCGCGCGCGAGCTTGGCTGGACGCCGGAAGAGACGTTCGAAAGCGGGATGCGAAAAACCGTGCAGTGGTATCTGGCGAACGAAGCCTGGTGGAAGCCCGTTCAGGACGGTTCTTATCAGGGTGAACGTTTGGGTCTGAAGGGCTAATTCCCGGAGGAGGAACAGATGAAAGGTATTATTCTTGCGGGCGGCTCCGGCACTCGTTTGCACCCCATCACGCGTGGTGTCTCGAAGCAACTGCTGCCGATCTACGACAAGCCGATGATTTACTACCCGCTGTCAGTCCTGATGCTGGCCGGGATCCGTGAAATTCTGATTATCACTACGCCGGAAGATAAAGGCTACTTTCAGCGCCTGCTGGGTGATGGTTCTGACTTTGGGATCGACTTACAGTACGCCGAGCAGCCTAGCCCGGACGGGTTGGCACAGGCGTTTATCATCGGCGAAACCTTTCTGAACGGCGAGCCCTCTTGCCTGGTGCTTGGCGATAACATCTTCTTCGGCCAGGGGTTCAGTCCCAAATTGCGGCACGTTGCTGCGCGTACCGAAGGGGCGACGGTGTTTGGCTATCAGGTCATGGACCCGGAACGCTTTGGCGTGGTGGAGTTCGACGACGATTTTCGCGCCATCTCGCTGGAAGAAAAGCCGAAACAGCCGAAGTCTAACTGGGCGGTTACCGGGCTCTATTTCTATGACAGTAAGGTCGTGGAATACGCGAAGCGCGTAAAACCTTCCGAACGTGGCGAACTGGAGATTACCTCTATCAACCAAATGTACCTGGAAGCAGGTAATCTGACGGTTGAGTTGCTGGGGCGCGGTTTTGCCTGGCTTGATACGGGAACCCATGACAGCCTGATTGAGGCGAGCAGCTTTGTGCAAACGGTTGAGAAGCGTCAGGGGTTCAAAATTGCCTGTCTGGAAGAGATCGCCTGGCGTAATGGCTGGCTGGATGATGAAGGCGTAAAACGCGCCGCCAGCGCATTAGCGAAAACCGGATACGGCCAATATTTGCTGGAGCTGCTTCGTGCACGTCCGCGCCAGTATTGAGCCGCTGGGCTGGGAAAATACCTTCTTTGGCGTGAATAGTGCCATTGTGCGAATGGACGTTGCGGCGCCACTGTTAACGCTGGAGGCATTGCAGGCCTGGTCACGGGTGCAGGCTAAAATCCCCGCCGCCAATACTGACGAGCTGGATGCCTTACAGGCGTTGGGTTTTTCCCTGGTGGAAGGGGAAGTGGATTTTGCCCTGCCCGTTAGCCGCGTACCGATAAAGACTGGCGTGGAAATTGCACAACTGAGCGATATTGCAGCGTTACGTCAGCTTGCTGCCACCGCGTTTGCGCAAAGCCGCTTTCGCTCGCCCTGGTACGCGCCGGATGCCAGCGCCCGTTTTTATGCGCAGTGGATAGAGAATGCGGTGCGTGGCACGTTTGATCACCAATGCCTGATCCTGCGAGCCGACGATGGCACCATTCGCGGTTATGTCTCGCTGCGCGAGCTAAGCGAGAGCGAGGCGCGAATTGGCTTACTGGCCGGCCGCGGTGCAGGTAGCGAACTGATGGAGGCTGCGCTTGGCTGGGCGCAGGCTCGCGGCAAAACAACACTGCGGGTGGCGACCCAAATGGGTAACACCGCCGCGCTTAAACGTTATATTCAAAGCGGTGCGAATGTGGAAAGCACCGCGTACTGGTTATACAGGTGAAAAAATGATTCCATTTAACGCACCGCCGGTGGTGGGAACCGAACTCGACTATATGCAGTCTGCGATGGGCAGCGGCAAACTGTGCGGCGATGGTGGTTTTACCCGTCGCTGCCAGCAATGGCTGGAGCAGCGTTTTGGTAGCGCGAAAGTATTGTTGACGCCGTCCTGCACGGCCTCGCTGGAAATGGCGGCGCTGCTGTTGGATATCCAGCCCGGCGATGAAGTGATCATGCCAAGTTACACCTTCGTCTCCACGGCGAATGCTTTTGTGCTGCGCGGAGCCAAAATCGTCTTTGTCGATATCCGCCCGGATACCCTGAACATCGATGAATCCTTAATTGAAGCGGCAATTACCGACAAAACACGGGTGATTGTGCCGGTGCATTACGCAGGCGTAGCCTGTGAAATGGACACAATTATGGCTCTGGCGGAGAAGTACAATCTGTTTGTGGTGGAAGACGCCGCGCAAGGGGTAATGTCGACTTACAAAGGCCGTGCGCTGGGGACAATTGGTCATATCGGTTGCTTTAGCTTTCACGAAACCAAAAACTACACCGCGGGCGGTGAGGGCGGGGCGACGCTGATTAACGATCGTAAGCTCATCGAACGTGCTGAGATCATTCGCGAAAAAGGTACCAACCGTAGCCAGTTCTTCCGGGGGCAGGTGGATAAGTACACCTGGCGCGATATCGGTTCAAGCTATCTGATGGCCGATCTCCAGGCTGCCTATCTGTGGGCGCAACTGGAAGCCGCAGACCGCATCAATCAGCAGCGTCTGGCGTTATGGCAGACCTATTATGATGCACTGGCACCGCTGGCGCGTGCCGGAAGAATTGAGCTGCCATCCATTCCGGATGACTGCAAGCACAACGCACACATGTTTTATATCAAACTGCGTGATATTGATGACCGGAGCGCGCTGATCGGCTTTTTGAAAGAAGCGGAAATCATGGCGGTGTTCCATTACATTCCGCTCCATGCCAGCCCGGCGGGAGAGACGTTCGGCACGTTTGTGGGTGAAGATCGCTACACCACCAAAGAGAGCGAGCGTCTGCTCCGTCTGCCGCTATTTTACAACCTGTCGGCAGTGAATCAGCGCACGGTGATTACAACATTGCTGAACTATTTCGCCTGACATGTCGCTAGCAAAAGCGTCCCTGTGGACGGCAGCCAGCACGCTGGTCAAAATTGGTGCCGGTTTATTGGTCGTTAAACTGCTGGCCGTCTCATTTGGCCCGGCGGGCGTCGGGCAGGCGGGAAACTTCCGCCAGATGGTGACCGTGCTGGGTGTGCTGGCTGGTGCCGGCATCTTCAACGGCGTCACCAAATACGTGGCGCAGTTCCATGATAATCCCGCACAACTGCGCGCGGTCGTCGGCACTTCTTCCGCGATGGTGCTGGGGTTTTCCACGCTGCTGGCGCTGGTGTTTCTGCTGGCGGCAGCGCCGATCAGCCAGGGATTATTCGGCCATACTCAGTATCAGGGGCTGGTGCGCTTAGTGGCGCTGGTGCAGATGGGCATCGCCTGGGCAAACCTGCTGCTGGCGCTGATGAAAGGTTTTCGCGATGCTGCCGGTAATGCGCTGTCACTGATTGTCGGTAGCCTGATCGGCGTTATTGCCTATTACGGCTGTTACCGCCTGGGGGGTTATGAAGGCGCACTGCTTGGTCTGGCGCTGGTGCCTGCGCTGGTGGTCATCCCGGCGGCGATGATGTTGCTTAAGCGCGGAACACTCCCTCTGCGCTACCTGAAGCCTTCATGGGATAACGGCCTTGCCGGAAAGCTCAGCAAGTTTACCCTGATGGCGCTGATCACTTCCGTCACGCTGCCGGTGGCCTACGTGATGATGCGAAACCTGCTGGCGGCGCACTACAGCTGGGAAGAGGTGGGGATCTGGCAGGGGGTGAGCAGTATCTCTGACGCTTACCTGCAATTTATTACGGCCTCGTTCAGCGTTTATCTGCTGCCGACGCTGTCGCGTCTGACCGAGAAGCGAGACATCACGCGTGAGCTGCTGAAATCGCTGAAGTTTGTCCTGCCTGCGGTGGCGGCGGCGAGCTTCACCGTCTGGCTGCTGCGCGACGTTGCAATCTGGCTGCTTTTCTCTGACAAGTTTACCGCCATGCGCGATCTCTTCGCGTGGCAACTGGTTGGGGATGTGCTGAAAGTCGGCGCATATGTATTTGGTTATCTGGTGATTGCGAAAGCGTCACTGCGTTTTTATATTCTGGCTGAAATCAGCCAGTTTATTTTACTGACGGCGTTTGCCCACTGGCTGATCCCCGCGCACGGCGCGCTGGGCGCAGCGCAGGCCTATATGGCAACGTATATCGTCTATTTTTCACTTTGTTGCGGCGTATTTTTACTCTGGCGTAGGCGGGCATGACTGTACTGATTCACGTACTGGGATCGGATATCCCACACCACAATCAAACCGTACTGCGGTTTTTCAACGATGCGCTGGCAGCGGACAGCGAGCACGCCCGCGTGTTTATGGTTGCGGGTCAGGATACCGGCCTGACGGAAAGCTGTCCGACGCTTTCCTTGTCATTCTACAGCGGTAAAAAAGCGCTGGCAGAGGCGGTGATCGCCAGGGCCAAAGCGAATCGCGAGCAGCGTTTTTTCTTTCATGGTCAGTTCAATACCGCGCTGTGGCTGGCGTTATTAAGCGGCGGCATTAAGCCCAGTCAGTTTAACTGGCATATCTGGGGCGCGGATCTCTATGAAGTCTCAAGCGGCCTGAAGTTCAGACTGTTCTACCCGATACGCCGCATGGCGCAAAACCGCGTAGGCTGCGTGTTCGCAACCCGTGGCGACCTGAGCTATTTCGCCCAGCATCACCCTGGTGTGCGTGGGGAACTGCTTTACTTCCCGACGCGAATGGACCCGTCCCTCAACAATATGGTGAACGATCGCCAACGTTCCGGGAAAATGACCGTGCTGGTGGGGAACTCCGGCGATCGGAGCAATGAACATATTGCCGCGCTAAAAGCCGTGCATCAGCAGTTTGGCGATACGGTAAACGTCATTGTGCCGATGGGGTACCCGGCCAACAACGAGGCCTATATCGCGGAAGTGCGCAAGGCGGGCCTGGCACTGTTCAGCGCGGAAAACGTGCAAATTCTCAGCGATAAACTGGAATTTGACGACTATTTAGCGCTGCTGCGCCAGTGCGATCTCGGTTACTTTATTTTTGCGCGTCAACAGGGGATTGGCACGTTATGTTTGCTGATCCAGGCTGGCGTGCCGTGCGTGCTGAACCGCGAAAACCCGTTCTGGCAGGATATGGTGGAGCAGCATCTGCCGGTGTTATTTACCACTGATGAACTGAACGAGCAGGTGGTGCGTGAGGCGCAGCGCCAACTGGCTTCCGTGGACAAAAATAACATTACCTTCTTCAGCCCGAACTATTTGCAGCCCTGGCATCATGCCTTACAGATCGCCGCAGGGGAGGCCGTATGAGCCTGATGCAATTCAGCGGTTTGTTTGCGGTCTGGCTACTCGCGACACTCTTTATCGTCACGCTGACGTGGTTTGAGTTCCGCCGCGTGCGCTTTAACTTCAACGTCTTTTTCTCGCTGCTGTTTTTGCTGACCTTCTTTTTTGGTTTCCCGCTGACCAGCGTGCTGGTGTTCCGTTTTGATGTGGGAGTCGCGCCGCCGGAAATCCTGCTGCAGGCGCTGCTTTCCGCCGCCTCTTTCTACGCAGTTTATTATGTGACCTACAAGACCCGGTTACGCAAGCGAGTCGCGGATGCGCCGCGCAAACCCCTGTTCACCATGAACCGCGTCGAAACCCATCTGACCTGGATTATTCTGATGGGGATCGCGCTTGTCAGCGTTGGCATCTTCTTCATGCACAACGGGTTTCTGCTGTTCCGTCTGAACTCCTACAGCCAGATTTTCTCCAGCGAAGTTTCCGGCGTAGCGCTAAAGCGCTTCTTCTACTTTTTTATCCCAGCGATGCTGGTGGTCTATTTCCTGCGTCAGGACAGTAAAGCGTGGCTGTTCTTCCTGGTCAGTACCGTCGCGTTTGGTCTGCTGACCTATATGATCGTGGGTGGTACGCGCGCTAACATCATCATCGCGTTCGCTATCTTCCTGTTCATTGGCATTATTCGCGGTTGGATCTCGCTCTGGATGCTGGTTGCGGCGGGTGTGCTGGGGATTGTGGGGATGTTCTGGCTGGCGTTGAAGCGATATGGGATGAACGTCAGCGGCGATGAGGCGTTTTATACGTTTCTGTACCTGACCCGCGACACCTTTTCCCCATGGGAGAACCTGGCGCTGCTGCTGAAGAATTACGACAAAATCGACTTCCAGGGGCTGGCGCCGATTGTCCGTGACTTCTACGTCTTTATCCCTTCCTGGCTGTGGCCAGGGCGACCCAGTGTAGTGCTCAATGCCGCCAACTACTTTACCTGGGAAGTGTTGAACAACCATTCCGGTCTGGCGATCTCGCCTACGCTTATTGGGTCGCTGGTGGTGATGGGCGGCGCGCTGTTTATCCCCCTGGGCGCGATTGTAGTGGGGCTTATCATTAAATGGTTCGACTGGCTGTATGAGTTAGGTAACCGTGAGACAAACCGCTACAAGGCCGCGATTTTGCACAGTTTCTGCTTTGGCGCGATCTTCAATATGATTGTGCTGGCGCGTGAAGGGCTGGATTCGTTTGTCTCGCGTGTGGTTTTTTTCCTTGTCGTTTTTGGCGCTTGCCTGATGGTAGCGAAGCTTCTGTACTGGCTTTTTGACACCGCGGGGCTGATTCGCAAACGCCTGGAAATCCCATCCCGGAAACACATTGAAGGATAGTAATGACTGATAATACAACGGCCCCACTGTATGCGTTGCGTGGCCTCCAGTTGATCGGCTGGCGCGATATGCAGCATGCGCTTAACTACCTGTTTGCCGGTGGTCAGCTTAAGCAGGGCACGCTGGTGGCAATCAATGCGGAAAAGATGCTGACAGCGGAAGATAACCCTGAAGTCAGAACGTTAATTGAAGCGGCGGAATTTAAATATGCCGACGGTATTAGCGTTGTGCGCTCGGTGCGGAAAAAATTCCCGCAAGCGCAGGTATCACGCGTGGCAGGGGCCGATCTCTGGGAAGAGCTGATGGCGCGGGCGGGTCAGGAAGGAACGCCGGTATTCCTCGTCGGCGGAAAGCCTGACGTGCTGGCGCAAACGGAAGCGAAACTGCGCGCGCAGTGGAACGTTAATATCGTGGGCAGTCAGGATGGGTATTTTCAGCCCGATCAGCGCCAGGCGCTGTTTGCGCGGATCCATGCCAGTGGCGCGCAAATCGTCACCGTGGCAATGGGCTCGCCAAAACAAGAAATCTTTATGCGTGATTGCCGCGAGGTGCATCCGCATGCGCTGTATATGGGCGTGGGCGGCACGTACGACGTTTTTACAGGACACGTTAAGCGTGCGCCTAAGCTATGGCAGAATCTTGGCCTGGAGTGGCTGTACCGCTTGCTTTCGCAGCCTAGCCGAATTACGCGCCAGCTCCGTTTGCTGCGTTACCTGCGTTGGCACTACAGCGGAAACCTGTAATTTTTTTAACGCTTCATTTGCCATTTAGCAAAATTTGCGAAACCATGCGCCCCCTCGTGTACCCATAACAATAACCGGTAAAGCCGGAACGTATGCAAACACAATAAGAGGACGTATGGCAGAGAATAAACCTGAGCTACAGCGTGGGCTGGAGGCTCGTCACATCGAATTAATTGCCCTCGGGGGCACCATTGGCGTCGGTCTGTTTATGGGGGCGGCCAGCACCCTAAAATGGGCTGGGCCGTCGGTCCTGCTGGCGTATATCGTCGCCGGGCTGTTCGTCTTTTTCATCATGCGTTCAATGGGCGAGATGCTGTTCCTGGAGCCGGTCGCCGGTTCCTTCGCCGTCTACGCCCACCGCTATATGAGTCCATTCTTCGGCTATCTCACTGCGTGGTCCTACTGGTTTATGTGGATGGCGGTTGGGATCTCAGAAATCACCGCTATCGGCGTCTATGTGCAATTCTGGTTCCCGGAGATGGCACAGTGGATACCCGCGCTGATCGCCGTTGGGCTAGTGGCACTGGCAAACCTGGCTGCCGTGCGTCTATATGGCGAGATTGAGTTCTGGTTTGCGATGATCAAAGTCACCACCATCATCGTGATGATTGTTATCGGACTGGGGGTGATTTTCTTTGGCTTCGGTAACGGCGGACAGGCGATCGGCTTTAGCAATCTGACCGAGCACGGCGGCTTTTTTGCCGGTGGCTGGAAAGGCTTCCTCACCGCATTGTGTATTGTGGTCGCGTCGTATCAGGGTGTGGAACTCATCGGCATTACCGCGGGTGAAGCGAAGAACCCACAGGTGACTCTGCGCAGTGCGGTTGGCAAAGTGCTGTGGCGAATCCTGATTTTCTACGTAGGCGCCATTTTCGTTATCGTCACTATTTTCCCGTGGAATGAAATTGGCAGCAACGGCAGTCCGTTCGTGCTGACCTTCGCCAAAATCGGTATTACCGCTGCTGCGGGCATTATCAACTTTGTCGTTCTGACGGCGGCGCTCTCTGGCTGTAACAGCGGGATGTATAGCTGTGGACGTATGCTCTACGCACTGGCGAAGAATCGTCAGCTACCCGCAGCGATGGCGAAAGTGTCGCGTCATGGCGTACCGGTAGCTGGCGTGGCTCTGTCGATAGTGATCTTGCTGGTCGGCTCTTGCCTGAACTACATCATCCCCAATCCGCAGCGCGTATTTGTCTATGTCTACAGCGCCAGCGTATTGCCCGGCATGGTGCCGTGGTTTGTGATCCTGATTAGCCAGCTTCGTTTTCGTCAGGCGCATAAAGCGGCAATCGCCAGCCATCCGTTCCGCTCCATTCTGTTCCCGTGGGCAAACTATCTGACGATGGCCTTCCTGATTTGCGTTTTAATCGGCATGTACTTTAATGAAGACACGCGTATGTCGCTGTTTGTCGGCATCATCTTCCTGCTTGCGGTGACGGTCATTTACAAGATTTTTGGCCTTAATCGACAGGGTAACGCCCGGAAAGCGGGGGAATAAGCAGCAAAATGCACAAAGCGTAACCAAACGCGCATTTTATTTAAAAAGGCACTAGACAGCGGGGTGTGAAGTCCGTATTATCCACCCCCGCAACGGCGCTAAGCGCCCGTAGCTCAGCTGGATAGAGCGCTGCCCTCCGGAGGCAGAGGTCTCAGGTTCGAATCCTGTCGGGCGCACCATTAACCCGGTGCTGGAGCTGCGGTGGTTTTGATAACCGCGTAAAAAGATTTGTAGTGGTGGCTATAGCTCAGTTGGTAGAGCCCTGGATTGTGATTCCAGTTGTCGTGGGTTCGAATCCCATTAGCCACCCCATTATTAAAAGTTGTGAAATGCGAAGGTGGCGGAATTGGTAGACGCGCTAGCTTCAGGTGTTAGTGTCCTTACGGACGTGGGGGTTCAAGTCCCCCCCCTCGCACCACGACTTAAAGAATTGAACTAAAAATTCAAAAAAGCAGTAAAACGGCGAGTAGCGCAGCTTGGTAGCGCAACTGGTTTGGGACCAGTGGGTCGGAGGTTCGAATCCTCTCTCGCCGACCAATTTTGAACCCCGCTTCGGCGGGGTTTTTTGTTTTCTGCGTCATTTCCTCTCTCATTTCTTATTGTCGCTATTTGGTGACATCTATCACATTGATATTTAATCTTTTTTATAAAAAGAATGTTATTTGTCGCTACTCAGAGACAATTTCAGTGAACAGCCCTGTGTAAAAAGAAGGGAGATGCTGTAATCCCGCGCCAGCACTGGGGTGCAAAAGTCTGAATCCTTATTTTTAGCGGTGCAATCCTGGCATGTAATGTGCAATAATACACATGTAGATGCTCATTCCATCTCTTATGTTCGCCATCGTGCTTCATAAACTCAGGAATGACGCAGAGCCGTTTACGGTGCTTATCGTCCACTGACAGATGTCGCTTCGGCCTCATCAAACACCATGGACACAACGTTGAGTGAAGCACCATTTATGTTGTCATACAGACCTGTTTAACGCCTGCTCAGTAGAGCAGGCGTTTTTTTATGCCTACACGTCATCCTTCACGTTGCCTCTCTGTTGGCTGCGCCTGCTTACCCCGGTCACTTACCTGTGTAAGCTCCCGGGGATTCTCAGGCTTGCCGCCTCGATGCATCGCGAATGATTTCGTGTAGGGGGATGCCCGGTAAGCGAAGCGCCACCGGGCATAAGGGCGTTACTGCGGGGGATTGTTCTGTAGTGTCAGCATCAGACCGTCGCGACGCATGGTAGCCGCCTCTTCCGGTTGATGCAGGCGATCGAGCGCGTCGGCAAGCCAGGCATAATCGTAGGCATCGGGACGCTGCTTCAGCGCGGCGCGGAATGCAAAGGCCGCTTCCTGCCATTCACCGTGTTTCATCAGCGACTGGCCCAGCGTGCTCCACAACAGCGGACGATCGCCAACGCTCTTTATCTGCTGACGCAGGACTTTTTCCAGCTGTTCCGGGTTATTGGTTTTCAAACGCGGAATAGGCAGGATGAGTCGGTCATCATATTGACGCTTCAGGCCGTCGATAATAATTTGCTGTGCCATATCGTGATCGTCACATTCAATCAAATGCTCAGCCATGGCGACCTGCAAAGCGACCTGATGGCGGGTCTTCCGGCTCTGGTTTTTCCACCACTCGCGTAACCCCTCACTGCCTTCGTCTGCACGGGCTTTATCCATCAGGCCAATCCACGCCTGCTGCTCGAGCGCCGCACGATGTTCTTCATCACCGACATGGGCTTTCGCCATGGAAGGAATGATATCCAGCAGCGAACTCCAGGCTCCGGTGCGAATATAGGCTTGTTCCGCCAGGCGCAGCACTTCCGGATGACGCGGCGTCACTTCCAGCAGTTTATCCACCCCATGACGCGCGGCGTGATTCTCGTTGCGCGCCAGTTGCAGACGAACGCGGGCAATCTCTACCGGAATGGTGTCATTACCCGCCAGTTCAGTGGCGCGTTCCAGGTGCTGATTAGCGCGCGACTCATCGCCACGCTGCTGAGCCGCTTCGGCAGCCAGCAGGTAGTTCACTACCGGCTGTTCGGCATGATCGGCATTTTTCGCCATCAGCTTCTCAACCTGCTGATAGTCACCTTCTGCCAGCTTCAGCAGCGCCTGTTCAGTTTGCTTACGCGCGCGTCGACGCTTGCGGCCCACAAACCAGCCGCGAGTATGCGCTCCGGTGCGGAAAATGCGGCGCAGCAGCCACTCAATGGCAAACAATACCACCATGGCGAGTATCAGAATGATCACCAGCCCCGTTACGCTGGTTTCAATGTTGTACGTGTTGGTCTGGATCAGCACATAACCTTGATGTCCGGCGATCATCGGGCCGACCACGATCCCTGCAATCAACAGAACGAAGAGCAACAATACTTTAAGCATCATTATTCTCCTTGTGGCGTGGCGGCGGGTGCTTCAGCCTGCGGTGCGGCAGGGGCTGGCGTTGCTTCCGGTGCGGCAACCGCAGGTTGGGCCATCAGGTTACGCACGCGGGTTTGCATCAGCTTTTCAAGGATCGCCTGGCTTTGCAGGGTTTCCGGTACGTCCATGGTGATGCTCTGCTGGCTCAGCTTATCCACTTCCTCGAGGAAGGCTTTTGTCGTGGCGTCATCAGTGTCGTAATAGGCGCGAACCCACGTAGACACATTTTCCAGTGCCTGACGATAGGTTTCTTCCTGATGACGCGGCACCGCTTGCGCAGCGACTAACAGACGAGAACGGATATTTTCCCGCAGATAGACATCCTGGTTTGGCGCTAACAGCGGCACGGTAGTGTCATCGCGACGGCGAATGGTGATAAAGCTGTCCATAAAGTTCTGCCAGCTTTTTTGCAAATTGACGCGCCATTCGCCGATCGAACTCGAAAGCTCGGCGCTGTCAGAATCCATCGGCGCATCGTCGCTGTCGTTATCTGCCAGGCGAAGATTATCGATCTGATTAGACAACTGGTTGATTTTTAATATGATACCATCGTAGTCCACCTGCGCGACCGAGGATAGACTGGCGATATCATCGGTAATTGCCCGACGTGCGGTAATCAGGCTCGGGTCGTTCATGTCTGCCAGACTCGCATCCGCACTCTTGAGAAGCGCAGCTGCCGTGGTGACGTCCTGATCGCTCCACAGCTTACGTCCGGCCATTTTAACGAGGAAGTCAGCTTGTGCCAGCAGCCAGGTTTTGGCATCGCTGCCAGAGATGGTCGCTACTTTCTGTTGGACGTCTTCCAGTTGTTTCGCCAGTTCAGCCTGCTGATGCTTAGCGGCATCCAGTTGCGTGGCCTGTTGCTTAATAATGCTTTCCAGCTCTGCTTTTTGCGTTTCCTGGGATTTTTGCAATGAGGTCAGTTGGTTAGCCAGTGCATCGCTCATTGCGGTCTGCGTGGTTGCCTGCTGTTTTCCCCAGCCATAAAGTCCTGCGCCCGCCGCGAGGGCAATTGCGATGGCCAGCGCACTCAATACCAGCGCGGTGCTGTTCTTACTCTTTTTTTCAGCGGTAGCTGGCTGTGGTTTGGTGTCCACGGCCTCCCGGGTTTCTTCAACCACGGCGGAGGATTTCTCTTGTTCCGTCATTATGGCTTCCCATTATGAGAGTTATTGTAATGCGCGCAGAAGCGCATCGTTGTCAGCGTTATCAGCGACACGAATATCTTGCCAGCCCAGTTCCCGGGCGAGGTGCGCCAGACGCTCACTGACGACGACAAGTCGACAGTGTAGTAACCAGTTTTCACGATAATACGGCGGAATCAGCGACCAGAGTTGTTGCAGCATCTCACCGCTGGTTACCACAATTGTCGTCACACCGCGAGATTGCCAGCGCATCGCTTCTTCCGCGCCATCATAATTTTTCGCGCAACGCTGATAGCATTCGCAAAACGTCACTTCAGTGCCGCGCGTCGTTAGGGTTTCACCTATAAGTTCACGTCCACCGTTGCCACGCAAAATAAGCGCGCGCTTGCCCGCAATATTTTGTAATTCAGGTAATTGTAGCAAGACTTCGCTGATTTCCCGATCGTGCGGGTAACGAACATCGCAACCGCTAACGGTATGCAGCGCCAGCGCTGTGGTTCGCCCAATGGCAAAATAGTGAGGGGCGACGGGCCATTTCAGGCCTTGCCGTTCCAGTTGCGCATGGGCAAAGGAAACGGCATGTTGCGAAAGCGCAAAGAGCAGATCGTTTTCAGTAAGTGCGGACATCGCCTCCGCTAATCGTGGAAGCTCCCGACCAGGAGTAAATTCAATGAGCGGGAAATTCCAGGCCGCCAGCCCCAGTGTGCGCAGACGGCTCACTAACTCTTCCCCTGCGGGAGACGGGCGGGTGACCAGGATACTCATGCAGGCGTTTCCCCGTTATAGACTTCCGTCAGAATCGCGCGGGCACCGTTATCCAGCAGTTCTTCCGCCAGAGAAATACCCATCTGCTCGGCATCTTTTGCTGAACCGCGACGTTCGCCACGCACCATTTGCGACCCGTCAGGCGCGCCAACCAGCGCACGTAGCCAGATCTCACCGTCGATCAGTTCGGCATAGCTACCAATGGGCACCTGGCAGCCGCCTTCCAGACGGGTATTCATCGCCCGCTCGGCTTTGACGCGCAGTGCGGTGATCTCATCGTTGAGTGGGGCTAACAGCGCCTGCGTCCGGGTATCATCAAGACGGCATTCAATGCCGACCGCGCCCTGGCCAACGGCAGGCAAAGAGACTTCCGGCGGGAGCGCGCAGCGGATGCGTGATTCCAGCCCTAAGCGTTTCAAACCGGCGACAGCGAGAATAATGGCATCGTAGTCGCCGTTATCAAGCTTGTTCAAACGAGTGCCAACGTTACCGCGCAGCGAACGGATGACCAGGTCCGGACGACGTTCTGCCAACTGACACTGGCGGCGCAGGCTGGAGGTGCCGACGATACTGCCAGCGGGCAGTTCATCTAAATCGTTATATTTATTCGAGACAAAGGCATCGCGCGGATCTTCGCGCTCGCAAATCGTGACCAGCCCTAAGCCTTCAGGGAATTCGACCGGTACATCTTTCATCGAGTGCACCGCGATATCGGCACGTTTTTCCAGCAACGCCACTTCGAGCTCTTTTACAAACAAGCCTTTACCGCCGACTTTTGCCAACGGCGTATCAAGGATGACGTCGCCACGAGTCACCATAGGTACCAGTTCCACGACCAGACCTGGGTGGTTAGCCAGCAGGGCGTCTTTGACATAATGTGCCTGCCAGAGCGCAAGGGGGCTTTGGCGTGTGGCAATTCTTAAAACATTGTCTAACATGCTTGTTACCGTCATTATCGTCCGTGGTTCATCCTAACATCCTTACAAGTGGGATGTCAGTGTTACGGCCAAAGGTAAGTAAAAGATCAGATTGTGTGCCTCCCCTGGCAAGCAATGATGACGAGGAATCCGCCGATCGTATTGAGGAATTTACGCGCAACGATTGATGCTACACTTGTATGTAGTGCATCTTTCTTTACGGTCAATGAGCAAGGTGTTAAATTGATCACGTTTTAGACCATTTTTTCGTCTGTTCGCACAAAAAAACGGATGAAAAGGGTTACGGTTATTTTTGACATACGGTTTATCCCGAATGGTGAAGTAGGTCGTGAGCGCTTGCGCTGCGACAAGCATCAACATGACGGGTAGCAACATCAGGCGATACGTCTTGTACCTCTATATTGAGACTCTGAAACAGAGACTGGATGCCATAAATCAACTGCGTGTGGATCGCGCGCTTGCTGCCATGGGTCCTGCTTTCCAGCAGGTATACAGTCTTCTGCCGACATTATTGCACTATCATCATCCGCTGATGCCGGGTTACCTCGATGGTAACGTTCCCAAGGGCATTTGCCTTTACACGCCTGATGAAACTCAACGTCACTATCTTAACGAGCTGGAATTGTACCGTGGACTGGCTCCGCAGGATCCGCCGGTCGGTGAACTGCCGATTACCGGCGTGTACTCCATGGGAAGCACCTCATCGGTAGGGCAAAGCTGCTCGTCTGATCTTGATATTTGGGTGTGCCACCAGTCCTGGCTCGACAGCGAAGAACGTCAACTTCTGCAACGTAAATGTAGCCTGCTGGAAAGCTGGGCCGCCTCGCTGGGCGTTGAAGTCAGCTTCTTCCTGATTGATGAAAACCGTTTCCGCCACAACGAAAGCGGCAGTCTGGGGGGTGAAGACTGCGGCTCTACGCAGCACATCCTGCTGCTGGACGAATTCTATCGCACCGCTGTGCGTCTCGCCGGTAAACGTATTTTGTGGAATATGGTCCCGGGCGATGAAGAAGAGCATTACGACGACTACGTCATGACGCTTTATGCACAAGGGGTGCTCACGCCGAACGAATGGTTGGATCTGGGCGGCCTAAGCTCGCTCTCCGCTGAAGAGTACTTCGGTGCCAGCCTCTGGCAGCTCTATAAAAGTATCGATTCCCCGTACAAAGCGGTGCTCAAAACGCTGCTGCTCGAAGCCTACTCCTGGGAATACCCGAATCCGCGCCTGTTGGCGAAAGACATTAAACAGCGCCTGCACGACGGCGAGATCGTCTCGTTCGGTCTTGACCCGTACTGCATGATGCTGGAGCGCGTCACTGAATACCTCACGGCGATTGAAGACCCGACACGTCTGGATTTAGTGCGTCGATGTTTCTACCTGAAAGTGTGTGAGAAACTGAGCCGCGAGCGCGCCTGCGTGGGCTGGCGACGTGAAGTATTAAGTCAGTTGGTAAGCGAGTGGGGGTGGGACGAAGAGCGCCTGGCCATGCTGGATAACCGGGCGAACTGGAAGATCGATCAGGTGCGTGAAGCGCACAATGAGCTGCTCGACGCCATGATGCAGAGCTACCGTAATCTGATCCGCTTTGCTCGACGCAATAACCTCAGCGTCAGCGCCAGTCCTCAGGATATCGGCGTGCTGACCCGTAAGCTGTATGCTGCGTTTGAAGCCCTGCCGGGCAAAGTCACACTGGTGAATCCGCAGATTTCCCCGGACCTCTCCGAACCGAATTTAACCTTTATCCATGTTCCGCCGGGACGTGCTAACCGTTCAGGCTGGTATCTCTACAACCGTGCGCCAAACATGGATTCGATCATCAGCCATCAGCCGCTGGAATATAACCGCTATCTGAATAAGCTGGTGGCCTGGGCGTGGTTTAACGGGTTGCTGACTTCCCGTACCCATCTGTTTATTAAAGGCAACGGCATTGTTGACCTGCCGAAGTTGCAGGAGATGGTCGCGGATGTGTCGCACCATTTCCCGTTGCGCCTGCCTGCGCCGACGCCGAAAGCGCTCTACAGCCCGTGTGAGATTCGCCATCTGGCGATTATCGTCAACCTGGAATACGACCCAACGGCGGCATTCCGCAATCAGGTTGTCCATTTCGACTTTCGCAAGCTGGACGTCTTCAGCTTTGGCGAAGAGCAAAACTGCCTGGTGGGTAGTGTCGATCTGCTGTACCGCAACTCATGGAACGAAGTGCGAACCCTGCACTTCAACGGCGAACAGGCGATGATCGAAGCACTGAAAACAATTCTTGGCAAAATGCACCAGGATGCTGCACCGCCGGACAGCGTAGAGGTGTTCTGCTACAGCCAGCATCTGCGCGGCCTGATTCGCACCCGCGTCCAGCAGCTGGTTTCGGAATGTATTGAGCTGCGTCTTTCCAGTACCCGTCAGGAAACCGGACGCTTTAAAGCACTTCGCGTTTCCGGCCAGACGTGGGGATTATTCTTCGAACGTCTGAACGTGTCGGTGCAGAAGCTGGAAAATGCCATCGAATTCTACGGCGCGATATCGCACAACAAACTGCACGGTCTTTCCGTTCAGGTAGAGACCAACCAGGTGAGACTGCCGTCGGTGGTAGATGGGTTCGCCAGCGAAGGGATCATCCAGTTCTTCTTTGAAGAGACGGGCGATGAGAAGGGCTTTAATATTTACATTCTGGACGAGAGTAACCGTGCGGAAGTGTACCACCACTGCGAAGGCAGCAAAGAAGAGCTGGTGCGCGACGTCAGCCGCTTCTACTCCTCTTCGCATGACCGTTTTACCTACGGCTCCAGCTTTATCAACTTCAACCTGCCGCAGTTTTATCAGATTGTGAATTCAGAAGGACGTGCTCAGGTTATTCCTTTCCGCGCCCAGGCGATTGGTGACGTTCCCCCCGCCAATCAAGATAACGACGCGCCGCTGTTACAGCAGTATTTTTCGTAAGTGCCGGATTTGCTGGATGGCGGCTTCGCCTTATCCGGCCTACGGTACGGTACCTTTGTAGGTCCGGTAAGCGTAGCGTCACCGGGCATAACCAAACTAACGAAAAGTCACTTCCTCGCCCGCCTGCTGTGTTGCCGCTTGTTCCAGCAGATCCCAGAAGGTTTCGCCGCTGCGGTCACACACCCATTCGTCGCCTTTCAGGTCAAAATGGTAGCCGCCCTGTTTGGTGGCCAGCCACACCTGATGCAGCGGCTCCTGACGGTTGATAATGATTTTGCTGCCATTTTCGAAGCTAATGGTCAGCACGCCACCGTTGATTTCACAGTCGATGTCGTTGTCACCGTCCCAGTCATCCAGATGCTCTTCAATGGTCATCCACAGGGTATCTGCAAGGCGATGAAATTCACTGTCGTTCATTGTCGTTTCCCATTTTTTAGTGATGGCGGCAGTATAACCTGAAACAAATCGCGTTGCAGATTACAGGCTAACGCTTGCTTTTACGCCTTCTCCTGCGATGATAGAAAACAGAAAGCATGAACTTACAGGCAATCCATAATGAAAAATGTGTTTCAGGCACTCGCCGTACTTCTCACTCTGTTCAGCCTGACGGGCTGTGGCCTCAAAGGTCCGCTCTATTTTCCGCCAGCTGATAAAAACGCGCCGCCTCCGACCAAACCGGTTGATTCGCAAACGCAATCCTCGGAGCCCGATCAAAACGATCGCGCAACGGGTGATGGGCCAACTCAGGTGAACTATTAAGGTTCCCCTATCAGTCCCCGCGTGAACGGAGTGAATAATGCAATTTTCTAAAATGCATGGCCTTGGCAACGATTTTATGGTCGTCGACGCGGTAACGCAGAATGTCTTTTTTTCCCCTGAGCAGATCCGTCGTTTAGCGGACCGGCATCTCGGGGTGGGGTTTGATCAACTGCTGGTGGTTGAACCGCCTTATGATCCCGACCTGGATTTTCATTACCGCATTTTTAATGCCGATGGCAGTGAAGTTTCGCAGTGCGGTAACGGTGCACGCTGCTTTGCCCGTTTTGTCCGCCTGAAAGGGCTGACCAATAAACGAGAAATTCGCGTCAGTACAGCGAATGGTCGCATGATACTGAGCGTTACGGACGACGAGCTGGTCCGGGTGAACATGGGTGAACCCAATTTTGAGCCATCGCAGGTGCCGTTTCGCGCTAACAAAGCGGAAAAGACCTATATTATGCGCGCCGCTGAGCAGACTATATTGTGCGGCGTGGTTTCAATGGGGAACCCGCATTGCGTGATTCAGGTCGATGATATCGATACGGCGGCGGTGGAAACGCTGGGGCCAGTTCTGGAAAGCCATGAGCGTTTCCCGGAACGTGCGAATATCGGTTTTATGCAGATTGTTAAACGCGAGCATATTCGTTTGCGCGTGTATGAGCGTGGCGCAGGGGAAACGCAGGCCTGCGGCAGCGGGGCGTGCGCGGCTGTCGCCGTGGGTATTCAGCAGGGTTTACTGGCTGAAGAAGTGCGCGTGGAATTACCGGGCGGTCGCCTTGATATCGCCTGGAAAGGTCCGGGTCATCCGTTATACATGACTGGCCCGGCGACACATGTCTACGACGGGTTTATCCATCTATGAAGCAACCAGGGGAAGAACTTCAGGAAACGCAAATGGAACTCGACGATCGGGCGGTCGTCGAATATCTGCAGAAAAATCCTGATTTTTTTATCCGCAACGCGCTCGCGGTGGAAGCAATGCGCGTGCCTCATCCGGTGCGGGGTACAGTGTCGCTTGTTGAGTGGCACATGGCCCGCGCGCGCAACCACATTAATATTCTTGAAGAGAACATGTCGCTGTTGGTGGCGCAGGCCAATGCCAACGAAAGCCTGTTCTATCGCCTGCTGCATCTGCAGGCGCGACTTGTTGCGGCGACCAGTCTCGATGATATGCTCATGCGTTTCCATCGTTGGGCGCGCGAACTGGGTCTTGCTGGCGCAACGATTCGCCTGTTTCCCGATCGCTGGCGTCTCGGCGCACCGTCGAGTTACACCCATCTGGCGTTAAGCCGTCAGGCCTTCGAGCCGCTGCGCATTCAGCGCCTGGGGTCAGCGCAACATTATCTTGGCACCCTAAACGGTCCAGAACTGCTGGTAGTATTGCCAGAGGCAAAGGCGATCGGATCGGTAGCGATGTCGATGCTGGGACGCGATGGCGATCTGGGCGTGATCCTGTTCAGCAGTCGCGATGTCCATCACTATCAGCAGGGACAGGGAACGCAACTCCTGCAAGAGATTGCGCTGATGATGCCTGAGTTGCTGGAGCGCTGGATTGAACGCGTATGATAGATCTCACCACCGATGTTACTCTCTTCCTGCGCTATCTGGGCGTGGAGCGTCAGCTTAGCCCGATTACGTTAAAAAATTATCAGCGTCAGCTTGATGCCATCATCGCTTTAGCCGGAGAAACCGGAATGCAGAGCTGGCAACAATGTGACGCTGCGGCGGTACGCAACTTTGTGGTGCGCAGCCGTCGTCATGGGTTAAGTCCGGCCAGCCTGGCGCTACGTCTCTCTGCATTGCGCAGTTTCTTTGACTGGATGGTTAGGGAAGGTAAACTCAGCGCTAACCCCGCAAAAGGGGTTTCTGCACCGAAAACGCCGCGTCATCTGCCAAAAAATATCGACGTTGATGATGTTAACCGTCTGTTGGACATTGACCTGAACGATCCGCTCGCCGTGCGCGACAGGGCAATGCTGGAGGTCATGTACGGCGCGGGCCTGCGTTTGTCGGAGCTGGTGGGGATGGACATCAAACATCTCGATCTCGACACCGGCGAAGTATGGGTAATGGGGAAAGGCAGCAAAGAGCGTCGCCTGCCCATTGGCCGCAATGCGGTAGAGTGGGTAAAACACTGGCTGGATCTGCGCGGACTGTTTGGCAGCGATGAAGACGCGCTGTTTCTGTCGCAACTCGGCAACCGTATTTCCGCGCGGAACGTGCAAAAGCGCTTTGCCGAATGGGGCATAAAGCAGGGGCTGAACAGCCATGTGCATCCGCATAAGCTGCGCCATTCGTTCGCTACCCACATGCTTGAATCGAGCGGCGACCTGCGTGGCGTACAGGAACTGCTGGGACACGCCAACCTTGCCACGACTCAAATCTATACTCATCTTGATTTTCAACACCTTGCCTCGGTGTACGATGCGGCGCATCCACGCGCCAAACGGGGGAAATAATGCGTTTTTACCGGCCTGTGGGTCATATCTCGGCGATCACCTTCGATCTTGATGACACCCTTTACGATAACCGTCCGGTTATCCTGCGCACCGAGCAGGAAGCGCTCGCTTTTGTGCAAAACTATCATCCGGCGCTGCGCACCCTTCAAAATGCTGACCTGCAACAGTTGCGTCAGGCGGTACGTGAAGCTGAGCCGGAAATCTATCATGACGTCACCCTGTGGCGGCACCGCGCCGTAGAGCGAGCTATGCTCAATGCTGGGCTGTCGGCGGAAGAAGCCGCGACCGGTGCTAATGCTGCGATGATGAATTTTGCCAGATGGCGCAGCCAGGTTGAGGTGCCGCAAGCCACGCACGACACGCTAAAAGCTCTGGCGAAGAAGTGGCCGCTGGTGGCCATCACCAACGGTAACGCCCAACCGGAACTGTTTGGCCTGGGTGAGTACTTCGAGTTTGTATTGCGCGCTGGACCGGACGGTCGCTCAAAACCCTTCAGCGACATGTACTTCCTGGCCGCGGAAAAGCTGAAATTGCCGATCGGCGAGATCCTGCATGTGGGAGACGATCTCACCACTGACGTGGCCGGCGCTATCCGCTGTGGCATGCAGGCTTGTTGGATCAAGCCCGCCAATGCCGACCTGATGCAGACCTATGACAGCCGCTTGTTGCCACATCTGGAAATTTCGCAGTTGGCATCCCTCACGACGCTGATATAATCACCAACAGAACTCTGTATATATACCCAGCTTTTTTGGCGGATGGTGCTACGCTTATCCGCCCTACAAACATTTTACGCGGCGGTGCCAATGGACGTTTCTTACCTGCTCGACAGCCTCAATGACAAACAGCGCGAAGCGGTGGCCGCGCCACGCAGCAACATGCTGGTTCTCGCCGGGGCGGGGAGTGGTAAAACCCGCGTTCTGGTACATCGCATCGCCTGGTTGCTGAGCGTTGAGAATAACTCGCCATATTCGATTATGGCGGTGACCTTTACCAACAAAGCAGCGGCGGAGATGCGCCACCGTATCGGCCAAATCATGGGCACCACTCAGGGCGGGATGTGGGTCGGCACCTTCCACGGTCTGGCGCACCGCCTGCTGCGCGCGCATCACATGGACGCCAACCTGCCGCAGGATTTTCAGATCCTCGACAGTGAAGACCAGTTGCGTCTGCTTAAACGTTTGATCAAGGCGATGAACCTCGACGAGAAGCAGTGGCCGCCGCGTCAGGCAATGTGGTACATCAACGGCCAGAAGGATGAAGGTCTGCGTCCGCACCATATTCAAAGCTTTGGTAACCCGGTCGAGCAAACCTGGCAGAAGGTGTATCAGGCCTATCAGGAAGCGTGTGACCGTGCGGGGCTCGTCGATTTCGCTGAGCTACTGCTGCGCGCACACGAGTTGTGGCTCAACAAGCCGCATATTCTCCAGCACTACCGAGAGCGTTTCACCAATATCCTGGTGGATGAATTCCAGGATACTAACAACATTCAGTACGCGTGGATCCGCCTGCTGGCGGGGGATACCGGCAAAGTGATGATCGTCGGCGATGACGATCAGTCTATCTACGGCTGGCGCGGCGCGCAGGTGGAAAACATCCAGCGCTTCCTCAACGACTTCCCCGGCGCGCAAACTATACGCCTGGAGCAAAACTACCGTTCAACCAGCAACATCCTCAGTGCGGCCAATGCCCTGATTGAAAACAACAACGGGCGTCTGGGTAAAAAACTGTGGACCGACGGCGTCGATGGTGAGCCGATCTCGCTGTACTGCGCATTTAACGAGCTGGACGAAGCACGCTTTGTCGTGAACCGCATCAAGACCTGGCAGGACAACGGCGGTGCGCTGGAGCAGTGCGCGATTCTCTATCGCAGCAACGCCCAGTCGCGCGTACTGGAAGAGGCACTATTGCAGGTCAGCATGCCGTACCGGATTTATGGCGGTATGCGCTTCTTCGAACGTCAGGAAATCAAAGATGCGCTCTCGTATTTGCGTCTGATTGCGAACCGTAATGACGACGCGGCATTTGAGCGTGTAGTGAATACGCCGACGCGCGGAATTGGCGATCGCACCCTGGACGTGGTGCGCCAGGCGTCGCGCGATCGCCAGCTTACGCTGTGGCAAGCGTGTCGTGAATTATTGCAGGAAAAAGCGCTCGCCGGACGTGCCGCCAGCGCATTGCAACGCTTTATGGAATTGATTGACGCCCTTGCACAGGAAACCGCCGAACTGCCTCTGCACGTGCAGACCGACCGGGTGATTAAAGACTCCGGCCTGCGGATGATGTATGAGCAGGAAAAAGGCGAGAAGGGCCAGACGCGTATCGAAAACTTAGAGGAACTGGTGACGGCAACGCGCCAGTTCAGCTACAACGAAGAAGACGAAGACCTGATGCCATTGCAGGCATTCCTCTCCCACGCGGCGCTGGAAGCGGGTGAAGGGCAGGCAGATACCTGGCAGGATGCGGTTCAACTGATGACGCTGCACTCGGCCAAAGGCCTTGAGTTCCCTCAGGTGTTTATCGTCGGAATGGAAGAGGGGATGTTCCCCAGCCAGATGTCGCTGGATGAGGGCGGTCGTCTGGAGGAAGAACGCCGCCTGGCCTACGTCGGTGTGACCCGTGCAATGCAGAAGCTGACGCTCACCTATGCCGAAACGCGCCGTCTGTACGGTAAAGAGGTGTACCACCGCCCGTCGCGCTTTATTGGTGAGTTGCCGGAAGAGTGCGTTGAAGAAGTTCGTCTACGCGCCAGCATCAGTCGCCCGGTGAGCCACCAGCGGATGGGAACGCCGATCGCGGAAAACGATACGGGATATAAACTGGGACAGCGGGTGCGTCATGCTAAGTTTGGCGAAGGCACGATTGTGAATCTCGAAGGCAGCGGGGAACACAGCCGGTTGCAGGTCGCTTTCCAGGGGCAGGGGATTAAATGGCTTGTGGCGTCTTTTGCGAATCTGGAAACGGTCTGATCGCCCTGGTTTTTGCCGGATGGCTGGATAACATTTTGATTTGTAGGCCGGACAAGGCGTAGCCGCTATCCGGCAAACTGCGTCTTAATATTCTGAAATCATAGATAAATCCCCCCGCTCTGCTAACCTTTTTACATAAGGGGAAATTATTACTTTTTCGCGTTCCGTTGCGTGTTGACGGCAAATTTTTGCTGGCGTAACATGCGCGCACGATTACGCTAAGAGGACATTCGCCTTGGACACACCCAGTAGATACTGGCTCATTATCCTGTCATCCAGGATCAACTCCTAAGGCTATCCCTTTTTGCTGATAGCCTTAGCGGTTGTCAGCGACTTATCACTGTTTCCCGTCGCGCTGAGTCAGGCTGTTTAATGGTCTGAAACCCAATATGTTTCTGTGTGCCCACCGAACTGTCCAATTTTTTAAGCATTGGGAGTACCGGTCATGCTGAGCGCATTTCAACTGGAAAATAACCGACTGACCCGGCTGGAAGTCGAAGAGTCACAAACCTTGATTGATGCCGTATGGATCGATCTGGTCGAGCCGGACGATGACGAGCGACTGCGCGTACAATCTGAGCTGGGCCAGAGCCTGGCGACACGTCCTGAACTGGAAGACATCGAAGCATCCGCGCGTTTCTTTGAAGACGACGACGGTTTGCACATCCACTCATTTTTCTTTTTCGAAGATGCCGAAGACCACGCGGGGAACTCCACCGTGGCATTCACCATCCGCGATGGCCGTCTGTTTACCCTGCGTGAACGCGAACTGCCAGCTTTCCGCTTGTATCGTATGCGCGCCCGTAGCCAGGCGATGGTTGACGGTAATGCCTACGAGCTATTACTGGATCTGTTCGAAACCAAAATCGAACAGTTGGCGGATGAAATTGAGAACATCTACAGCGATCTGGAAGCGCTTAGCCGCGTGATCATGGAAGGGCATCAGGGCGATGAGTATGACGAAGCGCTCTCTACCCTGGCGGAACTGGAAGATATCGGCTGGAAGGTGCGTCTGTGTCTGATGGATACCCAGCGCGCATTGAACTTCCTGGTTCGCAAAGCCCGTTTGCCGGGCGGACAACTGGAGCAGGCGCGTGAGATCCTGCGAGATATCGAATCCCTGCTGCCGCACAACGAATCTCTGTTTCAGAAGGTGAACTTCCTGATGCAGGCGGCGATGGGCTTTATCAACATCGAGCAGAACCGCATCATCAAGATCTTCTCAGTGGTATCCGTGGTCTTCCTGCCGCCGACGCTGGTGGCCTCCAGCTATGGTATGAACTTTGAGTTTATGCCGGAACTGAAGTGGAGCTTCGGCTACCCTGGCGCGATTATCTTTATGATCATCGCTGGTCTGGCGCCGTACCTGTACTTTAAGCGGAAGAACTGGTTGTAATATTTTCGCGTTATCAGGCCTACATACCCCGTAGGCCTGATGGCACTACGTACTCACATCCCCAGACGCGTCCTGCGTTGGGTATAAATCGCATCCATTACGAAAATCGCCAGTGCCACCCAGATAAAGGCAAAGGTTACCATCTTATCCGCACCCGGTACTTCGCCATAGAACGTCACGGCCAGCAGGAACATCAGCGTGGGGCCAATGTACTGGAAAAAGCCCAGCGTCGACAGGCGCAAACGGGTTGCCGCGCCGGTGAAGCACAGCAATGGAACGGTGGTCACGACGCCTGCTGCAATCAGCAACAGGTTAAGCGACATGGGGTTTTGCCCCATATGACTGGTGGCGCTATCGGCAATACCAAACAGGTAAAATGCGGCGACGGGCAGCAGCCACAGGGTTTCAACCAGCATCCCGGTTTGCGCTTCGACAGCGATTTTTTTACGTAGCAGGCCGTAAAAAGCAAAGCTAAACGCCAGTCCCAGCGCGATGATTGGCAGTGAGCCAAATGTCCACAACTGAACCAGTACCCCACACACCGCCAGTATCACCGCCAGCCACTGCATGCGGCGGAAACGTTCGCCGAGGAAAATCATCCCCAGCAAAATATTGACTAACGGATTGATAAAGTAGCCGAGGCTGGCTTCCAGCATATGATGGTTATTCACCGCCCAAATGAATAACAGCCAGTTCCCGCCTACCAACAGGGCGGACACCGCCAGCAGGAAAATTTTCTTCGGCGTTTCCAGCAGCGTTTTGATACCGGACCACTGGCGGCTGATGCTTATCAGCGCCACCATAAAGAAAAAGGACCAGATCACGCGGTGCGTCAAAATCTCATCAGCGGGTACGTAGTAAATCAGCTTGAAGTACGCTGGGGCGATACCCCAAATAAAATAAGCGGCAAGGGCGAGTAAAACGCCCTGCCGCGTTTGCTTTGCATCCATCGGGAAAACTCATGTCTGAAATGTAACAACAGTTTATCGTGTTTTACCCTACCATATAAGTGGCGGTGGCGCTGGCAATGTAAAGCTGATCCTCGTTATGCAATTCCACACGCGCCACGGCGACTTTATTCCCGGCACGCAACAGGCTACTGGTGGCGGTAAAGCGATTGCCCCGGCCAGGACGCAGGTAATCGACGCGCAGGTCGATGGTCCCCATTCGCGACATCCGCTGGCGTAGTTCATCTTCACCGATTGTCTCATGGCGCGTCAGGGTGCTGCCAACGCAAACCAACCCGGCGGCGACGTCGAGTGCAGAGGCGATAACGCCACCGTGCAGAATGCTTTGCGCCCAGTTTCCCACCATCATCGGCTGATTGCTGAAGGCCAGTTGGGCAAAATCCTTCTCATAGCGCTCCAGTTCCAGCCCTAGCGCCCGGTTAAACGGCATGTGATAGACAAACATTTCGCCCACGAGTTTCAGGGCTTGTTCAGCGGTGAGTACGGCAGACATACGGATTGAATACTCCATTGGTTAATGAAATGTTGATGTTATGCTTCTTAAATGTTGTTTTCCACTTTAAGACGGGATAACTAACGAGAGAGTGTGTAAATATGTAAAATGGCTGGCAGGGTATTCAGTTAAATTGAAAAATATTCGTTCAGGAGAACAACAAGAATGCGGGCGATTCTGGCTGGGTTGTGGGCAGTCTCTGTGCTGCCGATGGTAGCATTTGCGCAAGAAGCGACGGTCAAAGAGGTTCATGACACACCGTCTGTTCGCGGTAGTATTATTGCCAACATGTTGATTGAACATGATAATCCGTTCACGCTGTATCCTTATGACACCAACTACCTGATCTACACCAGCACCAGCGATCTCAACAAAGAGGCGATCAGTACCTATAACTGGTCCGACAATGCCCGCAAAGATGAAGTGAAATTCCAGTTGAGTCTGGCGTTCCCGCTGTGGCGTGGGATCCTCGGGCCAAACTCTGTGCTTGGCGCGTCCTATACCCAAAAATCCTGGTGGCAGCTTTCCAATAGCGAAGAGTCATCACCGTTTCGTGAAACCAACTACGAACCGCAAATGTTCCTCGGCTTTGCAACCGACTATCGCTTTGCCGGATGGACGCTGCGCGATGTCGAAATGGGTTACAACCATGATTCCAACGGGCGTTCTGACCCAACCTCACGCAGCTGGAACCGCTTGTATACGCGCCTGATGGCGGAAAACGGTGACTGGCTGGTGGAAGTGAAGCCCTGGTACGTCATCGGCAGTACTGACGATAACCCCGATATCACGAAATACATGGGTTATTACCAGCTCAAAATCGGTTATCACCTGGGCGATGCGGTGCTGAGTGCTAAAGGTCAGTACAACTGGAATACCGGCTACGGCGGTGCGGAACTGGGGCTGAGCTACCCGGTCACGAAGCACGTCCGCCTCTATACGCAGGTTTACAGCGGCTACGGTGAATCGTTGATCGACTATAACTTTAACCAGACGCGTGTTGGTGTGGGCGTAATGCTTAACGACATCTTCTGATCGATGATTGCGTTTTAAACATTGCAGTTTCTCTCTCAGGCGCTGAAAATAGCGCCTGTTTTGATTGTTGGCGAACGGGGTTAATGTGGCGCAGGCGGAAGTAATGAATCTGGAATCAGGGGCTAAGCAGGTTTTGCATGAAACCTTTGGCTACCAACAGTTTCGCCCGGGCCAGGAAGAGATTATCGACACCGTTGTTTCGGGTCGCGATTGCCTGGTTGTGATGCCGACCGGGGGTGGTAAATCCCTCTGTTATCAAATACCTGCCTTACTGCTTAACGGGTTAACCGTCGTTGTCTCCCCGCTGATCTCTTTAATGAAAGACCAGGTCGATCAGCTGCTGGCGAACGGCGTGGCGGCGGCCTGCCTTAACTCGACGCAAACCCGAGAGCAGCAGCAAGAAGTGATGGCGGGTTGCCGCACCGGGCAAATTCGACTGCTTTATATCGCTCCCGAACGCCTGATGCTGGATAACTTTCTGGAGCATCTGGCCCACTGGAATCCGGTATTACTGGCGGTGGATGAAGCGCACTGCATTTCGCAGTGGGGGCATGACTTCCGCCCGGAATACGCCGCGCTAGGCCAACTCAGACAGCGTTTTCCGGCCCTGCCGTTTGTGGCGCTGACTGCGACTGCTGACGAAACCACGCGGCTGGATATCGTTCGGCTGCTGGGACTCAACGATCCGTTAATCCAGATCAGCAGCTTTGACCGCCCGAATATTCGCTACATGCTGATGGAGAAATTTAAACCGCTCGATCAGCTGATGCGCTATGTGCAGGAGCAACGGGGCAAATCCGGCATTATTTATTGTAACAGCCGGGCGAAGGTGGAAGACACCGCCGCCCGCCTGCAAAGCCGTGGTATCAGTGCGGCGGCGTATCATGCTGGTCTGGAAAACGATGTGCGCGCCGACGTGCAGGAAAAATTCCAGCGCGACGATCTGCAAATTGTGGTGGCGACCGTCGCGTTTGGAATGGGTATCAACAAACCTAACGTGCGCTTCGTGGTGCACTTTGATATTCCCCGTAACATTGAGTCCTATTATCAGGAAACCGGTCGTGCCGGGCGTGACGGCCTGCCAGCAGAAGCGATGCTGTTTTACGATCCGGCGGACATGGCGTGGCTGCGCCGCTGCCTGGAAGAAAAACCGCAGGGACCGCTTCAGGATATTGAACGGCACAAGCTGAACGCAATGGGCGCGTTTGCTGAAGCGCAAACCTGCCGTCGCCTGGTGCTGCTCAACTACTTTGGCGAAGGGCGTCAGGAGCCTTGCGGCAACTGCGATATTTGCCTCGACCCACCAAAACAGTACGACGGTCTGACCGACGCGCAAATCGCGCTTTCAACGATCGGCCGGGTGAATCAGCGCTTTGGTATGGGGTATGTTGTTGAAGTGATTCGCGGTGCGAACAACCAGCGCATACGTGAGCTGGGTCATGACAAGCTGAAGGTTTACGGCATGGGTCGCGAAAAAAGCCATGAACACTGGGTGAGTGTGATCCGTCAAATGATTCACCTTGGTCTGGTAACGCAGAACATCGCCCAGCATTCGGCGTTACAAATGACCGACGCGGCACGTCCGGTGCTGCGTGGTGATGTCCCCCTCCAGCTCGCCGTTCCGCGTATTGTTGCGCTGAAACCGCGCGTGATGCAAAAATCCTTTGGCGGCAATTACGATCGCAAGCTGTTTGCCAAATTGCGTAAGCTGCGTAAAGCCATTGCCGATGAAGAGAACATCCCGCCGTATGTTGTCTTTAACGATGCAACGCTTATTGAGATGGCGGAGCAGATGCCCGTTTCGGCAAGCGAAATGCTCAGCGTCAACGGTGTCGGGATGCGGAAACTGGAACGCTTTGGCAAAGAGTTTATGGCGCTGATTCGCGCGCATGTCGACGGTGACGACGAAGAGTAGTCAGCCGGGCAAAAAAGTGCCAGGATGGTTACTCACTGAACTGTTTCCCCCGCGAGTACTTTCTATCATGTTAATGTTATTTCTTACCGTGGCGACGGTGCATATTTTGGCGCTGATAAGTCCGGGTCCGGACTTCTTCTTCGTTTCACAAACCGCCGTCAGCCGCTCGCGCAAAGAAGCGATGATGGGCGTGTTGGGTATTACCTGCGGCGTTATGGTCTGGGCAGGGATCGCGCTGCTCGGTCTGCATCTGATTATCGAAAAAATGGCCTGGCTGCACACCATTATTATGGTGGGTGGTGGACTGTATCTGTGTTGGATGGGTTACCAGATGCTGCGCGGCGCATTAAAAAAACAGGCTGTTTCCGCGCCCGTCCCACAGGTTGAGCTGGCACAAAGCGGACGAAGCTTCCTGAAAGGGCTGCTGACGAATCTGGCAAACCCGAAAGCGATTATCTATTTCGGTTCGGTGTTTTCTCTTTTCGTGGGGGATAACGTTGACACCGCTGCGCGCTGGGGTATTTTCGTGCTGATTGTTATTGAAACCTTCGCGTGGTTCACCGTGGTGGCCAGTCTGTTCGCGTTGCCGCAAATGCGGCGTGGCTACCAGCGTCTGGCGAAGTGGATCGACGGCTTTGCCGGCGCGCTGTTTGCCGGTTTTGGTATTCACCTGATTATTTCGCGCTGATTTACCTGAAGTGTCTTTGCCGGGAGGCCCGGTCTACGTTTGCATCCACCTGTAGGCCGGATAAGGCGTTAGCCGCCTTCCGGCACTCACATCACGCATGCCTTGCCGAAGCCAGCAGCGCGCCCACCAGCATAAACAGTGAACCAAACACTTTGTTCAACGCTTTCATCTGCTTCGGCCCTTTTATCCACAGCGCGATACGCTGCGCCAGCGTGGCGTACCCGATCATCACGATGATATCGACCACAATAGTGGTGACACCGAGAACGAGATACTGCATGAGCAGCGGCTCTTTCGGCATAATAAACTGGGGAAACAGGGCCGCAAGAAAGACAATGCTTTTTGGGTTGGTCAGGTTAACAAAGACCGCCCGCTGAAAGAGTCGTCCACGAGACTGCGTGTTCGCCACCGCATTCAGGTCGATGGCGCCTGCCGCCCGCCACTGCTGAATGCCAAGCCAAATCAGGTAGGCGGCACCGGCCCATTTCAGCACTTCAAATGCGAGCACTGAGCGTGAAAACAGCGTTCCCAGACCGAAGCCGACCAGCACGATATGAATTCCCAATCCCGTTTGCAGTCCGGCAATGGAAGCAAGCGCCCCCCGGTATCCGTGGTTGATGGAGGTAGTCATGGTGTTAATGGCACCTGAACCCGGAGAAAGGCTTAAGATTATCGCTGTCAGCAGGTAGGCGAACCATCATTCGAAGGACATGAGAAACTCCCTGGTTGTCTATTTTTATGCCACAATACGCTACTGTTATGCGGTTGTGTCAGACAACGACAAAAAAACGATTTTACCTGGTAAACGAGGCTGGATACCTGATGTTTCAGCAGCAAAAAGACTGGGAAACGAGAGAAAATGCGTTTGCGGCGTTTTCGATGGGGCCATTGACCGATTTCTGGCGTCAGCGGGAAGAGGCGGAATTTACCGGCGTGGGCAGTGTGCCGGTGCGCTTCGTTCGTTTTCGCGCCGCGCAAAACGATCGGGTTGTCGTCATTTGTCCTGGTCGGATTGAAAGCTATGTGAAGTACGCCGAGCTGGCGTATGACCTGTTTCATCTGGGCTTTGACGTGCTCATTATTGACCATCGAGGGCAGGGGCGGTCCGGGCGCATGTTATCGGATCCGCATCGTGGTCATGTCGACAACTTCAACGACTATGTTGATGATCTCACCGCATTCTGGGAGCAGGAAGTCCAGCCTGGACCGTGGCGTAAGCGCTACATTCTGGCGCATTCAATGGGCGGCGCGATCGCCACACTGTTCCTGCAGCGTCATCCGCATCAGTGCGATGCCATTGCGCTCTGCGCGCCAATGTTTGGTATTGTGATGCGTCTGCCGGACTGGATGGTGCGCCATATTCTTGACTGGGCCGAAGGGCATCAGCGTATCCGGGAAGGTTATGCCATTGGCACCGGGCGCTGGCGAGCGCTGCCGTTTGGCATGAATTTGTTAACCCACAGTCGGCAGCGGTATCGGCGTAATCTGCGTTTTTATGCCGATGAACCCCAACTGCGAGTCGGTGGCCCGACTTACCATTGGGTACGTGAGGGTATTCTCGCAGCCGAGCAGGTTTTAGCTGGCGCGGGTGATGATGCCACGCCCACCCTGTTAATTCAGGCAGAAGAAGAGCGTGTGGTGGATAACCGCATGCACGATCGATTTTGTGAACTCCGCGCCGCGGCGGGCCATCCTGTAGAAGGAGGCCAACCGCTTGTCATAAAAGGCGCGTACCATGAGATCCTTTTCGAAAAGGACGCCATGCGCTCAGTCGCGCTTAACGCTATTGTTGATTTTTTCGACAAGCATAACTCATCAGCGGAAACCGCTTTGCTTAGAGGTTGATTTTTATATGTATCAGGTTGTTGCGTCTGATTTAGATGGCACACTGCTTTCTCCCGACCATACCTTATCTCCTTACGCGAAAGAGACACTGAAACTGTTGACCGCTCGTGGTGTTAACTTCGTGTTTGCGACCGGACGTCACCACGTCGATGTAGGACAAATTCGCGATAACCTGGAGATTAAGTCATACATGATCACCTCCAACGGGGCGCGTGTGCATGATATGGACGGAAATCTGGTGTTTACCCACAACCTGGATCGCGATATTGCCAGCGACCTGTTTGGGATGGTGAATGCACACCCGGAGATCGTGACCAACGTCTATCGTGATGACGAATGGTTTATGAACCGCCATCGTCCGGATGAGATGCGTTTCTTTAAAGAAGCCGTATTTAACTATTCGCTCTTCGAACCGGCATTACTTGAGCCGGAAGGCGTCAGCAAAGTGTTCTTCACCTGTGAATCTCATGAAACGCTGTTGCCGCTGGAGCAGGCGATTAATGCGCGTTGGGGCGATCGCGTGAACGTCAGTTTCTCCACGCTGTCCTGCCTGGAAGTCATGGCGGGCGGGGTGTCGAAAGGCCATGCACTGGAAGCCGTCGCGAAAGCCATGGGCTATAGCCTCAAGGATTGCATCGCGTTCGGCGACGGCATGAACGACGCTGAAATGCTCTCCATGGCGGGTAAAGGTTGCATCATGGGCAACGCACACCAGCGCCTGAAGGATCGGTTTCCTGACCTGGACGTTATCGGCATCAACGCCGACGACGCAGTGCCGCACTATCTGCGCGATCTCTATTTACGCTAAGATGAATGGTTAATATTTAATCAGTCGTCAACTGTACTCTCCGCTACAATGGATACTCCTTGTTCTCTGAGATATCCATTGTGGCATTACTCATTATTACCACGATTCTGTGGGCCTTCTCCTTTAGCCTGTTTGGCGAATACCTTGCCGGGCACGTTGATAGCTATTTTGCCGTGCTGGTTCGTGTTGGACTGGCGACACTGGTGTTTCTGCCCTTCCTGCGTGCTCGTGGACATAGCCTGAAAACCCTTGGGTTGTACATGCTGGTCGGCGCGATGCAGCTTGGCATCATGTATATGCTGAGTTTCCATGCTTATCTCTATCTGACGGTGTCAGAACTGCTGCTGTTTACCGTCCTGACGCCGCTTTATATCACGCTGATCTACGATGTCATGAGCAAACGTCGCCTGCGCTGGGGCTATGCGTTTAGCGCCCTGCTGGCGGTGATTGGCGCGGGGATTATTCGCTATGATCAGGTGACCGATCATTTCTGGACGGGTCTGCTGCTGGTACAACTTTCCAATATCAGCTTTGCCATTGGGATGGTGGGCTATAAGCGCCTGATGGAAACGCGTCCCATGCCCCAGCATAACGCCTTTGCCTGGTTTTACCTGGGGGCATTTGTGGTGGCGGTACTGGCCTGGTTTTCGCTGGGTAATGCGCAGAAAATGCCGGAAACGACCCTTCAGTGGAGCATCCTGGTGTTCCTCGGCGTGGCGGCATCAGGGATTGGTTACTTCATGTGGAACTACGGTGCCACCCAGGTGGATGCCGGTACACTAGGCATTATGAATAACATGCATGTACCAGCAGGACTGCTGGTTAACCTGGCGATCTGGCATCAGCAGCCTCACTGGCCGAGTTTCATTACAGGCGCGATTGTAATACTGGCCTCGCTGTGGGTGCATCGGCGCTGGGTCGCTCCGCGCTCCGCACAAACGGCAGGTGATCGCAGGCGTGATTGCGTGCCGAGCGAATAAACGCTTCCGTCACCGGCTGGCGCTGCTCGCCGTCGCGCACGGCGGCGTACAGACGGCTCCATAATCCCTCGCCCAGGGTTTTGGTCACGACCAGGCCCTGGCGCTCAAAACTTTCAACTACCCAGTGCGGAAGCGCAGCGATGCCCATGTTAGCCGCCACCATCTGAATCAGCAGCAGAGTATTGTCCACACTTTTCAGCGACGGACTGATCCCGGCGGGCTGGAGGAAATGTCGCCATACATCCAGTCGACTGCGCTGCACCGGGTAAATCAGCAGCGTTTCGCTGGCTAAAT
The DNA here is from genome assembly GCF_013836145.1 of Citrobacter sp. RHB25-C09. Taxonomy (NCBI): domain Bacteria; kingdom Pseudomonadati; phylum Pseudomonadota; class Gammaproteobacteria; order Enterobacterales; family Enterobacteriaceae; genus Citrobacter; species Citrobacter sp. RHB25-C09. Next base: position 4,261,968 of record NZ_CP057483.1, on the reverse strand, counting down.
CTTCTGGCACAATCTGGGTTTTGCTCACCAGCGGATGTTCGGGTGCCAGCACCAGGCGTACCTCGAAATCAAACATCGGCGAATAATGCAGCCCACTGCGCGGAAGAATATCGGACGTCATTACCAGATCCAGTTCGTCCTGTTGCAGGGCTGGTTGCGGATCAAAGGTCACGCCGGATTTAAAATCCATCTCCACCTGTGGCCACTTAGCGCGGAAGTTTTCCAGCGCTGGCGTTAGCCACTGAATACAGCTATGGCACTCAATGGCGATGCGCAGGCGCGTTTGCTGTGGTTCGTTACAGGCCTGTAGCGCACGACTAATCTGTGGCAGCACCTGGCCTGCCAGTTGTAACAGGATCTCCCCCTGTGGCGTAAAGCGCAGCGGTTGGCTTTTACGAATAAATAACCGAAAGCCAAGGCGCTGTTCCAGATCGCTGAACTGGTGAGACAGGGCGGATTGGGTCTGATGCAATGTCGCCGCAGCGGCGGCGAGCGACCCGGTATTCCGCAACGCCTGGAGCGTTTTCAGGTGTTTAATCTCGATCATGAAAGTCCTTCACTTCGGCATGAACAAATTGCGCTTGAGGAATATACAGTAACTGTCAATTATGGATGTGTAAACATCCAGACGGCTAAAATCCTTCATCTTTTAAATTTATGATGCGTTGGCTGCGTTTACTCACCCCGGACACTTACGACTTGTAAGCGCCCGAGGATGAGCAAACTTGCCGCCTTCCCTAAATTCAAAATCCAAAGGATTTACCAATAATTAGAGGAAGAAAATATGACAATTATTAATCACACCCTCGGTTTCCCTCGCGTTGGCCTGCGTCGCGAGCTGAAAAAAGCGCAAGAAAGCTACTGGGCGGGTAACGCCACACGTGAAGAACTGCTGGCGGTGGGGCGTGAACTGCGCGCACGCCACTGGGATCAGCAGAAACAAGCGGGCATTGACCTGCTGCCGGTGGGGGATTTCGCCTGGTACGATCATGTTCTGACCACCAGTCTGCTGTTAGGTAATGTGCCGGCTCGTCATCAGAACAATGAGGGCACGGTCGATCTCGATACGTTGTTTCGCATTGGTCGTGGCCGTGCGCCAACCGGAGAGCCGGCGGCGGCGGCAGAAATGACCAAGTGGTTTAACACTAACTATCACTACATGGTGCCGGAGTTCGTTAAGGGGCAGCAGTTCAAACTGACCTGGACTCAATTGCTGGATGAAGTGGACGAAGCGCTGGCCCTGGGCCATAAGATCAAACCCGTGCTGCTAGGGCCGGTGACATACTTGTGGCTGGGCAAAGTAAAAGGCGAACAGTTCGAACGCCTGAGTCTGCTGAACGACATCCTGCCGGTATATCAGCAGGTGCTGGCTGAACTGGCGAAACGCGGCGTTGAGTGGGTGCAAATTGATGAACCTGCACTGGTACTGGAACTCCCGCAGGAATGGCTTAACGCCTTTAAGGTGGCTTATGACGCGCTTGCCGGTCAGGTGAAACTGTTATTGACCACTTACTTCGAAGGCGTGACGCCGAACCTCAACACCATCACCGCTTTGCCAGTGCAGGGTCTGCATGTTGACCTGGTCCACGGTAAAGACGACGTGGCGGAATTGCACCAGCGTCTGCCTGCTGACTGGCTGTTGTCTGCCGGTCTGGTGAATGGACGTAACGTCTGGCGCGCCGATCTGACGGAAAAATATACCCAAATTAAAGACATCGTCGGAAAACGTGCTCTGTGGGTGGCGTCGTCCTGTTCCCTTCTGCACAGCCCCATTGATTTGAGTGTTGAAACCCGCCTGGATGCAGAAGTGAAGAGCTGGTTCGCTTTTGCCTTACAAAAATGTGAAGAGCTGGCACTGCTGCGCGATGCGCTGAACAGTGGCGACACAACGGCGATTACCCAATGGAGCGCGCCGATTCAGGCCCGTCGTCACTCAACCCGCGTACATAACGCAGCGGTTGAAAAACGTCTGGCGGCTATTACGGCACAGGACAGCCAGCGCCAGAGCGCCTATGAGGTACGTGCTGAGGCGCAGCGTGCGCGCTTCAACCTGCCTGCATGGCCGACGACGACGATAGGCTCTTTCCCGCAAACCACCGAGATTCGCGGCCTGCGTCTGGACTTCAAAAAGGGCAACCTGGATGCGGGCAACTACCGTACCGGTATCGCTGAACACATCAAACAGGCGATTGTTGAGCAGGAGCGCTTAGGGCTGGATGTATTGGTTCACGGCGAAGCTGAGCGTAACGACATGGTGGAATACTTTGGTGAACATCTGGACGGGTTTGTCTTTACCCAGAACGGCTGGGTGCAGAGCTACGGTTCCCGCTGCGTGAAGCCGCCGGTGGTTATCGGTGACGTAAGCCGTCCGGAGCCGATCACCGTGGAATGGGCGAAATATGCGCAATCCCTGACTGACAAACCGGTGAAGGGGATGCTCACCGGGCCGGTAACCATTCTGTGCTGGTCGTTCCCTCGAGAGGACGTGACGCGGGAAACCATCGCGAAGCAAATTGCGCTGGCGCTGCGTGATGAAGTCGCCGATCTGGAAGCCGCAGGTATTGGCATCATTCAGATTGACGAACCGGCGCTGCGCGAAGGTCTGCCGCTACGCCGCAGTGACTGGGACGCGTACCTGCAGTGGGGCGTGGAGGCTTTTCGCATCAATGCGGCAGTGGCGAAAGACGACACGCAGATCCATACGCATATGTGTTATTGCGAGTTCAACGACATTATGGATTCCATCGCAGCACTGGATGCGGATGTCATCACCATTGAAACCTCGCGTTCAGATATGGAACTGCTGGAGTCGTTCGAAGAGTTCGATTATCCGAACGAAATTGGACCGGGCGTGTACGACATTCACTCGCCAAACGTTCCGAGCGTGGAGTGGATAGAAGCGTTGCTGAAAAAAGCGGCACAGCGTATCCCGGCGCAGCGCCTGTGGGTAAACCCGGATTGCGGCCTGAAAACCCGCGGCTGGCCAGAAACCCGCGCCGCGCTGGCGAACATGGTGCAAGCGGCGCAGAACCTGCGTCAGAGTTAATATGTAGGCCGGGTGAGGCGAAGCCGCCGCCCGGCATTTCACCTTTTACTTCTTGCTACCGTACCTGGCAAACCATTCAAGCATTCTCTGCCAGCCGTCTTTCGCAGATTCCTCGTGATAGCTGGCACGATAATCGGCATTAAACGCGTGTCCGGCGTCAGGGTAGACGATAATTTCCGTTGTGGCGTTAGCGGCACGCAGCGCCTGACGCATGGTTTCAACAGTATCCTGCGTGATGCTGTTATCCTGACCACCGTAGAGTCCCAACACCGGGGCATTCAGGTCGGTCGCCACATCGACAGGATGTTTTGGTGAATTCAGAGACTTATCACCAACCAGCTTGCCATACCAGGCAACGGCTGCTTTTAATTGCGGATTATGCGCGGCATACAGCCAGGTAATCCGACCGCCCCAGCAAAAGCCGGTGATCATCAGTCGATGTGCATCGCCACCGTTTCGGGCGGCCCAACTGGCGACGTGATCCAGATCGGCCAGCACCTGAGAGTCTGGCACTTTGGCGACCAGACCGCTTAATAGCGTCGGAATATCGGCGAAGTCATTGGGATCGCCTTCGCGAAAATAGAGTTCTGGTGCGATAGCCAGATACCCTTCCAGCGCCAGGCGACGGCAAATATCGCGGATATGTTCATGCACGCCAAAAATTTCTTGCACTACAATGACCACTGGCAGCGGGCCATCGCTCTGCTTTGGTCGGGCGTGATACGCTGGCATATCATCACCCTGGGAAGGGATCGACGTCATGCCGGCGACAATCGTATCATCCGGGGTATTAACCGTTGTTGAGGCAAGGGGAGAGGCCGCAGGTGCAAAGCCAGTTTGTTGTGTTAGTGTCATGGTATTCTCCGTACCCTTAAAAAATAGCGCAACGTTAACTATAGACAGCCTTTATCAAACCACACTGCCCTGGACAGTTCGATTGTTAAGCAGAAAAAGAAAGTGACGGGTCTTTATTGTGATCTAAATCACTATCTCAAGGTAAATTAATGCAATCGAATATCGTCATGGTGATGAGTGTCACGAAAACATCTCAGTACCTTCGGTAAAGTACCGCTTTGCTTCTTCTGACAAAAACCGAATCACAGAGGAGTTGTATATGTCTAAGTCTGATGTTTTTCATCTCGGCCTCACTAAAAACGATTTACAAGGGGCTACGCTGGCTATCGTCCCTGGCGATCCGGAGCGTGTTGAAAAAATCGCCGCGCTGATGGATAAGCCGGTTAAGCTGGCATCACATCGCGAATTCACGACCTGGCGTGCAGAACTGGATGGTAAGGCCATTATTGTCTGCTCGACCGGGATTGGTGGTCCGTCAACATCTATTGCGGTTGAAGAACTGGCGCAGTTAGGCATTCGCACCTTCCTGCGCATCGGTACTACCGGGGCGATTCAGCCACATATCAATGTGGGTGATGTTTTGGTTACTACAGCGTCTGTTCGTCTGGATGGCGCGAGCCTGCATTTTGCTCCGATGGAATTCCCGGCGGTAGCTGATTTCGAATGTACAACAGCGCTGGTTGAAGCCGCTAAATCCGTTGGCGCGACGACGCATATTGGCGTCACCGCTTCTTCAGATACCTTCTACCCAGGCCAGGAGCGCTACGATACCTACTCTGGTCGTGTGGTAAGCCGTTTCAAAGGTTCGATGGAAGAGTGGCAGGCCATGGGCGTAATGAACTATGAAATGGAATCTGCCACCCTGCTGACCATGTGTGCAAGCCAGGGTCTGCGCGCAGGGATGGTTGCGGGCGTTATCGTTAATCGTACCCAACAAGAGATCCCTAACGCCGAAACGATGAAGCAAACCGAAAGCCATGCGGTGAAAATCGTGGTGGAAGCGGCACGTCGTCTGATCTAGTCCTCCTCTCTGAGATAAAAGGCCGATACGTTCGGCCTTTATTTTTTGCGTAGCGCCTCGCAGGAAATTCCTTTAAAACTGGACGTTTATACAGCACAATTCTATGTTGTGCGGGTGAGTTGTAGCGTCGGGAGGCATTTTGGATATCTCAATCGTCATTTATGCGGTGATTGCACTGGTGGGCATTGCGCTTGGCTGGCTGATTGCCAGCTATCAGCATGCGCAACAAAAAGCCGAACAATTCGCCGAGCGCGAAGAGATGGTGGCGGCATTAAGCGCGACAAAACAACAGCTTGCTCAAAGTGACCACTGGCGCGATGAGTGTGAAATGCTCAATAACGAATTGCGCAATCTGCGCAGCATTAACTCCTCCCTTGAAGCCGATCTGCGTGAAGTCACAACGCGGATGGAAGCAACGCAGCAGCATGCGGAAGAGAAAATACGCCAGATGATAAACAGCGAGCAGCGCCTCAGCGAACAATTTGAAAACTTGGCTAACCGGATATTTGAACAAAGTAATCGCCGGGTTGATGAGCAAAACCGGCAGAGCCTTAATGGTTTGCTGACGCCGCTACGTGAACAGTTAGACGGCTTTCGTCGCCAGGTGCAGGAGAGCTTTGGTCAGGAAGCGCGCGAGCGTCATACCCTGGCGCACGAAATCCGCAATCTCCAACAGCTTAATGCGCAAATGGCGCAGGAGGCCGTTAACCTGACGCGTGCGCTGAAAGGGGATAACAAAACCCAGGGCAACTGGGGCGAGGTGGTGCTGACTCGCGTTCTGGAAGCTTCTGGTCTGCGCGAAGGTTACGAATACGAAACGCAGGTGAGCCTCGAAAATGACGTTCGTTCGCGGATGCAGCCCGATGTGATTGTGCGGTTGCCGCAGGGCAAAGATGTGGTGATCGACGCCAAAATGACGCTGGTGGCCTACGAACGTTACTTTAATGCCGAAGATGATTACACCCGTGAAAGTGCGCTTCAGGAACATATTGCGTCGGTGCGTAACCACATTCGCTTATTGGGGCGTAAGGATTATCAGCAGCTTCCGGGCTTACGCACGCTGGATTATGTGCTGATGTTCGTTCCCGTGGAGCCTGCATTTCTGTTAGCGCTGGACAGGCAACCCGAACTGATTACCGAAGCGCTCAAAAATAATATAATGCTGGTCAGCCCAACGACGCTGCTTGTAGCGTTGCGTACTATTGCTAACCTCTGGCGTTACGAACATCAAAGCCGCAATGCGCAGCAGATTGCCGATCGTGCCAGTAAGCTTTACGACAAGCTGCGACTGTTTGTTGACGATATGTCCTCCATTGGACAGAGCCTGGACAAAGCGCAGGATAACTATCGTCAGGCAATGAAAAAACTCTCTTCAGGGCGCGGTAATGTGCTGGCGCAGGCGGAAGCATTTCGCGGGTTGGGCGTAGAAATAAAACGCGAGATTAATCCGGAACTGGCGGAACACGCCACATCGCAAGATGAAGAGTATCGTTTGCGATCGGTCGCTGAAGAAGCGGATGACACGCCTTATCCCGACGATGACGAGATAAAGCAGCAATCACTTTAAGTCGTCTGGAGTTAGCGGACCGGGCAGAAGGGTAGGGCATTGCGCCCCAATCTGTTACACTTCTTGAACAATTTTTTGATGAGCAGGCACTGAGATGGTGGATAATTCACAAGAAACGACGCACTTTGGTTTTCAGACCGTTGCTAAAGAGCAAAAAGCGGACATGGTGGCCCACGTTTTTCATTCAGTGGCATCAAAATATGATGTCATGAATGATCTGATGTCCTTCGGGATACATCGTTTGTGGAAGCGCTTCACCATTGACTGTAGCGGCGTGCGTCGTGGTCAGACAGTGCTTGATTTGGCCGGTGGTACAGGTGACCTGACGGCGAAATTCTCCCGCATGGTGGGGGAAACGGGCAAAGTGGTCCTGGCCGACATTAACGACTCGATGCTCAAAATGGGCCGTGAAAAGCTGCGCAATATTGGCGTCATCGGCAACGTTGAATACGTCCAGGCGAATGCCGAAGCGCTGCCCTTCCCGGATAACACCTTTGACTGCATCACTATTTCCTTCGGTCTGCGTAACGTCACGGACAAAGACAAAGCCCTGCGTTCGATGTTCCGCGTACTGAAGCCAGGTGGTCGTCTGCTGGTGCTTGAGTTTTCTAAGCCAATTATTGAGCCGCTGAGCAAAGCCTACGACGCATACTCTTTCCATATCCTGCCGCGTATTGGTTCGATGGTCGCTAATGATGCCGACAGCTATCGCTATCTGGCTGAATCCATCCGTATGCATCCGGATCAGGACACCCTTAAAGCCATGATGCAGGACGCCGGATTCGAAAGCGTCGACTATTACAACCTGACTGCGGGTGTGGTTGCGCTACATCGCGGCTATAAGTTCTGACAGGAGAGCGGGGATGCCTTTTAAACCCTTAGTGACCGCAGGAATGGAAAGTCTGCTCAATACTTTTCTGTATCGCTCGCCCGCGTTGAAAACCGCGCGTGCGCGTCTGCTGGGCAAAGTGCTACGTGTGGAGCTAAAAGGCTTTTCGACCTCTTTAATTCTGGTATTCAGCGAGCGTCAGGTTGACGTACTGGGCGAGTGGGCGGACGAGGCGGATTGTACCGTCATTACCCATGCCAGCGTGCTGCCAAAATTGCGTGACCGCCAGCAGCTCGCTGCGTTAATTCGCAGTGGCGAACTGGAAGTGGTGGGCGACATACAGGTAGTACAGAATTTCGTGGCGCTTGCTGACCTGGCGGAATTCGACCCCGCCGAACTGTTGGCCCCTTATACTGGCGATATCGCCGCAGAGGGGATCGGCAAAGTCCTGCGCGGCGGAGCCAAATTTCTTCGTCACGGGATCCAGCGTCAGCAGCGTTACGTCGCTGAAGCGATAACTGAAGAGTGGCGAATGGCTCCGGGACCGCTTGAGGTCGCCTGGTTTGCGGAAGAAACGGCGGCAGTGGAACGCGCTGTTGATGCGCTGAGCAAGCGACTGGAAAAACTGGAGGCTCAATGACGCCAGGTGAAGTACGGCGCCTATATTTCATCATTCGCACCTTTTTAAGCTACGGACTTGATGAGCTCATTCCCAAAATGCGGATCACACTGCCGCTGAGGTTATGGCGTTACAGCCTGTTCTGGATGCCGAACCGGCATAAAGAAAAACTGCTTGGTGAGCGGCTGAGACTGGCACTGCAAGAGCTGGGGCCGGTGTGGATCAAGTTTGGTCAAATGCTCTCCACTCGTCGCGACCTTTTTCCGCCGCAGATTGCCGATCAGCTTGCGCTTTTACAGGACAAAGTCGCGCCATTCGATGGCGCAAAGGCAAAAGAACAGATTGAAGCCGCAATGGGGGGACTTCCCGTTGAGGCCTGGTTTGATGATTTTGACATCCAGCCCCTGGCGTCCGCATCGATTGCCCAGGTTCACACGGCCAGGCTGAAAACCACTGGCAAAGAAGTCGTCATCAAAGTGATTCGCCCGGACATTCTGCCGGTGATTAAAGCGGATCTGAAACTGATCTATCGCCTCGCCCGTTGGGTGCCGCGCTTATTGCCGGATGGCCGCCGTCTGCGACCAACGGAAGTGGTGCGGGAATATGAAAAGACGCTCATAGATGAACTGAATCTGCTGCGCGAGTCGGCCAACGCCATTCAACTGCGTCGAAACTTTGAAGACAGCCCCATGCTCTACATCCCAGAGGTCTATTCTGACTATTGCAGTGAGAATATGATGGTGATGGAGCGCATTTACGGTATCCCTGTTTCCGATGTGGCGGCGCTTGAGAAGAACGGCACCAACATGCAACTGTTGGCAGAGCGTGGGGTACAGGTTTTCTTCACCCAAGTATTCCGCGACAGCTTCTTCCATGCTGACATGCATCCGGGAAATATCTTTGTCAGCTATGAACATCCGGATAACCCGAAATACATCGGCATTGATTGCGGCATCGTCGGTTCCCTCAATAAAGAAGACAAACGTTATCTGGCGGAAAACTTCATCGCTTTCTTTAATCGCGATTATCGCAAAGTTGCTGAACTGCACGTCGATTCCGGTTGGGTGCCACCGGATACCAACGTGGAAGAGTTTGAGTTTGCCATTCGCACCGTCTGTGAGCCTATCTTCGAAAAACCGTTGGCGGAAATTTCATTTGGTCACGTGCTGTTAAATCTGTTCAACACTGCACGTCGCTTTAACATGGAAGTGCAACCGCAACTGGTACTCCTGCAGAAAACCTTACTGTATGTTGAAGGTGTGGGGCGGCAGCTCTATCCGCAGTTAGATCTGTGGAAAACGGCGAAGCCCTTCCTTGAGTCGTGGATTAAAGATCAGGTCGGTATTCCGGCTTTGGTACGGGCATTTAAAGAAAAAGCCCCGTTCTGGGTCGAAAAAATGCCAGAACTACCTGAATTGGTATACGACAGTTTGCGCCAGGGCAAATATTTACAGCACAGCGTTGATAAGATTGCGCGCGAGCTTCAGGCTAACCATGTACGTCAGGGCCAATCCCGTTACTTATTTGGAATTGGTGCGACGTTACTGTTGAGCGGGACATTTTTGCTGATTAATCGACCAGAGTGGGGCTTCATGCCTGGCTGGTTAATGGCGGGTGGGCTGGTCGCCTGGATTGTCGGTTGGCGCAAAACTCGCTGATTTTTTCATCGCTCTGAATGGGTCGCGTAAAGTATAATGTGATCTAATTAATTTAATCATCATCTATCACGAGGAACATGTATGGGTGGTATCAGTATTTGGCAGTTGGTGATCATTGCCGTCATCGTTGTACTGTTGTTTGGCACCAAAAAACTCGGCTCCATCGGTTCCGATCTCGGCGCATCCATCAAAGGCTTCAAAAAAGCGATGAGCGATGAAGACACTAAACAGGATAAAACCAGCCAGGATGCTGACTTTACCGCTAAGTCTATCGCTGAAAAACCGGCAGATGCTAAAAAAGAAGACGCGAAAAGTCACGATAAAGAGCAGGTGTAATTCGTGTTTGATATCGGTTTTAGCGAACTGTTACTGGTGTTCATTATCGGCCTCGTTGTGCTGGGGCCACAGCGACTCCCGGTGGCAGTCAAAACGATTGCCGGCTGGGTGCGCGCCTTGCGTTCCCTTGCAACAACCGTACAGAATGAACTGACCCAGGAACTTAAACTCCAGGAGTTTCAGGACAGCCTGAAAAAGGTTGAAAAAGCGAGCCTGGAGACCCTGACGCCGGAACTGAAAGCATCAATGGATGAACTGCGTCAGGCGGCCGAATCAATGAAGCGCTCATACAGTGTGAATGATCCGGAAAAAGCCAGCGATGAAGCACATACCATCCATAATCCGGTGGTGAAAGGGAACGAAGAACAGCATGAGGGCGTCACGCCTGCCACTGCTGAAGCTCAGGCCAGCGCGCCGGAACAGACACCGAAGATGGCAGAAGATAATCCCCCTGCTGTAAACGTGATGGATGCTCAACCGAAATCCGCAGCGCCTGTTGCAGGCACTTCCCCTACGTCGAGTGATAAACCGTAAACATGGCTGTAGAAGATACTCAACCGCTTATCACGCATCTGATCGAGCTGCGTAAACGTCTGCTTAACTGCATCATTGCGGTTATCGTGATCTTTCTGGCATTGGTCTATTTTGCCAATGACATCTATCACCTGGTTTCTGCGCCGCTCATCAAACAGCTGCCGCAGGGGGCTACGATGATTGCGACAGATGTCGCATCGCCGTTTTTTACCCCTATCAAGCTGACCTTTATGGTGTCGCTGATTCTGTCAGCGCCAGTGATCCTCTATCAGGTCTGGGCTTTTATCGCGCCGGCGCTGTATAAGCATGAACGCCGCCTGGTGGTGCCGCTGCTGGTTTCCAGTTCATTATTGTTTTATATCGGTATGGCGTTTGCCTACTTCGTCGTCTTCCCGCTGGCGTTTGGTTTTCTTGCCAATACCGCGCCGGAAGGTGTTCAGGTATCGACGGACATTGCCAGTTATCTGAGCTTCGTGATGGCGCTGTTTATGGCATTTGGTGTCTCGTTTGAGGTACCGGTCGCTATCGTGTTGATATGCTGGATGGGGATAACTACACCTGATGATTTGCGTAAAAAACGGCCTTATGTGCTGGTTGGCGCGTTTGTCGTCGGGATGTTGCTGACCCCGCCGGACGTTTTTTCGCAAACGCTTTTGGCTATTCCCATGTACTGCCTGTTTGAAATTGGTGTTTTCTTCTCTCGTTTTTATGTGGGTAAGCGACGGTCGAGGGATGAAGATAACGAGGCAGAAATGGCCGCCGAAGCTGAGAAAGCCGAAAAGACTGAAGAATAATTTCAACCGCCCGTCAGGGCGGTTGTCATATGGAGAGACGCATGTTTGATATCGGCGTGAATTTAACCAGTTCGCAGTTCGCCAAAGATCGCAACGAAGTGGTAGCGCGAGCATTTAAGGCTGGCGTGGCGGGAATGCTTCTCACGGGAACCAATCTCCATGAAAGCCAGCAGGCGCAGCGAATGGCGCAGCACTACCCTAACTGCTGGTCAACGGCAGGCGTTCATCCTCACGACAGCAGCCAGTGGCAGGCTGCAACAGAAGCGGCAATTGCGGAACTGGCGCGTTTGCCTGAAGTGGTGGCGATTGGCGAATGCGGCCTCGATTTTAACCGTAATTTTTCCACGCCGAACGAACAAGAACACGCCTTTACCGCACAACTACGACTCGCCGCTGAGTTAGAAATGCCGGTCTTTATGCATTGCCGTGATGCCCACTCACGCTTTCTGGCGCTGCTGGATCCGTGGCTGGATAAACTGCCTGGCGGGGTGCTGCACTGTTTCACCGGTACGCGTCAGGAAATGCAGGACTGTGTCGACAGGGGGTTACACATCGGGATCACCGGGTGGGTATGCGATGAACGTCGTGGGCTTGAACTGCGCGAACTACTGCCCTTTATCCCGGCGGAGAAATTGCTGATCGAGACAGACGCCCCCTATTTGTTACCTCGCGATCTGTCGCCTAAACCCGCCTCGCGGCGCAACGAACCGGCACATTTGCCGCACATTCTTGAACGCATAGCCTTCTGGCGTGGGGAAGATCCGCAGTGGCTTTCCACCACAACGGATGCGAATGTCAGAACGCTATTTGGAATTACTCTCCCGGCAGAGTAAGCCGTTATGCCGTCTTCCAGCACAACGGATTTAAAGCTTACGAAAACCGGTATTCTTCACGCTCTGCTTAACCTCTTTATTCAGCAGGTTGAGCAGCAACATAGATCGTGCTTCGCCGTCCGGTTCGGTGAAAATGGCCTGTAAGCCTTCAAATGCGCCTTCAGTGATAATGACGCTATCGCCAGGATAAGGCGTTTGCGGATCGACAATGCCTACCGGTGTGTGGACAGAAAGTTGATGAATCACGCTGGAAGGCACGGTAGCAGGGGATGCGCCAAAGCGAACGAAATGGCTGACGCCGCGCGTGGCATTGATCGTGGTGGTATGAATCACCTCGGGATCGAACTCCACGAACAGATAATTGGGAAACAATGGCTCGCTGACTGCGGTACGTTTTCCACGCACTATTTTTTCCAGGGTGATCATCGGCGTCAGGCAGTTTACTGCCTGTCTTTCGAGGTGTTCCTGGGCACGCTGAAGTTGCCCGCGTTTGCAGTACAGTAAATACCAGGATTGCATAATAGCTCTTATCCGCTTGTTCGGGGCGCAAGCATAGCAAAACTCATTATACACTTCATCCTTCAAGCCGCATCTGAGTTGGCTGCGCTTAATGTCTCTGCGTCGGCCGCCAGAGTTCACGCTAATTTAACAAAATTACAGCATCACGAAGATGAACACCGTATAATGAGATGCTTACGAAGAGGCCATAATGGACGCCATGAAATATCACGATCTACGCGACTTCCTGACGCTGCTTGAACAACAGGGCGAACTCAAACGCATTTCGCTACCGGTGGATCCATACCTGGAAATCACGGAAATTGCTGACCGCACGCTGCGTGCCGGTGGGCCTGCGCTGCTGTTTGAAAACCCTAAGGGTTATTCGATGCCCGTGTTGTGTAACCTGTTTGGTACGCCAAAGCGCGTTGCGATGGGTATGGGACAAGAAGATGTCTCTGCGCTGCGGGAAGTGGGTAAGCTGCTGGCATTTCTGAAAGAACCTGAGCCACCGAAAGGCTTTCGTGACCTGTTTGATAAGCTGCCGCAGTTTAAGCAAGTGCTGAATATGCCGACGAAGCGACTGCGCGGCGCACCCTGTCAGCAAAAAATTGTCTCAGGCGATGACGTGGATTTAAGCCGCATTCCCATTATGACCTGTTGGCCGGAAGATGCTGCACCGCTCATTACCTGGGGACTAACTGTGACGCGGGGTCCGCATAAAGAGCGGCAAAACTTAGGAATCTATCGCCAGCAGTTGATCGGCAAAAATAAACTGATTATGCGTTGGCTGTCCCATCGCGGCGGCGCGCTGGATTATCAGGATTGGTGCGCGGCCCATCCGGGTGAGCGTTTCCCGGTCTCTGTGGCGCTGGGTGCAGACCCGGCCACCATCCTGGGGGCAGTGACGCCCGTGCCGGATACGCTTTCTGAATATGCGTTTGCGGGCCTGCTGCGTGGCACCAAAACTGAAGTAGTCAAATGCCTGTCAAACGATCTGGAAGTGCCCGCCAGCGCGGAAATAGTGCTGGAAGGGTATATTGATCCGGGCGAGATGGTGCCGGAAGGCCCTTATGGCGATCACACCGGTTATTACAACGAAGTGGACAGCTTCCCGGTCTTTACCGTTACGCACATTACCCAGCGTGAAGACGCAATTTATCACTCTACCTATACCGGTCGTCCGCCGGATGAACCCGCAGTACTCGGTGTGGCGCTCAACGAAGTGTTCGTGCCCATTTTGCAAAAGCAGTTTCCGGAAATTGTTGATTTTTATCTGCCGCCTGAAGGTTGTTCTTATCGCCTTGCTGTCGTCACCATTAAAAAACAGTACGCCGGGCATGCTAAACGCGTCATGATGGGCGTCTGGTCATTTTTGCGCCAGTTTATGTACACTAAGTTTGTCATCGTTTGTGATGATGACGTCAACGCACGCGACTGGAACGATGTAATTTGGGCAATTACTACCCGTATGGATCCTGCTCGGGATACGGTGTTGGTTGAAAACACGCCAATTGATTATCTGGATTTTGCCTCGCCCGTTTCCGGACTGGGTTCAAAAATGGGGCTGGATGCCACGAACAAATGGCCGGGCGAAACCCAACGCGAGTGGGGACGACCTATTAAAAAAGATCCTGAAGTCACCGCGCGTATCGATGCGATTTGGGATGAACTGGCCATTTTTAATGACGGTAAAGGCGCCTGAGGCGCTCGTTTTGCCCTACAGACCCATAGAGGGAGCGCATGACAACCTTAAGCTGTAAAGTGACCTCGGTAGAAGCTATCACCGATACCGTATACCGTGTCCGTTTAGTCCCCGAAGCGGCATTTTCGTTTCGTGCTGGTCAATATTTAATGGTCGTGATGGACGAGCGGGATAAGCGCCCGTTTTCAATGGCATCCACGCCTGATGAAAAGGGGTTTATTGAACTCCACATTGGCGCGTCTGAAATTAACCTCTATGCCAAAGCGGTGATGGATCGCATCCTGAAAGACGATGAAGTTATTGTCGATATTCCTCACGGTGAAGCGTGGCTGCGTGACGATGAAGAGCGTCCTCTGATCCTGATTGCTGGCGGTACTGGCTTTTCCTACGTGCGTTCGATTCTGCTGACCGCGCTGGCTCGCAATCCGAACCGGGATGTCACTATCTATTGGGGGGGGCGTGAAGAGAAACACCTGTACGACCTGTCTGAACTTGAGGCGCTGTCGGTGAATCATCCAGGCCTGCGCATTGAGCCCGTGGTTGAACAGCCTGAAGCCGGCTGGCGTGGGCGTACCGGAACGGTATTAACGGCAGTGATGCAGGATTATGGATCGCTGGCAGAGCATGACATTTACATCGCCGGGCGTTTTGAAATGGCGAAAATTGCCCGCGACCTGTTCTGCAATGAACGTAGCGCGCGTGAAGATCGTCTTTTTGGCGATGCGTTCGCTTTTATTTAAAGAAAAAGCCCGCCCCTGACAGGCGGGAAGAACGGCAACTAAACTTTCTCTCTTCGCCATTGGCACCAATGGCTTTGAGATAACATTTCGTAGGCCGGGAAAGCGCAGCGCCCCCGGCATTATGATGATTAAACTCGCTCAAACACCGTCGCGATGCCCTGGCCCAACCCGATACACATGGTTGCCAGACCAAACTCCACGTCTTTGCGCTCCATTAAGTTCAGCAGTGTGGTACTGATACGTGCGCCCGAACAGCCCAGCGGGTGACCCAACGCGATCGCGCCACCGTTAAGGTTGATCTTCTCGTCGATCTGCTCCATCAGCCCCAGATCTTTAATGCACGGCAGGATCTGTGCAGCAAACGCTTCGTTCATCTCGAACAAACCGATGTCGCTGGCGGATAGGCCGGCCTTTTTCAATGCCAACTTCGAGGCCGGAACCGGACCGTAACCCATGATTGAGGGATCGCAGCCCACAACCGCCATGGAACGCACGCGGGCACGGATTTTCAGCCCCAGCTCACGCGCCCGGCTTTCGCTCATGACCAGCATGGCCGCTGCGCCATCCGAAAGTGCTGAAGAAGTACCGGCGGTGACCGTACCGTTGACCGGATCAAATGCCGGACGCAGTGCAGACAGCGCTTCAACGGTGGTTTCCGGACGGATAACTTCGTCAAAGTTATATTGCTTCAGCACGCCGTCGGCATCATGACCACCGGTCGGGATGATTTCATTTTTAAACGCCCCGGACTGCGTGGCGGCCCAGGCGCGGGCATGGGAACGTGCGGCAAAGGCATCCTGCATTTCACGACTAATACCGTGCATACGAGACAGCATCTCTGCCGTCAGGCCCATCATCCCAGCCGCTTTCGCTACGTTACGACTCATGCCAGGGTGGAAGTCCACGCCGTGACTCATTGGCACATGGCCCATGTGTTCTACGCCGCCGACCAGGCATGCCTGCGCGTCGCCGGTCATGATCATCCGCGCCGCATCATGTAATGCCTGCATCGATGAACCGCACAGGCGGTTAACCGTGACGGCCGGGACAGAGTGTGGAACCTCTGCCATCAGCGCGGCGTTACGGGCGATATTAAAACCCTGCTCCAGCGTCTGTTGGACACAACCCCAGTAGATATCGTCCAGCGCGGCTGGATCCAGCGCCGGGTTACGGGCCAGCAGGCTACGCATTAAGTGAGCGGAAAGATCTTCCGCACGCACGTTGCGAAATGCGCCCCCTTTCGAACGGCCCATTGGGGTACGGATCGCATCAACAATTACAACCTGTTCCATTGTGACTCCTTAAGCCGTTTTCAGGTCGCCAACCGGACGGGCAGGCTCAACCGGGGGATAATACGGTTCGTTATGACGCGCTTTATTGCGCAGACCTTCCGGCACTTCATACAGTGGGCCGAGGTGTTGATACTGCTGTGCCATGTCGAGATATTTTGCACTTCCGAGCGTATCCAGCCAGCGGAACGCACCGCCGTGGAACGGAGGGAAGCCCAGACCGTAAACCAGCGCCATATCGGCTTCTGCCGGGCTGGCGATAATGCCTTCTTCCAGGCAGCGTACTACTTCGTTGACCATCGGGATCATCATGCGGGCGATAATCTCTTCTTCGCTGAAGTCGCGTTTTGCGTGGCTGGTTTCAGCCAACAGGCCATCGACGGCAGCATCTTCTTCTTTCTTCGGTTTGCCTTTGCTGTCTTCTTTATAGCGCCAGAATCCGAGGCCGTTTTTCTGGCCAAAGCGGTTGGCATCAAACAGTGCATCGATCGCGTCGCGGTAATCTTTTTGCATACGCTGCGGGAAGCCTGCCGCCATCACCGCCTGGGCATGATGGGCGGTGTCGATGCCGACAACGTCCAGCAGATATGCTGGGCCCATCGGCCAGCCAAACTGTTTTTCCATCACTTTGTCGACCTTGCGGAAGTCCGCACCGTCGCGCAGCAACTGACTGAAACCGGCGAAGTAAGGGAACAGCACGCGGTTTACAAAGAATCCTGGGCAGTCGTTAACCACGATCGGCGTTTTGCCCATTTTGCTGGCCCAGGCCACCACTTTGGCGATGGTTTCATCGGAGCTTTTCTCGCCGCGAATGATCTCAACCAGCGGCATCCGGTGAACCGGGTTAAAGAAGTGCATGCCGCAGAAGTTTTCCGGGCGCTTCAGCACACTCGCCAGCTCGCTGATGGGAATGGTAGAGGTATTCGATGCCAGAACGGTGTCCGGACGGACTTTATCTTCAGTTTCCGCCAGCACCGCTTTTTTCACTTTCGGGTTCTCAACGACCGCTTCAACAACCACATCCACGCGGTCGAAACCGCTATAGTCCAGCGTCGGGTGGATTGTCGAGATCACACCGGAAAGCTTCAGACCGTCAATTTTGCCGCGCTCAAGCTGTTTATTCAGCAGCTTGGCGGCTTCAGTCATCCCCAGCGTTAAGGATTTATCATTGATATCCTTCATGATCACCGGTACGCCTTTCCAGGCCGACTGATAGGCAATGCCGCCACCCATAATGCCTGCACCCAGCACCGCCGCCTGTTTTGGCGTTTCAACGTTTTTGGTCAGCTGTTTGGCTTTGCCTTTCACGTATTGATCGTTAAGGAAGATACCGACCAGCGCGCGAGCCTCATTGGTATGCGCCAGCGGGACGAAGCTTTTATTTTCCAGGTTTAACGCTTCTTCACGACCAAAACGCGCGGCCGCTTCGATGGTTTTCACGGCGGTAATCGGCGCCGGATAATGCTTACCCGCGGTTTGTGCCACCATGCCTTTGGCGATGGTGAAACTCATGGCGGCCTCGATTTTGCTTAAGCGCAGCGGTTCCAGCTTCGGCTGACGCTTCGCTTTCCAGTCGAGATCGCCGTTAATCGCCTGCCGCAAGATTGCCTTAGCGCCGTCAATCAGCTTCTCGGCCTTTACCACGCCATCGACCAGGCCGATTTTCAGCGCCTGTTCGGCGCTCACGTCTTTACCGGCGGCAATGATCTCCAGCGCACTGTCTGCACCGAGCATTCGTGGCATACGAACTGAACCGCCAAAGCCCGGCATAATGCCCAGCTTTGTTTCCGGCAGGCCGATACGCAGGTCCGGCGTCGCCAGACGGTAGTCGGTGGCGAGTACGCATTCGCAGCCGCCGCCCAACGCGTAGCCGTTGACGGCAGAAATGGTTGGTACCGGCAGATCTTCCAGACGGTTAAAGACGCTATTGGCAAAATGCAGCCACTGACTTAACTGTTCTTCGGGAACGAGAAACAGTGAGAGGAATTCGGTGATATCCGCACCGACAATAAAGGCCGCTTTATTCGAACGCAGCAGCAGCCCTTTTAAATCTTTCTGTTTTTCCAGTACGTCTAGCGCCTGGCCTAGGCTGGCGACGGTCGCAGTGTCGAGTTTATTGACCGAACCTGGCGCATCGAACACCAGTTCGGCGATGCCATCTTCCAGCCAGTCAAGGTACAGGGTGTCGCCTTTGTAAAGCATGTCAGTCTCCTGAATCCGCAAGGTGATCTGGTCATACCAGATGAGGCAAAGTGTGTATATTGTGTTAATAAAATGCAAATGAATGATTAAAGAAATGCCGATGCGATCACGCTCGGCAGAAATCACGCTTCCTGAAACGATGTGCTAAGATGCGGGGACTTAAGGTCAATAAATCAGAAGGATAGAAAATGGAATCGCTGGCCTCACTCTATAAAAATCATATTGTTACCCTGCAAGAGCGAACCCGTGACGCCCTGGCGCGTTTTAAACTGGACGCGCTGCTTATTCACTCCGGTGAGCTGATTAATGTCTTTCTTGACGATCATCCTTATCCATTCAAGGTTAATCCCCAGTTTAAGGCCTGGGTGCCTGTGACACAGGTACCAAATTGCTGGCTGCTGGTGGATGGGGTTAACAAACCGAAATTATGGTTCTATTTGCCTGTCGATTACTGGCATAACGTTGAGCCGCTGCCGACTTCTTTCTGGACAGAAGAAGTGGATGTGATTGCCCTGCCGAAAGCGGATGGAATTGGTAGCCAACTGCCTGCCGCACGCGGCAACATTGGCTATATTGGTCCGGTTCCGGAGCGTGCGCTACAACTGGATATCGCTGCCAGCAATATCAATCCGAAAGGGGTGATCGACTACCTGCATTATTATCGTTCGTACAAAACAGATTACGAGCTGGCGTGTATGCGCGAAGCGCAGAAAATGGCGGTGAGTGGCCATCGTGCGGCGGAAGAAGCATTCCGTTCTGAGATGAGCGAGTTTGATATCAACCTGGCCTACCTGACGGCGACCGGTCATCGTGATACCGATGTGCCTTACAGCAACATCGTTGCGCTCAATGAGCATGCTTCTGTACTTCACTATACAAAGCTTGATCATCAGGCACCGTCTGAAATCCGCAGCTTCCTGCTGGATGCGGGCGCTGAGTACAACGGCTACGCGGCAGACTTGACCCGGACCTGGTCAGCAAAAAGCGACAACGACTACGCACAGCTGGTGAAAGATGTTAATGACGAACAGCTGGCGCTGATCGCGACGATGAAAGCGGGGATGAGCTATGTGGATTATCACGTTCAATTCCATCAGCGTATTGCAAAGCTACTGCGTAAACACGAAATCGTCACCGACATGAGCGAAGAGGCGATGGTCGAAAACGATCTCACCGGACCGTTTATGCCGCACGGTATTGGGCATCCGCTGGGACTACAGGTGCATGATGTTGCTGGCTTTATGCAGGATGACAGCGGCACCCATCTTGCTGCGCCGGCAAAATATCCATACCTGCGTTGCACTCGCGTGCTGGAACCGGGAATGGTTCTGACTATCGAGCCCGGCATTTACTTCATCGAATCACTGTTAGCGCCATGGCGTGAAGGGCAGTTCAGTAAACACTTCAACTGGCAAAAAATTGAAGCCCTGAAGCCGTTCGGCGGCATTCGCATTGAAGATAATGTGGTCGTTCACGGCAATCATATTGAAAACATGACGCGGGATTTGAAACTGGCGTAATGGAAAGTTGGTTAATCCCTGCGTCTCCCGTCACCGCCGTTGAGGAGATCAAAAAAAGCCGCTTCATTACCTGTCTTGCCCATACAGACGGTGTAGAGGCGGCGAAAGCGTTTGTGGAATCAGTGAAAGCGGCGCACCCGGATGCCCGCCACCATTGTGTGGCGTGGGTGGCGGGCGCGCCGGATGATTCGCAACAGTTAGGATTTTCCGACGATGGCGAACCTGCGGGGACGGCGGGTAAGCCTATGCTCGCCCAACTGATGGGGAGCGGTATTGGAGAGATCACCGCCGTCGTGGTGCGTTACTATGGCGGCATTCTTCTTGGTACGGGTGGGCTGGTGAAAGCCTATGGCGGTGGCGTCAGTCAGGCGTTACGCCAGTTAACGACACAGCGCAAGACGCCATTAACCGAATATACTTTGCAGTGTGAGTACGGCCAGTTGGCTGGCGTTGAGGCTCTGCTGGGACAACATGACGGTAAAATCGTCGCCAGTGATTATCAGGCGTTCGTTCTACTGCGGGTAGCGCTTCCTTATGCAAAAGTGGATGAATTTACCGCTAAGCTGGCAGATTTTAGCCGTGGTTCATTGCAATTGTTAGCCGTTGAAGAATAATCCCCATCTCATTTTAAAGAACAAAGGAAGCGGCAGAGATGCATTTTCGCGCCATTACCCGAATCGTTGGACTGCTGGTCATCTTATTTTCGGGAACAATGATCCTCCCTGGGTTAGTAGCGCTACTCTACCGTGATGGGGCGGGGCGTGCATTCACACAAACCTTTTTTGTCGCGCTAGCAATCGGTTCTATGCTGTGGTGGCCGAACCGTCGCGAGAAGGGCGAGCTGAAATCCCGTGAAGGGTTTTTGATTGTGGTGCTGTTCTGGACCGTGCTGGGTAGCGTGGGTGCGCTACCGTTTATTTTCTCCGAAAGCCCGAACCTGACGATTACCGATGCGTTCTTTGAGTCGTTCTCCGGCTTGACCACCACTGGTGCAACCACGCTGGTGGGACTGGACTCCTTACCACACGCTATTCTCTTTTATCGTCAAATGCTGCAATGGTTTGGCGGTATGGGGATCATTGTGCTGGCGGTAGCAATTCTGCCAATTCTTGGGGTCGGTGGGATGCAGCTCTATCGCGCTGAAATGCCCGGGCCACTGAAAGATAACAAGATGCGCCCGCGAATTGCGGAGACAGCGAAAACACTGTGGCTGATCTACGTTCTGCTGACGGTTGCCTGTGCGCTCGCGCTGTGGTTCGCCGGGATGCCTGCGTTTGACGCTATTGGACACAGCTTTGCCACTATCGCAATTGGCGGCTTCTCGACCCACGATGCCAGCGTCGGCTTTTTCGACAGCCCGACGATTAACACGATTATCGCTATCTTCCTTTTAATCTCCGGTTGTAACTACGGCCTGCACTTCTCTTTATTGAGTGGGCGTAGTCTGAAGGTCTACTGGCGTGACCCGGAGTTCCGCATGTTCATTGGCGTTCAGTTAACGCTGGTGGTCATTTGTACCCTCGTGCTGTGGTTCCATGATATTTACAACTCCGCGCTCACGACGCTCAATCAGGCCTTTTTCCAGGTGGTGTCGATGGCAACCACTGCCGGGTTTACAACGGACAGTATTGCGCGCTGGCCGCTGTTCCTGCCGGTGCTGCTACTCTGCTCTGCGTTTATCGGCGGCTGTGCCGGCTCAACGGGCGGGGGGCTGAAGGTTATTCGTATCCTTTTACTGTTCAAACAGGGCAATCGTGAATTAAAGCGTCTGGTGCACCCGAATGCGGTTTACAGCATCAAACTGGGGAATCGGGCACTACCGGAACGCATCCTCGAAGCAGTTTGGGGTTTTTTCTCGGCGTATGCTCTGGTATTTATTGTCAGTATGCTTGCTATTATCGCGACCGGTGTGGATGACTTTTCCGCATTTGCTTCCGTCGTGGCGACGCTAAACAACCTTGGGCCCGGACTGGGTGTTGTAGCCGACAACTTCGCCAGCATGAATCCCGTGGCGAAATGGATCCTGATTGCCAATATGTTATTCGGTCGTCTGGAAGTCTTCACTCTGTTGGTACTTTTTACCCCGACATTCTGGCGTGAATAATGGAGTAACACGTGAAAACACTGATTCTTTTCTCAACCCGGGATGGACAAACCCACGAAATAGCCTCGTATCTGGCTTCTGAGCTCAAAGAGCTTGGGGTTTTGGCGGATGTGATGGATTTGCATCACACCGAGGAACCGGACTGGGAACGCTACGACCGGGTGGTGATCGGCGCGTCAATTCGCTACGGTCACTACCATTCGGCTTTCCAGGCGTTTGTGAAAAAGCATGCTACTCGCCTGAACGGTATGCCGAGTGCATTTTTCTCGGTCAACCTGGTTGCGCGGAAACCAGAAAAGCGGACGCCGCAGACCAACAGCTACGCGCGCAAGTTTTTAATGCATTCACAATGGCGGCCTGACCGTTGTGCAGTCATTGCCGGTGCGCTGCGTTATCCTCGCTATCGCTGGTATGACCGCATCATGATAAAACTCATTATGAAGATGTCGGGTGGCGAAACGGATACGAATAAAGAAGTGATTTATACCGACTGGGAGCAGGTCGCGAGTTTTGCCCGTGATATTGCTCAACTAACCAGCAAATCGACGGTAAAATAGGCGTAAAGAATAAAAATTGCGCGGTTGATAAATAATTTTAAATTTCCCCTTGTCAGCCCGAAATAACTCCCTATAATGCGCCTCCACTGACACGGAACAACGGCACGCAAGCCGCCGGGTCAGCAGGGTTCTCCGGTGAAAACCAGTGATGAACGCCGACAGAGAAAAGCGAAAATAAATGCTTGACTCTGAATGAGGAAAACGTAATATACGGGACCTCGCGACAGAGCGCTGAAGCGCGTCGCAACTGCTCTTTAACAATTTATCAGACAATCTGTGTGGGCACTCAAAGTGACATGGATTCTTAATGTCCTCGGACACTAAATGAATACCAAGTCTCAAAGAGTGAACACGTAATTCATTACGAAGTTTAATTCTACGAGCATCAAACTTAAATTGAAGAGTTTGATCATGGCTCAGATTGAACGCTGGCGGCAGGCCTAACACATGCAAGTCGAACGGTAACAGGAAGCAGCTTGCTGCTTTGCTGACGAGTGGCGGACGGGTGAGTAATGTCTGGGAAACTGCCCGATGGAGGGGGATAACTACTGGAAACGGTAGCTAATACCGCATAACGTCGCAAGACCAAAGAGGGGGACCTTCGGGCCTCTTGCCATCGGATGTGCCCAGATGGGATTAGCTTGTTGGTGAGGTAACGGCTCACCAAGGCGACGATCCCTAGCTGGTCTGAGAGGATGACCAGCCACACTGGAACTGAGACACGGTCCAGACTCCTACGGGAGGCAGCAGTGGGGAATATTGCACAATGGGCGCAAGCCTGATGCAGCCATGCCGCGTGTATGAAGAAGGCCTTCGGGTTGTAAAGTACTTTCAGCGGGGAGGAAGGTGTTGAGGTTAATAACCTCAGCAATTGACGTTACCCGCAGAAGAAGCACCGGCTAACTCCGTGCCAGCAGCCGCGGTAATACGGAGGGTGCAAGCGTTAATCGGAATTACTGGGCGTAAAGCGCACGCAGGCGGTCTGTCAAGTCGGATGTGAAATCCCCGGGCTCAACCTGGGAACTGCATTCGAAACTGGCAGGCTAGAGTCTTGTAGAGGGGGGTAGAATTCCAGGTGTAGCGGTGAAATGCGTAGAGATCTGGAGGAATACCGGTGGCGAAGGCGGCCCCCTGGACAAAGACTGACGCTCAGGTGCGAAAGCGTGGGGAGCAAACAGGATTAGATACCCTGGTAGTCCACGCCGTAAACGATGTCGACTTGGAGGTTGTGCCCTTGAGGCGTGGCTTCCGGAGCTAACGCGTTAAGTCGACCGCCTGGGGAGTACGGCCGCAAGGTTAAAACTCAAATGAATTGACGGGGGCCCGCACAAGCGGTGGAGCATGTGGTTTAATTCGATGCAACGCGAAGAACCTTACCTGGTCTTGACATCCACAGAAGAATCCAGAGATGGATTTGTGCCTTCGGGAACTGTGAGACAGGTGCTGCATGGCTGTCGTCAGCTCGTGTTGTGAAATGTTGGGTTAAGTCCCGCAACGAGCGCAACCCTTATCCTTTGTTGCCAGCGGTCCGGCCGGGAACTCAAAGGAGACTGCCAGTGATAAACTGGAGGAAGGTGGGGATGACGTCAAGTCATCATGGCCCTTACGACCAGGGCTACACACGTGCTACAATGGCATATACAAAGAGAAGCGACCTCGCGAGAGCAAGCGGACCTCATAAAGTATGTCGTAGTCCGGATTGGAGTCTGCAACTCGACTCCATGAAGTCGGAATCGCTAGTAATCGTGGATCAGAATGCCACGGTGAATACGTTCCCGGGCCTTGTACACACCGCCCGTCACACCATGGGAGTGGGTTGCAAAAGAAGTAGGTAGCTTAACCTTCGGGAGGGCGCTTACCACTTTGTGATTCATGACTGGGGTGAAGTCGTAACAAGGTAACCGTAGGGGAACCTGCGGTTGGATCACCTCCTTACCTTAAAGAACCTGCCTTTGTAGTGTCCACACAGATTGTCTGATGAAAAACGAGCAGTAAAACCTCTACAGGCTTGTAGCTCAGGTGGTTAGAGCGCACCCCTGATAAGGGTGAGGTCGGTGGTTCAAGTCCACTCAGGCCTACCAAATTCGCTCCCGTGCTTTGTTGTGGCAAAGCTCGCATACCTAAGTATGCTTCGCTTCACCACGCCGCGCCCGGAAACGAATTGGGGATGAGGTTTAACTACACTGTATGGGGCTATAGCTCAGCTGGGAGAGCGCCTGCTTTGCACGCAGGAGGTCTGCGGTTCGATCCCGCATAGCTCCACCATACTGTAGAACATTTACTTAAGAAAACTTCAGAGTGTACCTGAAAGGGTTCACTGCGAAGTTTTGCTCTTTAAAAATCTGGATCAAGCTGAAAAATTGAAACGACACACAGTTAATGTGTGTTCGAGTCTCTCAAATTTTCGCAATCATGAAGATAACCTGTAAAAGGTGACAAGACATCTTCGGGTTGTGAGGTTAAGCGACTAAGCGTACACGGTGGATGCCCTGGCAGTCAGAGGCGATGAAGGACGTGCTAATCTGCGAAAAGCGTCGGTAAGGTGATATGAACCGTTATAGCCGGCGATGTCCGAATGGGGAAACCCAGTGCAATTCGTTGCACTATCGTTAACTGAATACATAGGTTAACGAGGCGAACCGGGGGAACTGAAACATCTAAGTACCCCGAGGAAAAGAAATCAACCGAGATTCCCCCAGTAGCGGCGAGCGAACGGGGAGCAGCCCAGAGCCTGAATCAGCATATGTGGTAGTGGAACGGTCTGGAAAGGCCGGCGATACAGGGTGACAGCCCCGTACACAAAATCACACATGTTGTGAGCTCGATGAGTAGGGCGGGACACGTGGTATCCTGTCTGAATATGGGGGGACCATCCTCCAAGGCTAAATACTCCTGACTGACCGATAGTGAACCAGTACCGTGAGGGAAAGGCGAAAAGAACCCCGGCGAGGGGAGTGAAAAAGAACCTGAAACCGTGTACGTACAAGCAGTGGGAGCCTCTTTTATGGGGTGACTGCGTACCTTTTGTATAATGGGTCAGCGACTTATATTCTGTAGCAAGGTTAACCGAATAGGGGAGCCGAAGGGAAACCGAGTCTTAACTGGGCGTTAAGTTGCAGGGTATAGACCCGAAACCCGGTGATCTAGCCATGGGCAGGTTGAAGGTTGGGTAACACTAACTGGAGGACCGAACCGACTAATGTTGAAAAATTAGCGGATGACTTGTGGCTGGGGGTGAAAGGCCAATCAAACCGGGAGATAGCTGGTTCTCCCCGAAAGCTATTTAGGTAGCGCCTCGTGAATTCATCTTCGGGGGTAGAGCACTGTTTCGGCTAGGGGGTCATCCCGACTTACCAACCCGATGCAAACTACGAATACCGAAGAATGTTATCACGGGAGACACACGGCGGGTGCTAACGTCCGTCGTGAAGAGGGAAACAACCCAGACCGCCAGCTAAGGTCCCAAAGTCATGGTTAAGTGGGAAACGATGTGGGAAGGCTCAGACAGCCAGGATGTTGGCTTAGAAGCAGCCATCATTTAAAGAAAGCGTAATAGCTCACTGGTCGAGTCGGCCTGCGCGGAAGATGTAACGGGGCTAAACCATGCACCGAAGCTGCGGCAGCGACACTATGTGTTGTTGGGTAGGGGAGCGTTCTGTAAGCCTGTGAAGGTGTACTGTGAGGTATGCTGGAGGTATCAGAAGTGCGAATGCTGACATAAGTAACGATAAAGCGGGTGAAAAGCCCGCTCGCCGGAAGACCAAGGGTTCCTGTCCAACGTTAATCGGGGCAGGGTGAGTCGACCCCTAAGGCGAGGCCGAAAGGCGTAGTCGATGGGAAACAGGTTAATATTCCTGTACCTGGTGTTACTGCGAAGGGGGGACGGAGAAGGCTATGTTGGCCGGGCGACGGTTGTCCCGGTTTAAGCGTGTAGGTGTGTGTACCAGGTAAATCCGGTTCACTTTAACACTGAGGCGTGATGACGAGGCACTACGGTGCTGAAGTGACAAATGCCCTGCTTCCAGGAAAAGCCTCTAAGCATCAGGTAACATCAGATCGTACCCCAAACCGACACAGGTGGTCAGGTAGAGAATACCAAGGCGCTTGAGAGAACTCGGGTGAAGGAACTAGGCAAAATGGTGCCGTAACTTCGGGAGAAGGCACGCTGATATGTAGGTGAAGCGACGTGCTCGTGGAGCTGAAATCAGTCGAAGATACCAGCTGGCTGCAACTGTTTATTAAAAACACAGCACTGTGCAAACACGAAAGTGGACGTATACGGTGTGACGCCTGCCCGGTGCCGGAAGGTTAATTGATGGGGTTATCCGTAAGGAGAAGCTCTTGATCGAAGCCCCGGTAAACGGCGGCCGTAACTATAACGGTCCTAAGGTAGCGAAATTCCTTGTCGGGTAAGTTCCGACCTGCACGAATGGCGTAATGATGGCCAGGCTGTCTCCACCCGAGACTCAGTGAAATTGAACTCGCTGTGAAGATGCAGTGTACCCGCGGCAAGACGGAAAGACCCCGTGAACCTTTACTATAGCTTGACACTGAACACTGGTCCTTGATGTGTAGGATAGGTGGGAGGCTTTGAAGCGTGGACGCCAGTCTGCGTGGAGCCGCCCTTGAAATACCACCCTTTAATGGCTGGTGTTCTAACGTAGGCCCGTGATCCGGGTTGCGGACAGTGTCTGGTGGGTAGTTTGACTGGGGCGGTCTCCTCCTAAAGAGTAACGGAGGAGCACGAAGGTTAGCTAATCCTGGTCGGACATCAGGAGGTTAGTGCAAAGGCATAAGCTAGCTTGACTGCGAGCGTGACGGCGCGAGCAGGTGCGAAAGCAGGTCTTAGTGATCCGGTGGTTCTGAATGGAAGGGCCATCGCTCAACGGATAAAAGGTACTCCGGGGATAACAGGCTGATACCGCCCAAGAGTTCATATCGACGGCGGTGTTTGGCACCTCGATGTCGGCTCATCACATCCTGGGGCTGAAGTAGGTCCCAAGGGTATGGCTGTTCGCCATTTAAAGTGGTACGCGAGCTGGGTTTAGAACGTCGTGAGACAGTTCGGTCCCTATCTGCCGTGGGCGCTGGAGAATTGAGGGGGGCTGCTCCTAGTACGAGAGGACCGGAGTGGACGCATCACTGGTGTTCGGGTTGTCATGCCAATGGCACTGCCCGGTAGCTAAATGCGGAAGAGATAAGTGCTGAAAGCATCTAAGCACGAAACTTGCCCCGAGATGAGTTCTCCCTGAGACTATAAGTCTCCTGAAGGAACGTTGAAGACGACGACGTTGATAGGCCGGGTGTGTAAGCGCAGCGATGCGTTGAGCTAACCGGTACTAATGAACCGTGAGGCTTAACCTTACAACGCCGAAGATGTTTTGGCGGAATTGAGAGAATTTTCAGCTTTGATTACAGATTGTAGTGCGCAATAGTTTGCGCAGCGGCAAGGCGGCAAGTGAAGCGACGGAAGGAGCATACATAAGTATGTGACTGAGGTTCGCGAATGCGGCCAACGCAGCTGATGCGATAAAATATTGCGTACTGAGCACAAAGAATTTGCCTGGCGGCTTTAGCGCGGTGGTCCCACCTGACCCCATGCCGAACTCAGAAGTGAAACGCCGTAGCGCCGATGGTAGTGTGGGGTCTCCCCATGTGAGAGTAGGGAACTGCCAGGCATCAAATAAGTGAAGAGCCCATCCTGACGGATGGGCTTTTTGCGTTTTTTCCCCGCAGAGCAGAGTTGCCGGATGGCGGCTCCGCCTTATCCGGCCTACAGGGAATGTGCTTTCTCTAACCATCGCAAAATGAAGGCAGAAATCTGCGATACATCATTAAGATCCAAAACGGGTACCGCTACGGCAAGTGGAATATCACTGGCAACCGCAATAACATGCTCATCAAGAATTAATTCTTCCTCGCTGTGTCCACATCCCTGACGAAAAAGTAAGATCTTCGCAACTGCTTCGTGTTTAAACCCTTCAACAAGCACTATATCTAGCTTTGCAGCATCCATCCTGCTGACCAGATACGCTAAATTCAACTCGGGCTCTTCCGGAGTTTCCGTCATTAATGCCCAGCGTTGCTGACTGGCGACCAATGTTTGTGCAGCCCCGGCCTTACGTAATTCGTAGCTATCTTTTCCCGGTTTATCTACATCCATATCATGATGAGTATGCTTGATAAGCCCCGGACGAACACCACTGGCACACAGATCCGGAATCAACTGCTTGAGCAACGTTGTTTTTCCCGTTCCGCTCCATGCTGCAATAGCCAGTAAAGGGATCAGCGTGTCTGCTGCCATTTATCGAGTTCCTCAAGAGTATTCACATTCACAAACGCTTCTTTGCAATCGCTGAAATCAACCGCATGCCCCCCGGCGAGAGTCATAAAAACCATTACCCGACGCTCGCCGGACTGCAAATAATCCTGCAACAGCGGCTGAACCGACCGGTTAACCAACGCAATTGTCGGGTGGTCTCGCTCTCCGTCGTGCACCCATACCACATGCGCCTGTTGACGCTCGGCGGCTAATCGTGCGGCAAGCGTCGGGGGAATGTAAGGCGTATCGCAGGGGCAAAACAAAAACCAGTCGCCTTCTTCCTGTTGAAAAACGGAAAGCATACCCGCAAGCGGGCCGGGAAAATCTTCCATAAGATCCGGGATCACTTTCAGCCCACCCGCCCGATACATTTCCTGGTGGCGATTCGCATTCACAATGACGTTATCGAGCTGCGACAAAAGCGTGTCAGCGACATGTTTCCACAGCGGTTTCCCATTTAACTCAAGCAGTCCCTTATCAATGCCGCCCATTCGCCTGGCCTTACCGCCAGCCAGCACAACCCCTGTAATTGCACTATCCTGATTCACTGATATCGCCTCTTTTATTGTGGGATTGACCCTGCTAACGTGTCTGTCTCAAGAGTAAGGAGCACTACCATGAAATGTAAACGCCTGAATGAAGTTATCGAACTCCTCCAGCCAGCCTGGCAAAAAGAGCCAGAACTTAACCTGATGCAATTTTTGCAGAAACTGGCGAAAGAGTCAGGTTTTGACGGCGAACTGACGGAATTAAGTGATGACATTCTGATCTACCACCTGAAAATGCGCGACTCCGCGAAAGATGCCGTTATTCCCGGTATTCAGAAAGACTACGAAGAAGATTTTAAAACGGCACTGCTTCGGGCACGTGGCGTAATTAAAGAGTAAAAGCTTGTAAGAGGCGTCACCGAATGCGTCGTGAAGTGATATCCTGAATTATTCGTAGTAATTTCCGGATGATGGGATGAACGACAACGCTTTTACTTTCCAGACACTACACCCGGATACCATCATGGATGCGCTGTTTGAGCAGGGGATCCGGGTGGATTCCGGTCTTACCCCGCTTAATAGCTATGAAAACCGTGTCTATCAATTCCAGGACGAAGACCGTCAGCGTTTTGTCGTCAAATTCTACCGCCCTGAACGTTGGTCTGTTGATCAAATACTGGAAGAACATCAGTTTGCCATTGAATTGCTTGAAAATGAGGTCCCGGTTGCTGCCCCTTTAGCTTTCAACGGACAAACATTGCTGGCGCATCAGGGGTTCCACTACGCCATTTTCCCAAGCGTAGGGGGCAGACAGTTTGAGTCTGACAACATAGACCAAATGGAAGCGGTAGGCCGCTATCTGGGGCGTATACACCTTAAAGGGCGTGAACACCTCTTTTCATACCGGCCAACCATAGGGCTGGATGAATATCTTATTGAACCGCGGAAGTTATTTGAGAACGCTAAACTCATTCCGTCAGGGCAGAAAGTTGCCTTTCTGAAAGCGACAGATGCCCTGATCGCGGCAGTGACGGATAAATGGCATACCAAATTTGATATGCTTCGTCTGCACGGCGACTGCCATGCTGGAAATATTCTCTGGCGTGATGGCCCGCTGTTTGTCGACTTAGATGATTCACGCAATGGCCCTGCAATTCAGGATCTGTGGATGCTTCTTAATGGAGACAAAGCGGAGCGCCGTATGCAGCTTGAAACGATTATTGAAGCGTATGAAGAAGTTAATGAATTTAATACGGATGAAATCGGACTGATTGAACCTTTACGTGCCATGCGTTTGGTTTATTATCTAGCCTGGCTGATCCGTCGTTGGGACGATCCCGCGTTTCCCAAAAACTTCCCGTGGCTGACCGGAGAAGATTACTGGCATCGCCAGACCGCAACATTTATTGAGCAGGCAAAAATTCTGCAGGAACCCCCGTTACAACTGACACCTATGTATTAATCGGAGATGTGAACATGAAAAAGATTTGGCTGGCGCTGGCTGGTATGGTTTTAGCTTTTAGCGCATCGGCAGCGCAGTTCCAGGATGGTAAGCAGTATACCACGCTGGAAAAGCCTATTGCCGGTGAACCGCAGGTGCTGGAGTTCTTCTCTTTCTATTGCCCACACTGTTACCAGTTTGAAGATGTGCTTCATGTTTCTGATAACGTGAAGAAAAAACTGCCGGAAGGCGTAAAAATGACTAAATACCACGTTGAGTTCCTGGGCCCACTGGGTAAGGATATGACTCAGGCGTGGGCTGTCGCAATGGCACTGGGTGTTGAAGATAAAGTAACCGTGCCTATGTTTGAGGCAGTGCAGAAAAACCAGACGGTACAGACCGTTGCAGATATTCGTAAAGTCTTCGTTGACGCGGGTATCAAGGGTGAAGAATACGATGCAGCATGGAACAGCTTCGTGGTGAAATCCCTGGTAGCACAGCAGGAAAAAGCCGCTGCGGATCTGCAGTTGCAGGGCGTTCCGGCGATGTTTGTTAATGGCAAATACCAGATCAATCCTCAGGGCATGGATACCAGCAGCACGGATATCTTTGTTCAGCAGTATGCCGATACAGTGAAATACCTGGTAGGTAAGAAATAAAAACGAAAACGCCGGTCACTGACCGGCGTTTTGATGTTCGGTTTTAATCTCTTCAATTAGTATGTCTTTCTCGCCCCAGAGCGTATTCAACCAAAGCTGGAAGCGCCGTTTAAACTCTTTATCGTTAATGTAATCGCCGTGAAGCTCGTCGCTAATGGGCTGCATATCTACCCGTACGACAATGCGCGTCAGTTTTCCGCTCAGCATATCGAAGAAAGGTGTGCGATCATTTTCAGGATAACAGAGGGTTACGTTGAGTAACTTATCAAATTGCGATCCTAAAACATTCAATGCCATTGCAATGCCAGCCGCTTTTGGCGGCAACAAATGTTTAAACGGCGAATGGGTTTGCTGATGTTTCTCTGTGGTAAAGCGTGAGCCTTCGACGAAATTAACGATGGTTGTCGGATGCACACGGAATTTTTCGCAGGAACGGCGAGTTGTCTCAATATCCTTACCGCGGCGTTCCGGGTGGCGCAAAAGATAAGCTCGTGAATAACGCTTCATAAACGGCATATCCAGAGCCCAACAGGCGAGGCCGATAAACGGTACCCATGCCAGTTGCTGCTTAAGGAAGTATTTGTTCATGGGAATATGCTTTCGAAAAAGAACGCAAAGCACAACAATGTCGGCCCAGCTGCGATGATTACAAACGAGCAGATACCAGTTTTTTTTGCTTAACCCCTCAAGACCTTCTACATCCCATTTCAAATGTGGATTGAGATGCAGCAAAAGCGCCAGCCCCACGCACCAGCAATACATCATAAAATTACAAAACAAAGAAACCTTGCGCCAGACAAAAGGAATTGGCAGCAGGAGCTTAACGACGCCTGCAAGAATGATCGGTACTGAGCAAAAAATCGTGACCAGAATGGTCATGATAATGCTCAGTAAAAGGGTCACTGACGCGAATAATCTCGTCAAAAATAAACTATTCAAAGGGTTAGCCATAAACAGAACGCGAACGCTGCGCAAAGGGGGCTGATTTTATCAGAAAATGACTCAAATGACGGTTCTTGGCAATAGAGAAAAATTCGCCTTTTCTATCCACATTCAATATTTCAGGAAGATGAAATGGAAATTAAGCGATGATTAATTTAACCATTTGAAATTAAATGAAAAATCAAATGATAGGTAAAGCATTAATTTGAAATTAAATCGAATTAAATTATTTACACACAAAGTTATCCACAGATGTTTGCAACGCGCAGGCTGAAGAACTGTAAAAGATTTACGACAAAAGGGGCGAAATACTCATGTTTTCAGTCTGTCTGTGGCATCCTTTACCCATAATCTGATAAACAGGCACGGACATTATGGTTCAGATCCCAGAAAACCCACTTATCCTTGTAGATGGCTCTTCATATCTCTATCGCGCATACCATGCGTTTCCTCCGCTGACTAACAGTGCAGGCGAACCCACAGGCGCGATGTATGGCGTCCTTAACATGCTGCGCAGCCTGATCATGCAGTATCAGCCAACACATGCCGCTGTGGTCTTTGACGCCAAGGGTAAGACCTTCCGTGATGAATTATTCGAACATTACAAATCACATCGTCCACCCATGCCTGACGATCTCCGCGCGCAAATAGAGCCCCTGCATGCGATGGTCAAAGCGATGGGGTTACCGTTACTGGCCGTATCTGGCGTAGAAGCAGACGATGTCATCGGTACCCTAGCGCGCGAAGCAGAAAAAGTAGGTCGTCCGGTGCTAATCAGTACGGGCGATAAAGACATGGCCCAACTGGTGACGCCAAATATTACACTCATCAACACCATGACCAACACGATCCTTGGTCCGGATGAGGTAGTGAATAAATATGGCGTACCGCCTGAGCTGATCATCGACTTCCTGGCGCTGATGGGTGATTCCTCCGATAACATTCCGGGCGTTCCGGGCGTTGGAGAAAAGACCGCTCAGGCGCTGCTCCAGGGGCTGGGTGGCCTGGATACCCTTTATGCCGAATCAGAGAAAATTGCCGGGCTGACCTTCCGTGGTGCAAAAACCATGGCAGGCAAACTCGAGCAAAACAAAGAGGTCGCTTACCTCTCGTATAAGCTGGCGACGATCAAAACTGACGTTGAGCTGGAGCTCACCTGTGAACAACTGGAAGTCCAACAGCCATTGGCCGATGAGCTGGTTGGCCTGTTTAAAAAGTATGAGTTTAAGCGCTGGACTGCGGACGTTGAGGCTGGAAAATGGCTACAGGCGAAGGGCGCGAAGCCTGCGGCCAAACCGCAGGAAACCATTGTTATTGATGAGACGCCGGAAGAGCCTGCAGTCGCGCTTTCACATGAAAATTATGTGACCATCCTTGATGAAGCGACGCTGGAAACATGGATATCGAAGCTGAAAAAAGCGCCAGTCATCGCTTTCGATACCGAAACCGACAGTCTGGATAACATTTCCGCCAATCTGGTTGGGCTTTCTTTCGCCATTGAACCGGGTGTCGCCGCGTATGTACCGGTTGCGCATGACTATCTTGATGCGCCGGATCAAATCTCCCGCGACCGTGCGCTGGAAATGCTCAAGCCACTGCTGGAAGATGAAAACATTCGCAAAGTTGGTCAAAACCTGAAGTACGATCGCGGTATCCTGGCTAATTACGATATCGAACTGCGCGGTATCGCCTTTGATACCATGCTTGAATCCTACATTTTAAACAGCGTTGCCGGTCGTCACGATATGGACAGCCTGTCTGACCGCTGGCTCAAGCACACGACCATCACGTTTGAACAGATCGCGGGCAAGGGCAAAAACCAACTGACGTTTAATCAGATCGCACTTGAAGAAGCCGGACGATACGCCGCCGAAGATGCTGACGTGACGCTGCAACTGCATCTGAAAATGTGGCCAGAGTTACAACAGCATAAAGGGCCGTTGAATGTCTTCGAAAACATCGAAATGCCGTTGGTGCCTGTGCTTTCACGCGTAGAGCGTAACGGTGTGAAGATTGACCCTGCCGTGCTGCACAAACATTCTGAAGAGATCACCCTGCGCCTGGCGGAGCTGGAAAAGAAAGCCCATGATATCGCGGGAGAAGCGTTTAATCTCTCTTCGACCAAGCAGCTGCAAACGATTTTGTTCGAAAAACAGGGCATTAAGCCGCTGAAGAAAACCCCAGGCGGTGCGCCGTCAACATCAGAAGAAGTGCTGGAAGAGCTGGCGCTGGATTACCCGCTACCGAAAGTGATTCTGGAATATCGTGGTCTTGCGAAGCTGAAATCGACCTATACCGACAAGCTACCGCTGATGATTAACCCGAAAACCGGGCGCGTGCATACGTCGTATCACCAGGCTGTCACCGCGACGGGGCGCTTATCTTCTACCGATCCGAACCTGCAAAATATTCCGGTGCGTAACGAGGAAGGGCGTCGAATCCGTCAGGCATTTATCCCACCGAAAGACTATGTGATTGTCTCTGCCGACTACTCCCAGATTGAACTGCGCATCATGGCGCACCTGTCGCGGGATAAAGGGTTGCTTACTGCCTTTGCCGAAGGGAAAGATATTCACCGTGCCACTGCGGCGGAAGTGTTTGGCCTGCCGTTAGAGTCAGTGACTAACGAACAGCGCCGTAGCGCGAAAGCAATCAACTTTGGTCTGATCTACGGCATGAGCGCGTTTGGTCTGGCGCGTCAGCTGAATATTCCACGCAAAGAAGCGCAGAAGTACATGGATTTGTATTTCGAACGTTATCCTGGCGTACTGGAATATATGGAGCGCACGCGCGCTCAGGCGAAAGAGCAAGGCTATGTTGAAACGCTGGAAGGCCGTCGTCTCTACCTGCCGGATATCAAATCCAGCAATGGCGCACGCCGCGCCGGAGCAGAGCGCGCAGCAATTAACGCCCCGATGCAGGGGACCGCAGCCGATATCATCAAACGCGCGATGATCGCTGTCGATGGCTGGCTGGAAACCGAACAGCCACGCGTGAGAATGATCATGCAGGTGCACGATGAACTGGTGTTTGAAGTGCACAAAGATGACCTTGAAGCCGTATCGCAGAAGATTCATCAATTGATGGAAAATTGTACACGTATTGATGTGCCGCTGCTGGTGGAAGTCGGAAGCGGTGAAAACTGGGATCAGGCGCACTAAGAGGACATGGAATAACGCGATTTTTCCGTAATAAAGCAACATAAGAGAACGCTTTTTGTGATGAGCATTGGAATTTCTTATGCAACAAGTGAAAAAAAATTACAAAAAGGGCTTTCTGTGCTGCTCAAAAAAGAGTAAAGTTATTCGCGTAGGGTACAGAGGTAAGATGTTCTATCTTTCAGACCTTTTACTTCACGTAATCGGATTTGGCTGAATATTTTAGCCGCCCCAGTCAGTTTCTGACTGGGGCGTTTTTTATTGTAGGTACTTATCCGGCATTGCCGGCGGTGCTTCGCTTGCCCGGCCTACGTGACTGCACCTTGCTGTAGGCCGGATAAGGCGTTTACGCCGCCATCCGGCAGATTAACGGTGGGATCACTCCCCGTCCTGCTCCTCTTCCACCGGCGCCAGCTCACTAAACCAGCTATCCAGTTTCTGACGTAGTTTGTCCACGCCCTGTTTCTTCAGGGATGAAAACGTCTCCACCTGCACGTCGCCATTAAAGGCCAGCACTGCTTCACGAACCATATTCAGCTGTGCTTTACGCGCACCGCTCGCCAGCTTGTCTGCTTTAGTCAGCAGTACCAGCACCTGAATATTGCTCTCCACGGCCCACTGCACCATCTGCTGATCGAGATCTTTAAGCGGATGTCGTATATCCATAAGTACAACCAGACCCTGAAGGCTCTGGCGTTTTTCCAGATATTCACCCAGGGCACGTTGCCATTTACGCTTCATCTCTTCCGGTACTTCGGCATAGCCATAGCCCGGCAGGTCAACCAGACGCTTGCCGTCAACCACTTCAAACAGGTTGATAAGCTGAGTACGGCCCGGCGTTTTTGAGGTACGCGCCAGGCTTTTCTGGTTAGTCAGCGTATTCAATGCGCTGGATTTGCCTGCGTTTGAACGGCCAG
The DNA here is from genome assembly GCF_013836145.1 of Citrobacter sp. RHB25-C09. Taxonomy (NCBI): domain Bacteria; kingdom Pseudomonadati; phylum Pseudomonadota; class Gammaproteobacteria; order Enterobacterales; family Enterobacteriaceae; genus Citrobacter; species Citrobacter sp. RHB25-C09. Next base: position 4,225,334 of record NZ_CP057483.1, on the reverse strand, counting down.
CAAAAGCCACTTCAATTCCGGTATCGGAAGGTAAATGGCGAATATCAGGCGCACTCATCACAAAGTGCGTCTGTTGATAATTCAGGTTAATCAAAGCGGTCGTCTCCGTCAGTCAAAGCTTTGCGGCGATTATACCTGAACAGCAGCAAAAGACTGATTTTTCGGCATGGGTATCCTGTAAGTGAAAACCCTGTGCTTTGTAAGACATTGCCGATCGTTCTTATGCGAAAATTAGGAGTAATTGCAGAGGCATTAATCAATTAATGTAACTAAATCAGTTGATTATATTCTTGTAATATTCTGAAAATAGCTGAAGTGTGCTCTGGGTAGCTTGTTACTTACCCCCAAAAGAGTAAAGTAGCACCCATAGCGAGGACGCTGACAGGATATACGACTCAGGATGAGGGTCAGGAGCGCCAGGAGGCGAAGACACAGGATTGTCAGGATGACAGACGTCCGGAGACGTTAGTATAAGGAAATGGAAAAGACACGGAGCGTTCCAGGCTGAAGGAAAAACAGGGTGTGTTGGTAGCCGACATGGAATGTAGGACCCTTTCAGGGTTGTGAGTTAGGTTAAAAGGCGACAGAGCAATCTGTCGCCTTTTTTCTTTATTTCTGCTAGATTCCGGCGCAATTATATACTGAATAAAACAGCCAAAGACGAATCACTATGAAATCCACTTCTACACCACACGGCAAAGGTCCTGCAAAGGCGCGCCGTAAAACCCGCGAAGATCTGAATCAGGAAGCTCGCGACCGCAAGCGTCAGAAAAAGCACCGTGGTCACGCGGCGGGTAGCCGTGCGACGGGTAGTGACGCGGCGACAGGTGCAAAAAACCAGAGCAAGCAGAAAGATCCACGCATTGGCAGTAAAACCCCCATTCCATTGGGCGTGACCGAAAAGGTCACCAAACAGCACAAACCGAAGAGTGAGAAACCTATGCTTTCACCGCAGGCTGAGTTGGATTTACTGGAAACGGATGAGCGCCTGGATGCGCTTTTAGAACGTCTGGAAGCGGGTGAAACCCTGAGTGCTGAAGAGCAGTCATGGGTTGATGCCAAACTGGACCGCATCGATGAGCTGATGCAGAAGCTGGGCCTCTCCTACGATGACGACGAAGAAGAAGAGGAAGAAGACGAGAAGCAGGAAGATATGATGCGTCTGCTTCGGGGTGGTAACTAACGGTTTACACCGTGGGTCTGGCCGTCCTGCTTATAACCCTTCCGGTTATATGTTATCTGGCGTGGTTATTCGTTAAACTACAGCGGTTGTCGCGGCGACAGAAGTGGCTGCGCAACCGGCAGTTCACTCGTAACGGAGTGAAGCCGGTACGCCGTACTCGCCAGAGACGCCATCGGAAGGAGTGAGCATGTCTGAACAGCTAATAGACTGGGATCTGGCCCTGATCCAGAAATATAACTATTCCGGGCCACGATATACCTCGTACCCGACCGCGCTGGAGTTCTCTGAAGATTTTGGCGAACCGGCGTTCTTAAACGCAGTAGCGCGCTACCCCGAGCGTCCGCTCTCGCTGTATGTTCATATCCCGTTCTGCCACAAGCTCTGCTACTTTTGCGGCTGCAATAAGATTGTGACTCGCCAGCAGCATAAAGCCGATCAATATCTGGATGCGATAGAACAGGAAATTATCCATCGTGCGCCGTTGTTTGCCGGGCGCAGTGTGAGCCAACTCCACTGGGGCGGCGGTACACCGACCTATCTGAATAAGGCGCAAATCAGCCGCTTAATGACGCTGCTGCGCGACAACTTCCATTTTAATGCTGATGCGGAAATCTCGATCGAAGTTGATCCCCGCGAAATTGAACTGGATGTGCTCGATCATTTACGTGCGGAAGGGTTTAACCGCCTGAGTATGGGCGTGCAGGATTTCAATAAAGAGGTTCAGCGGCTGGTGAACCGTGAGCAGGATGAAGAGTTTATCTTTGCGCTGCTCAACCATGCTCGCGATATTGGTTTTACCTCAACCAATATCGATCTCATCTACGGATTGCCCAAACAGACGCCGGAGAGCTTCGCATTTACCCTGAAACGCGTGGCAGAGTTAAGTCCTGACCGTCTGAGCGTATTTAACTATGCGCACCTGCCGACGCTGTTTGCCGCACAGCGCAAAATCAAAGACGCGGATTTACCGAGCCCGCAGCAGAAGCTGGACATCCTCCAGCAGACCATCTCCTCGCTGACGGAAACGGGTTATCAGTTCATCGGCATGGACCACTTTGCGCGTCCGGATGACGAACTGGCTGTCGCACAGCGTGAAGGCGTTCTGCATCGTAATTTCCAGGGTTACACTACCCAGGGCGATACCGATCTCCTGGGACTGGGCGTTTCCGCGATCAGCATGATTGGCGATTGCTACGCGCAAAACCAGAAAGAGCTGAAGCATTACTATCAGCAGGTGGACGAGCAGGGGAATGCGCTGTGGCGCGGTATCGCGTTGACCCGTGACGACTGTATTCGCCGTGATGTCATTAAATCTTTGATCTGTAACTTCCGGCTTAACTACTCTGCCATTGAACAGCAGTGGGATCTGAACTTTGCTGATTATTTCGCTGAAGACCTGAACCTGCTTGCGCCACTGGCGAAAGATGGGCTGGTGGATGTGAATGAGCAAGGGATTCAGGTCACGCCGAAAGGCCGTTTGCTGATCCGCAATATTTGCATGTGTTTTGATACGTATCTGCGCCAAAAAGCGCGCATGCAGCAGTTTTCGCGAGTGATTTAAACACGTTGCCCGGTAGCGCGAACGCGTACCGGGCTCGTCTGTAGGCCGGATAAGGCGTAGCCGCCATCCGGCACCTGAGTTACTCCATTCCCAACTCTTTTAGCTTCCGCGTCAGGGTATTTCGCCCCCAGCCTAGCAGTCTTGCCGCTTCCTGTTTATGACCCTGTGTATGGCGCAGCGCCGTTGTCAGCAGGGTACGTTCCATCTCAGGCTGCGCTTCCGAAAGCAGGTTTTGATGACCGGAACGCAGCGCCCGATCGGCCCATTGTGCGAGGAGGGTCGCCCAGCTGTCTGGCTGAATATGCGAAGGGCTGTCCGGCACCGTTGCTTCAAATAACTCACCGGGTAAATCCTGAATCAACACTTCCTGCCCGGCGGCCATTACGGTTAACCAGCGACAGGTGTTTTCCAGTTGGCGCACGTTGCCCGGCCACGCCAGACGCGTCAGTGCGGCTTCGGTTTCCGGATGCAGTAGCTTCGCTTCTACACCTAATTCGCGCGCTGCGACCTGTAAGAAGTGGCGAGCAAGACGTGGGATATCCTCCCGGCGCTCGCGCAGCGGTGGAAGATGCACGCGGATGACGTTCAGTCGATGGAACAGGTCTTCACGGAATTTGCCTTCCTGAACCCGCTGTTCCAGATTCTGGTGCGTTGCGGCGATAATACGCACATCAACCTTCACCGGCGCATAGCCGCCCACGCGATAAAACTGACCGTCAGCGAGGACACGTAATAAGCGCGTCTGCACATCCAGCGGCATATCGCCAATCTCATCAAGAAACAGCGTACCGCCGTCGGCCTGCTCAAAACGCCCCTGGCGAATGGTGTTTGCCCCGGTAAACGCCCCTTTTTCATGGCCGAACAGCTCAGACTCAATCAAATCTTTTGGGATCGCCGCCATGTTCAGGGCGATAAACGGCGCTTTGGCGCGGGGGCTATGACGATGCAATGCATGAGCGACCAGCTCTTTACCGGTTCCCGATTCGCCGTTAATCAGTACACTGATTGATGAACGGGAAAGCCGCCCAATAATGCGAAACACATCCTGCATTGCCGGTGCTTCGCCAATGATGTCCGTCGTCGGGCCGTTGATCTGAATATTGCGCGGCTGCTGCTGTTCCTGATAATGGCTGATGGCGCGCTCGACCAGCGCCACAGCTTCGTCGATATCAAACGGTTTGGGCAGATAATCAAATGCCCCTTGCTGATAGGCGCTGACGGCGGCATCCAGATCGGAATGGGCGGTCATTATGATGACCGGAAGCATCGGATGCCGCTGTTTGATCTGCTTTAACAGCGCCAGTCCGTCCATTCCCGGCATACGGATATCAGACAACAGCACGTCTGGCGTCTTGCTCGCCAGCGCGTTCAACACCTCATTACCGCTTTCGAATGTGGTGCAACTCAGACCCGCTCCAGCGAGAGCGCGTTCAAGCACCCATCGGATGGAGCTATCGTCATCGACGACCCAGACAATTCCTCGTTGCATAAACGTCACCTTATTTCCTGATAGGCAGATAAACCGAGAACTCGGTATGACCTGGCCAACTGGTAAATTCAATTTTGCCGGAATGTTGATCGATCAAATTACGGGCGATGGACAACCCCAGCCCGGTACCGCCTTCGCGGCCACTGACCATTGGGTAAAACAGCGTATCCTGGAGGTAGGAAGGAATACCTGGCCCGTTATCCTCGACATCAATGCGTGCGGCCAGGCGATAGCGTTCGCCATGCAGCGTGAGCTGGAATGCTGTACGGGTGCGTAGCACAATTTCTCCGCCTTCCGGCCCCAGAGCCTGGAGCGCGTTACGGACAATGTTCAACAGCACCTGTTCAATCTGTTCCGGGTCATGCGGCAACTCTGGCAGGCTGGGATCGTAATCCCGCACCAGCGTGATATTGTCAGGAAGTTCCATTGAAACCAGCGCCACCACACGTTCCGCCACTTTATGAATGCTCTCAGTGACGTGCGTGCCTGGCATCTGCGGGCCTAACAGCCTGTCGACCAGATTACGCAGGCGATCGGCCTGTTCAATGATGACTTTTGTGTATTCCAGCAGCGAAGGGTCGGGTAGCGCTTTACTGAGTAGCTGTGCAGCGCCACGTAAGCCACCGAGCGGGTTTTTAATCTCATGGGCTAGCCCACGTACCAGATCGCGCGCTGCGACCTGCTGAGCGTGCTGGAGCTGCTCCTGGCTCAGTCGCCGCTGGTTATCCATTGGCGCCATTTCAAGCAGGATCTGACCGTCGGTTAGCCGCTGCGCGGTCAGCGAAAGGATATGCGATCGCCCGTCAATCACCAGCGTGACTTCGTTATCAGTGAAACCCTGACCCGCATCTAAGCTTTCTCGCATCAGGTCGGTATTGAGTGAAAAGTAACTCAGCAGTTCGGGCAACGGTGTGCCAAACAGTTTGCGTGAGCTTTGGGCGAGTAATTGCTGCGCGGCGGGATTGGCGTAATGCACCGCCAGTTCGTCATCAACCAATAAGATACTGTTGATTAAAGAATTGAGGATCTGCCCAGCATCGGGCAGCGTGCCTGTTGCCATAAAGCAGTCTCCTGAAAAGTGTGCACCAATTTAGTGCATTATAGCTTTTAACGCAGAAAAAGAACGACGAATCAGTTTGTTGGCGGAGAAAAAAGCCCATCGTGAGATGGGCTACAGATTGCTGACAAACCGTGATGCCGGATGGAGGCTTCGCCTTATCCGGCCTACAAGGTGGTTGCCCGGTAGGCTCGATAAGCTTGCGCCATCGGGCATCGTAATGTTTGCCATCAACCTCAAACCTGTCAGAAACAGGCTAAAGTTTCCACGGCAACTTAAAACGATTAAACGCTGTAGTACAGCTCAAACTCTACCGGGTGCGGTGTCATGCGAACGCGGTCGTTTTCTTCAATGCGCAGCGCGATGTAAGCGTCGATGGCTTCATCAGTGAACACGCCGCCGGCTTTCAGGAACTCGCGGTCCAGATCCAGTTCGTTCAGTGCTTCTTCCAGAGAACCCGCAACCTGTGGGATCTCTTTCGCTTCTTCTGGCGGCAGGTCGTACAGGTTTTTGTCCATCGCTTCGCCCGGGTGGATCTTGTTCTTAATGCCGTCAAGACCCGCCATCAGCAGGGCTGCAAAGCACAGGTACGGGTTAGCGGCCGGGTCCGGGAAGCGCACTTCGATACGACGCGCTTTCGGAGAAGCCACTACCGGAATACGAATGGAAGCAGAACGGTTACGGGCAGAGTAAGCCAGCATTACCGGCGCTTCGTAACCCGGGACCAGACGCTTGTAGGAGTTGGTGGTCGGGTTCGCCAGGGCGTTGATCGCTTTAGCGTGTTTGATCACGCCGCCAATGTAGTACAGCGCTTGCTCTGACAGGCCTGCGTATTTGTCGCCGGAGAACAGGTTTACACCGTTTTTGGACAGAGACATGTGGCAGTGCATACCGGAGCCGTTATCGCCGAACATCGGTTTTGGCATAAAGGTTGCGGTTTTACCGAAGCGGTGAGCGACGTTGTGAACCACATATTTGTAGATCTGAATTTCGTCGGCTTTTTTGGTCATGGTGTTGAAGCGGGTTGCCACTTCGTTCTGACCCGCAGTTGCCACTTCGTGGTGATGCGCTTCAACGACCAGGCCCATCTGCTCCATGACCAGACACATTTCAGAACGGATGTCCTGAGCGGAGTCTACTGGAGGAACTGGGAAGTAGCCGCCTTTCACTGCCGGACGGTGACCTTTGTTACCACCTTCATACTGGGTGGAGGAGTTCCATGCGCCTTCGATGTCATCGATAGCCACATGAGAACCGGAGATTGACGCGCCGAAACGGACATCGTCAAACAGGAAGAATTCTGGTTCTGGCCCGAACAGCACGGTATCCGCGATACCGGTGGAGCGCAGGTACTCTTCTGCACGTTTAGCGATAGAGCGCGGGTCGCGGTCATAGCCTTGCAGCGTGCCGGGTTCCAGGATGTCACAGCGGATGATCAGAGTAGAATCCGCGAAGAACGGGTCAATGACCGCAGTAGAGGCGTCTGGCATCAGCACCATGTCGGATTCGTTGATACCTTTCCAACCACCAATGGAGGAGCCGTCAAACATTTTGCCTTCTTCGAAGAATTCGGCATTTACCTGATGAGCAGGAATTGTGACGTGCTGTTCTTTACCTTTGGTATCAGTGAAGCGCAAATCAACAAACTTCACTTCGTGCTCATTCAGCATCGTCAATACGTGTTCAGCGGACATACATAACTCTCCAGATTGGTCATAGTCGTCGTGGTAACGAGGTGTTCAATTCTTTAATCATTGGCCGTGTCGCCGTAAAAAATATAAAGCGAAATCTGTGCCAACTTTTAAATTGCCCCTAAAAGGCGTTATCATGCGCACCATCGTGCAAAAGGGCTGCACTATGATGAGTATGTTGCACCAATATAGTGCTTTAATGTGAACATTAAGCACCATGTTGGTGCAATGGACAGTGTATAACCCTTTTAACGCTCCGTGAAAGCGATCACAAAGAAACTCTGCAATACTTGTTTGCGGAGGATGTTTGTGATCCTGTTTTGTAGTGCGATTAATCCGTGTACAATAACGCGCTATTTCTAATGCCTGAGGCAAAGTTGTGATCGAAAATTTGCGTAATATCGCCATCATCGCGCACGTTGACCATGGTAAAACTACCCTGGTTGACAAGCTGCTGCAGCAATCCGGTACGTTCGATGCGCGTGCCGAAACTCAAGAGCGTGTGATGGACTCCAACGATTTGGAGAAAGAGCGTGGGATTACCATCCTCGCTAAAAACACCGCTATCAAATGGAATGATTACCGTATCAACATCGTTGATACCCCTGGGCACGCAGACTTCGGTGGTGAAGTTGAGCGTGTCATGTCCATGGTTGACTCAGTGCTGCTGGTGGTTGACGCATTTGACGGCCCGATGCCGCAGACGCGCTTCGTGACCAAAAAAGCCTTTGCTCATGGCCTGAAACCTATCGTCGTTATCAACAAAGTTGACCGTCCAGGCGCGCGTCCGGATTGGGTTGTCGACCAGGTATTTGACCTGTTCGTAAACCTCGACGCCACCGACGAACAGCTGGACTTCCCGATCATCTACGCTTCGGCGCTGAACGGTATCGCGGGTCTGGATCACGAAGATATGGCTGAAGACATGACCCCGCTGTATCAGGCGATTGTTGATCACGTACCGGCTCCGGACGTTGATCTCGACGGTCCGTTCCAGATGCAGATCTCTCAGCTGGATTACAACAACTACGTTGGTGTCATCGGCATCGGCCGCATCAAGCGCGGTAAAGTGAAGCCGAACCAGCAGATCACGATTGTCGACAGTGAAGGCAAAACCCGTAACGGTAAAGTCGGTAAAGTGCTGACTCACCTGGGTCTGGAGCGTATCGACAGCGACCTGGCTGAAGCAGGCGACATCATTGCGATCACCGGTCTGGGCGAGCTGAACATCTCCGACACTATCTGCGATCCGCAGAACGTCGAAGCGCTGCCGGCACTGTCTGTTGATGAACCGACTGTAACCATGTTCTTCAACGTCAACACCTCTCCATTCTGCGGTAAAGAAGGTAAATACGTTACCTCTCGTCAGATCCTTGACCGCCTGAACAAAGAGCTGGTGCACAACGTTGCGCTGCGTGTTGAAGAAACCCAGGATGCAGATGCATTCCGTGTCTCCGGTCGTGGCGAACTGCACCTGTCAGTTCTTATCGAAAACATGCGTCGTGAAGGTTTCGAAATGGCGGTTTCCCGTCCGAAAGTAATCTTCCGCGAAATCGACGGCCGTAAACAAGAGCCGTTCGAGAACGTAACGCTCGACGTAGAAGAACAGCACCAGGGTTCCGTGATGCAGGCGCTGGGTGAGCGTAAAGGCGACCTGAAAAACATGAATCCAGATGGCAAAGGCCGCGTACGTCTCGACTACGTGATCCCAAGCCGTGGTCTGATCGGCTTCCGTTCTGAGTTCATGACCATGACCTCCGGTACGGGTCTGCTGTACTCCACCTTCAGCCACTACGACGACGTGCGTCCGGGCGAAGTGGGCCAGCGTCAGAACGGCGTACTGATCTCCAACGGTCAGGGTAAAGCGGTTGCGTTTGCGCTGTTCAGCCTGCAGGACCGCGGTAAGCTGTTCCTGGGCCACGGTGCAGAAGTTTATGAAGGCCAGATCATCGGCATTCACAGCCGTTCTAACGATCTGACGGTTAACTGTCTGACCGGTAAGAAACTGACCAACATGCGTGCGTCCGGTACTGACGAAGCAACGGTTCTGGTTCCGCCGGTGAAGATGACCCTGGAGCAGGCTCTGGAGTTCATCGATGACGACGAACTGGTAGAAGTGACACCGCAGTCTATCCGTATTCGTAAACGTCACCTGACGGAAAACGATCGCCGCCGTGCGAACCGTGGTCCGAAAGAAGACTAATACGGTTAATCCGTTTGTCAGCCGGGTAAGCGCTAGCGCCATCCGGTAACTAAAAAGCCGCTGAATACCAGCGGTTTTTTTATTTTAAAAAGCCCAATATTAAATACTTTTATTAAACCTTTTTTATATTTAGACGGCGTAAAAAGAGAACAATCAGCCTTGTATTCTCGATAGCGTAATTCGCATCGGGTTTATTAAATATCCACTTATTTTAGGTTTAATAATCAAGAAGTATTGTTATAGCAAAATCATTATTAATCATGGGCCGCAGAACTCAGGGCGCGGGCTGTTTTAACTCACCTTATTCTCGCATTGTTGCTCTGGACGCGGAAACTTTGCAGCCCTTATTGGCTAACTGGCAGTATGAAGGTGATAGCCAGATTACCCAAGGTACGGGATTTTATGATAAAAACGCTGTTAATCGCCTCATTGTTTCTGCTGATGAATATCAGTCGGTGATTTTAAACTCCGGTAATATTGATTATCGCCCTGGTGATATTATTACGGTAGTCAATAATGATGGACAGCTGAAGCAATGGGGCGTATCGGTCACCGGCTATTATTCCCTGCCAGAGAAAATTGCCGAGATGGATAATATTATCGATCTTGTCTGTAATGACGAAGTTCGCATTGTGCTGACCAGCGACGGTAAAATTATGGCATGGGGCGTCGCTGATGCGGGTGGCACTTTGCCTGACGACATTGCCGCGCTGACCGGGGTTAGTAAATATTGTTAAGCGCTGAAAAAAGACGGCACGGTCGTTAACTGGGGGAACAGTAGCCATCTCATCTGGACGATTCGCTAATCAAAGATAAGCTGGTAGACGTTCGGGCGGTTTACGGTACGTCATATGGCATGACCGCGATCAAAACGGACGATACCCTGATGATCTGGGGACGAACTTCCACAGGCGAGTTGATGACGCTGAATCTCAGCGGCTTCTCACTTACGGCCTTCGGATAGCAGGTATCCTTTATTACAACCCTCGATTTCTGGTTCCGTTGACTGGCCTAAAACTGTTTCCATCTCATATCATTTTTCTTATAGGAATTTTCACGAAATTAAAAATAGCTAAATATCCTGGCATTAAATCTAATATTCCTAAAGATGGTAACATTTTGCAATAAGTGCTTTTAATTGTGTTTGATTTCTAAGTCTTTTCCCTCTTAACACGCATTTATTTTATTCTTTAAAAAGATATTCCAGGAATAGTGCAAATAAACTCTGTGGATTTTTATTTTTCCCATTATTTAACGTGTTTGGGCTCCGTTGACAGTGAGTTTTAATAATTGTATTAATGCTGAAAAGGGAAAGTTCATACATCTTCAGGTAAGCGAATCTTTAAGTTCTTAAAGATGAACGGACCCGCTTTGCCTTTTGATGAATTCAAATTACAGCGTCTTATAAACTCTTATCCGAAAAAAGAGTTGTACGGAAAAGGTATTCCTATGAAAACTCATAAACTAAATTGCAAACCTCCCTCACCGGCGAAGTTAGCGCTCTGCATTGCCAGTGCGTTGGCGCTGAGTGGGCTAAGCGGACAGGCCATTGCTGCTGGATGTTCGTACACGACAACGGCTCAATTTCTCTGTGACGATCAGACCATTTACTATAGTGGTAACCCGTTGACGTCAAATAGCCGCGATTACACCACATTTACCGAAACCTTGATTAATACCAGCCAGAACGGCACAACCACACCTTTACAAGGGTGGGGGGTATATCTCGATAGCACAGGCTATAAATTTAAAAACCTCGTCATCAATACGACCGGTTCGGAGGCGGATGGTATCCACTCTAAAAACGCCGGGGGTAAACTGGTTGCTGACAATATCTCTATTATTACCACTGGAACAAGTTCAGACGGTATTAACCTCGGACGTGAACTGACAAGCGCCTCCTCGATTGTAGAAGTGAGCGGTAATGTGAGAGTTGATGCGGCAAACGGCATGGGGCTTCGCGCAAATATATCGCGAGCAAACGCCAGCGCCCGATCTTCAATCATTGTTCATGGGGATGCGGATATGGCCACCCGTGGTAACGGTGGCGCGAACTCCGGGTACGGGATTTATGCGGGTAAAGACATTGGTGACATTTTAGGCAGCGCGGCAGGAACCGGTGATGTCACGATTGGCGGCACCGCGAAAATTACCACTGCGGGTTCAAGTGCGTATGGCGTGTATGCGGGAAGAAAAGGCACAGTCAACCTCAACGACGTTGAGATCACCACAACCGGTAATGGGGCGACAGGCATCTATGCTTATGCCAGCACTGATTACTCTGCGGTCAACCTCGGTGGGGATACGGCCATTGAAGTGACGGGGACCAATTCTCTTGCGATGAGCGCCTCCAGAGGGGTCATTCGCTCCTGGGATGCGGCTACGGATACCGCAAGCTCTGGTGTTTATAATATTAAGGGTAACCTTCTTGCGCGCAGTACTGGCGTCATCGACCTGACGATGGAAGACGGCAGTCAGTTTGTCGGTAGTGCCGACTCCTCTCAACAATCCGCTACAGTTTCTACACACGGAACCCTGAATTTAAACATGAAGGGTGCCAGCAGCGAATGGACGATGACCGGAAACTCCACAGTCTCTGCGTTGACAATGGACCAGGCCACGCTGCGTTACAGCCCTGAGGGGGTTTCTCGCGACGATGAAGGCACCTTCAAAAAGCTGACCGTCATGGGCAACTACATCGGTACCAATGCGCTGTTAGTGCTGAACACGGTACTTGAAGGGGACGGGTCTTTAACCGATCAACTGATTGTTAAAGGCGATACGTCCGGGAACACCAACGTTGGCATTAACAATATTGGTGGCGTGGGCGAGCAGACCGTTGAAGGGATTAAAATCGTTGAGGTTGCCGGTAATTCTGACGGTACCTTCGCCAAAGCAGGACGTATTGTTGCCGGCGGCTACGATTATGACGTCGTGAAAAAAGAGAAGGACTGGTATCTGACCAGCCAATTGTCACCGGTTGATCCGCCGGAAGATCCAGAACCTGAGCCAGATCCAGATCCGGTTGACCCGATCGATCCGCCAGGACCGCCAGCCCCGTATACGCCGCTGCCACCACCGTCTGAGTCGAATTATCGTCCGGAGTTTGGTAGCTACCTGGCGAACAACTACGCGGCCAATACCATGTTCATCACCCGTCTGCACGATCGTCTGGGTGAAACACAGTATACCGACATGCTGACCGGTGAAGAAAAAGTCACCAGTATGTGGATGCGTAACCAGGGCGGACATACTCGCTTTACGGACAGCAGCGGCCAGTTGAAAACCACCGCTAACCGCTACGTGCTGCAAATTGGCGGCGATCTGGCGCAGTGGTCCAGCGACGGCCTTGACCGTTGGCATCTGGGCGCAATGGCCGGTTACGCTAACGAGAAAAACAAAACTACCAACCATCGTAATCACTACGCTTCCCGTGGTCAGGTAGATGGTTATAGCGTGGGTCTGTATGCCACCTGGTATGCTAACGAAGCCGATAAGTCCGGTACCTATCTGGATAGCTGGGTGCTGTACAACTGGTTCGATAACACCGTTAAAGGCGATTATCTGGCCAGCGACAGCTACAAATCAGACGGTATTACCGCATCCATCGAAGGGGGTTACAGCTTCCTGGTCGGTGAAAGTGAAAACGCGACTTACTGGATCCAGCCGAAAGCGCAGGTTATCTGGATGGACGTTCAGGCCGATACGCACCGTGATAAAACGGGCGCAGTGGTCAAAGACAACACCGACAGCAATCTGATGACGCGTCTTGGCGTGAAGGCTTACCTGAAAGGCCATGCGACGAAGGATGAAGGTAAAGGTCGTGAGTTCCAGCCGTTTATTGAAGCGAATTGGATCCACAATACCGATAACCAGGCGGTACAGATGGGTTCTATCAAAGATGAAATGCGTGGAACCCGTAATATTGGTGAGCTGAAGGTGGGTGTTGAAGGCCAGATTACACCACGTCTGCAAATGTGGGGTAACGTGGCGCAACAAATGGGCGACAATAGCTACAGTGACACCTCCGCAATGGTGGGTGTGAAATATAGCTTCTAAAAAGAACGGCTCCTGAACCGATAAGGCGCAAGCAGTTATCCGGCGAAGGCCACACCAGGACAAGGCGATGCTGAAATAGCATCGCCTTTTTCATTCATCTTTCCCGGAGTGACGCATAGTCAAACCTCTGCTTTCCCGCTACAGTTATTCATCCACGGCGAGTAAGGGGATGAATATGCTCTATATCTTTGATTTGGGTAATGTGATTGTTGATATCGACTTCAACCGCGTGTTGGGTACCTGGAGCGATCTGAGCCGTGTGCCCCTGGCATCGTTAAAGCAAAGTTTTACCATGGGCGATGCCTTCCATCAGCACGAGCGCGGCGAAATGACCGATGAAGCGTTTGCTGAAGCCCTATGCCGCGAGATGGACATCTCGCTAAGCTATGAGCAATTTTCCCACGGCTGGCAGGCTATTTTTGTCGGCCTGCGTCATGATGTTATCGACATCATGCACAAACTGCGTGAGCAGGGGCATCGCGTGGTGGTGCTGTCGAACACCAACAGACTGCACACCACCTTTTGGCCAGAAGAATACCCGGAGATTCGCCAGGCCGCAGACCATATTTATTTATCGCAGGATCTCGGCATGCGTAAGCCGGAGGCGCGGATTTACCAGCATGTTCTACAACAGGAAGGTTTTTCCCCAAGCGACGCGGTCTTTTTTGACGATAACGTCGATAATATAGAAGGGGCTAACCAGTTGGGGATCACCAGTATTCTGGTTGTTGATAAAACCACTATCCCTGACTATTTCGCGAAGTTGTTATGCTAAAAAACGTGCACCAAAAAGCCAGACATCATACGCGCCCGATTTGGGCGTGGCTGAGGCTATTATGGCAGCGTATTAATGAGGACAACATGACGACGCTGGCGGGGAACCTTGCCTACGTCTCGTTACTCTCGTTAGTGCCGCTGATTGCCGTCGTCTTTGCGCTTTTCTCCGCCTTTCCGATGTTTGCCGATGTCAGCGTGCAGTTGCGGCACTTTGTTTTTGCCAACTTTATTCCTTCAACGGGCGATGTTATCCAGCGTTATATCGAGCAGTTTGTTGCCAATTCCAACAAAATGACGGCGGTAGGCGCATGCGGGCTGATTGTCACCGCGCTGCTGTTGATGTATGCCATTGATAGCGCCCTCAATGCGATATGGCGAAGTAAGCGCCAGCGTCCAAAAATCTACTCATTTGCAGTTTACTGGATGATTTTGACGCTCGGGCCGCTACTGGCGGGAGCGAGTCTTGCCATCAGTTCCTATTTGCTCTCACTGCGTTGGGCCAGCGATCTCAATACGGTGATAGATGACATACTGCGGCTCTTTCCGCTGATCCTCTCCTGGCTCTCATTTTGGCTTCTCTACAGTATTGTTCCCACGACGCGGGTGCCCAACCGGGATGCGATAGTTGGCGCGTTTGTCGCGGCGGTTCTGTTCGAAGCGGGAAAGAAAGGTTTCGCGCTTTATATCACCATGTTCCCTTCATATCAGCTCATTTATGGCGTATTAGCGGTGATCCCCATTTTGTTCGTCTGGGTGTACTGGACGTGGTGTATCGTCTTGCTTGGCGCGGAAATAACTGTCACTCTCGGGGAATACCGTAAACTCAAACTAGCCGCAGAACAAGAAGACGACGACCAACCATGATTGCATTAATACAGCGCGTAACCCGTGCCAGCGTCACCGTGGAGGGCGAAGTGACGGGTGAAATTGGCTCCGGACTTTTAGTGTTATTGGGCGTCGAAAAGGATGACGACGAGCAGAAAGCGAATCGCCTGTGCGAGCGCGTGCTCGGCTATCGTATTTTCAGCGATGCCGACGGCAAGATGAATTTGAATGTGCAGCAGGCGGGAGGGAGCGTGCTGGTGGTTTCACAATTTACGTTGGCGGCAGACACGGAGCGCGGCATGCGTCCGGGGTTCTCCAGAGGGGCAGCGCCGGATCGCGCCGAAGCCCTGTATGACTATTTTGTCGACCGCTGCCGCCAGCAGGAAATGAACACGCAAACCGGGCGTTTCGCTGCGGACATGCAGGTCGCTCTGGTGAACGATGGCCCCGTGACGTTTTGGTTACAGGTATGAACCAACTTCCGGGGTGGTCGCGGGTAACAAGAGAGAGTACAGCTATGTATCACCTTCGAGTACCGCAAACAGAAGAAGAATTAGCGCGTTACTATCAGTTTCGCTGGGAAATGCTGCGTAAACCGTTGCATCAACCGAAAGGCTCAGAGCGCGATGCCTGGGATGCCATGGCACATCACCAGATGGTTGTGGACGAAGAGGGGAACCTGGTCGCCGTCGGGCGACTGTATATCAATGCCGATAACGAGGCGTCCATCCGCTTTATGGCCGTCGATCCCGCGGTGCAGGACAAAGGCCTGGGGACACTCATGGCGATGACGCTGGAGTCTGTTGCGCGTCAGGAAGGGGTCAAGCGGGTCACCTGTAGCGCCCGTGAAGACGCCGTGGAATTCTTTGCCAAACTGGGCTTTATCAATCAGGGTGAAATCACCACCCCGCAAACCACGCCGGTTCGCCACTTCCTGATGATCAAACCGATTGCCTCCCTCGATGATATTCTGCATCGCGGCGACTGGTGCGGGCAGCTTCAGCAGGCGTGGTATGAGCATATCCCGCTGAGCGAAAAAATGGGTGTACGCATTCAGCAGTACACCGGGCAAAAATTTATTACCACGATGCCGGAGACGGGCAATCAAAATCCGCACCACACGCTGTTTGCCGGGAGCCTGTTCTCGCTGGCAACGCTGACCGGCTGGGGGCTGATCTGGTTGATGCTCCGCGAGCGTCATCTGGGTGGCACTATCATCCTGGCCGATGCGCATATCCGCTATAGCAAACCGATCAGCGGCAGGCCGAGTGCGGTTGCCGATCTGGGGTCGCTGAGCGGCGATCTCGATCGTCTGGCGCGTGGGAAAAAAGCACGCGTACAGTTGCAGGTAGAGCTACTGGGCGACGAGACTACTGGCGCGATATTTGAGGGGATTTATATCGTCCTGCCCGCCAAACCCTTCGGACCCTATGTCGAAGGCGGCAATGAGGAAGAGTAAGGATAAGATTTCAATAGCCGTATTGGGTTTAATGGATTAAGCAAAATACGGCACGTAATCACGGGTCCGGTTTCTGGAAAGTGTCTCGCAAAAATAAAACAACGTCTTAATTTACAATGATTTTTATCAACACCAGAGAACAGAAATTCGCTTGTTGCTGATTTATCGAAAAGGTCTGAAGGATGATCTGACCCAGCAGGAAAAGTCAGTTCTCCGGCTTTTGAATGAGAGGTGGTAAATGGAAAAGGCACTCTTTGAGCGGCTTGCTAATAGCATGACGCAAATGAACGAGATCATCGAAGGAAACCGCCAGCCTTCACGAACTTTTCATATAGATGCGATGAAAATAAAAGAAATTCGTCAGGCATCTGGGTTATCGCAATCGAAGTTTGCGGATTTGATTTCTGTAAGTGTCGATACCTTGCGCAACTGGGAGCAGGGAAGGCGTTCTCCTACTGGCCCAGCAAAAGCCCTATTACGGGCGATTGCTAACGACCCGCAGCATGTGATCTCTGCCCTGGGGCGATAATTTCTGCCTTGAACTTGTGACGCGCAATACGACAGATTTTGCCAGGTTCCCAGGAGTGATCACACCGTACCAATTATAAACCGGGCGACCACTGCCGCCCGGCATAGCGGAAAAAACTACTCCCCTTCGCCCGGGAACAGGAACGGGTTGATGGAGCTACGGGCGAAGCCCTCTTGTTCCATTCGCGCGTCCAGTACCAGTGAGGCGAGGTCGTCAGCAACGGCTTCCACCTTCGGGTCTTTTTCCTGATAGAGGATCTTCAGGTAGGTACCGCAGTCGCCGCAGCTTTCGGCTTTAATCGCCGCCTGCTCGTTGTCCAGCGACCAGTAATGCAGATCGCGGCTCTGCTCGCAGTTGCTGCACTTCACGCGCACTACGTGCCACTCGGTTTCGCACAGGTTACAGTGCAGATAGCGCAGACCTTGAGTCGTGCCAATCTGCACCATACTGGAAACGGGCATTGAGCCGCACACCGGGCAGAACTGGCGTTGTTCACCATATTCCGCGCGGGTTTTGCCTGGGATCAGGCTGGCCATTTGCGCCCAGTAAAGCGAGAGCGCAGCCCAGATAAACGGCGCTTTATCGCTGCTGACAGAGGCAAAATCCGCCGCAAACAGTGCGCTGGCCATCTGCTCAAGCTCCTGTTCTGAGGCTTTTTCCAGATTCTCAATCACTGCCAGCGCAGGGCCGCTCATCTCCGGCTTCAGCTCGGCAATCAGCGAATGCAACAGTTTCTGCCAGTGCTTATCGCGCGGCAGAACGTGGATATCCAGCGGCGGTTTACCCTGCTCGTTGGCTTCTTTAATGCGCGCGGTGAGGTCCATCTGTAGCGGATGGTCGTACAGCACAACTTCCTGCGCATGGGCGATCAGCGCAGCAAAGCGCAGGTAATCACCCAGCGGATTGCTCTCAGCCAGTTCGCGCAGACGCTCGGCGCGGCGGTTGTATAAATTTTTGAGCCGGGGGAATAGTAACGGTGGGATCATATCCGTCGCGCGTTTCTCGCTTTTTTCCAGCTCATCTTGCGGGATGATACGAATGCTCATTTAATCATTTCCTGATTATCACGGGCATCTCGCGCCCGTTCTGGTGAATGTCTTCATGATAACCGCAATCGGCCTGCGGGATAACCCATGACATTGCAAAGTGTGCGTCACGATACCTGATATCGATAGCCCAGGCCATGCACCGTTCGGATTAGCTGAGGGTTATTTGCATCCCGCTCAATCACTTTACGTAACCGGGAAATGTGTTGATCCAGCGTGCGACTGTTAGGGAGATAGTCATATCCCCATGCGGCATCAAACAACATGTCACGCGTGACAACCTGATTTTTATGCCGTTCCAGGCAGCGCAAAATATTCACTTCGCGCAGGGTCAGTTCTAAGCGCTGTTCATCGCGCCAGGCGCACAGCTCGTTAGGAAGCACGGTGAGATCGCCAAAAGCAAAGCTGAGATTAGGCTGGGCAGCTTGCTGGTTTAAACAACGCCGGGCGATGGTTTTTATGCGCGCCCGCAGTTCATGAATGCCAAACGGCTTACTGATGTAATCGTCCGCACCCAGTTCCAGCCCCACGACGCGGTCGATCTCTTCATCTTTGGCGGAGAGAAACACAATCGGGATGTGCTCATTGTGGCGGCGGATTTCCCGGCAGACGGAGTAACCATCCATTTCCGGCATCATAATGTCGAGAAGCACGAAATCTGGTCTGTCGCGGTGATAACTTTCCAGCGCTGCGTGGCCATCAGGCGTGGCAAGCAGCGTATAGCCTTCGCGCGCCAGCGCATCCACAAGACCCTGCCGAATGTGGGCATCATCTTCAGCAATCAGTATCTTCATCTTCTCATCCCCGAGGTAATTTTAGCGTAAACCGCACGCCGGGATATTCCGGCTGAACCTCAATGCGGCCAGTCAGGCGGGCAGCCAGTTGAGAGGCGATAGTCAGGCCGATGCCCGTACCAGAAACTCCTTCGGTGATGGAGGATTTCACCCGGTAAAAGGGACGGAAGATCATTTTCAGCTCTTTCTCAGCAATGCCGGGGCCATAATCGCGAACGGCGATATCGACGTCATCTTCGGTGGTTTGTACGGTCAGATCCACGCGCTTTCCCTGCGCCGCATATTTTTCGGCATTACTTAAAAAGTTGCTGACAATTTGGGTGATCACGTCGCGATCGCTGCAAAAAATTAGATTATCAGGACAGGTTATGTGAATCACGATACCTTTCGCCTGGAGCGCAGGGGTGAAGATCTGCGCAATCTCGGCGATCAGCTGTGAAATATCGATCTGCTGGATATGCAGTTTTGGCGTTCGGGTGAAGGTCAGGATGTTCTGGATAAGCCGGGACAGGCGCTGGCCCTCCTGGGTAATCACATCAACATAGCGAAGCTCTTGCGTTTGATCATCGTCGAGCCCTTCACGCAGCAATTCGGCATACAGCGTAATGTTGGTCAGTGGGGTTTTTAGCTCGTGGGAAACCTGACTGACAAAATCAACCTGCTGGCGTGCCCGACGCGCACTGAGGGTATATTCCCGCCACAGTGAGAATCCCAGTAGCGCGACGGCAGTCAGCAGCAGGGCAATGAGTGCGCTCCCCCAAAGCCAGACGTGCCAGAGCGACGTATTCACGCCATAGACCCTGATTTGCCACGTTGCGAGCGGGTAGGGCAGCGTTTGAGCGTCCTGAAGTGTCAACGTGCGCAGATCCGCCGGGCCGCTCTGATAAAGCTGGCGGCTATTTTCAGTGACCTGAACAACCTGCCGGGGTTCGGTGGGGCTTGCCTGAACGCCGTTGGCGATATCCATCATCAGTTGAACGTAAGAAAGTCTAAAGCCAATGAGGGCGTTTCCCTTTTGCCGCCAGTAAATCAGCATAGGTTCCTGAGTTTCATGGCTGATGAACCATCCCGCCTGCGGCGTTTCCTGCTCGCTATGTGGCATATGGCTGGCAAGCTGGCTGGGATCGTTGACGAGTGGGGTCAGCTGGCGCACCCACTCTTTCTCTTCATTACTCAACGACTGATGTTCATCGGGATAGAGCAGTTGATTTTTGCGCAAGATAAAAACGTCAGCAATATCGCTGTCAGTGTCTTTGAGTACACTAAGGCCAGCAGAGTCGCTGGGATCGACAAAAACACTGATGGCATGCAGACGCGAGGCCTTTTGGAGAAGGACATTTTCTATCTCTGCTGCCACGCGGGCGGTTTGTGCCTTTGCCAGGGTTTGTGTCTGCTGCTGTCGTAGCAGCACTTCATGCTCCAGAGTGCGGACGCCCAGATACGCAAGCAGGATGAAAAACATCACAGTGATGAGGAGATAAATCAGCTTGCGTCTGAACATCCAGCGCTCCTTGTGGATTAGTTCGCCTTCGAACTTTGGTTTTTGGTTTTATAACTTTTTTCTTTCAGCGACTTGCGTGAAGCTTCTTTGCTTTCGCTCTCCATTCTTTCCAGCAGACGAAGATTTTCTTCCGCGCTTTCCTGGGCTTTCATCATCGGCGCTGGTGCCGTGAGCGGCAGCGCGCTGAGCTCATTGGCGCTTTCACGCAGCACCGCTTTCGCCTCATCCATTTTGCCTTCGTCAATCAGCTGTAACGCCTGTTCGTTCTGAATGGCTGACTTCTGAATCGCCGAGTCGACGACCACATCTTCCACCAGCGCTTTTTGCACGTCGCTGGCAGAGGCGGTGTACTGCACGGCCAGTTTCCCTTCCCAGCGATCTTTCTGACGGGTGGCAAGGTTGTCATAGCGCACGTTCACCTCCGCCAGCGGCTTGCTTTGCGCGGCGCGGCCTTTTGCCGGAAGCACTTCCAGCATGACATATTTTTCCTGGTTGGCGTAAAGCTGGTTCAGCTTAACAGTGACGGTGTTATCGCGAATGTGCCCTTCACGCCCCAACAGGTGCAGTGGCTTTACGTTGTCGGCGACGTTGATTTCCACCACCACATCCTGCGCGACCACCGACATCACATCACCAAATTCATGGGCAAAGGCTTTTTCCAGCGCGTCGGTGTTCTGCACAAACACGTGGTTGCCGTCGCTGTATTGCGCAATCGCCGCCATTAGATCTTCATTGTACCCTTCGCCAATGCCCATCGTCGTGATAGCAATCCCTTTACGCGCGGCGATTTTTCCCAGTTCTGCCAGTTCGCTGGTGGAGGAGGGGCCAACGTTCGCCTGCCCGTCGGAAAGCAAAATAATACGATTGACGTGCGCTTTATCGAGAAACTTATTGGTTTCCTTAATGCCGCGACTGACGCCTGCAAATAGCGCGGTGCCGCCGCGCGCAGTCAGCCGTTCGCGGATATGGCTTATCACCTTCGCTTTATTATCAAGCTTCGCCGCTGGCACGATGACATCCACGACGTCGTCGTAAATCACCACCGAGAGCGTGTCCTGAGCGCTCAAGGTCTTTACTGCCATTACGGCGGCTTCGGTGGCCTGTTCGATACGGTCGCCACCCATCGAGCCGGAACGGTCGATCACCAGCGCGAGGTTTATCGGGCTGCGCTTAGCGGTGTTCAGCGGAAACCCCGTCAGCGACACTTTGAGGTAGTTTTTATCCTGCGAGTTTTCCAGTACCACCGGGGAGGCCAGCTCCGATTTAATAAGCACTTTTGGGGCTGGCTGTTCGGCGTATGCGCTCGCGGACGCGGCGAGCAGACCCAGCGTCAGGGCGGCAAACAGATGTTTAAGATTCACGGTACGTCTCCTTGTCATTAGAATCGACTCCATTCTTCAGCGACCTGCACCCCAGTTGGTCTGATATCTGTAATAAGTTGTCAAAAAGTTGTCAAAACCGAACCGTTAAGGCAAAAAAATGGCGCCGGTGTCGGCGCCATGTTGTTAACCACAAACGAGGAGCGGGTTACGGCTGGGTCTTATCCTGCTTTTCGCGAACCTCGCGGTACCAGCGTGGGTGGTGTTTCTTCGCCCAGGAGCGTGTCACCCAACCTTCGACCATTGCGGTAATTGTGCCCTTCACCCACAGCGCGGCGTAAATATGCACCATGATAACCACAATCAGCGCGACGGCGGCAAATGAGTGCAGCATTAACGCGAAGCGGATCACCGGAATGGAGAACGCAGGCGCAAAGTACGGACGCCAGATAATCACACCGCTGACCAGCAGCAGCACCAGGAAGATAATCGCCGCCCAGAAAACGCATTTCTGACCGAAGTTATACCGTCCGGTGTCGCCCACTTCCTCGTTGACGACAATCTTGCGAATGTTCTTCGCCCAGAAAATATCGTCCCGATTGATCAGGTTGTGGTGCCAGTAGCGGAAGAACATGATGATGAACGAGGCAAACATCACAACGCCCACGAACGGGTGCAGAATACGCGCCAGTTGCGGGGTGCCCAGGATTTGCATCAGCCAGTTGAAGGACGGGAAGAAAAAGCCCAGTCCGCTCACCGCCGCCAGAATGAAGCAGAAGGCGGTGACCCAGTGGTTGATGCGTTCCGGCGCGGTGTAGCGCACGATGGTGTCACGTCTTTTCATTTGCGCACCTCGTCTTTCTCTTCATGCAGATTGTCATCTTCCTCGTCCGCACGGTTCGGACCGACGCCGACGTAATGGAAGATGCTGGCTGCGAAGGTCGCCGCAAAGCCGACCGCCGCGAGAGGCTTCCAGATACCTTTCCAGAACTTCACGGTAGCACTGATTTCCGGGTTCTCCGGCAGGCCGTGGTACAGATTCGGCTTGTCGGCATGGTGCAGCACGTACATCACGTGCGTACCGCCAACGCCGGCCGGATCGTACAAACCTGCATTATCGTAACCACGGGTTTTCAGCTCCGCCACACGCTCGCCTGCCAGCGTTTTCATATCCTCTTTGGAACCAAAGTGGATAGCGCCCGTTGGGCAGGTTTTCACGCAGGCAGGTTCCTGGCCGACGGTAACGCGGTCAACGCACAGCGTACATTTATAGACGCGGTTGTCTTCCGGGTTTAGTCGCGGTACGTCGAACGGGCAGCCCGCGATGCAGTAGCCGCAGCCGATGCACTGCTCGGACTGGAAGTCGACGATGCCGTTGGCATACTGAATGATCGCCCCTTCCGCAGGACACGCCTTCAGGCAGCCCGGATCGGCGCAGTGCATACAGCCGTCCTTACGGATCAGCCATTCCAGTTTGTCATTCTGTTCCACTTCCGAAAAGCGCATCACCGTCCATGATTTGGCGGTCAGATCCGCCGGGTTGTCGTACACCCCGACGTTGCTGCCGATTTCATCACGAATGTCGTTCCACTCCGAACAGGCCACCTGACAGGCTTTACAGCCGATGCAGGTGGTGACGTCGATAAGCTTCGCCACTTCTTCCTGGAAGTCCCGCGCCTGAGGCGCGGGGGTGAGACCGTTAGTCGCGGAACGACGAATGATGTCTTGCGATTGATAAGCCATAAGTCGTCTCCGTTATACCTTTTCCACGTTCACCAGGAAGGACTTAAATTCCGGCGTCTGGGAGTTTGCATCACCCACGGATGGCGTCAGGGTGTTAGCAATAAACCCTTTCTTCGCCACGCCTTCATAGCCCCAGTGAATCGGAATACCGATGGTATCGATATCTTTGCCGTCTGCTTTCAGCGTGCGAATACGCTTCGTCACCACCGCTTTGGCTTTGATATAGCCACGGTTAGAGGAGACTTTCACGGTGTCACCATGGGCAATACCGAGCTTATTCGCCAGCGTCTCGCCAATTTCCACAAACTGTTCCGGCTGCGCGATAGCGTTAAGCAGTGCGTGCTTCGTCCAGTAGTGGAAGTGCTCGGTCAGACGGTAAGTGGTTCCGACATACGGGAACTTATCGGCTTTACCCAGCGCTTCGGCGTCGCCCTTAAAGATACGGGCGGCAGGGTTAGAGATAACGTTCGGGTGCAGCGGGTTGGTACCCAGCGGCGTTTCAAACGGCTCGTAGTGTTCAGGGAACGGCCCTTCCGCCATCTTGTCGATAGCAAACAGGCGACCCATCCCTTCCGGCTGCATGATGAACGGTCCGACGTCGCTGCCCGGTGCGGCGGCGCTGTAGTCCGGAATATCCATCCCGCTCCATTTCGCGCCGTCCCATTTCAGGATCTGGCGCTTCGGATCCCACGGGTTGCCCTGCGGATCGGCGGAGGCACGGTTGTACAGAATGCGGCGGTTGAGCGGCCACGCCCACGCCCAGCCCAGGGTATTCCCCAGACCTGACGGGTCGGCGTTATCGCGACGCGCCATCATATTGCCTTCCGGCGTCCAGCTACCGGCGAAAATCCAGCAGCCGCTGGCGGTGGTGCCGTCATCACGTAACTGTGCGAAGGAGCTTAACTGCTGGCCTTTCTTCACAATTACCGCGCCCGTTGTCGGGTCGATAATATCCGCCAGCGCTTTGCCGTTGTTCTCCATCGCCACTTCTTCCGAAGCCGGTTCGTGCGGCGTGGAGTAGTTCCAGCTCATGCTGAGAACCTGTTCCGGGTTCGCGCCGCCCTGCTCGGCATACAGCTTGCGCAGGCGCAGGAAGATACCGGCCAGAATCTCACCGTCGGTGACCGCAATCCCCGGGGCGTCCGCGCCTTTCCAGTGCCACTGTAACCAGCGGCCGGAGTTAACGATTGAACCGTTCTCTTCGGCGAAGCAGGTGGAGGGCAGACGGAACACTTCGGTCTGGATTTTCGACGGATCCACATCGTTCGACTCACCATGGTTTTGCCAGAAGGTGGACGTTTCGGTGTTGAGCGGATCGATCGTGACCAGGTACTTCAGCTTCGACAGTGACGCAATGGTCTTGTTTTTATTCGGGAATGAAGCAACCGGGTTAAAGCCCTGGCAGATATAGCCATTGACCTTGCCCTCTTTCATCATCTCGAAATATTGCAGGACGTCGTACCCTTTATCCCACTTCGGCAACAGGTCAAAGCCCCAGCTGTTTTCCGCTGTCGCTTTGTCACCATAGAAAGTCTTCATCAACGAGACGAAGAATTTCGGGTAGTTGCCCCAGTAGTTCACCTGATCTTTCAACAGCGGTTTCGGCGTGTTGGCGGTCAGGTAGGTTTGCAGATCGGGCTGTTTTTCGTTTGGCAGCGTCAGGTAGCCCGGCAGGCTCTGCGACAGCAGGCCGAGGTCGGTCAGACCCTGAATGTTGGAGTGACCACGCAGGGCGTTCACGCCGCCGCCTGCCATCCCCATATTACCGAGCAGCAACTGGATCATCGCCATGGTACGGATGTTCTGCGAACCGATGGAGTGTTGCGTCCAGCCGAGTGCATACAGGAACGACGCGGTTTTATCTTTCGCGCTGGTTTCTGCAATGTACTCGCACACTTTCAGGAAGTCGGCTTTTGGCGTCCCGCAGATATTTTCCACAACGTCCGGCGTATAGCGGGAGACGTGCTGTTTCAGCAGGTTCCACACGCAGCGCGGGTGTTGCAGAGTCGTATCGCGTTTGGCAAAGCCGTTTTCGTCCAGCTCGTAGTTCCAACTGGTTTTGTCGTACTTGCGTGCATCCGCGTCATAGCCGGTGAATAGGCCATCTTCGAAGCCAAAATCTTCACGCACGATCAGACTGGCGTTGGTGTAGGCTTCGGTATATTCGCGGTTATATTTTTCGTTAGTCAGCAGGTACAGCATCACGCCTGACAGGAAGGCAATGTCAGTACCGGAACGAATTGGGGCATAGAAATCGGCCACCGACGCCGTTCGCGTAAAGCGTGGATCGATCACAATCAGCTTCGCGCCGTTGTGAATTTTCGCTTCCATCGCCCAGCGGAACCCGACAGGGTGAGCTTCAGCGGCGTTACCGCCCATCACCACGACGAGGTTGGCGTTCTTGATGTCGACCCAGTGGTTGGTCATCGCACCGCGACCAAATGTTGGAGCAAGACTTGCTACCGTTGGTCCGTGTCAGACACGCGCCTGGTTGTCGACCGCGAGCATACCCAGCGCGCGGGTGAATTTTTGGGTTAAAAAACCGGTTTCGTTACTGGACGCAGAAGCACACAGCATCCCGGTAGAAAGCCAGCGGTTAACGGTGACGCCTTCCGCGTTCTGCGCAACGTAGTTAGCGTCGCGGTCTTCTTTCATCAGCTTCGCGATGCGGTCAAACGCCTCATCCCAACTGATTTTCTGCCATTTATCTGAGCCTGGCGCACGGTATTCCGGGAATTTCAGGCGGCTTTCCGAGTGGATGAAATCCACCAGACCAGCGCCTTTCGGGCAGAGCGCCCCGCGGTTAACCGGGTGGTCTGGATCCCCTTCAATATGGAAGATAGACGCTTTGGCGTTTTTCGCACCGTCGCCGAGGCTGTACATCAACAGCCCGCAGCCAACGGAACAGTAAGTGCAGGTATTACGGGTTTCGCGGGTGCGCAGCAGTTTATATTGCCGTGTTTCCGCTAGCGCTACGCCGGGCGCAAAGCCCAGTGCCGCCGCCGTGGTGCCTGCCATACCGCCAGCGCAGATCTTAAAGAACTGCCTTCTGCTGACCTGCATGGTTTGCTCCTATTTCGACATTGTCACATCCCTTTCACATTCGTATTCACAAGCGCTTAGGGAGTGGTTGTTATTTTTCTTTGCGGACGGCGCCGCAAAGGTCCAGAATTGGGTCGTTTCCCCTCGTCCGGGAGGGGGTGGCGACAGAATACCACAATGTTGGTATGTGTGTTCTTATACGGTTAAATGAAAGTGAATAAGATACATCCAGAAGAAGTCAAAAATGTGATAAATGTCACCAGTCATCGGCAAATTAACCTCTGGAAGCGTGGGGACCTACAACATTCGCAACCAGACGAGGTCGCTGAAGAAGTCCCCGTTGCTCTGGTTTACAACGGTATTTCTCACGTCGTGATGATGGCCTCACCGAAGGATCTGGAACATTTCGCGATGGGATTTTCTCTGTCGGAAGGCATCATTGAGAGCCCGCGTGATATTTTTGGCATGGAGGTGGTCTCTTCCTGTCACGGTCTGGAGGTACAGATCGAACTCTCCAGCCGCCGTTTTATGGGGCTGAAAGAGCGTCGTCGCGCACTGGCCGGTCGGACCGGCTGCGGTGTTTGCGGCGTGGAACAGCTCAATGACATCGGCAAACCCGTGCAGCCGCTGCCGTTCACCCAACGTTTTCACCTGGCGAATCTTGACCGCGCATTAACGCATCTCACGGACTTCCAGCCCGTCGGGCAACTTACCGGCTGTACGCATGCGGCGGCGTGGATGATGCCGTCCGGGGAACTGGTGGGCGGGCATGAAGATGTCGGACGCCACGTGGCGCTGGATAAATTACTGGGGCGTCGTGCAACGGAAGGTGAACGCTGGCAGCCGGGGGCAGCGCTGGTATCCAGTCGTGCGAGCTATGAGATGGTGCAGAAGTCGGCAATGTGCGGCGTTGAAATTCTGTTTGCCGTTTCCGCCGCCACCACGCTGGCGGTGGAGGTAGCAGAGCGCTGCAATCTGACGCTGGTGGGGTTCTGCAAGCCGGGCAGGGCGACAATTTACACCCATCCGCAGCGGCTGATCGCTGAATAACAAATATTCAATTTATTTGAATAATTACGGCAAATCCTTCCGCTTTAAGTTGTATGAGTAACGGCCTATCATTTATTACATAAAGGCACGGTGCCTTACTCAAACAACTAAGTTAAAGGGTTTATACCATGAAAAGCATCAAAACTTTTGTCGCAGTTATCGCTCTCGCTACTTCTTTCGGTTCTTTCGCTGCTCAGTCTGTGACCGCGACCGGTTCAACGCTGGAAAGCGCAGAAGCAAAAATTGCTGCTCAGGCTGAACAGGCTGGCGCAAGTGATTACAAAATTACTCAGGCTTACACCGGTAACCGCGTACACATGACCGCAGAACTGCTGAAATAAGCAGGCATTGCCGGATGGCGGCGCAAGCGCCTTATCCGGCCTACAACACGTAGGCCTGATAAGCGCAGCGCCATCAGGCAAAAGTCATCAGAACGAGGCTTTCACACCCAGCGTCGCGGAAGCATCACTGTAGCCTTCATCACCCACTTGCTGAGCAATATTCCCCCACAGCGCAACGTTTTTTGTCAGTAGCCCTTCAACACCGGCTTTCACTTCTGCGATATTACGACTGCCCGCCAGGCTCACCTTCTGGTCATCCAGCGACGTAGCGAAGTTTTTAGTGTTGTGGATCCAGTTTGTTTCCACAAAAGGCTGGAAGGTGCGGTCATTACCGTCATCCAGCTTGTTGTGACCCTTGCCGAACAGGCGTACACCCATGCGGGTTTGAATATTGCCATCGCCGCGACCCTCAACGCGGGTACCGTTAACTTCCCGGTGATTGTCCGCCTTCACACCCATCCAGGTCACCTGCGCTTTTGGCTGAACGTACAAAACGCTACGCTCGCTTAACTCCGCAACCCTCCAGGTGTAGCCAGATTCAACAGAGGCGGTGAACCCCTTCGACTTATACTTCTCGCTTGCCACTTCATCTGCAGCAACGGTGTTATTAAACCAACTGTATTGCAGCCAGGTGTCAACATGCGCGCCTTCGTAGGTATCGTTATCTTCCAGCCAGGTACCGTACAAACCCACGCTGTAACCGTTGATAGTGCTGCGGGCGCGATGACCAGTAAGCTGGTTTCTCGTACGACTCTTCTGGTTGGCATACCCTGCCATCAACCCTAAATGGAAACGGTCAGTTTCTGTACTGCACCACTGCGCGAGATCGCCGCCAAGCTGCATCACGTAACGATTACTCTGGATGTTCATCTGCCCGCTGCTGTCGCGCTGACGAGTATGTCCACCAACGTTACGCAACCACATGCTGGTCACCGCTTTCTCACCAGTCAGCGCATCGACGTAATGAGTTTCACCCAGACGGTCATGCAGACGGGAGTTAAACAGGGTATTCGCCGCTGCCAGGTTAGTGCCGTATAGCGCGGCTTCTGGACGTATTCCGTCAACGTCGTTATCGGGTTGTTGGGGAGGTTGGGGTTGTGGTAAAGGAGCCGGCGGAGGTTCAACAATCAGCTCTGACTCCGGCGGCGAGACTTTACTGCTCAGATACCAGTTCTGGGCGTCGCTGCCTTTATGCAGCACGTAATCATACGCGCCCGCAACGATACGCCCGACCTGTTTGAAGATCCCCTCAGAAGCCCCTTCTACGGTGATCAATCTGATCCCATTAATGGTTTCCGCGCCCTTACCACCGATATTATTCACCTTCACATTGGTGATACCGCTGGTGGAACCCTTCACCACTAATTTGTCTGTTGAGGAATAATCACCGCCCAGATTGGCATTCATGATGATCGTGCCGTTATCACCGTGATAATCGTTTGCTATGGTAAGCGTCTTGTACCAGGCGGCCTCTGTTATTGATGGGCTGTCCTGTGAGTCGGCAACAGCATGCATAAAATTCAGAGTGGAATCTTTCAGCGTCAGATTAGTCAGTTCGGAATTTCTCACCAAGTCCCAACGGCTATTGCTTCCCTTTAACGTCAGGTTAATCGTTCCTTTCGGATAACCTTGATCATAGCCCAACCCTGTTTGGCCATGGAAATACGAATGATCTCCCGTAACAATATTGATTGCGTAATTATTCCGGGCAATCATTCTTCCCCATGCCATAAATCGATTGTTATCAATAATATTTGTGGCACGTGGCGTTAAACTTGAACCATAAATGGCGACGTAATCATTTGCAGCATCATATGCCGCCTGACTACCCAGGATAACATTGCCTGTGAAACGGGCAGTCACATTATCTAATAGCGTGACAGAATTGCCGCCAATGGTCTGGATATTGATATTATTGACAACAATATCTGGATCCCATTCGAAATCTAAAAATGTGCCATCAGATTGTATTTCAGTATCGTACGACACCGCAAAGCCATTAATTCTCGTGTCTTTATCGCCTGTAAGCTGCATATAGACATCGCCAAAGCGGAACTTTGAGGTTCCCTGCCTTGAATAATCTCGCAGGGAAATGCCCTCCACCATATAAGCCCCCGAGAGATCAATATTCAGTTTCTGCACCGAGAGATCGGTATTGCCCACTTCCCCTAAATAGTAAATACCGTAAATCGGCCCTTCGCCTTCGGGAACAGGGAAGGCGGCATGATGGCCGGTGATGGTTAAATCCTTGAAAACACGTTTCCCCTGCGTATCTCCAAGTGATGGAAGAGGATCGCGCAGATAAACCCCGATGACATTTTGGTAAAAGTTATAATCCGGGTTAAAACTTCTGACCACATTGACAGCGGTCTTTCCAAGAAACTGTACCGCGTCACCATCAACAACTATTCCAAACATCGACATGGCTACAGGATTTGGCCCTTTGTTACTGTTAACCGTGACATCTCCGTAATAATTGGCTTCCTTCTCAACTACATTTAAACTGTCGACAAAAATGTTCTCCCTAACATTTAAAACGTCATTATTAATAGACTTATTATATTCTGCAAAAGCAGGCCAGGATGTTGTGGTAAGAAGTATGCTCAGTATCAGAGCTAATTTTGAAAGGGTGAAGGATCTTTTCACTTTAGATAGTCCTTGTTTTCACGTTATCAGCGGAGATATTTCTTTCCTGAGTGAAGTAAATATTTTGTTTTTTCCTAAGATAGAGAAAATATTGCCCTTTGAAAATAGCGTTATTTCGCTTTAAATAAATCGAATGATTAATAATGTGATTTTTTAACTATATATTATGACGATGGGGTATTTAAGCGTAAAAGAATTGGCTGTAAATGCCCTGGCTTCTGGCTCGTTATTCCAGTAGCGGGTAGCTGGGTTGCATTTGATAAGAATCGTCTGGATTTTGCTTTCCAGAATTTATATTTAAATGCAGAGGGAATGATAATAATTGAAATAAATAGAATATAGAGCCAGGTGCTATCCCTGACTCATCAGATTATTGGTTAATGTAGACCTGCCAGCCGCAACAACGCGGTGACAACCGCCGCAGCAATAATCACCACGATAAGCGGCATCTTTCGCCAGGCAAGAAACACCGCGAAGGCCACGCCCAGAACGCGAGCCATTCCCGCAAAATGTTCACCTTCATAGAAAGTCGTCGCCAGGGCGACGGAAAACAGCAGGATCGTCGCGGCGTCGGAAAGCATGGCCTGCGACCGTTCTGACAGCGCCAGACGATTGCCCAGTTTCGCCCCGCCGAGGCGCATTAAGTAAGTGCCTGCTGATAAAATCGCGATACCGAGGATAAACAGCGTCATGTCGCCCATTATTTTTTCCTCGCCAGTAAACCCAGTAACGAAAGCAGCACCGGCATACCGACCGGGGCAAAGGGCACGGCGGCGAGCGACACGGCGGCACCGCTCAGACCACGAATTAGCGTCGTGCGGTTTTTAAATGCCGGAACGACGAGCGCGAGCAAAATCGCCGGGAAAACGGCATCCAGCCCGATGGTTTCCGGCGCGGGCAGCAGTTGCCCGACTACCGTGCCCAGCATCGTGCCGAGCGGCCAGAGGATCGCCACACCTAATCCGCAGAGCCAGTAGGCGGCTTTACGTTGCGCCAGGGTTTTCTGCGACAGACCAAACACGACGCTTTCATCGTTCATAATGTGGCAGCCGAAAAAACCAGCAGCGCGGGTGCCGACCAGATCGCGCACCGTCACGCCAAACGGCACGTGCCGGGCGTTGACCAGCAAACCGGCGGCCGCTGCCGCTAACGGATTGCCGCCGCTGGCAACAATGCCGATGAACATAAATTCCGAAGCGCCCGCCAGCACAAATATGGAGAGTACAAACGGCACCCACACCGGGAAGCCATAGGCCATCGCCAGCGAGCCGTAGGACATCCCGACCACGCCCACCGCAAGGCAAACCAGAAATATCGCTTTGATGGTGTCTGCCTTGAGACACGAGAAGAAGTGCTTCATACATTATCCATATCAAATAATAAAAGCGGGGTTTTATCAGGGCCACGCTGAACTATAATCCGGGATTATAGCGTAGAACAAATTATATTTATTTGTTTTTATGATATGTCGTTAATCTCTCACTTTGGTTATATGCCTACGAACTGAAAAACCTTTTATTTTCTCTTCGAAATCAAAATGATAGTGTGGCTCGTTCGTTTAACTGTCGTGGTAGAATATGCATCGTTGGTGGTTTTAATCGAGGTGTTATTAAATAGAGAGAGTAGTTAAGTTAACTGTTTTTTATTCCTTTGTGGGAATTCATACCGTAAAAAGCGGAATATTTTTTATTTCAGGGGAAGCAAATACATGAAGAGACAACATTGTCGTTAGCGATCGGCTTATTATTAGTGCCAAATAACGGTTTCGCTAAAACACAACATTTAGCGCTGGAACACTGAGTCTAACAGCCCTGGGCCAGGATAATGCCCGGTGGCGCTGACGCCTACCGGGCTAAAACAGTGTCCAGACGTGTAGGCCGGATAAGACGCGTTAGCGTCGCCATCCGGCGAAGTTTTGCCTGATGGCGCTTCGCTTATCAGGCCTACGATATTACAACTTCCGCCTGTTACTCGAGGTAAAACACCTCTTTCAGCTCCGCGCTGACCGGGCTGTTATCCGGATTAGCGGGCATCACGTCGCGCATAAACTTCCACCAGCGCTGACACACCTCAGTATTCGCGACCGCATTCCAGCGCTCTTCGGACTCTATCTCTACCGTGGCGAACAGCAGGTTGCGCGCCTTATCGAGATAGATTGCGTAGTGATGTGCGCCATGCGCTTTCAACACTGCTTCCAGTTCCGGCCAGATGGGGTTATGACGGCGCTCATACTCTTCGTGCGCGTCGGCATTCACCTGCATCACGAATGCTTTGCGGATCATAACGCCTCCAGGTACAGCTCGCGCACTTCATCACGGCTGGCAGTTCGCGGGTTGCATGGCGCACACGGGTCAGCCAGCGCTTTGTCCAGCCAGCCTTCGATATCCTCTTTGGTCACGCCGAGCTGGCTGAACCCTTCCGGAATACCTACACGCTTGCTCAGCGCACGAATGGCGTTGATCGCTTCCATGCTGGCTGCTTCATCGCTCATGCCACGGGTATCAACGCCCATTGCCTGCGCCACGCGCGCAAAGCGAGTTACCGCGTTCGGGCGGTTGAAGTTCTCAATGATCGGCAGCAGAATCGCGTTACACACGCCGTGCGGCAGGTTGTGGGTCGCACCCGGCTGGTGCGCCAGCGCGTGCACCAGGCCCAGACCGGCACTGTTAAACGCCATACCTGCCAGATACTGACCAAACGCCATCTGCTCGCGCGCTTCCATGTTATGACCATCATCGACCGCTTTTGGCAGCCACAGGTTGATCAGACGAATGGCTTCCAGCGCGTTCGCGTCGGTGAGCGGGTGCGCGCCCACGGAAACGTAGGCTTCAATCGCGTGAGTCAGCGCATCCATCCCGGTCGCTGCTGTTACAGAGGCCGGGATTTCCAGCATCACGCTGGCGTCATCCACCGCGATGTCCGGAATGATGTTTGGATCAATGATCACTTCTTTAACCTGACGCCCGGAATCGATAATCACCGCGTTGCTGGTCATCTCGGCGGCGGTACCGGCGGTGGTGTTAATAGCAACCAGCGGCACGCCTGGGTTTTTCACTTTGCCCACGCCGGAATAGGCGGTAGACGGCGCCGGGTTGGCGGTCAGGATTTTCACCGCTTTGGCGGTGTCGATTGGGCTGCCGCCGCCAAATGCAATGATGTAATCACAGTTCGCATCCTGGTAGGCCGCGTAGCCTTTTTGCACCAGTGCTTCGGTCGGGTTCGGGAATACCTCGTCGAACAGGTGATAAGACATCTGATGTGCGTCCAGCGCAGCGAACAGACTGTCGAGCAGCCCCAGTTTCACCAGTTGTCCGTCGGTGACAATCAGCGCTTTCCCCCACTGCTTGTTAGCAACCAGGTTGACCATATCGCCAATCGCCCCTGCACCGTGCAGGCTGATTTTAGGAAGTGCCAGCATAAAGCTCATCGTATTTTCTCCTTGATTACTTTGAATTTATGCCAGGTAAACATCGCGTTACCCGACATTTAGATCCGTCTTCGTTGCAAAATTCGGCGGGTGATAATCGGAAGTGAAATTACCACAATCAGCATCGCGCCGATGATGATGGACATCACGATACCCGGCACGTTGAGCAGGCTCAGGCCGAAGGTCACCAGCCCCATCAGGAACGCGGCAATAATGACACCTGTCATGCTGCCGGAACCGCCGAGAATATTAACGCCGCCCAGCACCGCCATCGTCACCACGGCCAGCTCCCAGCCCAACGCGATGGTGGGGCGGGTGCTTCCCAACCGCGAGGTCAGTAACACCGCCGCAAGCCCGGCCATCAGTCCGACCAGCGCGAACAAAATCAGGTTGTGGCGTTTGACGTTAATGCCGGAATACCACGCGCCGACCGGATTATTGCCAATGGCATAGGTCCGGCGGCCAAAGTTGGTTTTGTGCAGCAGAAACGCGAACGCGATCGCCAGCACGATGAACAGCGCGAACTCAAATGACAGCGCCCCCCAGACGTAACCCTGGCCAAACCAGGCAAAGCTTTCCGGATACGCGTTCAGCGCCTGGTCGCCGAGCAAAATATAAGTGATGCCGCGATACAGACTCATGGTGCCGATGGTGATGACAATTGACGAGAGGTTAAACCGCGTCACCAGAATTCCGTTCAACAGCCCACACAGCAGTCCGGTTCCCAGCCCGATGCAGACCAGCAGCGGCGTGTCCATGCCGGCAGCGGCACAGAATCCCATTGCCGTTGAACTTAGCGCCAGCGTCGAAGCCACCGAGAGGTCGATTTCACGGGCGATAATCAGCATCGCCATTGGCAGCACGATGATCGCTTTTTCGGTGAAATTGAACGTCGCGTCGGACAGGTTCCAGATATTGAGGAAGTAGGGTGAGGCCAGTACGTTGACGATAAACACTGCCAGCGTGACGGCCAGCAGAAAGCCTTCCCAGCACAGCAGGCGCTGCCAGACCGCGCGCGTGTCGGGAGCGCGTTTTATCGCTTCAGATGTCATCGCTTTACTCATGGGACACCGCCTGTTTTTGTCGTACCAGCGCTGCATTACGCAGAATCAAGCGACCTTTGCGCTTGTTGCTGCGCTCATTGAGCAGCACGGCAACCACAATCACTGCGCCGGATATGGCCATCTGCCAGAAAGGCGAGATGCCAATCACGGGCAACGCGTTATTGATGACGCCGAGGAACAGCGCACCGCACAGGCAGCCGAGAACACGACCGATGCCTCCCATCGTACTGATCCCTCCGATCACACAGGCTGCCACGACCTGTAATTCAAAACCGTTAGCCACATCGACATATGCGACTGCAAAGCGGGAGATCCATAAATAGCCGCAAAAACCCGCGAGGGCGCCAGAGAGACAGAAGCTGATAAACTGCATTTTTCCGGCGTTAATGCCGGTGTAGTAAGCCGCAGTGGCATTTCCGCCGGCGGTGTATAGCGCCCGTCCCGTCCGGCTGTAGCGCAGGAAGTAGCTCACCCCAAGAAGCGCGATGATGGCGCACCAGCTCAGAACCGGCATCCCCAGCAGAGCGAAGCGGGGCAGGGCGAGAAATCCATCGCTCATCTGATGCGAGTTAATCCAGCCGCCGTTTGACAGCAAAAAGATAATGCCCCGGTAAATACTCATGGTGCCGAGGGTGACCACAATGGCCGGAATGCCGAGCTTCCAGACCAGCAGACCGTTAATCACGCCCATGACTAGGCCGCACACGGTCGCCAGCAGCATTAATGCCCAGACGGGGATCTCCGGATGGTGGAAATTGAGCAGGGCGACGATCATGCCGCTGAGGGCCAGATTGGCGGCCATCGACAGATCGATCCCTTTGGCGAGCAGCACCATCATCTGCCCGAGTGCGAGGATGATCAGAATCGAGGTGTCGTTAAAAATTTCCACCAGGTTGCCCGGACGGATAAACGACGGCACGCGACTGCCGATCGCGGCGATCATCAGGATGATCACCCCAGCCAGCAGCGCTTCGCGATGTTTAAGCAGGCGTTGAAACATTATGCTGCCTCCTTACCGATGCCGCTGGCGGCGCTGACAATGGCCTCCGCCGTGGCTTCACCGGCGCGGTATTCCGCCACAATCAGCCCTTCGTGCATGACAATAATCCGGTCGGCCATGCCCATCACTTCCGGCAGCTCAGATGACACCATAATGACCGCCAGCCCCTGCGCGACCAGTTCAGACATAAACTGATGCACCGCGGCCTTTGAGCCAATATCAATCCCTTTGGTGGGTTCATCGAGAATGATCACGTCCGGATGAGTGGCGAGCCATTTGCCGATCACCACTTTTTGCTGATTACCGCCGGAGAGCGTTTCCACCGCCTGCCGCCAGCTAAAGGCTTTCACCTGCAGGCGCTTAGCGTACTCATCTGCCAACTGCCATTCGCGCACGGCGTTGAGCACCCCGTGCGGGTTCAGTTTACTGAGCTGCGGCAGGCTGATGTTTTCGGCAATACTCATTGCCACGATCGCGCCCTGTTTCTGCCGCTCTTCCGGTACGCAGACAATGCCAGCGCGAATGGCGTCGGCGGGCTGGTGGAAGTGAACGACGTGCCCGTTTAGCACAATTTGTCCCGAAGAGGGACGCGACACGCCGGAAAGCGCCTGCATCAACTCGGTGCGTCCCGCGCCGACCAGTCCGTAAAAGCCCAGAATTTCGCCTTTTTTCAGGCTGAAGTTGATATGAGCAAACTCGGTGGGGTGGCAGAGGTCTTTCACCTCCAGTACCGTTTCGCCCTGTTCGCAGGCCGTTTTCGGGAAGGTCTGGGTAATGGCGCGGCCGACCATCTGCGCCACCATCCGCTCTTCACTAATCTCATGAATATTGCCAGAACTGACAAAAACGCCGTCGCGCAGAATGGTGTAGTGATCCGCCAGCTCAAAGATTTCATCAAACTTATGCGAGATAAACAGAATCGCTTTGCCTTCCTGCTTCAGGCGCTCAACAATTTGATAAAAATCGAGAATTTCATGCTGAGAGAGCGCGGCGGTGGGTTCGTCGAGGATCACCACCTGGGCGTCAAACGACAGGGCGCGGGCAATCGCGACCATATGACGCTGGGCGATACTCAGGGTTTTCAGCGTGGCGTGCGGATCAATCTGCACATCGAGGCGGGTGAGGATGGCCGCTGCCTGGCGGTGCATTTCCGGCCAGTCGAGTGTTTTGAGCAAGCCTTTATACAAATACTGGCCGACGAAGATATTCTCGGTGACCGACAGCTCATCAAAAAGTACGGTTTCCTGATGAATGGCGGTAATGCCGACTTTGTGTGCTGCTTCCGGCTGGGGCAAATGAATGGGAATCGCCTTATAGAGGATTTCGCCCTCGTCAGGCTGATAGATGCCGGTCATCACTTTGACCAGCGTCGATTTGCCCGCGCCATTTTCACCCACCAGGGCGGTCACTTTGCCGGGCCAGAGTTCGAGCTGCACGTTTTCCAGTGCGCGCACGCCGGGGAATATTTTGGTGATGCCAGCAAGCTGTAGCAATGGGGTCATGATAGTTCTCCTGGACAGGGGAATTTGTAGGGCGGGTAAGCGGCAGCGCCACCCGCCTTTTGCCGGATGGCGCTACGCTTATCCGGTCTACAAATCGCATCAAAAGATTTTGGAGAACTTATCAATGTTGCTGGCATCGTAAACGAACGGCTCAGCCATTGCGCCATTGCCGTCGGCATCCAGTTTCACCTTACCCAGCTTGCCCATATTGGCTTCGGTTTTGGTGGCTGTGCCTTTGACCAGATCGTCTGCCAGATACGTTGCCGCATAGCCAAGGTCGATCGGGTTCCAGATGGCAAAACTCTTCGACGCCCCGGACTTCACCGCGCCCGCCATTTCAGAGGGTAAGCCCAGCCCTGTCACATAGACTTTGCCGATTTTGCCCTGATCCTTCACCGCCTGTGCCGCCGCCACAATGCCGACGGAAGATGGGGAGACAATCACCTTCAGGTCCGGATAAGACTTAAGCAGTCCCACCGCTTCGCGGTAGCTCTTGTCGGAGAGATCGTCACCATAGGCTACGGACACCAGGTTGATGGACGGGTATTTCGGGAGCACCTTTTTCATCTCGGCGATCCAGATATTCTGGTTGGTCGAGGTCGGCGTGGCGCTCAGAATCGCCACATCGCCTTTTTCTACATTCAGCGCCTTCAGCGCGTCGGCGGCGAGCTTGACGTTGGTTTCGCCAATCAGCGCGTTATTCGACGGATTAAGATGGATCTGTCGACCGGCGGTCGCTACGCCGGAATCCCAGGACACGACTTTGATCCCGCGCTGCATCGCTTTTTTCAGCACCGGCACCACGGCGTCCGGATCGTTAGCCGAAATCGCGATCGCATCGACGCCCTGGGCGATCAGTCCGTTCAGCACTTCAATCTGTGCCTCGGCGGTGGTCGTGGTGGGACCGGTGTAGATCACTTTGACATCACCTATCTCTTTGGCCGCCTCCTGCGCGCCGACGTTCGCTGCTTCGAAGAATCCATTCCCGAGGGATTTTGCCACGAGGGCGATTTTGACTTCTGCTAAAGCGGAACCGGACAACGCCAGAGCGGCAACGGTGAGGATCAAGCTTTTCTTTATATTCATTGCTTTTACTCCACAGGATAGGGGTGATGATTGTTTGCAGGTGACAGAGTTCGCCCCGTCTCAGTGAGCGGGGCGCGATGTTGTTATTAATACAGTTCTAATGCACTGGCGAGCGGGGTGACGCCAAAGCGTTTACCCAGCGCGATCAGTTCTTCACGGCTGATGGTTTGCTTCATACCGCCCATCGACAGCACTTTGACTAACACTTCTGCGGACTTCTCGGCGGTGTCGATCAGGCCGAACGCTTCATCCAGCGTCGGGCCACTGCCGAATACGCCGTGGAACGGCCACAGTACCAGCGAATGCTTTTGCATTTCCTGCGCGGTGGCCTGACCGATCTCGTCGGTGCCCGGCACCATCCACGGCAGAATGCCTACGCCGTCCGGGAAGACCACCAGACACTCGGTAGAGCCTTCCCACAGCTTGCGGGTGAAAAGCTCAGTGCTGTTTTCCAGCACGTAGGTCAGGGCAATCAGGTTAGTGGCGTGGCAGTGCATAATCACGCGGTCTTTGCCGTTAGTCGCCTTGATGCGCTCGCAGTGGGAGAGGAAGTGCGCTGGAAGTTCAGAGGTTGGCACCGCTTCGTGGGTCAGCCCCCAGAGAATGTGGTAGCCCGCACCGTCGCTGTCCACTTTCACCACGCCTAAGTTCGCGGCTGGATCGAGCTGAACGTTGCGGAAGAATTTGCCGGAGCCGGTCACGATGAACGGCGTATTGGCTAACTGCGGCATCGGCTGGCTGAGGGCGATATAGCGCGGCGTAGCGTGGAAATCGGCGCTGAACGGCGCGATATCGGCTTCATCGAGGCGCAGCGTCAGGTTGCCGCCGTTACGCTCGTCCCAGCCTTTCAGCCAGGCGTCGGAGGTGGCTTTAATCATTCCCTGGACGAACCAGGAATCAGTAATAGTCTGCATAGTCTTGTGTCCTGTTTACTTAAATGCCCGATGGCGCTGCGCTTATCGGGCCTGGAATGGCTTGTTTCGTAGGCCGGATAAGGCGAAGCCGTCATCCGGCAAAAAGGCTTAGCTACGTTTGTTCAGAATCTCTTTCTCATACGCACGCACGCTTTCCAGCCATTCGCTGCCGACTGGCGTGTCGTGGCGCTGGCAGTACATTTCCCATACCGCCTGCCACGGCAGAGATTTCTGCTCTTCCAGCAGCGCCAGACGGGCGGTGTAATCGCCGCTGGCTTCCAGTTGACGCAGTTGCTCTGTTGGCTCCAGCAGGGCGCGCAACAGGGCTTTTTTCATGTTGCGGGTGCCGATGACCCATGCAGCGATACGGTTGATAGAAGCATCAAAGAAGTCGAGGCCGATATGTACGCGGTCGAACAGGTCGTGGCGCACAATCTCGCTGGCAATCGCCTGGGTTTCGTCATCCAGCAGCACGACGTGGTCGCTGTCCCAACGTACCGGACGGCTGACGTGCAGCAGCAGGCGCGGCACGTAGAGCATCGCGCTTGAGATCTTGTCGGAGATCACTTCAGTTGGATGGAAGTGACCGGCATCCAGGCACAGTGCGGTCTGACGGCTGGTGGCGTAGCCCATATAGAACTCGTTGGAGCCGACGGTATAGCTTTCCGCGCCAATACCGAACAGCTTGCTTTCCACGGCGTCGATGTGATGCGCCGGGTCGAATTTCTCGCTGATCACCTCGTCCAGCGCCTCCAGCAGACGCTGGCGCGGTGCTAAGCGGTCAACGGTGATGTCCTTCATGCCGTCCGGGATCCAGATGTTCATCACCGACGGGGTACCCAGTTGTTCACCGAAGTACGCAGAAACGCGACGGCTGGCCTTGCAGTGATCGATCCAGAATTGACGGATTTTGTCGTCAGCGTGCGCCAGCGTGAAGCCGTCAGCGCTCAGCGGATGCGAGAAGCAGGACGGGTTGAAGTCCAGGCCTAGCTGGTTGGCTTTTGCCCAATCCACCCAGTTTTTGAAGTGTTCCGGCTTGATTTGATCGCGGGAAACCGGAGTGTCAGATTCCAGATAAATAGCGTGCAGGTTGAGGCGTTTTGGCCCCGGAATCAGGCTCAGCGCCTGCTCCAGATCGGCGCGCAGCTCCGTGGCGTTACGCGCTTTGCCCGGATAGTTGCCTGTCGCCTGAATGCCGCCGGTGAGCGAACCTTCCGGATTTTCGAAACCGGCTACGTCGTCGCCCTGCCAGCAGTGCATGGATACCGGCAGACGATCGAGCTGGCGCAGAGCCTCCTCGACATCAATACCTACCGTGGCAAAACGGTGTTTCGCCAGTTCCCAGGCTTGTTCCAGTTGAGTGGTCATGCGCAAAGCTCCTTTGTCTGTCGTTTTGAGTGAAACTGCGCGACGTAGCGGGCAATTTCACTGTCGGAATTGGGGGTAAACGTGGTCAGGTTGTAGTTCGCGGTGACCACCTGACGGAAGTCATCGACATTATTCAGTTCGTCCAGCGTCATCAGCTGAATGCCGATATTGCCAAGCGTTGAGGCTTCAATCGGACCGGCCATCACGCGAATGCCGCAGGCATCGGCGCAAAGCTGGTTCAGCAGGGCGTTCTGGCAGCCGCCGCCGACGATGTGCAGTTGGGTAAAGGCTTCGCCGCGCAGGGTGGCCAGCTCTTCCAGCACGTCTGCATACAGCAGCGCCAGACTGTCGAAAATGCAGCGCGCCAGCTCCGCGTCGCTTTCCGGCAACGGCTGGCCCGACTCGCGACAGGCGGCCTGAATTTCGGCGCTCATATCGGCGGGGTTAATAAAGCGGTCGTCATTGGGATTGATCAGGAAGCGGCAGGCCGTTAGCGCCTGCGTATCGGCGATCAGCGCGGGCAGATCGGTAATTTGGCGCTCTTTTAAAACGCGCTGTAAAAGCCACAGCCCCATGATGTTTTTCAGCACCCGATAGCGGCCTTCCGCACCGCCTTCGTTGGTGATATTCGCTGCCAGCGCCGTGTCGTCGGTATAAGGCGTTCTGCTTTCAAACCCCATCAACGACCAGGTGCCGGAGGAAAGATAGGCGCTGTGTGTGTCTTGCAGTGGGGAGGCAATAACGGCACTGGCGGTATCGTGACTGGCGACGGCGACCACCGGGATCTGATTCTTCTGCGGACAAATCCAGTAGCCAATGACATTACCCGGATGCGTCGGGCGGCCAAACCAGGCTTTATCTGCCCCGGTCCACGTCAGCAGCGTTTCGTCCCAGTCATCGCTGTTGATATTGACCAGTTGCGTGGTGGTCGCGTTGGTATATTCCCAGTTCATTTCGCCGGTCAGGCGGTAGCTGAAGTAGTCCGGGATCAGCAGGGCATGTGCCACTTGTGGCACCACTTCCGGCTGCTGTTCAACCAGCGCGCGCAGTTGGTACAGGGTATTGAACGGCAGGAACTGGATCCCGCTGCGCTGATAGATATCGCATTTGCCGAGCTGTTCCTGGGCCTGCTGCATAATGCCGGTGGTGCGGCTGTCGCGATAGGAGACAGGTAAGCCGACGCGCCGGCCCTGCTTATCCAGCAGGACATAATCCACACCCCAGGTATCAATGCCGATACTGTCAATGCGGATGCCCTCATCGCAGACCTTTTCCAGTCCAAGGCGGATAGCGTCTTCCAGGCTGTCGATATCCCACGTGTCGAAACCGTCCTGTTTTTGCAGGCAGTTCACGAAGCGGTGGATTTCACGCAGCGACAGGGTGCGGCGTTCACTGTCATAACGCGCCAGCATAACGCGCCCGCTGGAGGCGCCGAGATCGACTGCGACACAATGACGAAAAGTCATAACAAGGTCCTTCTGATTTTCATTGAAACCAGTCTAGAAAACCTCGTAATGGCTCACCTTCTTGCTACTGACAGCGCAAATTGGGCGCTGGCAAGAAAGCAAAGATGAACGTGATAGCGTTCACAGTTTCCAGTAATAAGCGCCAGGTCGGTTGATGTGACGCCACCCGCATTTCCGGATCTTTCCCGGCCTTTCTTGAAAAATTGACCGTATTTGCCGCTTTTCACGTCAAAAATTTAAGGTGAGGTCACTATCCCTTAATTACTATTTCTGACATGTTCAACTGCTTCTGAAAGGGGATCGTGATGACCGTACTGCATAGCGTGGATTTTTTTCCATCAGGCACCGCGCCTGTGGCTATTGAACCGCGACTTCCTCAGTCTGCCTTTCCCGAGCATCATCATGATTTCCATGAAATTGTGATCGTTGAACACGGCACCGGTATCCACGTTTTCAATGGCCAGCCTTACA
Source organism: Citrobacter sp. RHB25-C09 (assembly GCF_013836145.1). Classification (NCBI taxonomy): domain Bacteria; kingdom Pseudomonadati; phylum Pseudomonadota; class Gammaproteobacteria; order Enterobacterales; family Enterobacteriaceae; genus Citrobacter; species Citrobacter sp. RHB25-C09. Next base: position 4,182,721 of record NZ_CP057483.1, on the reverse strand, counting down.
CCATCAGCGGCGGCACGGTCTGTTTCGTGCGCGACCATGACAGACATTTGTATGAACATACTGACAACCTGTGTCTGACCAATGTGCTCTACCGGTCCCCCGATGCGTTTCAGTTTCTTGCCGGGCTCAACCAATTGCTGCCGCAGGAGCAGGACGGCTTGTATCCCTCCCACTGGCGGGTAAACCAAAGTGTGCTTCAGCAGGTACGCTTACTGGTGTCGCAGATGGAGCTGGTCGGGGATGAGAAAGATCTGTCGGTGGTGGCAAACCGCGAAATTCTGTTTATGCAATTGCTGGTGCTGTTACGTCGCAGTAGCCTAATGGAAGGCGCAGCCAACAACGACGCGCGGTTAAACCATCTGATGGCATGGCTGGAAGACCATTTTGCCGAAGAGGTGTGCTGGGAAGCGCTGGCCGATCAGTTTTCGCTTTCTCTGCGCACGCTGCACCGCCAGCTTAAGCAGCATACCGGGCTGACACCGCAGCGTTATTTGAATCGCCTGCGTTTAATCAAAGCCCGCCACCTGTTGCGGCACAGCGATCAAAGCGTCACGGAAATCGCTTATCACTGCGGTTTTGGCGACAGTAACCACTTTTCTACGCTGTTTCGCCGCGAGTTTAACTGGTCACCGCGCGACATCCGTCAGGGGCGCGATGCCTTACTTCAGTAACGCGAATAGTATCAACGTTTTTTGCCGCGAGATTTGATAGTAATGATTCAATTGTTATGCCGGATGGCGACGCTTTAGCGTCTTATCCGGCCTACGTGTCACGTTATTTGTAGGCCGGATAAGGCGACGCCGCCATCCGGCAAGGAAGAATTTGGTGGCGAATGAGTTAGTCCTTCTAAAAGCTGATTTTTTTGCGAGTGACAAACAAGCTGTCGCCGTCGCTGACCGCTACCCGCAAAATGTCTTTGCCGAGCATACTCATGATTTCTGCGAGCTGGTGATGGTCTGGCGCGGCAACGGATTGCACGTGCTGAATGACCGTCCGTATCGCATCACCCGTGGCGACCTGTTTTACATCCGCGCCGAAGATAAACACTCCTATACCTCGGTCAACGATCTGGTCTTACAGAATATTATCTACTGCCCGGAACGACTGAAGCTAAACCTGGGCTGGGAGAGTGCGATTCCCGGATTTAACGGCACCCAGAGACAACCTCACTGGCGACTGGGAAGCGCAGGAATGACGCAGGCCCGCCAGGTGATCGGTCAGCTTGAGCATGAAAGTAATCACCACGATCCGCTTGCCAACGAGATGGCGGAACTGCTGTTTGGGCAACTGGTGATGACGCTAAAACGTCACCGCTATGCCACCGATAGCATGACGGCGACCTCCAGCGAAACGTTGTTGGATAAACTGATCACCGCGCTGGCGGGCAGTCTGGAACGGCCGTTTGCGCTGGATAAGTTTTGCGATCAGGAAGCGTGCAGCGAGCGTGTGCTGCGCCAGCAGTTTCGTAGTCAGACCGGGATGACCATCAACCAGTACCAGCGGCAGGTGCGGGTTTGCCATGCACAGTACCTCCTTCAGCACAGCCGGTTAATGATCAGTGAGATTTCGATGCAGTGCGGGTTTGAGGACAGTAACTACTTTTCGGTGGTGTTTACGCGGGAAACCGGGATGACGCCCAGTCAGTGGCGTCATCTCAGCACCCAAAACGATTAGCTCGCCATTCCCAGGCCGACGATATTGGCGGCGATAATAATCACCACGCAGCCCAGACTCAGTACACCCACAGGACGTCTTCCGGCGTTATTCCACTCTTTCAACACCAGACCGACAATGCCGCCGCACAGCACGTAGAAGCTCATGTGCAGCATCCAACTGATGTAGTCATACTGTGGCGGAATGCTTGCGTGTCCCCAGGCATAGAAAAAGAACTGCAGATACCACATCAGACCGCCCAGCGCGGAAAGCAGAACGTTGGTGATGATCAGCGATTTTGCCAGCGAGAAGTCCGCTTTTATCGACAAATCTTTGACTTTTGCCAGACGAATAAAGCAGAAGCCCAGGTTGACTAATGCACCGCCGCCCATGATCACCACATAGCTGGGTAGCGCGACATATAAAGGGTCTACGCCCAACGCCGCCGCCGCTTCGTGCATCGGCTTCGCCGCGTTCATCGCAAATGACATACCGGCAGAAAAAATGCCGCACATTACCGCCAGCATCAGCCCTTTTTTCAGGTTGAACTCTTCGGCTTTGATACCCATTTTGCGCTCTTTGAGCTGGCCTGCGCGGGTGACAATGCCAACGCCAATCAGCGCAACCAGCACGCCCAGCAGCGTCATCCTTCCGCCTTCGGTGTGGATAAGTACATCAAAGTTGCCATTGATAATCGGCGTCATCAGCGTGCCGACAATCAAGGTAATACCGATTGCAATGCCAATGCCCATCGACATGCCGAGATAGCGCATCGTCAGGCCGTAATTGATATTTCCGATGCCCCACATGGCACCGAACAGGAACACAGGCAGCAGGGTGGAGAGATTAAAGGAGCTGTAATAGCCCCAGAAATCAGGCAGCAGCATAGCGCTGATGGTCCAGGGCAGAATCAGCCACGATACGATCCCGCCGACGGACCACATCGTTTCCCATGACCACTGTTTGACTTGTTTGAACGGAGCATAGAAACAGGCTGCACTGGCCGCACCTATCAAATGCCAAAAGATTCCCATCGTAATCGCGTTACTCATCACGTAATCCTCATTGTTTTTATCGTCGGTATAACCCTTCCGACGTGATGAGTTTAAAAATTGCGCAGCGGCATAACCTTTTAACGATTGCCGTGGTTTCATCCTTTCTGGCAATCAGCGCGTTAAGTGGGTGATAAAGGTCACGTTTTAAAAATGTCGAAACAGCCAGCGTAATATACTTTGCTTTCTTATCCTTTGGCAGAAAACCGTGAAAACGTCTTTCGCCTTAATAATAACGACACGAGATTAGTTTACTGGCAATAATACAAAGAAGAGCGCGTAGCGGATCACATTCCCACATAAATGAGGAATATCTTAACGATAAAACCGGACTATATAATATTTATTTGAATTTCCGTTTAATATTTATGTTTTTGATGTCGAAAATATGTCTTATTTTTCAGTGGCATAGCCACTTAAGAATATCCCTATATAAATGCTGCATATGAGATGGTGTTATTTTTATTTTGTTGCGAATAGGTATTTCATTTATTTTATTTTTCTTTTTGAACGCACTCTCAAAATTAAATTAAAGACATTCGACGATATTGTCGTAGCAAAAATTGCGTATTACTGTTCCAGTGCTTCACTAAAACAGTGTTTTAAATCTTAATTAAATGGAACTTACCATGAGAAAAGCTCTTTTCTTACTATTACCTCTTACTGTAACAAGTGCGCACGCAGTATATGTCGATGTTCGTCACGAATATCTTGATGACAGCAAAGCAAACTATGACCGTGCTTATATCTCGCACCGTTTTGCGAACGGCTTTGGATTTGCCATTGAAGCCATTTCTAAATCCGGTGGCGATGATACGAATAAAGCCTTTAACGATCTGGAAACGCAGGGCAACGAATATACGTTAAGCTATCAGTTCAAAACCGGTGATGTTGCATGGCAACCGGGTTTTGTGCTGGAAACCGGCGATGGTTACTCAAACTATAAACCGTATTTCCGCGCCCACTGGACCTTAAACGAAAGCTGGTGGCTGGGCGCTCGCTATCGTTTTGAATACGTCCGTCGCTCTTCTGATGTGCGTGATGACGATACGATTAATCGTATGGACGTCTGGGCAGGGTATAAATGGAATAACTTTGACTGGACGATCGAAGGTATTTATAAGAAAGCCGACAAATACGATTTGTATGACGGCGGCAAAGACAACTATGAATATAACTTCAGAACCGCTTATATCATCGACCAGTGGTCACCTTTCGTTGAGGTGGGTAATGTTTCCGTCAGCAGTAACAGCGATGAACGCCAGACGCGTTTCCGTGTTGGGCTAGGTTATACCTTCTAAATTTACACCACATAATTATTTATTCCCTTTTACCGGTTACCTGCAAGGCAACCGGTTTTTTTATAGGCCTGATAAGCGAAGCGTCATCAGGCACAAGGTAATTACATAATGCCCAACAGGCGCGGTAAGAATAAGGTCAGTTCCGGAATATAGGTGATTAACAGCAGCACACCGATGATGGCCGCATAGAACGGAATTAACGGTTTGATGACCTCTTCGACTTTTACTTTTCCGACGCTGGCCCCGACGTATAAACCGCTACCCACCGGTGGCGTGATGGTGCCAATGGCCAGGTTGTAAATCATGATAATGCCAAAGTGAACCGGATCGACACCGAGTTTAGTCATGATTGGCAGCAGGATTGGCGTGAAAATCAGAATCGCCGGACCGATGTCCATAAACGCGCCGATCACCAGCAAAAAGACGGTGATGACGAGCAAGATAACCATCTTATTGGCGGAAATCCCCAGAATCATGTCACTGAGCGCCGCCGGAATATTGGTGATCGACATCGAGAAGGACATCGCCGATGAGGTCGCCAGCAGGAACATAATGACGCCAGTCATGATCACCGTTTGCAGTAAAATCGAAGGTAAATCTTTGATTTTTAGCGTGCGGTAAAACACCATCGTCAGCAGCAGCGTATACACCACGGCGATAGCGGAAGCCTCAATGGCGGTGAAAATTCCCTGCACGATGCCGCCGACAATAATCACAATCAGCAGCAGGCTGGGGATGGCTTCAACCGCGACTTTTAACGCCATGCCCTTTTGCACGGTGAAAAAGACGCGGTAGTTGTTGCGTTTTGCCACCACCAGCGTCACCAGCATACAGCCGACACCCCAAAACACTCCCGCCACCAGACCGCCTGCGAACAGTGCAGCAATGGATGTGCCTCCGCTGGCCAGCGCGTAGAGAATAAACGCGGTTGTGGGTGGAATGAGCATACCGGTAGGCGCAGAGGCGATGTTAACCGCAGCGGCAAAACTCCGATCGTAACCTTCACGCGCGCTCATCGGCACCATCACACCGCCAATGGAGGTTGAGGCGGCAATCGCAGAACCGGAAATCGCGCCAAACATCATGTTGCCCACGATGTTGGTGTAAGAGAGCGAGCCGGGTAATTTGCCGGTAAACAGTTTGGCAAAATTCACCAACCGGGTGGCGATGCCCCCACTGTTCATGATCACCCCAGAGAGCACAAAGAACGGCACCGCCAGCAGGGCGAAACTGTCGAGGCTGGAAAACATTTTCTGCGCGGTGGCAAACATCGAAATATCAAACGGCAGTACCAGCATCATGGTGCTGAAGGAGGCGATAACAATGCAAATCCCGATGGGCGCACCCATCGCCAGCAGAACAACAAAAACGGCTATCAGCGTGCAGGACGCCAGAATGGGGTCAATCATGAGATTTCTCCAGAGCAGATTCAGAGACATTGGAAGCGGAATGGGGCGCTTTCAGAGATTCAGCGATATTCAACAGGCCATAGAGGATGATCAGGACGCCAGCGCAGGGCAGGGCGTAATACACTTTGCCCATCGGAATACCCAGCGCCGGGGAGACTTTGTCCAGCAGGATGGTCAGGCTGATATGCTGCTTTTTGCCTGCGACATAGGCCATCCCCAGCATGGAAACCCACACCAGTAAAAAACGTAACATCTCTTCGGTAATGGTACTGGGGACGCCCAGAATATAACGGCTGATCACCTGCCAGCAGGAGATGCCCACCATGATTGCCAGCACCAGGCAACAAACGCTGCCGAGCACCACATCAAGTCCCTTTCTGAATGTGTTCATCTTCATTTCCTGTTCAGATTAATTTTTGGCGTTCTGGATACGCTGATAAAGCGCGTAAAGCTGCGGCTTCGCTTTTAAACTTTCGTAGATGGGCTGCACCGCTGCCTGGAACGGCTTTTTATCGATCTCAAAAAATTCGACGTTGAAATCCTTCACAGCGGCCTGCCGGGTTTTTTCGATCTCTTTGTCCCATGCGGCTTTTTCAAATTCGATGGAGTCCTGAATCGCGGCTTTGACGATGCGCTGCTGATCCGGCGTCAGTTTTTCCAGGGTGAGGGTGCTCATCAGCAAAATATCGGGAATGCGGGTGTGCATGTCATAGGTGTAATAGCGCGCTACTTCGCCGTGGCGAGCGATGGTCAGCGCGAACTCGTTGTTTTCCGCGCCGTCCAGAATGCCCTGCTGCAATGAGGTATACACTTCCGCCTGGCTCATCGCGATGGGGGACGCGCCGAGCAGTTTGAGGGTCTGAATGGCCGTTTCGCTCTGCATTACGCGGATCTTTTTCCCGCGCAAATCTTCAATGCTTTTGACGGGGCCTTTGCTCATATAAAAGTTGCGCGCCCCGGAGTCGTACCAGCCCACGCCAACAAAGCCTTGCGCCGCCGTGGACTGATAAACGGGTTCCATCACCGTCGGGTTGTCCATTACCGCGTAATATTCTTCTACGCTGGCAAACAGATACGGTAGCGAGAAGACGCCGTAGGCGGGAGAAAAGCTCTCCATCAACGCGGAGGAGACTTTGGTGATATCCACCACGCCGACCTGCGTCAGTTCCACCAGTTCGCGCTCCCCGCCAAGCTGGCCATCCGGGAAGTACTGTACTTTGATATCGCCACCCGTTTTCTCTTCAACCTGTTGGCCGAAGAAATGCAGTGCATCCTTCACCGGCTGGCTGTTTTCCGCATAAGCGAGGCGCAAAACGGTTTCGCCATGGGAGAAAAAGGAGAGTGTTGAGAGTAAGGCCAACGTAGCCAGACGTATAAAACCAGGTTGCTTCATGATTCCCTCGCAATTTTAATAATTTGCCGGAAATCTAATTGCGCTGGGTCACGATAACCTTTTTGATTTTGCCAACGCAGGCAAAATTTGGCACCGAAAGAAAGATTTTGAAACTCTGTTTCACATATCGATCTTTCCAGGAATTTATAAAGATGTATCAGGCTTGACGGCTGAGTTTAAATGCACCGAATTCAGTGGGTAAGAGCAGGGATAAACCCACAAAAAAAGTACGGCATTGATAATCATTTTCAATATCATTTAATTAACTATAATGAACCAACTGCTTACGCGGCGTTAACACCCAGCCGCTCGATTATTATGGAGATGAATATGAGTTATACACTGCCATCCCTGCCGTACGCTTACGATGCTCTGGAACCGCACTTCGATAAGCAGACGATGGAAATCCACCATACCAAACACCACCAGACCTACGTTAACAACGCTAACGCGGCGCTGGAAAACCTGCCTGAATTCGCGAATCTGTCTGCGGAAGAGCTGATCAGCAAACTGGATCAACTGCCGGCAGATAAGAAAACCGTACTGCGCAACAACGCAGGCGGTCACGCTAACCACAGCCTGTTCTGGAAAGGCCTGAAAAAGGGCACCACCCTGCAGGGTGACCTGAAAGCCGCTATCGAACGTGATTTCGGTTCCGTTGATAACTTCAAAGCCGAGTTCGAAAAAGCTGCCGCGACCCGCTTCGGTTCCGGTTGGGCGTGGCTGGTGCTGAAAGGCGACAAGCTGGCCGTTGTCTCTACCGCTAACCAGGACTCCCCGCTGATGGGTGAAGCTATTTCTGGCGCTTCCGGTTTCCCAATCGTGGGCCTGGATGTGTGGGAACACGCTTACTATCTGAAATTCCAGAACCGTCGCCCGGACTACATCAAAGAGTTCTGGAACGTGGTGAACTGGGACGAAGCTGCGGCGCGTTTTGCTGCGAAGAAATAAAGACGTTTGTAGGCCGGGTAAGGCGATACGCCACTTCCCGGCATGACAATCAGAACCCCATCGGTGACGCCGTTGGGGTTTTTTTTGTGATCAAAATCAAAATAAAAACAGCGATCCATTAAAAATGAAACATTGTTTTTATATGTGGTTTCGATCACTTTAATTTGTGCTATGAATGTCTATCGTTTACTCATCTTTACATCCTGAGGCGATGGAAATGCAGATAAAACGCACAATTGAAAAAATCCCTGGTGGCATGATGCTTGTCCCTTTGTTCCTGGGCGCGCTGTGTCATACCTTCTCACCCGATGCGGGGAAATATTTCGGCTCCTTTACCAACGGAATGATCACCGGTACGGTGCCGATTCTGGCCGTGTGGTTTTTCTGCATGGGAGCATCGATCAAACTCAGCGCAACCGGCACGGTACTACGAAAATCCGGTACGCTGGTGGTCACGAAGATTGCCGTGGCGTGGGTGGTCGCGGCGATTGCCTCGCGGATCATTCCCGAGCATGGCGTTGAAGCCGGATTCTTCGCCGGGTTGTCCACGCTGGCGCTGGTGGCGGCAATGGATATGACCAACGGCGGCCTATACGCTTCCATCATGCAGCAGTACGGCACTAAAGAAGAAGCGGGCGCATTTGTCCTGATGTCGCTGGAATCTGGCCCGCTGATGACCATGATTATCCTTGGTACCGCCGGGATAGCTTCGTTTGAGCCGCATGTGTTCGTCGGTGCGGTGCTGCCGTTCCTGGTCGGCTTTACATTGGGTAACCTGGACCCGGATCTGCGTGAATTCTTCAGCAAAGCAGTGCAGACACTGATTCCGTTCTTCGCCTTCGCGCTCGGTAACACCATTGACCTGAGCGTCATCGCCCAGACCGGTCTGTTGGGTATCCTGCTGGGCGTGGCGGTAATTATCGTTACCGGTATTCCGCTGATTATTGCCGACCGACTGATTGGCGGCGGTGACGGTACGGCGGGCGTAGCGGCATCCAGCTCGGCGGGTGCGGCGGTAGCGACGCCGGTGCTGATTGCTGAAATGGTGCCAGCGTTTAAACCCATGGCGCCTGCGGCGACGTCTCTGGTGGCGACCTCCGTGATTGTGACGTCGATCCTGGTGCCGATCATTACCTCCGTATGGTCGAAGAAGGTGAAAGCGCGAGCGGCGGAAGCAGATATTCGTGCAGCGGTGAAGTAAGTTTAGGAAAGTAAAGGGGAAGAGGCCCGGTCAGCGTTAGCGCTGCCGGGCTTTTTACGTTTAACGACCAAACACCTCGTCAATCGTGCGACATTCACTCTCGTTCAGCTCACCGCCCGCGCTGCGTGAAACGCCGGTACAGTAACCGAACTTGCGTGACACCACCGTCTTGATGGTGGTAACAAAATCTTCGCCAATGGCATAGATGGACATATAGGTGCCGATCTTCTGCTGGATCTCCTGTAATGCATTCAGGTCACCGCGCTTAAACGCCTCGCGCGCGCTGACAAACAGCTCAGGCATGACGTTGTTTAAGCCCGAGATAATCCCTGCGCCACCCGCCAACAGATTCGGAATGTAATATTCGTCATAACCGGAAAGTACCGCAAAATCGTCGCGCACTGCGCGGGTTTTCTGGATCATGCTACGGGTATGAGACTGACAGTCGACGGTATCTTTTATTCCGGCAAAATTGGGGAATTCGGCAGCAAGCGTCGCGACCAGATCCGGTGTTAAATCACAGCCGGTGCGCGGCGGAAAGTTGTAAGCAAACCATTTTCCACTGAGTTTCTGGCCCAACTGGCGGAAGTAGCTCAGCAGCTGCTTCGGCGTTTGGCCATAGTAATAAGGCGGCAGAATCATCACCGCATCATACCCCGTGCGATAGGCTTCCTGCGCCATTTGCAGAACGTCCTGGGTGCAGGTTGAAGAGACGTTGGCGACCATTTTTAGCGGGCTCATGCTGCGCGCTTCACGAATCAGCAACAGCCTCTCCTCTAGCGTGAAAGAGGCAAACTCTCCGATACTGCCCATTAGCAAAATGACGTCGATTTTCGCCTCTGTCAGGCGTTGGAGATGTTGCTTCAGACCGATGAGATCCACTTTTCCGTCATGATCCATTGGCGTAATGGATGGGCACCAGACGCCAGCAAATTGCGATTGAACTGTCACGTTGTTGACTCCTCATTATGAAATAGCGTTTCAAAAAACACTTCTATTGATAGCATTTATATTTGCGCGGGGAGTGAACCGTGCTCGCATTTTGCGCGGCTGAGTTAAAATAATTGTGGTTAAATAGGACAACTTTATCGGGGAGAGGGACCCATGCGATATCCAGTAGACGTATTCAGCGGGAAGATTCAGGACTATGCAGGGAATCGCCCCAGCGCGATTAGCAAAATTCAGCTCGATGGCGAACTGATGCTGACGGAGCTGGGACTGGAAGGTGATGAGCAAGCGGAAAAGAAAATTCACGGCGGGCCCGATCGCGCGCTGTGTCATTATCCGCGTGAGCATTATTTATATTGGGCGCGTGAATATCCTGAACAGGCCGATCTCTTTGTCGCCCCTGCTTTTGGCGAGAATCTCTCCACCGAGGGTCTGACCGAGCAGAATGTCTACATTGGTGATATTTTTCGCTGGGGTGAGGCGCTGATTCAGGTCACGCAGCCGCGCTCGCCATGCCATAAGCTTAATTTCCATTTTGGTATTTGCGACATGGCAAGCCAGATGCAAAACAGCGGCAAAACGGGCTGGCTGTGCAGCGTCATCATGGCTGGCAAGGTCTCGACCGAGGCGCCGCTGGAGCTGGTGTCACGCGTCAGCGATGTGAGCGTGCAGGAAGCCATTGCTATCGCCTGGCATATGCCGTTTGATGACGATCAGTACCACCGTCTGATGTCCGCAGCAGGGCTGTCGAAAAGCTGGACCAGAACGATGCAGAAACGTCGCCTGAGCGGCAAGATTGAAGATCAAGCGCGACGTTTGCGCGGCTGAGGATTGCCCGGTGGCGCTGCCGCTTACCGGACCTACGGGTTATGAGGGCCGGATAAGGCATTACGCCACCATCCGGCATCCCGGTTAAGAACGCTTATACAGCGGTAGCCAAATCACCAGCCGTAAACCGCCTAACGGGCTGTCTTCGGCTTTCACCCAGCCACGGTGCTGCTGGATCGCGGTTTCGACAATCGCCAGACCCAGACCGGTACCACCCGATTCGCGATCGCGTGCTTCATCGGTTCGGTAAAACGGACGGAATATCTGCTCGCGATCTTCAGGGCTTACTCCCGGACCATCGTCATCAACGGTAATCGTAATCCCGTCTTTATCCACTGCGAAACCGACTTCAATTTTGGTGTGCGAATAACGCAGGGCATTACGAACGATATTTTCCAGCGCACTTTCCAGCGCATTCGGGTTACCGTATAGCGGCCACGGCCCCGGAGGGAAGTTCACCGTCAACGATTTACCCATCTGTTCGGCTTCAAAGGCGGCGTTATCCAGCACTTCGTCCCACAACTGGTTGGCCTTTATCGTTTCGCTGAGCAACGCGTTTTTCTGCTGATTACGTGACATGACCAGCAGGTCGTTGATCATGCTATCCAGGCGTTGCGCTTCCGTCTCAATGCGCTCCAGCTCTTTGCTCTCACCGCTGCGGCGGCGTAACAATGCAGTGCCTAACTGTAGGCGGGTGAGTGGCGTTCTCAGTTCGTGTGAGATATCCGACAGCAGACGCTGCTGGGTGGTCATCATGCGTTCCAGTGCGGTCACCATCTGGTTAAAACTGGCGCCGGCAGCAAGAAATTCCTGCGGGCCAGCTTCTAGCTCCGGATGCTGACGCAGGTTACCCTGAGCGACCTCATCGGCGGCGTTTTTCAACTTACGCGCCGGTTTCGCCAGGCTCCAGGCGAGCCATAACAGCAGGGGAGAACTGACCAACATGGTGACAATCAGCAACAGTAGCGGGCGGTCAAACAGCAGGTTAATAAAATCGGATTGCGAATTGCTGGCCGGCCGAATCAGGTACAGTTGGTAGTTATCTTCTCCATCTCTGACGGAGAAGGGGCCTACCATTTCGACGCGACCGTACTTCTTCTTCTGCGGATGATCGGCGTTGTCTGCCTGACCAATAAAGTTACGAATGATCTGCATTTCGCTGCGTTCAGCGCCGATCACCCGTCCTTCGCTGGTTACAAGTAATAACCGCTGTCCCGGCGGCGCCCACTTGTCAATCGCACGGAACAGGCGACGCCACCACATCAAATCATTAGGCGGATCGTTCGCGAGTTCGGCTTCAACATGTTGTTCAATCATTAACCCCTGGCGCTGTTCGCTGTCCAGTAGCTCGGTCATCTGGCGTGAGTCGAGCTTGGGTAACATCAGTACCAACATCAGCACCAGCGCCAGCGTCAACCAGAAGATGGCGAAGATGCGCGCGGTTAAACTGCCTATCATGAAGCGGAAACCATCAGATAGCCGCGACCACGCAGGGTTTTAAACCACGGATGTCCGTCTTTTCGCTCTGGTAATTTACGACGCAGGTTAGAGATATGCATGTCGATGGCGCGGTCGAAAGGCGTGAGGCGCTTGCCCAGCACTTCCTGACTCAAATGTTCACGTGATACCACCTGGCCGAGATGCTGCGCCAGCAAATACAGAAGCGTGAATTCCGTGCCGGTCAACTCCAGCGTCTGTCCATCGAAACTGGCTTCCTGGCGGCCCGGATTGAGGCTTAACGCATCCACTTCCAGTGTTGGCGAGCCGTTATCGCTGTTCTGCTGTTGTTCGCTCCAGTGAGAGCGGCGCAGAATCGCGCGGATACGCGCAACCAGTTCACGATCGTTAAACGGTTTCGGTAAATAGTCATCCGCACCCAGTTCGAGGCCGAGTACGCGATCCAATTCGCTGCCGCGCGCGGTCAGCATAATAACGGGGGTCTGGTGTGTCTGGCGAAGCGCTTTCAGGGTATCGATACCGTTTTTCTTCGGCATCATTACATCAAGCAAAAGTAGATCAATGCTGTCGTCCAGAAGTTCCAATGCCTGCTCCCCATCATGGGCAACGGTCACATTGAAGCCTTCCATTTCGAGCAGCTCCTTTAACAGGGAAGTCAGCTCTCGGTCATCATCAACTAACAGGATTTTATTCATTTTTTACGTACCTCCGAGGCAGAAATTACGTCATCAGGCGTCGCTAATCCATGACTTTACGTTGTTTTACACCCCCTGACGCATGTTTGCAGCCCGAATCGTAGACTGTCTCTCGTTGAATCGCGACAGAAAAGATTTTGGGAGCAAGTGATGCGCAAAGTTACCGCTGCCGTCATGGCCTCAACGCTGGCATTCAGTACTTTAAGCCATGCTGCTGAAGTCGTTACAGGCGATAACTGGCACCCGGGTGAGTTACCTGCGCCGCGCACTGTACAAAACCATATGTTCGACGGCATAAGTTTAACCGAACATCAACGTCAGCAGTTGCGAGATTTAATGCAACAGGCCAGACATGAGCAGCCGCCTGTTAATGTTAGCGAAATGGAGACAATGCATCGCCTTGTCACCGCAGATAAATTTGATGAAACCGCTGTACGCGCTCAGACAGAAAAGATGGCGCAGGCACAGGTTGCCAGACAGGTCGAAATGGCCAGAGTTCGCAACCAGATGTATCGCCTGTTAACGCCCGAACAGCAAGCGGTTTTAAATGAGAAACATCAACAACGAATGGAGCAGTTGCGTGACGTGGCGCAATGGCAAAAAAGTTCGCCGTTGAAGGTATTGAGTAGTAGCAACTCACGTCCCCAGTAACAACCCTGTTTTCCTTGCCATAGACACCATCCCTGTCTTCCCCCACATGATGTGGGGGTTTTTTTTATCAATAATTACACTTAATTATAAGTAAAAACAGTGGATTAATAAAATTGATCCAGCCTGCCTTGTTTACAGTTTCCGAGACTGTAGGCACTTTTGGTCATCTTGAAGAAGCTCTTTGCTTCAAATTAGCAACTTTTCAAATAACTTTTCGTTGCTGGTTCTATGTGGGAAGCCTGCTCAGAACAAGGGATTTCAAATCGACGAAATGATCTCATGAAATCCTTTTCAGTTCGTTGAACGCATCATTTCATCGACAGTAATTTGTCATAATCTGGGAAGATATAAGGTATCTCTTCCTTACTTCCATCCGGGTAGATTGCTATCCAATTATCCGTATTGTCTGGTGCCAACAAGGTCACAACCTTATTAAGGTGAATTACAGGAGCAATGGCAATATGTCGGGTGCCATTAAGACTAAAACGTCGCCCCCACTTTTCATTGGCTGTATCACCGCCGAAAAACTTCAAATTAATATCGTTATCAGTGAATTTTGTTATCATCGGGAAAAAGTCAGTTTTAATATCTAGATCGCCTTTCACTTCTTTTGTACGACTTGTCCCGAAACCACCACCATCAGCCCCATACCCTATGAAATCAAAGTCATAAGTTGTATCTACTACCTTTTCCCCCTTCGCGAGAGGATTATCGTTAGCAGCCCTGAATCTCACCTGAATGGAAAGCAACTTCCACTTGCACCTTCCCCCGCCATCTTTTGCGATACTGACCGTCCGGAGATTGTCCACCCCATTGACAAAGGGCAGAGAAACTCCCGCAGTGGCATCTTCCTGATAAGTTTTAAAAGCGCCGGTAAGGCGTGTATTCGTACATTTCGATGACACATACACCCCTCCCAACGGTAAAAGCATCACTCCCTCCGGCACCCGGAAAGATATAGTGATCTGTTCAGAATTAGCGGGCGGTGAGAGTTTTCGGCTCAGAAACATTTCGTACCCGAGAAACAGAAGAACCAGAACGATGAGGAACTTGCTGCGATTTTTAGTTAGAAAGTTCAACTTCTTCCTCCGTGACTGCTACAAACCGGCTCAAGGCATTCAGCCCTTCCTCATTTTCACGCATACGCTGCAACGTTAGTGGCAACTTGTCCTGCAGGGACAAAAATATCCTGTTGCGCGCGACTTCATCTGGCTGCCGGTACTCAGCAGCGCTTTCTTCCACAGCCTCACGGAACTGGTTCCGCATGGATTTTCTTTCCATCGGCAGCGCCGGATTTGCAAGTTCTAACACCTGATTGTGGATATAAGGAAGGTATTTGCTTGCCATAAAATGATTCAACGGTTTGCTGGTTGAACCGGCTGAGACAAGATTTTCTCCCCGAGGAAACCGTTTCTCCAGCTCGCCCGGGGCAAGACACTGCGTAAACGCAGCCTGATGCTCTCCGCTCGCCTTCAGGCAATCATCATTGAGAGACGGCACCACGAATAGCTTCACGGCCGCCCGTTCAACTGAGGAGATTGTCACCGGAAAAGGCTCACCCGGCTTCTGACTTTGTCGCCGGCGGATATAGGACTGCACCGCCCGTAAAAATGCCACGGCATTACCATGATGCCAGTATGGGTCTCTCTTCAGCTTAACCCCCATCTCAGCTTCCATACTTCGTTGCCAGAGTAGTGGGTAAAGCCCATCTATTGACGTGACCAGCCAGTCAAAACCCAGCTTATCCCCCAGTGGCCCCAGCGTCTGATAGAACAGGCTGTCCATATCCATATCCGGCGGAACCTGGGGCACTATATCGTTATCATTAACGTGTCGGTAATGGGTAATACTTGTCAGGGATGCCATCGCTGAACGGGTGAAGGTGCGTGGCATTCCGTACGTGTACAGTACGGGATTAAAGTCTTTCATCTCGGCGGCATACAGCAGAGCCAGAGAACCGCCCAAACTATGACCACAGATGAAGAGTTTTTTCTTCTTCTTTAAAGCTCTATTAATCGCATCAAGCTTGTCCTCAAACTTCCGACTCATCAACTGATAGGCTTCCAAAAAACCACCGTGCACGTTCCCTGACCCTCCAAGCGTTCCCGGACAGCGTTTTGGCGCAAAGGATGCATCAGTAACTACGTTTAGCCCGCTCGCTGTTCCGCACCATGCAACTAGCACGTGTGACGCGCATTCTACTGCAAAAAGGCGGGAGTCCCCCTCAGGGGAGTGTTCTTCAGGAACCTGTGACGTGTTCAGATAGAGCGGTGTCAGATAACGCCCCCTAAACGGCACGTCTACCGCCAGCGTGTGGAAATAATTAGGATATTCTGCGAACTGAGGGATACAGGAAAGATCCCGACATTTCTGTTCAAAAAAATGCGAGATAAGGTGCGCGTCTTTATCCTTGTCAAATTCTTTGGCATAAGCCAGATCAGCCATAATACCCAGATTCAACCCATTAGCGAGGTCATAGTCTTTCCTGTCATGAAGCGCTAACACCCATGCGCGGAACGGGCAGATTTCAATAACGTGGCGCTTATCTAAAGTTTCTCGCTCTATAACCGTCCCTTTCAATGAGCGGCCTGGCGGGAAATGAAATACTGGCGGCTCAGTCGCATCCCAGCCAGGCATGTCAGGAAGCCGATTGCACAATTCCCCGATGGTTACATAGTGATGCTGGTATCCGGCAGATTCCGCCTTTTCTTGCACGTCAGAACGCCAGCTCTTGTCCCGCGTCTCTCGTTTGAAGACATTCCCACTTACTGGCTGGCTGTTTGGGTTGCGCCTAATACCCAGCGGCCGTTGTTCCATTTCGTCAGCGAGCTGCTGGCCATCCGTTGTTACATTGACATGAATCCAATACAGATCATCGAACCGGACCAATCCCTCGCTGTCGGTAATACCGGCAGGAGGATGGGGCGGTGGTGTAGCATTAAAACTGTGCCCACCCCATTGAAACATGGCCATCTCTTTTTCCGTAGCCAGAGGATGGTACTCAAGTTGTACATTCAACCCCGATACCGCGTTGTTGTTTTCATCAACGAATTGTAGCTCCAGCCAGTGTTTTTTCTGCTTACCGCAGAACACTTCTTTGAATATTGGGTTCAGACTGGTAACTGTTGAGTTGTCTCCTGATACTCCCATAGCTGTATATCCCTTCACTTCAAATGGTTAAGTATTCACCAATCATACACTGGTCATGACTTAACCAAAATAAGAGCTGTATAACTTCACAGCATGGTGCGGCTCGATGAATCACTAAACCAAAATCAGTCAGCATTTGGCGCGGTAGTTCCTGAAGCTCTTATTCCACCAATTCCTCGTGGCGAAGGTCAGCCTGGCAACATACTTTAACCACGTAGAAATAATGGCTTTGACGTAAATCAGGCCGATATTTTTATCGAAGTGAAGATGAAATGTAGACGAGAGATATATTAAATCCTTTTATTTCAATATGTTAAATTTGACTTTTTCTTCACTCTTACCTCTCCTTACTTAATGGATTTTTAGGTGTTAGTTCAAGAATTACTGTCTTTTCACCAAATACAGTTGGTAGAGCGATAAATTGTCCTCTTCATAATCACTTGTTGTGTTACACCTTCCGTTATACTACCGGCATGAGATGTCAGGAGTGTTTATGATTCAATCCTATGGGCGGTTAGTCAGCCGGGCGGCGATTGCGGCGACAGTGATGGCGTCGCTGTTACTTTTGATCAAAATTTTTGCATGGTGGTATACCGGTTCGGTCAGTATTCTGGCTGCGCTGGTCGACTCGCTGGTGGATATCGGCGCGTCGCTTACGAACCTGTTAGTGGTGCGTTACTCGCTGCAACCGGCGGATGAAGAACATACGTTTGGTCATGGCAAGGCGGAATCTCTGGCTGCGCTGGCGCAAAGTATGTTTATTTCCGGTTCGGCGTTATTTCTGTTTTTAACCGGCATACAGCATTTGATTACCCCAACGCCGATGAAAGATCCGGGTGTGGGGGTTGTGGTTACCATTATTGCCCTGATATGTACTGTAATTCTTGTCACGTTTCAGCGCTGGGTCGTGAAGCGCACGCAGAGCCAGGCGGTACGGGCAGATATGCTTCATTATCAGTCTGATGTTATGATGAACGGCGCTATTCTCGTGGCGCTCGGGCTTGCCTGGTACGGCTGGCATCGAGCGGATGCGTTGTTTGCATTAGGGATTGGCATCTATATTTTATATAGCGCTTTACGCATGGGTTATGAAGCGGTGCAGTCATTACTGGATCGTGCCTTACCCGATGCAGAACGTCAGGAAATTTTTGAAATTGTGACGTCATGGCCCGGGGTCAGCGGCGCTCACGATCTTCGCACGCGGCAGTCAGGGCCGACCCGCTTTATTCAGATTCATTTGGAAATGGAAGATAATCTGCCGCTCGTTCAGGCGCATTTGGTGGCTGAACAGGTTGAGCAGGCAATATTACGACGTTTTCCAGGTTCGGATGTCATTATCCATCAGGATCCTTGTTCCGTCGTGCCCAGGGAAGGTAAACAGTTAGAGCTTTCTTAAAGCATCGTAAAAAGAAGAGAGCCTGACTCGCATTTTGTGTATAAATTACCGCCATTTGGCCTGACCTGAATCAATTCAGCAGGAAGCAATTGTTATACTATCAGCATATTCGTTGGAGGGTTTCGATATGCAGGATCGGCTTCCGGCAACAGATTTCATTTTGCATTCCAAAGTTCAGAGGTAGTCATGATTAAGAAAATCGGTGTGTTGACAAGCGGCGGTGATGCGCCGGGCATGAACGCAGCAATCCGTGGAGTGGTGCGTGCAGCGCTGACGGAAGGTCTGGAAGTCATGGGTGTTTATGATGGCTATCTGGGTCTGTACGAAGACCGCATGGTGCAGCTTGACCGTTACAGCGTGTCCGACATGATTAACCGTGGTGGTACCTTCCTGGGTTCCGCGCGTTTCCCTGAGTTCCGGGACGAAAATATCCGTGCAGTGGCTATCGAAAACCTGAAAAAACGCGGCATCGATGCGCTGGTCGTTATCGGCGGCGACGGTTCTTACCTGGGTGCAAAACGCCTGACCGAAATGGGTTTTCCGTGCATTGGTTTGCCGGGCACCATTGATAACGACATCAAAGGCACTGATTATACCATCGGTTATTTCACTGCACTGGGTACCGTTGTTGAAGCAATCGACCGTCTGCGTGACACCTCTTCTTCTCACCAGCGTATCTCTATCGTTGAAGTGATGGGCCGCTACTGTGGCGACCTGACCCTCGCGGCGGCCATTGCCGGTGGCTGTGAGTTCGTCGTCGTACCGGAAGTCGAATTCAGCCGTGACGATCTGGTAACGGAAATCAAAGCGGGTATTGCGAAAGGGAAGAAGCACGCCATCGTGGCTATCACCGAGCACATGTGCGATGTTGACGAACTGGCGCATTACATCGAGAAAGAGACGGGACGTGAAACCCGTGCCACCGTGCTGGGCCACATTCAGCGTGGGGGTTCTCCGGTACCTTATGACCGTATTCTGGCCTCCCGTATGGGTTCTTACGCAATTGAGCTGCTGCTGGAAGGCTACGGCGGTCGTTGCGTTGGTATTCAGAACGAAAAACTGGTTCACCATGACATCATCGACGCTATTGAAAATATGAAGCGTCCGTTCAAAGGTGACTGGCTGGACTGCGCTAAGAAACTGTACTGATTTAATATGCCTGGTGGTGCTACGCTTATCAGGCCTACCGATCGCAGATTCGGGTAGGCCGGATAAGGCGTAAGCCGCCATCCGGCACAATCGCCTCACATATTCCCTCAAGTTATAGCCAATCTTTTTTTATTCTTTAATGTTTGGATTTCTTTCTGGCACGCTTTGCTCATCACAACACAACATAAGAGAGTTGGGCGATGAACAAATGGGGCGTGGGGTTAACATTGCTGCTGGCATCCGGCAGCGTTCTGGCAAAGGATATTCAGTTGCTTAACGTGTCTTACGATCCAACACGTGAGCTGTACGAGCAGTATAACAAAGCGTTTAGCGCACACTGGAAACAAGAGACGGGTGATAACGTCGTTGTTCGCCAGTCGCACGGTGGCTCCGGCAAGCAAGCTACGTCCGTTATTAACGGCATTGAAGCTGATGTGGTGACCCTGGCGCTGGCTTACGACGTTGATGCGATCGCCGAGCGTGGGCGCATTGATAAAAACTGGATCAAACGTCTGCCAGACAACTCTGCACCTTATACCTCCACCATCGTTTTTCTGGTACGCAAAGGCAACCCGAAACAGATTCATGACTGGAACGATCTGATTAAGCCGGGCGTATCCGTCATTACCCCGAACCCGAAAAGCTCCGGCGGCGCACGCTGGAACTATCTGGCGGCCTGGGGCTATGCTCTGCATCACAACAACAATGACCAGGCAAAAGCTCAGGATTTCGTGAAAGCACTGTTTAAGAATGTGGAAGTGCTGGACTCCGGCGCGCGTGGCTCAACCAACACCTTTGTTGAGCGTGGTATTGGCGACGTGCTGATTGCCTGGGAAAACGAAGCGCTGCTGGCGACGAACGAGCTGGGCAAAGATAAGTTCGAAATCGTCACTCCGAGTGAATCGATTCTGGCGGAACCGACCGTTTCGGTGGTTGATAAAGTTGCCGAGAAAAAAGGGACCCAGGCCGTGGCGGAAGCTTACCTGAAGTATCTCTATTCGCCGGAAGGCCAGGAGATCGCAGCGAAAAACTTTTACCGTCCACGTGATGCGGAAGTCGCGAAAAAATACGACAGTGAATTTCCAAAGCTGAAACTCTTTACCATTGATGATGTGTTCGGTGGCTGGACGAAAGCACAGAAAGAACACTTCGCCAA
Organism: Citrobacter sp. RHB25-C09; assembly: GCF_013836145.1. Lineage (NCBI taxonomy): Bacteria > Pseudomonadati > Pseudomonadota > Gammaproteobacteria > Enterobacterales > Enterobacteriaceae > Citrobacter > Citrobacter sp. RHB25-C09. The sequence continues at coordinate 4,162,330 of NZ_CP057483.1, read as the reverse complement.
CGGCGGCACGTTCGACCAAATAAGCAAGCGCTGATTACCGATGTAAAAAGAAGCCCGGAGGCCATCCAGCCGCCGGGTTTTTTATTTGTCATTCTTTTGCGTTACTCTTGCAGGTCGTTGAGATACAGGGAACGCGTAATGAAAAAAACAGGCTTTGGATTACTGGCGCTTCTTGTCATCGCCGCAGTGGCGGGGGTGACTTACTGGAAACTGGCTGGAAATCCCGACGCGCTGCGTAAAATTGTCCTCGAGCAATGCTTGCCGAATCAATTACAGCAGCAAAACCCGGCACCCTGTGCTGAAGTTAAACCGGATGCAGGCTACGTGGTATTCAAAGACCGTAATGGCCCTTTGCAATATCTTTTGATGCCAACGTACCGCATTAACGGCAGCGAAAGCCCACTACTGTTGGAGCAAAACACGCCCAACTTCTTCTGGCTGGCCTGGCAGTCCCGCGTGTTTATGAGCCAGAAAAACGGTCAGGATGTTCCCGACAGCGCCGTTTCGCTCACCATCAACTCGCGCACAGGGCGGACGCAAAACCATCTTCACATCCATATCTCCTGCCTGCGTCCTGACGTGCGGGCGCAACTCGACGCCAGCCATGCCAAAATGGGTACCCGCTGGCAACCGCTGCCGGGTGGACTGCGTGGGCATGAATATCTGGCGCGACGCGTGACGGAAAGTGAACTGGCGCAACGCAGTCCGTTCATCATGCTGGCGCAAGAAGTACCGGACGCGCGTGACCATATGGGCAGTTATGCGCTGGCCATGGTGCGCCAGAGCGATGATTCGTTTGTGCTGCTGGCGACGCAGCGTAATTTACTGGCGCTTAACCTGGCGTCGGCTGAAGAGATTCAGGATCATCAGTGTGAAATTCTGCGTTAACCCGCATCTGTCTTCCATTTACTCGGCCTGCCTGTCCCCGTATTCTTGTTGAAAAAACAACAGGAGACAGGCATGTCGCTCTGGCTTACTCACCCTCTTTTCCTTCCCTCGCTGGTAGTGGTTGTCACCATTCTGCTCTGGGCTACTTCGCTATTGCCAGAGTTCACCACCGCGCTGCTCTTCTTTACCGTTGCGATGGTGGCGAAGATTGCCCCGCCGGAGGTTATTTTCGGCGGCTTTGCCTCGTCGGCATTCTGGCTGGTGTTCAGTGGTTTCGTACTGGGCGTGGCGATCCGTAAAACGGGGCTGGCGGACAGGGCGGCAAGGGCACTTTCTTCTCGGTTAACGGATTCCTGGCCGCTGATGGTATCAAGCGTCGTTCTACTGAGCTACGCGCTGGCCTTCGTTATGCCGTCGAATATGGGGCGCATCGCACTGTTGATGCCGGTCGTTGCGGCGATGGCGAAACGTGCCGGAATTCTTGAGAGTACCCGCGCGTGGTACGGGCTGGCGCTTGCCGTCGGGTTTGGCACCTTCCAACTCTCCGCCACGATATTGCCTGCCAACGTTCCCAACCTGGTGATGAGCGGGGCGGCGGAGGGGTCTTACGGTATCCATCTGAATTATCTGCCGTATCTGCTGTTGCACACGCCCGTGCTGGGCTGGCTGAAAGGGACGCTGCTGATTATTCTCATCTGCTGGTTATTTCCCGGCAAACCCCATGCACCGCGCGATCTTACCCCGCTGCCGCCGATGAGCCATGACGAAAAAAGACTGGCCTGGATGCTGGCGGTGGTGCTGGTGATGTGGGTCACCGAAAGCTGGCATGGTATAGGTCCGGCCTGGACCGGGCTGGCAGCGGCGGCCATTACGTTACTTCCGCGCGTCGGGTTTATCACGGGTGAAGAGTTTTCCTCCGGCGTAAACACCCGCACCTGCTTCTATGTCGCCGGTATTCTCGGGCTGGCGAACGTGGTCACCCAAACGGGTATCGGCAGCGCCGTTGGCGAGGCGCTGCTCCAGGTGATGCCGTTAGATCCGCAACGGCCTTTTACCAGTTTCCTGGCGCTGACCGGCATCACGACGGCGCTTAACTTTATCATGACTGCTAACGGCGTTCCGGCGTTATATACCACGCTGGCGCAGAGTTTCTCAGAGGCCACCGGGTTCCCGCTGCTGTCGGTGATTATGATTCAGGTGCTGGGGTATTCAACGCCGCTGCTACCGTATCAGGCATCCCCGATTGTGGTGGCAATGGCCTTAGGCAAAGTACCGGCAAGGATGGGGCTGCTGCTGTGTCTGGCATTGGCTATCGCGACGTATCTGATCCTGCTGCCGCTGGACTACGTGTGGTTCAACGTTACCGGGAATTTGTAACGGTAATCCACTGATAATTTTACTTTTGTGAGAGGGCGGGGAGTTTTATCGGTACGAATGGCGGTTAATACCGAAACGCATAGTCATGCGTTGAAAATTCAAGGATTGATCCATGGACAGATTAACCCCCATTCGCTGCTGGCCTGCGATTATCTCAATCGCTATCACCCTGACAATCTGGTTTGTCATTCCCTGTCCTGCGGACGTCACGCCTGACGCATGGCATCTGCTGGCACTGTTTATCGGCACCATTGCGGCGATTATCGGAAAAGCGCTCCCCATTGGCGCGATCGCGATTGTGGCGATCATGCTGGTGGCCATGACTGGGGTGACGAATCCCAGCAAACCTTCCGCAGCGCTTAACGACGCACTGAGCGGCTTCTCTAACCAGCTCATCTGGCTGATAGGCTTGTCGATCATGCTGTCGCAGAGTTTGTTAAAAACCGGACTGGGGGCGCGGATTGGCTACGGATTTATTGCGCTGTTTGGCAAACGTACGCTGGGTATTGCCTGGGCATTGACCCTGGCGGAGACGCTGATTGCGCCGGTGACGCCAAGCAACACCGCGCGTGGCGGGGGCATTATCCACCCGGTAATGCGCGCCATAGCCGAAAGCCTTGGCTCCCAGCCAGGGGATCGCAATAATGGGTCGACGGGGCGTTATCTGGCGCTGGTGAATTACAACATTAACCCGATCAGTTCGGCCATGTTTATCACCGCGACGGCACCGAATCCGCTCATTGTCAGCTTTTTGACCAAAGGGACAGACGGCGTGCTGCACATGACGTGGGGGATGTGGGCGGTTGCTGCGTTCCTTCCGGCGGTGGTCTCGTTGGTGGTAATGCCGATAGTCATCTGGTGGCTTTACCCGCCAGCTATCACGCGTACGCCAGATGCGCCACAGTTTGCCCGTCAAAAGCTCGATGGGTTGGGACCGCTGTCTCTGGCCGAGAAAATCACCCTCGCGGTGTTTATTTTGCTGCTGGGCCTGTGGGCGGGCGTGCCTGAAATGCTCATGGGCAAGGGCTGGGCCGTTAACCCTACCAGTGCGGCACTCATAGGCCTTTCCATCCTTCTACTGACTGGGGTATTGCACTGGGACGATATTCTCAAGTGTCGCGGCGCATGGGATACGGTCGTCTGGTTTGCTGCACTGGTGATGATGGCCGATTTTCTCAGTAAGCTGGGGCTGGTCGGCTGGCTGGCGACCACGGTAGGTAGCGCCATTGACCATCTCGGCGTCCACTGGAGCGTGGCGACGCTGCTGCTGATTTTGCTTTATGTCTATTCCCACTATTTCTTTGCCAGCACTACCGCACATATCACGGCGATGTTCGCGGCTTTCTTCGCCGCAGGGCTGGGCTTAGGGGCGCCGCCGGCGCTGCTTGGCCTGATGCTCGGTTTTGCCTCTTCGCTGATGATGTCGCTCACTCACTACGGGACGGGAACGGCGCCCATTATCTTTGGTTCGGGCTATGTGACGCTGGCGGAATGGTGGAAAACAGGATTAGTGATGAGCGTGGTCAACCTGACCATCTGGATCGTGACGGGTGCCTTCTGGTGGCACTGGCTGGGCTACTGGTGATACGAGGTGTGAAACGGGAGGAGAGATCCTCCCGTTTTAACGGCATTACGCCTGCTTAGCGGCTTCTGCTGCTTTCACGATGACGGCAAACGCGTCAGCTTTCAGAGAAGCACCACCAACCAGCGCGCCGTCGATGTCCGGCTGAGCGAACAGTTCTGCCGCGTTGGCTGCGTTTACGGAACCGCCGTACTGGATGATAACTTGCTCAGCGATTTTCGCGTCTGCTTTAGCAATGTGGTCACGGATAAATTTGTGAACAGCCTGTGCCTGTGCCGGAGTCGCAGATTTGCCGGTACCGATCGCCCAAACCGGTTCGTAAGCGATAACAACGCCTTCGAATGCAGCTGCGCCCTGAGTTTTCAGCACGGCGTCGATCTGACGTGCACACACTTCTTCCGTTTTGCCCGCTTCGTTTTCTGCTTCGGTTTCACCGATGCACAGAACCGGAGTCAGACCCTGCTCTTTCAGCACAGCGAATTTTTTCGCGATCAGTTCGTCAGACTCTTTGTGGTAAGTACGACGCTCAGAGTGACCGATAATGATGTACTGCGCACCGATATCTTTCAGCATTTCCGCTGAAGTTTCACCTGTAAATGCGCCAGACAGGTTCAGGTCAACGTTTTGCGCGCCCAGGATGATGTGGCTACCGGCAGCTGCGTGTTTCGCCAGGTCGATGTACATTTCCGGCGGAGCAATCGCAACCGCGCAGCCAGCCACGCCAGCCAGCTCTTTACGCAGGTTAGCAACCAGTTCGTTTACCATATGGCGGCTGCCGTTCAGTTTCCAGTTACCCATCACTAAAGGATGTCGCATTTCAATTCTCCACGCTTAAACAGCGAATTAAGGAAGATGGCCACCCGTCAGGGCAGCATGGTCTGTGAAACAGTATAGAGATTCGTCTCAGGAAAGGCTTTGCTTTTTATCATCAATTCGGCCTCTCAAGGTTTTCAGATAGCGCCAGCTTAATCGGTTCAACAGCGAAGGTCAGCCCTTTTTCACCGTTATCTGCGATGACATAGCGAATTGCACCTTCAGTCTCTGCCAGGTAGCGTTTGTTTTTGCCCGCATTGAGCAACTTCTGCACTTTATTCTGGCTCTGTTCTTTTGTCTGTAACGGCGCAACGGTGCGAATAATTGCCGCCATATACTCCAGGGCTTTTGCTCTTGCGGCCTTGCGCTCTGGCCCCTGAATCGGTAGCCAGGTGATTTGCATACTTTTGATTTTTAACGTGCCGCGCTCAAGAGCGGTAGAGGCATACAGGTTCTCATTGATTTTGCTGGCGGCGCGGGTGAGATTGGCTTTGTCGCGACTGCTGTCGATAGAACGAAATTCGCTCAGGGCAAGCGCTGGATTCTGGGTATTAAAATTCTCGCGAAACTGGCTAATGGAGAGATCAAACGTCGGCGCGCCAGCGAGCAAATAGGGCGCGGTCGTTACCGTCTGAGGCTCAGCCGCGTGTGCCGTTATGCCCACGGACATTGCGGAAAACAGGAATATCAACAGAGTACATCCAGGCTTCATCAAACATACCTTTTGTTTTGGCTGCTTACGATTAAAACGATAACCGTCCGGCTTGTCAAAAGGGTAAACTGTCGCGGATGACAATTTTAAGGGAACTTACATGACCATACAGCAATGGTTATTTTCATTTAAAGGGCGTATTGGACGCCGCGATTTCTGGCTTTGGATCGGCTTGTGGATTGTCAGCATGGTGGTGCTTTTTTCCCTCGCCAGCAAAAATCTTCTCGACATCAAAACCGCGGCGTTTTGTCTGGTCTGCCTGCTATGGCCAACCGCAGCGGTGACGGTCAAGCGTCTGCACGATCGTGGACGCTCCGGGTTATGGGCATTATTGATGATTCTGGCGTGGATGCTGCTCGCTGGTAACTGGGCGATCCTGCCGGGCATGTGGGCGTGGGCGGTGGGACGCTTCGTGCCAACGCTGATCCTCATCATGCTGATTATCGATCTGGGCGCGTTTGTGGGCACTCAGGGTGCGAATAAGTTTGGTAAAGATACTCAGGACGTTAATTTTAAAGCGGAACCGAAGTAGGCCGGATAAGGCATCGACACCATCCGGCAGAAAATTCACCAGTAATGCTCAGCCGTCATATGTCCCGGTCGGCGACGCAGATGTTTGGTCATCTGCCGGGAGTCTTTCAATAGCTGCTGCGTATCACGTACCATTTGAGGGTTGCCGCACAGCATCACATGGCTGGTGTCTTTATCCATCGATAACCCTACCGCTTTTTCAAGTTCACCGCTTTCAATCAGCGCCGGAACGCGACCGGTTAACGAGCCCGCCACCGTCTCACGACTGACCACCGTCTGGATCCGCAGCTTACCTTCATAACGTTTTTCCAGCTCCTGCATCATCGGCAGATAGCTGAGATCGGCGGCATAGCGTGCGGCATGGACCAGCACCAGATTTTTAAAGCGTTCTAAATCTTTCCCGAACTGAAGAATCGACAAATAGGGGCCAATCGCGGTGCCGGTGGCGAGCATCCACAGCGTATCGCAGTCTGGCACTTCTTCGAGGACGAAGAATCCCGCCGCTTCGCTCACGACCTGAATGTCGTCGCCGGGCTTTAGCGCCGCCAGGCGCGGGCTCAGTTTACCGTCAGGCACAGTGACCAGGTAAAACTCCAGATCGGGATTATCAGGGGCATTCACATAAGAATAGGCGCGCTGGACGCGCTCACCGTCGATCTCAAGACCGAGTTTGGTGAATTGGCCTGCAGTGAAAGGATGAACGGGGGCGTGGACGGTCAGACTAAACAGGGCATCGGTCCAGTTTTGTACCTTAGTGACTTTGCCTGTTACCCAATCTGCCATGGTTATCTCCTGTTCTGAACGTGTCCCATTATCTTCGTTCCATGAACAGAAAAATTCCAGCCCGCGAGGGCCGGAAGGCTCGATCTAACAAATTTATGCCGAATAGCAGCACAGGTGCCTGTAGGCCGGTCAAGCGAAGCGCCTTATCCGGCCTACAACACTGCACCCCTGTAGGCCGGGCAAGCGAAGCGCCCCCGGCAGGGAGCGATTACAGGATATGCGCCTGTACGTCCGGGTCTTTGCGATCGAGATAGTGAATCGACTGAATGCGGCGGATGGTGCGGGATTTACCGCGAATCAGCAGCGTTTCGGTGGTGGCGATATTGCCTTTGCGACTAATACCTTCCAGCAGGTCGCCTTTGGTGATGCCGGTGGCGGAGAAGATAACGTTGTCGCTGCGTGCCATCTCATCCAGACGCAGAGCTTTGCCTGCTTCAATGCCCATCGCCTGGCAGCGTGCCAGCTCTTGCTCACCAATACGACGGTTTTCTTCACTGTCACCTTTAACATCGTGACGCGCCAGCAGGCGGCCCTGCATGTCGCCGTCCAGCGCGCGGATCACCGCTGCGGACACAACACCTTCCGGCGCACCGCCAATGCCGTACAGCACATCAACTTCGCTGTCTGGCATACAGGTCAAAATCGACGCCGCCACGTCGCCGTCAGGGATGGCGAATACGCGCACGCCCAGTTTCGCCATTTCTGCAATCACGTCATCGTGGCGGGGTTTTGCCAGAATAGTGACGGTGAGTTCACTCAGCGGTTTACCCAGCGCGAGAGCGATGTTGCGCAGGTTATCCGCCAGCGGCAGGTTGAGATCGATAGCGCCTTTTGCGCCCGGCCCGACAATCAACTTTTCCATATACATGTCCGGCGCGTTCAGGAAGCAGCCCTTATCGCCGACCGCCAGCACCGCCAGCGCGTTGGCCTGGCCCATCGCGGTCATGCGCGTACCTTCGATAGGATCCACGGCAATATCCACCGCGTCACCGCGACCGGTACCGACTTTCTCACCGATGTAGAGCATCGGCGCTTCGTCGATCTCGCCTTCACCGATCACGATGGTCCCGTCAATGTTGACCTGGTTGAGCATAATGCGCATGGCGTTGACCGCTGCGCCGTCTGCCGTGTTTTTATCACCACGACCCAACCATTTGTAGCCAGCCAGCGCCGCCGCTTCGGTTACGCGGGAAAATTCGATGGCAAGTTCTCGTCTCATAGCAAACTCATAGCAGAAATGAATGGCGCGAAGTGTATCACAGGGGAGAGGGGGGAATTATTGATGTGTACACAGGTGCAGGGTTTCCCCCGCACACTGATTTTTCCGGATGGCGACGCTAACGCGTCTTATCCGGCCTACGTCTCTAATGACGGATTACTCGTCGTGATCTTCCCACGCCAGCGCGCGTTTGACCGCTTTCTTCCAGCCGCTGTAGCGGTAATTACGCTCGGTGGTTTCAATGCCCGGGCGGAATTCACGTTCGATAACCGCTTTTTCCTGCAACTCATCCAGGTTCTGCCAGAAGCCGACAGCCAGCCCTGCCAGATACGCGGCACCCAGCGCCGTGACTTCGCGGACTTCCGGGCGCTCAACGCGCGTACCGAGAATGTCAGACTGGAATTGCATCAGGAAGTTATTGGCGACCGCACCGCCGTCCACGCGCAGGGCGTGCAGGCGTATACCAGAGTCTGCCTGCATCGCTTCCAGCACGTCGCGGGTCTGGTAGGCAATGGATTCCAGCGTGGCACGGATGATGTGGTTGGAGTTCACCCCACGGGTCAGACCGAAGATCGCGCCACGGGCATACGGATCCCAGTACGGTGCGCCCAGACCGGTAAACGCCGGAACCACGTACACACCGTTGGTGTCTTTCACCTTAGTGGCAAAATATTCGGAATCGAACGCGTCACTAATGAGCTTCATTTCGTCACGCAGCCACTGGATGGAAGCGCCCGCCATAAATACCGCCCCTTCCAGCGCGTAGTTCACTTCTCCGGTCGGACCACAGGCGATGGTGGTCAGCAGACCATTTTCCGACTTAACCGCTTTTTCGCCAGTGTTCATCAGCATAAAGCAGCCGGTGCCGTAGGTATTCTTCGCCATCCCTTCTTTCACGCAGAGTTGGCCAAAAAGCGCCGCCTGCTGATCGCCGGCGATACCGGAGATTGGAATACGTGTACCGCCTTTCCCACCAATGTTGGTCTGGCCGTAGACTTCAGAGGAACGGCGCACTTCCGGCAGCATGGCGCGCGGGATATCCAGCGCATCCAGCATTTTGTCGTCCCAGTCCAGAGTATGGATATTAAACAACATGGTCCGTGAGGCGTTGGTGTAATCCGTTACGTGTACGCGTCCCTGCGTCATTTTCCAGATGAGCCAGGTATCGACCGTACCGAACAGCAGTTCGCCGCGACGTGCGCGCTCACGGGAGCCTTCGACGTGGTCGAGGATCCACTTCACTTTGGTACCGGAGAAGTACGGGTCAATCACCAGACCGGTGTTGCTACGAACGTACTCTTCCATACCGTCACGCTTTAAGCGCTCACAGATGTCCGCGGTACGACGGCACTGCCAGACGATGGCGTTATAAATCGGTTTGCCGGTTTCACGTTCCCAGACGATGGTCGTTTCACGCTGGTTAGTTATCCCGATAGCTGCAATTTGATCGGAACTGATATCTGCTTTCGCCAGGACTTCCACCAGTGTCGAACTTTGTGTTGCCCAGATTTCCATTGGGTCGTGTTCTACCCAGCCAGCTTTCGGGTAGATCTGCTCAAATTCGCGCTGTGAAACGCTCACGATATTGGCGTCGTGATCCATCACGACTGCACGAGAGCTGGTGGTGCCCTGGTCGAGCGCGACGATATACTTTTTCTCAGTCATAATTTTTGTCCCGTAGTCACATTACAGCGAAGCTTTTTGTTGTGAAGTGGTCGTGGTTTCCTTCTCTTCCACGGCACAGGTATCGCACGGCAAATGGCGGCCGATCAGCTTGCGATAGGCAAATGCGCCCACAATAGCGCCAACGATAGGGCCGAAGAGCGGCACCAGGAAGTAAGGAATATCTTTGCCACCGGTAAAGGCCACGTTACCCCAGCCAGCGAGCCAGGCGAACGCTTTCGGACCGATGTCACGCGCCGGGTTCATCGCAAATCCGGTCAATGGACCCATCGATGCGCCGATAACGGCAATCAGTAAGCCAATCAGAAGTGGAGCCAGTGGGCCACGCGGAACGCCGTTACCGTCATCGGTCAGCGCCAGGATAAGCCCCATCAGGATAGCGGTAATCACCATTTCAACCGCGAAGGCCTGCACAAAATTGATATGTGGATTCGGATATGTTGAGAAAGTGCCAGCCAGATCAACACTTTCAATGCTACCACGCACGATGTGGTGGGTTTGTTCAAAGTCCGCGAAAAGATTGTAGTAAAGCCCGTAAACTAACGCCGCTGCGCAAAACGCACCGGCAAATTGAGAAATGATAAAAGGGACAACTTTACGTTTGTCAAAACAGGCGAAGAGCCATAATGCGATGGTGACTGCCGGATTAAGATGTGCGCCAGAAACGCCTGCGGTCAGGTAGATAGCCATTGCCACCCCCAGCCCCCAGATAACGCTGATTTCCCACTGACCAAAAGACGCGCCAGCGACTTTAAGAGCAGCGACACACCCTACACCGAAAAAAATCAACAACCCGGTACCGAGGAATTCAGCAATGCACTGGCCTTTTAAGGTTGATGTTTGACTCATAATCGGATCCTGAAGAGTTTAAGTTTATTGTTAGCGAGGAGGTCAGCGACATCCACGATGCCCTGTAGGCACACTGTTAATTTATCGTTAACGAGCAAAAACGAGAAATATCGAACTTTAAATGTGTGTGCTGCGTCAATAAAATGAGCGTTATCGCGCCAATAAGCGCATTTTGTGACACTGATATGGAGTGATTTAAATCATTTCATTAACGAATGTGTTAACACTTAATAGTTATGTAAATGATGTCACCAGGAGAAAGACGAAAATTCCTGCAAACCGCAATCTACGCGGGATGCTGCTGGACAGGGACTGCGGGGCTTCATACAATCGGGGGCATATTGATTATGCGATATTGTGCGCGTATGCGTGAAGCGTCGCCTTGCAATTCAGGAGAGAAATAGCCATGTCTTTAGAAGTGTTTGAGAAACTGGAAGCAAAAGTTCAGCAGGCGATCGATACCATCACTCTGTTGCAGATGGAAATTGAAGAGCTGAAAGAAAAGAACAACAACCTGGCGCAGGAAGTGCAGTCTGCACAACATAGCCGTGAAGAACTGGAACGCGAGAACGCTTCGCTGAAAGAACAGCAGCATGGCTGGCAGGATCGACTGCAGGCACTGCTCGGCCGTATGGAAGAAGTCTAATCCTCGTCATCTTTCACGTTATGGCGGCGTTGGCTGCGCGTATTCACACCAGTCACGTAGTTTACTACGCTCCTGGGGATTCATTCGCTTGCCGCCTTGCCCTAACGCGAAAACTTTAGAGGATTCCTGAGCAAGTGGCTTGTAGGCCGGATAAGGCACTCGCGCCGCCATCCGGCATTGTCTCAGATGACACCGCGCATAAAAAAGGCACCTTACGGTGCCTTTTTTGATCACTCTATATCGAGCGGGTCTTCGGAAAGTATGATGCCGGTGTTGTCTGCGTAGAGATGATCGCCAGAGAAGAACGTCACGCCGCCGAAATTGACGCGGACATCGCTTTCTCCAATGCCTTCACCTGCTGCTCCAACGGGTATTGCGGCAATCGCCTGAATACCGATATCCAGTTCTTCCAGATCGTCCACCTGACGCACCGCGCCATAGACGACCAGACCTTCCCATTCATTCTGTACGGCAAGACGCGCCAGTTCAGCGTCGACCAGCGCACGACGGACAGAACCCCCGCCGTCGACCAGCAGAATGCGACCACGGCCGTTTTGTTCGAGCAGATCGTACAGCAACCCGTTATCCTCGAAACATTTCACCGTGACGATTTGTCCGCCAAACGACGACCGCCCTCCAAAGTTAGAGAACAGTGGTTCCACGACGTTGACATCTTCTTGATAGATGTCACAAAGCTCGGAAGTATCGTATTTCATTGGCTTAACGTTCAGTTGCTGCGAGAATTTTTAGTATATCGCGCTATGTGTACTGTTGGCAAAATCATCAATTGTTAATTGATATTTGTCAGTTAACGTGCCCACTGACTTAAGAAAATGCCTATCACAAACAGTAGGTTAGTCAACAGTGCGGCTTTTACCGTGCGTTCCAGCATGGGACGCATTGCCGCCGGTTCCAGTTCGCGCATCACATAACGAGCCTGTTTAATCAGCAGTGGCGCGGCCAACAGGAACAACCATCCCCACGGGCTTTGCAGTGAAAGCAGGTTAAACAGCGCCAGACAAACCAGCGTCCCCATTAGCAGGCAGGCATGGTAACGGCGGGCGTTAACCGCACCCAGACGCACAACCAGCGTGTTTTTACCGTTCTCACGGTCGCTGTTAATATCGCGCAGGTTGTTGATATTCAGCACGGCGGTGGCCAGCAGCCCACAGGCCGTCGCCGGCAGGATTAATTCTGGAATCAGCGTATGCGCTTGCAGATACCAGCTCCCCATCACGCTTAGCCAGCCGAAGAATACCAGTACAGAAATATCGCCAAGGCCAATGTAGCCATAAGGGCGATTGCCGACGGTGTAGGTAATGGCGGCGATAATCGACAGCACGCCCAGCACCAGGAAACCGACAAAATCGGCGGGCGTTTTGCAGGCTACTGCCACCAGTGCCAGACCAGACAAGCAAATTAGCACCACGGTGACGATCAGCGCGCGCTTCATCTCCTGCTGGGTAATGACACCTTTCTGCATACCGCGCAGTGGCCCAATGCGATCGGGTTTGTCGCTTCCCTTGACGGCATCGCCATAGTCGTTAGCAAGATTCGACAGAATTTGTAAGAGTCCCGCGGTGATCAGCGCCAGCAAAGCGACCAGTGGGTCAAAATACCCTTGCCACCATGCCAGGGCCGTACCGACGATGATCGCTGCGAAAGCCAGCGGCAGCGTCTTGGGTCGTAAACTCTCCAGCCAGGCCTGGGAGCGGCTAATTTGTTGTTGTTCAGTCATATTTAGCGCCAATAAAAATGGGGCTTTTCAGCCCCATCAACAATGATGAAAATGCATTGAACGCGATTATAGGATAAAACGACTCAGATCTTCATCTGCGACCAGCGCATCCAGATGTTTGCTCACATAATCCGCATCAATTGTTATGCTTTGACCGTTCAAATCGCTCGCATCATAGGAAATATCTTCCATCAGTCGCTCCAGAACGGTGTGCAAACGACGAGCGCCGATGTTTTCTGTCGTCTCGTTGACCTGCCACGCCGCTTCGGCAATCCGTTTGATACCGGAGTCAGTAAATTCAATATTTACTCCCTCGGTCGCCATCAGCGCTTTGTACTGCACGGTGATAGAGGCATTGGGTTCGGTCAGGATACGTTCGAAGTCGCCCGTGGTCAGCGCCTGAAGCTCAACGCGAATCGGCAGACGCCCCTGAAGTTCAGGGATCAGATCGGACGGTTTAGCGACCTGGAACGCACCAGAGGCGATAAACAGGATATGGTCGGTTTTCACCATGCCGTGCTTGGTGGAAACGGTGCAGCCTTCAACCAGTGGCAGCAGGTCGCGCTGCACGCCTTCGCGGGACACGTCCGGGCCTGAGGATTCGCCGCGCTTACAAATTTTGTCGATTTCGTCGATAAACACGATCCCGTGTTGCTCCACGGCATCAATGGCTTCCTGTTTCAGCTCTTCAGGATTTACCAGCTTGGCCGCTTCTTCTTCAATCAGCAGCTTCATCGCATCTTTGATTTTTAGCTTACGTGCTTTTTGCTTTTGACCGCCCAGGTTCTGGAACATCGACTGCAACTGGCTGGTCATCTCTTCCATGCCCGGAGGCGCCATGATTTCGACGCCCATCGGCGCAGCGGCAAGATCGATCTCGATTTCTTTATCGTCGAGCTGGCCTTCACGCAGTTTTTTGCGGAACGCCTGACGCGCAGCGGACGGTTCAGACTGCTGTTCCGCCTGGCCCCAGTTGTTTTTGGCCGGTGGGATCAGCACGTCCAGAATTCGCTCTTCCGCCATCTCTTCAGCGCGGAAGCGGTTTTTCTCGATCGCCTGGACGCGGACCATTTTAATGGCGGCATCGGTCAGATCGCGGATGATAGAATCCACTTCTTTCCCGACATAACCTACTTCGGTAAATTTGGTGGCTTCCACTTTAATGAATGGCGCATTGGCCAGTTTAGCCAGACGACGGGCGATTTCGGTTTTACCGACGCCGGTCGGGCCAATCATCAGAATGTTTTTCGGGGTCACTTCGTGACGCAGCTCTTCGTCGAGCTGCATGCGGCGCCAGCGGTTACGCAGGGCAATAGCCACAGAACGCTTGGCGTTATCCTGCCCGATAATGTGTTTATTCAGTTCGCTGACGATTTCGCGTGGGGTCATTTCAGACATGGGAGATCCTTACGCCTTAGATGGTAATTCTTCAATGGTGTGGAAATGGTTGGTGTAAATGCAGATATCGCCTGCAATATCCAACGCTTTTTCAGCAATTTCGCGAGCGCCGAGCTCGGTGTTTTCCAGCAGAGCACGTGCTGCGGCCTGGGCGTAGGGACCACCAGAACCGATAGCAATCAGATCGTTTTCCGGCTGCACCACGTCACCATTACCGGTGATAATGAGGGAGGCGTTTTCATCCGCGACCGCCAACAGCGCTTCCAGTTTGCGCAGCATTCGATCGGTACGCCAGTCTTTCGCCAACTCAACGGCGGCTTTCACCAGGTGCCCCTGATGCATTTCCAGCTTGCGCTCAAAAAGTTCGAACAGCGTGAACGCATCCGCCGTACCGCCAGCAAAGCCGGCAATCACTTTGTCGTTGTACAGACGGCGTACTTTTTTCACGTTGCCTTTCATTACGGTGTTACCCAGTGTGGCCTGACCATCACCGGCGATAACTACATGGCCGTTACGACGTACGCTTACTATTGTTGTCACGAGCAGACCCCTTGGTTACAAATGCAGAATACAAGCCCCACATTTTGTGTGGGGCATAATGCAAGTATAGATGGGGGGGATTTTGGGGGTTTCAACCCCCGGAGGCGAGTCGAATGCAGTTTGTATGACCTGCCATCTTCAGACGGCTAATGGTGCTGTCGGCATTTTCTTTGCCCTTCACCGGCCCAATGACTACGCGGTTCCAGCCATTGTTAGTAGTGATTTTAGAATCAAAGCCTTCGAATGCCAGTTGCGCGCGGACGGTTTCTGCCTGATCCACGCCTTTGAAGGAGCCGCACTGAACCATCCAGCGACGCTCATCTTTTTTCTCGGTCGTCGGCTTTGGTGCTTCCGGCGCTCGGGTTATGGGCGCTGCCGGCTGCGTTTTCGGTTGTGACGCAGTGGTATGCGCAGGGGTTTGCAGCAGATCCTGATACGGCTGCTGGGTCGCGGCCGGCTTTTGCGGCTGCGTGGTTTGCTTCGGTTGCTGTACCGGCGCGCTTTGCACCGTGCGCGTTTGCGGCTGCGGCTGGGTACGCGGCGGCTGCGTTTGCTGTTGCGCCTGACGCTGCTGTGCCTGCCGTTGTAGCGTTTGTTGACGCTGCTCCGGGGTTTGCTCGTTCCAAGGCACTTCGTTCAACTGTGTTGGTTGCTGGCGCATATCCGCCTGCATTTGCGCCAGCAGTTGACGCTGTTCGTTAGTCAACTGGTCCGGGTTCATAACTTCACCACCAGCGGACGGTTCGGTTGGCGCGCGGACGCCGGGCTGGCGGCTTTCCAGCTCTTTAATATAACGCCAGCGCTCTTCTGGCTTTGGCGGCAGCCCGTTGCCCGTTACTTTCTGACCTTGCAACGTCTCGGACTCTTCTTTCTTGTGATGAGTAATGAAGTACAGACCACCGATAAAGGCGACAAGGACAGCTGCGGCAATAGCGACCATTGCGGGCGATACCGCAGACGTGTTGCGTTGCTTTTTCCGTGAGGTGCTTTTCTTGCGCCGCGAAGGTGCCGGTTGGCCGCGACGTACATAATCTCGTTGTGCCACTATCGTTTCGCTGTATTTATTCGTTCGTCAGCCCGCCATGTTACTTAAGCGGCGGGGCTTTGACCAGACACGGTGTCTGAATTAAGGTAATGCGCGCGTTGTCCCCCGAAGGATTAACTCGCAATCCATCAAACGTGAGCCGCTGCTGACGTTATGCCCCTGCATTTGCTCGAGCAGCAACAGCATAGCCTCGCGACCAATATCGAAGCGCGGTTGGGAGACGGTTGTCAACGGTGGATCGCAAAATTCCGCCAGAGCGATATTGTCAAAACCGATGATGGATAAATCATCCGGAACCTTTAGCCCGTTGCGTTTAGCCCATGAGAGGGCACCGAGCGCCATAACATCGCTATGACAAAAGACCGCTGTCGGCGGCTGTGGCAAGTCAAGCAGTTGCTTCAGCGCGTTTCCCCCCGCTTCAAAGGTAAAATCACCGCGGGCGATGTAATGCGGGTCGACCGCAATGCCGCAGCGGCGCAGCGCCTGTACATAGCCTTGCAGGCGGTAGTGACATAGCGGCATCTCTTCCGGCCCGGCAATACACCCAATGCGCTGATGCCCCAGTTCATGCAGATAGTTAACGGCATTGAAGGCAGCAGTCAGGTTGTCGATATGTACGGTGGGCAGTTCCAGTTCTGGTGCAAATTCATTTGCCATTACCATCGGCGGCAGGTTGCGCTGTTCTTCGATACTGGCATCAAAGGGCAGACGGGAACCGAGCAGCAACATACCGTCAATTTGCTTCGTGATAATCAAATTAACGAACGTTTTTTCCTGCTGGTTTTGATGCGCGCAATCGCCAATAAGCACCAGATAACCGTGACTGGCGGCCGTGACCTCAATCCCACGGATGGTTTCGCTAAAGAACGGATCGCAAATATCCGGGACGATCACCAGGATCGTGCGCGATTCATTACGTTTAACATTGCGTCCCGTTGCCTGTGGTAAATAGCCCACTTCCATCGCCGCCTGTTCTACCCGATTGCGGGTGGTCTGGGAGACTTTATCAGGGTTCATTAGCGCGCGAGATACTGTTGCCGTTGAGACTTTCGCCTTCACAGCAACATCTTTCATTGTAGCGGCAGTAACCTGCTTCTTCGGTTTCACTCTTTCTCCTCGCCTGGTAACCCGGCGCAGCACAATCCCTATGGAATACACATCGGAATTATTTTTATCAGATAGTGAATGGAAGCGGTTACAGAATTTTCATAAAAAGTGTGATGGGTGTTTAATTTTACGATCCGCCTCGCAACATGAGGGGGGTTATCCCTCTATGGGATCGACATCCAGTACCCATTTCACCTTGCGGGAATCCGGTAAGGTGTTGATAAGCGCAAGCGTTCCGCTGACGATATGTTGTAAGCGAACGCGTGACGGATGCTGCAATAGAATCTGCCAGCGATAGCGTCCGCCGCGTTTGGGTGCCAGCGCCGGAACCGGACCAAGCACCCACAGTTTGTCATCCACCAGTGGACTGGCCTGAATCAGGTTGCGTAGTTGCTGCAAAAACAGCGGTGCCTGCTGGTTATTGTGGTCTTCTGCCCGCACGATGACGTGGCTAGTCCACGGCGGCAGTTGCATGGTTTGCCGCTCCGCCAGCGCCTGTTCGGCAAAGGCGTCATAACCCTGATGGAGAAGGGTTTGCAGCAACGGATGTTCCGGATGATGCGTCTGCAAAACCACTTCGCCCTGTTTACCCGCCCGTCCTGCGCGTCCGGAAACCTGAGTGTAGAGCTGGGCAAAGCGTTCTGCCGAGCGGAAGTCTGCGGAGAACAGTGCGCCATCGACATCCAGTAACGCAACCAGCGTGACGTCGGGGAAGTGGTGACCTTTCGCCAGCATCTGGGTGCCGATCAGAATTCGCGCGCCGCCGCGATGGACTTCTGCCAGATGTTGTTCCAGCGAACCTTTACGACTGGTGGTATCGCGATCGATACGCGAAATCGGGACGCCGGGAAAGAAGGGGGCCAGAGCCTGCTCAAGCTGCTCGGTGCCTAACCCAACGGGTACGGTATGCGTAGAACCGCAGGAAGGGCACTGGCGCGGCACCGGACGCTGGCTGTCACAATGGTGGCAGCGTAGATGATGTTGCGCCTGGTGCAGCGTGTAGTAGTGATCGCAGCGCGGACATTCCGCTATCCAGCCACAGTCGTGGCAAAGTAACGCCGGGGCAAATCCTCGACGGTTGAGGAACAAAATCACCTGATTGTCGGCCTGTAAATGCTGGCGCATGCGGGTGATAAGCGCCGGAGCCAGCCCGGCTTGTACCTGCTGACCTTTTAAATCCAGCACATGCTGAGTCGCGGGGCGCGCATTTCCGGCGCGGCGCGTCAGGCGCAGCATGCGGTATTTTTTCTGCCGCACGTTGCACAGCGTTTCCAGCGCCGGGGTTGCCGAGCCGAGGATAATCGGGATTTGTTCACTATGGGCGCGATAAACCGCCAGATCGCGGGCGTGATAGCGCCAGCCTTCCTGCTGTTTATAGGAGCTATCGTGCTCTTCATCGATGACGATCACGCCCAGATTTTTAAACGGCGTAAATAAAGAGGAACGGGTGCCGATGACAATCGCCGCCTCGCCATTTTTGGCTTTCAGCCACGCCGAGAGACGCTCGCTATCATTGAGGCCAGAGTGCAGTACCTCTACCGGTGCGTTAAAGCGTTCGCGAAAGCGGGCGATAGTTTGCGGCGTCAGGCCGATCTCCGGCACCATGACCAGTGCCTGCTTGCCCTGGGCGAGGATGTTTTCCAGTACGCTCAGATACACTTCGGTTTTACCGGAACCGGTGACCCCGGCCAGCAGCCAGGCGGAAAAACAGTCAGAAGCGCTATGGATCGCCCCGACAGCGGTAGCCTGTTCGGTATTCAGACGCAGGCGATCGCCGCAGACGGCGTAATGAGTGCGCCAGTCGCTAAAGCCCGGTGTTTCGCTTGCCAGTTCGCACAGCCCTTTTTTACGTAGCGCCTGGAGCGCGGCATCATTGAATTCGAGTTCCGCCACCTGGTCGCGCCAGATTTTCCCCTGCCGTAAGGCAGCCAGTGCCTGCTGCTGTTTTGGCGAGCGCTTCAGGCTGTTGAGATCGACAGCCTGACCCTCTTCGGTGGCAAACCAGAACCACATCGGCGCGTTGGTAGCGGGTTTCCCCTGACGCAGAAGGATAGGTAAGGCATGAAACAGGACATCGCCAATCGGGTGATGGTAGTAGTCAGCAGCCCATAAGAGCAGACGCCAGACGGAGGTTGAAAAGACCGGTTCGTCATCCAGCGTCTCAATGACGGCTTTCAGTTCATTGAGTGGCAGTTCGCTCTTGTCGCTGACTGACACCACGATCCCGATGCGCTCCTGCTGTTTGCCAAACGGTACGCGCACGCGACATCCGGCTTTGACTTCTATGCCTTCCGGCAAGAGATAATCAAAGGTGCGGGGAAGCGGAACGGGTAAGGCAACGTGCGCAACGGGCATGAACTCATCCTGACTTGAAATCTGGCGGGTTAGTATACACATTGTGGGAAGGGGAGGCGGATCAGTTTGCATCCATTGTGCAAATTCTGTATGATTCGCCGCCTTTGATGCAAATTGATTGTGTCAAACATTGACCATTACCCGAAAATTTCGCGCTGCTGATGTAGAGTGGAAGGTGACGGGAAATAATTAACATCGCGTGGTGTCTGGCGTTAGGGCTGGAAGAGCGACGCGGCCTTAAACTGAGGTTTCCCCATGAAAAAAGATATTCACCCGAAATACGAAGAAATTACTGCTACCTGTTCTTGCGGTAACGTCATGAAAATCCGCTCTACTGTTGGTCACGATCTGAACCTGGACGTGTGCGGCAAATGCCACCCGTTCTACACTGGCAAACAGCGTGACGTTGCAACCGGTGGCCGTGTTGACCGCTTCAACAAGCGTTTCAGCATCCCGGGCAGCAAATAAGTTTCTGCTGTCAAAGAAAAAAGCGCCGAAAGGCGCTTTTTTTGTATCTGTTCTACCACGAAAACAGCGGCCACTCTTTTCCTACGGCTTCAAAAACATATGGTTTGCTGTCGCGCATAACGGCCTTGTTACACAACAAAAAGAGCGACCCGGGATGCGGTATCGCTCTTCTTGCGATCAATATTCCCACGTCTCCGGATCGATGCCCAACTCGCGCATGATCTCTTTCGCTGCTTCCGGGATTTCATCGCTGCGCTCTTTACGCAGGTCTGCATCGTTCGGCAGCGGTTGTCCGGTAAAGGCATGCAGAAACGCTTCGCACAGCAGTTCGCTGTTGGTGGCGTGACGCAGGTTGTTCACCTGACGACGCGTACGTTCATCGGTGAGGATCTTTAACACCTTCAGAGGAATGGAAACCGTAATTTTTTTTACTTGTTCACTCTTCTTACCGTGCTCAGCGTATGGGCTGATATATTCGCCGCTCCATTCAGCCATGAGATACCTTAATCCTCTTCGTCATTAATATGAGGTCAAACCACAAACATTATGTGGATATTGGCCGTAATCCCGCACAGTTTACCGTACAGGCGATACCGTGACACGGATTAAGCACCTGTTGTTGTGCGCTAATGCATGTAATTTTAACGGCTATTTGCTTTTTGCTCAATCTATACGCAAAGAAGTTTAGATGTCCAGATGTATTGACGTCTATTGTGACAATGATTACTCTGAGTCCAGACTTTTCACCGACTCAGCTCAGGACCTCTCTAACATGACGCGTAAACAGGCCACCATCGCAGTGCGTAGCGGGTTAAATGACGACGAACAGTACGGTTGCGTTGTCCCGCCCATTCATCTTTCGAGCACCTATAACTTTACCGGATTTAATGAACCGCGCGCCCATGACTATTCCCGTCGTGGCAATCCAACGCGTGATGTGGTTCAGCGTGCGCTGGCCGAACTGGAAGGTGGTGCGGGGGCGGTGCTGACGAATACCGGCATGTCGGCGATACACCTGGTCACAACGGTGTTCCTGAAACCTGGCGATCTGCTGGTGGCCCCACACGATTGCTACGGCGGCAGCTATCGTTTGTTCGATAGCCTGGCGAAGCGTGGCTGCTATCGCGTGCTGTTTGTCGACCAGGGGGATGAGCGCGCCTTGCAGGCGGCACTGGCGGAAAAACCGAAGCTGGTGCTGATAGAAAGCCCGAGTAACCCATTGTTACGCGTGGTGGATATTGCGAAAATCTGCCAACTGGCACGTGAAGCGGGCGCAGTGAGCGTCGTCGACAACACCTTTTTAAGCCCTGCGCTGCAAAATCCGCTGGCATTAGGCGCCGATCTGGTGTTGCATTCATGCACGAAATATCTGAACGGCCATTCTGATGTTGTGGCCGGCGTGGTCATTGCAAAAGATCCAGATGTGGTCACCGAGCTGGCATGGTGGGCAAATAATATCGGCGTGACCGGCGGCGCGTTTGACAGCTATCTGCTGCTGCGCGGCTTACGTACCCTGTCGCCGCGCATGGAAGTCGCGCAGCGCAACGCTCAGGCGATTGTGGATTTCCTGCAAACCCAGCCGCTGGTGAAAAAGTTGTATCACCCGTCATTGCCGGACAACCAGGGGCATGAAATTGCCGCGCGTCAGCAAAAAGGTTTTGGCGCAATGTTGAGTTTTGAACTGGATGGCGATGAGCAGACGCTGCGTCGTTTCCTGAGCGGGCTGTCGTTGTTTACGCTGGCGGAATCGTTAGGGGGAGTGGAAAGTTTAATCTCTCACGCCGCAACAATGACCCACGCAGGCATGGCGCCGGAAGCGCGTGCGGCTGCCGGCATCTCAGAGACGCTACTGCGTATCTCCACCGGTATTGAAGATGGCGAAGATTTAATTGCCGACCTGGAAAATGGCTTCCGGGCTGCAAACAAGGGGTAAACATGAGTGTGATTGCGCAGGCAGGGACGAAGGGTCGTCAACTGCATAAATTTGGTGGCAGCAGTCTGGCCGACGTGAAATGTTATCTGCGCGTCGCGGGCATTATGGCGGAATACTCGCAGCCTGACGATCTGATGGTGGTCTCCGCCGCAGGCAGTACCACCAACCAGTTGATTAGCTGGCTGAAACTGAGTCAGACCGATCGCCTCTCTGCGCATCAGGTACAGCAAACATTACGTCGCTATCAATGCGAACTGATAAGTGGGTTACTGCCAGGCGATGTGGCAGACAGCCTGACCCGCCTGTTTATCAGCGATCTGGAGCGTCTGGCAAGTCTGCTTGATAGCGGCGTGAATGATGCCATCTACGCGGAAGTGGTGGGCCACGGCGAAGTCTGGTCAGCACGTTTGATGTCGGCTGTCCTGAATCAACAAGGCATGGAATCGGCCTGGCTGGACGCGCGTGAATTTTTGCGCGCCGAGCGTGCTGCGCAGCCGCAGGTTGATGAAGGGCATTCTTACCCTTTACTGCAACAGCTACTGGTTCAGCATCCCGGCAAGCGTCTGGTGGTCACAGGCTTTATCAGCCGCAGCGATGCAGGGGAAACGGTGCTGTTAGGCCGTAACGGTTCTGACTATTCAGCGACGCAAATCGGTGCGCTGGCAGGTGTTTCCCGCGTCACAATCTGGAGCGATGTCGCAGGGGTGTATAGTGCTGACCCGCGTAAAGTGAAAGATGCCTGCCTGCTGCCGCTGCTGCGCCTCGACGAAGCCAGCGAACTGGCGCGTCTGGCAGCTCCCGTTCTGCACGCCCGTACCTTGCAGCCGGTTTCCGGCAGCGATATCGATCTTCAGTTGCGCTGTAGCTACACGCCGGACCAGGGGTCGACGCGCATTGAGCGCGTGCTGGCCTCAGGAACGGGAGCGCGCATCGTCACCAGTCATGATGACGTCTGCCTGATTGAATTTCAGGTTCCTGCGAGCCAGGACTTCAGGCTGGCGTATAAAGACATTGACCAGGTTCTGAAGCGTGCACAAGTGCGTCCGCTGGCCGTGGGCGTCCACAACGACCGCCAGTTACTCCAGTTCTGCTACACCTCAGAAGTGGCCGACAGCGCCCTGAAGATCCTTGATGAAGCGGGCCTGCCAGGCGAGCTCCGTTTGCGTCAGGGGCTGGCGCTGGTGGCGATGGTGGGGGCGGGCGTCACCCGTAACCCGCTGCACTGCCACCGCTTCTGGCAGCAGTTGAAAGGGCAGCCGGTAGAATTTACCTGGCAATCAGAAGAGGGCATCAGCCTGGTCGCTGTGCTGCGCAAGGGCCCAACGGAAAGTCTGATCCAGGGTCTGCACCAGTCGATTTTCCGTGCTGAAAAACGTATCGGCCTGGTGCTGTTCGGCAAGGGCAATATCGGCTCGCGCTGGCTGGAACTGTTTGCTCGCGAGCAAAGCACCCTCTCGGCGCGTACCGGATTCGAATTTGTGCTGGCGGGCGTGGTGGATAGCCGCCGCAGCCTGCTGAACTATGAAGGGCTGGATGCCAGCCGCGCACTGGCCTTCTTCAACGATGAGGCCATTGAACAGGATGAAGAGTCGCTGTTCCTGTGGATGCGCGCGCACCCGTATGACGATTTAGTTGTACTGGATGTCACCGCCAGCGAGCAACTGGCGGATCAGTATCTCGATTTTGCCAGCCACGGTTTCCATGTGATCAGCGCGAACAAACTGGCTGGAGCGAGCACCAGCGACAAATATCGTCAGATCCACGACGCGTTTGATAAAACAGGCCGCCACTGGCTGTATAACGCCACCGTGGGGGCCGGATTGCCGATCAACTACACCGTGCGCGATCTGATCGACAGCGGCGACACCATTCTGTCGATCAGCGGGATCTTCTCCGGCACGCTCTCCTGGTTGTTCCTGCAATTCGACGGCACCGTTCCGTTTACCGATCTGGTCGATCAGGCCTGGCAGCAAGGGCTGACGGAGCCGGACCCGCGCGTGGACCTTTCCGGTAAGGACGTGATGCGTAAACTGGTGATTCTGGCGCGTGAAGCGGGTTATGACATTGAGCCGGACCAGGTACGGGTTGAATCGCTGGTGCCTGCGCACTGTGAGGAAGGGTCTATCGATCACTTCTTTGAGAATGGCGAAGAGCTGAACGACCAGATGGTGCAGCGCCTCGAAGCCGCGCGCGAAATGGGGCTGGTACTGCGCTACGTGGCGCGTTTTGACGCCAACGGTAAGGCGCGCGTCGGCGTGGAAGCGGTGCGTCCGGAGCATCCGCTGGCTGCGTTGCTGCCGTGCGATAACGTCTTTGCGATCGAAAGCCGCTGGTACCGTGATAACCCACTGGTGATCCGTGGACCGGGTGCCGGTCGCGATGTGACCGCAGGGGCGATTCAGTCGGATATCAATCGCCTGGCGCAGTTGCTGTAGTTTGCGTTGCCGGGTGGCGGCTTCGCCTTACCCGGCCTACGGTATAAATACATCTGTAGGCCAGATAAGCGTAAGCGCCATCCGGCACGTTACGACTGCGCAAAAACCTCTTTCGCAGCAAACAGACCGTTCAGCGCGGCCGGGAAACCGGCATAAACCGCCATCTGCATGATCACTTCAATGATCTCATCTTGCGTTAGCCCTACGTGCAGCGCGGCGGCGATATGCACTTTCAACTGGGGTGTCGCGTTAGCCATCGCGGTTAATGCCGCAACGGTGGCAATTTCCCGACTGCGTAAATCCAGCCCCGGACGAGAATAGATATCGCCAAAAGGAAATTCGATGATGAGGCGGGCAAAGTCTGGGGCAATATCTTGCAGACTCTCGACGACGGCCTCGCCGCCTTTGCCATCAACCTTTTGCAACATGTTCTGACCGGTAAGAAAGCGTTCTGAATGCATGGGATATTCCTCGTTTGTGCGATGTATGGCGTGAGGATAGGGTGTGCAGAATGATTTGGATAATACCGTTTCCGTGATACCTTTTGGGTATGACAACCTCGCCTCTGCATTCTCTGGATATTCGCCTGCTACGCTATTTTGCCGTGGTGGCGGAAGAGAACAACATGAGCCGCGCGGCACAGCGACTCTTTATGTCGCAGCCGCCGCTCAGCCGCCATATTCGCCAGCTTGAAGAACGTCTGGGGCTGACGCTTTTTGTCCGTCATACCAGAGGACTCACGCTGACAGCGGAAGGTGGTCGGGTGCTGGACATCGTTCGCCCCCTGCTGGCGCAGCAGGACGAAGCGTATGCAGCCCTGAGCCAGCTTGCGCAAAATGGTGTACAGACGCTACGGCTGGGCTTAACGACCGCATTTGAGCAGGGGGGGTTCGCCTCGCTGGAAACGCAGCTAAATGCCAGTGTGGATACTCTGCGTATCGTGCGGCACGCTTCTCCCGATCTGGTTCGCCTGGTGCGACGAGGAAAACTCGATGCCGCCGTGGTGGCCTTGCCGCTTGAGACCGCAGAATTATCGGTGACACCACTTGCCTGGCAGGAACCGCTTATTGCTGCACTACCAGCCATCTGGCCAGAAGCAACCCTGGAGCCTCTCTCTTTAGCCGCACTGAATCACCGTCCCCTTTTTTGGTTCAGCCGTGAACGTAATCCTGCCTTCTTTGACCACACGCGAGAGACGTTTCACCGCGCGGGTTATGCGCCTGTCTGTATTGAAGAACCGCTGGAACATGATGTGCTGCTCGCGCGTATTGCTCACGGCGACGGTCTGAGCTTACTTCCTGCCTCCTTTGCCGCCATTCAGCGGCAAGGCGTAACGTTTCGCCCACTGAGCGACGATGCGCTCACTCTTCAGGCGGGGCTGATTATGCTACCGGAGCACGCCGCGCGGTTGCAGTGGCTGTATCAAAGGATCTCGTTCCTTAGCATGGCCCGCTAACATGAATTTTTTTCACCTTCCCTGACTTTTCCTCACCATTAACGATGATTTTTCAGTTGACGCCATCGCGCTTTTCCGTCATTTTTACATCTGGACGTCTAAACGGATAGATGTTCACAACACAACATATAAATACAAGAGATTGAAGAGGTAAGGTATGAGCTTTTTTCACGCCAACCAGCGGGAAGCCCTGAATCAGAGCCTGGCGGAAGTCCAGGGTCAGATTAACGTTTCGTTCGAGTTTTTCCCGCCGCGCACCAGTGAAATGGAGCAAACCCTGTGGAACTCTATCGATCGTCTGAGCAGCCTGAAGCCGAAGTTTGTCTCTGTGACTTATGGCGCGAACTCTGGCGAGCGCGACCGCACGCACAGCATCATTAAGGGCATTAAGGACCGTACCGGTCTGGAAGCAGCTCCGCACCTGACCTGCATTGATGCAACCCGAGACGAGCTGCGCACCATCGCCCAGGACTACTGGAATAACGGTATTCGCCATATTGTTGCGCTGCGCGGTGACCTGCCGCCGGGTAGCGGAAAGCCGGAAATGTATGCGGCTGACCTGGTGAGCTTGCTGAAAGAGGTGGCGGATTTCGATATCTCCGTCGCCGCCTATCCGGAAGTGCACCCGGAAGCGAAAAGCGCGCAGGCGGATCTGCTGAACCTGAAGCGCAAAGTGGATGCCGGTGCTAATCGTGCTATCACCCAATTTTTCTTCGACGTTGAAAGCTACCTGCGTTTTCGTGACCGCTGTGTTTCTGCGGGCATCGATGTGGAAATTATTCCGGGCATACTACCCGTCTCGAATTTCAAACAGGCTAAAAAGTTCGCAGACATGACCAACGTGCGCATTCCGGCATGGATGTCACAGATGTTTTCAGGCCTGGATGACGATGCGGAAACCCGCAAGCTGGTAGGAGCGAATATTGCCATGGACATGGTTAAAATTTTAAGCCGGGAAGGGGTAAAAGATTTTCACTTTTATACACTTAACCGCGCCGAAATGAGTTACGCAATTTGTCATACACTGGGTGTCAGACCCGGTTTATAAGAGGCCCCGGCCCTCTACGGAGGGCTTTTTTACACTCATTTTGATCTACATCTCTGTAACGTAAAATATAAAAGGTATCGGCTATCGAATCTGTGGGTTAATTCGACTATATCTTATCTCTGAGTGTGTTTATCGTAACGACAACACTGCAAAGGGAGCATAGAGATGAGTACGCCAGAAGATACAAATAAAACGACGTCCGCCGGAAAATGTCCTTTTCATCAGGGCGGTCACGACCAGAGCGCAGGCGCGGGAACCAGCAGTCGCGACTGGTGGCCTAATCAACTTCGGGTTGATCTTTTAAACCAACACTCCAACCGTTCTAACCCATTGGGTGAAGACTTCGACTACCGCAAAGAATTCAGCAAACTCGATTACTCCGCATTAAAAGGTGATCTCAAAGCGCTTCTCACCGAATCTCAACCGTGGTGGCCTGCCGACTGGGGAACCTATGCCGGTCTGTTTATTCGTATGGCATGGCACGGCGCCGGTACCTATCGCTCAATAGACGGACGCGGCGGCGCCGGGCGCGGTCAACAGCGTTTTGCCCCCCTGAACTCGTGGCCGGATAACGTTAGCCTGGACAAGGCGCGCCGTCTGCTGTGGCCAATTAAGCAAAAATACGGGCAAAAAATTTCCTGGGCCGACCTGTTTATTCTGGCGGGTAACGTGGCGCTGGAAAACTCAGGCTTCCGTACCTTTGGTTTTGGTGCGGGACGCGAGGATGTCTGGGAGCCGGATCTGGATGTGAACTGGGGTGATGAAAAAGCGTGGCTGACTCACCGTCATCCGGAGTCGCTGGCGAAAGCACCGCTGGGCGCGACCGAAATGGGGCTTATCTATGTGAACCCGGAAGGGCCGGATCACAGCGGCGAACCGCTTTCTGCGGCGGCGGCCATTCGTGCCACCTTCGGTAACATGGGTATGAATGATGAAGAAACCGTGGCGCTGATCGGCGGCGGGCATACGCTGGGTAAAACGCACGGTGCGGCGGCGGCCTCGCATGTGGGTGCCGATCCAGAATCTGCGCCTATCGAAGCACAGGGTTTAGGCTGGGCCAGCAGCTACGGCAGCGGTGTGGGGGCAGATGCCATCACCTCCGGGCTGGAAGTGGTATGGACGCAAACGCCAACCCAGTGGAGCAATTACTTCTTTGAGAACCTGTTCAAATATGAATGGGTGCAGACCCGTAGCCCGGCGGGTGCGATCCAGTTCGAAGCAGTTGATGCGCCAGAGATTATTCCCGATCCGTTCGATCCGTCGAAGAAACGCAAGCCGACTATGCTGGTGACCGATCTGACACTGCGTTTCGACCCAGAATTTGAAAAGATTTCCCGTCGTTTCATGAACGATCCGCAGGCATTTAATGAAGCCTTTGCCCGCGCGTGGTTCAAACTGACGCACAGAGATATGGGACCGAAATCGCGTTACATTGGTCCGGAAGTGCCAAAAGAAGATCTGATTTGGCAGGATCCGCTGCCGCAGCCAGTCTTTAGCCCAACTGAGCAGGATATTATCAACCTGAAATCGGCGATTGCCGCTTCCGGACTGTCGGTTGGCGAGTTGGTTTCCGTTGCCTGGGCTTCGGCATCCACCTTCCGTGGCGGCGACAAACGCGGTGGCGCCAACGGTGCGCGTTTAGCTCTGGCCCCTCAGCGTACCTGGGACGTTAATGCCACAGCGGCACGCGTACTTCCGGTGCTGGAAGAGATCCAGAAATCGACCAACAAAGCGTCTCTCGCCGATATTATTGTGCTGGCGGGCGTCGTCGGGGTTGAACAAGCGGCAAGTGCTGCGGGCGTCAGCATTCGCGTACCGTTCACGCCGGGTCGTGTCGATGCGCGTCAGGATCAGACCGATATTGAGATGTTCGAACTGCTCGAACCTATCGCTGACGGCTTCCGTAATTATCGTGCAAGACTGGATGTCTCGACCACCGAATCACTGTTGGTTGATAAAGCACAGCAGCTTACCCTGACCGCACCGGAAATGACCGTGCTGGTGGGCGGTATGCGTGTGCTGGGTACCAACTTTGATGGCAGCCAGCATGGTGTCTTCACCGATCGCCCGGGCGTACTCAGCAATGACTTCTTCGTCAACCTGCTGGACATGCGTAACGAATGGAAGCCGACTGATGAGTCTAACGAACTGTTCGAAGGGCGCGATCGTCTGAACGGTGAAGTGAAATATACCGCTTCTCGTGCAGACCTGGTGTTTGGTTCTAACTCTGTGCTACGTGCGCTGGCTGAAGTTTATGCTTGCAGCGACGCGCATGAGAAGTTCGTACAGGACTTTGTGGCGGCATGGGTGAAAGTGATGAACCTGGACCGTTTCGACCTGCTGTAAGCGGTTATGCCGGATAGCGCTAACGCTTATCCGGCCTGCAATAGCCACGTTTTATCGCAAAAAAATCCCCGCAATCGCGGGGATTTTCGTAGGCAGGATAAGACGCGTTAGCGTCGCCATTCGGCAAACAACACTATTCCCATTCTTGCAGATAGCGCTGACCGTACTGGTCGGCAACCAACAGTGCGGCGTAAACCTGATCCGGCGTTGCACCGCCAGGCATGTTGTGGATGGTTTCACCTTCCGCGCAGGATGCTTCGGCGACGATACGCATTTTCGCCGGAATATCCTGTTTGATATCCAGCTGTGCCAGCGTAATCGGCAGACCAACGGAGTGGCACAGCGCCGCAACGGTTTCAATCTCTTCAACCGGGGCGTTTTCCAGCACCAGTTGAGTCAGCGTCCCAAACGCCACTTTTTCACCGTGATAATAATGATGCGCGTCCGGAATCGCCGTCAGGCCGTTGTGAACCGCATGGGCTGCCGCCAGACCGCCGCTCTCAAAGCCTACGCCGCTGAGATAGGTATTGGCTTCGATCACGCGTTCAAGCGCCGGAGTGACGACGTGCTGTTCGGCCGCCAGCATCGCTTTTTCGCCCTCTTCCAGCAGCGTGTTGTAGCACAGTTCAGCCAGCGCCAGCGCGGCCTGAGTACATTTACCGCCTGCCATGGTGATGGCGCCGCTGCGTGAACAGGCGCGCGCTTCAAACCAGGTCGCCAGCGCATCGCCGATCCCTGCGGCTAACAGACGCGCCGGTGCGCCAGCAACGATTTTGGTATCGACGATAACCATATGCGGGTTATGCGGCAGCAGCAAATAACGGTCAAACTCACCAGCATCGGTATAGATAACAGACAGGGCGCTACACGGCGCATCGGTAGAAGCAATGGTTGGGGCAATGGCAACCGGCAAATTCATAAAGTGGGCAAGCGCCTTGGCAGTATCCAGCGTTTTACCGCCGCCGATGCCGAGCACTGCGCCACACTGCGCGCTTTCCGCAACGCCACGCAGACGGTCGATCTCATTTTGCGAACATTCGCCGCCAAACGGCGCAATTTCCAGCGCCAGCCCGGCATCCCTGAAGCTTTTTTCCAGTGCGCCCTGGGCAAATCCTAAAACAAACTTGTCGCCGACAACCAACCAACGTTCTGCCAACGGCTTGAGGTACTCGCCAAGACGAGTGATGACATCTGCACCCTGGATGTATTTACCAGGTGATTGAATAATGCGATCCATACGTTATTTCCTCACAAGTTGATGGTATTAAATGCTTTTTCCCAGTCTTGCTCGAACTTCTCTATAGCCGACTGTACCGCAGGGGTATCCAGCATTTGTTGCGCTACATCTAAAGGAAGGGTGATAGCTTCGCAACCAGCCAGTAGACAATCCAGCGCCTGACGCGGCGTTTTAAAGCTGGCCGCCAGTACCATGCTGTCTGGCGCATGCATTTCCAGCAGGGCCTGGAGCTCCTGTACGGTGCGAATGCCGTCACCGCCCTGGGCGTCAACGCGGTTGACGTAGGGGGCGACATATTTCGCCCCAGCCAGTGCGGCAAGCAGACCTTGTGATGCGCTGTACACCGCGGTGCCCAGCGTGGTGATCCCCTCTTTTTTCAGTAACTTGATGGCGGCGAGACCTTCCGAGGTGACCGGAATCTTTACCACGATCCCCGGCACGGCGTTGTTCAGGCGTTTAGCTTCCGCCACCATACCCTGCGCGTCGCGGCTCATGGTTTGAGCGAACAGAATGCCGTCTTCGCCAATCGCTTTTTGCAGGCGCGGTAGCACGTCCCAGATCGATTCCTTGCTGGCGGCGACAATGCTTGGGTTAGTCGTCACTCCGGCAATCGGGAAGATGCGGGCCAGACGTTCAACTTCAGCCACGTTGGCAGTATCCAGATACAGTTCCATATCACTTCCTCTTAAAGTTCAAGCTCATGTTGCAGCAGGCTGGCGATAGCGTCGGCAGAGGCGGCGTTCACCAGTGCGCTGCGGAATTCTTCGTGCATGATGCGTCGGGCGAGGCGCGAAAAAATGCGCATGTGCTGGTCGCCAGCCGCGTGTTTGTTGAGTGTCAGCATGATGATGAACTGCGCGTCGTCATCGCCCCAGCGGACGGGAGACTGCAATCTCGCCACGCTGATGGTGGACTGCTCAATGTGTTCAGATTTGCTGTGCGGAATAGCGAAGCTGAAGCCAAGACCGGTGGAAAAGACCGCTTCGCGCGCCCACAGATCCGCTTCCAGTTTGCGCGGGTAGCGGCAGCGGCCCGCCAGCAGCAGGTTGTCGGTCATCCCTTTGATCGCTTCTTCTTTACTGCGCCAGTCGCTGTCGAGCGTGATGCATTGGGCGGTGACCAGCGGCGCATCCTGCTGCGTCATGCGGAACTGCGCCAGCAAATGCTCCACCTCCAGCGAGGTGCGACAGGCCATCGCCTGATTCAACAACTGGCGGCAAGCGCGGCTGTCGAGTTGTGCCATCCGCGCTTTGGCGGCGGGGATAGAGGGTGCACTCATGCTGATTTCATCCAGCCCCAGACCCACCAGCAGCGGCAGAACGGAGCCTTTAGCGCCGAGTTCTCCACACAGGCCGATCCATTTCCCCTGACGATGCACCGCCTGTACGGCGAAATCGAGCGCGCGCAGAAATGCCGGGTTCAGGCTGTTGTAATGGCGGGTCACTTTCGCGTTGTCGCGATCAACGGCCAGCAGGTATTGCGTCAGGTCATTACTGCCGATGCTAAAGAAATCAATCTCTTCACAGCACTGGTCGATAATAAACATCACCGACGGCACTTCCAGCATAATGCCGAGCGGGATTTTCTCATCAAACGGGATATGCTCGTTGCGTAATTGCTGTTTAGCTTCAGAGAGCTTCTCTTTGACCCACAGGATCTCTTCCATCGAGGAGATCATCGGGATCATGATCTTCAGGCTGCCGTGCGCCGAGGCGCGGAGGATCGACCGTAGCTGGGTAGTAAACAGCGCAGCGTACTCTTCATAGATACGAACCGCGCGATAGCCGAGGAACGGGTTAGCTTCGGCTGGGATATTCAGATAATCAACGGGTTTGTCGCCGCCAATGTCCATGGTGCGCACAATAATGCTGCGTCCCTGTGCGGATTCCAGCGCCTGACAAAAAATGTTGTATAGCTCGTTTTCATCCGGGGCGCAGGGGCGGTCCATATAAAGCATTTCGGTGCGAAACAGGCCGACCGCTTCTGCGCCGTTGCCGAATGCGGCCTGGGCTTCTACAGAGTGCGCAATATTGGCGGCGACTTCTATGCGAATACCGTCAGCGGTACGTGCCTCCTGCGTGAGCCAGATACGCTGTTGCTCGCGCAACGCTGCCTGGACGCGGGCTTCCTGTTGATAATAGCGGGCAACCGCGTCGTCCGGTGCGACCACAACCGCACCTGCATTCCCGTCGATATAGACCTCTTGTTGCAGCCATGGGGTTAAGGCATCGATATCCACACCGACCAGCGTTGGGATATTGAACGAACGGGCAAGAATGACGGTGTGCGAAGTGGTGCCGCCGCTTTTTAACAGCAGGCCCTTGAGCAAGGTTTTGTCCAGTTCGAGAAACTGGCTTGGCGTTAGTTCGTCGGCCATACAAACGGTTGGCTGCGTCAGTTTGCCCGGCGCGGGGAAGCGCTGCTCGCCGTAAATGTGTTGCAACAACTGGAAGCAGACGTCCCGCACATCCAGCGCACGTTCCTGTAAATAGCTACTGCTGGAGCGGGCAAACTCATCGCAGAAATGGCCAGCGCTTTCCACAATCGCCTCGGCGCAACTCAGGCCGCGTGAAACGCCCGCCAGCAGATGCTGACGCAGGGAGGTGTCACTCGCCAGTGAGCGATGGGCTTCCAGTATGGCGCTGGTGGCACCGTCGCTGTCGAGCAAGCGAAACTCGATGTTTTTCACCAGCAGGGTTAAGCCGCGATCCAACGCTGACTGCTCTGTTTCTACATTGTTCGCCGCTGGTAGATCGCCGAGCGCGTTAAGATCTAACGCGCAGAGAAGGGTCAGGACGCCGCCCGCGCTGCCGTTGCAGACGGTGCGGGCGCGAAAAAGCTGGGGATTCAGGTTAGTGAGCGAGGCGGGAAGTGGTTCTGGCTCACTGTTTTTGACTTCTGCCAGCGGCGCATCGCAGAGGGGGAATTCGTCGAGCAGCCACTGGCTCAGGCGCTGGTGGGCTTCTGCTTCATCCGCTCCGCTAATCAACAACTGGCAGCTATCGCCCACCAGCGTATCGGTGCCAATCAGCGCCAACGCACTCTTGGCGTTACCTTTACGGTCGGTCCGCAGGTTGTGCCACTCAATCTGTGAAGTAAAGGTATTACACAATGTCTCAACGTGGCTTGCCGGGCGTGCATGGACGCCATTGGGCAACTCACAGGTAAATTCCACAATCAGGGGCATAGCCTCTCTCCCAAAATGGTTCATTGCCTACAGGATAAAAGGCCTTCGCCGTTTGCTGCCATGTGACAAATCTGCCAAAAGCTGGACAAATGTAATGTAAGGTGAAAAGTGGGAGATGCTTCACAAGTCGGCATCATGTCTGTGATTTCTCATTTTTCACAACATATGAGGCGGATCGCATTTTTGTACTGACATTACAAAAATCCAGTAAATGGCCTTTTTATCCACTGTCTGCGCCGCCGTGGATTGCCTATTGTTTGCCACAACAATGTTATGGATAAGGGCAAACCGTTGCCCGGGAGCGACGTTATGAAAGAGTTGGTACAGATCCTGAAAAATACGCGTCAGCATCTGATGACGGGTGTGTCGCATATGATCCCCTTTGTGGTAGCGGGTGGCATATTACTGGCGGTTTCCGTCATGCTGTATGGCAAAGGCGCGGTGCCCGACGCCGCAACGGATCCCAACCTCAAGAAACTGTTTGATATTGGCGTTGCCGGGTTGACGCTGATGGTGCCTTTCCTCGCCGCGTATATCGGCTATTCCATTGCGGAGCGTTCCGCGCTGGCGCCTTGTGCCATTGGTGCCTGGGTGGGTAATAGCTTCGGCGCGGGGTTCTTCGGTGCGCTCATCGCCGGGATTATTGGCGGCATCGTGGTGCATTACCTGAAAAAAATACCGGTGCATAAAGTGCTGCGTTCGGTGATGCCGATCTTCGTGATTCCTATTGTCGGAACCTTTATCACTGCCGGGATCATGATGTGGGGGCTGGGTGAGCCGGTTGGCGCACTGACGGCTAGCCTGACCCAGTGGTTACAGGGAATGCAGCAGGGCAGCATTGTGATGTTGGCGGTCATTATGGGGCTGATGCTGGCCTTCGATATGGGTGGCCCGATTAACAAAGTGGCCTATGCCTTTATGCTGATTTGCGTGGCGCAGGGGGTTTACACCGTTGTGGCAATCGCCGCTGTGGGTATCTGCGTACCGCCATTGGGCCTGGGACTGGCGACGCTGATTGGGCGCAAAAACTTCTCTTCAGAAGAACGTGAAGCGGGCAAAGCGGCGCTGGTAATGGGCTGCGTGGGTGTGACGGAAGGGGCGATTCCTTTTGCCGCCGCTGACCCGCTGCGCGTGATCCCCTCCATTATGCTTGGTTCTGTTTGCGGGGCGGTCACTACTGCGTTGTTCGGTGCCCAGTGCTATGCCGGGTGGGGCGGGCTGATTGTGCTTCCTGTTGTCGAAGGTAAGTTGGGCTATATCGCAGCGGTTGCCGTGGGTGCGGTGGTCACGGCCGTCAGCGTGAACGTACTGAAAAGTCTGGCACGCAAGAATGTCACTCAGGTTGATGCGAAAGAAGACGACCTGGATTTAGATTTCGAAATTAATTAAGTAAGGAACGAGCCATGACAAAAATTATCGCAGTAACCGCATGTCCTTCCGGTGTCGCGCACACCTACATGGCAGCCGAAGCGCTGGAAAGTGCCGCAAAAGCGAAAGGTTGGGAAGTGAAGGTAGAAACTCAGGGCTCGATTGGCCTGGAAAATGAACTCACGGCGGATGATGTGAGTGGAGCAGATATCGTCATTCTGACCAAAGACATCGGCATTAAATTTGAAGAGCGCTTTGCGGGTAAAACCATTGTGCGCGTCAACATCAGCGATGCAGTAAAACGCGCTGACGCCATCATGAATAAGATCGACGCGCATCTGGCGCAAACCGCGTAATTGTTTTGTTTGCCGGATGGTCGACCTACGACGCCAAAGTCCGTAGGCCGGATAAGACGTTTACGTCGCCATCCGGCAATCAGCGTTCCCAATGGAGTTCCTCATGACTAATCGCATTCAACGTCTCAAAACCGCTCTTTTCCAGACTCAGCGTGAAATCTCTCTTGAACGCGCGCTGCTTTATACCGCCAGCCATCAGCAAACGGAAGGGGAACCGGTGATCCTGCGGCGCGCGAAAGCGACGGCGTATATTCTGGAGCATGTTGAAATTTCGATTCGTGATGAGGAACTGATTGCCGGTAACCGTACCGTAAAACCGCGCGCCGGTATTATGTCGCCGGAAATGGACCCGTACTGGCTGCTAAAGGAGCTGGATCAGTTCCCGACGCGTCCGCAGGACCGCTTTAACATTAGCGAGGAAGATAAGCGCCTTTATCGCGATGTGCTATTCCCCTACTGGGAAAAACGGTCGATGAAAGACTTCATCAACGGCCAGATGACCGACGAGGTAAAGGCCGCCGTCAGCACACAAATTTTTAGCGTTAACCAGACGGACAAAGGGCAGGGGCACATCATCATTGATTATCCGCGCCTGTTGAATCACGGGTTGGGCGAGCTGGTCGCGCAGATGCGTACCCACTGTCAGCAGGCACCCGATAACCCATTTTACCAGGCCGCATTGCTGCTGCTTGAGGCATCGCAAAAGCACATTCTGCGCTATGCGCTGCTGGCGGAAAGAATGGCCGATGTCTGCCAGGACGCGGCGCGTCGCCAGGAGCTGCTCGCTATTGCCGCCAACTCGCGACATAACGCGCAGCATAAACCGCAAACCTTTTGGCAGGCGTGTCAGTTGTTCTGGTATATGAACATCATTCTGCAATACGAATCCAACGCCAGTTCGCTGTCGCTGGGGCGTTTTGACCAGTACATGCTGCCGTTTTATCAGGCATCGCTGACGCAGGGAGAAGACCCGGCTTTTCTGAAAGAGTTGCTTGAATCCCTGTGGGTGAAATGTAACGACATCGTGCTGCTGCGCTCGACCAGCAGTGCGCGCTATTTTGCCGGATTCCCGACCGGGTATACCGCGCTGCTTGGCGGCCTGACGGAGAATGGACGCAGCGCAGTGAACGTGCTGTCGTTCCTGTGTCTGGATGCCTACCAGAGCGTGCAACTGCCACAGCCAAATCTTGGCGTGCGCACCAATGCGCTCATCGATACGCCATTCCTGATGAAGACCGCAGAAACCATTCGCCTTGGTACCGGGATCCCACAAATTTTCAATGACGAGGTGGTGATCCCGGCGTTTCTGAACCGTGGAGTATCGCTGGAAGATGCGCGCGATTACGCGGTGGTCGGTTGCGTAGAACTGTCGATACCGGGCAGAACTTATGGACTACACGATATCGCCATGTTCAACCTGCTGAAGGTGATGGAGATCAGTCTGTATGAAAACGAAAATAACGCGGTACTGACCTACGAAGGTCTGCTGGCGCACATTCGCGCCAAAATCAGCCACTACATCACGCTCATGGTCGAGGGCAGCAATATTTGCGATATCGGCCACCGCGACTGGGCACCGGTGCCGCTGCTCTCCTCGTTTATCAGCGACTGTCTGGACAAAGGCCGTGATATTACCGACGGTGGTGCGCGTTATAACTTCTCAGGCGTTCAGGGCATCGGTATTGCTAATCTGAGCGACTCTTTGCACGCGCTGAACGGGCTGGTGTTCGAACAGCAGCGCTTAGGTTTCGATGAACTGCTGGCGGTGCTGAAGGCCAACTTCGCCACGCCTGAAGGAGAGAAGATCCGCGCCAGATTGATCAACCGTTTTGAGAAATACGGTAATGATATCGACGATGTGGATAATATTAGTGCCGAACTGCTGCGACATTACTGCAAAGAGGTGGAAAAATACCAAAACCCACGCGGTGGACACTTTACGCCGGGTTCCTATACCGTTTCCGCACATGTGCCGTTGGGCGCGGTCGTCGGGGCGACTCCGGACGGGCGTTTCGCCGGAGAGCAACTGGCGGATGGCGGCCTTTCTCCAATGCTTGGGCAAGATATGCAGGGTCCGACAGCGGTACTGAAATCGGTCAGCAAACTGGATAACACGTTGCTTTCCAATGGCACTTTGCTGAACGTGAAGTTCACTCCGGCTACGCTGGAAGGAGAGGCAGGCCTGCGTAAGCTGGCGGACTTCCTGCGTGCCTTTACGCAACTGAAATTGCAGCATATTCAGTTTAACGTGGTGAACGCCGAAACCCTGCGGGAAGCACAACTGCGTCCGCAGGACTACGCCGGGCTGGTGGTGCGAGTGGCGGGCTATAGCGCCTTCTTTGTCGAGCTGTCGAAGGAGATTCAGGATGACATCATTCGCCGCACCGCGCATCAGCTGTGAAGTTGTTGAGCCCCGCGGTGACGAGGTCGCGCGGATCTTCAATATTCAACGCTATTCGCTGAATGACGGGCAGGGTATTCGCACGGTGGTCTTTTTTAAAGGCTGCCCGCATCGCTGTCCGTGGTGCGCAAATCCGGAATCCATTTCTCCACAGATAGAAACGGTGCGGCGGGAAAGCAAATGTCTCCATTGTGCGCCCTGTCTGCGTAATGCCGACGAGTGTCCGTCCGGCGCGTTTGAGCGGATTGGTCGAGAGATCGGCCTGGACGAGCTGGAACGTGAGGTGATGAAGGATGACATTTTCTTTCGTACCTCGGGTGGCGGAGTGACGCTTTCAGGCGGTGAGGTGCTGATGCAGGCACCTTTCGCCACCCGATTCTTACAACGTCTGCAACGCTTAGGCGTTCGCTGTGCGATTGAAACCGCTGGTGATGCTCCTGCCAGTCGTTTGCTGCCGCTGGCGAAAGCGTGTGATGAAGTGCTATTCGATTTAAAAATCATGGAGCCTGAGCGGGCCCGTGAGATTGTGAATATGAATCTGCCCAGGGTGCTGGATAATTTCAGGATGCTGGTTGAGGAGGGCGTACAGGTGATTCCCCGACTGCCGCTGATCCCCGGCTATACGCTCACGCGCGAGAATATGCAGCGTTCACTCACACTGCTGGCTTCTCTGGGGATTCATCAGGTACATCTGCTGCCGTTTCACCTGTACGGCGAACCGAAATACCGTTTGCTTGGTCAGTCGTGGTCGATGAAGGATGTTCCTGCGCCCTCGGCGCAAACTATCGCAAAAATGCGCGAAATGGCAGAGAACGCCGGCTTTCAGGTCACCACAGGAGGTTAATATGTCCGTCTCATCGGGGCGATATCTGGTTGCTGTAACGGCCTGCGTCAGCGGCGTCGCGCATACCTATATGGCAGCGGAACGGCTGGAAAAGCTCTGCCAGCAGGAAAAATGGACCATCAAAATTGAAACCCAGGGCGCACTGGGGACAGAGAACCGGTTAACGGAAGAGGATATCAGCCGTGCTGATGCCGTCTTGCTGATCACCGATATCGAACTGGCGGGAGCAGAGCGTTTTACCCGGAGTCGCTACGTCCAGTCCGGGATTAGCGCTTTTCTGCGCGAACCGCAGCGGGTAATGAGCGCGGTACGTAAGCTACTTTCAGCCCCACAGCATACTCATCTTATTCTTGAATAACCTGCTTTTCCGTGAGCTGGCTGTGGTACTGGCGACGGTATTCAGACGGTGAGCGTTCGGTATTTTTACGGAACAGGCGACAAAAGTAGTTACTGTCCATAAATCCGCAGGTATGCGCCACTTCTTTGACCTTTAAGTCGTAGCCCTTCAGCAGCGTTTT
Source organism: Citrobacter sp. RHB25-C09 (assembly GCF_013836145.1). NCBI lineage: Bacteria > Pseudomonadati > Pseudomonadota > Gammaproteobacteria > Enterobacterales > Enterobacteriaceae > Citrobacter > Citrobacter sp. RHB25-C09. The sequence continues at coordinate 4,123,467 of NZ_CP057483.1, read as the reverse complement.
GGCATGTTCCAGCCGGGTATAGTTCAGATATTCGTTAAAGCCAACGGCACCGGTTTTTTGAAACAGATGCGAGAGATAGTTAGGTGAGATGTAAAAAGCCTGAGCAACGGATTCTCGCGTCAGCGGTGACGCGTAGTGTTCGTCGATATATTCACGAATGGCCTCAAACAGCGCCTGGCTGCGGGATGCGGTTTGGATCTGGCTGCCGAGCAGGTCGCGGCAATGGCTCAGCAGGCTGGCAACAATCAGTCTTGCCGTTTGCTGCTCCTGCGGCTGCATCTGCATTTCATTAAGCGTTTGCAGCAGAAAAGATCCGATACGTGGGCCTCGACGCGCAACATGCTGTTTTGCCAGGTTCTGGTACGTTTTCCCGTCCCATTGCACAACGCTGAAGCCCAACTGCTGTTTGCCAAACAGAATACTGAGCGTCACGGCGGGAGTATGCCATCGAGGAAGGTTCCAGCCGCCAGAAGGGACATAGAGAACGTCGCAGGGGAGTAGCGTATCGGCAATGCTGGCATCTGTCAGTTCGCCTTCCAGCACGATTTCCAGACGGGGAAAATCCACCTGATACGCCAGTTCCGGCGTGGGTGCGCTGGCACTGCCGAAGAAAACCTGGCGTAACAGCGAGGGGCCGTTAATCAGACGGGAAAGAAGATGGCTGACGTCTTGATACATGTTGTTCCCTTACCTGGCGCAGACTACGGAACAGTATCGTTGAACGTGCATTGTCACAAGGGGAAATTGCCGGGGGCGCTGCGCTTGCCCGGCCTACGACAGTGCATACAGGTAGGCAGGATAAGGCGTCAGCCGCCATCCGGCAAAACAATAATTATTGGTTCCCGACCCGATCGCCGTACGGCAGCGTGTCGTAATCAATCAGCGCGTTTTTCTTGTACGGGTTGCCAATCCAGCGCGGAGTTTCCTTAAACTGCGGGCTGGTAAGCGAACGCGTTGCGTCATAGCCGTCGTAAGTTAAACCCGCTAAGTCAGACCAGGTGTGGATCAGCTCTGAGCTACTGTATTTACGGTTGAGATCCTGGGTGAAGTCACGCGGATGTGCCGCCTGCCATTTCTCAGAAGTCCACAGAATGAACGGTACCGTATACATATGGCGCGTCGGGTTATCCTCATTGCGGCCCTGGGTTTTATGCGGCGGCGTGTCATACACCTCTTCACCGTGATCGGAGAAGTAAAGCAGGAATCCATTCGGATCGGTCGCTTTATAGTCTTTAATCAGGCTTGCGATAACATGGTCGTTATACAGATTGGCGTTATCGTAATCGTTATATGACTCCAGTTCCTCAGCACTCAGACCCGGCGGAACATTTGCCGTACTGCCGTCGAATTTGCCTGCATTTTCCGGATAGCGGAATTTGTATTTAATGTGCGTGCCCAGCAGATGAACAATGATGAATTTCTTCGGTGCCGGGTCGGCCATCACTTCTTTAAATGGTGCCAGCACGTTGGTGTCATATTCACGCGCGCTCTGTGTACGCTGCTGGTTCATATAGAACTGCTTGTCGGTCTGCTTGGAGAACACCGTAAGCATGGTGTTGCGGGCGGTCATCGTCTGCTGGTTGGTGATCCAGAAAGTCTTATAACCGGCCTGCTTCATCATATTCATCAGGGACGGTTTAGTCAGGTACAGGTCTGGGTTCTTCTCATTAGCGAAGGTCAGCGCCTGCTGCAAGATTTCAATGGTGTACGGACGTGAGGTCACGACGTTGTTGAAAACGGACAGATTCGGATCGGATTTATGCAGTGCATCCAGTTCCGGCGTGGTTTCACGCGGGTAACCGTACAGGCTCATGTGGCCACGCTGGGTAGACTCGCCGATGACCAGTACCAGCGTGCGCGGTGCTTCACCGGAATTGTCTTTTAAATTCTCCAACGGAGGGAGGGCGTTATTCTCACTTAACAGGCTGTTGAGTGCGGTCAACTGGCGTTGATACTGGTAGTAGCCAATGACAAATTGCCACGGCGCCGCAGGCTCCATTCGTGAGGTCAGCCCGCTGAAGGTGTTCTCATACGGGGAACCGCCAATGGCTGAACGAATAACAAACGGGTTCAGGATCAGTCCGTAAAGCAGCGCGAACGAGACGAGCCAACGCCAGGGTGTCGGGATATAAACCGGACGCAGACGTGTCCAGAGCAGCACCGCGATAATGGTGTATGCCAGGGCAACGGCGACGATTTTGAGGCTGAAATATTGACTCAGATACTCGCCAGCTTCGTTAGCGTTAGTTTCAAACATCACGAACAGAACGCTCTGGGAAAACTCCTGACCGTAAATCACGTAATAACAGAGCGTAGCCAGCGAGGTTGCCCACAACACGATACCGATAACGGCAGCAATCGCACGGGTTCGGCTTGGGAACAGGAAAACGGGAATGAGCCAGAGGGAGCTATAAAGCAAGGAATCGCGCAGCCCGTTTGTTCCACTGAACCCCGTAAAGCAAATAATGACCTGGAGTAATGAAGAGAAGAACCAGAAGTACAGCAGCGCCCAGCCAAGGGCTTTCCAGCTAAAGGTTGGTTTTGACTGGATAGAAGTGGATTGCATGTTGTCAGCCTGTCTTGAAATATACCGCTTAACATAGCGATAAAACCTTAAGAGAAGCTGAAGCATCGCTCGTCAGGTTACTCGCCAGGATAAATTTTCGTAGGGATGAGAAAAACAGGAATATATGCAATGCGAAGGATTTATGACAGCAGTATTTCAACCGCCCCCGCTAAAATGCGAGGGCGGTCAGATTAGCTAAAATTAGCCGGTATTACGCATCCCTGCCGCGACCCCGGCGATGGTGACCATGAGCGCCTGTTCGACGCGTGGATCCGGCTCTTTGCCCTGATCTTCTGCCAGACGCGAGCGGTGCAGCAGCTCTGCCTGGAGAACGTTCAGCGGGTCAGTGTAGATATTACGTAACTGGATAGACTCGGCAATCCACGGGAGGTCGGCCATCAGGTGCGAGTCGTTAGCGATGGCCAACACCACTTTGATGTCCTCTTCCTGAAGGTCACGCAGTTCTTTACCCAGCGGCCAAAGTTCTTTTGCTACCAGACGCTGGTCGTAATATTCCGCCAGCCACAGGTCTGCTTTCGAGAACACCATTTCCAGCATGCCAAGACGCGTGGAGAAGAACGGCCAGTCGCGGCACATTGCCTCCAGTTCACTCTGCTTGCCGTCTTCAACCACTTTTTGCAGCGCGGTACCCGCTCCCAGCCAGGCAGGAAGCATCAGGCGGTTTTGCGTCCAGGCGAAAATCCACGGAATGGCGCGCAGCGACTCGACGCCACCGGTCGGACGACGTTTCGCCGGGCGTGAGCCAAGAGGCAGTTTACCCAGTTCCTGTTCCGGCGTTGCGGAGCGGAAATAGGGGACGAAATCTTTGTTTTCGCGCACATAGCCGCGATACAAGTCGCAGGAGATGACCGACAGTTCGTCCATGATATGACGCCAGGCGTCTTTCGGCTCCGGCGGCGGCAGCAGGTTCGCTTCGAGAATTGCGCTGGTGTAAAGCGACAGGCTGCTGACGGTCACTTCCGGCAGCCCATATTTAAAGCGGATCATCTCGCCCTGTTCGGTCACGCGCAGGCCGCCTTTCAGGCTGCCCGGTGGTTGCGAAAGGAGAGCTGCATGGGCAGGCGCGCCGCCGCGACCGATAGAACCGCCGCGACCGTGGAACAACGTTAGTTCAATCCCGGCTTTTTCACAGGTCTTGATTAACGCATCCTGCGCCTGATACTGCGCCCAGGACGCAGCCATAACCCCTGCGTCTTTAGCGGAGTCAGAATAGCCGATCATCACCATTTGCTTGCCCTGGATCAGGCCGCGATACCAGTCGATGTTCAGCAGTTGCGTCATGACGTCGTCGGCGTTGTTCAGGTCATCCAGCGTTTCAAACAGCGGAGCAACCGGCATAGCGAAACCGATACCCGCTTCTTTCAGCAGCAGGTGTACCGCCAGCACGTCGGACGGCGTTTTCGCCATGGAGATGACGTAGGCGGCGATCGAACCTTTCGGTGCTTCGGCAATCACCCGGCAGGTATCAAGCACTTCGCGGGTATCGTTGCTTGGTTCCCAGTTACGCGGCAGCAGAGGACGTTTGGAATTCAGTTCGCGGATCAGGAAAGCCTGTTTGTCGGCTTCAGACCAGCTTTCGTAATCGCCAATACCGAGATAGCGGGTCAGTTCGCCCAGCGCTTCGGTGTGGCGAGTGCTCTCCTGGCGGATATCGATGCGCACCAGCGGTACGCCGAAGCACTTCACGCGGCGCAGAGTGTCGAGCAGTTCGCCGTTGGCGATGATCCCCATTCCGCAGGCTTGTAAAGACTGGTAGCAGGCGTACAGCGGTTCCCACAACTGCTCGTTTTGTGTCAGCAGCCCTGCAGGTTTTGGCAGTTTTTCGCCTTTCAGACGCGCTTCCAGCCAGGCCTGCGTCGCCATCAGACGGGAGCGAAGCATCTTCATCAGATAGCGGTAAGGCTCAGCGGCACCTTCTTCGCCGACCATCGCCAGCAGTTCTGGCGTGGCGTCAACCATCGACAGTTCAGAAACCAGAACATGAATATCTTTCAGGAACAGATCGGTCGCTTTCCAGCGGCTTAGCAGCAGGACGTGGCGGGTGATGTCAGCAGTAACATTCGGGTTGCCGTCACGGTCGCCACCCATCCATGAGGTAAAACGAACCGGGACGAAATCAACGGGCAATTTATAGCCGAGATTCTCTTCCAACTGTTCGTTCAGTTCACGCAAATAGTTCGGTACACCCTGCCACAAGCTGTTTTCAACGACCGCAAAGCCCCATTTGGCTTCATCAACCGGACTTGGACGCAGCTTACGGATCTCATCCGTATGCCAGGATTGTGCAATCAACTGGCGTAGACGACGCATTAACTGGTGGCGTTCGTAATCGACAATATCTTTGTTATCAAGCTGCTTCAGGCAGGCGTTGATTTCACCCATTTTGTGGATCAGGGTGCGACGGGTAATTTCCGTTGGGTGAGCGGTTAGCACCAGCTCCAGAGACAATGATTCCACCGCTTTTTTAATGGTGGCTTCGTTCAGTTCTGGCTGATTTTTGAGTTTACGCAGGGTGCGGGCAATCACTTCCGGGTTGCTGGCGGCTTCGCCTTTCGGCGAAATGCTGTGGTATTGCTCAGCGGTGTTGGCCAGATTCAGGAACTGGCTAAAAGCGCGGGCGACCGGTAGCAGCTCGTCGTTCGACAGATTCTGTAACGTGCTGAGCAACTCCTGGCGATGAGCTTCATTGCCAGCGCGTGAAGATTTGGACAGCTTACGGATTGTTTCAACGCGATCAAGAATGTTCTCTCCCAGCGCATCCTTGATGGTTTCTCCCAGCACTTTGCCGAGCATACTGACATTACTACGCAACGCGGAATATTGTTCGTTCATATGACCCCAGACACCCCATCTTTACTCTATGAGTCCTGTATCTTTCGCGCCACAGCGGCGCTCGCCCACCCAGGTTACTTACTTATGTAAGCTCCCTGGGATGAGCTCGTTTGCCGCCTTGCTGTGACACGAAATCTTTCGGACTTTGTTTATTAGTCGTCTTTTATAAAGCCACGTAAAACCCGTGCCGTCAATTGTGGCGAAATCGTTTCAGCAAACGAATAAATGGCGGCTAATTTATGAAAGTTAATTCGCATCTTGTCCGATAAGTATTGCTTATGAAAATGTGAAAAAACGCGAATGTTTTCGGTAAGCCCGGTAAGCGGAATGCCACCGGGCAAACCACTAATGCCAGCAGAAGTGATGCACGACCTGTGTGATCAATTCCCGGGTTGGCTTAATAAATCGTGTTTCCAGATATTCATCAGGTTGATGCGCCTGATTGATCGAACCCGGACCAAGCACCAGCGTCGGGCAGAGCGTCTGGATAAACGGCGCTTCGGTGCAGTAATTCACCACGTCAGTTTTCTCACCCAGCAGTTTTTCAACGACCTCAACCAGTTGGTGATCTGCCGGGCACTCATAGCCAGGAATTGGCGGGTGCAGTTCAGATACGGTTAATCGACCTGGCCAGCGTTCACTCACGGGCGCCAACGCGTCGTTGAGCAAGCCATTGAGATCGTTAAGCGTCATCCCGGGTAATGGACGAATATCCATATGCAACTCACAACAGGCGCAAATTCGGTTCGCCGCATCGCCACCGTGGATATGCCCAAGGTTTAACGTTGGATACGGCACGGTAAACGCATCGTAGTGATAACGTTCTTTAAGAGAATCCCTTAGCTGCATAATTCGGCCAATGGCGTCATGCATCAGTTCAATGGCATTCACGCCGCGCGCCGGATCGCTGGAATGCCCGGATTGCCCCAACACGCGAATGGCGTTGGAAATATGCCCTTTATGCGCGCGTACCGGTTGCAGTGAGGTGGGTTCGCCAATGATTGCGCAGTCCGGGCGCAGCGACGTTGTTTCGGAAAAATAGCGCGCCCCTGCCATGCTGGTTTCTTCATCAGCGGTTGCCAGAATATAGAGTGGCTTTTTCAACGTCGTCACATCAACGTCACGCAGCGCGTCAAGAATAAAGGCGAAAAAGCCCTTCATGTCCGCCGTTCCCAGACCGTAAAGCTTATTGTCGTGTTCGGTCAGGGTGAACGGATCGCGCGTCCAGCGTCCATCATCAAAGGGGACCGTATCGGTATGCCCCGTCAGCAATAAACCACCTGCACCGTGCCCCGTACTCGCCAGCATATTGAATTTATTACGCGTGCCGGGGACGGGCTGCACCTCAACCGTGAAACCCAGATCTTTAAACCAGTCCGCCAGTAGAGTGATTAAACCCGCATTACTTTGATCGAGTGATTCTTCCGTTGCGCTAATCGACGGTGTGGCAATCAGGGCGCGGTAAATCTCGATAAATGGCGGTAAATTGTTTTTCATTGTTGACACACCTCAGGTCATGATAGTATCAATATTCATGCAGTATTTATGAATAAAAATACATTAACGTGGAGCATAAAGGAACCCGATGTTGAATACGCTGATTGTGGGCGCTAGCGGTTATGCGGGCGCAGAGCTTGTAAGCTACGTGAATCGCCACCCTCATATGACCATAACCGCTTTGACCGTCTCAGCGCAAAGCAATGATGCAGGAAAGTTAATTTCCGATTTGCATCCACAGTTAAAAGGCATTGTCGATCTGCCGCTGCAACCGATGTCGGATATCAGCGAGTTTAGCGCAGGCGTGGATGTTGTGTTTCTGGCGACTGCTCATGAAGTGAGTCACGACCTGGCACCGCAGTTTCTGGCCGCAGGATGTGTCGTCTTCGATCTCTCCGGTGCCTTCCGCGTTAATGATGCCGGGTTCTACGAAAAATATTACGGTTTTACCCATCAACACCCAGAACTGCTGGAGCAGGCGGTATACGGCCTGGCCGAGTGGTGCGGAAGTAAACTTAAAGAAGCGAATCTGATTGCGGTGCCGGGGTGCTATCCCACGGCGGCGCAACTCTCTCTGAAGCCGCTGATTGATGCGGGTCTGTTAGACCTGAGCCAGTGGCCGGTCATTAACGCCACCAGCGGTGTCAGTGGGGCAGGACGCAAAGCGGCGCTCTCAAATAGCTTCTGCGAAGTGAGCCTGCAACCGTATGGCGTGTTTACTCACCGCCATCAGCCGGAGATCGCCAGCCATCTGGGGGCGGAAGTGATCTTCACGCCGCATCTGGGCAATTTCCCGCGCGGGATTCTGGAAACCATTACCTGCCGCCTGAAAACGGGGGTAACCCATGCGCAGGTTGCGCAGGCTTTGCAGCAAGCGTATAGCGATAAACCGCTGGTGCGTCTGTACGACAAAGGCGTTCCGGCGCTGAAAAATGTGGTAGGGCTGCCATTCTGTGACATCGGCTTCGCCGTGCAGGGCGACCATTTGATCGTCGTGGCGACCGAAGATAACTTATTGAAAGGTGCGGCAGCGCAGGCTGTGCAGTGCGCCAACATTCGTTTTGGCTTTGCTGAAACGCAGTCTCTTATTTAAGGGTGCAATGATGAATCCATTAATTATCAAGCTGGGTGGCGTATTACTGGATAGCGAAGAGGCGCTGGAGCGTCTCTTTACCGCGCTGGTGAATTATCGCGAGTCGCATCAGCGTCCGCTGGTCATCGTGCACGGCGGCGGTTGCGTGGTAGACGAGTTGATGAAAGGGCTCAATCTGCCGGTGAAGAAGAAGAACGGCCTGCGTGTTACGCCTGCAGACCAGATTGACATTATTACCGGCGCGCTGGCGGGTACGGCGAACAAAACCCTGCTGGCGTGGGCGAAGAAGCATCACATTGCGTCCGTTGGTCTGTATCTGGGCGACGGTGACAGCGTAAAAGTGACCCAGCTCGACGAAAAGTTAGGCCATGTTGGACTGGCGCAGCCGGGTTCGCCTAAGCTCATCAACACGCTGCTGGAAAGCGGGTATCTTCCGGTGGTCAGCTCGATTGGGGTGACAGACGAAGGCCAGTTGATGAACGTGAATGCGGACCAGGCGGCGACGGCGCTGGCGGCAACGCTGGGTGCGGACCTGATTTTGCTCTCCGACGTGAGCGGGATCCTCGACGGCAAAGGTCAGCGGATAGCCGAAATGACCGCCGCGAAAGCGGAGCAACTGATTGAGCAGGGCATCATCACCGACGGTATGATCGTGAAGGTGAACGCGGCGCTGGATGCCGCGCGTACGCTCGGTCGCCCGGTGGATATCGCCTCCTGGCGTCATGCGGAGCAGCTTCCGGCACTGTTTAACGGCACGCCGATCGGCACGCGTATTCTGGCTTAAGATTGTGTGCCGGATGGCGCTTCGCTTATCCGGCCTGCCTGGATTTTGTAGGCCCGGTAAGCGCAGCGCTACCGGGCAAAAATTGATTATTAAGGAAATTCGTTATGGCACTTTGGGGTGGGCGTTTTACTCAGGCAGCAGATCAGCGGTTCAAACAGTTCAACGATTCGTTGCGTTTTGATTACCGTCTGGCGGAGCAGGATATAGTTGGCTCTGTGGCCTGGTCTAAAGCGTTAGTCACGGTTGGCGTATTAACCGCAGATGAACAGCTTCAACTCGAAGAGGCGCTGAACAACCTGCTGGAAGAAGTGCGTCTGAACCCGCAGCAGATCCTCGAAAGCGATGCGGAAGACATTCATAGCTGGGTGGAAAGCAAGCTAATTGATAAAGTCGGTCAGTTAGGTAAAAAGCTGCACACCGGGCGTAGCCGTAATGACCAGGTTGCTACCGATCTCAAGCTTTGGTGCAAAGATACCGTCACCGAACTACTTACCGCCAATCGTCAGCTACAAAGCGCGCTGGTGGAAACCGCGGAAAATAATCAGGATGCGGTGATGCCGGGATACACTCACCTGCAACGCGCGCAGCCGGTGACGTTTGCCCACTGGTGTCTGGCGTATGTCGAAATGCTGGCGCGGGATGAAAGCCGTTTACAGGACGCGCTGAAGCGTCTGGACGTTAGCCCGTTGGGCTGCGGCGCACTGGCGGGTACAGCGTATGAAATCGATCGTGAGCAACTGGCCGGCTGGCTGGGTTTTGCTTCAGCGACCCGCAACAGTCTGGACAGTGTTTCCGACCGCGATCACGTGCTTGAACTGCTGTCTGATGCTTCCATCGGTATGGTGCATCTGTCGCGTTTCGCTGAAGACCTGATCTTCTTTAATACCGGTGAGGCGGGCTTTGTGGAGCTTTCTGACCGTGTAACATCCGGCTCTTCATTGATGCCGCAAAAGAAAAACCCGGACGCGCTGGAGCTTATTCGCGGCAAATGTGGTCGCGTACAGGGCGCGTTAACCGGCATGATGATGACGCTGAAAGGCCTGCCGTTGGCTTACAACAAAGATATGCAGGAAGACAAAGAAGGCCTGTTCGACGCGCTTGATACCTGGCTGGACTGTCTGCATATGGCCGCGCTGGTGCTGGACGGTATTCAGGTGAAGCGCCCGCGTTGCCAGGAAGCGGCTCAGCAGGGCTACGCCAATGCGACTGAACTGGCGGATTACCTGGTTGCTAAAGGCGTGCCGTTCCGTGAAGCGCACCATATTGTTGGCGAAGCGGTGGTAGAAGCGATTCGCCAGGGTAAACCGCTGGAAGATTTATCACTGTCGGACCTGCAGAAATTTAGCAATGTGATGGGTGATGATGTTTACCCAATCCTCTCTTTGCAGTCCTGTCTGGATAAGCGTGCGGCAAAAGGCGGCGTTTCTCCGCAGCAGGTAGCGCAGGCGATTAGCGACGCAAAAGCGCGTTTGAGCTAACCCGCGGGTTATGCCGTTGTATGCCTGATAAGCGAAGCGCCATCAGGCGGCATAACGCACATTGCCGGATGGCGCTTTGCTTATCCGGCCTACAGTTAATACCGAGCCCAGCCTTGTGCCGGGTTTTTTATGCAAAAAAAATGCGGACCATGGGTCCGCAAAAGTTCACGTTGGCTTTAGTTATTCGAGTTAGAAAGTAACTCTTTGAACGGGCAGTGGCTTCAAGGGTTAAAGGGGTACCGCTCCGTTTCTGTGTTGTATTATTAGACAGAAAGCTTGATAGGGATAATCGTTCGTTGCTATGCTACCTATCGCCATGAACTATCGTGGCGATGGAGGATGAATAATGAATATTCGTGATCTTGAATACCTGGTGGCATTAGCCGAGCACCGCCACTTTCGGCGTGCGGCGGACTCCTGTCACGTGAGTCAGCCGACGCTTAGCGGGCAAATTCGCAAGCTGGAAGACGAACTGGGCGTGATGCTACTGGAGCGTACGAGTCGTAAAGTCTTGTTCACCCAGGCCGGCTTGTTGCTGGTGGATCAGGCGCGTACCGTGCTGCGTGAGGTCAAAGTGCTCAAGGAGATGGCAAGCCAGCAAGGCGAGACGATGTCCGGCCCATTGCACATTGGTTTGATCCCGACCGTTGGGCCTTATCTGCTACCGCTTATTATCCCTATGCTGCACCAGACGTTCCCGAAGCTGGAAATGTATCTGCATGAAGCGCAAACGCATCAGTTGCTGGCGCAGCTCGATAGCGGCAAACTGGATTGCGTAATTCTGGCGCTGGTAAAAGAGAGCGAAGCATTTATTGAAGTGCCGCTGTTCGATGAGCCGATGCTGCTGGCGATCTACGAAGATCACCCGTGGGCAAATCGCGAATGCGTGCCGATGTCCGATCTGGCTGGCGAAAAACTGCTGATGCTGGAGGACGGTCACTGTCTCCGTGACCAGGCGATGGGCTTCTGCTTTGAAGCGGGGGCTGACGAAGATACCCACTTCCGCGCAACCAGTCTGGAAACGTTGCGTAACATGGTGGCGGCAGGAAGCGGTATTACCTTACTGCCTGCGCTGGCGGTTCCGCAGCAGCGTAAGCGTGATGGCGTCGTCTATCTGCCTTGCATTAAGCCTGAGCCACGCCGCACGGTAGGTCTGGTTTATCGTCCGGGTTCCCCGCTGCGCAGCCGCTATGAGCAGCTGGCAGAGGCCATCCGTGGTTCGATGGATGGCCATTTTGATAAAGCGTTAAAACAGGCGGTTTAAGCCATTGAGCGCTGCTACCCGATAGGCTTCCGCCATGGTTGGGTAGTTAAAGGTGGTGTTCACGAAGTACTCAATCGTGTTGCCACCTCCTTTCTGCTCCATAATGGCCTGACCGATATGAATAATCTCGGCAGCGCGCTCGCCAAAGCAGTGGATCCCCAGAATCTCTTTCGTCTCCCGATGGAACAAAATCTTCAGCGTGCCCACGTTCATGCCGACGATTTGCGCCCGCGCCAGGTGTTTAAACTGAGCGCGTCCCACTTCGTAAGGCACTTTCATCGCTGTGAGTTGCTGCTCGGTTTTGCCGACGGAACTGATTTCCGGGATGGTATAAATGCCGGTGGGGATATCTTCAATCAGATGCGCGGTGGCTTCGCCTTTCACTAACGCCTGAGCAGCAATTCGTCCCTGGTCATAGGCGGCTGAAGCCAGACTTGGGTAGCCAATCACATCACCTACGGCATAAACGTGCGGAAGGGCGGTCTGGTACATGCTATTGACCTTAAGCTGGCCGCGGCTGTCGGTTTCCAGCCCAATGTTCTGCAAGTCCAGCGAATCGGTATTCCCGGTACGACCATTAGCATAGAGCAGGCAATCGGCTTTCAGCTTTTTGCCGGACTTCAGATGCATGATGACGCCGTCATCACACCCCTCAATCTTCTCGTACTCTTCATTGTGGCGAATGACAACGCCACTGTTCCAGAAGTGGTAAGAGAGAGAGTCCGACATTTCCTGATCGAGGAACGCCAGCAGGCGGTCGCGGGTGTTAATCAGGTCAACTTTTACCTGCATACCGCGGAAGATCGATGCATATTCGCAGCCAATTACCCCTGCGCCATAAATAATGACGTGGCGAGGTTCGTGGTGCAGGCTGAGGATGGAGTCGCTGTCGTAAATGCGCGGGTGCGAGAAATCGACGTCAGTCGGATGATAAGGACGCGAGCCGCAGGCGATGACAAACTTCTCTGCCGTCAGGGTTTCAACCGAGCCGTCGGGGCATTCCAGCGCCAGTGTGTGTTGGTCAACAAAATGGGCGTTACCTTGCAGGATTTCGCAATGGTTACGCTCATAAAACCCCTGCCGCATCCGCGTTTGCTGATTAATCACGTTATCGGCATGATTGAGGATATCGGCGAAAGAGGAACGAAGCAGGCGGGAATGATCGCTGTAAAGAGGGTTCTGATTGAACTCGATAATACGGCTGACGGCGTGGCGGAGTGCTTTTGAAGGGATGGTACCCCAGTGGGTGCAACCGCCGCCAACGTTATGATAGCGCTCTATAACGGCGACGCGCGCTCCTTGCTTAACCAGACCCATTGCAGCACCTTCGCCGCCGGGGCCGGAACCTATTACTATGGCATCGTAATCGTAGGAATGTGGCATGGTAAGGCTTACCTGTTCTTATACATAAAAGCAACAGAATAGTAACATCATTGCAGGGATAACCCAATTATCGTTGTGCTTTTTTGCGAAGCCGAAGCACAAACTGCGCGTAAACAATCATTCACAAAGCTGAGTAAACAGATTAACTTTGAACTCTGGTATAGTGCCGGACTCGGCATGAGGAAGGATTCAGACATCGTGATGGGCGTTAGAGCGCAGCAAAAAGAAAAAACCCGGCGTTCGCTGGTAGAAGCCGCATTTAGTCAACTGAGTGCGGAGCGTAGCTTTGCCAGCCTGAGCTTGCGTGAAGTCGCACGTGAAGCGGGTATTGCGCCCACCTCGTTTTATCGTCATTTCCGTGATGTAGATGAGCTCGGCCTGACCATGGTCGATGAAAGCGGTTTGATGCTGCGTCAGCTGATGCGTCAGGCGCGTCAGCGTATCGCCAAGGGCGGGAGTGTGATCCGCACCTCCGTCTCGACATTTATGGAATTCATCGGTAACAACCCCAACGCCTTCCGTTTATTATTGCGTGAGCGTTCAGGCACCTCAGCCGCGTTTCGCGCCGCCGTGGCGCGCGAAATTCAGCACTTCATCGCGGAACTTGCGGATTATCTCGAACTCGAAAACCATATGCCTCGAGCGTTCACAGAAGCGCAAGCGGAAGCGATGGTGACGATTGTCTTCAGCGCAGGTGCTGAGGCACTGGATGTAGGCGCTGAACAACGCCGACAATTAGAAGAGCGACTGGTACTGCAACTGCGCATGATTGCGAAAGGGGCATATTACTGGTATCGCCGTGAACAAGAGAAGATGACCCTCATCCCGGTTAATGTGAAGGAAGAGTAATGAAACAGTCAGTTCAGGATAAAGGTACGCTGCTGCTGGCGCTGGTCGCTGGCTTGTCGATCAATGGCACATTCGCGGCGCTGTTTAGCTCCATCGTGCCATTCTCTGTTTTCCCCATTATTTCGCTGGTGCTGACGGTGTACTGTCTGCATCAACGCTATCAGAATCGCACCATGCCCGTGGGGTTACCGGGACTGGCGGCGGCCTGTTTTATCCTTGGCGTTCTGCTGTACAGCACCGTGGTGCGCGCGGAATACCCGGATATCGGTTCCAATTTCTTCCCGGCGGTTCTATCGGTGATTCTGGTGTTCTGGATTGGCGTGAAAATGCGTAACCGTAAGCAGGAAGCCGCTGAATAATATTTGTATGCCGGATAAGGCGGTTACGCCGCCATCCGGCAACGTATCACTTCGCGGTTAATAACACGCCGCACTCCATGTGGTGCGTATAGGGGAACTGATCGAACAGCGCGAGGCGTTCCACCTTATGCGTCTGGCTTAATGTTTCCAGGTTTTTGCAGAGTGTTTCTGGATTGCAGGAGATATACAGAATACGTGGATACGCCTGCACCATTTTCTCTGTCTCATTATCCAGCCCGCTACGTGGTGGATCGACAAAAATGGTTTCGCACTGATAGCTTTTCAGGTCGATGCCCTGGAGACGGTTAAACTCGCGGACTCCGTTCATCGCCTGGGTAAACTCTTCTGCCGCCATCCGGATAATCTGGACATTCTCGATATGATTCGCCGCGATGTTGTACTGCGCAGCGGCAACGGACGGTTTGGCGATTTCTGTCGCCAGAACGCGGTCAAAGTTGCGCGCCAGTGCCAGTGAAAAGTTGCCGTTACCGCAGTACAGTTCCAGCAAATCCCCTTTTGATTCTTTGGTGGCATCCAGCGCCCATTCCAGCATCTGAATATTCATCGCCGCGTTTGGCTGGGTGAAGCTGTTCTCGACCTGGCGGTAGATCATCTCTTTACCCGCCACCGGCAGGCGTTCATCGATGTAATCCTGATCCAGTTCGATTTTAGTTTTCGTTGCCCGGCCAATCAGATGCACGTTCAGGTTCTGCGCACGGAGGGCATCACGCAGGGCGATGGCGGCTTCACGCCACTCATCATCTAACTTTTTATGGTACAGCAGCGAAACCACCGCCTGATTACTCATCGTGGTGAGGTAATCGATCTGGAACAGCTTATGGCGCAGGACGGGGTTGTCACGCACCCCGGCGATCATCGCCTGCATCAGGTCGTTAATCAGTTCGCTCGCTGCCGGGAAGCTGTCGACGCGAATTCGATTCTTGGTTTGGCTGTCAAAGATGATGTGATACAGGTCATCGCCGTCATGCCAGATGCGGAACTCAGCACGCATACGGTAGTGACTGACCGGTGAGCGAAACACTTCCGGAACCAGGCCAGAATAGGGCGCCATCATACTCTGTAAGCGCACCACTTTTTCGGCGAGCTGCGCGTCATACTGTTCTGTCGGAAGGTGTTCTGGGGTCATGATCTTTCCTGAAAAATAAAAGTACGCGGGGATTGTAGGGATTGCTCAACAGATGTCCAGTCATTGATGATTTCCGATATTTAACAATCGGTCTGGACAGCAAGTTGTTACAGACTGTAGCATCCGTGTGCCGGTCCTGTGAGTTAATAGGGAATCCAGTGTGAATCTGGAGCTGACGCGCAGCGGTAAGGAAAGGTGAAATGAAAGCGTAAGCAGACACTGCCGAACGGTGGGAAGTCATCATTTTGCGTATCTCTAAAAGAGATAACTTTCCAAGCCCGAAGACCTGCCGGCTTACGTCGCAACTGGTTTTCATCATCGCGTACTATCGATGGGACCTGCGGCATCCTTCTTATATTGTGGATGCTTTACAATGATTAAAAAAACGACGCTGCTGACGGCGCTTTCCGTCACGGCTTTTTCTGGTTGGGCACAGGATGCCTCGCCTGACACGCTTGTTGTCACGGCAAATCGTTTTCATCAACCCGTCAATACTGTGCTGGCCCCTACGGATATCGTCACCCGTGAGGATATCGACCGCTGGCAGTCCCGAACCGTCCTTGATGTTATGCGTCGTCTGCCTGGTGTCGACGTGGCACAGAACGGTGGCATGGGGCAAAGCTCGTCTCTCTTTGTGCGAGGAACTGAAGCAAAACACGTACTGGTGCTAGTGGATGGCATCCCGGTGGCGCGTCCCGGCATTACCAACAATTCCGATATCGACCAGATCCCTGTCTCGTTGGTCCAGCGCATCGAATATATTCGCGGTCCGCGCTCGGCGATTTATGGCTCGGGGGCAATTGGCGGTGTTGTTAACATCATCACCATGACCGGTGAAGAGCGTTCGCAAATTAATGCTGGCGTCGGTTCGAAAGGTTATCAGCAATACGATGGGACTTATCGTCAGCGTTTTGGTGACACCGTATTGACCGCTGCAGGCACTTATCAGACGACGAAAGGCTTCGACGTGCAACCGCACTCCAGCTATAGCGGGGATGGCGATCGCGATGGTTATCGCAATAAGCTGTTCTGGGGCGGGGTAGAGCACAAATTTAATGAGCAGTTCGATGGCTACTTCCGTGGCTACGGCTATGCCAGTAATGCCGATTATGACCAGGGGAACTGGGGATACGACGGGGGAAACGATGAGCATCAGAATTACACCCAGTCGTGGGATACGGGGCTGCGCTTCAACTCGGGTATTTATTCTTCACAACTGGTGGCTAACTACCAGCGTATTAAAGACTACAACTACAGCAGCCTGAATGGACGCTACGCGACGGGCTATTCGCTGGATGATATGGAACAGCGCTACATCCAGTGGGGCAATAATCTCATTGTAGGACATGGCGCTATCAGCGCCGGTGCCGACTGGAAGCAAGAAAAGCTCATGTCCTTTGGCGAGTATGGCACCGACAATTATAAGCGCGATAACACAGGGCTGTATCTGACCGGACAGCAGCAGATTGACAGCGTAACGCTGGAGGCCTCTGGTCGTGAAGACCATGACGACCAGTTTGGTTGGCACGGCACCTGGCAAACGGCAGCGGGATGGCAGTTTGTTGATGACTATAAAGTCACGCTCTCCTACGGCACAGGGTTCCTTGCGCCTTCACTTGGGCAACAGTTTGGCGCGGAGCGATTCGGCATTGCCTCTAACCCTAACCTGAAGCCGGAAGAGTCGAAGCAGTGGGAAGCCGGGCTGGAAGGGCTTACCGGTCCGGTTGACTGGCGTTTGTCGACCTATCATTACAAAATCCAGAATCTGATCGACTACAACAATAGTACCTACTTCAATGTGAAATCCGCGACCATCAAAGGCCTTGAATGGACGGGGAACCTGACGACCGGTCCGGTCGATCATCGCTTAACGTTGCAATACGTCGATCCGCGCGATGATGAAACCGATCAGTTGCTGTACCGTCGGGCAAAACAGCAGGTGAAGTATGAGCTGAGTGGCCAGGTCTACGAACTGGGCTGGGATGTCACCTATCAGTACATCGGCGAACGCTACGATTATGACTATGACAATTCCCGTAAAGTCAAAATGGGTGGGCTGAGCGTGTGGGATATTGGACTTTCATATCCGGTCACCTCACATCTCACAGTTCGTGGTAAAATAGCCAACCTGTTCGACAAAGATTACGAGACAGTTTATGGCTACCAAACTGCAGGACGGGAATACACCTTGTCTGGCAGCTACACGTTCTGATCCACGCCCCACCGTGCTGGTATTTGATTCCGGCGTCGGTGGGTTGTCGGTCTATGATGAGATTCGGCACCTCCTGCCGGATCTCCACTATATATACGCTTTCGATAACGTGGCTTTTCCTTATGGGGAGAAGAGTGAAGAATTTATCGTTGAACGCGTTGTTGAGATAGTGACTGCGGTTCAGCAGCGTTATCCTCTTTCACTGGCCGTTATTGCCTGCAACACCGCGAGTACCGTCTCGCTGCCTGCGTTACGTGAAAAATTCGCCTTTCCGGTTGTGGGGGTTGTTCCTGCCATTAAACCGGCGGCTCGTCTGACGGCGAATGGTGTCGTGGGGCTGCTGGCGACGCGCGCGACGGTGAAACGTCCTTATACCCATGAGCTGATTGCCCGCTTTGCAAATGAATGTCAGATAGCGATGTTGGGTTCAGCAGAGCTGGTGGAACTGGCGGAAGCTAAGCTGCATGGCGAGCCTGTTCCTCTGGATGAGTTACAGCGCATTCTGCGGCCGTGGCTACGGATGCCGGAACCGCCGGATACGGTTGTGCTGGGATGTACCCATTTCCCTCTATTACAGGAAGAGCTGCTACAGGTTCTGCCTGAAGGGACGCGACTGGTTGATTCCGGCGCAGCGATTGCACGTCGTACGGCCTGGTTGTTAGAGCATGAAGCGCCAGACGCAAAATCCACAGATGCCAATATTGCTTTTTGTATGGCACTGAAGCCTGGTACTGCTCAGTTATTGCCCGTTTTACAACGTTACGGCTTTGAAACGCTCGAAAAACTGGCGGTTTAACCGCGTTTTGGGTAAATATCGCGCACTCGGAAAATTATTTTAAATTTCCCCTTGTCAGCCCGAAATAACTCCCTATAATGCGCCTCCACTGACACGGAACAACGGCACGCAAGCCGCCGGGTCAGCAGGGTTCTCCGGTGAAAACCAGTGATGAATGCCGACAGAGAAAAGCGAAAATAAATGCTTGACTCTGAATGAGGAAAACGTAATATACGGGACCTCGCGACAGAGCGCTGAAGCGCGTCGCAACTGCTCTTTAACAATTTATCAGACAATCTGTGTGGGCACTCAAAGTGACATGGATTCTTAATGTCCTCGGACACTAAATGAATACCAAGTCTCAAAGAGTGAACACGTAATTCATTACGAAGTTTAATTCTACGAGCATCAAACTTAAATTGAAGAGTTTGATCATGGCTCAGATTGAACGCTGGCGGCAGGCCTAACACATGCAAGTCGAACGGTAACAGGAAGCAGCTTGCTGCTTTGCTGACGAGTGGCGGACGGGTGAGTAATGTCTGGGAAACTGCCCGATGGAGGGGGATAACTACTGGAAACGGTAGCTAATACCGCATAACGTCGCAAGACCAAAGAGGGGGACCTTCGGGCCTCTTGCCATCGGATGTGCCCAGATGGGATTAGCTTGTTGGTGAGGTAACGGCTCACCAAGGCGACGATCCCTAGCTGGTCTGAGAGGATGACCAGCCACACTGGAACTGAGACACGGTCCAGACTCCTACGGGAGGCAGCAGTGGGGAATATTGCACAATGGGCGCAAGCCTGATGCAGCCATGCCGCGTGTATGAAGAAGGCCTTCGGGTTGTAAAGTACTTTCAGCGGGGAGGAAGGTGTTGAGGTTAATAACCTCAGCAATTGACGTTACCCGCAGAAGAAGCACCGGCTAACTCCGTGCCAGCAGCCGCGGTAATACGGAGGGTGCAAGCGTTAATCGGAATTACTGGGCGTAAAGCGCACGCAGGCGGTCTGTCAAGTCGGATGTGAAATCCCCGGGCTCAACCTGGGAACTGCATTCGAAACTGGCAGGCTAGAGTCTTGTAGAGGGGGGTAGAATTCCAGGTGTAGCGGTGAAATGCGTAGAGATCTGGAGGAATACCGGTGGCGAAGGCGGCCCCCTGGACAAAGACTGACGCTCAGGTGCGAAAGCGTGGGGAGCAAACAGGATTAGATACCCTGGTAGTCCACGCCGTAAACGATGTCGACTTGGAGGTTGTGCCCTTGAGGCGTGGCTTCCGGAGCTAACGCGTTAAGTCGACCGCCTGGGGAGTACGGCCGCAAGGTTAAAACTCAAATGAATTGACGGGGGCCCGCACAAGCGGTGGAGCATGTGGTTTAATTCGATGCAACGCGAAGAACCTTACCTGGTCTTGACATCCACAGAAGAATCCAGAGATGGATTTGTGCCTTCGGGAACTGTGAGACAGGTGCTGCATGGCTGTCGTCAGCTCGTGTTGTGAAATGTTGGGTTAAGTCCCGCAACGAGCGCAACCCTTATCCTTTGTTGCCAGCGGTCCGGCCGGGAACTCAAAGGAGACTGCCAGTGATAAACTGGAGGAAGGTGGGGATGACGTCAAGTCATCATGGCCCTTACGACCAGGGCTACACACGTGCTACAATGGCATATACAAAGAGAAGCGACCTCGCGAGAGCAAGCGGACCTCATAAAGTATGTCGTAGTCCGGATTGGAGTCTGCAACTCGACTCCATGAAGTCGGAATCGCTAGTAATCGTGGATCAGAATGCCACGGTGAATACGTTCCCGGGCCTTGTACACACCGCCCGTCACACCATGGGAGTGGGTTGCAAAAGAAGTAGGTAGCTTAACCTTCGGGAGGGCGCTTACCACTTTGTGATTCATGACTGGGGTGAAGTCGTAACAAGGTAACCGTAGGGGAACCTGCGGTTGGATCACCTCCTTACCTTAAAGAACCTGCCTTTGTAGTGTCCACACAGATTGTCTGATGAAAAACGAGCAGTAAAACCTCTACAGGCTTGTAGCTCAGGTGGTTAGAGCGCACCCCTGATAAGGGTGAGGTCGGTGGTTCAAGTCCACTCAGGCCTACCAAATTTTTACTGATGCTGCGTTGCGGCGACACTCACATACCTGAGTATGCTTCGTGTCACCACGCCTTGCCTCAGCAAAAATTATCGGTAAAGAGGTTCTGACTACACTGTATGGGGCTATAGCTCAGCTGGGAGAGCGCCTGCTTTGCACGCAGGAGGTCTGCGGTTCGATCCCGCATAGCTCCACCATACTGTAGAACATTTACTTAAGAAAACTTCAGAGTGTACCTGAAAGGGTTCACTGCGAAGTTTTGCTCTTTAAAAATCTGGATCAAGCTGAAAATTGAAACGACACACAGCTAATGTGTGTTCGAGTCTCTCAAATTTTCGCAATCAGAAGATAACCTGTAAAAGGTGAAGTGAGCGAAGTGAAGACAAGGCGTACCGCACGCAGCGAGCGCAGTGGACTTAATGTCCATGAGCATCGCGAGTACGGAACAACGCAGTATTCACAACGCGCAACAAACCGGACAGAACAAGACATCTTCGGGTTGTGAGGTTAAGCGACTAAGCGTACACGGTGGATGCCCTGGCAGTCAGAGGCGATGAAGGACGTGCTAATCTGCGAAAAGCGTCGGTAAGGTGATATGAACCGTTATAACCGGCGATGTCCGAATGGGGAAACCCAGTGCAATTCGTTGCACTATCGTTAACTGAATACATAGGTTAACGAGGCGAACCGGGGGAACTGAAACATCTAAGTACCCCGAGGAAAAGAAATCAACCGAGATTCCCCCAGTAGCGGCGAGCGAACGGGGAGCAGCCCAGAGCCTGAATCAGCATATGTGGTAGTGGAACGGTCTGGAAAGGCCGGCGATACAGGGTGACAGCCCCGTACACAAAATCACACATGTTGTGAGCTCGATGAGTAGGGCGGGACACGTGGTATCCTGTCTGAATATGGGGGGACCATCCTCCAAGGCTAAATACTCCTGACTGACCGATAGTGAACCAGTACCGTGAGGGAAAGGCGAAAAGAACCCCGGCGAGGGGAGTGAAAAAGAACCTGAAACCGTGTACGTACAAGCAGTGGGAGCCTCTTTTATGGGGTGACTGCGTACCTTTTGTATAATGGGTCAGCGACTTATATTCTGTAGCAAGGTTAACCGAATAGGGGAGCCGAAGGGAAACCGAGTCTTAACTGGGCGTTAAGTTGCAGGGTATAGACCCGAAACCCGGTGATCTAGCCATGGGCAGGTTGAAGGTTGGGTAACACTAACTGGAGGACCGAACCGACTAATGTTGAAAAATTAGCGGATGACTTGTGGCTGGGGGTGAAAGGCCAATCAAACCGGGAGATAGCTGGTTCTCCCCGAAAGCTATTTAGGTAGCGCCTCGTGAATTCATCTTCGGGGGTAGAGCACTGTTTCGGCTAGGGGGTCATCCCGACTTACCAACCCGATGCAAACTACGAATACCGAAGAATGTTATCACGGGAGACACACGGCGGGTGCTAACGTCCGTCGTGAAGAGGGAAACAACCCAGACCGCCAGCTAAGGTCCCAAAGTCATGGTTAAGTGGGAAACGATGTGGGAAGGCTCAGACAGCCAGGATGTTGGCTTAGAAGCAGCCATCATTTAAAGAAAGCGTAATAGCTCACTGGTCGAGTCGGCCTGCGCGGAAGATGTAACGGGGCTAAACCATGCACCGAAGCTGCGGCAGCGACACTATGTGTTGTTGGGTAGGGGAGCGTTCTGTAAGCCTGTGAAGGTGTACTGTGAGGTATGCTGGAGGTATCAGAAGTGCGAATGCTGACATAAGTAACGATAAAGCGGGTGAAAAGCCCGCTCGCCGGAAGACCAAGGGTTCCTGTCCAACGTTAATCGGGGCAGGGTGAGTCGACCCCTAAGGCGAGGCCGAAAGGCGTAGTCGATGGGAAACAGGTTAATATTCCTGTACCTGGTGTTACTGCGAAGGGGGGACGGAGAAGGCTATGTTGGCCGGGCGACGGTTGTCCCGGTTTAAGCGTGTAGGTGTGTGTACCAGGTAAATCCGGTTCACTTTAACACTGAGGCGTGATGACGAGGCACTACGGTGCTGAAGTGACAAATGCCCTGCTTCCAGGAAAAGCCTCTAAGCATCAGGTAACATCAGATCGTACCCCAAACCGACACAGGTGGTCAGGTAGAGAATACCAAGGCGCTTGAGAGAACTCGGGTGAAGGAACTAGGCAAAATGGTGCCGTAACTTCGGGAGAAGGCACGCTGATATGTAGGTGAAGCGACGTGCTCGTGGAGCTGAAATCAGTCGAAGATACCAGCTGGCTGCAACTGTTTATTAAAAACACAGCACTGTGCAAACACGAAAGTGGACGTATACGGTGTGACGCCTGCCCGGTGCCGGAAGGTTAATTGATGGGGTTATCCGTAAGGAGAAGCTCTTGATCGAAGCCCCGGTAAACGGCGGCCGTAACTATAACGGTCCTAAGGTAGCGAAATTCCTTGTCGGGTAAGTTCCGACCTGCACGAATGGCGTAATGATGGCCAGGCTGTCTCCACCCGAGACTCAGTGAAATTGAACTCGCTGTGAAGATGCAGTGTACCCGCGGCAAGACGGAAAGACCCCGTGAACCTTTACTATAGCTTGACACTGAACACTGGTCCTTGATGTGTAGGATAGGTGGGAGGCTTTGAAGCGTGGACGCCAGTCTGCGTGGAGCCGCCCTTGAAATACCACCCTTTAATGGCTGGTGTTCTAACGTAGGCCCGTGATCCGGGTTGCGGACAGTGTCTGGTGGGTAGTTTGACTGGGGCGGTCTCCTCCTAAAGAGTAACGGAGGAGCACGAAGGTTAGCTAATCCTGGTCGGACATCAGGAGGTTAGTGCAAAGGCATAAGCTAGCTTGACTGCGAGCGTGACGGCGCGAGCAGGTGCGAAAGCAGGTCTTAGTGATCCGGTGGTTCTGAATGGAAGGGCCATCGCTCAACGGATAAAAGGTACTCCGGGGATAACAGGCTGATACCGCCCAAGAGTTCATATCGACGGCGGTGTTTGGCACCTCGATGTCGGCTCATCACATCCTGGGGCTGAAGTAGGTCCCAAGGGTATGGCTGTTCGCCATTTAAAGTGGTACGCGAGCTGGGTTTAGAACGTCGTGAGACAGTTCGGTCCCTATCTGCCGTGGGCGCTGGAGAATTGAGGGGGGCTGCTCCTAGTACGAGAGGACCGGAGTGGACGCATCACTGGTGTTCGGGTTGTCATGCCAATGGCACTGCCCGGTAGCTAAATGCGGAAGAGATAAGTGCTGAAAGCATCTAAGCACGAAACTTGCCCCGAGATGAGTTCTCCCTGAGACTATAAGTCTCCTGAAGGAACGTTGAAGACGACGACGTTGATAGGCCGGGTGTGTAAGCGCAGCGATGCGTTGAGCTAACCGGTACTAATGAACCGTGAGGCTTAACCTTACAACGCCGAAGATGTTTTGGCGGAATTGAGAGAATTTTCAGCTTTGATTACAGATTGTAGTGCGCAATAGTTTGCGCAGCGGCAAGGCGGCAAGTGAAGCGACGGAAGGAGCATACATAAGTATGTGACTGAGGTTCGCGAATGCGGCCAACGCAGCTGATGCGATAAAATATTGCGTACTGAGCACAAAGAATTTGCCTGGCGGCTTTAGCGCGGTGGTCCCACCTGACCCCATGCCGAACTCAGAAGTGAAACGCCGTAGCGCCGATGGTAGTGTGGGGTCTCCCCATGTGAGAGTAGGGAACTGCCAGGCATCAAATAAGTGAAGAGCCCATCCTGACGGATGGGCTTTTTGCGTTTTTTCCCCGCAGAGCAGAGTTGCCGGATGGCGGCTCCGCCTTATCCGGCCTACAGGGCACCCTCCTGCAACATACCGCCATAAAACAAGCCATACTGCTGCATATGCGGTAAACTACCCGCGATTTTGCATCAGGAAAGCGTCTATGAATCACTCCCTTAAACCCTGGAATACGTTCGGCATCGATCAAAATGCCAACGAAATTGTTTGTGCTGAAAATGAACAACAACTATTGAATGCCTGGCAATCAGCCAATGCATTGCATCAACCGATACTGATACTGGGTGAGGGGAGTAACGTCCTGTTTCTGGACGATTTTCACGGCACCGTGATCGTCAATCGTATCAAGGGTATTGAAGTGACAGAACAGCAAGATGCATGGTGCTTGCATGTAGGTGCTGGTGAAAACTGGCATCATCTGGTTCAGCATACGCTACAACTGGGTATGCCAGGGCTGGAGAATCTCGCGCTCATCCCTGGCTGTGTTGGCTCATCTCCGATCCAGAATATTGGTGCTTATGGCGTCGAACTTAAGCATGTGTGTGAATACGTCGACTGCGTTGAGCTGGCGACAGGCAAGGCACTGCGCGTCAGTGCGGCAGAGTGCCGCTTTGGCTACCGTGACAGCATCTTTAAACATGAATATCAGGATCGTTTCGCCATCGTTGCCGTTGGGCTGCGTCTGGATAAGCAATGGCAGCCGGTATTAACCTATGGTGATTTAACCCGACTGGATCCCGAGACAGCCACACCCCGGCAGGTATTTGACTCCGTTTGCCATATGCGAACAACGAAACTGCCAGATCCAAAAGTGAATGGCAACGCCGGCAGTTTTTTTAAAAACCCGGTTGTCTCTGCAGAGGCTGCCCAGGCATTGTTATCGCAATTCCCCAACGCGCCGCATTATCCTCAGGCAGACAATACGGTAAAACTTGCCGCTGGCTGGCTTATCGATCAATGTGAGCTGAAAGGCGTGACTATCGGCGGCGCAGCGGTTCATCGTCAGCAGGCTCTTGTATTAATTAATGCAAGTCATGCAACAAGCAATGATGTCGTTAAACTTGCGCATCATGTACGAGAGAAAGTGGGTGAAAAGTTTAATGTGTGGTTGGAGCCTGAAGTGCGGTTCATCGGATCGGCAGGTGAAGTCAATGCGGTGGAGATCATCGCATGAAGGATAACACCGTCCCCCTGACGCTGATCTCACTGCTGGCCGATGGTGAATTTCATTCTGGCGAACAGTTAGGTGAAACGCTAGGAATGAGCCGTGCCGCCATCAATAAACATATCCAGACGCTACGTGACTGGGGTGTGGACGTATTTACCGTTCCCGGTAAAGGATATAGCTTACCGGAGCCTATTCAGCTTCTGAATGCAGAACGTATTCTCAGCCAACTCGATAGCGGCACAGTGGCAGTTCTGCCAGTGATCGATTCCACCAACCAGTATTTGCTTGACCGGATCGAAGAGTTACAGTCAGGCGACGCCTGCGTGGCTGAATATCAACAGGCAGGTCGTGGGCGTCGTGGACGCAAATGGTTCTCGCCGTTTGGCGCAAACCTTTATCTCTCAATGTTCTGGCGTCTGGAGCAGGGCCCGGCAGCAGCGATTGGCCTAAGTCTGGTCATTGGTATCGTCATGGCAGAAGTGCTCAAAGATCTCGGCGCTGAGAAAGTCCGGGTGAAGTGGCCGAACGATCTTTACCTGATGGATCGTAAACTTGCCGGAATTCTGGTTGAGCTGACCGGTAAAACCGGCGATGCCGCGCAAATTGTTATTGGTGCCGGAATCAACATGGCGATGCGTCGTGTAGAAGAAAGTGTAATAAACCAGGGGTGGATCACGCTTCAGGAAGCGGGCATCACCCTCGACAGAAACACGCTTGCCGCCAGACTGATCCGCGAACTGCGTAACGCGCTGGAAATATTTGAGCAGGAAGGACTAGCACCGTATCTTGCTCGTTGGGAAAAACTGGATAACTTTATCAATCGACAGGTAAAACTGATAATTGGCGATAAAGAGATATATGGTATTTCACGAGGAATTGATGCACAGGGTGCGTTATTACTTGAGCAGGACGGTATAGTAAAACCCTGGATGGGGGGAGAAATATCCCTGCGCAGTGCCGAATAACAAAAAAGGGAGCAATAGCTCCCTTTTTATTTATTTACGCAGCCGAACCTGTTCAACCGCATGATTGGCGCTCTTGGTCATAATCAAGCTTGCTCTTTCACGCGTAGGCAGGATGTTTTGTTTTAAATTCAGCCAGTTAATTTCTTTCCATAATGATGTCGCTGTATTAATAGCTTCATCTTCTGACAACTTTGCATAGTTATGGAAATACGAATCGGGATCGGTAAATGCACCCTCGCGGAATTTGAGGAAGCGGTTGATATACCATGTCTGAAGTAAATCTTCTGGCGCATCAACATAAATAGAAAAGTCGACGAAATCAGAGACAAATACATGATGCGGATCGTGAGGATAGTCCATTCCGCTCTGCAGAACATTGAGTCCTTCAAGGATTAATATATCAGGCTGGGCGACAGTTTTGTCCCCTTCCGGGATGACATCATAAATCAGGTGCGAATAGACTGGCGCAGTCACATTCGGGACACCTGACTTCAGGTCAGAAACAAATTTAACCAGACGGTGCATATCGTACGATTCAGGGAAGCCTTTCTTCTTCATTAATCCACGATCTTTCAACACCTTGTTGGGGTGAAGAAACCCATCTGTGGTAATCAGTTCAACACGACGGTGCTCTGGCCAGCGACTCAGCAAGGCCTGCAATACACGTGCTGTCGTGCTTTTTCCGACCGCCACGCTACCAGCAATACTAATAATATAAGGAATACGCTCGCCGTTAGTCCCCAGGAACTGCTCAAGAACAGCCTGACGGCGCAGGTTAGAACTGATATAGAAGTTAAGCAAACGCGACAGGGGCAAATAGATCTCTGCAACCTCTTCCAGCGACAGATCTTCATTTATACCTTTCAGCCGCGCGATCTCTTCTTCAGTCAGAGTCATCGGCACGGAGTCGCGAAGTGCAGCCCACTGGTTGCGGTCGAACTGTAGGTAAGGCGTCATTAACGTTTGCTCTTTTTTACTCATAAGCATGTTTCTGGCTGTCATTGCTGTATCGGAAGAATGGCCGGAAAGGAGGGCATCTCCAAAACGCAATGGCACGTCACATTTAAGTTAATTTGGACAATGGGCAGGAGGGTAACACCAGATGGAGGGGAATAATAAGAAAAAATCTCTCCCGCATGTCTTTCCTCGAAAAGCAATGTGACGGATATTGCAGATGTCACCACGACGGCTTGCGCTGAGAATGCTAATCAAGAAGAAAAGCGAAAGCATGCCCCAGAAGTGTCGAAATATTATGCTAAGCTGACTGAAAAGACGTCATTTATTGGCCGTATAGCGCAAAATGTGTCCGATAGAACATTTTATGCAATTTTTTAGTTGCATGAGCTCGCAGGACTCCATAGAATGCGCGCTACTTGATGCCGACTTAGCTCAGTAGGTAGAGCAACTGACTTGTAATCAGTAGGTCACCAGTTCGATTCCGGTAGTCGGCACCATCAAGTCCGGTGGGGTTCCCGAGCGGCCAAAGGGAGCAGACTGTAAATCTGCCGTCACAGACTTCGAAGGTTCGAATCCTTCCCCCACCACCACTTTCTGGCAGCGTAATCGCCGCCGGAGCTGGTTAAAAAATTAATCAGCTCGAACTTAAAAAGAGAGAAATCTCTTTTTTTGTTACAGAAAGAACTGGGTAGCCGAGTTTCAGGATGCGGGCATCGTATAATGGCTATTACCTCAGCCTTCCAAGCTGATGATGCGGGTTCGATTCCCGCTGCCCGCTCCAATACGTGCTGATATGGCTCAGTTGGTAGAGCGCACCCTTGGTAAGGGTGAGGTCCCCAGTTCGACTCTGGGTATCAGCACCACTTCACTTCTCCTCCCGTTTCTCTCTGTTTCAAAGTAAATGTATTCAACTGTTCAGGCATATCGCCTGGTTGATGTGGTGATATCACCGATTTATCCGTGTCTTAGAGGGACAATCGATGTCTAAAGAAAAGTTTGAACGTACAAAACCGCACGTTAACGTCGGTACTATCGGCCACGTTGACCATGGTAAAACAACGCTGACCGCTGCAATCACTACCGTTCTGGCTAAAACCTACGGTGGTGCTGCTCGCGCATTCGACCAGATCGATAACGCGCCGGAAGAAAAAGCTCGTGGTATCACCATCAACACGTCTCACGTTGAATATGACACCCCGACTCGCCACTACGCACACGTAGACTGCCCGGGCCACGCCGACTATGTTAAAAACATGATCACCGGTGCTGCGCAGATGGACGGCGCGATCCTGGTTGTTGCTGCGACTGACGGCCCGATGCCGCAGACTCGTGAGCACATCCTGCTGGGTCGTCAGGTAGGCGTTCCGTACATCATCGTGTTCCTGAACAAATGCGACATGGTTGATGACGAAGAGCTGCTGGAACTGGTAGAAATGGAAGTTCGTGAACTTCTGTCTCAGTACGATTTCCCGGGCGACGACACTCCGATCGTTCGTGGTTCTGCTCTGAAAGCGCTGGAAGGCGACGCTGAGTGGGAAGCGAAAATCATTGAACTGGCTGGCTTCCTGGATTCTTACATCCCGGAACCAGAGCGTGCGATTGACAAGCCGTTCCTGCTGCCGATCGAAGACGTATTCTCCATCTCTGGTCGTGGTACCGTTGTTACCGGTCGTGTAGAGCGCGGTATCATCAAAGTTGGTGAAGAAGTTGAAATCGTTGGTATCAAAGAGACTGCGAAGTCTACCTGTACTGGCGTTGAAATGTTCCGCAAACTGCTGGACGAAGGCCGTGCTGGTGAGAACGTTGGTGTTCTGCTGCGTGGTATCAAACGTGAAGAAATCGAACGTGGTCAGGTACTGGCTAAGCCGGGTTCCATCAAGCCGCACACCAAGTTCGAATCTGAAGTGTACATTCTGTCCAAAGACGAAGGCGGCCGTCATACTCCGTTCTTCAAAGGCTACCGTCCGCAGTTCTACTTCCGTACAACTGACGTGACCGGTACCATCGAACTGCCGGAAGGCGTAGAGATGGTAATGCCGGGCGACAACATCAAAATGGTTGTTACCCTGATCCACCCGATCGCAATGGACGACGGTCTGCGTTTCGCAATCCGTGAAGGCGGCCGTACTGTAGGTGCGGGCGTTGTTGCTAAAGTAATGAGCTAATTGCCGATAACATTTGACGCAATGCGCAATAAAAGGGCATCATTTGATGCCCTTTTTGTACGCTTTCGAACCAGAACCTGGCTCATCAGTGATTTTTTTTGTCATAATCATTGCTGAGACAGGCTCTGAAGAGGGCGTAACCCGAAATGCCCCTGTGCGTTTCGGCACAAGGTAGATAGGTTAGCCTCGCTTTCGCGGGGTGAAATTATTTGTAGAATTCTTCTGACAGGTTGGTTTATGAGTGCGAATACCGAAGCTCAAGGGAGCGGGCGTGGCCTGGAAGCGATAAAGTGGATCGTGGTTGCGGCACTGCTGCTTGTGGCAATTGTTGGCAACTATCTTTATCGTGACATGATGCTGCCGCTGCGTGCGCTGGCCGTAGTAATTCTGATTGCTGCAGCGGGTGGTGTCGCGCTGTTGACGACAAAAGGTAAAGCAACCGTTGCTTTTGCCCGCGAAGCGCGTACTGAAGTACGTAAGGTCATTTGGCCGACTCGCCAGGAAACATTGCACACCACGCTGATTGTGGCTGCGGTTACCGCAGTAATGTCACTGATCCTGTGGGGACTGGATGGTATTCTGGTTCGCCTGGTTTCCTTTATCACTGGCCTGAGGTTCTGAGATGTCTGAAGCTCCTAAAAAGCGCTGGTACGTCGTTCAGGCGTTTTCCGGTTTTGAAGGCCGCGTAGCAACATCGCTGCGTGAGCATATCAAATTACACAATATGGAAGAGTTGTTTGGCGAAGTCATGGTGCCGACCGAAGAAGTGGTCGAAATCCGTGGTGGTCAGCGCCGTAAGAGCGAGCGTAAATTCTTCCCGGGCTACGTACTGGTCCAGATGGTCATGAACGATGCGAGCTGGCACCTGGTGCGCAGCGTACCGCGTGTGATGGGTTTCATCGGCGGAACATCCGACCGTCCGGCTCCGATCAGCGACAAAGAAGTTGATGCGATCATGAACCGCCTGCAGCAGGTGGGTGATAAGCCGCGTCCGAAAACGCTGTTTGAACCGGGTGAGATGGTTCGTGTCAACGATGGTCCGTTCGCAGACTTCAATGGCGTCGTAGAAGAAGTTGACTACGAGAAGTCCCGACTGAAAGTGTCTGTTTCTATCTTCGGTCGTGCGACCCCGGTAGAACTGGACTTCGCTCAGGTTGAAAAAGCCTAAGTAGCGATCAAAAAAGCGGCGATTTAATCGTTGCACAAGGCGTGGAATTGGAATACAATTTCGCGCCTTTTGTTTTTATGGGCCTGGCCCGTAAAGCGAATATTTTATATCACGGGGAGCTTCTCTGAAGCGCTATTACCCAATTCGAGGAATTTAGAATGGCTAAGAAAGTCCAAGCCTACGTCAAGCTGCAGGTTGCAGCTGGTATGGCAAACCCGAGTCCGCCGGTTGGTCCTGCTCTGGGTCAACAGGGTGTTAACATCATGGAATTCTGCAAAGCGTTCAACGCGAAGACTGATTCCATCGAAAAAGGTCTGCCGATTCCGGTTGTTATCACCGTTTACGCTGACCGTTCTTTCACCTTCATTACCAAAACGCCTCCGGCAGCAGTTCTGCTGAAAAAAGCGGCTGGTATTAAGTCTGGTTCCGGTAAGCCGAACAAAGACAAAGTAGGTAAAATTTCCCGCGCTCAGCTGCAGGAAATCGCGCAGACCAAAGCTGCCGACATGACTGGTGCCGACATTGAAGCGATGACTCGCTCCATCGAAGGTACTGCACGTTCCATGGGCCTGGTAGTGGAGGACTAAGAAATGGCTAAACTGACCAAGCGCATGCGTGTGATCCGTGAGAAAGTTGATGCGACCAAACAGTACGACATCAATGAAGCTATCTCTCTGCTGAAAGAACTGGCTACCGCTAAGTTCGTTGAAAGCGTAGACGTTGCCGTTAACCTCGGCATCGACGCGCGTAAATCTGACCAGAACGTACGTGGTGCAACTGTACTGCCGCACGGTACTGGCCGTTCCGTTCGCGTAGCCGTATTTACCCAGGGTGCAAACGCTGAAGCTGCTAAAGCTGCTGGCGCAGAACTGGTAGGTATGGAAGATCTGGCTGACCAGATCAAGAAAGGCGAAATGAACTTTGACGTTGTTATTGCTTCCCCGGATGCAATGCGCGTTGTTGGCCAGTTGGGTCAGGTTCTGGGCCCACGCGGCCTGATGCCAAACCCGAAAGTGGGTACTGTAACGCCGAACGTTGCTGAAGCGGTTAAGAACGCTAAAGCGGGCCAGGTTCGTTACCGTAACGACAAAAACGGCATCATCCACACCACCATCGGTAAAGTGGATTTTGACGCTGACAAACTGAAAGAAAACCTGGAAGCTCTGCTGGTTGCGCTGAAAAAAGCGAAACCGACTCAGGCGAAAGGCGTGTACATCAAGAAAATCAGCATCTCCACCACCATGGGTGCTGGCGTTGCCGTTGATCAAGCTGGTCTGAGCGCTTCTGCGAACTAAGATTAGCTTTACGTGGGCGGTGGATTTGTCTACAATTTCACCCCCACGATTCTGTTGAAATATTACAGAGCACTATGCGAGTCATTTGAATTGCAGCAAGTGAGTGAATCGCCAGGAGCATAGCTAACTATGTGAATGGTGTGAGCGAGCACAGCTAACACAGTTGCGGTTCAAAGGACGATGTCATAGAAAGAATTTGTTCGTTGGAGCCTGGCCTATCCAGGCCTCCGTCGAAGACCGCAGGTGTTTCGTAAGAAACTTAATGCCCTGCGTAGACGGTGACAGAACGCTAAGAATATTTTTGGATACTCTGGCTTGTTTCTGCTCACCGTATTAAGACGCTCTTTCCGTTGGGAAGAGTGAAGTGAGTTCCGGAACATGAGTTCCGGCAAACATCCAGGAGCAAAGCTAATGGCTTTAAATCTTCAAGACAAACAAGCGATTGTTGCTGAAGTCAGCGAAGTAGCCAAAGGCGCGCTGTCTGCAGTAGTTGCGGATTCCCGTGGCGTTACTGTAGATAAAATGACTGAACTGCGTAAAGCAGGTCGTGAAGCTGGCGTATACATGCGTGTTGTTCGTAACACCCTGCTGCGTCGTGCTGTTGAAGGTTCTCCGTTCGAGTGCCTGAAAGACACGTTTGTTGGTCCGACCCTGATTGCATACTCTATGGAACACCCGGGCGCTGCTGCTCGTCTGTTCAAAGAGTTCGCGAAAGCGAATGCAAAATTTGAGGTCAAAGCCGCTGCCTTTGAAGGTGAGCTGATCCCGGCGTCTCAGATCGACCGCCTGGCAACTCTGCCGACCTACGAAGAAGCAATTGCACGCCTGATGGCAACCATGAAAGAAGCTTCGGCTGGCAAACTGGTTCGTACTCTGGCTGCTGTACGCGATGCGAAAGAAGCTGCTTAATCGCAGTTCTTTTTATAAAGCATCCGCTTACGTATAAACTTATTCTGATATTCAGGAACAATTTAAATGTCTATCACTAAAGATCAAATCATTGAAGCAGTATCCGCTATGTCCGTAATGGACGTTGTAGAACTGATTTCTGCAATGGAAGAAAAATTCGGTGTTTCTGCTGCTGCTGCTGTAGCTGTAGCTGCTGGCCCGGTTGAAGCTGCTGAAGAAAAAACTGAATTCGACGTAATTCTGAAAGCTGCTGGCGCTAACAAAGTTGCTGTAATCAAAGCAGTACGTGGCGCAACTGGTCTGGGTCTGAAAGAAGCTAAAGACCTGGTAGAATCTGCTCCGGCCGCTCTGAAAGAAGGCGTGAGCAAAGATGACGCAGAAGCTCTGAAAAAATCTCTGGAAGAAGCTGGCGCTGAAGTTGAAGTTAAATAAGCCAACTTTTCTGGTTGCAGCCTAAGAAATTAGGCTGATGGCTGGTGACTTTTTGGTCACCAGCCTTTTTGCGCTGTAAGGCGCCAGTAGCGTTTCACACTGTTTGACTACTGGCTGTCCTGACAATGCTTGTTTCTATCGACGACTTAATATACTGCGACAGAGCGCCTGCTCTGTGTAAATCGCAATGAAATGGTTTAAGCGTGATAGCAACAGGTATTGCGGAAAGTATTCGATTTTCCGGTCAACAAAATAGTGTTGCACAAACTGTCCGCTCAATGGACAGATGGGTCGACTTGTCAGCGAGCTGAGGAACCCTATGGTTTACTCCTATACCGAGAAAAAACGTATTCGTAAGGATTTTGGTAAACGTCCACAAGTTCTGGACATACCTTATCTCCTTTCTATCCAGCTTGACTCGTTTCAGAAGTTTATCGAGCAAGATCCTGAAGGGCAGTATGGTCTGGAAGCTGCATTCCGTTCCGTATTCCCGATTCAGAGCTACAGCGGTAATTCCGAGCTGCAATACGTCAGCTACCGCCTTGGCGAACCGGTGTTTGACGTTCAGGAATGTCAAATCCGTGGTGTGACCTATTCCGCACCGCTGCGCGTAAAACTGCGTCTGGTGATCTACGAGCGCGAAGCGCCGGAAGGCACCGTAAAAGACATTAAAGAACAAGAAGTCTACATGGGCGAAATTCCGCTCATGACGGACAACGGTACCTTTGTTATCAACGGTACTGAGCGTGTTATCGTTTCTCAGCTGCATCGTAGCCCTGGCGTCTTCTTTGACTCCGATAAGGGTAAAACCCACTCTTCGGGTAAAGTGCTGTATAACGCGCGCATCATTCCTTACCGTGGTTCCTGGCTGGATTTCGAATTCGATCCGAAAGACAACCTGTTCGTACGTATTGACCGTCGCCGTAAACTGCCTGCGACCATTATTCTGCGTGCGCTGAACTACACCACTGAGCAGATCCTGGATCTGTTCTTTGAAAAAGTGATCTTCGAGATCCGCGACAACAAGCTGCAAATGGAACTGGTGCCGGAACGCCTGCGTGGTGAAACCGCCTCCTTTGACATCGAAGCTAACGGCAAAATCTATGTCGAAAAAGGCCGTCGTATTACTGCGCGCCACATTCGCCAACTGGAAAAAGACGATATCAAACATATCGAAGTTCCGGTTGAATATATTGCTGGAAAAGTATCCTCGAAAGATTACGTTGACGAATCCACTGGCGAGCTGATCTGCGCAGCGAACATGGAGCTGAGCCTGGATCTGCTGGCTAAGCTGAGCCAGTCTGGCCACAAGCGTATCGAAACGCTGTTCACTAACGATCTGGATCACGGTCCGTACATCTCTGAAACCGTACGTGTCGACCCAACTAACGATCGTCTGAGCGCGCTGGTAGAAATCTATCGCATGATGCGCCCTGGTGAGCCGCCGACTCGTGAAGCTGCTGAAAGCCTGTTTGAGAACCTGTTCTTCTCCGAAGACCGCTATGACTTGTCTGCGGTAGGTCGTATGAAGTTCAACCGTTCTCTGCTGCGCGACGAAATCGAAGGTTCCGGTATCCTGAGCAAAGACGACATCATTGAAGTGATGAAGAAGCTCATCGATATCCGTAACGGTAAAGGCGAAGTGGACGATATCGACCACCTCGGCAACCGTCGTATCCGTTCCGTAGGCGAAATGGCGGAAAACCAATTCCGCGTTGGCCTTGTACGTGTTGAGCGTGCGGTGAAAGAGCGTCTGTCTTTGGGCGATCTGGATACCCTGATGCCTCAGGATATGATCAACGCCAAGCCGATTTCTGCAGCAGTGAAAGAGTTCTTCGGTTCCAGCCAGCTGTCTCAGTTTATGGACCAGAACAACCCGCTGTCTGAGATTACGCACAAGCGTCGTATCTCTGCTCTCGGCCCAGGCGGTCTGACCCGTGAACGTGCAGGCTTTGAAGTTCGAGACGTACACCCGACTCACTACGGTCGCGTATGTCCAATCGAAACGCCTGAAGGTCCGAACATCGGTCTGATCAACTCCCTGTCCGTGTATGCACAGACTAACGAATACGGTTTCCTTGAGACCCCGTACCGTAAAGTGACCGACGGTGTTGTAACTGACGAAATTCACTACCTGTCTGCTATCGAAGAAGGCAACTACGTTATCGCTCAGGCGAACTCCAACCTGGATGACGAAGGCCACTTTGTAGAAGATCTGGTTACCTGCCGTAGCAAAGGCGAATCCAGCTTGTTCAGCCGTGACCAGGTTGACTACATGGACGTATCCACCCAGCAGGTGGTATCCGTCGGTGCGTCCCTGATCCCGTTCCTTGAACACGATGACGCCAACCGTGCATTGATGGGTGCGAACATGCAACGTCAGGCCGTTCCAACTCTGCGTGCTGATAAGCCGCTGGTTGGTACCGGTATGGAACGTGCTGTTGCCGTTGACTCCGGTGTTACAGCAGTTGCTAAGCGTGGCGGTACCGTTCAGTACGTCGATGCTTCCCGTATCGTTATCAAAGTTAACGAAGACGAGATGTATCCGGGCGAAGCGGGTATCGACATCTACAACCTGACGAAATACACCCGTTCTAACCAGAACACCTGTATCAACCAGATGCCTTGCGTATCTCTGGGTGAGCCGGTTGAACGCGGCGACGTGCTGGCAGACGGTCCGTCCACCGACCTCGGTGAACTGGCGCTCGGTCAGAACATGCGCGTAGCGTTCATGCCGTGGAATGGTTACAACTTCGAAGACTCCATCCTCGTTTCCGAGCGTGTTGTCCAGGAAGACCGTTTCACCACCATCCACATTCAGGAACTGGCGTGTGTGTCTCGTGACACCAAGCTGGGGCCAGAAGAGATCACTGCTGATATCCCGAACGTGGGTGAAGCTGCGCTCTCCAAACTGGATGAATCCGGTATCGTTTACATTGGTGCGGAAGTGACCGGTGGTGACATTCTGGTTGGTAAGGTTACGCCGAAAGGTGAAACCCAGCTGACACCAGAAGAGAAACTGCTGCGTGCAATCTTCGGTGAGAAAGCGTCTGACGTTAAAGACTCTTCTCTGCGCGTACCAAACGGTGTTTCTGGTACGGTTATCGACGTTCAGGTCTTTACTCGCGATGGCGTAGAAAAAGACAAACGTGCGCTGGAAATCGAAGAGATGCAGCTGAAGCAGGCTAAGAAAGACCTGTCTGAAGAACTGCAGATCCTCGAAGCTGGCCTGTTTGGTCGTATCTACGCGGTGCTGGTTTCCGGTGGTGTTGAAGCTGAGAAGCTCGACAAACTGCCGCGTGACCGCTGGCTGGAACTGGGCCTGACCGACGAAGAGAAACAAAATCAGCTGGAACAACTGGCTGAGCAGTATGACGAACTGAAACACGAGTTCGAGAAGAAACTCGAAGCGAAACGCCGCAAAATCACTCAGGGCGACGATCTGGCACCGGGCGTGCTGAAGATTGTTAAGGTATACCTGGCGGTTAAACGCCGTATCCAGCCTGGTGACAAGATGGCAGGTCGTCACGGTAACAAGGGTGTTATTTCTAAGATCAACCCGATCGAAGATATGCCTTACGATGAAAACGGCACGCCGGTAGACATCGTACTGAACCCACTGGGCGTACCGTCTCGTATGAACATCGGTCAGATTCTGGAAACCCACCTGGGTATGGCTGCAAAAGGTATTGGCGATAAGATCAACGCCATGCTGAAACAGCAGCAGGAAGTCGCGAAACTGCGCGAGTTCATCCAGCGTGCCTACGATCTGGGCTCAGACGTTCGTCAGAAAGTTGACCTGAATACCTTCAGCGATGAAGAAGTTCTGCGTCTGGCTGAAAACCTGCGCAAAGGTATGCCGATCGCAACGCCGGTCTTCGACGGTGCGAAAGAGTCTGAAATCAAGGAACTGTTACAGCTGGGTGGCCTGCCGACTTCCGGTCAGATCACACTGTTTGACGGTCGTACCGGTGAGCAATTCGAGCGCCAGGTTACCGTCGGCTACATGTACATGCTGAAACTGAACCACCTGGTTGATGACAAGATGCACGCGCGTTCTACCGGTTCTTACAGCCTGGTTACTCAGCAGCCGCTGGGTGGTAAGGCGCAGTTCGGTGGTCAGCGCTTCGGGGAGATGGAAGTGTGGGCGCTTGAAGCATATGGCGCAGCATACACCCTGCAGGAAATGCTCACCGTTAAGTCTGATGACGTGAACGGCCGTACTAAGATGTATAAAAACATCGTAGACGGCAACCATCAGATGGAGCCGGGCATGCCGGAATCCTTCAACGTACTGTTGAAAGAGATTCGTTCGCTGGGTATCAACATCGAACTGGAAGACGAGTAATTCTCGCTCAAACAGGTCACTGGTGTCGGGTTAACCCCCGACACCGGATTGTGCTAACTCCGACGGGAGCAAATCCGTGAAAGATTTATTAAAGTTTCTGAAAGCGCAGACTAAAACCGAAGAGTTTGATGCGATCAAAATTGCTCTGGCTTCGCCAGACATGATCCGTTCATGGTCTTTCGGTGAAGTTAAAAAGCCGGAAACCATCAACTACCGTACGTTCAAGCCTGAGCGTGACGGCCTTTTCTGCGCCCGTATCTTTGGGCCGGTAAAAGACTACGAGTGCCTGTGCGGTAAGTACAAGCGCCTGAAACACCGTGGTGTGATCTGCGAGAAGTGCGGCGTTGAAGTGACCCAGACTAAAGTACGCCGTGAGCGTATGGGCCACATCGAGCTGGCGTCTCCGACTGCGCATATTTGGTTCCTGAAATCACTGCCGTCCCGTATCGGCCTGCTGCTCGATATGCCGCTGCGCGATATCGAACGCGTGCTGTACTTCGAATCCTATGTGGTTATCGAAGGCGGTATGACTAACCTGGAACGCCAGCAGATCCTGACTGAAGAACAGTATCTGGATGCGCTGGAAGAGTTCGGTGACGAATTCGATGCGAAGATGGGTGCGGAAGCTATCCAGGCCCTGCTGAAGAGCATGGATCTGGAGCAAGAGTGTGAAACTCTGCGCGAAGAGCTGAACGAAACCAACTCCGAAACCAAGCGTAAGAAGCTGACCAAGCGTATCAAACTGCTGGAAGCGTTCGTTCAGTCTGGTAACAAACCAGAGTGGATGATCCTGACCGTTCTGCCGGTTCTGCCGCCAGATCTGCGTCCGCTGGTTCCGCTGGATGGTGGTCGTTTCGCAACGTCGGATCTGAACGATCTGTACCGTCGCGTTATCAACCGTAACAACCGTCTGAAGCGTCTGCTGGATCTGGCTGCGCCGGACATCATCGTACGCAACGAAAAACGTATGCTGCAGGAAGCGGTTGACGCCCTGCTGGATAACGGTCGTCGCGGTCGTGCGATCACCGGTTCTAACAAACGTCCTCTGAAATCTTTGGCCGACATGATCAAAGGTAAGCAGGGTCGTTTCCGTCAGAACCTGCTCGGTAAGCGTGTTGACTACTCCGGTCGTTCTGTAATCACCGTAGGTCCATACCTGCGTCTGCATCAGTGCGGTCTGCCGAAGAAAATGGCACTGGAGCTGTTCAAACCGTTCATCTACGGCAAGCTGGAACTGCGTGGCCTGGCCACCACCATCAAAGCCGCTAAGAAGATGGTTGAGCGTGAAGAAGCTGTCGTTTGGGATATCCTGGACGAAGTGATCCGCGAACACCCGGTACTGCTGAACCGTGCACCAACACTGCACCGTCTGGGTATCCAGGCATTTGAACCGGTACTGATCGAAGGTAAAGCTATCCAGCTGCACCCGCTGGTTTGTGCGGCCTATAACGCCGACTTCGATGGTGACCAGATGGCTGTTCACGTACCGCTGACGCTGGAAGCCCAGCTCGAAGCGCGTGCGCTGATGATGTCTACCAACAACATCCTGTCTCCAGCGAACGGTGAGCCAATCATCGTTCCTTCTCAGGACGTTGTATTGGGTCTGTACTACATGACCCGTGACTGTGTTAACGCCAAAGGCGAAGGCATGGTGCTGACTGGCCCTAAAGAAGCTGAGCGTATCTATCGCGCTGGCCTGGCCTCTCTGCATGCGCGCGTTAAAGTGCGTATCACCGAGTATGAAAAAGATGAAAACGGCGAATTCGTTGCGAAAACCAGCCTGAAAGACACGACCGTTGGCCGTGCCATTCTGTGGATGATCGTACCGAAAGGTCTGCCTTTCTCCATCGTCAACCAGGCGCTGGGCAAGAAAGCGATCTCCAAAATGCTGAACACCTGTTACCGCATTTTGGGTCTGAAGCCGACTGTTATCTTCGCTGACCAGACAATGTACACCGGCTTTGCTTATGCAGCGCGTTCAGGTGCATCTGTTGGTATCGATGACATGGTCATCCCAGAGAAGAAACACGAGATCATCTCTGAAGCGGAAGCCGAAGTTGCTGAGATCCAGGAGCAGTTCCAGTCTGGTCTGGTAACCGCAGGCGAACGCTATAACAAAGTTATCGATATCTGGGCAGCGGCGAACGATCGTGTATCCAAAGCGATGATGGATAACCTGCAAACTGAAACCGTTATTAACCGTGACGGCGAAGAAGAGCAGCAGGTTTCCTTCAACAGCATCTACATGATGGCCGACTCCGGTGCGCGTGGTTCTGCGGCACAGATTCGTCAGCTGGCAGGTATGCGTGGTCTGATGGCGAAGCCAGATGGCTCCATCATCGAAACGCCGATCACCGCGAACTTCCGTGAAGGTCTGAACGTACTCCAGTACTTCATCTCCACGCACGGTGCGCGTAAAGGTCTGGCGGATACCGCACTGAAAACAGCGAACTCCGGTTATCTGACGCGTCGTCTGGTTGACGTTGCGCAGGACCTGGTTGTTACCGAAGACGATTGTGGTACCCTCGAAGGCATCACGATGACTCCGGTTATCGAGGGTGGTGATGTTAAAGAGCCGCTGCGCGATCGCGTACTGGGTCGTGTAACCGCAGAAGACATTCTGAAGCCGGGTACCGCAGACATTCTGGTTCCGCGCAACACGCTGCTGCACGAACAGTGGTGTGACCTGCTGGAAGCGAACTCTGTTGACTCCGTGAAGGTACGTTCCGTCGTATCCTGTGACACCGACTTTGGTGTATGTGCGCACTGCTACGGTCGTGACCTGGCGCGTGGCC
This sequence comes from Citrobacter sp. RHB25-C09, assembly GCF_013836145.1. Classification (NCBI taxonomy): domain Bacteria; kingdom Pseudomonadati; phylum Pseudomonadota; class Gammaproteobacteria; order Enterobacterales; family Enterobacteriaceae; genus Citrobacter; species Citrobacter sp. RHB25-C09. Next base: position 4,083,139 of record NZ_CP057483.1, on the reverse strand, counting down.
ACATCATCAACAAAGGTGAAGCTATCGGGGTTATCGCGGCACAGTCCATCGGTGAACCGGGTACACAGCTGACGATGCGTACGTTCCACATCGGTGGTGCGGCATCTCGTGCGGCTGCTGAATCCAGCATTCAGGTGAAAAACAAAGGTAGCATCCGTCTGAGCAACGCGAAGTCGGTTGTGAACTCCAGCGGTAAACTGGTTATCACCTCTCGTAACACCGAGCTGAAGCTGATCGACGAATTCGGTCGTACCAAAGAGAGCTATAAAGTGCCTTACGGCTCTGTTATGGCGAAAGGTGACGGTGAGCAGGTTGCTGGCGGCGAAACCGTAGCAAACTGGGATCCGCACACCATGCCGGTTATCACCGAGGTGAGTGGTTTCGTCCGCTTCACTGACATGATCGACGGCCAGACCATTACTCGTCAGACCGACGAGCTGACCGGTCTGTCTTCTCTGGTGGTTCTGGATTCTGCTGAACGTACTACCGGTGGTAAAGATCTGCGTCCTGCACTGAAAATCGTTGATGCTCAGGGTAACGACGTTCTGATCCCGGGTACCGATATGCCTGCGCAGTACTTCCTGCCGGGTAAAGCGATTGTTCAGCTGGAAGATGGCGTACAGATCAGTTCTGGTGACACCCTGGCGCGTGTACCGCAGGAATCCGGCGGTACCAAGGACATCACCGGTGGTCTGCCGCGCGTTGCGGACCTGTTCGAAGCACGTCGTCCGAAAGAGCCGGCAATCCTGGCTGAAATCAGCGGTATCATCTCCTTCGGTAAAGAGACCAAAGGGAAGCGCCGCCTGGTTATCACCCCGGTAGACGGTAGCGAACCGTACGAAGAGATGATTCCGAAATGGCGTCAGCTCAACGTGTTCGAAGGTGAACGTGTAGAACGTGGTGACGTGGTTTCCGACGGTCCGGAAGCGCCGCACGACATTCTGCGTCTGCGTGGTGTGCATGCTGTGACTCGTTACATTGTTAACGAAGTACAGGACGTATACCGTCTGCAGGGCGTTAAGATTAACGATAAACACATTGAAGTTATCGTTCGTCAGATGCTGCGTAAAGCCACCATCGAAAGCGCAGGTAGCTCCGACTTCCTGGAAGGCGAGCAGGTTGAATACTCCCGCGTCAAGATCGCGAACCGCGAACTGGAAGCGAACGGCAAAGTGGGTGCAACATTCTCCCGCGATCTGCTGGGTATCACCAAAGCGTCTCTGGCAACCGAATCGTTCATCTCTGCCGCATCGTTCCAGGAGACCACGCGTGTCCTGACCGAAGCAGCCGTTGCGGGTAAACGCGACGAACTGCGCGGCCTGAAAGAGAACGTTATCGTGGGCCGTCTGATCCCGGCGGGTACCGGTTATGCGTACCACCAGGATCGTATGCGTCGCCGTGCAGCGGGTGAACTCCCGGCAGCACCGCAGGTGACTGCAGAAGATGCGTCCGCGAGCCTGGCAGAACTGCTGAACGCAGGTCTGGGCGGTTCCGATAACGAGTAATCGTTGATGCAGCTAATAAAAAACCCGCTTCGGCGGGTTTTTTTATGCCTGGCGGATTGTAAGCTGGATACGGTGAAAGGCCTTCATGCCTGATGGCGCTACGCTTATCAGGCCTATGAGATTGTTTGTAGGCCGGATAAGGCGAAGCCGCCATCCGGCGCTATTCATACCTGTTAGCTCTTTACCTACGCGGCGGGGGGTAACCGACGGTAAATCTCAATCATATCGCCGGCCAGATCCTGAATAACCATCGCGTTCATGAGATGGTCCTGCGAATGAACGGTGATCAGATTCACCGGAAGCTTGCCCGTGCCTTCATCGATGCCAATAAGCTGTGTCTGGATTTTATGCGCTTGCTTCACGTATTCATGCGACTCAGACATTGCTTGTTCCGCACCGGCAAAATCTCCTTTGCGTGCCAGTTGCAGCGCGGTTAATGCCTGGCTACGTGCTGCTCCGGCATTAACCAGCAGCTCCATAATAATGGTTTCGAGTTCTTCCATGTCATTGCTCCATCAGTTTCAGGGCTTTTTCCAACACGGCGTCCCCTTTCATCATGCCGTAATCCATCATGTCGATAACCGCGACTTTCTTGCCGAGCGGATCGGCCAGCGCCTGTAATTTCGCCTGCTCATATTTGACCTGAGGTCCCAGCAGGACTATATCCGCCGTGGCGATATTTTCTTTGAATTCAGCGACAGGGACGGCCCTTATGGAAACCTCAACGCCTTTTTTCTGCGCGGCGTCTTTCATTCGTTGAACCAGCATGCTGGTGGACATTCCTGCGGCACAGCATAAAACGATGTTCTTCATAGTTCGCTCTCACGGTTTCGTTGATACTTCATCTTTAGTCCGTGCTTGAGATGAGAACAACCGTCTTACCGAGAATGTGTGTAAAACATCACAAAGAAACAGCACAAATAATGAAACCGGTTACGGTTATTCTCAATCTGTAAAAAAGCCCGTCGCAACGGGCTTATCAGGGGGGCATGGGCGATCAGCGTTCGGCCACAATAATGCGGTTTTTTCCTTCCTGTTTTGCTTTATACAATGCTTCGTCCACACGCATGATGAGCTCTTCCTGCGTTTGCAGATGCCATTCCCCCAGCCCTACGCTAAAGGTAACGTGCAGGTTCTCTTCGCGCCAGGTGCGCTCCGCAATCTGAATACGCCACTGTTCCAACAGCGAGAATGCATTGTTGAGTTGTTCGCCGGAGAACAGCACGGCAAACTCTTCTCCCCCGTAGCGGTAAACTGAAACTGAGGCTGGCTGCATGATCTGAATCCCTTCACGGGCAACGTTACGCAGCACGATGTCACCGGTCAGATGGCCCCAGGTATCATTGATGGATTTGAAGTTGTCGATGTCGACTAAAGCCAGTGTAAAGGGTTGATGATTGTTCATCAGCGCGGCGATATCATTATCAAAAGCCCGGCGGTTTTTGCAGCCGGTCAGCGCGTCGATGGTTGCCTGGCGTGCGTAATCCATCTGGCGCTCTTTATTCGATTCAATGGCTTTACTCAGCATTGCTTCAAGACGCGGGGCTCGTTTGACATCGCCGGTTTTGATCGCGTTAATGATATTCATCAGCACGGTACGAGAAGCATGGCGTAAATACAGGCCAAACAGCACAATCATGATGGCTGCCAGCGCAAACCCCCAGGCGACGATATTCGTTTCATGACGCGTCAGGTCTAACAGCGTCGAATTGGAAACACGATAAATAACAAACCAGTCCGGGTTAGTAAAAGAGTAATAGTAATACCAGGTTTGACTGCCCGACTCGTAGAGATACCCCTCACCGCTGGTCATCTGACTCATGACCTTCTTGCTGACATACGTCTTAAAAATCGCGCCCGTATCCGGATGTATAACTACTTTGCCTTCACGGTCGACGACAAAAAACTCGTATTGTACGGGAGCAACCATCTGGCGCAGCGTGTAACCCATTGAGGTCAAATCGAGCTGGAACGCCAGGCTGCCTTTTAGAATACCTTCTGGCGAGATCACCGGCTTATAGACGGTTACCGTCGGATTTTGTGAGAAATACTCCAGATAGACCGGGGAGTAGCGGCTAAAGGTACTGGCTTCGGCTTGTTCCAGAAACCACGGGCGCGTTTTGATATCAAACTTTTGGCTGTGTGTATTGTTAAGAACCTGCGGTGCCCGCAGGTAATGTCCTTCGGTATCCAGCAGAAAGATAGATGAGACGGTGGGCATCAGGGTTTGTAACTGCATCAGTACCTTTATGCCCGCTTCAGGATTAACATTCACCATTTCATTGAGTTGGTCATTGCGGGAAAAGAATGTGGTTGCGCGGGTAAGAACATACTCGTTTTCACGTAACAGGGACTCGGTATAATTTACCGCCAGGTTATGCGTAAAGTTTCTGTTAATGCCATGATAATCCTCTAAAAAATCGTTTCGCTGAGTAAAGGTGATAAAAAACGCAATCAGAACGAAACTTAACAGGATCCCCGAGAAGCTCATCAGAATAGGAGATGTAAAAGAAAGGTTTCTGGAATGACGAGCCATTATTGTTCATTGTTCCTGAAGAGAGAGGTCCTGAAGCAAAGTGAGTATTCGGTACAGCAGGACAAGATGCCTACAATTATAATCTTTCTGATATAGTCCATTATGAGTTATCTTAAAAACAAATTACTGTCGTTTCGTTATTAATGATGACAGCTAACTATCACTTTTTTCACAGGAAGGCAGGGCGAAACGAGGGAGAAGCCTTTCGCCCTGGACAGCACTGCTGCTGACGGCCATACGATAAAAAAAGCGAGAGGCGGACCACAACCTCCCGTTTGCTCTCTTTCGTAGCGGCTCGGAAAAGAGTTATGCACTTGCATCCTGCTTCATAAGCGTTGCGAGGCGCGCCCCAAAAACGCATCCCAGTCTTTCCATACCGGCTGCAATCCCTGAGCGGAAAGGGCGGCTGCGACAGCTTCGGGACGGCGGTCATCATGCGGCGCAAACTGTTCCAGTTCCGGGTGATTGTCCGCGTATCCTCCTGGTTGCGTTTTCGAAAATGCGCTGACGTTAGTAATCGCCAGCGGGATCACGCGATCGCGAAACCACGGGGATTCCCGCGTGGAGAGCGACAGTTCAATGTCAGGTGCCAGCAGGCGAAATGCACAAATGGTTTGCACCAACTGGCGTTCGTCCATGATTGAGGCAGGTTCAATGCCTCCCGCGCACGGGCGTAGACGCGGAAAGGAAATGGAGTAACGACTCTGCCAGTACTGTTGCTGAAGCCACAGCAGATGTTCAGCGACCATATAGCAATCCACTCGCCAACTGTCGGACAGGCCAATTAGCGCACCCAGGCCGATCTTGTCGATTCCAGCGCGCCCAAGTCTGTCCGGCGTTTCCAGGCGCCAGAAGAAATCCTGCTTTTTCCCTTTCAGATGATGCTTTGCATACATCGCCGGGTGGTACGTTTCCTGATAAACCATCACGCCGTCCAGCCCCAGCGTTTTCAGTTCAGCATACTCGGCTTCGGATAATGGCTGAACTTCCATCTGCAATGAGGCAAATTGTTGGCGAATTGCGGGGAAATGAAGGCGAAAATAGTCCATTCCTACTTTTGCCTGATGCTCACCGGTGACCAGCAGAAGATGCTCAAAGCCCATTTCACGAATGGCCGCACATTCGCGCGCAATCTCATATTCATCGAGCGTTTTGCGCTTGATGCGGTTGCTCATGGAAAAACCACAGTAGGTACAGTCATTGGCGCAAAGATTAGAGAGATACAACGGGACGTACATATTCACAGTATTGCCGAACCGCTGTCGAGTAAGCTTCTGGGCACGCTGCGCCAGTGGCTCAAGAAATGCGCTTGCCGCAGGTGACAGCAACGCCATCATATCGTCGCGGCTGAGACGGGCGGCGTTCAGCGCTCGCTCAACGTCGGCGGCCGTTTTGCTGTGAATACGCAGGCGGATGTCGTCCCAGTTCAGCTGTTGCCAGTAGTCGGTGAACGTTTTCATGCCTGCGCCTCCAGAAAGCCGGTCAGCGGGCTGGTGGCGTTTGCCTGACTGCTGCGACTGCCCGGAACGGCCTGACGCGCCAGCAAGCCCGCTTCCACTGCCAGTCGGAACGCTTTTGCCATCGTTACCGGATCGTCCGCCACGGCAATTGCCGTGTTAACCAGCACTGCATCAGCCCCCATTTCCAGTGCCTGTGCCGCATGGCTGGGTACGCCAATCCCGGCGTCGACCACCACCGGAACGGTCGCTTGCTGAATAATGATGTCCAGCATCGCGCGGGTTTCCAGGCCCTGATTAGAACCAATAGGCGCGCCGAGTGGCATCACCGCCGCGCAGCCCGCTTCTTCGAGACGTTTACACAGTACCGGATCCGCGCCGCAGTAGGGCAGTACAACAAATCCCTGTTTGACCAGCGCTTCGGCGGCCTTCAGCGTTTCAATAGGATCAGGTAACAGCCAACGGGCATCGGGATGGATTTCGAGCTTCAGCCAGTTTGTTCCCAGCGCTTCACGCGCCAGTTGGGCGGCGAAGATAGCCTCTTCGGCGGTCTTCGCGCCGGAAGTATTGGGCAGAAGCGTGACGCCCGCGTCGATGAGCGGTGCCAGAATGGCATCGCCTGGCTTATGTAAATCCACACGCTTCATCGCCAGCGTCACCAGTTGGCTCCCCGAAGCGCGGATCGCATCAATCATCAGCGCAGAGGAGGCGAATTTTCCCGTTCCCGTGAAAAGATGCGAATCAAAAGTCTTATCGGCGATACATAACATCTCAACCTCCTGCAATTACCTGAAAAAGCAGGATGTGGTCATCTTCCTGCACGATGTGTTGCCGCCACTGTTCGCGCGGCAGGATCTGTTGATTCAGCGCCAGCGCAGCGCCCGGTTTGAGCTGATTTAACTGAACCAGCAGGTCGTGTACCGATAGTTCATCTGCACATTGCATCGGTTCATCATTAAACTGAATGCGCATCTCGGCCTCCGCATACCGGACAGCCGCTGGCACGCTGCAAAGCCAGCGAACGCCACTGGCTGGTTTTACCATCAAACAGGCGCAATTCACCGCCAGGCGTTGCCATGCCGCTCAGCAATTTAATTGCCTCCAGCGCCTGTAGCGTTCCCATCACCCCAACAACCGGGCCGACGATGCCAGCAGTGCGGCAATTGCGCTCTGGCTCCTCGTCGTCCGGCCACAGGCAGCGGTAGCAGCCTTGTTCCCAGGGCGGCGTGAGTACCATAAGTTGGCCGCCAAAACCGACAGCGCTGGCGGTAATCAGCGGGGTATCGTTTGCCACACATGCCGCGTTGATCTCCTGGCGTGTGGCCATATTATCGGTGCAGTCGAGTACCACATCGGCTTGCGCGATGGCATGGTTGAGGGCATCGCCCGTTAAACGCTGTTGTAGAGCCACCAGCGTGATATCTGGGTTAAGCTGCGCCAGTCGCTGCTGCGTTACCTGCGACTTGGCTTGGGCAATATCCTCAGTGGTGAACAGGATCTGCCGCTGCAGGTTGCTGATATGCACCTCGTCGTCATCGGCCAGGACCAGCGTACCGACGCCCGCTCCCGCCAGATACAGCGCGGCGGGGGAACCTAAACCGCCTAAGCCAATAATCAGTACACGGCTTGCAAGCAGTGCTTGTTGGCCTTCAACGGCGATTTCGGCCAGCAGGATCTGGCGGCTGTAGCGCATAAAGTCACGATCATTCATCGCCCGCTCCTGCTATCGCCAGTAACTGCGCCGTGGCGGCTTGCCAGTCTGCCGCCTGGGTGATGGCGCTCACTACGGCAATGCTCCCCACGCCGGTAGAAAGCACGTCCGGCGCGCGTGCCAGGCTAATGCCGCCAATGGCGACGGTGGGGTAGTCCGCAAGTCTTTCGATGTGGCGAGCTAACTGCGCCAGCCCCTGCGGCGCAGAAGGCATCTGCTTAGTTTGGGTAGGAAACACATGCCCGAGTGCGATATAGGACGGTCGGGCAGCAAGCGCGACGTCAATCTCCATATCATCGTGCGTCGAGACGCCCAGTCGCAGCCCTGCCGCCTGAATCGCATTAAGATCGGTGGTTTCCAGATCCTCCTGACCCAGATGCACACCGTAGGCCTTGTGCTTAATTGCCAGTCGCCAGTAATCATTAATAAAGAGCCGGGCGTCATAGCGACGTCCCAGTTGAATGGCCGCGACCACATCAGCCTCAACCTCTTCATCGCGTTTATCCTTGATGCGAAGTTGAATCGTGCGCACGCCAGCCTCCAGTAAGCGTGCGATCCATTCCACGCTATCAACAACCGGATACAGCCCTAAACGGAAGGGCACGGTGGGAAAATCAGGCTGATACATTACGCCTCCTCTTTTTTGAGGTAGATTTCGCCGCCTCTGGCGCGAAAATTCTCCGACATATCCGCCATCCCCACTTCGATGGTCTGTGCGGCGGCATAGTTGCGGACTTCCTGACTGATTTTCATTGAGCAGAATTTAGGCCCGCACATCGAACAGAAGTGCGCGACTTTACCGGACTCCTGCGGCAGGGTTTCATCGTGATACGCGCGGGCGGTAAACGGGTCGAGTGCCAGATTAAACTGGTCTTCCCAGCGAAATTCGAATCGCGCTTTAGACATGGCGTTGTCGCGGATCTGCGCGCCAGGATGGCCTTTCGCGAGGTCGGCGGCGTGGGCGGCGATTTTGTAGGTAATCAGCCCCTGCTTCACATCTTCTTTGTTTGGCAGGCCGAGGTGCTCTTTTGGCGTCACGTAGCAAAGCATCGCGCAGCCGAACCAGCCAATCATTGCCGCGCCAATGCCGGAGGTGAAATGGTCATAGCCCGGCGCGATGTCGGTCGTCAGTGGCCCCAGGGTGTAGAACGGCGCTTCGTGGCAGTGCTCCAGCTCCTCGGTCATGTTGCGGCGGATCATTTGCATCGGCACGTGACCCGGGCCTTCAATCATCACCTGCACATCGTATTCCCACGCGATTTTAGTCAGTTCACCCAGCGTATGCAGTTCGGAGAACTGCGCCTCGTCGTTGGCATCCTGAATCGAGCCGGGGCGCAGGCCATCGCCAAGAGAAAGTGACACGTCATAGGCGGCGCAGATTTCGCAAATCTCACGGAAGTGCTGGTAGAGGAAATTCTCTTTGTGATGGGAAAGGCACCACTTCGCCATGATCGAACCGCCGCGCGAGACGATACCGGTCAGGCGCTTCGCGGTCATCGGCACGTAACGCAGCAGCACGCCGGCGTGGATGGTGAAGTAATCGACCCCTTGTTCCGCCTGTTCCAGCAGCGTGTCGCGAAAGGCTTCCCAGGTGAGATCTTCGGCGATCCCGTTAACCTTCTCCAGCGCCTGGTAGATCGGCACGGTACCGATAGGCACCGGACTGTTACGTAAGATCCACTCACGGGTTTCGTGGATATATCGTCCGGTGGAAAGGTCCATCACCGTATCCGCGCCCCAGCGAGTCGACCAGACCAGTTTTTCCACCTCTTCTTCGATGGAGGAGGTGACCGCCGAGTTGCCGATGTTAGCGTTGACCTTCACCAGGAAGTTGCGGCCAATGATCATCGGCTCGGATTCCGGGTGGTTGATATTGGCGGGAATAATGGCGCGACCGGCAGCGACTTCGTCACGAACGAATTCCGGCGTAATATTTTCCGGCAGGCGTGCGCCGAAACCTTCCCCCGGATGCTGGTGGCGTAACACTTCGCTGCGGATACGCTCGCGCCCCATGTTTTCGCGAATCGCAATAAATTCCATTTCCGGGGTCACGATCCCCTGGCGGGCATAGTGAAGCTGGGTAACGCGGCGTCCTGATTTGGCGCGTTTTGGTGTCAGCAGGCCAGTGAAACGCAGTTCGTCCAGACCGTCATCGGCCAGACGTTCCTTCGTGTACGCTGAACTGCGGTCGTTCAGTTCTTCGCTGTCGTTACGGGCGTCAATCCACGGCTGGCGCAATTTTGCCAGGCCCTGTTGCACGTCAATCGTCACGTCAGGATCGCCATACGGGCCGGAGGTGTCGTAAACCGGAACCGCTTCGTTCTCTTCGAACTGCGGGTTCTCTTTGCTGCCGCCGATAAGCGTTGGACTCAACTGGATTTCCCGCATCGGTACGCGGAGATCGGGTCTGGAGCCGGGAATATAAATGCGTTTTGAGTTGGGGAAAGCAGTGCCTTCCAGGGTATCGATAAAGTGTTGGGCCTGTGCGCGCTGTTCGCGGCGGGACAATGGTGTAGTGGCAGACATAGCTCATTCCATAAAATTAAGGACGTGGCTTGCCAGACGACGGATGGAGTAATGGATGTGCGCCGCCCGTGAAGGCTGGTGCATAAAGCAGAATTACTCTTGTTCCCTTCGCAGGTATTAACCTGATCAGGTTCCGCGGATCCCGAATTAACGGTCTCAGCCCTTTCCACTTATTCCTTCGTGCTGCCCTGAGGCATTACGTCGGCTTAGGTGAAAAACAGGCACTCCGACAAGATAACTTCCCCTCCTGAGAGGGGGACATTTGTAAACTACGCGTTAACTGCGCAGAACTCAAGCAGGCCGTTTGATTTTGGCGTTCTCATGCATGGCCTCAAATACCAGCATAATCAGCTTGTCTTCCAGCACGAACCGGGCTTCCAGCGCTTCGCCGATATCCGACAGTGCCTGTTGAAATTCAAGGCAATTATCATGATCGATTGCGGTTTCCAGGCTGGAATCGTAGTAGTCCATGATGTGTTGCGTATTGGCTTCCAGCAGCGGCCAGATCTTTGTCGCTGCTAAAAGCTGACCGTTCCCTTCCAATTTATGCAGAATACGTTCATAAATACTGAAGTGTCCGGTGGAGAGGTAATCGACCAGGCTCTGGCAAAAATCATCCAGCGCTTTTTCATTCAATCGCATGTACGATTCTTTACCAGGTCTAATGCCAACCAGATTGTTGTAAGCCACGAGCAGGTGCTTACGTACATGCAGCCAGCGATCAACCAGTTTATTACTTCCACCGACGCGTTCTGTCAGGTTTTCCAGCTGGTTTAACATGTTCGACTCCAGAAGTTTAGATTTTAAAACTGCTCACTCAAAAATTGTAAAAATTATGTTAGCAACATGCCAGTGAAGCTAAGGTAGTGCAAGAGCTATGGATCGTATAATTGAAAATTTAGATCACGGCTGGTGGATCGTCAGTCATGAACAAAAATTATGGTTGCCCGGTGGAGAATTACCACATGGCGATGCGGGAAATTTCGATCTTGCGGGGCTGAAAGCACTGCATATCGGTGAGTGGGAGGGGGAACCTGTCTGGTTAGTTCATCAGCATCGTCGTCATGATATGGGCTCCGTCCGTCAGGTTATTGATCAGGATGTCGGCTTGTTTCAACTGGCGGGGCGGGGCGTACAGCTGGCGGAGTTTTATCGTTCGCATAAGTTCTGTGGCTATTGCGGGCATACCATGCACCCCAGCAAAACCGAGTGGGCGATGCTCTGCAATCACTGCCGGGAACGCTACTACCCACAAATTGCGCCATGCATTATTGTCGCTATTCGGCGTGACGACTCGATTTTACTCGCTCAGCATACCCGTCATCGCAATGGCGTACATACTGTACTCGCCGGGTTTGTTGAGGTCGGTGAAACCTTAGAACAGGCGGTTGCGCGTGAAGTGATGGAAGAGAGCGCGATAAAAGTTAAGAATCTGCGCTACATCACCTCACAGCCCTGGCCTTTTCCCATGTCATTAATGACCGCGTTTATGGCGGATTACGACAGCGGCGAGATCGTCATCGATCCGAAAGAGCTGTTGGAGGCCAACTGGTATCGCTACGACAATTTACCGCTGTTGCCACCGCCGGGCACCGTCGCACGGCGCTTGATCGAAGATACGGTGGCAATATGTCGGGCTGAATATGAATGACATGGTAAACTGACGGCCTGACGCAATAAGGAACTGCAAAAATGACCGAACTGAAGAACGATCGTTATCTGCGTGCGCTGCTGCGCCAGCCCGTTGATGTCACCCCGGTATGGATGATGCGCCAGGCGGGCCGTTATTTACCGGAATATAAAGCCACCCGCGCACAGGCGGGCGATTTTATGTCACTGTGCAAAAACGCCGAGCTGGCCTGTGAAGTGACGCTACAGCCGCTGCGCCGATATCCGCTTGATGCGGCGATCCTCTTCTCGGACATCCTGACCATTCCGGATGCAATGGGACTTGGGCTTTACTTCGAAGCCGGAGAAGGCCCACGTTTTACCGCGCCGGTCGCCAGCAAAGCTGACGTGGAAAAATTACCGATCCCCGACCCGGAAGATGAGCTGGGTTACGTGATGAACGCGGTGCGCACGATTCGTCGTGAACTGAAGGGCGAAGTGCCGCTGATCGGCTTCTCCGGCAGTCCGTGGACGCTGGCAACCTACATGGTGGAAGGCGGCAGCAGCAAAGCGTTTACCGTGATTAAAAAGATGATGTATGCCGATCCGCATACGCTGCATGCGCTGCTCGACAAACTGGCGAAGAGCGTCACGCTGTATCTGAACGCGCAAATCAAAGCGGGTGCCCAGTCGGTGATGATTTTTGACACCTGGGGCGGTGTGCTGACCGGACGCGATTATCAGCAGTTCTCCTTGTATTACATGCACAAAATTGTTGATGGCCTGCTGCGTGAAAACGATGGTCGGCGCGTGCCGGTAACGCTGTTCACCAAGGGCGGCGGACAATGGCTTGAAGCCATGGCGGAAACCGGCTGCGACGCGCTGGGACTGGACTGGACGACAGATATCGCCGATGCACGCCGTCGCGTAGGTGACAAGGTGGCGTTGCAGGGCAACATGGATCCGTCGATGCTTTATGCCTCTCCTGCCCGTATCGAGGAAGAAGTGGCGTCTATACTTTCTGGTTACGGCCAGGGCGAAGGCCACGTTTTCAACCTCGGTCACGGCATCCACCAGGACGTGCCGCCAGAACATGCTGGCGCATTTGTGGAGGCGGTGCACCGGCTATCCGCGCAATATCACCGCTAAGGGGAAACTATGGATCTCGCGTCACTACACGCTCAACAACTTGAACTAGCCTCATCGGTGATCCGTTCGGATCGGCTTGATAAAGATCCACCGGATCTGATCGGCGGGGCAGACGTCGGGTTTGAGCAGGGCGGTGAAGTGACGCGAGCGGCAATGGTACTTCTGAAGTATCCCTCGCTTGAGCTGGTGGAATACAAAGTGGCGCGCATCGCCACCACCATGCCCTATATTCCAGGCTTTCTCTCCTTCCGTGAATATCCCGCGCTGCTGGCAGCGTGGGAACAACTTTCGCAAAAACCCGACTTACTCTTCGTGGATGGTCATGGCATTTCCCATCCGCGCCGTCTTGGCGTTGCCAGCCATTTTGGGCTGCTGGTGGATGTTCCTACCATTGGCGTGGCGAAAAAGCGCCTGTGCGGCAAATTTGAGCCGCTCAGCGCCGAGCCCGGCGCGCTGGCACCGCTGATGGATAAAGGCGAGCAGCTGGCCTGGGTCTGGCGCAGTAAGGCGCGCTGCAATCCGTTGTTTGTGGCGACGGGGCATCGCGTTGGGTTAGACAGCGCGCTGGTATGGGTACAACGCTGCATGAAAGGCTATCGTCTGCCGGAACCAACCCGCTGGGCGGATGCTGTCGCTTCCGGGCGTCCGGCGTTTACGCGATGGCAGGAAATTCAGCCCTGATTGATGTACACTGCCGCCAATTTCCGATTCGAGAATTCATCATGTTACAAAACCCGATTCATCTGCGTCTTGAGCGCCTGGAAAGCTGGCAGCACGTCACTTTCATGGCCTGCCTGTGTGAGCGCATGTACCCGAACTATGCCATGTTCTGCCAGCAGACAGAATTTGGCGATGGACAGATCTACCGCCGTATTCTGGATCTCATCTGGGAAACGCTCACCGTCAAAGATGCGAAAGTCAATTTCGACAGCCAACTGGAGAAATTCGAAGAGGCGATCCCGGCGGCGGATGATTACGATCTGTACGGTGTTTATCCGGCTATTGACGCCTGCGTGGCGCTAAGTGAACTGTTGCACTCGCGGTTGAGTGGTGAAACGCTGGAACATGCTATTGAAGTCAGTAAGACATCCATTACGACTGTTGCGATGCTGGAAATGACCCAGGCGGGTCGGGAAATGACGGATGACGAACTCAAAGAAAACCCTGCTGTTGAACAAGAATGGGACATTCAGTGGGAAATATTCCGACTTTTGGCTGACTGCGAAGAACGCGATATTGAGCTGATAAAAGGGCTCCGCGCAGACTTGCGTGAGGCGGGCGAGAGTAATATCGGTATAAATTTTCAGCAATAAGACACGAAAACGTGATTTAACGTCCGATTTGTCGCACCTGGAGGCTTCCCATCGGCCCCCCGTCTGGTCTACATTTGGAGGGCGAAAAAAAGTGGCTATCGGTGCGTGTATGCAGGAGAGTGCTTTTTGGGCATTTCCGTCGCACTCGATGCTTAGCAAGCGATAAACACATTGTAAGGATAACTTATGAACAAGACTCAACTGATTGATGTAATTGCAGACAAAGCAGAACTGTCTAAAACCCAGGCTAAAGCTGCTCTGGAATCCACTCTGGCTGCTATTACTGAGTCTCTGAAAGAAGGCGATGCTGTACAACTGGTTGGTTTCGGTACCTTCAAAGTGAACCACCGTGCTGAGCGCACTGGCCGCAACCCGCAGACCGGTAAAGAAATCAAAATCGCCGCAGCTAACGTGCCGGCGTTTGTTTCTGGTAAAGCACTGAAAGACGCAGTTAAGTAAGACCGCGTGGCTGTGAACAGTTTTAACGAAGGGGCGGTTTCGCCCCTTTTGTCCGTCTGGCATCGGGTGTCGATGCTGGCGGGTGCGCTGTTGCTGACGGCCTGTAGCTATAACTCTTCATTACCCCCGTTTACCGCCAGCGGGTTTGTGGACGACCAGGGCGCAGTACGTATCTGGCGTAAAGACGCCGCAGACGGTGTCCATATGCTTTCAGTGTTTAGCCCGTGGCGTAATGGCAGTACCACCACCAGCGAATACCGCTGGCAGGGGGATACGCTTTCTCTTATCGAACTCAATATTTATGGCAAGCCGGCGGAACATATCCGTGTGCGTTTTGACGATCGTGGTGAACTGAGTTTCATGCAGCGAGAAGTTGACGGCCATAAACAGCAGCTTTCAACCGATCAAATTGCTTTGTACCGCTATCGTGCAGAGCAAATCCGCCAGACCAGCGACGCGCTGCGTCAGGGGCGTGTCGTCCTGCGACAGGGGCGCTGGCATGCCGCCGAACGCACGGTGACGACTTGTGAAGGCGAAACCGTTAAACCAGATCTCGAGACGTGGGCGATGAACCACATTGAGCGCCGCCAGAGCCGTTCATCTGCTGATGTCAGCGTGGCATGGCTGGAGGCGCCAGAAGGGGCGCAACTGCTGCTGGTGGCTAACGCTGATTTCTGCCACTGGCAACCCACCGAGAAAAATTTCTAGCCTTGTAGGCCGGATAAGGCGTAAGCCGCCATCCGGCAACATCCCATGCCTGATGGCGCTCCGCTTATCAGGCCTACAGGACGAGCAGCCCAAGCCACTATCCGGCAATCAGCGATTTACCAGCGCCCCATTCCCATATGACCGCCGCCACGGCCACCGCAACCGCTATAACCCATTCCGGCGCCGTGCGGGACTCCAGCCTCAACCATCGCGACATCACGCTTCACGCGCAGTTCATCCAGCGACTGGCGTAACGTTTCCATCTCTTTCGCCACCGCATTGATTTTGGCTTTATCCGGCGAACTGGCGGTTAATAGCACATTGTACTCATAGCGCTTAGACATAAGCTGCTGGCGCAGCGTATTCGCCTGGTTGTAAAACTCATTATGGATTTTCTGCGCGGCAGCCTGTTGTTCTGCGTTCAGGACGCCGCTGTTTTGCTGCCACATACCGTCACCGTTCCCCCAGTGATGCCGAGCCAATGCCGGGCTTGCGCCGAGAACCATTAGTGAAAGGGCGATTAGCGCCAGACCTGTTTTCGTGTTCCGTTTCATTATCTGTCCTCCTGTGGGTTGTCTTACCCTGCTTTTTGCATCTTCTGTGCCAGAAGTGTTTTCCCCGTGCGATGCGGGTTCTGGTCGCACGTCCGTTGGTGAAACGAGTAAAAATGACCCACCTGATTGACGCAGCGAGTCATTTTTACTCGTCTGTATCGGCGGTTTGTGTGGCAAGGCGGGGATATTGACAAAGAAAGCTGGCATGATTTCTGCTGAAACAAGGAATGTATGGGGTAACAGAGCGAGTGAATGGCGTTATGCAACAACATAAGGACACCGCTGCGAAATGGCTGAGCGGTTTGCTTCCCGCCGCGATACTGATTCTGGTCGGGTTGTTTGCCGTGATGGTCATTCGCGATTATGGCCGGGAAAGTGCTGCTGCCCGACAGACGCTCCTGGAAAAGGGCAGCGTGCTCATCCGCGCGCTGGAGTCCGGTACCCGTGTCGGCATGGGGATGCGAATGCACCACGCCCAGCAGCAGGCGCTGCTTGAAGAGATGGCGGGGCAGCCTGGCGTATTGTGGTTTGCCGTGACGGACGCGCAGGGCAACGTTGTCATGCACAGCGATCCGGGTCGGGTCGGTGAAATACTCTATACGGCTGACGCGTTGCAAAAATTAACGCCGAACGCAGAAGCGCAGTGGCGATCGATTGACGCGCTGGATGCGCAGGGGAATGCCGTTCCCGCACTGGAAATCTACCGCCAGTTCCAGCCGCTGTTTGTTTCGGGCGGTCACGGCATGGGCAACAGGATGCGTCACGCAGCCAGAACGATCGTTTCTGATCCGCAGTATATTTTTATCGCCTTTGATGCGCGCGACTTAGCGACCACCCAGGCGCGTGAGTGGCGCAATACGCTGATAATGCTGTTCGCGCTTTCCACCGTACTGCTGGCGACAATCCTGACCTTCTTCTGGTACCGGCGGTACAGGCGTTCTCGCCAGCTTTTACAGGACGAAATAAACCGTAAAGAGAAGCTGGTGGCGCTTGGTCACCTGGCGGCAGGCGTCGCGCATGAGATTCGCAATCCGCTCTCCTCCATTAAAGGGTTGGCAAAGTATTTTGCCGAACGCGCGCCCGCAGGGGGAGAAGCGCATGAGTTGGCGCAGGTGATGGCGAAAGAGGCCGACCGCTTAAACCGGGTGGTTAGCGAACTGCTGGAACTGGTGAAGCCCGCGCATTTATCCCTACAAACGGTGGATCTGAACGAGGTCATCGCACACTCTCTGCAACTGATAAGCCAGGATGCTCATAGCAGGGAGATTGTGCTGCAATTTATGCCTGACGCAGCGCTGCCCAGGGTTCAGGCCGACCCGGACCGATTGACCCAGGTGCTGTTGAATCTGTATCTGAATGCGATTCATGCCATCGACCATCAGGGGACCATCCGCATTGAGGCGAGCGCAGGCGGTGCCGAACGGGTTAAAATCACTGTCACAGACAGTGGAAAAGGGATCGCCCCGGAGCAACTGGACGCCATTTTCACCCCCTATTTCACCACCAAAGCAGACGGGACGGGGCTGGGGCTGGCGGTCGTACAGAACATCATCGAACAACACGGTGGGACCATTCACGCGGACAGTCCGGCAGGTAAAGGCGCCATTTTCACTATCTGGCTACCGGTGACAGGCAAACGTAAGGATCCACAAGGATGATTCGCCCAAAGATTGACATACTGGTGGTCGATGACGACATCAGCCACTGCACAATTCTACAGGCTTTACTGCGCGGCTGGGGCTATGACGTCGCGCTGGCCTATAGCGGACGCGCGGCGCTGGATAAAGTTCGCGAGCATGTTTATGACCTTGTGCTGTGCGATGTGCGCATGGCGGAAATGGATGGCATAGAAACGCTTAAAGAGATCAAAGCGCTGAACCCGGCGATTCCGGTCTTGATTATGACGGCTTACTCCAGCGTGGAAACCGCCGTCGAAGCGCTGAAAACCGGCGCGCTGGATTACCTCATCAAGCCGTTGGACTTTGACCGTCTTCAGGAGACGCTGGAAAACGCCCTGGCGCATACGCGAGATTCCACCAGCGAGCTGCCCTCGGTGTCCGCCACGCAGTTTGGCATGGTCGGCGAAAGCCCGGCGATGCAGCAACTCCTGAGTGAAATTGCGATGGTTGCTCCATCAGACGCCACGGTACTGATTCACGGCGACTCCGGTACCGGCAAAGAGTTAGTGGCGCGAGCCCTGCATGCCAGCAGTGCGCGTCGCGACAAGCCGCTGGTGACGCTTAACTGTGCCGCGCTGAATGAGTCACTTCTGGAATCTGAACTGTTCGGTCATGAAAAAGGAGCATTTACCGGGGCCGACCGGCGGCGGGAAGGGCGTTTTGTCGAAGCCGACGGCGGCACGCTGTTTCTCGATGAAATTGGCGATATTTCACCCTTGATGCAGGTACGCTTACTTCGGGCGATTCAGGAGCGTGAAGTGCAGCGCGTCGGGAGTAATCAGACGCTTTCCGTCGACGTCCGCCTGATTGCTGCAACGCACCGTGATCTGGCCGAAGAGGTTAACGCCGGCCGTTTTCGTCAGGATCTGTATTATCGTCTGAACGTGGTGGCCATTGAAATGCCGTCGTTACGTCAGCGCCGGGAGGATATTCCCTTACTGGCTGACTACTTTCTCCGTCGCTTTGCCGAGCGCAATCGCAAAGCAGTCAAAGGCTTTACGCCACGCGCGATGGATCTGCTGATTCATTACGACTGGCCGGGCAATATTCGCGAACTGGAAAACGCGATAGAGCGTGCGGTCGTTCTGCTGCACGGGGAGTACATCTCTGAACGCGAGCTGCCGCTGGCTATTGCTAACACGGCAATCCCCTTGATACGGGAAGACGTTATACAACCGCTGGTGGAAGTGGAAAAAGAGGTGATTCTGGCGGCGCTGGAGAAAACGGGCGGCAACAAAACAGAAGCCGCCCGTCAGTTAGGGATTACGCGCAAAACGCTGCTTGCGAAACTGTCGCGTTAATTCTGCTCGCGCTCAATGGCGCGCCAGCCGATGTCTTTGCGGCAGAAACAATCGTCCCAGTGGATATCGCGCATTAAGGCGTAAGCACGTTTCTGCGCTTCAGCCACGGTATGACCCAGCGCAGTGGCACACAGAACGCGACCGCCGCTGGTGACAACCTGTTCGTTATCCGCCAGCTTCGTGCCGGCGTGGAACACTTTGCCGTCCGCGACTTCTTCCAGCGGCAGGCCGTGGATCACATCGCCCGTGCGGTAATCGCCAGGATAACCTCCTGCCGCGATCACCACGCCCAGTGAAGCGCGCTCATCCCACTCAGACTTCTGCTCGTCCAGTTTGCCTTCACAGGCAGCCAGACAAAGTTCGACCAGATCGGACTTCATGCGCAGCATAATCGGTTGGGTTTCCGGATCGCCAAAGCGGCAGTTAAATTCAATAACCTTCGGGTTGCCCTGCTTGTCGATCATCAGACCCGCATACAGGAAACCGGTATAAGTATTGCCTTCTGCCGCCATGCCTTTTACGGTTGGCCAGATGATGCGTTCCATGGTGCGCTGGTGGACTTCATCGGTCACTACCGGTGCCGGAGAATACGCGCCCATGCCGCCTGTGTTTGGTCCGGTGTCTTTATCGCCAACGCGTTTGTGATCCTGGCTGGTGGCCATTGGCAGGACATGCTCGCCGTCGACCATCACAATGAAGCTCGCTTCTTCACCGTCAAGAAACTCTTCAATCACAATGCGGTGACCCGCGTCGCCAAAGGCGTTACCTGCAAGCATGTCATGCACGGCGGCTTCAGCTTCGGCAAGCGTCATCGCGACAATTACGCCTTTACCGGCGGCCAGACCATCGGCCTTAATGACGATAGGTGCGCCTTTCTCCCGCAGGTAGGCCAGCGCAGGTTCTATTTCGGTGAAGTTCTGGTACTCGGCAGTAGGGATCTGATGGCGCGCAAGGAAATCCTTAGTGAACGCTTTCGAGCCTTCAAGCTGCGCTGCCCCTTCGGTTGGTCCGAATATTTTCAAACCCGCAGCGCGGAAGGTATCCACCACGCCAATTACCAGCGGCGCTTCCGGACCAACGATGGTCAGGTCGATCTTCTCGCTCTGCGCAAAGTTCAGTAGTGCCGGAATATCGGTAGCGCTAATGGCGACGTTTTGCAGGGTCGGTTCCAGCGCGGTACCGGCGTTACCTGGCGCGACAAACACGGTTGTCACTTTTGGCGACTGGGCTGCTTTCCACGCCAGTGCGTGCTCGCGCCCGCCGTTGCCAATCACTAATACTTTCATGTTTCGCTCCATTAATGGCGGAAGTGGCGCATGTCGGTGAAGATCATCGCAATACCGTGCTCATCAGCGGCGGCAATCACTTCATCATCACGGATGGAACCGCCAGGCTGGATAACGCAGCTCACGCCAACGGCGGCAGCGGCGTCAATGCCATCGCGGAACGGGAAGAAGGCATCAGACGCCATGGCGGAACCTTTCACTTCCAGTCCCTCATCAGCAGCTTTAATGCCTGCAATTTTCGCGGAGTAGACGCGGCTCATCTGGCCTGCGCCGATGCCGATGGTCATATTCTCTTTGGCGTAGACAATGGCGTTGGATTTAACGAATTTCGCCACTTTCCAGCAGAACAGCGCATCACGCAGTTCCTGCTCGGTGGGCTGGCGCTTCGTGACGACACGCAGTTCACCCGCAGTGACCATTCCCAGGTCACGGTCCTGAACCAGCAAACCGCCGTTGACGCGTTTGAAGTCCAGACCCGGTACGCGCTCTGCCCACTGACCGCAGGTCAGGACGCGAACGTTCTGTTTGGCGGCGGTGATTTTCAGCGCGTCTTCGGTAGCAGACGGCGCGATGATCACTTCGACAAACTGGCGGGAGATAATTGCCTGCGCGGTTTCGGCATCCAGCTCGCGGTTAAAGGCGATAATGCCGCCGAACGCGGAGGTCGGGTCGGTTTTATATGCGCGATCGTAAGCGTCCAGAATAGAGGTGCTTACCGCCACGCCGCATGGGTTGGCGTGCTTAACGATAACGCAGGCTGGCTCGTTGAACTCTTTCACACATTCCAGCGCAGCGTCGGTATCGGCGATGTTGTTGTAGGAGAGTGCTTTGCCCTGAACTTGCTGTGCGGTGGCAACGGAAGCTTCTTTTACATTCTCTTCTATATAGAAGGCAGCCTGCTGGTGGCTGTTCTCGCCGTAGCGCATATCCTGCTTCTTAATGAAGTTCAGGTTCAGTGTACGCGGGAAGCGTCCGGCAGCGTCTTTACTTTCGCCGTGATAAGCCGGAACCATGCTGCCGAAGTAGTTGGCGATCATGCTGTCGTAGGCGGCGGTGTGCTCGAAAGCTTTAATGGCGAGATCGAAACGGGTATCGAGAGTCAGCGAGCCTTCATTGGCATCCATCTCTTTAATAATGGCGTCGTAGTCACTGCTCTTCACCACGATGGCGACATCTTTATGGTTCTTCGCTGCGGAGCGAACCATGGTCGGGCCGCCGATATCAATGTTTTCTACCGCATCTTCCAGCGAGCAGCCTTCACGTGCGACGGTCTCGGCGAACGGATAAAGATTCACGACGACCATGTCGATGGGGGCGATACCGTGCTGTTCCATAATCCCATCATCCTGACCACGACGACCAAGAATACCGCCGTGGACTTTCGGATGCAGGGTCTTCACGCGTCCATCCATCATTTCCGGGAAACCGGTGTAATCGGAAACTTCGGTCACTGGCAGACCTTTTTCTGCTAACAGACGGGCGGTGCCCCCTGTAGACAGAAGCTCCACACCGCGAGCGGAAAGTGCCTGGGCGAATTCAACGATACCGGCTTTGTCAGAAACACTGAGCAGAGCGCGGCGGACTGGACGACGTTGTTGCATGGTAAATCCCCTGGATTTGACTATTACAGAGAGCGTTAGCTGAATTTTTCGTGAAAAACTCAGCTAACGCCCCTTACGGGGCATCTTAGTTTTGCGGTGGGCATTGTAACGAAAACGTTTGCGCAACGCTCGCGAATTTTTCTGTTTCGATATTGGCGTTAATTTTCCTTCTATAGATAGCCGCTCTGGACGGTGAGATCCGCGAAAGGAATCGTGCAATTGTGGATAAGTCTGTGTGTAAAAGGGTATAAAGCGGGGTTTTGCTGGGGAATGCAGCAGTCAGTCATTTTTCTGCAATTTTTCTATTGCGGATGCTCGGGAACTCCCTATAATGCGCCTCCATCGACACGGCGGATGTGAATCACTTCACAGAAAAACGCCAGTGGCGATGAAGAGAAAAATCCTGAAATTCAGGGTTGACTCTGAAAGAGGAAAGCGTAATATACGCCACCTCGCGACAGAGCGCTGAAGCGCGTCGCAACTGCTCTTTAACAATTTATCAGACAATCTGTGTGGGCACTCAAAGTGACATGGATTCTTAATGTCCTCGGACACTAAATGAATACCAAGTCTCAAAGAGTGAACACGTAATTCATTACGAAGTTTAATTCTACGAGCATCAAACTTAAATTGAAGAGTTTGATCATGGCTCAGATTGAACGCTGGCGGCAGGCCTAACACATGCAAGTCGAACGGTAACAGGAAGCAGCTTGCTGCTTTGCTGACGAGTGGCGGACGGGTGAGTAATGTCTGGGAAACTGCCCGATGGAGGGGGATAACTACTGGAAACGGTAGCTAATACCGCATAACGTCGCAAGACCAAAGAGGGGGACCTTCGGGCCTCTTGCCATCGGATGTGCCCAGATGGGATTAGCTTGTTGGTGAGGTAACGGCTCACCAAGGCGACGATCCCTAGCTGGTCTGAGAGGATGACCAGCCACACTGGAACTGAGACACGGTCCAGACTCCTACGGGAGGCAGCAGTGGGGAATATTGCACAATGGGCGCAAGCCTGATGCAGCCATGCCGCGTGTATGAAGAAGGCCTTCGGGTTGTAAAGTACTTTCAGCGGGGAGGAAGGTGTTGAGGTTAATAACCTCAGCAATTGACGTTACCCGCAGAAGAAGCACCGGCTAACTCCGTGCCAGCAGCCGCGGTAATACGGAGGGTGCAAGCGTTAATCGGAATTACTGGGCGTAAAGCGCACGCAGGCGGTCTGTCAAGTCGGATGTGAAATCCCCGGGCTCAACCTGGGAACTGCATTCGAAACTGGCAGGCTAGAGTCTTGTAGAGGGGGGTAGAATTCCAGGTGTAGCGGTGAAATGCGTAGAGATCTGGAGGAATACCGGTGGCGAAGGCGGCCCCCTGGACAAAGACTGACGCTCAGGTGCGAAAGCGTGGGGAGCAAACAGGATTAGATACCCTGGTAGTCCACGCCGTAAACGATGTCGACTTGGAGGTTGTGCCCTTGAGGCGTGGCTTCCGGAGCTAACGCGTTAAGTCGACCGCCTGGGGAGTACGGCCGCAAGGTTAAAACTCAAATGAATTGACGGGGGCCCGCACAAGCGGTGGAGCATGTGGTTTAATTCGATGCAACGCGAAGAACCTTACCTGGTCTTGACATCCACAGAAGAATCCAGAGATGGATTTGTGCCTTCGGGAACTGTGAGACAGGTGCTGCATGGCTGTCGTCAGCTCGTGTTGTGAAATGTTGGGTTAAGTCCCGCAACGAGCGCAACCCTTATCCTTTGTTGCCAGCGGTCCGGCCGGGAACTCAAAGGAGACTGCCAGTGATAAACTGGAGGAAGGTGGGGATGACGTCAAGTCATCATGGCCCTTACGACCAGGGCTACACACGTGCTACAATGGCATATACAAAGAGAAGCGACCTCGCGAGAGCAAGCGGACCTCATAAAGTATGTCGTAGTCCGGATTGGAGTCTGCAACTCGACTCCATGAAGTCGGAATCGCTAGTAATCGTGGATCAGAATGCCACGGTGAATACGTTCCCGGGCCTTGTACACACCGCCCGTCACACCATGGGAGTGGGTTGCAAAAGAAGTAGGTAGCTTAACCTTCGGGAGGGCGCTTACCACTTTGTGATTCATGACTGGGGTGAAGTCGTAACAAGGTAACCGTAGGGGAACCTGCGGTTGGATCACCTCCTTACCTTAAAGAACCTGCCTTTGTAGTGTCCACACAGATTGTCTGATGAAAAGTAAATAGCAAGGCGTCTTGCGATTGAGACTTTACGTCCCCTTCGTCTAGAGGCCCAGGACACCGCCCTTTCACGGCGGTAACAGGGGTTCGAATCCCCTAGGGGACGCCACTTGCTGGTTTGTGAGTGAAAGTCACCGGCCGTCATATCTCAAAACTGACTTACGAGTCATGTTTGAGATATTTGCTCTTTAAAAATCTGGATCAAGCTGAAAATTGAAACGACACACAGTCAATGTGTGTTCGAGTCTCTCAAATTTTCGCAATCAGAAGATAACCTGTAAAAGGTGAAGTGAGCGAAGTGAAGACAAGGCGTACCGCACGCAGCGAGCGCAGTGGACTTAATGTCCATGAGCATCGCGAGTACGGAACAACGCAGTATTCACAACGCGCAACAAACCGGACAGAACAAGACATCTTCGGGTTGTGAGGTTAAGCGACTAAGCGTACACGGTGGATGCCCTGGCAGTCAGAGGCGATGAAGGACGTGCTAATCTGCGAAAAGCGTCGGTAAGGTGATATGAACCGTTATAGCCGGCGATGTCCGAATGGGGAAACCCAGTGCAATTCGTTGCACTATCGTTAACTGAATACATAGGTTAACGAGGCGAACCGGGGGAACTGAAACATCTAAGTACCCCGAGGAAAAGAAATCAACCGAGATTCCCCCAGTAGCGGCGAGCGAACGGGGAGCAGCCCAGAGCCTGAATCAGCATATGTGGTAGTGGAACGGTCTGGAAAGGCCGGCGATACAGGGTGACAGCCCCGTACACAAAATCACACATGTTGTGAGCTCGATGAGTAGGGCGGGACACGTGGTATCCTGTCTGAATATGGGGGGACCATCCTCCAAGGCTAAATACTCCTGACTGACCGATAGTGAACCAGTACCGTGAGGGAAAGGCGAAAAGAACCCCGGCGAGGGGAGTGAAAAAGAACCTGAAACCGTGTACGTACAAGCAGTGGGAGCCTCTTTTATGGGGTGACTGCGTACCTTTTGTATAATGGGTCAGCGACTTATATTCTGTAGCAAGGTTAACCGAATAGGGGAGCCGAAGGGAAACCGAGTCTTAACTGGGCGTTAAGTTGCAGGGTATAGACCCGAAACCCGGTGATCTAGCCATGGGCAGGTTGAAGGTTGGGTAACACTAACTGGAGGACCGAACCGACTAATGTTGAAAAATTAGCGGATGACTTGTGGCTGGGGGTGAAAGGCCAATCAAACCGGGAGATAGCTGGTTCTCCCCGAAAGCTATTTAGGTAGCGCCTCGTGAATTCATCTTCGGGGGTAGAGCACTGTTTCGGCTAGGGGGTCATCCCGACTTACCAACCCGATGCAAACTACGAATACCGAAGAATGTTATCACGGGAGACACACGGCGGGTGCTAACGTCCGTCGTGAAGAGGGAAACAACCCAGACCGCCAGCTAAGGTCCCAAAGTCATGGTTAAGTGGGAAACGATGTGGGAAGGCTCAGACAGCCAGGATGTTGGCTTAGAAGCAGCCATCATTTAAAGAAAGCGTAATAGCTCACTGGTCGAGTCGGCCTGCGCGGAAGATGTAACGGGGCTAAACCATGCACCGAAGC
This sequence comes from Citrobacter sp. RHB25-C09, assembly GCF_013836145.1. Classification (NCBI taxonomy): domain Bacteria; kingdom Pseudomonadati; phylum Pseudomonadota; class Gammaproteobacteria; order Enterobacterales; family Enterobacteriaceae; genus Citrobacter; species Citrobacter sp. RHB25-C09. The sequence goes on along the minus strand of NZ_CP057483.1, from coordinate 4,057,941 downwards.
TGCGGCAGCGACACTATGTGTTGTTGGGTAGGGGAGCGTTCTGTAAGCCTGTGAAGGTGTACTGTGAGGTATGCTGGAGGTATCAGAAGTGCGAATGCTGACATAAGTAACGATAAAGCGGGTGAAAAGCCCGCTCGCCGGAAGACCAAGGGTTCCTGTCCAACGTTAATCGGGGCAGGGTGAGTCGACCCCTAAGGCGAGGCCGAAAGGCGTAGTCGATGGGAAACAGGTTAATATTCCTGTACCTGGTGTTACTGCGAAGGGGGGACGGAGAAGGCTATGTTGGCCGGGCGACGGTTGTCCCGGTTTAAGCGTGTAGGTGTGTGTACCAGGTAAATCCGGTTCACTTTAACACTGAGGCGTGATGACGAGGCACTACGGTGCTGAAGTGACAAATGCCCTGCTTCCAGGAAAAGCCTCTAAGCATCAGGTAACATCAGATCGTACCCCAAACCGACACAGGTGGTCAGGTAGAGAATACCAAGGCGCTTGAGAGAACTCGGGTGAAGGAACTAGGCAAAATGGTGCCGTAACTTCGGGAGAAGGCACGCTGATATGTAGGTGAAGCGACGTGCTCGTGGAGCTGAAATCAGTCGAAGATACCAGCTGGCTGCAACTGTTTATTAAAAACACAGCACTGTGCAAACACGAAAGTGGACGTATACGGTGTGACGCCTGCCCGGTGCCGGAAGGTTAATTGATGGGGTTATCCGTAAGGAGAAGCTCTTGATCGAAGCCCCGGTAAACGGCGGCCGTAACTATAACGGTCCTAAGGTAGCGAAATTCCTTGTCGGGTAAGTTCCGACCTGCACGAATGGCGTAATGATGGCCAGGCTGTCTCCACCCGAGACTCAGTGAAATTGAACTCGCTGTGAAGATGCAGTGTACCCGCGGCAAGACGGAAAGACCCCGTGAACCTTTACTATAGCTTGACACTGAACACTGGTCCTTGATGTGTAGGATAGGTGGGAGGCTTTGAAGCGTGGACGCCAGTCTGCGTGGAGCCGCCCTTGAAATACCACCCTTTAATGGCTGGTGTTCTAACGTAGGCCCGTGATCCGGGTTGCGGACAGTGTCTGGTGGGTAGTTTGACTGGGGCGGTCTCCTCCTAAAGAGTAACGGAGGAGCACGAAGGTTAGCTAATCCTGGTCGGACATCAGGAGGTTAGTGCAAAGGCATAAGCTAGCTTGACTGCGAGCGTGACGGCGCGAGCAGGTGCGAAAGCAGGTCTTAGTGATCCGGTGGTTCTGAATGGAAGGGCCATCGCTCAACGGATAAAAGGTACTCCGGGGATAACAGGCTGATACCGCCCAAGAGTTCATATCGACGGCGGTGTTTGGCACCTCGATGTCGGCTCATCACATCCTGGGGCTGAAGTAGGTCCCAAGGGTATGGCTGTTCGCCATTTAAAGTGGTACGCGAGCTGGGTTTAGAACGTCGTGAGACAGTTCGGTCCCTATCTGCCGTGGGCGCTGGAGAATTGAGGGGGGCTGCTCCTAGTACGAGAGGACCGGAGTGGACGCATCACTGGTGTTCGGGTTGTCATGCCAATGGCACTGCCCGGTAGCTAAATGCGGAAGAGATAAGTGCTGAAAGCATCTAAGCACGAAACTTGCCCCGAGATGAGTTCTCCCTGAGACTATAAGTCTCCTGAAGGAACGTTGAAGACGACGACGTTGATAGGCCGGGTGTGTAAGCGCAGCGATGCGTTGAGCTAACCGGTACTAATGAACCGTGAGGCTTAACCTTACAACGCCGAAGATGTTTTGGCGGAATTGAGAGAATTTTCAGCTTTGATTACAGATTGTAGTGCGCAATAGTTTGCGCAGCGGCAAGGCGGCAAGTGAAGCGACGGAAGGAGCATACATAAGTATGTGACTGAGGTTCGCGAATGCGGCCAACGCAGCTGATGCGATAAAATATTGCGTACTGAGCACAAAGAATTTGCCTGGCGGCTTTAGCGCGGTGGTCCCACCTGACCCCATGCCGAACTCAGAAGTGAAACGCCGTAGCGCCGATGGTAGTGTGGGGTCTCCCCATGTGAGAGTAGGGAACTGCCAGGCATCAAATAAGTGAAGAGCCCATCCTGACGGATGGGCTTTTTGCGTTTTTGCCCCGCAGAGCAGAGTTGCCGGATGGCAACTCTGCCTTATCCGGCCTACAGCGTGCAATAAGCCAGGTTTAACAACGGATGCGGGCGCCCCAAATCATCCACTTCTGAACGACCTGTCACTTGGAATCCCATCTTTTTATAAAACCCAACGGCCTGTTCGTTCTGTTCATTCACATTGGTCGTCAAATGAGGTGCCAGCGTAAGCGCATGCTCTATCAACATCTTACCTACGCCACAGCCGCGCACGTCCGGATCGACAAACAGCGCATCCATATGCTCCCCTGTAAGCAGCATAAACGCGATGGGCTCATCCTTCTCATTGGCAGCCACCCACAGTGGTGCTTCAGGTAGAAAAGAACGCACCAGTTCTTCAAGTTCAATTCGGTACTCTTTAGACAGAAAATCATGCGTGGCATCAACCGAACGACACCAGATAGCCACCAATTTCTCCCCTTCATCATGCCGCGATCGGCGAATGGAAATAACCATAATCTCTCCTTTTTCTCCTGCTTATAGTCTAATACATATGTCGTCGTGAAACTTTCTCACCTTTCACATGCAGACTCGACATTCAGGTTAATTCTCGGTATCTTCAGCTATCTGGATGTCTAAACGTTTAAACGTATGTAGTGAGGTTATCAGGTTATGCCGATTCGCGTGCTGGACGAGCTACCCGCCGTCAATTTCTTGCGTGAGGAAAATGTCTTTGTTATGACAACCTCTCGCGCTTCAGGTCAGGAAATTCGTCCGCTAAAGGTGCTCATCCTCAACCTGATGCCAAAGAAAATCGAAACTGAAAATCAGTTCTTACGGCTGCTCTCAAACTCTCCGCTGCAGGTCGATGTGCAACTGCTGCGGATTGACGCGCGTGAATCGCGTAATACGCCAGCGGAGCATCTGAACAATTTTTACTGCAACTTTGAAGATATCTGCGATCAAAACTTCGATGGTCTAATCGTCACCGGTGCGCCGCTGGGTCTGGTGGAATTCAATGATGTCGCCTATTGGCCACAGATCAAACAGGTGCTTGAATGGGCGAAAGACCACGTCACGTCCACCCTGTTTGTCTGTTGGGCGGTACAGGCCGCGCTGAACATCCTTTACGGTATTCCTAAACAAACCCGCACAGACAAACTTTCCGGCGTCTACGAGCATCACATTCTTCATCCCCACGCGCTGTTGACGCGCGGTTTTGATGACTCGTTCCTGGCGCCGCATTCACGTTATGCCGATTTCCCGGCAGCGTTAATTCGGGAATATACCGACCTCGAGATCCTTGCCGAGACAGAGAATGGCGATGCGTATCTGTTTGCCAGCAAAGATAAGCGTATCGCGTTTGTCACCGGACACCCGGAATACGATGCCAACACGCTCGCGAGTGAATATTTTCGCGATGTCGAAGCGGGGCTAACGCCGGAAGTTCCGTACAACTATTTCCCGAAGGACGATCCGCAAAACAAACCCCGAGCGACCTGGCGAAGCCACGGCAATTTGCTGTTTACTAACTGGCTCAACTATTACGTCTACCAGATCACGCCATACGATCTGCGTCACATGAATCCAACATTGGATTAATCGTCTATGACGGACGATCCTAAAGCGTTTCAGCATCTTGAAACAGGCACCTTCGGGTGCCTTTTTTATTTCCGAAATTCGCCTCATCTTGTAATTAAACTTTATCTTTATTGTTATCAATAGGTTAATTGATAATTAATTCAAAAATGGAAATTGTTTTTGATTTTGGAATTTAATTGAGTAGTCTTAGTTGTGCTGAACGAAAAGCGCACAACGATCCTTCGTTCGCATTGGGATGTGATCTGAACAATGACGAGGAGTTAAAGAATGAATCAACAGGCAACAACCACCGATGAATTGATCTTCACCAGACCATTCGGTGAGGCAGAGAATCAGATCCTCACCGCAGATGCCGTAGAATTTCTCACCGAACTGGTGGTGCGCTTTACGCCTAAGCGGAACAAACTGCTGGCAGCGCGTATTCAGCAGCAGCAGGATATTGATGATGGCAAGCTGCCAGATTTCATTTCGGAAACGGCTTCCATTCGTAACGGTGACTGGAAGATTCGCGGTATTCCTGAAGATTTGCAGGATCGCCGGGTAGAGATCACCGGGCCGGTTGAACGCAAGATGGTTATCAACGCTCTGAACGCTAACGTGAAAGTGTTTATGGCCGACTTTGAGGATTCACTGGCACCAGAGTGGAACAAAGTCATCGACGGGCATATTAATCTGCGAGATGCGGTTAACGGCACCATCAGCTACACCAACGAAGCCGGTAAAATCTATCAGTTGAAGCCAGATCCGGCGCTCCTGATTTGCCGTGTTCGTGGACTGCACCTGCCAGAAAAACACGTCACCTGGCGCGGCGAAGCCATCCCTGGCAGTTTGATCGACTTTGCGCTCTATTTCTTCCATAACTACCAGGCGTTGCTGGCGAAAGGCAGCGGCCCCTATTTTTACCTGCCGAAAACACAGGCATGGCAGGAAGCGGCCTGGTGGAGCGACGTATTCAGCTATGCTGAAGATCGTTTCAACCTGCCGCGCGGCACGATCAAAGCCACGCTGCTGATCGAAACCCTGCCCGCGGTTTTCCAGATGGATGAGATCCTCCATGCGCTGCGCGATCACATCGTGGGTCTGAACTGCGGTCGCTGGGATTATATTTTCAGCTATATCAAAACGTTGAAGAATCATCCCGACCGCGTCCTGCCGGACCGTCAGGTTGTGACGATGGACAAGCCATTCCTCAGCGCCTATTCACGTCTGCTGATCAAAACCTGCCACAAACGCGGTGCCTTCGCGATGGGCGGTATGGCGGCGTTTATTCCGAGCAAAGATGCCGAGCGTAATACTCAGGTGCTTAACAAAGTGAAAGCCGACAAAGCGCTGGAAGCCAGCAACGGTCACGACGGAACCTGGATCGCGCATCCGGGGCTGGCAGATACCGCAATGGCGGTATTCAACGACGTGCTGGGCGAAAACAAAAACCAGCTTTTCGTCACCCGCGAAGACGATGCGCCGATTACCGCTGAACAGCTTCTGGCACCGTGTGAAGGCGAACGCACTGAAGAAGGGATGCGCGCCAACATTCGCGTTGCCGTGCAGTACATCGAAGCGTGGATCTCCGGCAACGGCTGCGTACCGATTTATGGCCTGATGGAAGATGCCGCAACGGCGGAAATCTCCCGTACCTCCATCTGGCAGTGGATCCACCACGAGAAAACGCTGAGCAACGGCAAACCGGTTACCAAAGCCCTGTTCCGCCAGATGCTGGCTGAAGAGATGCGGGTGATTCAGGAGGAGTTGGGCGAACACCGCTACAGCAGCGGCCGCTTCGACGATGCCGCACGCCTGATGGAGCAGATCACCACCTCTGACGAATTAATCGACTTCCTGACCTTGCCAGGCTACCGCCTGCTGGCGTAATTCACCACATGACAATATGGAGCATCTGCACATGAAAACCCGTACTCAACAAATTGAAGAATTACAAAAAGAATGGACCCAACCGCGCTGGGAAGGCATTACCCGTCCATATAGCGCGGAGGAAGTGGTGAAATTACGCGGCTCGGTCAACCCGGAATGCACACTGGCGCAACTGGGCGCTGCCAAAATGTGGCGTCTGCTGCACGGCGAATCCAAAAAAGGCTATATCAATAGCCTCGGCGCGCTGACCGGCGGTCAGGCATTGCAACAGGCGAAAGCGGGCATTGAAGCGGTCTATCTGTCGGGCTGGCAGGTCGCGGCGGACGCCAACCTGGCTTCCAGCATGTACCCGGATCAGTCCCTCTACCCGGCGAACTCCGTTCCGGCGGTCGTGGATCGGATCAACAACACCTTTCGCCGCGCGGATCAGATCCAATGGTCCAGCGGCATTGAGCCCAACGATCCTCGGTATGTAGATTACTTCCTGCCGATCGTGGCTGATGCTGAAGCCGGATTTGGCGGTGTGTTAAACGCCTTTGAACTGATGAAATCGATGATTGAAGCCGGTGCAGCGGCTGTTCACTTCGAAGATCAGCTGGCGTCAGTGAAGAAGTGCGGGCATATGGGCGGTAAAGTGCTGGTACCGACGCAGGAAGCCATTCAGAAACTGGTGGCGGCGCGTCTGGCTGCGGATGTGATGGGCGTCCCGACGCTGGTCATTGCTCGTACCGATGCTGACGCGGCGGACCTGATCACTTCCGATTGCGACCCGTATGACAGCGAATTCATTACCGGTGAGCGCACCAGTGAAGGGTTCTTCCGTACGCGCGCTGGCATTGAACAGGCAATCAGCCGTGGCCTGGCCTACGCGCCGTATGCGGACCTGGTATGGTGCGAAACCTCCACGCCGGATCTGGAACTGGCGAAGCGCTTTGCCGACGCCATTCATGCGAAATACCCGGGCAAACTGCTGGCCTATAACTGCTCGCCGTCGTTCAACTGGCAGAAAAACCTGGATGATAAAACTATCGCCAGCTTCCAGCAGCAACTGTCCGACATGGGTTACAAATACCAGTTCATCACCCTGGCGGGGATTCACAGCATGTGGTTCAACATGTTCGACCTGGCGCGTTCCTACGCACAAGGCGAGGGCATGAAGCACTACGTGGAGAAGGTTCAACAGCCGGAGTTCGCCGCTGGCAAAGACGGTTATACCTTCGTTTCCCACCAGCAGGAGGTGGGCACCGGCTATTTCGACAAGGTCACCACCATTATTCAGGGCGGCACATCTTCAGTCACCGCATTGACGGGCTCGACGGAAGAATCGCAGTTCTGATGATCTGATGCCCGGTGGCGCGATGCTTACCGGGCCTACGAAAGCGTGTAGGCCGGATAAGCGTATGCGCCATCCGGCAACATCTGCTCTGCATGAGGGAAGGCGATGTCGCGAGGCCTGGAATTACTGATTGCTCAAACCATCCTGCAAGGCTTTGACGCGCAGTATGGCCGATTTCTGGAAGTCACCTCCGGCGCGCAGCAGCGCTTTGAACAGGCCGACTGGCATGCCGTCCAGCAGGCGATGAAACAGCGTATCCACCTCTACGATCACCATGTGGGGTTGGTGGTGGAACAACTGCGCTGTATCACCGAGGGTAAAAGTACGGATGCGGATTTTTTGCTCCGCGTGAAAGATCATTACACCCGACTCCTGCCGGATTATCCGCGCTTCGAAATTGCTGAGAGTTTTTTTAACTCCGTCTACTGTCGTCTGTTTGACCACCGTTCGCTTACACCCGAGCGGCTTTATATTTTTAGCTCACAGCCGGAGCGCCGCTTTCGCACCATTCCTCGCCCGCTGGCTAAAGATTTCTTTCCCGATCACGGCTGGGACCCCCTGCTGATGCGGGTACTGAGCGATCTGCCGCTGCGTCTGCCGTGGCAGAATAAAAGTCGTGACATTCGCTACATTATCAACCATTTGAACGAAACCTTTGGTGCGGATGCGCTGCCGCAGTGCCATTTGCAGGTGGCTAACGAGCTTTTCTATCGCAACAAAGCCGCCTGGCTGGTCGGCAAGTGTGTTACGCCTTCCGGCACGTTGCCTTTTTTGCTGCCCATTCACCGCACCGAGGAAGGCGAGCTGTTTGTCGATACCTGCCTGACCACGACGGCTGAAGCCAGCATTGTGTTCGGATTCGCCCGCTCTTATTTCATGGTTTATGCGCCACTGCCTGCCGCGCTGGTGGAGTGGCTGCGGGAGATCCTGCCAGGAAAGACCACCGCTGAATTATATATGGCGATAGGCTGCCAGAAGCATGCGAAGACGGAGAGCTATCGTGAGTATTTGCTGTACCTGCGCGGTTGTAACGAGCAATTCATCGAAGCGCCGGGTATTCGCGGCATGGTGATGCTGGTGTTCACGCTTCCGGGCTTTGATCGGGTTTTCAAAATCATCAAAGACAAGTTTGCCCCGCAAAAAGAGATGTCTGCCGCCCACGTCCGCGCCTGCTATCAGCTGGTTAAAGAGCATGACCGCGTGGGGCGCATGGCGGATACCCAGGAATTCGAAAACTTTGTACTGGATAAACGGCAAATCGATCCGGCGCTGATGTCGCTACTGCTGGAAGATGCGCCGGGAAAAATAACTGACCTCGGCGACCAGATCGTTATCCGCCATTTGTACATTGAACGCCGGATGGTACCGCTGAATATCTGGCTGGAGCAGGTAGAAGGCCAGCAGCTACGGGATGCCATTGAAGAATACGGTAACGCAATACGCCAGCTCGCCGCCGCCAATATTTTCCCCGGCGACATGCTGTTCAAAAACTTTGGCGTCACCCGCCATGGCCGCGTGGTGTTCTATGACTACGATGAAATTTGCTACATGACGGAAGTGAACTTCCGCGACATCCCGAAGGCACGCTATCCGGAAGATGAGATGAGCGCCGAGCCCTGGTACAGCGTGTCGCCGGGCGATGTATTCCCGGAGGAGTTTCGCCACTGGCTTTGTGCCGATCCGCGCATCGGGCCGCTGTTTGAAGAGATGCACGCCGACCTGTTTCGCGCCGACTACTGGCGAGCGTTACAGACGCGGATTCGGGAAGGGCATGTGGAGGATGTTTACGCTTACCGCCGTAAGCAACGGTTCAGCGTACGTTATGAAACCGACCGTAGGCCGGATAAGGCGCTTGCGCCGCCATCCGGCAATGTGCGACATACTGCATGATGCCCCATTCCCGATGGGGCTTCTTGATTAACGAATTCCGCCGTACGCCAGCGTTACTTCTTTCGCTGCCTTGATCACCATCGCACCAAACTCGGTCACCCGGTCGTCGGTAATACGCGAAATCGGCCCAGAGATAGAGATGGCAGCAAACGGCTCGCGGTGCTCGTCGTAAATGCACGACGCCACGCAGCGCAGGCCGAGCGCGTGTTCTTCATCATCAAACGAATAGCCGCGTTTGCGGGTCTGGGCGAGGTCATCTTTTAAATGCACAGGAGAAACCAGCGTCGCATGGGTATAGGCATGCAGCCCTTTACGGTGCAGCAGTTGCGTCACTTGTTCTTCGCTCAGCTGTGCCAGAAACGCTTTACCCGCGCCGGAGGCATGCATCGGGAGCTTGCCGCCGATGGGCGCCGACATGCGCATCAGTTGGGTACACTGGACCTGGTCGATAATAATGGCCTGATGGTCGCTCTGGTCCAGCACCGCCAGGTTTACCGTTTCGCCAGAGTCTTCCATCAGGCGACGCAGGATCGGGTGGACGATGGCCAGCAGGTTGCGGCTCTGCAAAAAGCTGCTGCCGACGATAAACGCATGCGCACCTACCGCCCAGTGCCCGAGATCGCCCACCTGACGCACAAAGCCCTGCTGTTGCATGGTGGTCAGCAAACGGTGGGTCGTGGAATTGGGCAAGCCTGCCTGCTGTGCCAGCTCGGTCAACGCGACGCTGCCGTTGGATTCTGCAATCCACTCCAGCAATTTCAGACCGCGGGTGAGCGACTGAACCTGTCCGGCGGCGGGGGCTGTCGTCGCGGCGGGTTTTCTACCGCGTTTCGCGGGTACGGTGGCAACCATGGCAGACTCCTTTTCTGTATCGTGGAAATCATTTTCGTTTTATTCAATTATAATGCAAGAAGTGTTGAACTGATCGGATGAGTGAAGCTGAACTTGTCTCATGTTGCCTGTTGTTCTCTTTTACGTCAGACAGGATTATGCCAGTATGACCTGTTGATATTTTTTCGGTCTGGTTGAGCGTTGTCGGGAGCGAGTGTGAGTAGCAAAGTGAAGCAACTGCGTGCGCAGTTAAATGAACGTATTCTGGTGCTGGATGGCGGCATGGGCACCATGATCCAGAGCTACCGTCTGAGTGAAGACGATTTCCGGGGTGAGCGCTTTTCTGACTGGCCGTGCGATCTGAAAGGCAATAACGACCTGCTGGTGCTCAGCAAGCCAGATGTCATCAGCGCGATTCACAACGCCTACTTCGAAGCAGGCGCGGATATCATCGAAACCAACACATTCAACTCCACCACCATTGCGATGGCGGATTACCAGATGGAATCCCTGTCGGCGGAAATCAACTTTGCGGCGGCGAAACTGGCGCGTGCCTGCGCTGATGAGTGGACAGCGCGCACACCAGAAAAACCGCGCTATGTGGCAGGCGTTCTCGGCCCGACCAACCGCACTGCGTCAATTTCGCCAGATGTGAACGACCCGGCCTTCCGTAATGTCTCCTTTGATCAGCTGGTGGCGGCTTACCGTGAATCCACCAAAGCGCTGGTGGAAGGGGGCGCGGACCTGATCCTGATTGAAACCGTCTTTGACACCCTGAACGCCAAAGCAGCGATATTCGCTGTCAAAGCAGAATTCGAAGCGCTGGGCGTCGATCTGCCGATCATGATTTCCGGCACCATTACCGACGCCTCTGGCCGTACGCTCTCCGGCCAGACGACCGAAGCGTTTTACAACTCGCTGCGCCACGCTGAGGCGCTCACCTTTGGCCTTAACTGTGCTTTAGGACCGGATGAACTGCGTCAGTACGTGCAGGAACTGTCGCGCATCGCCGAATGCTACGTCACCGCGCACCCAAACGCCGGACTGCCGAACGCCTTCGGGGAATACGATCTGGATGCTGACACCATGGCAGCGCAAATCCGTGAGTGGGCGGAGGCCGGTTTCCTGAATATTGTCGGCGGCTGCTGTGGTACCACCCCGGAACATATTGCCGCCATGAGCCGTGCGGTAGAAGGCCTACCGCCACGCAAGCTGCCTGAAATCCCGGTCGCCTGTCGCCTGTCCGGCCTCGAACCGCTGAACATAGGCGACGACAGCCTGTTTGTGAACGTCGGCGAGCGGACCAACGTCACCGGCTCCGCCAAATTTAAGCGCCTGATCAAAGAAGAAAAATACAGTGAAGCGCTGGACGTGGCTCGTCAGCAGGTGGAAAGCGGCGCGCAGATCATTGATATCAACATGGACGAGGGGATGCTCGATGCCGAAGCGGCGATGGTACGTTTCCTCAACCTGATTGCGGGTGAACCCGATATTGCCCGCGTGCCAATCATGATTGACTCCTCGAAGTGGGAAGTCATCGAGAAAGGGCTGAAGTGCATTCAGGGGAAAGGCATCGTTAACTCCATCTCGATGAAGGAGGGCGTGGAAACCTTTACCCACCACGCGAAATTGCTGCGGCGTTACGGTGCGGCGGTGGTCGTGATGGCTTTTGATGAACAAGGTCAGGCCGATACCCGTGCGCGCAAAATCGAAATCTGTCGTCGGGCGTACAAAATTCTCACCGAAGAGGTGGGCTTCCCGCCGGAAGACATCATTTTCGACCCGAACATTTTTGCCGTTGCCACCGGTATTGAAGAACACAACAACTACGCGCAGGACTTTATCGGCGCGTGTGAGGACATCAAACGCGAACTGCCGCATGCGCTGATCTCCGGTGGCGTTTCCAACGTCTCGTTCTCCTTCCGTGGCAACGATCCGGTGCGTGAAGCTATCCACGCCGTGTTCCTCTATTACGCGATTCGTAACGGGATGGACATGGGGATTGTGAACGCCGGGCAACTGGCGATTTATGACGATCTGCCCGCAGAACTGCGCGACGCGGTGGAAGATGTGATCCTCAACCGCCGCGACGACGGCACTGAGCGTCTGCTGGATCTGGCAGAGAAGTACCGCGGCAGTAAGTCGGATGAGGCGGTCAACATTCAGCAGGCGGAATGGCGCTCCTGGGACGTTAAAAAACGCCTTGAATACTCGCTGGTGAAAGGCATCACCGAGTTTATTGAACAGGATACTGAAGAAGCCCGCCAGCAGGCCACACGCCCGATTGAGGTGATCGAAGGGCCGCTGATGGACGGAATGAACGTCGTCGGCGATCTGTTCGGCGAAGGCAAAATGTTCCTGCCGCAGGTGGTGAAATCTGCCCGCGTGATGAAGCAGGCGGTGGCCTACCTGGAACCGTTTATTGAAGCCAGCAAAGAGAAGGGCTCCAGTAACGGCAAAATGGTGATCGCCACGGTAAAAGGCGACGTCCACGATATCGGCAAAAACATTGTTGGCGTGGTGCTGCAGTGTAATAACTACGAAATCGTCGATCTCGGCGTGATGGTACCCGCAGAGAAAATCCTCAAAACCGCGCGCGAAGTGAATGCCGACCTGATCGGTCTTTCCGGTTTGATCACCCCGTCGTTGGACGAAATGGTTAACGTGGCGAAAGAGATGGAGCGTCAGGGTTTTACCATTCCGTTGCTGATTGGCGGCGCGACCACCTCGAAAGCACACACGGCGGTGAAAATCGAGCAGAACTACAGTGGCCCGACGGTCTACGTACAGAACGCGTCGCGCACGGTGGGCGTCGTGGCTGCACTCTTGTCCGATACCCAGCGCGATGACTTTGTTGCCCGCACTCGTAAAGAGTATGAAACCGTGCGTATCCAACATGGGCGTAAAAAACCACGCACGCCACCGGTGACGCTTGCCGCCGCTCGGGATAACGATCTCGCTTTTGACTGGGAGAGTTACACGCCGCCGGTAGCGCACCGACTGGGCGTACAGGAAGTGGAAGCGAGCATTGAAACGCTGCGTAACTATATCGACTGGACCCCGTTCTTCATGACCTGGTCGCTGGCCGGGAAATACCCGCGTATTCTTGAAGACGAAGTGGTGGGTGAAGAGGCCAAACGCCTGTTCCAGGACGCCAATGATTTGCTGGATAAACTCAGCGCCGAGAAAACACTCAACCCGCGTGGCGTGGTGGGGCTGTTCCCGGCGAACCGCGTGGGCGACGATATCGAAATTTATCGTGATGAAACCCGCACCCACGTTCTGACCGTCAGCCATCATCTGCGTCAGCAAACGGAGAAGGTCGGCTTTGCCAACTACTGCCTGTCTGACTTCGTGGCACCGAAGCTGTCTGGAAAAGCGGACTACATCGGCGCCTTTGCGGTCACCGGTGGACTGGAAGAGGATGCCCTGGCGGAAGCGTTTGAAGCGCAGCACGATGATTACAATAAGATCATGGTGAAAGCGATCGCCGACCGTCTGGCGGAAGCCTTTGCGGAGTACCTGCACGAGCGCGTGCGTAAGGTTTACTGGGGCTATGCGCCTTACGAGAACCTGAGCAACGAAGAGCTGATCCGCGAAAACTATCAGGGCATTCGTCCGGCACCGGGCTATCCGGCCTGTCCGGAACACACCGAGAAGGGCACCATCTGGCAACTGCTGGATGTGGAAAAACACACCGGCATGAAGCTCACCGAGTCTTTCGCCATGTGGCCCGGTGCGTCGGTTTCCGGCTGGTACTTCAGCCACCCTGACAGCAAATATTATGCAGTGGCGCAGATTCAGCGCGATCAGGTTGAAGACTATGCCTTCCGAAAAGGGATGAGCGTGGCAGAAGTGGAGCGCTGGTTGGCACCGAATTTAGGCTACGATGCCGACTGACCGTCGCACGGGAAATACTTTTCCTTACAACAAACAGGGCGCTCACTGAGCGCCTTGTCTCTTTCTTACAATTAAACCCTTATACTTGAGCAGAGTTCCGTCGATTTTTGCCGGATGGCGCTTCGCTTATCCGGCCAACACGTAGGCCTGATAAGGCGTTTACGCCGCCATCAGGCGATTCACCGTAAGCTAACTACAGAAAAACGATAAAGATAAGGAGTGCCCAATTCCGTGTTAACCCTGCTTCACCTGCTTTCTGCCGTGGCCCTCTTGGTATGGGGCACCCATATTGTGCGTACTGGCGTCATGCGCGTTTTTGGCGCTCGCTTGCGTACCGTTCTTAGCCGTAGCGTTGAAAAGAAACCTCTCGCCTTCTGCGCGGGAATTGGCGTTACTGCGCTGGTGCAAAGCAGTAACGCCACCACCATGCTGGTGACGTCGTTTGTCGCCCAGGATTTGGTTGCCTTGACGCCGGCGCTGGTGATTGTGCTGGGTGCTGACGTGGGGACCGCGCTAATGGCGCGTATTCTCACCTTCGACTTATCGTGGCTGTCGCCGCTGCTGATTTTTATCGGCGTGATCTTCTTCCTGGGGCGTAAGCAGTCGCGCGCCGGGCAACTGGGGCGTGTGGGTATCGGTCTGGGACTGATTTTGCTGGCGCTGGAGCTGATCGTCCAGGCCGTCACGCCGATCACCCAGGCTAATGGCGTGCAGGTGATTTTCGCCTCGCTCACCGGCGATATCATGCTTGATGCGCTGATTGGCGCGATGTTTGCCATAATCAGTTACTCCAGCCTTGCGGCGGTGCTGCTGACGGCGACCCTGACGGCCGCGGGGATTATCTCTTTCCCGGTGGCGCTGTGTCTGGTGATTGGCGCCAACCTCGGCTCTGGCCTGCTGGCGATGCTCAACAACAGTGCTGCCAACGCCGCCGCCCGGCGCGTGGCGCTCGGCAGTCTGCTGTTCAAGCTGGTGGGTAGCCTTATCATTCTGCCGTTCGTGCATCCGCTGGCGAACCTGATGGATGAACTGCCGCTGCCGAAGTCCGAACTGGTGATTTACTTCCACGTCTTCTACAACCTGGTGCGCTGCCTGGCGATGATTCCCTTTGCCGGACCGATGGCGCGGCTTTGCCAGCGTTTGATTCGCGACGAGCCGGAACTGGACGCCCATCTGAAGCCGAAGCACCTGGACGTCAGCGCGCTGGACACGCCAACGCTGGCGCTGGCCAATGCCGCCCGTGAAGCGCTGCGCATCGGCGACGCGATGGAGCAGATGATGGAAGGGCTGAAAAGGGTGATGCACGGCGAGCCGCGTGAAGAGAAAGAGCTGCGCAAAATGGCGGACGATATCAACGTGCTGTATACCGCCATCAAGCTCTATCTGGCGCGAATGCCGAAAGAGGAACTGGCAGAAGAGGAATCTCGCCGCTGGGCGGAGATCATCGAGATGTCGCTAAACCTGGAGCAGGCGTCGGATATTGTCGAACGGATGGGCAGTGAGATTGCCGACAAATCGCTGGCGGCGCGGCGAGCGTTCTCCGTTGAAGGGTTAAAAGAGCTGGATGCCCTTTACGATCAACTGCTGAGCAACCTGCAACTGGCGATGTCGGTGTTTTTCTCCGGCGACGTCACCAGCGCCCGTCGCCTGCGTCGCAGCAAGCACCGTTTTCGCATTCTGAACCGTCGATATTCCCACGCGCATGTTGATCGCCTGCATCAGCAGAACGTGCAGAGTATCGAAACCAGTTCTCTGCATCTGGGATTATTAGGCGATATGCAGCGTCTGAATTCACTGTTCTGTTCGGTTGCCTACAGCGTGCTGGAACAGCCGGATGAGGACGACGAGCGTGAGTACTAACGAAGACAGATGAGATGTTGCCCGGTGGCGCTGACGCTTACCGGGCCTACCGTAGGCCGGATAAGGCGTAGCCGCCATCCGGCATCAACTCTTCTCGCTTAAAAACGGTGCCCTGCTTCCAGCGCAACCGCTTCTTCACCAGCTTTGAACACGTACGTGGTGTTTGGGCCGCCAAGTACCGCCTGACCATTGCTCACCTTGATCCAGTTCCCTTCCGGCAAACCAATCACCGTCAGTTCTGGGGCGACAACCAGCAGCTCGCGAATACGCTGTTCGCGCGTTTCGCCTTTATGCCCTTCCGGCAGCGCGTTGGTGAAATGTGGGTTAATCTGGAGCGGGAACAGACCCAGCGCGTCAAAGCCTTTGGGATCAACAATCGGCATATCGTTAGTGGTACGAATCGTCTGGCAGGCGAGGTTAGAACCTGCGCTCCAGCCGATGTATAGCGCGCCGCGTTTCACCACGTCAACAACCGGGGCCAGCAGCCCGCGTTCACGGCTCTCTTTCAAAAGCTGGAAGGTATTACCGCCGCCAACAATTACCACCTCGGCATTTTCAATGGCCGCAACCGGATCGGCTACCGTATGAATGCCCACCACGTTGACGCCCATTGGCGCAAAGATGGCTGCCGTTTTTGCCGTGTACTCATCCCAGGTTTGCGTCACGCCGGCGAACGGAATAAACACCGCTGAGCGGCGACCGTTCAGCTGTTCTGCAATCAGCGGCAGCGCATGTTCCATCCAGCCCTTACCCGGCAGCGTTGAGTTACTCAATAAAAGCAGTTCCATCGTTTCTCCATGTCATCGAAAAATTAACCGGGGCACATGCTAACACTGGAAGTCTACTCGCTTACTGACGTGGCTCACGATGTGGGAAAGGGCTTGGGGGGAGAGAGTCAAAGTTCATGTTTTAACAGTTAATCCAATACCCAGCGCCTTCATCACCGCCAGCGTGGTTTTAAGCGTGGGGTTGCCTTTGTCACTGAATGAACGATAAAGCTGTTCGCGTGATAAGCCGGTTTCAGCCGCAATGTTTGCCATGCCTTTTGCGCGAGCCACCACGCCGAGCGCTTTTGCTATGTAAGCCGCATCACCCGTTTCCAGGGCATCTGCCATAAATACAGCAATTTCGTCGTCATCGACCAGCGCAGCGGCGGGATCGTATTGAGTAAGCTTATTCATGGCTTGCTATCTCCTTATAGTTCAAAGTGTTGTCGATTATTTTGGCAAGTGCGATATCACTCTTCTGCGAGCTTTTATCACCACCACATAACAATATGATGATGGCATCTCCATGCTGCTTGAAGTAAATCCGATAACCAGGACCGTAATGAATACGCAATTCGCTAATCCCTTCACCGACTGGCCTCACATCACCAGCTAACCCATTTGCCACCCGAAAAAGACGTGAGGCAATAAGTGTTTTCGCTCTACGGTCCTTTAAGTTCCGCTCCCAGCGCTGGAAAACCGAAGTTTGTAATATTTCCATCAAACTCATCCTTGTATTTTATAAACTACAAGCTTTTTTGGCAAGAAGGGAGGGGAGGTTAGCAAATCATTGAGGAAAGGAAATGTTGCACAAGGGAAACCGGAAAGCGCTTTGCAATACCAGGCGTGTTGATTCGGTGATTAAGCAGGATATCGAGTGGAGATTGATAAATGCGTGATAAGGGAATAATGAAGGGATAGGTGGCCTGGGACCAGGAGTAGACTATTCACACTGCTGTTTAGGTGGCTAAATTCGGTATGCCACTACTTCCGCTTTGTGCCAGAAGCGGACGTTGGATGCTTAGTTCTGGGAGCAGTGTTGCTGGAATCAAACTGATGATCACGACGTTTCTGAGAAATTCTGTGACCTTTTTAAACCTGTCCACTAAGGATTTCTGTAAATTCTCTGCGCTTCCTTGTTGCCCATTCAGGTTTGATAGAGAGCATTAAACTATATTGTTTACGAAAATAAACATACCTGAATTCCGTTTCAGGTGAGCTATTCATGGCTGCATACTCTGTAGCTAGACCTACCACACCACACTCAACAAACCAATAAAGAATCTCATCATCACTAAGGGTTACTTTACGCGCTATTTCGGCACCTCTTTCATTGACAATGAAATGATATTCTTTGCAATGAATTTCCAGGTATGGAGTCGCCATACCGTCAGGTCTATCAGGGATGGTGAAGTAATAATTGGGTCTTATTCCACCTCCAATTCTTTCACCGATTTTGAGAAGTTCTGCGCGTAACTCTTCGATATTTTTCATGATTTATTGTTTTTGAGCGTTAACTGTTCGTTCCAGACCGCATTTCGCTCACAGCAGACTATAAGAGTTGATGGTGTGTTACACTGTGAGACCAATACATTCAGGCATCTTCCCACAGCGGCACCCATTCAACAGGTAACTGTTCCTTATCAAATCCCTCAAACCAGTAAACTGTACCTTTTGGCCCAACAATCGGCACTTCTCCCCAACCCTGATGAAACAATGCGCGACTCCAGTCCGGCTTGAGACGACCACGCCGTTTAAGGCGCTCACCATTACAAGCAGTTGCTCGTATTGAGGGAAAGTTAATAAAGAAACTTAACGGCATTTCCTCTTTTTGCGCACGTTGCAATTGCCTTGATATCCAGTCTTGGTTACGTTTGCGAAGTTTTTGTTTCATTGGCTACTGTTCTGATTCGACTCACTTATCAATCAATGATCTCACTGTAATCCGACGCCATACTTTGTACAAGAATGTCCGCTCTTCGCTCAAAGCGGACCAACCAAATTTGGCGCACAGCACAACCCTACACCTCAATCCCTTTCTGCTTTAGTTCCTTGCGAATCACCCGTTTGATCCATGCTGCCAGTGATTCATCGCCATCCAGTCGCTGCGCTTCTTCCATCGCTTTGCGAAGATCCGGATCCAGACGGAACTGAAACGGGGGATTGCCTCTTCTTTCATTCATGTGTGTTGACACCTAAAGTACACTGGAGTAGTGTGAATATGTGTGATGACACATTACGCTCACACGTTAAAAATGACAACGCCCCGATAGTGCAGCAACACGATCGGGGCGTTTAACCACAACATTATACGAGGTAATGCTATGGCTGATGCTAATAGTACCACTAACGCCTGTTCTGCGTCTTTTTCTCTCCCGCCCGAAGCCAATCTGCTTCATTTTCCCTTGGCCGACGCCTTTCGCCATCTTGACTGTCGCCAGCTCACCACCGATGAGAATCTCACGCTCTCATTTGGCTGCAAAGAGGCACTGGCTGGGCTTTACCATACGCTGAATTTTATCGGGGAAAGTCTGGTCACCGTCGCTGGCGAACGTCAGGAGATTTTTTCTTCAGAGAGCTTATGTCGGTTGGGCCATAGCCTGATGAACATCAGCCAGTTAATTCCGGCGCTTGCACTTCTGGAAGAAAAAGCCGATCGGCAGCTTTTTGCTGAACCACAAACGTACGTTGCATAACCCTGAATCATCAAGAGCGCCCGTTCCAGGCGCTCGTTGATCTTACTCTCTTAAATATCTTCGGCGTGCACCAGCAAATAATCCTCGGCCTCTTTTGACCAGATCCCTTGACGACGTTCGATAATGGCGAGCAGTTCAGGATCGTTAATTTGATTGAGCGCGGTGAGCGGCATTGTTTTGCCGGTATATACCAGCTTTTTCCCACCCCGGACTTTTGGCAGTTCCAGGGTTGTTTCACCCGCGGCGTTCAGGCCGAGAATATGCGTTACCACTTTTGCCGCCTGCACCTTCTTCTCTTCGATCAGTTTTACCGCCGTACGCATGTCTTCGGTATTCCCCCCCGATGTACCGACATAGTGGGTAAAGGCGTAATGAACGTCATAGAAATTTACCGGTGCGCTGAACTGCTTGTCCTGCGGACCGGCGAAGAAGTTCATGCAGCCGTCGGGAGCGAGCAGGGAAGAGGCTAACGTCACCAACTGCTCGTTAGGCACGAACACAAAAATATCGTCAAAACCGTGACCGCCGCTCAGTGCCATCAGCGTGTCGTAAGAGGCGTCCTGACTCAGGAGATAATGAATCAGCGTCTGCGGCTCTGAAGGATAATGCTTGCGGGCGTAGTCCAGCTTGTCGGTGTGTTTATCCGTGACGACCAGCAGGGAAGGATTGACCGGGCCATGCAGCGCGTAGTCAATTGCGAGTAGCCCCATCGGCCCGGTACCGCCGAGGATCAGCGCGCGACCCTGCGGACGAATCCCCATCTTGTGGTTATAGGTGCCTTCCTGCAAATGGTAGTTCGCGTTGAATGCGCCGATCACGCAGGAGAGCGGCTCAACCAGCGAGCCTTCAAAGTAGGTTTCGCCTTCGTAGGCCAGCAGGCAGTCCTGCTCCATCACCTCATTCGGAATCAGTACATGCGTCGCTTCGCCGCCCACCCACGGGAAGGAGTAGCCGGGGCAATCCGGGCGATCGGGCAGTTGCAGGTTCGCCTGAATCACATAGCGCTGGCCGGGCTGAAATTTATGCTGCCACTTTTTTCCGACGGCAATAATATCACCGCAAAATTCGTGGCCGATGATGATCGGGTTGGTCGCCACGTCGTTTGGCACCTTCTTATGATCCTCCCCCTGATTGGCCTCTTTCCAGGAAGAGAGACACAGGCTGTCGGTCACGACCGTGGCGAGGATTTCATCATCCTGCATCTGCGGAAGGTCAAACGTTTCCAGACGCAGATCGCGTTTGCCATATAATCTAAGAGCCGTTGTTAACATAAATTCCACCTCAGTGTAGATATAAGCCCCGGGCGACGCCGGGGCGAACAGTCAGGACAGGAAGCCCAGCGCGTTGCCGATAATCCCCAAACCGAACAGGGCGAAGATCAGCCATACCGGGTTAATTTTCTTGTTGAGCAGGCGCACCATCAGCATCGTCAGGCCCAGCGCCAGCAGGCCGGGACAGAGCTGATCGAGGATGTTCTGCACGGTCATAGTGACGGTCGTACCGTCTGCACCAGGCGTTTGCGAGACGATCAGCGGCACGTTGATGCTGGTCCATTTGGTGACCAGTACACCCATCACGAACAGGCCAAGAATCGACGCCCCTTCGGTCAGTTTTTGCAGCAGGTTGCCGCCCATATCGCTGACGATATTGACCCCTTTGTTGAAACCGATCTGCAAGCCGTACCATTTCATCGCCAGACGGACGGCGTTGAAGAGTACGAAGAAGAGGATGGGGCCGAGCACGTTGCCGGAGAGCGCCAGCGAGGCGCCGAGGGCGGCAGTGATCGGACGTAAGGTGCCCCACACCAGCGGGTCGCCCACCCCGGCAAGCGGCCCCATCAGGCCGACTTTGATGCCGTTGATGGCACCGTCGTCGATCTCCGCGCCGTTTGCCCGTGCTTCTTCCATCGCCGCGGTCACGCCAATCACCGGGCCGCACACCGCAGGCGTGGTGTTAAAGAACACCAGGTGCCGTCTGAGCGCCGCGACCTGATCCTCTTTTAACGGGTAGAGCCGCTTGATGGCAGGGATCATGTCATAGCAAAAGCCCAGCCCGTGGATACGTTCAAAGTTAAATGACGCCTGCTGCAGGTTGGAGCGAAGAAACATGCTAAACAGGTCGGATTTGGTCAGTTTTTTCTGTTCCATGATGGGCTCCATTAATCTTCAAGCTGGTCGAGTGCGGTGGAAGAGGTGGCCTGAGCCTGTGGTTCGGCTTTGCGCCACTGTGGGTTAAGCTGGAGGTAGACCAGCGCGATAATCACGCCAACGCCGCCAAAGGCCAGCAGGCTGAAATCGAGGTAGCCACCGGCGATAAAGCCGAGGAAGAAGAACGGCATCAGATACTTCACGCCCATCATGCGCAGCACCATGGCGTAACCCACCACCACGATAAAACCACCGGCAATCTGCAAGCCGCGGGTGACGAATTCCGGGATCGCGTTCAGCATATTGCTGACCATATCCGCGCTGACAAACAGCGACACAATTAACGCCGGAACGGCAACGCGTAGCGCCTGCACACCCAGCGCGGAAACGTGAAGAAAGTCGATGGTACGAAAGCGCGCGTCCTCTGCGGCTTTATCGGCTGCGTGCTGGAACGCCACGGTGATGGTACGGGCAAACACGGTCAGCACCTGACCGGCCGCCGCAACGGGCAGGGCGATGGCGATCCCGGTAGCGATGCTCTGTTGGCCGACAATGACCAGAATCGCCGAGATAATGCTGGCAAGTGCGGAATCGGGCGACTGCGCGGCACCGACGTTCATCCAGCCCAGCGCGATCAGCTCCAGCGTACCGCCCAGAATCACCCCGGTTTTTAAATCGCCGAGGATCAGGCCAATCATCGTACAGGCAATTAATGGGCGATGGGTCTGGAACTCATCCAGCACGCTGCCCATCCCTGCGATGCAGGAAAAGAGAAATATAGCAATAATTTGTAGAGTACTGATTTCCATAATAGGTCACCTTTGAATGTGATCATCCCGGCCTTAAATACAGGCGCTTTTCATTATTCAGCGAACGAAATTTCTTTTATTTTTTCTAAAATATTCACAGACGGATCGGAGGCGACGACGCGTAAATCCAACGTAACGCCTAAATTATCCAGTTCACGAAACGCATTAATATCCTCTTCATCTAATGAAACCGCTTTGGTTAACTGTTTTTTACCCGGGCGCCAGGCCATGCCGCCAATATTCAGGGTGGCAATTTTCACGCCCTGCTTAACCATCGCTAACGCGTCCTGTGGTCGGGTAAATAAATAAAAAACGGTTTCGTTCTGGTACTGCGGGTTATGGTAAACGGCAACGGCTTTTTCGATATTTACCACGTTGACTTTTATCCCCGGTGGGGCGGCCTGGCGTAATAACGTACGGCGCACCTCGTCGTTATACACTTCGTCGTTGCAGATAATAATCCGCTGGGCATTTGCCACCTTTGACCAGACGGTAGTGACCTGACCGTGGATCAGGCGATCATCAATGCGTGCAAGGGTAATATTCATCAGAAATCCTCTTCGGCTGTTTCCAGTTGCTGCCAGACAACGCAGGTCTGTTGGGCGATGGCTGTCAGGTATTGGCAGAGTTCATCCACATTCATGCTGCTTTGGTTATCCACCAGTTCCAGCGCCAGTGGCAGAGAGAGTCCACTGATGACGCGAATCGCCGGGTTGCGCATCGCCAGCGTGGCGGCGGCATTCCAGGGGCTGCCGCACTGTAGATCGACGGCGATAAGCCATTCATCATGAGGGTGGGTGCTTACTAACTTTTCCAGCTTAACCACGATGTCGCTGGCATTTTCTCCGGGGACAAACGCCACCGCCTCAACGTGGGTGTCGCCGTAGACCATCTGCACCGATTCCAGCATGGCGCAGGCCAGGTTGCCGTGAGCACAGAAGATTGCATGGACCATAACGTCTCCTTAACCGCGCGTTTTTCCACCCGCGATGTTAGTGGTTACTCCGGTTATGTAGCTGGCGCGTTCAGACAGTAAATAACAAACGAAATCAGCGACTTCTGCTAAACGTCCCGAACGGCCAATGGGGATGGCGTTTTTGGTGTAGCCCTCGCGTAGCTGTTCAACAGTGATATTGCGGGTCCACGCCAGCGCTTCTTCATACTCCGGCGTGCGCAGGCCGGTTTTCTCCAGGATACCGGGGGCGATACCCACCACGCGGATACCGTGTTTACCCAGCTCTTTCGACCAGGAGCGGGTAAAGCTGTTAAGCGCAGCTTTGGTGGCGGCATAGCAGCTCTGGCCTTCCGAGCCTTCCAGTCCGCTTTCCGAGGAGACGTTAACAATTACGCCGTCATGCTGTTTGACCATCTGCCGCGCCACCGCCTGGGATATTAAAAACACGCCTTTCTGATTGATATTGACCATTTTTTCGAAGGCGGCTTCGTTTAATTCGTATTTTCCGGTGGGGGCTTTTTCATCGACCAAAAGGCGCGGGAAATTAACCCCGGCATTATTGACTAGCCCGTCAATACGACCGAAGCGTTGAATAATTTCATCAACGGTATGATGCACGTCTTTGGCACTGGAAATATCTGTTGGCCAGAATTGATATCCGGCATGGCCAATATATTTTCCCTCGCCGCTGTGAATATCCGCCATTTGCACATTGGCGCCCTGGGCTAATAATTCTTCGACGATCGCTAAACCGATTCCCGATGCACCACCGGTCACAATAATGACTTTATCCTGTAGATTTAACCACGATTGCATAACAGACTCCCATCTTCAGATAAGGGGATCCTCCATAAACTTAATTACGTCAGGATCAAGGTAGATTTATTTACTTCAATAGCAATTCGGCGGTATGGTTGTTAGTGACTAAACCGTTAATATAATGCCCGCGCAAAGCACCTAAAATGCCGCTGAGTTTTTCTTCGCCCATTGCAATGCCGATCGAATAACGCGCCTGTTTTAATTTATTAGTTTCGATGGACAGCGTTTTTTCACTCATATTGGTTTCGACCGTTACACCATTGATATCGTAAAAGCGCGAACAAATATCACCGGCAACCTGACGGGCGTGCAGGTCGTCACTCTCTTCGCTGCCGTAGAAGGCGTGCCAGTTTGCGCCGTTACGGATTGCTGGTGATCCAATCCCAACCAGCGCCACGTCCAGGTTGTCCCAGTAGGCCGAGATGGTTTTAAAATGCTGAGACTGCATAATGCCGTTGCGAATCAACGGGTTTTCCAGCAGTGCCGGGAAGTCAGCGAGGTGCGACTCTGCCTTCAGCTTTGCCGCCGCGCCGTAAGTCAGCGTATTGACGTGAAAGCGACTTTCCAGTTTTCCGGAGGGGCCACCGATAATCGGCACGCAGATTAACTGACGTGACTGGCTTGAGGGTGATAACCCTTCGACCAGCGCCCTTACCGCGCGTCCCCATGAAAATCCGATGATATCGCCGGGTTCGAGCAAACGTTCCAGTAACTGTGCGCCGTGTTCGCCCATCATCGTTAAATGTTCCTCTTCCTGCTCGCTATCGCAGGAGACCACCACTGCCTCTTTGAGGCCAAATTTTTGTTTTAACTGCTGTTCCAGCCACAGGTTATCGTTGTAGTCGTAATTGATGGCAATCGTGACGATGCCCTGCTCGCGACCGCGCTTCAGCAGCCGACTGATCGTGGTGCGATAAATCCCCAGCTCGCGGGCAATTTGCGCCTGAGTCATATCCTGTTCGTAATAGAGCTGCGCTATTTTTACGATCAGACGAATATCATCACTGTTTTCCGCCGCCATCTTTAGACTCCTGCACATTTGTGCAAACCGCATTCCTGTCTGCTTGATCTGATATAACCTGATAAAAGCGGCAGTACAAAATGATTTTCTCTTATTTCAGGAGGTAAAGATGGCGATTTGTGTTGCACATATGCTGTGGTGGGAGTTGGTTTATGGCACAATTGTGCCTTAATCTCTAATTGGTTGATTCTGTTAGTTTTCGTTCGACAAAGTTGCACTCTCTGAACATGGTCACTTTTGTGTCGAAAGGTGTGCCGGATCACACATAGTGGAAGGACATTTTTTCACGATTATTTTTTATCGTGGGCGAGGTGCGGTATATTTCGTTTTTTCATACACCAAAGCATTCAAGTTGGATCAAGGCGGCAAGGGAACGAAGGCTCAGGAGCATAGATAACTATGTGACTGGGAAGAGTGAGTGCGGCCAACGCAGAGGCAGCTTGAAGGATGACGTGTGTTTTGGAGGTAATATGCTGCCCGACTCATCTATTCGTCTAAACAAATACATCAGTGAAAGCGGAATCTGCTCGCGTCGCGAAGCGGATCGCTTTATTGAACAGGGAAACGTCTTCATTAATGGCAAGCGCGCCACCATTGGCGATCAGGTCATGCCAGGTGATGTGGTTAAGGTCAATGGTCGGTTGATAGAACCACGCGAAGCGGAAGACCTGGTTTTTATCGCGCTGAACAAGCCAGTGGGGATCGTCAGTACGACAGAAGACAGCGAACGCGACAACATTGTTGATTTCGTCAATCACAGCAAACGCGTATTCCCGATTGGCCGTCTGGATAAAGACTCACAGGGGCTGATCTTTCTGACCAACCACGGCGATCTGGTGAACAAGATCCTGCGCGCCGGTAACGATCACGAAAAAGAGTACCTGGTCACCGTCGATAAGCCGGTCACCGACGAGTTTATTCGCGGCATGGGCGCGGGTGTTCCTATCCTTGGCACCGTCACTAAAAAATGCAAGGTCAAGAAAGAGGCACCGTTTGTGTTCCGCATCACCCTGGTCCAGGGGCTGAACCGCCAGATCCGCCGCATGTGCGAACACTTTGGCTATGAAGTGACGAAGCTTGAACGCACGCGCATCATGAACGTTGGTCTTTCGGGATTGCCGCTCGGTGAATGGCGTGACCTCACGGATGATGAGCTGATCGAACTGTTCAAACTCATCGAAAATTCATCGTCGGAAGCGAAGCCGAAGGCAAAAGCGAAGCCGAAAACCGCAGGGATTAAACGCCCGGTGGTGAAGATCGAAAAATCGGCAGAAAAAGAGAAAGCACGCCCGGCAGCAAACGGTAAACGCTTCACCTCGCCGGGGCGGAAGAAGAAAGGGCGTTAACGTCTGCCGCGCGTTGGCGTATTCGCCGACCAGGAAAACGACGCTTCGGAATCCGGTTTATAAGCCT
Source organism: Citrobacter sp. RHB25-C09 (assembly GCF_013836145.1). Classification (NCBI taxonomy): domain Bacteria; kingdom Pseudomonadati; phylum Pseudomonadota; class Gammaproteobacteria; order Enterobacterales; family Enterobacteriaceae; genus Citrobacter; species Citrobacter sp. RHB25-C09. The sequence continues at coordinate 4,031,940 of NZ_CP057483.1, read as the reverse complement.
GCTTTTTCTTCAACTGGCGGGCTTTTTTCGCTTCTGCTTCACGTAGTGCCATCAGTTTATCAATGTACTCTTTCTTCACGCTGTTGGTTTCCGCGTTAGTCAGCGGACGACCGTGCGCTATACGCGCGCGATCCAACAACGTCTTCAACTCGCGCTGTTCGCGCTCGGTCATCTCTTTTTGGGTAATGCGCGGGAGTGCCATGTGGGTGCCCTCAGTCAGCCAGAGCGTTCAGTGTACGGTAATTCCTTAAAAATAAAACTTCTCCTGAAAGCACCTCGCAAATTAATCCTTCGCACGATGACGATTCTTCATCACGACAGTAGCGTAAGCGGTGTTTGGTGATGGTGAATGTATAAAATTTTATACAGGGATGTGATATGCTAAAAAATAGTCGGGTTCTCAAACCTATCGCCTGGGTGGGAAGCTCTTTTGATGATTTACGCAGTTTTCCCGAAACGATTCGTAAAAATGCGGGGTTTCAATTACATCGTTTACAGGCGGGATTAGAAGCTGCTGACTGGAAACCCATGGCTGAAATCGGAAGAGGCGTTGAAGAGATTAGGCTCAGAAATGAATCTGGCTCTTATCGGATCCTTTATCTGACTCGTCTTGAAAACGCCATTTATGAACTGCATTGCTTTAATAAGAAAACGCAGCGTACATCGGAGCATGATAAACGGATCGCGAAAGTCCGTTATCTCGCGGTTCTGCAAACGCGCAGGAGTCAGTTATGAACAACGTTATAGATAAAAAAACGCGTCACGTTACCTTGCCTGAGGCCAATATTTTTGCGGAGTTGGGCTTTAGCGAATCTGAAGCCGCACAATTGCAACATGATGCTGAACACGAAGTTGAGCAACTCATCCTTTTGAAGCAACAACTCATGCAGGAAATTGCCGGTTGGATTGATGAAAATCGACTGAAACAGACGGAAGCCGCAAGAAAGTTAAATATCTCCCGACCACGAGTTTCTGATGTGGTTAATCAAAAAACCAACAAATTCACACTGGATTCATTGGTGATGATGTTGGTGAGGCTTGGGAAACCGGTCAGAGTTCAGGTTGGATAGCGTACCCGATGGTGCTTTGCTTATCGGGGCTACGGGTTCTGGCCTCGTAGGCCGGATAAGGCGCAGAGCGCCGTCATCCGGCAGAAAGACTGGCACTGGCATTACCCACCGCGAATCTCTTCCCAACTCAGCCCAAAGCGCGCCAGATACTTACGCAGGTGGTCTGCGTCGTTGGGGTTGGCTTTTTCTGCCGTGAGACGGCAAAAAGTTCGCGCCCGGCTTCGGATAATGACGCGCTACGATGGCAGACTTCAATCACCGTCTCTAACTGGTGGCGATCGAAAAGGTCGAGCTCCAGGTCCAGTTCAGGAGGCGATGACGACACCTGCCAGCTCCCCTGTAAAATCGCAATTTCCTCCTCGACAAAGGCTAATGTGATGCGCCCCTGTTCAGCCAGGGTCGCCATTCGCGCAACAGATGAGCTCAGTTCGCGAAAATTGCCGCGCCACTGCGCCTGAGGTGAACAGGCAAACGCCAGATAGCGTTCACGCGCTTCTTTATCAAAGCGGATCTGGTTTTGCTTGCTGGTGGAAAATCGCTGGAGTTCAAACTCGACGTTTGGCGCAATATCTTCCCGCCGCTGTGCGAGGCCGGGCGCAGGGCAAAGCTCCACATATTAATTCGCGCGTAAAGGTCTTCGCGGAAACGTCTCTCCGCCACCCATTGCGGCATATCCCGATGCGTTCCCGCAATCAACTGGAAATCGCTGCGCACCTCTTTGTCTGAGCCAAACGGGAAAAAGGTCTTTTCCTCAATGGCTTTTAACAGCATCGCCTGCTCGTCCAGCCCCAGTCCGGCGATCTCATCCAGAAACAGCACGCCGCCGTCGGCTTCCCGCAAAAGCCCGGTTCGCGGCGTCAGCGCATCTGTGAATGCCCCCTTCACATGACCAAACAGCGTCGACATGGCGTTATCGCCACGCAGAGTCGCGCAGTTCACCGCCACCCGCTTTCCGGCTACCAGATGTCGCGACTGGCGAAGCTGATAAATACGCTTAGCAAGGAAGGATTTCCCCGCCCCGGTGGGGCCGGTAAGCAGAATCGGGTCGCCAGAGCGCAGCGCAACACGCTCGATGCGGTCTATCAGCTTGTTAAAGGCTCCTGGGAAACGCCGCCGGAGGAAGTGAGTGCTCACTGGGGAGAACTGGCACCGCGCTTTAAGCGCCTGACTGATAAATACCCGCAGTTGCTGAAAACCAATAACCATCAGCATCTGGGAACGTTAGGAACCGGTAACCACTTTATTGAGATCTGTCTGGATGAACAGTAGCGCGTATGGGTGATGTTGCACAGCGGTTCGCGCGGTGTTGGAAACGCGATCGGTACTCTGTTTATCACGCTGGCACAGCAGGATATGAAGCAGCATATCGCGAATCTCCCGGACAGAAACCTGGCCTATTTCCAGGAAGGTCGTCGTCATTACAACGACTATATCGAAGCGGTGGAATGGGCTCAGGACTTTGCCCGGCAGAACCGGGAGGTAATGATGTCCCGGGTGCTGGCGGCGCAGTCTACGCTTGTGGAAATTGTGCATACGCTGCGTCAGGTGGTGTGTGAAAGGATAGAATAATGACAATGAATTCAGTGGGTAGCGCAATGCGAGAACGGTTATTGCGGCAGCTCAAAGAGGTTGAAACGCGTTACGGCATAAAGGTGCTTTACGCCTATGAAACCGGCAGTCGCGGCTGGGAGTGGCGAAAAGCCCTGGGACTGTTGAAAGGTGTAAACCCGACGCTGATCGAATGGCTGGATTCGCCGGTGGTTTATCAGCAGGATGAGGCAACGGTGGCGGCGCTAAAATCGCTGGTGCCGCAGTGGTTTTCCCCACTGCGTGCGTTTATCCTGGCAGAACTGGCGCGAGGGGAAATCCCGCCCACGTTACCGGACAGTCGGGAAGATGATGTTCGGGAACTCGACAGGCTGCTGTATGAGACGGTGGTGGGGTGAAACAGGCCCGTGTTGGGCCTGTCCAAACCTGGAGTTACATCATTCAAACAAATTATGGTGCAGTTTCTGCACGACCTGTTCTGCCTCGGTACCCGGGACCAGGAAGCACAGGTTGTGGCTGGAAGCTCCGTAGCAAATCATGCGGATGTTAAACGGTTCCAGTACGCCGAAAACTTCTTTGCCGACGCCGCAGGCTTTTGACAGGTCGTTGCCAATCAACGCGACCAGCGCCAGCCCCTCTTCAACTTCTACCCGGCACAGGGCCGACAGTTCCATCAGCAGCGACTGCGTCAACAGCGTGTCGCCGGTTGACGTGGAGCCGGTGGTATCCAGGGTTAATGCCACGCTCACTTCCGATGTCGTGATCAAATCAACGGAGATATTGTGTCGCGCCAGGATGCCGAACACTTCGGCCAGAAAGCCGCGGGAGTGCAGCATATTCAGGCTATGCAGGGTCAGCAGCGTCTGTTTGCGACGCAGCGCCAGCGCGCGGAATAGCGGCGGGTTTTCGGTTCTATTGCACACCAGCGTTCCGCCTGCTTTCGGCTCTTTACTGGAGCCAACAAACACCGGGATATCGCTGCGTACTGCGGGCAGTAAGGTTGCCGGGTGCAGAACTTTTGCGCCGAAGGTGGCCATTTCAGCCGCTTCTTCGAAGGCGATCTCGTCAATGCGCTGCGCCTCCGGTACTACGCGAGGATCGGTGGTGTAAATACCCGGTACGTCCGTCCAGATATCCACTCGCGCGGCATGCAGCGCTTCAGCTAACAGTGCCGCCGTGTAGTCGCTACCGCCGCGTCCCAGCGTCGTGGTACGGCCCTTGGGTTCGCTACCTATAAAGCCCTGGGTAATGACCAGACCTTCCTCTAAACGCGGGGTTAATTGCAGCATTGCCAGTTCGGCCAGCGCGGCAACGTCGGGTTCAGCACGCCCGAAGCGGTCGTTGGTGCGCATCACTTTACGCACATCGAACCACTGGGCCTGCACGTTACGCTCACGCAGGATCTCGACAAACAGCAGGGTGGACATCAGCTCACCGTGGCTGACCAGTTCATCCGTCAACGCCGGAGAGGTCGCGAGCGAGGCGGCTTCCGCCAGGGTGGTGATATTTTCCAGCAGACGTTCGATCTCCTCGCGGATCACGTTCGGATAGCGCAGACGCTCAAGGATATCGAACTGAATTTTACGAATGGCATCGAGTTTTTCGAAACGTGCGGACGGTTCCAGCCCTTCTGCAAGGGCGACCAGCAGATTGGTAATACCTGCGGAAGCGGAAAGCACCACTAAGCGAACGTTAGCGTCGGAAAGCACCACGTCAGCGCTGCGATTCATGGCATCAAAATCGGCAACGCTGGTTCCGCCAAATTTGGAGACAACTAGTTCTGTCATATCGACCTCGTGTCAGGGAGAGAGAAAGCGACCATGGCACAAAGGCAGAACAGAAACCGGTGCAGGCGCAACAACTGTCTTTATAAATAAAATGTGTAGCGAATGCTGTCAACGCTGGGATTATGCGGATTTTTCATGCTGACAAGTGGCTGAGTAATAGCGCTTATAACAACTATACCCGTCATACTTCAAGTTGCATGTGCGTTGGCTTTCCTCGCTCACTCCAGTCACGTACTTGTGTACGCTCCTGGGGATTCGCTGCGTCGCCGCCTTCCTGCAACTCGAATTATTTAGGGTATATACTTTTGGCTTTATTTCATCCGCTTTTGACCGGGGCCAGGGGAAGTGCACTAAAACAATCACATTTTTCTGTGTCTGGCGTTACAATCGATCCCAGTCACAATTCTCAAATCAGAAGAGTATTGCTAATGAAAAACATCAACCCAACGCAGACCACTGCCTGGCAGGCACTACAGAAACACTTTGAAGAAATGAAAGACGTCACCATCGCGGATCTGTTCGCGAAGGATAGCGATCGTTTCAACAAATTCTCCGCAACGTTCGACGATCTGATGCTGGTCGATTTCTCCAAAAACCGCATCACCGAAGAAACGCTGGCGAAACTGCAGGATCTGGCAAAAGAAACCGATCTGGCTGGTGCCATTAAGTCGATGTTCTCCGGTGAGAAAATCAACCGTACTGAAGACCGCGCTGTGCTGCACGTTGCGCTGCGTAACCGTAGCAATACTCCGATCCTCGTCGACGGCAAAGATGTGATGCCGGAAGTCAACGCGGTGCTGGAGAAGATGAAATCCTTCTCTGAAGCGATCATTTCAGGAAGCTGGAAAGGCTATACCGGTAAAGCGATTACTGACGTGGTGAACATTGGTATTGGTGGCTCCGACCTCGGTCCGTTCATGGTGACCGAAGCGCTGCGTCCGTACAAAAACCACCTGAATATGCACTTTGTTTCTAACGTCGACGGTACCCATATCGCCGAAGTGCTGAAGAAAGTGAACCCGGAAACCACTCTTTTCCTCGTCGCGTCCAAAACCTTTACCACCCAGGAAACCATGACTAACGCCCATAGCGCGCGCGACTGGTTCCTGAAAACCGCGGGTGATGAAAAACACGTTGCCAAACACTTTGCAGCTCTTTCCACTAACGCGAAAGCGGTCGGCGAGTTCGGCATTGATACCGCCAACATGTTCGAATTCTGGGACTGGGTGGGTGGCCGTTACTCCCTGTGGTCTGCGATTGGCCTGTCCATTATCCTCTCCGTAGGTTACGACAACTTTGTGGAACTGCTCTCCGGCGCGCATGCAATGGATAAGCACTTCTCCACCACCGCACCTGAGAAAAACCTGCCGATTCTGCTGGCGCTGATCGGTATCTGGTACAACAATTTCTTCGGCGCTGAAACCGAAGCGATCCTGCCGTATGACCAGTATATGCACCGCTTTGCGGCTTACTTCCAGCAGGGCAACATGGAATCCAACGGTAAATACGTTGATCGTAACGGCAACCCGGTGGACTACCAGACTGGCCCAATCATTTGGGGCGAGCCAGGCACTAACGGTCAGCACGCGTTTTACCAGCTGATTCACCAGGGCACCAAAATGGTTCCTTGTGACTTTATCGCCCCGGCGATCACCCATAACCCGCTGTCAGATCACCATCCGAAGCTGTTGTCTAACTTCTTCGCTCAGACCGAAGCGCTGGCGTTTGGTAAATCTCGCGAAGTGGTTGAGCAGGAATACCGTGACCAGGGTAAAGATCCGGCGACCCTGGAACACGTTGTGCCGTTCAAAGTGTTCGAAGGCAACCGCCCGACCAACTCCATCCTGCTGCGCGAAATCACGCCGTTTAGCCTGGGTGCGCTGATTGCCCTTTACGAGCACAAAATCTTCACTCAGGGCATCATTCTGAACATCTTCACCTTCGACCAGTGGGGCGTAGAGCTGGGCAAACAGCTGGCTAACCGCATTCTGCCTGAGCTGAATGATGATAAAGAAATCAATAGCCATGATGGTTCAACTAACGGTTTAATCAACCGTTATAAAGCCTGGCGTTAATCTGCTTCTTCCTTCGAACCGCAGCTGTGTTGGCTGCGTTCATTAACCCCGGTCACATAGTTATCTATGCTCCCGGGGATTAATGAACTTTGCCGCCTTGCTGCAATTCGAATGAATTTGCAGATTATGATATCTGAGCCGATATTATTATCGGCTTTTTTATAAGATAATTCCCCTTGTCCTCTTGCTTAACCGAAATTGGCTCTTGAGCTTTATCCTAAAATAAAGAATAACCGTAAAATAACCCTGTGTTATTTTAGGAATATACGGATGATATAACCCTTGGTTTTATATATTAAGCGAATGATTTTAAATCATAAAATTATTTACCAATAAAGAGCTTACTTACCAAAAGTCCAATTATCCTAAAACCGCCTCGCTATTTAGACCTGCCGTAATCCGCATGCTTTAGTTGTGTATACTCGATCCCGCCCGAAACTCTTTTGGGTAAATCTCCATTCATTCAATGAAGGGAAATTGTTATGAAAAAAGTTCTGTATGGCATTTTTGCCATATCTGCGCTTGCGGCGAGCTCTGTCTACGCGGCCCCCGTTCAGGTGGGTGAAGCGGCGGGTTCGGCTGCCACGTCGGTATCAGCGGGTAGTTCGTCCGCGACCAGCGTGAGCACCGTAAGTTCGGCGGTGGGGGTTGCGCTGGCCGCAACCGGTGGCGGTGACGGTTCCAATACCGGGACCACAACCACCACGACCACCAGTACCCAGTAATACCGGTACGTTTAAGCATAACCACACTTCGGTGTGGTTATTTTTGCAGCGCCACTCGGCAATCATGCGGAGAAGAGTCGTGAAGCGACCTGGAATCATCATTATTTGCCTGCTTTTACAGGCCTGCTCAGCCACCACCAAAGAGTTGGGCAATTCACTGTGGGACAGCATGTTTGGCACACCTGGCGTACAGCTGACCGATGACGACATCCAGAATATGCCCTACGCCAGCCAGTACATACAGCTTAACGGTGGACCGCAGCTATTTGTGGTACTTGCTTTCGCCGAGAACGGGCAGCAGAAATGGGTGACGCAGGATCAGGCCACCCTCGTGACTCAGCATGGTCGTCTGGTGAAAACGCTACTTAGCGGTGACAACCTGATCGATGTTAACAACCTTGCCGACGACCCACTGACGAAACCCAATCAGATTGTCGACGGCACCACCTGGACCCGCACGATGGGGTGGACGGAATTCCGGCAGGTGCGCTATGCCACCGCGCGTTCCGTCTTTACCTGGACCGGCACCGATACGGTCAATGTGGGCAGCGATGAAACCCCGGTGCGCGTGCTGGAAGAAGAGGTGACAACGGACCAGGTACGCTGGCGAAACCGCTACTGGATCGACAGCGAAGGACAAATTCGCCAGTCGGAGCAGTATCTGGGCGCGAACTACTTCCCGGTGAAAACCACGCTGATCAAGGCGGCAAAATCATGATTAAACAGACGCTAACCGCACTTCTCATTTGCCTGAGTGCGTCATCTGTTTTTGCTGCGGGTACCGTCAAGGTCCTCACCACTGGCAACGCAGAGCCAAAAACCCTTACCGGCGCTGAACACCTTATCGATCTGGTCGGGCAGCCCCGTCTGGCAAACAGCTGGTGGCCTGGCGCGGTCATTAGCGAAGAACTGGCGAGCACAGCGGCGCTTCGCCAACAGCAGGCGCTTTTAGGGCGTCTGGCGGCGTTGAGTGCGCAAGAGAGTGGGGATGCCGCCGCCGCCATTAACGCCCTGCGTCAGCAGATTCAGGCGCTGAAGATCACCGGCAGGCAACGCGTGAATCTCGATCCGGACGTCGTACGCGTCAGTGAGCGGGGCAACCCGCCGCTGCAGGGAAACTACACGCTCTGGGTGGGGGCGCAGCCAACGGAAGTCACGATCTTTGGCCTGATTAGCCGCCCCGGAAAGCAGCCGTTTATGCCTGGTCGGGATGTGGTTAGCTACCTTGACGGTCAGAACCTGCTCAGCGGCGCGGATCGTAGCTATGCCTGGGTTGTCTACCCTGATGGACGGACGCAGAAAGTCCCGGTGGCCTACTGGAATAAGCGTCACGTTGAGCCGATGCCGGGCAGCATCATTTTTGTCGGCTTTGATGACTCCCTCTGGAGCAGCGAACCGGACGCGCTGAACGCCGACATTCTTCATACCCTGACGCAGCGGATACCCGAATAATGAAAAAAACCTATCTGCTCAGCTTACTGGCGCTGGGCATCAGCGCAGCCTGCCACGCCGAAACGTATCCGGCACCGATTGGTCCATCGCAGTCTGACTTTGGCGGTGTGGGTTTGCTCCAGACCCCGACCGCACGCATGGCGCGAGAGGGGGAGCTTAGCCTTAACTATCGCGATAACGATCAGTACCGCTACTACTCCGCCTCCGTGCAGCTCTTTCCGTGGCTGGAAACGACCCTGCGCTATACCGATGTGCGAACGAAGAAATACAGCAGCGTTGAGTCCTTCTCCGGTGACCAGACCTACAAAGATAAAGCCTTCGATGTGAAGCTGCGCCTGTGGGAAGAGAGTTACTGGATGCCGCAGGTGGCGGTAGGGGCGCGGGATATCGGCGGGACCGGCCTGTTTGATGCCGAATATCTCGTCGCCAGCAAGGCCTGGGGACCGTTTGATTTCTCGCTCGGTCTTGGCTGGGGATATCTCGGCACCAGTGGCAACGTGAGCAATCCGTTCTGTTCATACAGCGACAAATATTGCTATCGCGATAATAGCTACAAACAGGCGGGTTCAGTTGACGGCAGCGAGATGTTCCACGGACCGGCATCGCTGTTTGGCGGCGTCGAGTACCAGACGCCCTGGCAGCCGCTGCGTCTGAAGCTGGAGTATGAAGGCAATAACTATCAGCAGGACTTTGCTGGCAAGCTGGAGCAGAAGAGCAAGTTTAACGTCGGCGCCATTTACCGCGTCACCGACTGGGCCGACGTTAACCTCAGCTATGAGCGCGGTAACACCTTCATGTTTGGCGTAACGCTGCGAACGAACTTCAACGATCTGCGGCCAACTTACAACGATAACGCCCGACCGAAATATCAGCCGCAGCCGCAGGACGCGATCCTCCAGCACTCGGTGGTGGCGAACCAGCTAACGCTGTTGAAATACAATGCCGGACTGGCGGATCCGCAGATCCAGGTAAAAGGCGACACGCTGTACGTGACCGGCGAGCAGGTGAAATACCGCGACTCGCGTGAGGGGATCGAACGAGCCAACCGGATCGTGATGAACGACCTGCCGGAAGGGATCCGCACGATCCGCATCACCGAAAATCGCCTGAACCTGCCGCAGGTGACGACCGAGACGGACGTTTCCAGCCTTAAGCGACACCTGGAAGGAGAGCCGTTAGGCCATGAAACGCCGCTGGCGCAAAAACGCGTCGAGCCGGTAGTGCCGCAAAGCACCGAGCAGGGCTGGTATATCGATAAATCGCGCTTTGCTTTCCATATCGATCCGGTGCTGAACCAGTCCGTGGGTGGGCCGGAAAACTTCTACATGTACCAGTTGGGCGTGATGGCGACCGCCGATCTGTGGGTTACCGACCATCTGCTGACCACCGGTAGCCTGTTTGGCAATCTCGCCAATAACTACGACAAGTTTAACTACACCAACCCGCCGAACGACTCGAAACTGCCACGTGTGCGTACTCACGTGCGCGAATATGTACAGAACGATGTCTACGTGAATAACCTGCAGGCCAACTACTTCCAGTACTTTGGCAACGGCTTCTACGGCCAGGTTTACGGCGGTTATCTGGAGACGATGTTCGGCGGCGCGGGGGCAGAAGTGTTGTATCGCCCTGTAGACAGCAACTGGGCGTTCGGCCTGGATGCCAACTACGTGAAGCAGCGTGACTGGCGAAGCGCGCAGGACATGATGAAATTCACCGACTACAGCGTGAAGACCGGGCATTTGACCGCCTACTGGACGCCGTCGTTTGCTCAGGATGTGCTGGTGAAAGCGAGCGTCGGTCAGTATCTGGCGGGCGATAAGGGCGGTACGCTGGATATTTCAAAACGCTTTGACAGCGGCGTGGTGGTGGGCGGTTACGCGACTCTGACGAATGTGTCGCCGGACGAATATGGCGAAGGGGATTTCACCAAGGGTGTTTATGTTTCTATTCCGCTGGATCTCTTCTCGTCAGGCCCGACCCGCAGCCGTGCCGCAGTGGGCTGGACGCCACTGACGCGTGACGGCGGTCAGCAACTGGGGCGTAAATTCCAGCTGTACGACATGACCAGCGATAAGAACATCAACTTCCGCTAAGGCCTGCTTGCCTGATGGCGCTTCGCTTATCAGGCCTACAAGCTGTATCGTAGGCCGGATAAGGCGTAGCCGCCATCCGGCAAGATTCGTCGTGTGAGCAAAATATAAATAAAAAATATAGATCTCCGTCACAATTTTGCGTTATACAGGAACCTCACCACTGAGAAAGAGGTGCTGTTATGACGTCACTATCTCGTCCCCGCGTGGAGTTTATCTCTACGATACTACAGACCGTGCTGAACCTTGGGCTGTTGAGTCTGGGCCTGATCCTGGTCGTATTCCTCGGTAAAGAGACGCTGCATCTGGCAGATGTACTCTTCGCGCCTGAGCAATCCAGCAAGTACGAGCTGGTGGAAGGGCTGGTTGTTTATTTCCTCTATTTCGAATTTATTGCACTGATTGTGAAGTACTTTCAGTCAGGCTTTCACTTCCCGCTTCGCTATTTTGTCTATATTGGGATCACGGCGATTGTGCGGCTGATCGTCGTCGATCATAAATCGCCAATGGATGTGCTGATCTACTCGGCGGCGATCCTGTTGCTGGTGATCGCACTCTGGATGTGTAACTCGAAGAGGTTGAAGCGTGAGTGAAGGACAATATGGAATGGCAACACGCCGCAGGGGGGCGGCGTGTTGTGGCATGATTTACTGTACAGCGGCTTCGCGAGATTTTTTCTCCGCAGGTACCCACAACTCTTCCAGTTCTTCCAGCGTTTTACCTTTGGTTTCAGGCACGAATTTCCACATAAACAGTGCCGCTAGCACGCCCATGCAGCCGTAAATCCAGTAGGAAAACCCGTTGTGGAAATGGGACACCAGCCACGAGTTTTTGTCCATCATCGGGAAGGTCCAGGAGACAAAGTAGTTCGCCAACCATTGGGCAGCCACGGCGATCGCCAGCGCTTTGCCGCGAATCGCGTTCGGGAAGATTTCTGCCAGAAGCACCCAGCAGACCGGTCCCCAGGACATGGCGAAGGCTGCGACGTAGAACAGCATCGACAACAGTGCGACGATACCCGGCGCCTGCGTATAAAATGCGGTACCGAGGCTGAACATACCAATCGCCATACCCAGCGCGCCGATGATTTGCAGCGGCTTGCGGCCAAATTTATCCACGGTCATGATCGCCAGCACGGTAAAGCTCAGGTTGATTACGCCAACAATAATGGTCTGTAACAGTGCCACGTCGGTGCTTGCCCCCAGCGTCTTAAAGACTTCCGGTGCGTAGTAGAGCACTACGTTGATACCGACGAACTGCTGGAATACCGACAGCATCACGCCGATAACAATCACGCCCACGCCAAACATCAGCAGGCGCCCGCCGGTTTTGCGACCATGCTCCAGGGAATGGTTGATCTCCTGCATCGCCTGGGTGGCAAGCGCAGAGCCCATAATTTTACGCAGAATACTTTCTGCCTGCTCTTGCTTACCACGTGCCATCAGCCAGCGCGGGCTTTCTGGTACGGTATACAGCAGCCCTAAGAAGAGCAGCGCGGGAATACACTCAGAGGCAAACATATAGCGCCAGCCGTCGGTATTCAGCCAGATGGCGTCGCCGGATTTGGCGATAAAATAGTTAACACAGTACACCAGCAACTGGCCGAAAATAATGGCAAACTGGTTGAACGAAACCAGTTTTCCGCGAATATGCGCCGGTGCCAGTTCGGCGATATACATGGGCGACAGCATTGAGGCTAATCCTACGCCTATGCCGCCGATAATACGGTAAATAACGAATTCAGGAACGTATCCGGCCAGATAAACCGGCACGGTATTATCTGGATTAATGTCGGTAAATCCTAATTCTGGCCATGCGGAGCCGACGCCGGAAATAAAGAACAGCAGGGCGGCAATTTTGAGCGAATCACGGCGACCAAAGCGGTTACTACAGTAACCGCCGAGCGCGCCGCCAATAATACAGCCAATCAGCGCACTGGCGACGCAAAAGCCGAGCAACGAGTTGGCAGCGGATTCACTGAGGTTTTGTGGGGCGACAAAGACGGTATTTAAGGACTCAACGGTACCGGAGATCACCGCGGTATCATAGCCAAATAATAACCCGCCTAATGTTGCGACTAATGTAATCGAAAAAATATATTGGGAATTATATTGGGTGTTCATTCAGACCTGCCTTGTAGGATACAGTTCTTTTATCAGTGTCGAAGATGTTGGGTTTAACCGGCAGGTAAGACAATTACCATTTTTTACATTGCTGTTACGTAATGTCTTTTCTGTGATCTTCACTCCGTTTAATTTATCGATGTGAGGACTGAAAAATGAAATGCAGTGATGAAGTGCACGAAAGGAAATAAACGTAACGGGATTATGAAATAACATAAAAAAAGGCGCTCCGGAGAGCGCCAAATAACAGTCACAAGTTGGATAAAACAAGTTGAGGGTGCAGTGGCATTGCCCATTGCCGGGCGGTAACACAGGTACTTCGATGAAATCTAGCCTTTCACCCCGCCCGCCGTCAGGCCGTTCACCAGCCAGCGCTGAGCCAGCAGGAACACGAGGGTGATTGGAATCGCGGAAAGCACAGCCGCCGCGGCAAAGTCGCCCCACAGGTAGTTTTGCGGGTTAAGGTACTGCTGCATGCCCACCGCCAGGGTGTAGCTGTTTACATCACGCAGTAACAGTGACGCGACCGGTACTTCGGTAATCGCGGCAATAAACGAGAGAATAAAGACCACCGCCAGAATCGGCACTGACAGCGGCAGCAGCACCAGGCGGAACGCCTGCCACGGCGTCGCGCCGTCCAGTGCGGCGGCTTCTTCCAGCGAACCGTCGATGGTTTCGAAATAGCCCTTAATCGTCCACACGTGCAGCGCGATACCGCCAAGATAGGCGAAGATCACCCCGCCGTGGGTGTTCAGGCCGATAAACGGAATGTACTGACCCAGACGGTCAAACAAGGCATACAGAGCGACCAGTGACAGCACAGCCGGGAACATCTGGAAAATCAACATCCCTTTCAGCAGCGTAGCTTTACCCGGGAAACGCATACGGGCAAAGGCGTAAGCGCAGGTGGTCGAGAGCGCCACGATGCCGATCGCGGTGATACCGGCGATTTTCACCGAGTTCCACAGCCATAACAGTACCGGGAAGGGGGGCGGCGTGACGCGGCCATCAGCATGTTCAACGCTGAAGCCCAACGCCAGCCGCCAGTGCTCCCAGGAGATACTTTCCGGGATCAGGCTCCCGGTCGCAAAGTTGCCTTCACGCAGTGAAATCGCGATAACCATCAGCAGCGGGAACATGATCGCCGCGATAAAAATCAGTAGCCCTAAGTGCGTCACGAGTAAACGCAGTTTTTGTGATTTGGGTTGGACCATAGCCATAATTGTTATCTCCCTTAATCAAACTTCATGCGTGTGGCTTTCAGGTTGACGATAGCCAGCGCGCCAACCAGCAGGAAGATCAGCGTGGCGATAGCCGCCGCCAGACCGAAGTCCTGACCACCGCCACCTTCGAAGGCAATGCGGTAGGTGTAGCTGACGAGCAGATCGGTATAACCCGCTGGCGTGGTCGTTCCGAGACGGTCCGGGCCACCGTTGGTCAACAGTTGAATCAGCACGAAGTTATTAAAGTTAAAGGCAAAGCTGGCAATCATTAGCGGCGTTAGCGGCTTAATCAGCAGCGGCAGCGTAATTTTAAAGAAGTTCTGGAACGGACCTGCACCGTCCATCGCCGAGGCTTCGTAAAGGTCTTCCGGAATAGCTTTCAGCAGCCCCATGCACAGGATCATCATGTACGGGTAACCCAGCCAGGTGTTGACGATGATAATCATCGAACGTGCGGTGGTCGGGTCGCTGAACCAGGCCGGTTTAATGCCGAACAGTGCGCCCAGCATCATGTTGATTTCACCAAAGCTCTGGTTGAACAGGCCTTTGAAAATCAAAATCGAGATAAATGAAGGTACGGCATACGGCAATATCAGCAGCACGCGGTAAATGGCTTTGCCTTTCAGCGACTCCCACTGCACCAGACACGCCAGCACCATCCCGACCGCAACGGTCAGCAGTACGGTGAGCACTGAGAAAACAACAGTCCACACGAAGATAGCGAAGAACGGCTTCTGAATCCCTTCGTCAGTAAAGACGCGGGTAAAGTTTTCCCAGCCGATGGTAACGGTATAGCCAGGACTCAGCTTTTCATCGCCCCAGTTACCGTCAGCCGTTATCGACTGATAAAAACCAATGTCGTTGTTGGGACGGTATTTCACGCCGCTCTGGTTGTTAGTGAGCGTACCGTCGTCCGCAAGGGTGTAAAGCGGCTGCGTACCGGAGAACTGGCGCAGCGAACTCATAATCACCTTGCTTTCATCCGGCAGAATGGCAGTGAGTTGGGTCAGTGCCTGACGGTTCTGCGTGATGATGCGTAAGTTTGCGCGTTCGCCGGAGGGCAGAGCATCCGCTTCTTTCATTTCCAGCTTCTGCTCGCCGCTAAATTTGAAGGCGCCAGAAACATAATTTTTTCCGCTTTCAGCGTCGGTCAGGGCCAGTTGCCACTCGTCGCCGGACGGATATAAACCAAAGCTATAGGCTTTTCCCGCCTGATAAGAACGGTCCAGCAACACCTGTTGCGCACGTTCCTGCGCCAGTTGGTTAGTGCTGCTGTAGTTGGTGAAGGCGATAGCAATCGTACAGATCAGCGGAAACAGAACGAACAGCCCCATCCCGGCCATGCCTGGGTAAACATAGCGCCAGGCGTAGGCTTTACGATTGGCGAAAATATACAGGCCAACTGAGCTTAAGATCAGCGTCATGATGGCGAACAGATACTCCCCTTGTGCGTACATTAAAACTACAAGGTAACCCACCAGTAGTCCAAGCAGACCAATCACTGACCATTTCAGCGCGTCGCTTTGCCACCAGTGTTTCTTTTTAATGACATCCATGGGGTTCTTCCTCAACAACTTTGAAAACGTGTTGATCAGCGTGCCTGATGGCGCTGCGCTTATCAGGCCTACATGTGCTGTAGGCCGGATAAGGCATTTATGCCGCCATCCGGCACGTTCACAACTGCATTACTTGGTGATACGACCCTGCGCGTCTTTCAGTGCAGCGTCCACGGTCTGGCGACCGCTTGCGGCGTTAATTACAGCAGTACGGGTGGCATACCAGAACGCCGCCATTTGCGGGATGTTCGGCATGATTTCACCCTTCTGGGCGTTATCCATGGTTGCGGCGATGCGCGGGTCTTTCGCCAGCGTGTCCTGGTAGGATTTCAGCGCTACAGCACCCAGCGGTTTGTCCTTGTTCACTTCTTCCAGACCCTGATCGGTCAGCAGGTAGTTTTCCAGGAACTCTTTCGCCAGTTCTTTGTTCGGGCTGGCTGCGTTAATACCGGCGCTCAGGACACCGACGAACGGTTTAGACGGCTTGCCTTTGAAGGTTGGCAGCAGGGTCACGCCGTAGTTCACTTTGCTCTTGTCGATATTCGTCCATGCCCACGGACCGTTGATGGTCATCGCGGTTTCGCCCTTATTAAAGGCCGCTTCAGCGATGGAATAATCGGTATCCGCATTCATGTGTTTGTTCTTGATGAGGTCAACCAGGAAGCCAAGGCCCGCTTTCGCCCCCGCGCTGTCGACACCCACATCTTTCACGTCATACTTGCCGTTTTCAAACTTGAACGCATAACCACCGTCGGCGGCAATCAGTGGCCAGGTGAAGTACGGTTCTTGCAGGTTGAACATCAGAGCGCTCTTACCTTTTGCCTTCAGCTGTTTATCCAGGGCAGGAATTTCTTCCCAGGTTTTTGGCGGGTTTGGCACCAGGTCTTTGTTGTAAATCAGTGACAGCGCTTCAACCGCGATCGGATAAGCAATCAGCTTGCCGTTGTAACGCACGGCATCCCAGGTGAAAGGATAAAGTTTGTCCTGGAACGCTTTTTCCGGGGTCACTTCAGCCAACAGACCAGACTGCGCGTAGCCGCCAAAACGGTCATGTGCCCAGAAGATGATGTCCGGACCGTCACCGGTTGCTGCAACCTGCGGGAATTTCTCTTCCAGCTTGTCCGGATGCTCAACCGTCACTTTGATGCCGGTATCTTTCTCGAATTTTTTACCCACTTCGGCCAGGCCGTTATAGCCTTTGTCGCCGTTAATCCAGATAACCAGCTTGCCTTCTTCAATTTTGGCCAGAGCCGGTGCGGAAATCATCATTGCTGCAAGGGCGGACAAGGCGAAAACGCGTGCGCCAGTCTTAATCTTCATATCTGCCATCCTTTTGGTGATGTGCTCGTGGTATGACTTAGTGGTTCAACGTGACTCAGTTTCCTTATATGACATCCTCTTTCCATCCTCCTGACCCCTACGCCCCACCCCCTCTTTGTGTGATCTCTGTTGCATAAATTGTAGTTATGGGTGCTGGCGCACATAAAAACAGACTGATTTTTGCAAGCGGCATCACGAATTTCCTCGACGCCGTCTGGGTTGGGGCCTGGTTATCGTTCTCTCATCCTCCCGACTCCTCCCCCATAAAAAAGCCCAGGGGTGGAGGATTTACCCCTTTTATGAATCGCGCATAGTCAGGCCATCAAGAATGTTGCTGTCGATGACAGGTTGTAACGAAGGGAGAAAGGCATGGCGAGCGTACAGCTACGAAACGTAACAAAAGCCTGGGGTGACGTGGTGGTATCGAAAGATATCAATCTCGACATTCAGGAAGGGGAATTCGTGGTGTTTGTAGGACCGTCAGGCTGCGGTAAATCGACTCTGCTGCGAATGATCGCCGGACTTGAAACCATCACCAGTGGCGATCTCTATATTGGAGACACCCGCATGAACGATATCCCGCCCGCCGAACGTGGCGTAGGGATGGTCTTTCAGTCTTATGCGCTCTATCCCCACCTGTCCGTGGCTGAAAATATGTCCTTTGGCCTGAAGCTTGCGGGCGCGAAGAAAGAAGTCATGACGCAGCGCGTTAATCAGGTTTCCGAAGTCCTCCAGTTGGCGCACCTGCTGGAACGTAAACCCAAGGCGCTCTCTGGCGGTCAGCGTCAGCGCGTCGCGATTGGCCGTACGCTGGTGGCGGAACCGCGCGTATTCCTGCTTGATGAACCACTTTCTAACCTGGATGCCGCTCTGCGCGTGCAGATGCGTATCGAAATCTCCCGCCTGCATAAGCGCCTGGGACGCACGATGATTTATGTCACCCACGATCAGGTCGAAGCGATGACCCTGGCGGACAAAATCGTGGTGCTGGATGCCGGACGCGTGGCCCAGGTCGGTAAACCGCTGGAGCTGTATCACTATCCGGCAGACCGCTTCGTCGCAGGCTTTATCGGGTCGCCGAAAATGAACTTCCTGCCGGTCAAGGTCACCGCCACCGCTATCGATCAGGTACAGGTTGAGCTGCCAAATCGCCAACAGGTCTGGCTGCCCGTCGAAAGCCGCGATGTGCAGGTCGGCGTCAATATGTCTTTAGGTATTCGTCCGGAACACCTGCTGCCCAGCGACATCGCCGATGTCACTCTGGAAGGCGAAGTTCAGGTCGTCGAACAACTTGGTCACGAAACGCAAATTCATATCCAGATCCCCGCCATTCGTCAAAACCTGGTTTACCGCCAGAACGACGTGGTGTTGGTAGAAGAGGGTGCCACATTCGCTATCGGCCTGCCGCCAGAGCGTTGCCATCTGTTCCGTGAAGATGGCACTGCATGTCGTCGGCTGCATCAAGAGCCGGGCGTTTAAGGTCCCCATAAAAAACGAAACGCAAAGCCTTCGAGGCTGCCAACAAAGAGGCAGTCCGAAGGGTGAAGCGTTTAAAAGAAAAGCAATGATCTCAGGAGATAGAATGATGATTACTCTGCGCAAACTCCCGCTGGCGGTTGCCGTAGCAGCAGGCATTATGTCTGTTCAGGCAATGGCTGTGGATTTCCATGGTTATGCTCGTTCCGGTATCGGCTGGACGGGTAGTGGCGGCGAACAACAGTGTTTCCAGGCAACGGGTGCTCAAAGTAAATACCGTCTTGGTAACGAATGTGAAACCTATGCGGAAATTAAGCTGGGCCAGGAAGTGTGGAAAGAGGGCGATAAGAGCTTCTACTTCGACACTAACGTCGCTTATTCCGTAGCACAGCAGAACGACTGGGAAGCGACGGACCCGGCATTCCGTGAAGCGAACGTGCAGGGTAAAAACCTGATCGACTGGCTGCCGGGCTCCACCATTTGGGCCGGTAAGCGTTTCTATCAGCGTCATGACGTTCACATGATCGACTTCTACTACTGGGATATCTCTGGCCCTGGTGCCGGTATCGAAAACATTGACCTCGGCTTCGGTAAACTGTCTCTGGCAGCCACCCGTTCTCAGGAAGCTGGCGGTTCTTACATCTTCACCAGCAATGATATCTACAGCCGATACAAAGACACCGCCAACGACGTGTTCGACGTGCGTTTAGCAGGTATGGAAATTAACCCAGGCGGTACTCTGGAACTGGGCGTTGACTACGGTCGTGCGAATAAGACCGACGGTTACAGCTTTGCTGATGAAGCGACCAAAGACGGCTGGATGTTCACCGCAGAACATACCCAGAGCATGCTGAAAGGCTACAACAAGTTTGTTGTTCAGTACGCGACTGACGCGATGACCACGCAGGGCAAAGGTATCCCGCAGGGTTCCTTCACCGGTAACAGCTATGACAACGATGCTGAAATCGGTCAGGTTAACAACAATATCAACAACAACGGCAGCCTGGTTCGTATTCTCGACCACGGTGCAATCTCCCTGGGCGATAGCTGGGATCTGATGTACGTCGGTATGTACCAGGACATCGATCGTGACGACAACAACGGTACCACCTGGTACACAGTGGGTGTCCGTCCGATGTACAAATGGACGCCGATCATGAGCACCCTGCTGGAAGTTGGCTACGACAACGTGAAGTCTCAGCGTACCGACGATACCAACAACCAGTACAAAATTACCCTGGCGCAACAATGGCAGGCTGGCGACAGCATCTGGTCCCGCCCGGCAATCCGTGTCTTCGCAACCTACGCGAAGTGGGATGAGAAATGGGGTTACGACAACGGTATCGCCTATCGCGACACCAGCACTACTACCTACAGCCGTGGCGACAACGATGAGTGGTCCTTCGGTGCCCAGATGGAAATCTGGTGGTAATACGTGAGGTAAAGGGGGACGAAAGTCCCCCGAAACACGGGAATGCCGGTTAAGGCGTCACCGCCATTCGGCATTCCCGACACAGTTTCTCGCGGTTTAGCGCGCTATTGCCTGGCCACCGCTGAACGCATGCTTCCTGAGGTGATAACAATGAAAATGAAGAAAAGTCTCGTTGCTCTCTGTTTATCTGCGGGGTTATTTGCCAGCGCACCGGGCATCAGCCTGGCAGAGGTAAACTATGTACCGCAAAACACCGCCGCCGCACCAGCCATTCCGACCGCTGCGCTGCAACAGCTAACCTGGACGCCGGTTGACCAAAGTAACGCCCAGTCCACCCAGCTTGCGACTGGCGGTCAGCGCCTTGATGTGGCAGGGATTACGGGTCCGGTTGCGGCGTACAGCGTTCCGGCAAATATTGGCGAGCTCACGCTGACGCTGACCAGCGAAGTGAACAAACAAACCAGCGTCTTTGCGCCTAACGTCCTGATTCTTGATCAGAACATGACGCCCTCTGCGTTCTTCCCCAGCAGCTATTTCACCTACCAGGAGCCAGGCGTAATGAGCGCGGATCGCCTGGAAGGGGTGATGCGCCTGACGCCTGCGCTGGGACAGCAGAAACTCTATGTTCTGGTCTTTACGACGGATAAAGATCTCCAGCAGACCACAACTCTGCTTGACCCGGCAAAAGCCTATGCCAAAGGCGTAGGTAATGCTATTCCCGATATTCCGGACCCGATCGCCCGTCATACCACCGACGGTCTGCTGAAGCTGAAAGTGAAAACGAGCAGCAGTTCCAGCGTGCTGGTTGGGCCGCTGTTTGGTTCTTCCGGTCCGGGGCCAGTAACCGTAGGGAATACCGCTGCGCCTGCGCCGACCTACGCTGCGCCAGCTGCCGCGCCGGTTGCCGCCCCTGCGCCTGCGAAGAAAAGCGAACCGATGTTGAACGACACCGAAAGCTACTTCAACAAAGCGATTAAAGACGCCGTCGCGAAAGGCGATGTAGATAAAGCGCTGAAACTGCTTGATGAAGCAGAGCGTCTGGGTTCGACATCGGCCCGTTCCACTTTTATCAGCAGTGTAAAAGGCAAGGGGTAACGTTTACCCCACAGTGCTGATTTGCAACAACTGGTGCGTCCCCGGGCGCACCTTTTTTTTAGCATTCCATGCGAATTGTTACGCTTCTGTTGCGCAACAGATCACTTAATTTTTATTCCGTCTCCCGTAATCTCTTTTCTGCGTTACAATGCCTTTCAGTTATGAAACGGAGAGTAAGGCATGTCACACCCCGCGTTAACGCAACTGCGTGCGCTGCGCTATTTTGACGAGATCCCCGCTCTGGATCCGGAACAGCTAGACTGGCTGCTGCTGGAAGATTCCATGACGAAACGTTTTGAGCAGCAGGGAAAACGGGTCACTGTGACGTTGATCAGGGAAGGATTTGTTGGTCAAAACGAGGTGGTGGAAGAGCTGGCGCTCCTGCCAAAAGAGTCCCGCTACTGGCTGCGTGAAATCCTGTTATGCGCGGATGGCGAGCCATGGCTTGCCGGACGTACCGTAGTGCCTGAGTCGACACTGTCCGGCCCTGAACTGGCTTTACAACATTTGGGCAAAACCCCCTTAGGGCGCTACCTTTTTACATCATCGACGTTGACCCGAGATTTTATTGAAATTGGTTGTGATGCAGCGCTGTGGGGACGCCGTTCCCGCCTGCGACTGAGCGGTAAGCCGCTGATGCTGACCGAGCTATTTTTGCCTGCATCACCGTTGTACTAAGAGGAAAATAAAATGGAGTGGAGTCTGACGCAGACTAAGCTGTTGGCGTTTCATCGCTTAATGCGTACGGATAAGCCCATCGGTGCCTTATTGCTACTCTGGCCGACGCTGTGGGCGCTGTGGGTGGCGACTCCGGGCGTACCGCAACTGTGGGTGCTGGCGGTGTTTGTCGCCGGAGTCTGGCTGATGCGCGCCGCCGGATGTGTCGTGAATGATTATGCTGACCGCAAATTTGACGGTCATGTTAAGCGCACCGCCAACCGTCCGCTACCGAGCGGCGCGGTGACTGAAAAAGAGGCCCGCACGCTGTTCGTGGTGTTGGTGCTGCTCGCTTTCCTGCTGGTGTTGACCCTCAACACAATGACCATCCTGCTATCGGTGGCCGCGCTGGCGCTTGCCTGGGTGTATCCGTTTATGAAGCGCTACACTCATCTGCCGCAGGTGGTGCTGGGCGCGGCGTTCGGCTGGTCGATACCGATGGCCTTCGCCGCGGTGAGTGAGTCCGTGCCGCTGAGTTGCTGGCTGATGTTCCTCGCTAACATTCTTTGGGCGGTAGCCTACGATACGCAGTATGCGATGGTCGATCGCGACGACGACCTGAAAATTGGTATTAAATCGACCGCCATTCTGTTTGGCCAACACGACAAGCTGATCATCGGCATCCTGCAGGTGCTTGTGCTGGTCCTAATGGCGGTTATTGGCTGGTTAAATGGACTGGGAATGAGCTATTACGGGTCAATTTTGGTCGCCGGCGCGCTGTTTGTCTGGCAGCAGAAGCTGATTGCCAACCGCGAGCGGGAAGCCTGCTTTAAGGCGTTCATGAACAACAACTACGTTGGCCTGGTGCTGTTTATCGGGCTGGCGATGAGTTACTGGCATCTATAAATCATTGCCCGGTGGCGCTGCGCTTACCGGGTCTACCAAACCGTAGGCCGGATAAGGCGGGAGCAGGCATCCGGCAATCCGCCATAAAAAACTGCACCTTAATCAGTTGGGTGTCCAACTTTTGGGGTGCAGTCCACATTGACCGGCTTTACTGTGCGTTACTCGCTTTGCGTCGCACTCTCGATGGTGAGGCGCACATCCGACGTAATTAACTCCGCCAGCATCTGGTACACCTTCATCGTTTCGCCCGGCTCGGCATCTCCGGTATCGCTGATGTATCCCTCATCACGCAGGGTCAGGACCAGTGAACTGAAGACCGCCTTATCGAAGAACTCCGGCGCGTTGATGCCGTGCAGCACGGACAGACGCTGCGCTACGGTGCGGCTTTCTTTCTCCAGCGTACCACGGTTGATTGACGGGTTCGCACTCAGCAGCCAGAAGGTAATGGCGTAACGCTGTAGCGTTTCGCGCGCCCCTGCCGCCAGCAGTTGCAGCGTGCGAGAATGCGCAGGGTTAATGTGCAGTTCGTCATTCTGAACGGAGATGAGTCCCTGGCGCTGCATCTCTTCGACCAGTGCATCAATAACGCCCGTCAACGCTTCGCGTTCCCAACGCAGGAACAGCTCCGCTTTCAGCATCGGATACAGTACTTCAACATGCTGCTGTAGCGCCGCGCGTGAAATATGGCGATGCTGGGTAATAATTGCCGCCATCAGCGAAGGCAGAACCAGCATGTGGGCAATGTTATTGCGATAGTAGGTCATGAGAACCGCCTGCTCGCGCGGCAGGATGATAATATCGCCAATGGTGTCTTTCTCGACTTCGAACTTGTTCATCTGCAACGCGTGATCGATGAGATCGCTGGCGCTGACGGATGGCACCGTCGAGTCAGGGGAGTACGGTACATTGCGCATCAAATCCAGATAACAGTTGAGTTGTTCTGTTAGCTGTTCACGGGTCAGCGAGCGCTGACGGGACGCCAGCAGTGCGGTACAGCACAGGTTCATGGCGTTAGCCGCACCAGCGTTGTTAATCCGCACCATGAGCTCTTCAGCGATGCCGTTCACCGTTGGCGTCAGCCAGGCAGGACGCACGGCTTCGATTGGATCGATCGACTCGCGCCATTCTGGAACGTGATGATTCAGGTATGTCATCAGCGGCATCGGTTCGCCGAAGTTAACATAGCCCTGACCCAGATTACGCAGCTTGCTCAGGCCGCGCAGCATCTGTGGCAGACTTTCTTTCTCTTTGGTCGCGCCACGCAGCTCTTTCGCATAGGTCCCCACTTCCATGACGTGCTCATAGCCGATGTAAATCGGCACAAGCGTGATCGGACGGGTGCCGCCGCGCAGCATGGCCTGGATGGTCATCGACAGGGTACCGGTTTTCGGATCCAGCAGACGGCCAGTACGTGAGCGTCCGCCCTCAACGAAGTATTCCACCGAATAACCACGGCTGAACAGTTCGCCCAGATACTCGCGGAAGACGGTGGAATAGAGCTTGTTGCCCTTAAAGGTACGGCGAATAAAGAACGCCCCCAGGCGGCGGAAGATCGGCCCGGCTGGCCAGAAGTTCAGGTTAATCCCGGCTGCAATGTGCGGGGGAACCAGACCCTGGTGATACAGGACGTAGGAGAGCAGCAGATAGTCCATATGGCTGCGGTGACACGGCACATAGACAATCTCGTGCCCGTCATGCGCCAGCTGGCGAACGCGCTCGGCGTTGTGGACGTTAATCCCCTGATACAGCCGGTTCCAGGTAAAGCCCAGAATACGGTCGGTCAGGCGAATCATCTCGTAAGAGAAGTTGGCGGCAATTTCTTCCATCAGCGCGATCGCGTTCTGCTGCGCTTTTTCGTGGGAGATTTTCTTACTGCGCGCTTCGTCTTCGACCGCGCGGGCAATCGCCTTCGAAGCTAGCAGTTTATTAAACAGATCCTGACGCGCAGGCAAACGCGGCCCCACGGCGGCCAGACGCTGACGGGCGAAGTGCATTCGCGCCACGCGAGCCAGTTTTTGAGCAATAATTTTATCGGTGCCGTGCTCGTCAGCCATACGGCGCAGCGAGACGGAAGGTGAGAAGCGCACAAAGCTGTCGCGACCCAGCCAGGAGACGGCAAAGAATTTTTGAATGCCGTTGAGCATGCGTAAAGGCGGGTTCACTTCCCCTTTTTCACGCCCGGGCGCGCGGCCAAACATCACCGATACTGGCACCATTTGCACATCCAGACTCGGATTGCTGCGGTGCAGGTCGAGATAGTTATGGAACAGCTTAATGGACTCTTCTTTCGGCGTGTAATAGGTAAAGACACGCGGTCCGCCGTGAATGAACACATAGCGCGGCAGCTGAGTGCCGTCGATCTCCAGCGGTTCTAATGGGTCGGGGAGGTCGTGCGCCAAACACTGAGCGCGCAGTGTCAACAAGTCCGCTTTGGAGTTGTACGGTAAAACGTACATAATGGGACGAGAGGTATCGAGCCCTAACTCCGGGGCAGGATCTGCCGGAATAGACTTGCTTTTTACCAGCACGCTTAATGGTAAATTCAGGATTTTATAGTAAATTCGTGGCCAGCCGGACATAAACGATGTAAAGCCTCTGGTTAATAGTGCAAATGCGCTGCAAGGATATCAGAAAGTCATGTGAATTTCTGTTGTATCCCGTCATACTTCGCGCCGCGTTGCATTAACTCAAAACATTTGAGTTAACAGGACAATGACATTGACGCCAATAATGCAAAAAGGTTCTTTTGATGGCCAATAATACCACTGGATTCACCCGAATTATCAAAGCTGCTGGCTATTCCTGGAAAGGTTTTCGCGCCGCATGGATTAACGAGGCCGCATTCCGTCAGGAAAGTCTCGCGGTCCTGGTTGCCGTGATCGTCGCCTGCTGGCTGGATGTGGATGCCATAACGCGCGTTCTGTTGATCGGCTCCGTCATGCTGGTGATGGTTGTTGAAATTCTTAACAGCGCCATTGAAGCGGTCGTTGACCGTATCGGCTCCGACTATCATGAACTCTCTGGTCGCGCGAAAGATATGGGGTCGGCAGCGGTGCTGCTCTCTATCATCATAGCGCTGATAACCTGGGGTATCCTGCTATGGTCGAATTTTCGTTAAGGATTTTTACGAGCGCGATTCCATAACGCTATAAATCTCCTGTTTAATGTGCAGTTTGTGGTTCCAAAATCGCCTTTAGCTGTATATACTCACAGCATAACTGTATATACACCCAGGGGGCGGAATGAAAGCGTTAACGGCCAGGCAACAAGAGGTGTTTGATCTCATTCGGGATCACATCAGCCAGACAGGCATGCCACCGACGCGTGCGGAAATCGCGCAGCGTTTGGGGTTCCGTTCCCCAAACGCGGCTGAAGAACATCTGAAGGCGCTGGCGCGTAAAGGTGTCATTGAGATTGTATCCGGCGCTTCTCGCGGCATTCGTTTGCTGCATGAAGAAGAGGAAGGGTTACCGCTTGTCGGTCGCGTTGCGGCGGGGGAACCCCTGCTGGCGCAGCAGCACATCGAAGGCCATTATCAGGTCGATCCTTCTCTGTTTAAACCCAATGCCGATTTTCTGCTGCGCGTTAGCGGCATGTCAATGAAAGACATTGGTATTATGGACGGCGATCTGCTGGCCGTGCATAAAACCCAGGATGTGCGTAATGGTCAGGTCGTTGTCGCCCGTATCGACGACGAAGTGACGGTAAAACGTCTGAAAAAACAGGGCAATAAAGTCGAACTGTTGCCAGAAAACAGCGAATTTAAGCCTATCGTCGTGGATCTTCGTGAGCAGAGCTTTACCATCGAAGGTTTAGCCGTTGGCGTGATCCGCAACGGTGAGTGGCTGTAATACCTCACACTCGGATAAGGCGTTTGTGCCAACATCCGACACCGAGCCCGGTGGCGCTGTGCTTACCGGGCTTACGAAATGCGTTCAAAACCTAAACACTCCTGCTCAGGCTTCTCCTCATGCCGTTCTTTGCTCCTGCTGATAAAGCCCTCTGGCGTCTCGCCTTACCCATGATCTTCTCCAATATCACGGTTCCTCTGCTGGGACTGGTGGATACTGCGGTGATTGGTCACCTGGATAGCCCGGTTTATCTGGGTGGTGTGGCTGTGGGTGCAACAGCCACTAGCTTTCTGTTTATGCTGTTGCTCTTTTTACGCATGAGCACAACTGGGCTAACGGCACAGGCGTTTGGTGCGAAGAACCCACAGGCACTGGCGCGTGCGCTGGTACAACCGCTCATCCTTGCGCTGGGGGTGGGGGCATTAATTGCGCTTTTACGCACCCCGATAATCGATCTGGCGCTGCATATTGTTGGCGGCAGCGAAGCGGTGCTGGAACAGGCAAGACGCTTCCTGGCGATTCGCTGGTTAAGTGCGCCGGCGTCGCTGGCGAATCTGGTTCTGCTCGGCTGGCTGCTGGGCGTTCAGTATGCTCGCGCGCCGGTTATCCTGTTGATTGTCGGCAATATCCTGAACATTGTTCTCGATTTATGGCTGGTGATGGGTCTGCACATGAACGTGCAGGGCGCTGCGCTGGCGACGGTCATTGCGGAATACTCCACGTTAGTGATTGGGCTGCTGATGGTGCGAAAGGTACTTCATTTGCGCGGCATAACCGCGGCTATGTTAAAGCAGGCCTGGCGCGGCCATTTTCGGCGTCTGTTAGCGCTCAATCGCGACATTATGTTGCGTTCGCTGCTGCTGCAACTCTGCTTTGGCGCGATCACCGTACTGGGTGCCAGACTGGGGAGCGATATTATCGCTGTCAACGCGGTGCTGATGACGCTGCTGACCTTCACCGCCTACGCGCTGGACGGCTTCGCCTACGCCGTAGAGGCGCATTCCGGGCAAGCCTATGGCGCACGGGACGGCAGCCAGTTGCTGGATGTCTGGCGCGCCGCCTGTCGCCAGGCAGGTGTCGTCGCACTGCTGTTTTCGCTGGTCTATCTGCTCGCAGGTGAACAGATTATTGCTCTTCTGACGTCGCTGACTGAGATTCAAATATTGGCCGATCGCTACCTGATCTGGCAGGTGATCCTGCCGTTAGTGGGCGTCTGGTGCTATCTGCTCGACGGCATGTTTATTGGTGCGACACGCGCAGCAGAAATGCGTAACAGCATGGCGGTCGCGGCCAGTGGTTTTGCGTTAACTTTACTGGCACTTCCTCTGCTCGGGAACCACGGTTTGTGGCTGGCGTTAGCCGTTTTTCTGGCGCTACGCGGGCTCTCTTTAGCCTATATCTGGCGTCGACACTGGCGTAACGGAACCTGGTTTTCGGCAACGTAACGGTTAAAAATTCCGAATAATGATTTTAAGCCGAGATTCCTGACTACACTTATCATTACGTTCAGCAGAAAAAATAGCGAAGCTGGGCGGTTTACTCTCGCTATTCACAGCCTAACGAAGAGGACTTTATGATGAATAAAGATGAAGCCGGTGGTAACTGGAAACAATTCAAAGGTAAAGTGAAAGAGCAATGGGGCAAACTGACCGATGATGATATGACGGTCATTGAAGGTAAACGTGACCAACTGGTAGGTAAAATCCAGGAACGCTACGGTTATCAGAAGGATCAGGCGGAAAAAGAGGTCGGTGACTGGGAAACCCGTAACGACTACCGCTGGTAACCACTACGTTTGCCTGCGGATCCAGAAATGAATTCGCAATTGTTTGCACAGGGCGGCGCAAGGGTGCCGCCCACTTATTTAACGAGATTTCTTTTTCACCAGAATGGAATGATCGTGCTGACACTCGCCAGGGTGACGGCAAGCTTCGACTTCAACACACGCAGAACAGAGGCCATGCGCTTCAATCACATTGTGACGAAGGGCGAACCCCATCTTCGCGGCCAGCGTATGCATGATATCTTCCACCCCTTCCGCACACTCTTCCTTTACCCCACCGCAACGGTCACAGATAAACATCGCAGAGGTATGGGTTGGCTGATCGAACAGATAGCACATGACATAGCTGTTGGTGGATTCCACCTTATGCACAAAACCTTGTTCAAGCAGAAAATCCAGTGCGCGATAGACCGTTGGCGGCTTAGCCTGGGGCTCTGATTCACGCAGAAGATCGAGCAGATCGTAAGCGCTAATCGCGCCTTCCTGCAGGCTCATCAGGCGTAAAACTTCAAGGCGCTGTGGAGTCAGTCGCACATTGCGTTGCGCGCACAATTTTTCAGCTTGCGCTAACAGTTCTTGCGTTGTGGGCTTTTCCATGGGGCACCTTGGTTTGCGTAGGGTGATAAACCCTCACTTTATCATGTTATGCAGGAAACGCCGAGATCCAGCCAGAGTCGCCATTTCAGACGATATATCGCCTGCTAATCTTTGCGGACCTTACAAAGTCTTCTATACATATTGAGGTACATCACAAAAAGAGAACGCTTCAGTTGTCTTCAGCATGGGGCGAATAGCGCGGTTTTTAGTGTTTTTTTCACAGCAAAAGTTCTTCTCTGCTGCGTTGATACTGGCAGAGGTGTTTCTTCACCTGCAAATAAAAACGGGTCTACTGTGAATAAAAATTTTAACTTTTCGGTGGTGGCAGTCGCGGTTTCGTTCTTAGTGTCGCAACAGGCGAACGCGGCGAATACCTGGGCGGAAGCGCGCAACGACGCGATGGGCGGAACGGGCGTAGCTTCAGCACATTATGGTAGTGGTGTCCTCATCAACCCGGCTTTGCTGGCAAAAGCGAAGCCCGAGGACAGCATTACCGTCATCCTTCCCGCGGTTGGTGCGCAAATTACCGACAAGGATAATCTCCAGGATGAAATTGACGATATCAGTGACAAAATCGATTACTACGATGATGTTGTTGATAATCTGACCCCTGGTGACATTCTGCTTAACCCCGGCGGTGTTTTGAACCAGTTCCAGGGGGCGGCGCGCGATCTGGCCGACGAACTGGAATACCTGAAGGGTAAAACGGCACATGCCAACGCGGGGGCCGGACTTGCGGTCAGCATTCCCAACGATGTGTTATCCGTGGCGTTTGTTGCGAAAGGCTATGCGCACGGTCGCGTAAGCTCGTCCATTGATCAAGGGGATATCGATTATCTGCGCAGAATTGAAGGAAGCGATGCCTATGCGCTGGTTGAAGCGGGCCGGGCGGCGTTGCAGGGGTCGGATGAAATCACTAAACACCTGAATTCTACGGCCTCCGGGCGCGCGGCGATCGTTTCGGACTATGGTGTTGCAGTGGCGCGGCAGTTTGAGGTTGGCGATGTGCCGCTGTCGATTGGCGTGACGCCGAAGCTGCAAAAAACCTGGCTCTATAATTACACGACTTCCATCTATAACTACGACAGCAGTGACTGGAACAGTAGCCGCTATCGTAACGATGACACCGGTTTTAACGTAGACGCCGGGATTGCGGCGGATTTTGGCGAAAACTGGACGGTGGGCGTGAGTGGGCAAAACCTTATCTCGCGTGATATCGATACCAAATCGATTTACATCACCCACGGTTTAACCGGTGAAACGCGCGATTATAAAGATACTTATCAGATCCGCCCGCTGGTCACCGCAGGCGTCGCCTGGCATAACGACCTGGTAACGCTCACGGCAGATGGCGATTTAACGGAAACCAAAGGCTTTAAGAGCGAAGATAACTCCCAGTACGTCGGTGTCGGTGCCGAAGTTCGCCCGCTGAACTGGCTGGCGGTCCGCGCAGGTTACCGTGCTGACGTCAAGGCGAACGACAGCAACGTCTTTACCGGTGGTGTTGGGTTTGCGCCCTTCAACCGCGTCCATGTGGACCTGATGGGTCTGTACGGCGAAGACGAAACGTGGGGCGCAGGTGCGCAGCTCAGTATGACCTTCTGATGAGGCACCGGAGACGGTTACGTCTCCGGTTTACCTTTATGCTATAGTAGCGCCCCCAATTCACCTGATGCTCAAAAAATCGCCATGTCACCTGAATTACAAACAGCCTTCCCTGCACACCGTTTCTCCATCGCGCCGATGCTCGACTGGACCGACAGGCACTGCCGCTACTTTTTGCGCCTGCTGTCTCGCCAGACGCTGCTCTACACCGAGATGGTGACAACAGGCGCAATCATTCATGGCAAAGGCGATTACCTGGCGTACAGCGATGAAGAACATCCGCTTGCCCTGCAATTAGGCGGGAGCGACCCCTCTGCATTGGCGCACTGTGCAAAACTGGCGGAAGAACGCGGTTATGACGAGATCAACCTCAACGTGGGATGCCCGTCCGATCGCGTGCAGAACGGTATGTTTGGCGCCTGTCTTATGGGGAATGCACAACTGGTCGCTGACTGCGTGAAGGCGATGCGTGATGTGGTGTCGATTCCCGTGACGGTGAAGACGCGCATTGGCATTGACGACCAGGACAGTTACGAATTTTTGTGTGATTTCATCAATACGGTTTCCGGTCACGGCGAATGCGAGATGTTTATCATTCATGCCCGTAAGGCATGGCTTTCTGGCTTAAGCCCGAAAGAAAACCGCGAGATCCCACCGCTTGACTATCCGCGTGTCTATCAGCTTAAGCGAGATTTCCCCCATTTAACTATGTCCATTAACGGCGGCATTAAGTCCCTGGAAGAGGCGAAAGCGCACCTTGAACATATGGATGGCGTGATGGTTGGACGCGAAGCCTATCAAAACCCAGGCATTCTGGCCTCAGTGGATCGTGAAATTTTTGGCGCAACCACTGCGGATGCCGATCCGGTTGCCGTCGTGCGGGCCATGTACCCGTACATTGAGCGCGAACTGAGCCAGGGGACCTACCTTGGTCATATTACCCGCCATATGCTGGGCCTGTTCCAGGGAATACCGGGGGCGCGCCAGTGGCGTCGTTATCTGAGCGAAAACGCCCATAAAGCCGGGGCAGATATCCACGTCCTGGAACATGCGCTGAAGCT
Source organism: Citrobacter sp. RHB25-C09 (assembly GCF_013836145.1). NCBI lineage: Bacteria > Pseudomonadati > Pseudomonadota > Gammaproteobacteria > Enterobacterales > Enterobacteriaceae > Citrobacter > Citrobacter sp. RHB25-C09. The sequence continues at coordinate 4,000,505 of NZ_CP057483.1, read as the reverse complement.
GGTTGCCGACAAACGTTAAAATTTCACTAAAAGTTAGTCAATTTCACCACGCCCTGCGAGTAATCGCGGGGCGTTTTGTTGATAAATCAGCAGGTTAATTTTGGCATGTTTTTTGTAATGCTTTCAGGAAAATACGTTATGGGAGAGCATCATGCTGGAACTACTTTTTATCCTGGGATTCTTTTTTATGCTGATGGTGACCGGCGTGTCGCTGTTGGGCATTCTGGCTGCGCTGTTCGTGGCAACCGTGGTGATGTTCCTTGGCGGCATGTTGGCGCTGATGTTCAAGCTGTTGCCATGGCTGCTGTTGGTCGTTGCTGTGGTGTGGGTCATCAAGGCGATTAAAGCGCCAAAAATCCCGCAATATCAGCGCAGTAACCGCTGGCGTTACTAGGGGATTGTGGGGTTCATCACAACCTGTGATTTTGCCTTTAGAACCAAATAGGAATTGATAAGCAAATCTGTCACTATTGCGCGTCTCACAAATTCATCGCGCTGTACCCTACATTCAGCCGAACAAAAAAAGAAAGGGCTTCCCAGATGGAAGCCCAATTTCTTTCTGACTTAAGGAATCAATAAGCTCGATCCCTCCGTCGCCCGGCTCTCCAGGACCTCGTGTGCGCGCCGTGCATCTTTCAGCGCATATTTCTGGCTTTCCGCCACATCCACTTTAATCACGCCGCTGGCAATCAGTGAAAATAGTTCATTACTGGCTTCGGTCAACTCCTCGGCGTTGGTGATATAGCCCTGAAGAGAAGGGCGGGTCGCGTACAGTGAACCTTTCTGGTTCAGAATGCCCAGGTTGACACCGGTAACTGGGCCGGACGCGTTGCCGAAGCTGACCATCAGACCACGGCGTTGTAGACAGTCCAGAGAGGCTTCCCAGGTGTCTTTACCAACCGAGTCATACACCACCCGCACTTTTTTACCGCCGGTGATCTCTTTAACCCGTTCAACAATGTTCTCTTCACGATAGTTGATCACCTGCCAGGCGCCAGCATCCAGCGCCCGCTGCGCTTTTTGCGCGCTGCCGACGGTGCCAATCAGTTTAGCCCCCAGCGCTTTCGCCCACTGACAGGCGATAAGCCCCACGCCACCCGCCGCTGCGTGAAACAGAAACGGTTCGTCGGGTTTTATTTCATACGTTTTGCGCAGCAGATAAAAGACAGTAAGCCCCTTAAGAAAAGAGGCCGCAGCCTGCTCAAAGGAGATGGCATCGGGCAAAATAGCGACCTTATCGGCCGGCACGTTATGCACCGAGCTGTAGGCGCCGAGGGCTGATTGAGCATACACCACGCGATCCCCGGCTTTGATATGCCTGACGCCGCTGCCCACTTTACTAACGATGCCCGCTGCTTCGGTCCCTAAACCGCTCGGTAAGACCGGCGGTGGATAGAGCCCGCTGCGGATATAGGTATCGATAAAGTTAATGCCAATCGCCTTGTTTTCTACCTGGATTTCGTTCTCTGATGGGTCTCTCGGCGTAAAATCCGCGACCTGTAGCACATCAGGGCCACCATGCTTGTGAAATTCAATTCGTGTTGCCATGATTCCTCCAGAAATGTGGTAATCTTGCGAACCAATCATTGTCTCGGTAACTCCATTCACTATGGCAGGAAATAAACCCTTCAACAAACAACAGACTGATGTTCGGGACCGCGATCCGCAGGTCGCCGGGCTGAAAGTACCCCCGCACTCGATTGAAGCGGAACAGTCGGTGTTGGGTGGTTTAATGCTGGACAACGAGCGCTGGGACGACGTCGCCGAGCGCGTCGTAGCGGATGATTTTTACACCCGCCCGCATCGCCACATCTTCACCGAGATGGGGCGGTTGCAGGAAACCGGCAGTCCTATCGACCTGATTACGCTCGCGGAATCGCTGGAGCGACAGGGGCAACTGGACAGCGTCGGCGGTTTTGCCTATCTTGCCGAGCTTTCTAAAAACACGCCAAGTGCGGCGAACATCAGCGCTTATGCAGATATTGTGCGCGAACGCGCCGTTGTTCGTGACATGATTGCGGTCGCCCATGAAATTGCCGATGCGGGTTTTGATCCGCAGGGGCGTACCAGCGAAGATCTGCTCGATCTCGCCGAGTCTCGCGTCTTTAAAATTGCCGAAAGCCGTGCCAATAAAGATGAAGGCCCGAAGAACATTACCGAAGTGCTTGACGCTACCGTCGCACGTATCGAACAGCTCTTCCAGCAGCCGCACGATGGTGTTACGGGTGTAAACACCGGCTATGACGACCTCAACAAAAAGACCGCGGGTTTACAGCCGTCGGATCTGATCATTGTCGCGGCGCGTCCGTCGATGGGTAAAACCACGTTTGCGATGAACCTCGTCGAAAACGCGGCGATGTTGCAGGATAAGCCGGTGCTGATCTTCAGTCTCGAAATGCCCTCGGAACAGATTATGATGCGTTCTCTGGCATCGCTGTCCCGTGTGGATCAGACGCGTATTCGTACCGGTCAGCTCGACGATGAGGACTGGGCGCGCATTTCCGGCACGATGGGGATCCTGCTGGAAAAACGTAACATCTATATTGATGACTCTTCTGGCCTGACGCCGACGGAAGTGCGCTCCCGCGCGCGCCGTATCGCCCGTGAACACGGCGGCATCGGGCTTATCATGATCGACTACCTGCAGCTGATGCGCGTACCGTCGCTTTCCGACAACCGTACCCTGGAGATTGCGGAAATCTCCCGCTCGCTGAAGGCGCTGGCAAAAGAGCTCCAGGTGCCTGTAGTGGCGCTGTCGCAGCTTAACCGCTCGCTGGAACAACGTGCCGATAAGCGGCCGGTTAACTCCGACCTGCGTGAATCCGGCTCCATCGAACAGGACGCCGACCTGATCATGTTTATCTATCGTGACGAGGTTTATCACGAGAACAGCGACCTGAAAGGGATCGCGGAAATCATTATTGGTAAGCAGCGTAACGGCCCCATCGGTACGGTACGTCTGACCTTTAACGGACAGTGGTCGCGTTTCGACAACTATGCCGGTCCTCAATATGATGATGAATAACTCTCCGTCATCCTTCACGCCGCAGGGGTGTTGACTGCGCCCGCTCACCCCGGTCACTTAGTTTACTAAGCTCCCGGGGATTCACGGGCTTGTCGCCTTCCTGCAACGCGAATGATTTTGGAGAGTCTTTTTATTAAGGAATATAAATGCAAGCGGCAACAGTAGTTATCAACCGCCGCGCTCTGCGACACAACCTGCAACGCCTGCGTGAACTGGCACCTGCCAGTAAGCTGGTTGCGGTCGTGAAAGCGAACGCCTACGGACACGGTTTGTTAGAAACCGCGCGAACGCTCCCCGATGCTGACGCTTTTGGCGTTGCGCGTCTCGAAGAAGCCCTGCGCCTGCGCGCGGGCGGGATCACGCAGCCGATCTTGCTGCTGGAAGGTTTTTTTGAGGCCTCCGATCTGCCGCTTATTGCCGAGCAGCACCTGCAAACTGCAGTGCATAACGAGGAGCAGCTTGCCGCGCTTGAATCCGCCGAAATGGTAGAACCGGTCACGGTGTGGATGAAACTCGACACCGGCATGCACCGTCTGGGCGTGCTTCCTGAGGAAGCCGAGGCCTTTTATCAGCGACTCTCGCAGTGTAAAAACGTACGCCAGCCGGTCAATATCGTCAGCCATTTCGCGCGTGCGGATGAGCCGGAATGTGGCGCAACCGAAAGGCAGCTCGATATCTTCAACACCTTTTGCGAAGGCAAGCCGGGGCAACGCTCCATCGCCGCGTCCGGTGGGATTTTGCTATGGCCGCAGTCGCATTTTGACTGGGCGCGTCCGGGGATTATTCTCTACGGCGTATCGCCGCTGGAAAATCAGTCCACCGGGGCTGACTTTGGCTGCCAGCCGGTGATGTCATTGACCTCCAGCCTGATCGCCGTGCGTGAGCACAAAACGGGAGAGCCGGTCGGATACGGCGGAACGTGGATCAGCGAGCGTGACACGCGTCTCGGGGTGGTTGCCATGGGCTATGGCGACGGTTATCCTCGCGCCGCCCCTTCTGGTACGCCGGTGCTGGTGAACGGGCGCGAAGTCCCGATTGTCGGACGTGTTGCCATGGATATGATCTGCGTGGATTTAGGCCCGCAGGCCACGGATAAAGCGGGCGACCCGGTCATTTTATGGGGTGAAGGTCTACCGGTTGAGCGCATTGCGGAAATCACCAAAGTTAGCGCTTACGAACTCATTACTCGCCTGACGTCGCGAGTAGCGATGCAATACATCGATTAATCGCACGGCTTTCCGGCGTGAGTTAACGTCACTGTAGGCCGGATAAGGCGCAGCCGCCATCCGGCAATTTGCCCGGTGGCGCTGGCGCTTACCGGGCCTACGGGGCTCTGTTTTCCTTGCCGGATAACACGCCGCTCCATCAGGTAAAAAGCAACAGTTTCCCGTCAACATCCTCTCGATCTTCTCTCACATCCGGTTTATTGTGTTTTAACCCCTGCCTGTAAACCTGGAGAACCATCGCGTGTTTCAAAAAGTTGACGCCTACGCTGGCGACCCGATTCTGTCGCTCATGGAGCGGTTCAAAGAAGATCCGCGCAGTGACAAAGTCAATCTCAGTATTGGTCTGTATTACAACGAAGACGGCATCATCCCGCAGCTCAAGGCTGTGGCCGAAGCCGAAGCCCGCCTTAACGCTGAGTCGCACGGTGCCTCGCTGTATCTGCCGATGGAAGGGTTAAACAGCTATCGGCACACCATCGCGCCGCTGTTGTTTGGTGCTGACCATCCTGTACTCCAGCAGCAGCGCGTGGCGACGATCCAGACGCTGGGCGGTTCTGGCGCACTGAAAGTGGGCGCGGATTTCCTGAAGCGTTATTTTCCTGACGCCGGTGTCTGGGTGAGCGATCCAACGTGGGAAAACCATATCGCGATTTTCGAAGGAGCCGGGTTCAGCGTCGGCACTTATCCGTGGTATGACGAAGCGACAAACGGCGTACGATTCAACGATCTGCTGGCGTTTCTGAAAACGCTCCCGACGCGCAGCATCGTGCTGCTGCATCCCTGCTGCCATAACCCCACCGGTGCGGATTTAACGCCCGACCAGTGGGATGCAGTGATCGAAATCCTGAAAGCGCGCGACCTGATCCCGTTCCTTGATATCGCCTATCAGGGCTTTGGTGCTGGAATGGAAGACGACGCCTACGCGATCCGCGCCATTGCCAGTGCCGGACTGCCTGCGCTGGTCAGCAATTCGTTCTCGAAGATCTTCTCTCTGTATGGTGAGCGCGTTGGCGGACTTTCCGTGGTCTGTGAAGACAGCGAAACGGCGAGTCGTGTACTTGGTCAACTGAAAGCCACGGTACGCCGGAACTACTCCAGCCCGCCAAACTTTGGCGCGCAGGTGGTGGCGACGGTGCTTGGCGATGACGCACTGAAAGCAGACTGGCTGGCAGAAGTGGAAAGTATGCGCAAGCGCATTCTGGCGATGCGTCATGAGCTGGTGGCAGTGCTCACGACAGCTATTCCGGGCCGCAATTTTGACTACCTGCTGAAGCAACGCGGCATGTTCAGCTATACCGGACTGACCTCAGCGCAGGTCGACCGTCTGCGCGATGAGTTCGGCGTTTACCTGATCGCCAGTGGACGTATGTGCGTGGCGGGACTGAATTCCGCTAACGTCCAGCGTGTCGCAAAGGCTTTCGCCGCCGTGATGTAATGTTGTGCCGGATGGCATTAATGCTTATCCGGCCGACAAATTTCGCAGAAAAATCTTCCCTTCACCTGCTGCCGGGGTTATGGTCACAACGTTACAGAGCAGTCGTACTATTAAAATTATAACTAAATGACTTTACAGGGAAAAACATGCGTAAGACCACACTGGCCCTGAGTGCCCTTTGCTTCTTTGCCACGCTAAGCCATTCTCCTGGCACGCTGGCCTCTTCACCCTCTCCGCTTAATCCTGGCGTTAACGTCGCAAAACTCGCTGAACAAGCGCCTGTCCACTGGGTTTCTGTTGCTCAGATTGAAAACAGCCTGACGGGACGTCCGCCGATGGCAGTCGGGTTTGATATTGATGATACCGTTCTTTTTTCCAGTCCCGGATTCTGGCGCGGTAAAAAGATGTACTCACCGGACAGCGAAGATTATCTGAAGAATCCGACGTTCTGGGAGAAGATGAATAACGGTTGGGACGAGTTCAGCATTCCTAAAGAAGTGGCGCGTCAGCTTATCGACATGCACATCCGCCGTGGCGACAGCATCTTCTTTGTGACCGGACGTAGCCCGACGAAAACGGAAACTGTCTCGAAAACGCTGGCGGACAACTTCCACATCCCGGCCGCCAACATGAACCCTGTTATTTTTGCAGGCGATAAGCCAGGGCAGAATACCAAGACTCAGTGGTTGCAGGATAAAAGCATTCGCATGTTTTATGGCGATTCGGACAACGACATTGCCGCTGCTCGTGAGGTAAGTGTTCGTGGGATCCGCATTCTGCGCGCCTCTAACTCCACCTACCGACCATTACCGCAGGCGGGACAATTTGGCGAAGAGGTAATTGTGAATTCGGAATACTAACACCGACATTCACCACGCATACTCATTTTGGCTCTTTTTTAAACAAAATGGTGCTGTTGGCTTTTACCTTTCCTTGTCTTACTGCAAACTGAAGAGAAGAGATTTTCAGTGAAGTAACAGACTTGAAAGGGGAACCACAATGACCAATTCGGAGTTACTGCAGTACTGTATGGCGAAATCCGGCGCAGAGCAGAGCGTTCACAGTGACTGGAAAGCGACACAAATTAAAGTCGAAGATGTCCTGTTTGCCATGGTGAAAGAGGTGGAAGAACGCCCGGCGGTGTCTCTGAAAACCAGCCCTGAACTGGCGGAACTGCTTCGCCAACAGCATAGCGATGTGCGTCCAAGTCGCCATCTTAACAAGGCGCACTGGAGCACTGTCTATCTCGACGGATCGTTACCCGATTCGCAAATCTATTATCTGGTGGATGCGTCGTATCAACAGGCGGTGAATACCTTGCCGGAAGAGAAACGCAAACTGCTGGCGTTGCCCTGAGTCGTTGTACCGGATGCGTCTTATCGAGCCTACAGGGTATTGCGATTTGTAGGCCCGATAAGCGCAGCGCCATCGGGCATTATTACAGCATCGGTTTCAGGAAGCGGGCGGTGTGTGACTCTTTACACTCCGCAACGGTTTCTGGCGTGCCGGAAACCAGGATTTCCCCGCCGCCGCTACCGCCTTCAGGCCCGAGGTCGACAATCCAGTCCGCTGTCTTAATGACGTCCAGGTTGTGCTCGATCACCACGATAGTGTTGCCCTGATCGCGCAGCTGATGCAGTACGTCCAGCAGTTGCTGGATATCAGCAAAATGCAGGCCGGTGGTCGGTTCATCCAGGATATAGAGCGTCTGCCCGGTGCCGCGCTTCGACAGCTCGCGCGCCAGCTTCACGCGCTGGGCTTCCCCACCGGAAAGGGTTGTCGCGGACTGGCCGAGGCGGATGTAGGTCAGGCCAACGTCCATCAGCGTTTGCAGCTTACGCGCCAGCGCCGGTACGGCATCGAAGAACTCACGGGCTTCTTCAATAGTCATATCCAGCACTTCATGGATGGTTTTGCCTTTGTACTTAATTTCCAGCGTTTCGCGGTTATAGCGTTTGCCTTTGCACTGATCGCACGGCACGTAAATATCCGGCAGGAAGTGCATCTCGACTTTAATGACGCCGTCGCCCTGACACGCTTCGCAGCGCCCGCCGCGCACGTTAAAGCTGAAGCGCCCCGGCGTATAGCCGCGTGAACGAGATTCCGGAACGCCCGCAAACAGTTCACGCACGGGCGTGAATACGCCGGTATAGGTCGCCGGGTTAGAACGCGGCGTTCGACCGATTGGGCTCTGGTCTATATCAATAACTTTGTCGAAATGCTCCAGTCCCTGCACGTCGCGGTACGGGGCAGGTTCAGCGATAGTCGCCCCGTTCAGCTGGCGCTGGGCAATCGGGAACAGCGTATCGTTGATAAGCGTTGATTTACCGGAACCGGAAACACCCGTAATACAGGTGAACAGGCCGACGGGCAGCGTCAGCGTCACGTCTTTCAGGTTGTTACCGCGCGCGCCGGTCAGTTTAAGCACCTTCTCCGGATTGGCAGGAACGCGCTGTTTTGGCACCTCAATTTTGCGCTTACCGCTCATGTACTGGCCGGTCAGCGATTCCGGTACCGCCATAATGGCATCAAGGGGGCCTTCGGCAACGACTTCACCGCCGTGTACGCCTGCACCCGGGCCGATGTCAATCACGTGGTCAGCGGCGCGAATGGCGTCTTCATCGTGCTCCACCACAATCACTGTATTTCCGAGATTACGCAGGTGGATCAGCGTTCCCAGCAGGCGCTCGTTATCACGCTGATGAAGGCCGATGGACGGCTCATCCAGTACGTACATCACGCCAACCAGACCGGCGCCAATCTGGCTTGCCAGACGGATACGCTGGGCTTCCCCACCGGAAAGCGTTTCTGCTGAACGCGACAGTGTCAGGTAATTCAGCCCGACGTTCACCAGGAACTTGAGACGGTCGCCAATCTCTTTGAGGATTTTTTCCGCAATCTTTGCGCGCTGGCCTGCAAGCTTGAGATTGGTAAAGAAGTCCATCGCATGTCCGATGCTCATATCGGAAATGGTCGGCAGCGGCGTGTTCTCAACGAAGACATGGCGCGCTTCACGACGCAGACGCGTGCCTTCACAACTGGCGCAGGGACGGTTGCTGATGAACTTGGCTAACTCTTCGCGTACCGCGCTGGACTCCGTCTCTTTATAACGGCGCTCCATGTTATGCAGCACGCCCTCGAACGGATGACGCCGCACGGAGGTATCGCCGCGATCGTTCATGTATTTGAATTCAATGCTCTCTTTGCCGGAACCGTACAGCACCACTTTATGTACGTTCGCGCTCAGGCTTCCCCACGGCGCGTCAACGTCGAACTTGTAGTGTTCGGCCAGGGATTTCAGCATCTGGAAATAGTAGAAGTTGCGGCGATCCCAACCGCGAATCGCGCCGCCTGCCAGCGACAGCTCAGGGTTCTGAATCACGCGGTCCGGGTCAAAATACTGCTGTACGCCGAGGCCATCGCAGGTCGGACAGGCGCCCGCCGGGTTGTTGAACGAGAACAAGCGAGGTTCCAGTTCACGCATGCTGTAGCCGCAAATCGGACAAGCAAAATTGGCGGAGAACAGCAGTTCTTCGGCTTTGGGATCGTCCATATCAGCCACGACAGCGGTACCGCCGGAAAGCTCCAGTGCGGTTTCAAAGGACTCCGCCAGACGGGTGCTGAGATCGTCACGGACTTTGAAACGATCGATCACCACTTCAATGGTGTGTTTCTTTTGCAGTTCCAGGCTCGGCGGATCGGAGAGATCGCAGACTTCGCCGTCGATACGGGCGCGGATATACCCCTGGCTTGCCAGGTTCTCCAGCGTTTTAGTGTGCTCGCCTTTACGTTCTTTAATCACGGGAGCTAACAGCATTAGCCGTTTGCCTTCGGGCTGTGACAGGACGTTATCGACCATCTGGCTCACCGTCTGCGCCGCCAGCGGGACATCGTGATCCGGGCAGCGCGGTTCGCCAACGCGGGCAAACAACAGACGCAGGTAGTCGTGAATCTCGGTAATGGTACCGACCGTCGAACGTGGGTTATGGGACGTCGATTTTTGCTCAATAGAGATGGCCGGTGACAGCCCCTCAATATGGTCGACATCCGGCTTTTCCATCAGCGACAGAAACTGGCGCGCGTAGGCGGAAAGGGATTCAACGTAACGACGCTGGCCTTCGGCATACAGCGTGTCGAAAGCGAGTGAGGATTTGCCTGAACCCGAAAGCCCGGTCACGACAATCAGCTTGTCGCGGGGGATAACGAGGTTGATGTTTTTGAGATTATGGGTGCGGGCGCCCCGAACTTCGATCTTATCCATTCACCTTTCCCGGATTAAACGCTACTTGCCCGGCTGCATGCATAGTGCGACCGGCGATCACAAACGGTTAATTATGACACAATATAACCTGAATGGATATACAGTATTGGAATGCAAAACGCAGTGTCTTGTGTAACAATGTCCGGCTGAGGTTGTTTCGCGGAATCCGCGTCACAACGTAGTAAAACCGCTATTGGTAATGCTACAATCGCGCGTTTACACTTATAAGAAATGTTTTTTCAGGAGACTCGATCATGGCCAGCAGAGGCGTAAATAAGGTTATTCTCGTGGGTAATCTGGGCCAGGACCCGGAAGTACGCTACATGCCGAATGGTGGCGCAGTTGCCAACATTACGCTGGCTACTTCCGAATCCTGGCGTGATAAGCAGACCGGCGAGATGAAAGAGCAGACTGAATGGCACCGCGTTGTGCTGTTTGGCAAACTGGCGGAAGTTGCCAGCGAATATCTGCGTAAAGGTTCTCAGGTCTACATTGAAGGTCAGCTGCGTACGCGCAAATGGACCGATCAGTCCGGCGTTGAGAAATACACCACCGAAGTCGTGGTAAACGTTGGCGGCACCATGCAGATGCTGGGTGGCCGTCAGGGTGGCGGCGCGCCGGCAGCGGGTGGTCAACAGCAGCAGGGTGGCTGGGGTCAGCCGCAGCAGCCGCAGGGCGGTAACCAGTTCAGCGGCGGCGCTCAGTCTCGTCCGCAGCAGTCTGCTCCGGCAGCACCGTCCAACGAACCGCCAATGGACTTTGATGACGATATTCCGTTCTGATGCTATGCATGTGAACTAACGCATTATAAAAAAGGCCTCCATTATGGAGGCCTTTTTTACGTCAATACCATCGGCCATTCCGGCGGGGTTTGACTCATCACTTCTACCATCACAGATTCGATGTTTTTCCAGATGGCGGAAACGTCCATCATCGTGATCCCCAGTAAACCCGTTGCAAACCAGCAGGCGGCAACCAGGCCCAGAGCGCTGCTGATTACGGCCAGACCAATATAGTCAGATTTGCGAAAGCGAATATTGAGCGTGCTGGCTAAAAACATGAGCACAGCGCTCAGCAGGGGCCAGCGGAGAAGAACCACACTAGTGGTGATGGTTGCCATGCAAGATTTCCTCTGAGAATAGCAGGTGCCCTGGACAGCGCGGCATTTCACGGTATGCGTGGTTCACTCTGGCTATCGGCAGGCATTCAGTTCGACGTTCAATGAAACACTGTTTCTCTTTCATTGATTTTTGTGAACTTTATCACATTTGTATGCTTATTCGCCAGTGGATTTACTGACTGAAAATGTATTTTTCTTCTACCAGTATGGGAAAGGCAAAAAGAGTAAACGTAATTTTGATTTGAGAAAGAGGCAACGAATTTTCAAAAATATCTACCCCTTTCGGATAGAGTCATATCCGAAATATAAAATTATCACCACTTCAGGTTTTCATTACGGTCGAATATTATCACCATCCTGCAATATCGGACTAACGCATACAAAAGTCTGTTGCTAATATTGATAGATTAATGCAACGTAATCGCCAGTGTGATTGAGTACCGGCCTTGATGATAACGGGCACATTATATGCAGGGATATTAGCTGAGATGAATCATCGGGCACGACGCAAGTTGCTGAGGTTCCTTGGGGTCATCATGGTGGTTTTGTTCTCCGTGATGCTGGCGCTATGGTTTGCCCACCTGCGGGCCGTCTCGGAAACCAGTAACCAATTGCGTACCTTTGCGCAGTTAGCGTTAGATAAAACAGAACTGGTCATTCTTCAGGCGGATTTAGCCCTCGATGCGGCTGAGCAGTATCAGGGACAAACGTGTACCCCGGCACATCAACAAAGAATGTTAAATATTATTCGCGGGCGTCTGTATATCAGTGAGCTAATTTATGCTCAGGGCGATCGTTTTTTATGCTCCACGGTAATGCTGCCAGCCACGCCTTATATAATGCCAACGGCAGACTATAAGCGAAAACCAAACCTCTCCCTTTATTACTATCGCGATACGCCTTTTTTTACCGGCTATAAAATGACGTATATGCAGCGCGGGAACTATGTCGCGGTGATTAACCCATTATCTTATAGCGAGGTTATGTCGGATGACGCGACGCTTGCCTGGGGCGTTTACGATACGGTGACGGACACGTTTTTCTCGGTCAGTGAACAGGCCTGGGTCAATGAGTTATTACCGCTGGTGCGAGAAGATCTCCCCATCTTTCAGCAGAATGGCCGATTTTACGCGATAGTCCATTCCACGAAACGTCCCATTGCCGTGATTGTGTTTACCGCCATGGCCCGGTTTTATCAGAATCGTTATCAGCAAATTGTCGTGATGCTCCCGTTCGCCCTCGTCAGCAGTATTTTGCTACTACTGCTATGGTCGCGTGCACGGCAACGGTATTATTCGCCGCATCGAATGTTGCAACGGGCACTCAGACAGCGCCAGCTTCGCCTCTATTATCAACCGATCATGGATATCAAAAATGAAAATTGCGTAGGGGCTGAAGCGCTCTTACGCTGGCCGGGAGATAATGGTCAGGTGATGAGCCCGACCGAGTTCATTCCGCTGGCGGAAAAAGAGGGGATGATTGCGCAAATCACAGACTACGTGGTTGAAGAGGTATTCCGCGAGATGGGCGCGTTTCTGGCCTTACATCGGCAATTGTATATCTCCATCAACCTGTCGGCTTCTGACTTTCACTGCTCACGTCTCATTGCCATGATCACGGAAAAAGCGCGTGAACACGGTGTGCTTGCGCAACAAATTAAAGTGGAAGTCACGGAAAGGGACTTTATTGATGTATCGAAAATGACGCCAGTGATTCAGGCGTTTCGTCTGGCGGGCTATGAAGTGGCGATCGATGATTTCGGTACCGGGTATTCAAACTTGTATAACCTTTACTCACTGAACGTCGACATTCTCAAGATCGACAAATCCTTTATCGATACCCTGACGACGAACAGTACCAGCCATTTAATTGCGGAACATATTATCGAGATGGCGCAAAGTCTGCGTCTGAAAACCATTGCCGAAGGCGTCGAAACGGTTGAACAGGTGAACTGGCTGCTGAAACGCGGTGTTCAGTATTGCCAGGGCTGGTATTTTGCGAAAGCGTTACCGCCGCAGGAGCTCATCCAGTGGCTGCAACAGCCGCCCTCACGCTTGCATCAGGGCGGCCAGTAAGATCACAGGCGGTGGCGATAATCGCTCGGTGTGCGATCAAACTCCCGGCGAAAGACGCGGGAGAAGGTCTGTTGTGAAACATACCCCAGGTCCATCGCAATATCGAAAATAGGGCGTTCGGTATTGCGTAGTTCCACTGCCGCCAGCAAAAGCCGACGCTGTCGGATATAGTCGCCCAGCGTCTGGCGCATCACCGTCCGGAACATCCTCTGTAAATACCACTTTGAATAGCCTGATTTTTTCGCGACCACATCAATGTTAAGCGGTTGGTCGATATGTTCATCAATCCATTCAATAAGGGTCTGAATAATTTGCTGATGGGACATATGGCTGCCTCTTTTTCAGTGTTCGATTCATCTTTAGTCTGCGGGCGAGTATAATTCCTCAAGTTAACTTGAGGTAAAGCGATTTATGGAAAAGAAATTACCCCGTATAAAAGCAATGTTGACGCCAGGCGAAGTCGCAAAGCGCAGCGGCGTCGCGGTTTCGGCGCTGCATTTCTATGAAAGCAAAGGGTTAATTAGCAGCACGCGTAACAGCGGCAACCAGCGGCGATATAAGCGTGATGTGCTGCGATATGTCGCTATTATCAAAATTGCGCAACGGATCGGTATCCCGCTGGCCACCATCAGTGAAGCGCTAGGTGTCCTGCCGGAAGGGCACACGCTCAGTGCCAAAGAGTGGAAGCAACTTTCCTCGCAGTGGCGGGAAGAGTTGGATCGACGCATCCATACGCTGGTGGCACTGCGGGATGAACTGGACGGCTGCATTGGCTGCGGGTGTCTGTCGCGCAGCGATTGCCCACTGCGAAATCCGGGCGATCAGCTTGGCGAGCAGGGGACGGGCGCGCGTTTGCTGGAAGATGATTAGGCATCGTACTCCCGCTAAAAGCGTTCATCCGGCCGTAAAATCCGCATAAAACTAAAGCGCCGCAAGGGCGCTTTAGTTTGTTTTCCGGTCTTTGTCTTTCTCTCTATCCCGCTGGTGACGGGAGGGTTTCCCCCGACGTCAACACCCCTCATTCGAGCACATGGTGGAGGTTCCGGTTTGTGTTGATACTTTAATTGTATGCCGCGCTATTCCTTTTACCAGTCCGGGTGGCGTTTTTTTAGGCAAAATATTTTTGTCATCTCCCTCAATTTTCTCGTGTGAATAATGACAGTCACGCATATTTGGCTCACTAATCGAAAATATGTTATCAGATTGCGCAGTAACGATAACGTTTGCGCATCAGTTGGCGAATTCTTCAGCGTAATCGTAAGAAATGCGTAAAAAGCGACAAAGTTCAGTTGAAAACCGGCATATGATCGCTAGATAATCGTTTGCTTTTTTTTACTACCCGTTTTTCATGCGCGGAGCTAAACGTTTGCTTTTTGCGACACCCCGAATTGTTGCAATCAGAGCACATGGAGTTGACGTTAGGCTGGCAGTGGAATGTCCACCACGCATGAGGACGCAAAATAAACTCTCAGGGGATGTTTTCTATGTCTACGCCTTCAGCGCGTACCGGCGGTTCGCTTGACGCCTGGTTTAAAATTTCACAACGTGGAAGCACTGTTCGTCAGGAAGTGGTCGCGGGCTTAACCACGTTTCTGGCGATGGTCTACTCCGTCATCGTAGTGCCGGGTATGTTGGGCAAGGCCGGATTCCCGCCTGCAGCGGTATTCGTTGCGACCTGTCTGGTCGCGGGTCTGGGCTCAATACTGATGGGGCTGTGGGCGAATCTGCCATTGGCGATTGGTTGCGCAATCTCATTAACCGCCTTTACGGCATTCAGCCTGGTGTTGGGACAGCAGATCAGCGTTCCAGTAGCGCTGGGGGCAGTGTTCCTGATGGGCGTGCTATTCACCATTATCTCTGCCACCGGGATCCGTAGTTGGATCTTGCGCAATCTGCCGCAAGGCGTGGCGCACGGTACCGGCATTGGTATCGGGCTGTTTTTATTGCTGATTGCGGCAAACGGCGTGGGTCTGGTTATTAAAAATCCGCTGGACGGTTTACCCGTTGCGCTGGGTGACTTTGCCACCTTCCCGGTGATCATGTCGCTCGTGGGGCTGGCAGTCATTATCGGCCTGGAAAAACTGAAGGTGCCTGGCGGTATTTTGCTGACCATCATCGGTATATCGCTGGTGGGTCTGGCGTTTGATCCGGCAGTGAAATTCTCCGGCTTTTTCGCGATGCCGTCGCTGAGCGATGAGAATGGCAACTCACTGATTGGCAGCCTGGATATCATGGGCGCACTCAACCCGATTGTCCTGCCTAGCGTTCTGGCGCTGGTGATGACGGCGGTGTTTGACGCCACCGGCACTATCCGTGCGGTAGCGGGGCAGGCGAACCTGCTCGACAAAGACGGGCAGATTATCGACGGTGGTAAAGCGCTGACCACAGACTCCTTAAGCAGTGTCTTC
The DNA here is from genome assembly GCF_013836145.1 of Citrobacter sp. RHB25-C09. Taxonomy (NCBI): domain Bacteria; kingdom Pseudomonadati; phylum Pseudomonadota; class Gammaproteobacteria; order Enterobacterales; family Enterobacteriaceae; genus Citrobacter; species Citrobacter sp. RHB25-C09. Next base: position 3,984,955 of record NZ_CP057483.1, on the reverse strand, counting down.
TCTGGCCTGGTGGGTGCGGCTCCGGCTGCGGTCTACATCGAATCCGCTGCGGGCACGGCGGCAGGCGGTAAAACCGGCCTGACGGCGATCACCGTCGGCGTACTGTTCCTGTTGATCCTGTTCCTCTCTCCGCTCTCTTATCTGGTTCCGGGCTACGCGACGGCACCTGCGCTGATGTATGTGGGTCTGCTGATGCTGAGCAACGTGGCAAAAATCGACTTTGCTGATTTTGTCGATGCCATGGCCGGGTTGGTCACCGCGGTATTTATCGTGCTGACCTGTAACATCGTGACCGGCATCATGATCGGTTTCGCCACTCTGGTGATCGGCCGTCTGGTTTCCGGTGAATGGCGTAAGCTGAATATCGGCACGGTGGTGATCGCCGTGGCGCTGGTTGCCTTCTATGCGGGCGGTTGGGCCATCTGATTTTACATTTGGTTCTGAAAACGGGTGGCATTTGCCGCCCGTTTTTATTTTCAGAACACATTTCGTTGTCTTTTGCGATACTCTGGGAAAGGTAAAATTGAGGCACGACGCTTCATACACACATAAGAAACATCGCAAACAGGGAACGCATGGAAATATTCTTCACAATACTCATTATGACCCTTGTGGTTTCGCTGTCCGGGGTATTTACGCGTGTATTACCCTTCCAGCTTCCATTACCCCTCATGCAGATCGCCATCGGCGCGTTACTGGCGTGGCCGACGTTTGGTTTGCATGTGGAGTTCGACCCGGAACTGTTCCTGGTTCTGTTCATCCCCCCGTTGCTGTTCGCCGATGGCTGGAAGACGCCAACACGCGAATTCCTCGAGCATGGGCGAGAGATTTTTGGCCTGGCGCTGGCGCTCGTGGTCGTTACCGTGGTCGGGATTGGCTTCCTCATCTACTGGATGGTGCCGGGCATTCCGTTAATACCTGCCTTTGCGCTGGCTGCCGTGCTGTCGCCAACGGATGCCGTGGCGCTTTCCGGCATTGTCGGTGAAGGCCGTATTCCGAAGAAAATCATGGGGATTTTGCAAGGTGAGGCGCTAATGAACGACGCCTCCGGCCTGGTAGCCCTGAAGTTTGCCGTGGCGGTTGCCATGGGCACAATGGTCTTTACCGTCGGCGGCGCGACCCTGGAATTCTTCAAAGTGGCGATTGGCGGTATCCTGGCAGGCTTCGTGGTCAGTTGGCTGTATGGCCGTTCGCTGCGTTTCCTCAGCCGTTGGGGCGGCGATGAGCCCGCGACGCAAATCGTCCTGCTGTTCCTGTTGCCGTTCGCTTCATACCTGATCGCGGAACATATCGGTGTGTCCGGTATCCTTGCCGCTGTGGCGGCCGGGATGACCATCACCCGTTCCGGCGTTATGCGTCGCGCGCCGCTGGCGATGCGTTTACGTGCGAACAGTACCTGGGCGATGCTGGAGTTTGTCTTTAACGGCATGGTCTTTTTGCTGTTGGGGCTGCAATTTCCTGGGATTCTGGAGTCGTCGCTGGTGGCGGCGGAGGCCGATCCAAACGTCGAAATCTGGATGCTGTTTACCGATATCGTGCTGATTTATGTGGCGCTGATGCTGGTGCGCTTCGGCTGGCTGTGGACCATGAAAAACTTCAGCATGAAGTTCCTGAAGAAGAAGCCGATGGAGTTTGGTTCCTGGACCACGCGTGAAATCCTCATCGCCTCCTTTGCAGGCGTACGTGGGGCGATAACGCTGGCCGGTGTGCTGTCTATTCCACTATTGTTGCCGGACGGGAATGTCTTCCCGGCGCGCTATGAGCTGGTGTTTCTGGCGGCGGGTGTGATTCTGTTCTCGCTGTTTGTCGGCGTGGTGATGCTGCCAATTCTGCTGCAACATCTGGAGGTAGCGGACCACTCGCAGCAGTTGAAAGAGGAGCGGATTGCGCGTGCGGCAACGGCAGAAGTGGCGATTGTCGCGATTCAGAAAATGGAAGAGCGTCTGGCGGCGGATACGGAAGAGAACATCGATAACCAGTTGCTGACCGAGGTGAGCTCGCGGGTCATTGGTAACCTGCGACGTCGTGCTGACGGCCGAAACGATGTCGAAAGTTCATTGCAGGAAGAGAACCTCGAACGGCGCTTCCGCCTTGCGGCGCTGCGCTCTGAACGTGCGGAGTTGTACCATCTGCGTGCGACCCGTGAAATCAGCAATGAAACCTTGCAGAAATTGCTGCATGACCTGGATTTGCTGGAAGCGCTGTTGATAGAGAATCAGTAGAGCAATTGCCCGGTGGCGCTGCTCTTACCGGGCCTACTGAATCTTTGCGAGCCGCGTTCCTGAATTAAACCCTCATTATTGTGAATCTCCCCTTTTTCGCTTACGTTCGCGAGAAAAGGGAGAGATATGTCCGACTATCGACGAAATTATTGTAAAGGTGGAACGTGGTTTTTTACCGTTAACCTGCACAATCGCAAAAGCCATCTTTTGACTATCCATATTGCAGCGCTTCGTTCTGCAATTGTGGTGGTGAGACGAGAGAAACCTTTTGATATCAATGCATGGGTCGTTCTGCCTGAACATATGCATAGCGTCTGGACTTTACCTGCTGACGAATATGATTTTTCTTCTCGTTGGCGAGAAATCAAAAAGCATTTTTCAAAGTCGCTGGGATTGCAGAAGATATGGCAACCCCGTTTTTGGGAGCATACGATTCGCGACCACAATGATTACCCGCGGCATGTTGAATATATTTACATCAATCCCGTAAAGCACGGTTGGGTTAAACAAGTGAAAGACTGGCCATTTTCAACTTTTCATCGTGACGTGAAGAATGGGATGTATCCGCAAGACTGGGCAGGAGAAATCAGCGAACTAAATACAGGTGAGCGCCTGTAGGCCTGATAAGCGTAGCGCCATCAGGCATAGGTGAATTGCCGGATGGTGGCAGTCGCCTTATCCGGCCTACAAATTGCACTGTGCCCGTAGGCCTGATAAGCGTAGCGCCATCAGGCATAGATATAACGGCTACAGGTCTGTGCTAAACCCCTCACAACAGGCGAGCCAGGCTTTGGCGCTTTGTGAAAGGTAAGCCCCTTCGCGCCAGATCATACCTAACTGCCAGCGTAGCTCACTCTCCAGCGGTATCCAGCGCAGCGTATTTTTATCCAGCCGTTCGCAAACCGGTTCCGGCAATATGGCGATCCCCACTCCCGCCTGTACCATGGCGGCGAGAAAGTCCCATTGTCCGCTACGCACCGCAATGCGGGGTTTTACGCCATGCTCGCTGAATAACTGCATTAACTGACGACTAAGGGCGAAATCCTCGTTGTAAATCAGCAATGGGTGCTCGGCCAACTCTGCGGGTGAAATGGACTGACAGGTCATCCACTGACCGGAACGCGGTACCAACACACAAAGCGGATGATTAAACAACGGCATGGTGACCAGGCTGCTCTCTTCCTCCACCGGCAGGGCGGTCATCGCCACGTCCAGTTCGCCGTTCATCACCGCCTGTTGCACCGTCAGGCCGCCAAACTCGGACACTTTCAGCTCCACGCCGGGATAGCGCTGGCGGAACAGACTGATTGGGCCTGCCATCATCATGCCCACCATCGGGGGAATACCGAGGCGCAACAATCCCTTATTAAGATGGTTAATATCGCCCAGTTCAGCTTCCAGCTGGCGAAACTCAGCCAGAATAGCCAGCCCGCGCTCAAACACCACGCGTCCGGTATCGGTCAGCATTAGCTTACGGCCGTCGCGGATTAGCAGCGTGCAGGCCAGTTCGTCTTCAAGGTTCTTCAACATCTTGCTGATGGTCGGTTGGGTGACAAATAACTTCTCCGCTGCGCGGGTGAAGCTTTGTTGACGCACCACTTCGACAAAATAACGCAGCGTTCTGATATCCATAACTATTCCTTCCGACTATGCCTGCAATGATTTTAATTCATTTTTGTCATCGGCGAGGGCTCTCTATACTGGCGCTCCGTACTATTTTTCAGGATCTTCTCTCATGGCTGTGGCGATAAGCCGCGTTAGGCCTGCCGTTTTGCAACGACTCCAGGTTCCCGTTCAGGTGCTGCTGTATGCAGGTCTGTTTATCGTTGCGCAATATCTCGTCTCCTGGTTGCATCTTCCGCTTCCCGCCAATCTGGTGGGTATGGTACTGATGCTGGCGCTGATCGTTTGCCGGGTGCTTCCGTTGAGCTGGGTGCGGGCAGGCGCACGCTGGTTATTGGCCGAGATGCTGCTGTTCTTTGTTCCGGCGGTGGTGGCAGTGGTGAACTACGCCCACCTGCTACTGGTGGACGGTTGGCGTATATTTTCCGTCATTGCAATCAGCACGCTGATGGTGCTCGGTGCGACCGCCTGGGTGGTGGATAAAGTCTATCGCTATGAAATCAGCAGGTTAAACCGTGAGTAATATCCAGCTCAGCGTTCTGTGCCTTGCGATCACCCTGGTCGTCTATTTTGCTAACAAGCGCCTGTATCGTCGCTTTCGCAAACTCCCGCTGATGCCGCTGGTACTCACGCCTGCGCTGTTGGTGCTGATGCTGGTGTTTGGTCATATCTCCTGGCAGAGCTACATTGGCGAATCCCACTGGCTACTGTGGCTGTTAGGCCCGGCGACCATCGCCTTTGCAGTGCCGGTCTATGACAATTTCGCCATTATTAAACGTCACTGGATGTCGCTTACCGCCGGGGTCATTACCGCAACGGTGGTGGCGGTGACCAGCTCTGTCTGGCTGGCGCGGTTGTTTACCTTATCCGATGAAATCCAGCGCAGCCTGGCGGTACGTTCGGTCACCACGCCTTTTGCGCTGGCGGCGGCAGAACCGTTGGGCGGTCAACCGGATCTGGTGGCGCTGTTCGTGGTTGTGACTGGGGTATTCGGCATGGCGGTCGGCGATGCGCTGTTTTTGCGATTGTCGATACGCGAAGGAATGGCGAAAGGCGCGGGATTTGGCGCAGCGTCGCACGGTGCGGGTACGGCGCGCTCTTATGAACTTGGTCAGCAGGAAGGGGTAGTGGCCAGTCTGGTGATGATGCTTTCCGGCGTGGTGATGGTACTAGTGGCACCGCTGGTGGCCTGGGCGATGTTCTGATTTTTCCGCGGCTGATATTTTTTCTTTCCGGCACGCCTTACACTGACGATAAACATTATCCGCCGTGTAAGGATACTCAGCGTGAAATATTTGTGGATCTCAGCCTTCCTGTTCAGTCATGCCGTGCTGGCCAATTGTCCCGACGAAAACCAGCAGATGGCCCTGCAAGGGACATTGATACAACAGACGTTTCCCGGCCCGCCAAACTACGAAAGCGTCAAGGATGGCGATGAGGCGTTAACATACGATTATTTGAAGCTGGATCAACCGTTTGAATGCGATCTTGCTTCTGAAAATGACGCTGTACCGGAAGTGCAGATTATTTTGCAGAGTAAAAGCCAGATCGATTATCCCGATCTGGCGCCGCTTTTAGGAAAAGAGGTCGTACTGACCGGGGAAACGATGTATGCCCAGACGGGCCGTCACTTTACTCCTGTTCTTCTCATCCTTGAAAAGGCGCAAGTGGTTAACCCCCTGACTTCGTCCGAACAAAAGAAAAGCGCACTACTTCAGTTTCAACAGTTCCAGCAGGCGCTACGAGAGAAAAACGTTGCTGCGCTAAAAACGTATTTTGTCTTTCCTGTCGATGGCATTCTTTGGGATTTTATTGCCTACGATGAATCGCAATCAATCAAAATGGAAACGCTCACCGAAACAGAATTCGATAAAAATGCGTCGCAGATTATTGATGGTTTGCAGATGCTCAGTGAGCTCAAGGTCAACACGGAAACCCTGACAATAAATGAATACCGAATCAACGCCCTGACAGAGCAGGAACAGAAACGTCACTACGTGGAGAGTGAAGAAGACGGCACTTTCTACTATGAGGAAAACGGGCAGCGTCATACGGTAGATGGCGTTTGCGATACGGTTGCAGACGGAAAATTTGAAGACAATATTCTGCAAGTGTCTAAGGGAACCATCGGTAACGAGCAACTTCCTGGCGTCTCAGAATATTGTGACGGTGCGTCGGTATACACATTTAAATTACTGGATGGAAAACTCAGGCTGGTTTCCAGTTTTACGGCAGGGTAATTTCAAAATTAACGACAAAATGGAATAAACAACTGAAAAGGATGTTATGAAAATACTTAATGATTTATTTATCGGGTGGAAGAGTGGCGTTCTGGGGCGATTAAAGTTTTTTCTTTATTTTCTTTTGATTACGGCAGTTTCATTGTTTACCACATGGTTTGCCACTGTGAATCCCTTAAGTCTGTTCGCGTTTTTTATTTTTTGGTTAGGGACAGTCTTAAGCTACTACTGCGGCATTCTCGTTGTCGTTAAGCGGTATCGGGAACTGGTACCTTTTCCCGTCATCATGGCAGTCATTCACCTGGCGGCGGGTATCCTAGCGCTCGTGAAAGAATGGGAATGGCTTAGCATCGTGTGCTCGATAGTTTTTCTGCTACTTATCGCTGCACCGGGTCGTCGCGTCTTTACGGTTGAAGCCATTGAATAATCGCTAACGCTTTATCCCCGGCCAGCATGACCGGGGATAAAGAACAATTAGTGAGCGCGGCCTTGTTCTACGCCGTAACCGGTCTGAGAACGGATGAACTGAGCACGGAACTGCTCGCGTTCGCGGTTACCTTCTTCGGAGTTATCGGTTGCTGAGAAGAACCAGATCCCAAGGAATGCCACGGAGATGGAGAACAGCGCCGGGTATTCATACGGGAAGATGGCTTTTTCATGACCCAGAATCTGGACCCAAATCGTTGGGCCAAGCACCATCAGCACCACCGCCGTCAGCAGGCCTAACCAGCCGCCCATCATCGCGCCACGCGTGGTCAGCTTCGACCAGTACATGGATAGCAGGATAATCGGGAAGTTACAGCTTGCTGCGATAGCGAATGCCAGACCCACCATGAAGGCGATATTCTGGTTTTCAAACAGCACGCCGAGGATGATAGCAATCACGCCCAGCACCAGTACGGTGATTTTCGATACCCGAAGTTCTTCACGTTCGGTCGCGCCTTTACGGAATACGTTGGCGTAGAGATCGTGAGAAACCGCAGATGCACCGGCCAGCGTCAGACCCGCAACCACCGCCAGAATCGTGGCGAACGCGACCGCTGAAATGAAGCCGAGGAACAGGTTACCACCCACCGCGTTAGCCAGATGCACCGCCGCCATGTTGTTACCACCAATCAGCGCGCCAGCCGCGTCTTTATACGCCGGGTTCGCGCCAACCAGCATGATCGCGCCAAAGCCGATAATAAAGGTCAGGATGTAGAAATAACCCATAAAGCCAGTGGCGTAGAACACGCTCTTACGCGCTTCGCGGGCATCGCTCACCGTAAAGAAACGCATCAGAATGTGTGGCAGGCCAGCCGTACCAAACATCAGGCCGAGGCCGAGCGAGAGCGCGGAAATCGGGTCTTTCACCAGACCACCTGGGCTCATAATAGCGGAGCCTTTCGGGTGAACCGCCATCGCTTCGGTGAACAGGTTATTAAAGCTGAAACCGACGTGCTTCATCACCATGAAAGCCATAAAGCTGGCGCCGAACAGCAGCAGAACGGCTTTGATGATTTGCACCCACGTCGTCGCCAGCATGCCGCCAAACAGGACGTACATCATCATCAGCACGCCGACCAGCACCACCGCAATGTGGTAATTCAGACCGAACAGCAGTTCGATTAGCTTACCTGCGCCAACCATCTGAGCGATCAGATATAGCGCCACAACCACCAGCGAACCACAGGCTGCAAGAATACGAATTGGGCCTTGTTTCAGTCGATAGGAGGCGACATCAGCAAAGGTGTAACGACCGAGGTTACGCAGACGTTCGGCGATCAGGAACAGGATGATCGGCCAGCCCACCAGAAAGCCCAGTGAGTAGATCAGCCCGTCATAACCGGAAGTAAACACCAGTGCGGAAATCCCCAGGAAAGATGCGGCAGACATATAGTCACCCGCAATCGCCAGCCCATTCTGGAAGCCAGTGATATTACCGCCCGCCGTGTAGTAGTCGCTGCGTGAACGCACGCGTTTAGACGCCCAGTAAGTGATACCAAGCGTAAACACGACGAAAATCAGGAACATAACAATCGCCTGCCAGTTGGTTGGCTGGCGTTGGACCGCACCGCTAATGGCATCCGCCGCGTTGGCCGCGAAGGGTAGTGTGGCGGCAAGCGCCGTCAGGACTCTCTTCATGATGCTTTAACCTCGTGCAGTACCGCATTATTAAGACGGTCGAATTCGCCGTTCGCCCGCCAGATATAAATACCGGTCAAAATGAAGGAAATTAAAATAACCCCCACGCCAATCGGGATCCCCCGGGTGACGCTGGTTCCCGCATGGAGCGGAGTGCCCAGCCAGCCAGGCGCAAAGGCAATCAGAAGAATAAAGCTGATATAAACCACCAGCATGATAATCGACAGAATTGTGGCAAACCGTTGCCGTTTTTCGACTAATTCCCTGAAACGCGCACTGTCTTCTATCCGCTGATAAATTTGGTCATTCATCACAGAGCTCTCCAGAGGTCCCCCTGCGTCTTTCGCGCTACAGATTCGTTGGCCGCACTCGCCCACCCCAGTCACATAGTGAACTATGTGACTGGGGATGTGCTCGCTTGCCGCCTTCCTGTAACACGAAATCCTTTGGGGGAGGGTTTTTATATTTCCCTCCCGCTCAGGGGAGGGATAGGATTTGTAGGCCCGATAAGCAGCGCGCCATCGGGCATTTCACGGTTATCGTTATGAAGGCATCGCGATGGCCTGCTTCTCTTCGAGCAGTTTCTCTACTACGCCAGGATCGGCGAGGGTCGAGGTATCGCCCAGATTGCTGGTATCGCCCGCCGCGATCTTGCGCAAAATACGGCGCATGATTTTGCCGGAACGGGTTTTCGGCAGTGAGTCGGTCCAGTGCAGCACGTCTGGGGTCGCCAGCGGGCCAATCTCTTTACGCACCCAGTTACGCACTTCCGCGTAGAGTTCAGGTGACGGCTCTTCGCCGTGGTTCAGCGTGACGTAAGCGTAAATCGCCTGGCCTTTAATACTATGCGGAATACCCACCACGGCGGCTTCGGCAATCTTCGGATGCGCGACCAGCGCCGATTCAATCTCCGCCGTACCCAGACGGTGGCCGGAGACGTTCAGCACGTCATCCACACGCCCGGTGATCCAGTAGTAACCGTCTTCATCACGACGCGCACCGTCACCGCTGAAGTACATATTTTTGAAGGTAGAGAAGTAGGTCTGCTCAAAGCGTTCGTGATCGCCGAACAGCGTGCGCGCCTGACCCGGCCACGAGTCGGTAATCACCAGGTTGCCGTCGGTTGCTCCTTCCAGCGGATTGCCTTCGTTATCCACCAGCGCAGGTTGCACGCCGAAGAATGGACGCGTGGCGGAACCCGCCTTCAGTTCCGTCGCCCCCGGCAGCGGGGTGATCATGAATCCACCGGTTTCGGTTTGCCACCAGGTATCGACCACTGGACATTTCTCGTTGCCGATCTTCTTCCAGTACCACTCCCACGCTTCCGGGTTAATCGGCTCGCCCACGGAGCCCAGGATACGCAATGAGGAACGGTCGGTCCCTTCGATGGCTTTGTCGCCTTCTGCCATCAGCGCACGGATCGCCGTCGGCGCGGTATACAGAATATTGACCTGGTGTTTATCTACCACTTGCGCCATGCGCGCTGGCGTCGGCCAGTTTGGCACGCCTTCAAACATCAGGGTGGTTGCGCCGCAGGCCAGCGGGCCGTACAGCAGGTAGCTGTGCCCGGTCACCCAGCCCACGTCGGCAGTGCACCAGTAAATATCGCCTTCATGGTAGTCGAACACGTACTTAAAGGTCGTCGCGGCATAGACCAGATACCCGCCGGTGGTATGCAAAACGCCTTTCGGTTTGCCGGTAGAGCCGGAGGTATAAAGAATGAACAGCGGGTCTTCCGCATTCACCTCGACAGGTTGGTGTTGATCGCTTGCTTTCTCAATCAGATCGCCCCACCACAGGTCGCGTCCTTCCGTCCAGTCGATATTGCTGCCGGTACGCTTCAGCACGATCACATGTTCAATGGTCTTCACGTTCGGGTTTTTCAGCGCGTCGTCGACGTTTTTCTTCAATGGGATATTGCGTCCGGCGCGCACGCCTTCATCGGCAGTAATCACCAGTTTAGAACTGGAGTCGATAATGCGTCCGGCAACCGCTTCTGGCGAAAATCCGCCGAAGATCACCGAGTGCACCGCGCCGATACGCGCGCAGGCCAGCATAGCGACGGCGGCTTCCGGCACCATCGGCATATAAATGGCGACTACATCGCCTTTTTTAATGCCCAGATCCTGAAGCGTATTGGCGAAACGGCAAACGTCGCGATGCAGCTCGCGATAGCTAATGTTTTTGCTCTGAGAAGCGTCGTCACCTTCCCAGATGATGGCGGTACGGTCGCCGTTTTTTGCCAGGTGCCGGTCGAGACAGTTTGCTGCCAGATTCAGCGTGCCGTCCTCGTACCATTTAATGGAGACATTGCCTGGCGCGAAAGATGTGTTCTTCACTTTCTGGTACGGCTTAATCCAGTCGAGAATCTTTCCCTGTTCGCCCCAAAAGGTATCTGGCTCGTTAATTGATTGTTGGTACTTCGCCTCATACTGCTCCGGGTTTATCAGGCAACGATCCGCAATATTTGCGGGAATAGCGTGTTTATGGATTTGGCTCATGGCTTTTGTTCTCCTTGTAGGATGTTAATAATATGTCTCATAAAAGTTAAATGTAGGGCTTTTATCAGTTTTGTTTAGGATTTGCGCGATAGATCACGCAATGTACGGATTGTGCAAATATTCAGCAGTGTGTTTTTTTGAAGAAGACCAACAAAATTTAGTTAAATCTTTCCAGAACAGTAATTTATGAAAATTTTGGGACAGGAAGGCAGGAGGAAAACAACGCCACAGGGGTAGCACAATAAACCACCACTAACTCTAAAGTGGTATTTTACATACACTTACAATTGATTAAAGACAACATTTTGAGTGTGGTTTTTTGTTACATCTAGATTAGAGCAATGTCATGACGGTTATGTGCGGTTATCGTCATGGAAAAAATAAAAAAGAACCGTCATTGAACGCAATGGCGCAATCTGGATGACACCTCTATGACAAGGATTACTTTAAGCGCACGCCGTTTAATCAGCCTGATAGTACCGCTTTTTTTCATTTCGTCGGTCTACGCTGAACAAACGCTCGAGCCAGCAAAACCGGTCACCGTTGAGGCAAAAAATGAAGTTTTCGCGCCTCAGCATCCCGATCAATACCTCTCCTGGAAATCAACGTCTGAACAATCCGACCGCGTAGATGCGCTGGCGGAAGATCCGCGCCTGGTCATTCTTTGGGCGGGTTATCCTTTCTCCCGCGATTACAACAAGCCGCGCGGCCATGCCTATGCGGTGACTGACGTGCGTGAAACCTTGCGTACCGGTGCGCCGAAAAACGCCGAAGATGGCCCGCTGCCGATGGCCTGCTGGAGCTGTAAAAGCCCGGACGTCGCGCGCCTGATTCAAAAAGATGGCGAAGCGGGTTACTTCCACGGCAAATGGGCGCGTGGGGGACCGGAAATCGTCAATAACTTAGGCTGTGGCGACTGCCATAACACCGCGTCGCCAGACTTTGCCAAAGGCAAACCTGAGCTGACGCTGTCGCGTCCTTATGCCGCGCGGGCGATGGAAACCATCGGTAAGCCGTTCGATAAAGCCAGCCGTTTCGACCAGCAGTCAATGGTATGCGGTCAGTGCCACGTGGAGTACTACTTTGACGGCAAAGATAAAGCCGTTAAGTTCCCGTGGGATGACGGCATGAAAGCCGAGAATATGGAGGAGTATTACGACAACATCGCCTTCTCTGACTGGACAAACTCTCTGTCGAAAGCGCCGATGCTGAAAGCACAGCACCCGGAATATGAAACCTGGAGCGCGGGCATTCACGGTAAAAACAACGTGACCTGTATCGACTGCCATATGCCGAAAGTGCAGAACGCCGAAGGCAAACTCTACACCGACCATAAAATTGGTAATCCATTCGACAGCTTCTCTCAGACCTGCGCGAACTGCCATACCCAGGACAAAGCGACTCTGCAAAAAGTGGTTGCCGAGCGTAAACAGTCGATCCAGGACCTGAAGGTCAAAGTTGAAGATCAACTGGTGCGTGCCCACTTCGAAGCGAAAGCCGCCTGGGATGCCGGTGCGACGGAAGCGGAAATGAAGCCGATTCTGCAGGATATCCGCCACGCACAATGGCGCTGGGATCTGTCGATTGCTTCCCACGGCATTCAGATGCACGCACCGGAAGAAGGTCTGCGCATGTTGGGTATTGCCATGGATAAAGCCGCCGATGCCCGTACCAAACTGGCGCGTCTGCTGGCAACCAAAGGTATTACCCATGAAATAGCGATTCCGGATATTTCCACTAAAGAGAAAGCTCAGGCGGCGATTGGTTTGAATATGCAGCAAATCAAAGCTGAGAAGCAGGACTTCATCAAAACGGTGATTCCGCAGTGGGAAGATCAGGCGCGTAAAAACGGTCTGTTAAGCCAATAACCTCACATGTGACAAATTTGCCGGATGACAGCGCAAGCGCTTTATCCGGCCTACGGAAGTCTTGTAGGCCTTAAAGCTGCGTGCCATCAGGCATTATGCAACGGAGTGAATATGAGCGTATTACGTTCGTTATTAACTGCTGGGGTGCTGGCGACGGGTCTGTTATGGAGCCTGAGCGGAATGTCCGCCACGCCAACGCCGCAGGAAACTGAACGCTGGGAAGTGACTCCGCAGCGTAGCGCGGATGCCGCGTGTCTGGACTGTCACAAGCCAGATACCCAGGGGATGCACGGAAAACACGCGTCCGCGATCAATCCGAACAATAAACAGCCGGTCACCTGCACCAACTGTCACGGCCAGCCATCACCTCAGCACCGCGAAGGGGTGAAGGATGTGATGCGCTTTAACGAGCCGGTGTATAACGTGGAACAGCAGAACAGCGTCTGCATGTCCTGCCACCTGCCTGAGCAGTTGCAAAAAGCGTTCTGGCCGCATGACGTCCACGTAACCAAAGTGACCTGCGCCAGTTGTCACTCGCTGCATCCGAAGCAAGACACGATGCAGACGCTGAACGATAAAGGACGGATTAAGATCTGCGTCGATTGCCACAGCGATCAGCGTAACAATCCGAACTTTAACCCGGCGTCGATTCCGTTGCTTAAGGAGCATCCATGAGTTGCTCTCGTCGCCAGTTTATCACCGGCGTCGGCGCGCTGGTGGCCGTCAGCGGAACCGCAGGACGCGTGGTGGCGAAAACGTTGAATATCAACGGCGTGCGTTATGGCATGGTCCATGACGAGTCGTTGTGCATCGGCTGTACCGCCTGCATGGATGCCTGTCGGGAAGTCAACAACGTACCGGAAGGCGTCTCGCGTCTGACGATTATTCGCAGTGAGCCACAGGGCACGTTTCCTGATGTGAAGTACCGCTTCTTCCGCCATTCGTGCCAGCACTGCGATCATGCGCCGTGCGTGGACGTTTGTCCGACCGGCGCGTCATATCGCGATGCCGCCAACGGCATTGTTGATGTGAATCCGGATCTCTGCGTCGGCTGCCAGTACTGCATCGCCGCCTGTCCGTATCGTGTGCGCTTTATCCACCCGGTCACGAAGACGGCGGATAAGTGCGATTTCTGTCGGAAAACGAATCTGAAGGCGGGCAAACTCCCGGCTTGCGTCGAATCCTGTCCAACGAAAGCGCTGACGTTTGGCAATCTGGACGATCCCAACAGCGATATTTCCCGTCTGCTGCGCCAGAAAACGACGTATCGCTACAAGCTGGCGCTGGGGACCAAACCGAAGGTCTACCGCGTTCCCTTTAAATTTGGGGAGGTGAGCCAATGACGAACGCATCCGCTTTCCATTTTGAATCGCTGGTGTGGGACTGGCCCATCGCTATCTATCTGTTTCTGATCGGCATCTCCGCCGGGCTGGTCACGCTGGCGATTCTGCTGCGTCGTTTCCACCCGGAATCGGGCGGTTCAGATAGCACCCTGCTGCGCACCACGCTGGTTCTGGGACCGGCGACCATTATCCTCGGTCTGCTGATTCTGGTTTTCCACCTGACGCGTCCGTGGACCTTCTGGAAGCTGATGTTTCACTACAGCTTCACCTCGGTGATGTCGATGGGGGTCATGCTGTTCCAGCTGTATATGGTGGTGATGATTCTGTGGCTGGCAAAAATCTTTGAAAAAGAGGTGATTGCTCTGCAACAGCGCTGGCTGCCGCGTCTGGGGCTGGTCCAGAAGGTGCTGACGTTGATTACGCCGTTCCACCGTGGGCTGGAAACGCTGATGCTGGTGCTGGCAGTCCTGCTCGGCGCTTACACCGGGTTTCTGCTCTCGGCGCTGAAGTCCTACCCGTTCCTGAATAATCCGATCCTGCCGGTGCTGTTCCTGTTCTCCGGGATCTCCTCCGGCGCAGCGGTGGCGCTGATCGCGATGGCCCTGCGCCAGCGCGGTAACCCGCACAGCACCGAGGCGCACTTCGTCCACCGTATGGAAACGCCGGTGGTATGGCTGGAGATCTTCCTGCTGGCGGCGTTCTTTGTCGGCCTGGCGCTGGGCGATGACGGTAAAATGCGTGCGCTGACGGCGGCGTTGGGCGGAGGCTTCTGGACGTGGTGGTTCTGGCTCGGCGTGGCGGGACTGGGGTTAGTGGTTCCGATGCTGCTAAAACCCTGGGCTAATCGCAGTTCGACGTTTCACGGCGTGCTGGCGCTCTGCGGGGCCAGTCTGACCGGCGTTCTGCTGCTGCGCTTTTTCATTCTCTATGCAGGACAACTGACCGTAGCGTAAGGTGATATCTGGGCGTACTCCTTCCTGAAGCCGGTTTTCTGGCGCTGTTGTTAAGTCTCGGGGTCAACGTGTTGACCCCGCTTGCCGTGCTGACGGGAAAACGCCTGCGCTGGCAGGGGCTTATGCCACTGGCGAGCGTGGGGGCCTGGTCTCAGTTCGCTTTCCTGCTGTTCGCGTTTTCCCTGCTGGTGTATTGCTTTCTGACCAGCGATTTTTCTGTCATCTATGTGGCGCAGCACAGCCATAGCCTGTTGTCATGGGGACTGAAACTGGCGGCAGTATGGGGCGGGCATGAAGGCTCGTTGCTGCTGTGGTTGCTGTTTCTTTCCGGCTGGAGCGCGCTGTTTGCCTGGCGCTATCGCCGTGAGTCAGATGCGCTGTTCCCGCTAACGCTTAGCGTGCTCTCCATCATTACCGCCTTACTGCTGCTGTTTGTGGTGGTGTGGTCCGATCCCTTCGCCCGCATCTTTCCGCCCGCCATCGAAGGGCGCGATCTCAACCCGATGTTGCAGCATCTGGGACTCATTCTTCATCCTCCGCTGCTGTATCTCGGCTACGGTGGCTTGATGGTGGCGGCGGGCGTCGCGCTGGCGTCGCTGCTACGCGGTGATTTTGACAAAGCTTCCGCCTGGGTGTGTTGGCGCTGGGCGCTGCCTGGCTGGTGCGCCCTGACGTTGGGTATTATTCTCGGCTCCTGGTGGGCTTATTGCGAGCTCGGCTGGGGCGGGTGGTGGTTCTGGGACCCAGTGGAAAACGCCTCTCTGTTGCCGTGGCTTTCCGCTACTGGTCTGCTACACAGTCTGTATACGTCGCGTGAACGGGGGATTTTCCGCCACTGGTCGCTGCTGCTGGCGATAGCCACGCTGATTCTGACTTTACTGGGTACGCTGATTGTTCGTTCCGGCATCCTTGTTTCCGTTCACGCTTTTGCGCTGGATAACGTGCGCGCGGTTCCGCTGTTTGCACTGTTTTCCGTGCTGAGTCTGGCCTCGCTTGGTCTGTACGCCTGGCGGGCGCAGGGGAATCGACAGCGCGTTCATTTTGGCTGGTGGTCGCGTGAAATGCTGATCCTGGCGGCGCTGTTGCTGTTCTGCGCGGTGCTGCTGATCGTGCTGATTGGGACGCTTTATCCCATGATTTACGGGCTGTTTGGCTGGGGGCGAATCTCTGTCGGCGCGCCGTATTTTAACCGCGCCACGCTGCCTTTTGGTCTGCTGATGATTCTGGTCATCGTTGTTGCATTGGGCAAAAAACGCCGACTTCCGGCGCTGGTCGCGCATCTTGGCGTACTGGTTTTCGCGGCGGGAATTCTCTTTTCCAGCGTCAGTCGTCAGGAAATTAGCCTTAACCTGAGCCCCGGGCAGCAGGTTGAACTGGCGGGATATACCTTCCGTTTTGAACGTCTGGATCTGCAAGCGAAGGGTAACTACACCACCGAACAAGCATTGATTTCCCTGTGGAAAGGGGACAAACGGATCGGCAATCTGTTGCCCGAACTGCGCTTTTACTCAGCCCGCCGCCAACAGATGATGGAGCCCTCCATCCACTGGGATTGGCTGCATGACTGGTACGCGGTCATAGGCGAAAAAACCGGGCAGGACCGCTATGCCATGCGCCTGTACGTGCAGAGCGGCGTGCGCTGGATTTGGGGCGGGGGGCTGCTGATGATCATCGGTGCGCTGCTCAGCGGCTGGCGGGGAAGGAGACGTCGTTCAGACGAAGTGCCGGATGGCGCTACACGCAGCTTACCCTGTAGGCCGGATAAGGCGTTTACGCCGCCATCCGGCAACACCAAAGCAATGTGGCTCCTGGCGCTGCTGCTCTGCTTGCCGTTCACCACCCGTGCCCAGGTCGTCGATACCTGGACCTTTGATACCCCGCAGCAGCAGGAAAAAGCGCTGTCGATTGCCCGCCAGTTACGCTGCCCGCAGTGTCAAAACCAAAACTTACTGGAATCTAACGCGCCAGTGGCCGTAAGCATGCGCCATCAGGTTTTTACGATGGTGACGGAAGGGAAAGGTGAAGCGGAAATTACCGCCTGGATGACCGACCGCTATGGCGACTTTGTCCGCTATAACCCGCCGTTGACCGGCCAAACGCTGTTGTTATGGGCGCTGCCATGCCTGCTCTTATTGCTGGTAGGTGGGGGGCTTTGGCGCGTACGAACACGTCAACAGACAGGGGAAGCTGCGTGCGTCGTCACCTCGCCGTCAGCGGTTGGGGAGCGTCCGCTGCCAATAAAAACGCTCAGCGTGATATCTGCGGTCTTACTGATGATTTGTATCGGCGGCTATTTCTTAAGTCCGAAATGGCAGGCGGTACGCAGTGAACAGCGACGTTTAGCCGATCCGCTGCGTGACTTTACCGAAGGGCAAGCGGAGGAGGCGCAATTGTTGACGTTACAATCCGAGATTCGCGCCAACCCGCAGGACAGTGAAAAGTGGGCGCTGCTCGGCGAATACTATCTCTGGCGCAACGATTACCCTTATGCGCTGCTGGCTTATCGTCAGGCGCTACGCACCCGTGGGAAAAATGCCGAACTGTACTCGGCGTTGGCGACGGTTTTGTATTACCAGGCGGGACAGCATATGACGCCTCCGGCCCGCGAGATGATTGATAAAGCGCTGGCGCTGGACGCCGCCGAGATCACCGCGCTCATGCTGCTGGCATCCGATGCGTTTATGCAGGCGAATTATGCGCAGGCGATAACCTACTGGCAAAAAGTACTCGATACAAACTCGCCAAGGGTAAACCGTACGCAGCTGATCGAGTCAATTAACATGGCCAAACTGTTACATAACCGACAGGAGTGATTTGGCTTTCAGTGGATTTTTCTGATTAAAAATAAAGCAAATAAACGCGCGAGCTAAAATAATTGCCTGGCGGCATTATTCAAAAAGAGGTTTTTATAATTATTTATATAACAAATAGTTATCGATGATAATCATTATAAACTCGCGTTATTATGCATATTATCAGCAAAAAGCCTCGTTCTTTAAGGGTTGCGCAACATGCCTGTCAGGTGGTACTGATTATAGGCGTTAAAAAACTCTACAAACCAACGCAACACAATTCATACCCTTTCAGTATGTAACCGTTTCTCTTTTTCAAGGGGAATGGCGCTCCATTGAGGAAGTCAGTTGTTATGAAGAATTTCAAATTCAGCCTGGCCTGGCAGATCTTGCTGGCTATGGTGCTGGGCATTCTGCTGGGAAGCTATCTGCACTACCACAGCGACAGCCGTGAGTGGCTGATTGCCAACCTGCTCTCACCGGCAGGGGATATCTTTATCCACCTGATCAAAATGATCGTCGTCCCGATCGTCATCTCGACGCTCATCGTTGGTATCGCTGGGGTTGGCGATGCTAAACAGTTGGGCCGCCTTGGCGCAAAAACCATTATCTATTTTGAAGTGATCACCACCGTAGCCATCATTCTCGGCATAACGTTGGCGAATGTATTTCAGCCTGGCGCCGGGATCGATATGTCCCAACTGGCGACAGTGGATATTTCGAAATATCAGAATACAACAGCAGAAGTGCAGAGCCACGCGCACGGCCTGATGGGAACCATTTTGTCGCTGGTGCCGACTAACGTGGTGGCCTCGATGGCGAAAGGCGAAATGCTGCCGATTATCTTCTTTTCGGTCTTGTTCGGTCTGGGGCTTTCTTCACTGCCCGCCGCGCATCGTGAGCCGCTGGTGACAGTGTTCCGTTCCATTTCCGAAACCATGTTCAAAGTGACGCACATGGTGATGCGCTATGCGCCGGTCGGTGTATTCGCGCTGATTGCTGTCACCGTAGCGAACTTTGGCTTTTCCTCGCTGTGGCCGCTGGCGAAGCTGGTGCTGCTGGTTCACTTTGCGATTCTGTTCTTCGCGCTGGTGGTGCTGGGTATCGTCGCGCGTATTTGCGGTCTGAGCGTATGGATCCTGATCCGTATCCTGAAAGATGAGCTGATTCTGGCGTACTCAACCGCCAGTTCCGAGAGCGTGCTGCCGCGTATTATCGAAAAGATGGAAGCCTATGGCGCACCGGCCTCCATCACCAGTTTCGTGGTGCCGACCGGTTACTCGTTTAACCTTGACGGTTCTACGCTGTATCAGAGTATTGCGGCAATTTTCATTGCCCAGCTTTATGGCATCGACCTTTCACTGTGGCAGGAAATCGTGCTGGTACTGACGCTGATGGTGACGTCCAAAGGGATTGCCGGCGTGCCGGGTGTTTCCTTTGTGGTCCTGCTGGCAACGCTGGGCAGCGTGGGGATCCCGCTGGAGGGACTGGCCTTTATCGCAGGGGTTGACCGTATTCTCGACATGGCGCGTACTGCGCTGAATGTGGTGGGTAATGCGCTGGCGGTGCTGGTTGTCGCCAAGTGGGAACACAAATTTGACCGTAAGAAAGCGCTGGCGTATGAGCGCGAAGTGCTGGGCAAATTCGACAAGACCGCCCAATAATGGTTGATGCGTGAGTGCCTGATGGCGCTTCGCTTATCAGGCCTACGAGAACGAGAATGTAGGCCTGATAAGACGCGTGAGCATCACCCGTTCGTTAACTTTTCAAACTCTTCACAGCCGGTATCAAACCCTTCGCTACAGCTCAGATTTAACCAGTGCAGCGCCTTCTGTTTGTTCTTTTCAATAAAGCCCTGTTCACCGTTCAGGAACATCATTCCCGCCCAGTATTCGGAGTATCCGGTTCGGGAAATGGCCGAGCTGCGTTTGAAATACCAGGTCGCCTTTGCATCGTCAGCCGGAATACCGACGCCGTTAGCGTAAATTAAGCCAAGCAGCATTTGGGCATCCACCGCCACGTCGCTTTCCAGATTGTCGGAGGCGTTTTGCAGCAATAAAATTGCTTTTGGATAATCAGGCTTACCCGCTTGCGTGTTCACCAGAATTCGCGCCAGCGTTATTTCGCCCGCCTTACTGCCCGCCTGAGCGGCTTTTTCCGCCAGTGTTTTCGCTTCAGGGTAATCCAGGCTCACCGGATTCGTGATTTTGATTTGCGCCAACAGTGCGCAGGCATCGGCATCACCATTGTTTGCGGCCTTTTGTGCCCAATATTCAGCTTTGTTTAAATCGCCATAGCTCAGCCAACTGTCGGCCAGAAAATATTGTGCGCGTCTGTCACCTGCCTCTGCTGCCTGCAAATACTGGCTTCCTGGCTCAGGATCGGCGGCATTGGCAAAGAATGTCATAAATAACATCAATGCAAGAAGTGGTTTCATTTTGAGTTTTATTTAGGGTATGGAGAAGACAGTATAAAGAGATTGAATGGATAAAAAAACAGCCTCCGGACGGAGGCTGCTGCAAGGAAAATGCCTGATGGCGATGCTAACGCATCTTATCCGGCCTACAGTGAGGTGTTCGCTCGTAGGCCTGATAAGCGTAGCGCCATCAGGCAATTTGCATTACCCCATTGCGCTTTCGCGCAGGCGGGTTTTCAGCTTGTTGTACTCGTCAATCACATATTGCTCGGCGGCACGCTGATCGGCGATCGGCTCGACGTTAACGGCGCAATATTTATACTCCGGCGTTTTGGTAATCGGGCTTAAGTTCTCTGTCACCAGTTCGTTACAGGCCCCAATCCACCACTGGTAGGTCATATAAATCGCCCCTTTATTCGGACGTTCACTGACCTGCGCACGAGTGATAATTTTGCCTTTACGCGAGTTAACCCACACCAGCGCTTCATCTTCAATGCCCAGACGCGCGGCGTCGGCAGCGTTGATTTGCGCATAGCCCGGTTCGTCCGCCAGCGCAGCCAGCGCCGCGCAGTTGCCGGTCATTGAGCGACAGGAGTAGTGGCCGACTTCACGTACCGTAGACAGCACCATTGGGTACTCCTCGGTCAGCTTGTCGATAGGCGCTACCCAGTCACAGGTGAAGAACTGCGCCAGACCGTTCGGGGTATCAAACTTCTCTTTAAAGAGATATGAGGTACCCTGATCGGCGTCCGAAGTGTCGCGACACGGCCACTGTATGTAACCCAGTTCGCCCATCTTCTCGTAGGTGGCACCATAGAAATCCGGGCACAGATGACGCAACTCATCCCAGATCTCCTGGGTGTTGTTGTAGTGCATCGGGTAGCCCATTCGGGTGGCGATCTCACTGATGATTTGCCAGTCCGTTTTCAGATCCCACTTCGGTTCAACGGCTTTAAAGAAGCGCTGGAACCCACGGTCAGCCGCGGTAAATACGCCTTCATGTTCGCCCCACGACGTTGACGGTAAAATCACATCCGCCGCCGACGCGGTTTTGGTCATAAAGATGTCCTGCACGATGACCAGTTCCAGATCCTCAAAGCCTTTGCGCACCGCAGAGAGTTCTGCATCGGTTTGTAGCGGATCTTCACCCATAATGTACGCCGCGCGCACTTCACCATGCGCCGCACGGTGCGGCAGTTCGCTTATGCGATAACCGGTATGTGCAGGCAGGCTTTCGACGCCCCAGGCTTTGGCGAATTTCTCACGGTTAGCCGGATCTTTCACGTACTGATAGCCCGGATAGGTATCCGGCAGTGCGCCCATATCGCAGGCACCCTGGACGTTGTTCTGACCACGCACCGGGTTCACACCCACGCTTGGCTTCCCAAGGTTACCGGTCAGCATTGCGAGGCTGGTTAATGAGCGTACGGTTTCCACACCCTGATAGAACTGGGTCACGCCCATGCCCCACAGAATCGCCGCGCTTTTCGCCCCGGCATACATCCGCGCCGCCTGACGGATGTCGTTCGCGCTCACGCCCGTAATCTCTTCAACGGACTCTGGCGTATAGCCTTCGACAATCTTGCGATACTCGTCAAAGCCTTCAGTACGGGAGGCAACAAACGCCTTATCGTACAGATTTTCTTCAATAATGACGTGCCCCATGGCATTTAACAGCGCGATATTCGAGCCGTTTTTCAATGCGATGTGCATGTCAGCAATGCGCGCGGTTTCAATTTTGCGTGGATCGCAGACGATTATTTTCGCCCCGTTACGCTTAGCGTTAATCACGTGATTCGCCACAATTGGGTGGGAATCGGCCGGGTTGTACCCGAAGATAAACACTAAATCGGTATTATCAATTTCGTTAATCGCATTACTCATTGCGCCGTTACCGACCGACTGGTGCAGACCTGCAACCGATGGGCCGTGTCAGACGCGAGCGCAGCAGTCAACGTTATTGGTACCAATAACGGCGCGCGCAAATTTTTGCATTACATAGTTGGTTTCATTCCCGGTACCGCGAGAAGAGCCGGTGGTCTGGATGGCGTCAGGACCGTACTTCTCTTTGATGGCGCTCAGACGTTCAGCGACGTAATTCAGCGCTTCATCCCAGGAAACGGATTCCAGTTTGCCGCCACGCTGGCGACGAATCATTGGGGTCTTCAGGCGCGGGGTCAGGATCTGGGTATCGTTAATAAAATCCCAGCCGTAATAGCCTTTCAGACACAGGGTACCCTGGTTGGTTTTCCCCTGCGCCGCCTCAGCCCGGACGATTTTACCGCTATCGACCACCAGGTTAATTTTGCAACCTGATGCGCAATACGGACAAACCGTGACGACTTTTTTCATCGGTTTCGCTCCAGTTATTCAAATCGCGCATACGCGCTTCTCGCCCTGAGTATGCATCTTTTATGCCATATTTAAATTGGGGACTTTCCCTGATGTTACGGCTATTTTTTGGACAAAACCCTGACGAAAAACAGGCTGTCGTCATATTTGACGTGACGAATTTCCGCTAATGACAACGGCAATGTGACCCGCGTTATGTTTCCCGCATGCCGTTCTGCGCAATACCTGTCACTCCGGGCAGAATCAATCACACTCATCAAAGGGGAGTGAAACGGGGAAAGGTGATGAAGCCTGCCATACTGGTTGTCGATGATGACGCGGCGATATGCGCACTGCTCCAGGAGGTGCTGAGTGAGCATGTCTTTGCGGTGACGGTCTGCCATACCGGGCAGGAGGCGCTGGCGTGCGTGGAGTCCGTCCCGGATATCGCGCTGGTGCTGCTGGATATGATGCTCCCCGATACCAATGGCCTGTGGGTTTTACAGCAGGTTCAGAAAATCCGCCCTGCGCTGCCGGTAGTGATGCTGACCGGGTTGGGAAGCGAGTCGGACGTGGTGGTGGGGCTGGAAATGGGGGCTGATGACTACATCGGTAAACCGTTCAACCCCCGCGTGGTGGTGGCGCGAATGAAAGCCGTTCTGCGACGCGTGGGTGTCTTTGGTGTGGAAACAGAAACGACGCACACCAGCGGGCTCTCATTTGCCGGCTGGCATCTCGATACCACTCGCTGCCAGTTGCGTGACCCCCAGCGGCAGACGGTCGATCTCACCCAGGGCGAATATGGTCTGCTGGTGGCGCTGGCACAAAACGCACGGCGGGTACTGAGTCGCGAACAACTTCTGGAGTTGACCCACAGCGATAGCGTGGAGGTGTTTGACCGCACTATTGATGTATTAATCATGCGCTTACGCCGCAAGATCGAGGTCAATCCACATCAGCCCGTCTTCATTAAAACGCTGCGTGGTCTGGGCTACGTGTTTGCCGCCGACGTACAGCATCACGATAAAGCGGCGTGATTGTCGGATGGCGGTGTAAACACCTTATCCGGTCTACAAACGCGACAAATCCTGTAGGCCTGATAAGCGCAGCGCCATCAGGCACCTAACTCAACATTTCGCGCTGTAATTCCTCCAGCGTCTTTGCGCCATCAATCGCATTTGCGCACAACAAGCTCGCGCGTGCGCAGGCATGGGCCAGCGCGATGCTCTTCGCCAACGACCAGCACTCATGGCAACCGTAAAGAAATCCGGCACAAAAGGCATCTCCGGCACCGACGCTGCCGACGATCTCCTGCTGGGACAACCGCCGCGACGCGATCCAACTGCCGGGCCGATCCGGAGCTTCCCCCCATGCCCCTTCCGGACAGTGAATCACCACCCGCTGCTTCACGCCCGCCGCCAGTAACTCGCGGGCGGCTTTGGCAATGTGGGCGATGTGCGGCTCTCCGTCGGGCTGGCGCGTTTCCAGACCGCTAAACTCTCCGGCCTCCAGCTCGTTAATCACCAGATAGTCGAGATGCCGCAGGGCGGGGAGTACCAGCGGCTGATAGCGCGGATCGCCCTTGCGCGACACCAGATCCAGCGAGGTTTCAAAGCCGTTTTCCCGCATCTGCGCCAGCAGGCGGGCGCTGCGGGTGCCATATTCCTCATCCGGTCGATCGAGGCTATCAAGCAGTAGAAGATAGCCGAGGTGGAAGATCTTCATGGAATAGTCGAGCCGCTCAAAGGCGGGAAGGTCCAGCAGCCGGTTGGCGCCAGGGGAGTGGAAAAACGTGCGTTGCCCGCTGGGATCGGTCATGACCTGCGACATCGACGTAGGCGCATCGCTTGTGCGCTGCACGTGCTGACGATTAACGTGGTACTGCTCCAGCATCGCCATAATATAGTCCCCATCGGCGTCCTGACCCACCAGCCCCACCGCCTGTAGCGGCAGGCCAGTGCGCATTTTGGCGAGCGTCAACAGGACGTTAAGCGGCGCGCCGCCGGTTGAGCGTTCGCTCTGAGTGATCTCTGCCAGCCACCCGCGTTCTGGCCACTGCACAATTTGATGCACATGATCGACCAGCATATTGCCTGCGGCGATAATACCTTTACGTGCCATCAGGCCTGCCCCGCGCTGCCAAATATGCGCATCTGTTCGGCAACGGTGTCGGTAATGGCCTCTTCAATGCCTAACAGCAGTTCGGCGAATTCATCGTACAACGGCTGGCGGTTAGCCATCCGCGATTCCAACGCGGCCAGCGCCGCCTGCGACATGCCGGTATAAAAGTTGATTTTGTGAATGCCAAGGCCGATGGCACGACGAAAATCGGCATCGCTAATGCCGGAGCCGCCGTGCAGCACCAGCGGAATCGCGGCCTGCTGACGAATCTCGTCAAGGCGCGGGAAGTCGAGTTTAGGGTCGCCTTTGTATTTACCGTGGGCGTTACCAATGGCGACGGCCAGCGCGTCGATGCCGGTTCTGTCGACGAAATCCCGCGCCAGCAGCGGGTCGGTGAACAGCGATTCGTCGGCATGACCATACAACGCGCCGCCTTCGTCACCGCCAACTGCGCCCAGTTCTGCCTCCACAGATACCCCAACGGCATGGCACATCTTCACGACTTCGCGGGTCTGGCGAATGTTCTCTTCGTACTCCAGCGTGGAGCCGTCAAACATCACCGAGCTGAACCCAAGCCGCAGCGCGCGCACCACGGACTCAAAGTGCAGGCCGTGGTCCAGATTCAGCACCACCGGGATATCGTGACAGGCGGCCTCAAACTTCACCGCCTCAACCAGAGAATCCAGCGAAATGTACTTAAAATGCACTTCGGCAATATTGATGATAAACGGCGAGCGCTCCTGCTTTGCCGCGGCAAACAGCGCGCGCAGAAAGTGGGAATCGAGCACGTTAAACGCGCCCAGCGCATAGCGATGCTCGCGGGCGTGAGCGAGGCCATCAGCAAGAGAAATTAGCGGCATAATGCACTCCTTGTTCAGCGGAACAGGCGATATTCGTTACACAACACCAGATGTGCAGGTTCGTCTTCTTCGATGTCGTTATAACGGGCGATAGGCTGCAAAAAGCGGTTGTCGTGGTCATCATCGTTGACGGAAGATACTTCGCCAACCAGCACATCGCCGAAGCCTTTTTCCGCCCAGAAGCTGTGATAAAGACCGGGCGTCAGGCAGATGCTTTCGCCCGGCATCAGTCGCAGCTGGCTGCCAGCAGCATGGGTTTGCCGACATCCGTCGATGACCACGTTAACGTCAGTCTCGGCGGTCTGTTCGTGGGCACCAGCATTCCACAATTCGACAATCAGATTGCCGCCGCCACGGTTAATAATGTCCTCCTGCTTACGCCAGTGAAAATGCATCGGTGTGACCTGGCCGTCGCGGACATGCATGATTTTCTCTGCATAGCATTTGGCGTAAGGCATTCCTTTTGGCGAGCCGTTCCGCAGGGCGAAGAGGGTGAGGCCCTGAGCGGCGAAATCGTTACCGCCAAAGCCAGTAACGTCCCAGCCGAGCTTTAAATCGAAGACTTCGCGCCAGGTTTCTACATCTAACTGTTGCCATTGCGCGGGTGTAAAGCTGGCAAACGCCGGCAGATGCACGTTGTGCATGGAAAAGAACTGCCGGGTATGCCCGAGGATCTCGTTTATTGCGGAGCGTTTCATCGAAAGAATTCTCCTTAATATCATGCGGATGGCGCTGCGCCCGTAGGCCTGATAAGCGAAGCGCCATCAGGCGCAGGATTGCCGGATGGCGGCGTAACCGCCTTATCCGGCCTACAAGATCGGGTTGTGGCGGGTTATTTCACCGTCCAGCCCTTGTAGCTGCCGACGTTGTTTTTATCGATCATCGTCACCGGGATTAACACCGGCTCTTTTGGCGCGGGCTTGCCTTGCAGGATGTCATAGCCGATCTCTACCGCTTTAGCCGCCATCACCTGCGGATCCTGCGCGGGGGTGGCGACAAACAGCGAGTTTCCACGCTTCAATGCCTCTTCACCGTCTGGCGAGCCGTCCACGCCAACGATAAAGAATTCGTTACGCTGCGCCTGTTTTGCTGCGAGATCGGCGCCGATCGCCGTCGGATCGTTAATCGCGAAGACGCCGTCGATTTTCGGATTTGCCGCCAGCAGCGCGGTCATCACCTCCAGCCCGCCTTCACGACTGCCTTTGGCGTTCTGGTTATGTGAGAGGACGTTGATTTCCGGATGACGCTTGAACTCGGTCTGGCAGCCTTCCACACGGTTCTGCACCGCAGACACCGGCGGCCCGTTGATGATCACCACGTTGCCTTTCCCTTTCAGGCGGTCGGTGATGTATTTACAGGCCATCTCGCCTGCCTGGGTGTTATCGGAGGTGATGGTCGCATCCGCCCCTTCAGCGGCTACGTCAACGGCAACTACCACGATCCCGGCGTCTTGCGCGCGTTTCACCGCCGGGCCGATCCCTTTCGAGTCCGCCGCGTTAAGGATGATCATGTCGACTTTGGCGGCGATAAAGTTGTCGATCTGCGACACCTGCTGGCCGAGATCGTAACCGCTGGAGACCAGCGTCACCTTAACGCCATCGCCTGCCAGCTTACGCGCTTCCAGCTCCGCACCTTTGGTGATTTGCACGAAGAACGGGTTGGCCAGGTCGCCCACCGTCACGCCGATGGACTTCAGATCTTTTGCCTGCACGAACGGCGTTGCGGCAAGCAGTGCGCCAGCACAGAGCGCGGTCACGAGTGGTTTCAAACGCATCTTCTCTTCCTCATGTAGGATATTGTTGTTCTACGCCTGATGGCGCTGTGCTTATCAGGCCTAGGGACATCAGGCCGGATAAAGCACGTTATGCACTTTGATGATGCCGGGTACGGTATTTGTCGATCAGCACCGCTATGATGATCACCGCCCCTTTGATCACCAATTGCCAGAAGTAAGAGACGCCCATCAGCGTCATGCCGTTGTTTAGGGTGGCGATGATTAGCGCACCAACCAGCGTGCCGGTAATGGTGCCGATCCCGCCGACAAAGCTGGTGCCGCCGAGGATCACCGCCGCAATCGCATCCAGCTCGTAACCCATGCCTAAGTTGCCGTTGGCGCTGTACAGTCGCGAGGCGCTCATCACCCCGCCAAGCCCGGAGAGCAGGCCGCTCATGCCGTAAACAAACAGCAGCACCAGCCATACCTTGATGCCGGTTAAGCGCGCCGCCTGCATGTTGCCGCCGACCGCGTAGATATGTACGCCGAGGGTGGTACGGCGCAGGATGAACCAGCAGACCACCACTACTGCCAGGGCGATCACCACCAGCCACGGAACTGGCCCGAGATAGTTATTGCCTATCCACTCAAAGCTGATACTGGAGTTGATCACGGTCGTGCCATCGGCCAGCAGATAGGCTGCGCCGCGCAGCGCCGTATAGGTGCCGAGGGTGACGATAAACGGCGGCAATCCGGCAAACGCCACCAGCGCGCCGTTAAACAGCCCCAGCACCATGCCGAGCATCAGCGCGGCGGGGACGGAGAGCATGGCGAATTCCGGGATCAGCGATACCACCATCGCCGCCACCGCCGTGGTGCCGAGAATTGAACCGACGGAAAGGTCGATCCCACCGGTCAGAATGATGAAGGTCATTCCTGCCGCCAGCACGATATTGATCGACGCCTGACGGGTAATATTGAGCAGGTTGCTCTCGGTGAAGAAATTGGGTGCGATAAAGCCAAATACCGCCACGATCAGGATCAGAATTGGCAAAATGCCGACCGTTTGCATCAGATCGCTCATTAGCATTTTTTTCGCGGAGGCAGATTTTGCCATCTGCTGAGGAGTCGTTGAGTTATTCATGATTTCACCGCCTGGTGGAGAGAGTCGTGCACGCCCGTTGCCAGCGTCATGATATTTTCCTGAGTAATGTCTTTGCCGGTGAGTTCCCCGACAATATCGCCTTCACGCATCACATAGACCCGGTCGCTCATGCCGACGATCTCCGGCAGTTCGCTGGAGATCATCAGGATCGCCACGCCCTTGCGTGCCATCTCATTCATGATGCGGTAGATCTCGCTTTTCGCACCGACATCGACCCCGCGCGTGGGCTCATCGAGGATCAGAATACGTGGCCCGATCGCCACCCAGCGCGAGATCAGCAGCTTTTGCTGATTCCCACCGGAAAGCCCACCCGCCCGCACCTGGGCATGCGGTACGCGAATGTTGAGCAGCTTTATGGCGTCATCGGAAATGGTCTGCGCCTTTTTTCGATCGAGCATGCCCCAGTTGGCGTCACGCTCCAGGGTGGCCATGGTGATGTTTTCCGCTGCGGCCAGTTCTAAAAACAGCCCCTGTTCTTTGCGGTTCTCGGTCAGAAAACCGATTCCGTGGGCAATGGCTTCGCGAGGGGAGTGAATCACCACCGGTTCACCGTCGACTTCGATCATCCCGCCAGTCGCTTTGCGCACGCCGAAAATCAGCTGTGCGAGTTCAGAACGTCCTGCGCCAACCAGCCCGGCGAGGCCGACAATCTCCCCGGAGCGCACCAGCAGGCTGCAGGGTTGAACTTTGCTACCGTCCGTCAGGTGATGCACGTTAAGACGCGGGTTGCCCAGCGGGATATCACGCTCTTTATTGAACAGATCGCTTAACGGGCGGCCCACCATCATGCGAACCAGTTCAGCAGCGTTGAGGTTATCGCGGGTCAGGCTGCCGACGTATTGACCGTCGCGCAGCACGCTGACGCGATCGGAAAGCTCATACACTTCAGCCATGCGGTGACTGATATAGATAATCGCCATGCCTTCATCGCGCAGACGCATGATCAGTTCAAACAGGCGGTGGGTTTCGCGCGAGGAGAGGGCGGCGGTGGGTTCGTCCATCACCAGAATGCGACTGTTACGGTGTAGGGCGCGGGCAATTTCAACCTGCTGCTGCTCGGCGATGGTCAGCGTCATCACCCTGTCGCTGGCCTTAAACTGCGCGCCCAGCCGGTCGATGACCTTTTGCGATTGCAGCACCATCTCTTTGCGCTGCACCAGACCGCCGCGCGACAGCTCGCTACCGAGAAAGATGTTTTCCGCAACGGTCAAATTGGGGGCAAGCTGCATCTCCTGATAAATCAGGGTAATACCGGCGCTCAGGGCGTCTTTTGGCCCGCGAATGTGGAACGGCTGCCCGTCGATCAGAATGTCGCCGCTGGTGGCGGGATACGCCCCCGCCAGTACCTTCATCAGGGTGCTTTTCCCGGCGCCATTTTCGCCCATCAGCGCGTGGATTTCGCCGGGGAACACCGTTAAATCGACCCCTTTCAGCGCATAGAATTTGCCAAAGGCTTTGGCAATATTGCGCATCTCCAGAACCGGTGTCCTGCTCATGGCGGATCTCCTGCGAGGTTGTCGATATCAGCAGTCCATCACAGGAAAGTAAATGCAAAATGTCAGAAGCCGTTCATATTTGTCATATTGTGATTTTTATTCATGGAGCGTGATATGGCGCAGCCCGGTCGTCACTTTTTCGCCAGTGCGCGCGGGCGATTGCTGTTCTTTAATCTGCTGGTGGTGGCGGTCACGCTGATGGTCAGCGGCGTGGCGGTGCTGGGCTTTCGGCATGCGAGCCAGAGCCAGGAACTGGTGCAACGCCAGACCGTAGACGATATGACCGGAAGCATGAATCTGGCCCGCGATACCGCAAACGTGGCGACGGCAGCGGTGCGGTTATCGCAGGTTGTTGGCGCGCTGGAATATCAGAGCGAAGCCCAGCGGTTACAGGAAACGCAGCGTGCGCTGAAGCATTCGCTGGATCAACTGGCCGCTGCACCGCTGGCACAGCGGGAACCTGAACTGGTCACGCGCATAATTCAGCGCAGCAATGAATTGCAGCAGAGCGTGGCGGGGATGCTCCAGCGCGGACAGCAGCGTCACCTTGAGCGCAACGCGCTACTCAGTTCGCTGTACCAGAACCTGAGCTACCTGCGTCATCTGCAAAAGCTGATGAACCCGCCGGATATTTCATTGCTCGCCGAGATGGATCGGCTGCTGGTGGCAGCAATAGAAACGCCTACCCCGCGTTCAGTCGTCAAACAACTGGATGACATAATGCCAGCGCTGCCCCTGAGCCATGCCGTACCGCTGATCGCCCGGATTCTCGCTGATTTTAGCCAGGAGCTCGGCAAGCTTGAGCCGCTGTCGGCGTCGCTGGAGCAAAGCGATCTGGCGATAAGCTGGTATATGTTTCATATCAAGGCGCTGGTGGCGATCCTCAATCACGACATCATCCGCTACGCCGCACAGGTGGCGATTATTTCCGAGCAGCGGGTGGCGCAAAGCCATCAGGAATTGCGTTCTGGTGCGCTGTTTATTCTGGTTTTTGCCCTACTGGCGGTCGTTATTACCGCCTTTGCCGGCTGGTACATTTACCGCAATCTGGGTTCCAATCTGACGGCGATCTCCCGTGCAATGACCCGGCTTGCGCACGGCGAATCCGACGTCAGCGTTCCGGCTTTACAGCGGCGCGATGAACTGGGGGAACTGGCGCGTGCCTTCAGCGTGTTTGCCCGTAACACGGCGTCGCTTGAACGCACATCGCGGCTGCTGAAAGAAAAAACCAGTCAAATGGAGATCGACCGCACTGAACGGCAGGGGCTGGAAGAGGCGCTGCTGCACAGCCAGAAGCTGAAAGCGGTGGGGCAGCTCACGGGCGGCCTGGCGCACGACTTCAATAACCTGCTGGCGGTGATTATCGGCAGCCTCGAGCTGGCGGATCCCGACTCGCCGGATGCACCGCGTATCTCCCGTGCGCTGAAGGCTGCCGAACGCGGCGCGCTTCTGACCCAGCGCCTGCTGGCATTTTCGCGTAAACAGTCACTACATCCGCATGCTGTGGAAATGAAAGCACTGCTGGAGAATCTCAGCGAACTGATGCGACATTCATTGCCCGCGACCCTCACGCTGGAACTGGAGGCGCAGTCTCCCGCCTGGCCCGCGTGGATCGACGTCAGCCAACTGGAAAACGCGATTATCAATCTGGTGATGAACGCCCGTGATGCCATGGACGGGCAGACGGGAACGATCAAAATCCGCACCTGGAACCAGCGTGTCACGCGCAGCGATGGCCGCAAACAGGATATGGTGGCGCTGGAGGTGATCGACCACGGCAGCGGCATGTCCGAGCAGGTCAAAGCGCAGGTGTTTGAACCTTTCTTCACCACCAAACAGACCGGCAGCGGCAGTGGTCTGGGGCTATCGATGGTGTATGGATTCGTCCGGCAGTCCGGCGGACGCGTCGAAATCGAAAGTGCGCCGGGGCAGGGCACGACGGTCAGGTTGCAGCTACCGCGCGCCATTGTGCCAGCCTCAGCGCAGCCGGAGCCGACGGCCGTGCAAACCAATACCAGCGACGAAAAGCTGGTTCTGGTACTGGAAGATGAAGCTGACGTGCGTCAAACGCTGTGCGAGCAGCTCCATCTGCTGGGGTATCTAACGCTGGAAGCCGCGAATGGCGAACAGGCGCTACACATGCTGGCAGCCTCTTCAGAGATCGACATACTGATCAGCGACTTAATGCTGCCCGGCGCGTTAAGTGGAGCAGATGTTGTGAATCACGCGATCGCGCGATATCCCCATCTGACAATATTACTCATCAGCGGGCAGGATTTACGCCCGGTGAACAACCCCGCACTGCCTGACGTGGCGCTACTGCGCAAGCCGTTCACCCGGCAGGAACTGGCGGAGGCGTTGAAAAAATGAAAATATTCAATGAATTGCTAATTAAATGCGAGAGCGATTCAGATTATTAAATTTCACGCGCTGAACCGACACTCACTCAGCGCGTTCACGGATCCGGTGATGCTAATCTGCGCAAACGTCGACTGATTAGGATATAAAGGGAATTATGCAGGTACTCACTAAAGGGGACTCACAGATGATTGTGATGCCAACAACCTATAGCCCAATGACCGTCTCGCGTGCGTTCCGCGTGGTGGAGGAATTTGAACTTTCAGGGCGCGTATTGAATGTCATTTACGACAGTCAGACACCCAGAGCGGCGATTATAGAAGCCGACGTAGAATTATTTGACGGTATACCTCGACATAGGGTGATCGCAGCGCTGGATTTGCAGCATAAAGTCGCGTTAGGCAAAGATATCGTTGCCGTTGAACGATGCTGGGAAGACGCAACGGTGGTTCAGGTAGACGGTGTCTGTGTAGAGCGTGCAGAGCGAGAAAAAGGGTTGGCGACACGGCTTTACGAGGCCCTGGTATTGCGATGTGGCGTTACGCTCGTCAGTGATTTCGAGCAATATGATGGCGGGAAAATGCTTTGGCAAAAAATAGCTCGTGAATCCGACCAGATCGCTGCGTTCGTACTGGATATCGAGCAAGGCGCATTTTGGCCGTATGACGGGACCAGGGTTATTTATGACGGAGGCTGCATTCCCGAAGAGCGTATCTGGAGCCAGTCTCCGGACCAGACATGCCGTAGCGTTATTCTGGTTGCTGAAAACAAAAAGCGGGTAAGCCAACTGATTGAAGAGCCTCCACGATAACGAATTTGAGATTCCTCTACTACTCGCACAATTCACCGTTCACTAACGTAGAGCCAGTCCCCTTTTGAGGCTGGTTCTATGAAACGCTACTCCACGCTCTTTTTATTCAGCCTGCTGTCGCTGACCACCCTTCCGGCGCAGGCCGATATTATTGATGATGCTATTGGCAATATTCAGCAGGCGATCAACGACGCCTACAAACCTGAGAGCGATCGGGGTTATGACAATGAGCGTGACGAGGGTTGGCAAAACGAAATGAGTGACGACCGTCGCAGACAGTACGATGACCGCCGCCGCCACTTTGAAGACCGGCGTCGGCAACTGGATGAACGCCAGCGTCAGCTTGATCAAGAACGCCGACAGCTTGACGACGAAGAGCGCCGAATGGAAGAGGATTACGAGCGCTAACGCAGGCGTTCGCTGGCGAGGTGATAAACTTCGCTGCGTTCGCGTTTCCCGACGGCCACGACAGCGATCACCAGCATGCCATCAATAACCTGGTAAACAAGACGAAAGCCAGACGTTTTCAGTTTGATTTTGTAGCAATCTTTCATACCCCGCAGCCTGGCTGAAGAGATATGTGGGTTGTCACAGCACTTCTTTAATTTTTTGGCAAACTGCTGTTGAATGGGGGTATCTAACTTTCGCCATTCTTTCAGCGCATCCTCCCTGAACTTTACCGTATAGCTCATAAGTAGCTGTCCAAATCTACGTCAACCAGCGGCTGTTGACTGCGCTCCTGAACCAATTTAACTAATTGCTGATCGTCGAGCGCATCAAGCATTTTTTCGTAAAGCTCTGCGGGGACACAATAAAATGCAGGTTGGTTACGGTTCAGAATCGCAACAGGGTAGCCATCACCTGCGTTAACGGTCGCCATGGGATTTTTTTTCAGCTCGCTTACGCTGGCGGTGGTATCGCTCAAAATAATGTGCGGCATTGTCGTTCCTTAAGACTGGTTAACTGGTCTTAATATAGTTTGCATAAGACTAGTTAACAAGTCTCGAAAAGTGAACGCCTTTCATCACAGGTCAGGGTGGTGCAGGTTAATCCATCACAATTCTCATCCCGTCATATCCCGCTTCAAACCCTTCCGGCAGGGGGTTCTCCATCAGCCAGTCGTCGAACTGATGGCTGATATGGGTGAGGATCACCTGCGGGCAGCGGATCACTTCGTTGAGCGCAATAACCGTGTTCAAATCGCAATGGTTACGCGGCGCTTCCGGACGCGGTTCATGGCTACAGTCGATAACCATTACCTGTGGCCGGTTGTTTTGCAGAAACGTCAGCGTCTTGTTGGGCAGACCGGCGGTGTCAGTCAGCCATGCCACACGGCTGTGGGCGGTTTCCAGGAAATAACCGAACGTTAGCTTTGAGTGAATCAGTGGCAGCGGCGTGACCTGCAATCCCTGCAAATTGACAGCAACGAAAGGTTCCAGCTTGCGACTGAAATCCAGAATGCCAGGATGCTTAAACAGATCGTCACAGCCCTGTTCGTCGGGTGGACCGTAAACCGGGATAGTCGCGCCCACGCCCCAACGCAGCGGGAACAGCCCCTGGACGTGATCCATATGGTAATGGGTGAGCAAAAACTGCCGGAAACTCCCCACTGGCCAGTCATCCATCAGATGCGGAATGCCCGCGTCCAGTAGGGTAACGGTATCGTTGAATTTGATCACCCCGCTACAGGGGCGACGGCGATACTGTTCCTGCAAGCGTGCACGACGGCAGGCTGCGCAGTCGCAGCCAAACACCGGCACCAGTTGTGCGCCGCCGGTTCCGCTTAATGTGATGCTCAGGCTCATCATTTATCCCCAAATTCTGTCATGTCGGACGGTACCTGGTAGGCCTGATAAGCGCAGCGCCATCAGGCAAAAGCTGCCGGATGGCGGCGCAGGCGCCTTATCCGGTCTACGGTCCGGTGCGCTATCAGGCAAAAGAATGTTTGCGCCCCATGAGCGCTAACAAATTATCCACTGACTGTAGCAAACACCCGTCGTTATTAAGCACATGGCAGTCAAATGACGCGTAACGAGATGCCCGTTCAAGACGGGCGGCGATCTCCGTTTCAGTTTCCCGCCCGCGCGCCTGCAGGCGCTGGCGCAACACCTCTGGCGATACCTGTAAACACACGGGCAGTAGCGCCGTGCCATAGCGGTCCTGTGCCTGCGGCAGGTGCGCGCGCGAGCCGTTAACCACCACGTCAAAACCGCCGTTGAGCCACAGGTCGATCTCCACGCCAACGCCGTAGTACAAGCCGTTGGCATGCCAGCTTAGTGCCAGCAGATTATGCCCGGCACGAGTAAAAAACTCCTGTTCGCTCAGGGCGATATGGTTCTCGTTTCCGGCGTTGGCCGCGCGGGTAATGTAGCGATGCGCTACCAGAAGCTGTGCATGTTCCTGCTGACGTAATTTCGCCAACAAACTGTCTTTACCGGAGCCGGACGGCCCCATCAGCCAGATCAGTTTTCCCATACTCAAAATACCCTTTTACCCTGACGCCAGACATGATCGATATGAATGTGATCGCCCTTGCGGTGCGCCAGTACCAGATCGGCGCGTTTCCCTTCGGCAATAACGCCGCGATCGTTAAGGTTCAGCGACCGCGCCGGGTTGCGGGTCACCAGGCTAATTGCCTGCGGGAGGGTAAAGCGGTTGGTTTCGTCTGCCGCTACGCGAAACGCGGCATCCAGCAGGCTGGCGGGGTAGTAATCCGAAGAAAGAATATCCAGCAGCCCCAACTCCGCCAGCTTATGCGCCGCGACGTTACCGGAGTGCGAACCGCCGCGCACGATGTTCGGCGCGCCCATCAGCACGTTCATGCCATGCTTACGCGAGGCTTCTGCTGCTTCAAACGTGGTGGGAAATTCGGCGATCACACTGCCAAGCTGGTGGGATTCAAGGACATGATCGTGGGTGGCGTCATCATGGCTCGCCAGCGCGATATTGCGGTCACGGCACAGTTGGGCGATGGCGCTACGGTTGGGTTGCGACCAGCGGGCGGCAAGCGCGAGCTGTTCTTCTTCGTAGCGCGCCATCTCTTCGTCAGTGAGGGAATATTTACCCTGATAGTACTCGCGATACTTCTCGCGATTGGCGAACTGACGCTGGCCGGGAGAATGATCCATCAGCGAAACCAGCGTAACCGGCTCGCGACTGACCAGCTTTTCAAACAGCGGCAGGGTGGTGTGGTGCGGCAGTTCGCAGCGCAGGTGCAGACGGTGCTCGGCGCGGTTGACGCCGCGCTTCTGTGTCTCTTCCACGGCGTTGATCATCTTCTCCAGATTCTCGAGACGATCGCCGCCGTCGCGCACGTCGCCAATCGCCACCGCGTCCAGCACGGTGGTAATGCCGCTGGCGACCATCATGCCATCGTGGCTGCTCATCGCTGAATGGGCGGGCCAGTCCACCTTCGGGCGCGGCGTAAAGAATTTGTCGAGATTATCGGTATGCAGTTCGACAAGCCCCGGCAGCAGCCAGCCGCCTTCGCCGTCCAGCGCCTCGGGCAATTGGCTTTGGGTTTCGGCAAAAGCGCGAATCACACCGTCCTGCATTTCCAGCGATCCCTGCACCACTTCGTCTTCCAGCACCAGCTTTACGTTGTTGATGATCATGGTGTTGTTCCCATCAGATGCAAACGATCCGCGACGCGCTCGCGTACGGATTCATCGTGAAAAATGCCGACGATTGCCGCGCCGCGCGCTTTGGCTTCTTCAATCAGCGCCACCACCGCTGCGCTGTTTTTGGCATCCAGCGAGGCGGTCGGCTCGTCGAGTAGCAGAATTGGGTAATCGACGATAAAGCCGCGGGCAATGTTGACGCGTTGCTGTTCGCCGCCGGAAAAGGTGGAAGGGGCAAGGTGCCACAGGCGTTCCGGCACATTCAGACGGGTCAGCAGGCTGGCCGCTTTCGCCGCGCATGCTTCGCGCGAAACGCCAAGATCCAGCAGCGGCTGCATCACCACGTCCAGCGCGGATACGCGCGGGATCACCCGCAAGAACTGGCTCACCCAGCCGATGGTCGCGCGGCGCACTTCCAGCACTTTGCGCGCCGGGGCCTGCACCAGATCCACCCATTCATCACCGTGGCGGATACGGATCTGCCCTTCATCAGGGAGATAGTTGGCGTACAGCGAGCGCAGCAGCGTCGATTTTCCGCTGCCGGAGTGACCGTGGAGCACCACGCATTCGCCGCGTTTCACCGCCAGTGAGGCGTTTTTCAGCACCGGCAGGCGCACGCCGTTTTGCTGGTGGAGCACAAAAGTTTTACTGACGTTTTCGACGTGAATCATGTTTGCCTCGTGGTTTTTATTGCCGGATGGCGCTGCGCTTATCCGGCCTACAAACAGTACCGATCCGTAGGCCGGATAAGGCGAAGCCGCCATCCGGCACAACAAAAAATCAGTTCTGCAACACAGACGACACCAGCAGTTGCGTGTACGGATGGTGCGGATCGTCGAGTACGCGGTCGGTTAACCCACTTTCCACCACCTGACCCTGCTTCATCACCAGCAAACGGTTGGCCAGCAGACGCGCGACGCCCAAATCATGGGTGACAATCACCACCGCCAGATCCAGTTCCACCACCAGTCCGCGCAGCAGGTCCAGCAGTTTGGCCTGCACGGAAACGTCCAGACCGCCGGTGGGCTCATCCATAAACACCAGCTTCGGGTGAGTGACCAGGTTGCGGGCAATTTGCAAGCGCTGCTGCATCCCGCCGGAGAAGGTGGTCGGCAGGTCGTCGATGCGTGAGGCCGGGATTTCCACCTCTTCGAGCCAACGCTGGGCAGTGGCGCGGATCTCGCCGTAGTGACGCGCCCCGGTCGCCATCAGCCGTTCGCCGATGTTTCCTCCGGCAGACACCTGACGACGCAGGCCGTCCAGCGGATGTTGATGCACCACGCCCCATTCGGTACGCAGCAGACGGCGGCGATCGGCCTCGCTCATCGCATACAGCGAGCAGTTCTGATACTGGATCACGCCGGACTGCGGGGTCAGGCGCGAGGAGATCGACTTCAGCAGGGTGGTTTTACCGGAACCGGACTCGCCGACAATGCCCAGCACTTCACCCGGCCAGAGGTCAAACGAGACGTCGCTAAAGCCCTTGCCCGGTGCGTAAAGGTGAGTCAGGTTATTTACGGAAAGCAGCGGTTGCGTCATTGGCTGAGGGCCTCGCTCTGTTGGCGGCAGTAGTCGGTGTCGGAGCAGACAAACATGCGTTTGCCGCTATCGTCGAGCACCACTTCATCGAGATAGCTGTGGGTGGAGCCGCAGATGGCGCATGGCTCATCCCAGGTCTGTACGCTGAACGGATGGTCATCGAAATCGAGACTCTCCACGCGGGTATACGGCGGCACGGCGTAAATGCGCTTTTCTCGCCCGGCGCCGAACAGTTGCAGCGCGGGCATCATGTCCATCTTCGGGTTATCGAATTTCGGGATGGGCGATGGGTCCATCACGTAGCGTCCGTTCACCTTCACTGGGTAGGCGTAAGTGGTGGCGATGTGGCCGAAGCGAGCGATGTCTTCATACAATTTCACCTGCATGATCCCGTACTCCTCCAGCGCATGCATCGTGCGGGTTTCCGTTTCACGCGGTTCGATAAAGCGCAGCGGTTCAGGGATCGGCACCTGATAGATCAGGATCTGATCTTCCACCAGCGGCGTTTCCGGGATCCGGTGACGGGTCTGGATCAGCGTGGCGTCTTCGGTGCGTTCCGTTGTAGCCACGCCCGTCACGCGCTTAAAGAAATTGCGGATCGACACCGCGTTGGTGGTGTCGTCAGCGCCCTGGTCGATCACCTTCAGCACGTCCGGTTCACCAATAACGCTGGCGGTGATCTGAATACCGCCCGTACCCCAGCCGTAGGGCATCGGCATTTCGCGGCCGCCGAACGGTACCTGATAACCGGGAATCGACACCGCTTTCAGAATGGCGCGGCGGATCATGCGCTTGGTCTGTTCATCAAGATAAGCAAAGTTGTAGCCGGAGAGATTAGACGTCACGGGCGGCCTCCTGTTGCAGGCGTTTGAGCAGTTCCAGTTCGGCCTGGAAATCGACGTAATGGGGAAGCTTGAGGTGCGAAACAAAACCCGCCGCCTCGACGTTATCCGCATGCGCCAGCACGAACTCTTCGTCCTGTGCCGGTCCCGTGACCGTTTCATCGTAGTCGGGTGCCTGTAGGGCGCGATCGACCAGCGCCATCGCCATTGCTTTACGTTCGCTCAGACCGAAAACCAGTCCGTAGCCACGGGTAAAATGCGGCGCGTCGTTGTCGGGCGCGACAAAACCGTTGACCATTTCGCATTCGGTCATCAGCAGTTCGCCGACGTTGACCGCAAATCCCAACTCTTCCGGCACCGTTTCCAGCGCAACGTAGCCGCTGCGGATCTCCGCGGCAAAAGGGTGATTGCGGCCGTAGCCGCGCTGGGTCGAGTAGGCCAGCGCCAGCAGGTAGCCTTCGTCACCGCGCATGAGCTGTTGTAAGCGCGAGGCGCGGGAGCAGGGATAAACCGGCGGCGTGCGGGTAATATCGTCTGGCGTGGCCCCATTATCTTCTTCGCGCTTTGCCAGTCCCTGGCTCGCCAGCAGCGAAAAAACGTGTGGGGCGGCGTCTTGATCGCTTTCTGTGGTCCGCAGCGGTGGCGTTTCGCCATTCGCCAGCAGGGTGAAATCTAACAGGCGATGGGTGTAATCGTAGGTAGGACCGAGTAACTGTCCGCCGGGAATGTCTTTGTAAACGGCGGAGATCCGACGTTCCAGACGCATCTCAGCGCTGTTCAGCGGTTCACTTACTGCCAGCTTTGCCAGCGTGGTGCGGTAGGCGCGCAGCAGGAATATCGCCTCGACGTTATCACCGCTGGCTTGTTTGAGCGCCAGTGCTGCCAGCTCGCGGTCGGCAATGCCCCCTTCGGTCATCACGCGATCCACCGCCAGGTTCATCTGTTGCTCAATCTGCGCCACGCTCAGTTCGGCAATGGCGGCATCGCCACGGCGACGGTTCTCCTGAAGCGCATGGGCGGTGGCAATCGCCTTTTCGCCCCCTTTCACGGCGACATACATCAGCACACCTCCACATGGGTAGTGCGCGGGATCGCCAGCAGGCGTTCGCCGCAGGTCAGGATCAGATCGACACCCAGCGGGAACGGGTGCGGACGCTCAGTGAGTTCGTGAATCAGGCAGTCCGGCAACTGTGGGGCGATCATGCGCTCTTCGGCGATGCCTGCGCCGGTCAAACGCAGCATGCGTCCGCCGCTCAGGCTGGCAACCTGCACAATCAGCGTGGCACTGGTTTCCGGCGCGACGGCGGAGCCAGCGGAAAGCGCATTAAGCTGCTCGCTGCTGATGTGCTCGTCGGCAACGGCAAAGGCGGCCTGCTGCGGCTGTTCGACCAGCGGCGCGTTGGTATGAAAGCGCAGGTTCTGGCGGGCGATGTCGTTATTCACCGCAGGCGACAGCCACACCGGGGTGTCACCGTCGACCAGCGTCAGCAGAACGCTGGTGGTGGCGAGATTCAGCGGCTGCCAGCCGTGTTTCAGTTGATGCAGGGCGACAATCACGCCCGGTTCGCTCATTGCTTTCAGCAGGCGGCGAAAGCTTTGTTGCGCGTCCTGGACGGGCAGGGTAAAGGCGGTCTGTAGGGTCATTCATTATCTCCGCGTACCAGCGTAAAGAAGTCGACCCGGCTGGCGTTGACTTCGGCGCGGCGGGCGGCGACCTGCGCCTCACGTTCGGCCTCCAGCGGGGTAATTAAGGTTTCCATCAGGGTCTGAAAGTGAGCCTGTTCCTGGAGCAGCGCGTCGATGACGGCGCATTGTTCGGCATGCGGTTTATTGCGCCCGAGCAGATAGCTGTAGCCGAGCGTGCCGCTACTCAGGCGCACTACCGCACGGGTCAGGGTGGTGTCTCCGGCAAAGAAACGGTTGCCGGTGCCGCCCATGCGTGCCTGAATCTGCATCAGTCCGGTTTCCGGCGCGCGGATCAGCGTATATTCCGGCGCGAGTTTCAGCGCCTGCATGCGGCTACTCAGGGCATTGGCGTTGCTGTATGCCAGCGCGCGCATCCAGCGCTGGCGGGTGGCGATATCGAAATGCATTCAGTGCTCCATAGTGAATTCGATCATGTCGGCGCGGGTCAGGCTGACGGAATATTCCGCCGCGCGCGCCTCGCCTTCACGGTGGTTCAGGGTGCGCACGCAGAGCAGCGGCGCCATGTTCGGGATTTCGAGAACGTTGCTCTCTTTCGCCTGAGCGCGGCGGGCGCTGATCCGCGTCTGGGTGCGTCTGAGCGTCAGGCTACAATGTTCGAGCAGGTAATCGTGGAGCGAGCCGTGGTCAAAACCCTGCAATTGCGGCCAGAGGGTGAGGTCGGAAAAATAATGGTCTATCTGGCACAGGGCGATACCATTGGCCCGTCGCAGGGTGCGCAGGTGAATCACGTTATCGCCTTCCATAACGCTGAGCGCATCGGCCACGTGACGGGATGCCGGACGCAGTACCGCCAGCAGTTTTTCGCTGGTGGGGTGGCTGCCCTGATCCAGCAGGTTCTGGCTGAAACGCGCCTGGGCATTCAGCGGGTAGTCGAACGGGCGCATCAGTACCAGCACGCCGACGCCTTGACGACGCTGAACCCAACCGCGTTCAACCAACTGGTCGATGGCGCGGCGCAGGGTGTGGCGGTTGACCTCATAGCGTGCGGCAAGCTGATGCTCCGCCGGAAGGTAGTCGCCGCAGCGATAATGTTGACGTAGCTCCTGCTCAAGCCTCGCGGCAATCTCCTGATAACGTGTCGGATAACTGGTCGGATGTGTAGACAAGTGCATAGCCATCAATGCCTCGCTAATCAGATAAAGTGCTTACGTAAACGCTGGGAGAGAAAATCCAGCAGGCTGACGGTGACGATAATCAGCACCATCAGGGCGCAGGTTTGCTGGAACTGGAAACCGCGTATTGCCTCCCATAGCGTGACGCCGATGCCGCCTGCGCCCACCATCCCAACCACCGTGGCGGAGCGGACGTTGGACTCAAAGCGGTACAGCGAGTAGGAGATAAGCAGTGGCATGACCTGCGGCAGTACGCCGTAAATAATTTCTTCAATCTTGTTAGCGCCGGTGGCGCGGATCCCTTCCACCGGGCCGGGTTCAATGGCTTCAACCGCTTCAGAGAGCAGTTTAGAAAGTACGCCGGTGGTGTGGATAAAAAGCGCCATGACGCCTGCAAATGGGCCAAGGCCAACGGCGACCACAAACAGCATGGCGAAGACCATTTCATTGATGGCACGGCAGGCGTCCATCGCTCTGCGCATCGGCTGGTAAATCCACCACGGCACGAGGTTATCGGCGCACATCAGGCCAAAGGGGATGGACAAAATGACCGCCAGCGCGGTACCCCAGGCGGCGATTTGCAGGGTGATAGCCATTTCGCCCAGGTAGTCCTGCCACTGGCTGAAATCCGGCGGGAAGAAGTCGGCGGCGAAGGTCGCCATATTGCCGGAGTCCTGAATCAGCGTGAGCGGAGCCATTTCGGCACCTTTCCACGACACGACCAGTACGGCGAGCAAAATGGCCCAGCTGAGCAGTGAGAACCAGCTTCGCTTCGGCGGGGCGACGGTGATGGTTTGCATGTTTAGCTCCGTATAAACGTGTGTTTGCGTTGTAGGCCGGATAAGCGAAGCGCCATCCGGCATTTGCAGAGAGTGAATGCCGGATGGCGGTGCAAGCACCTTATCCGGCCTACCCTCCGGCCTACGCGTTACTGCACCGCTTTATTGACGCTGGACATGACGCTGAGCGCGGCGGTCAGACGGTCAAGGTCGTCAAGCTGCGCTTTAATCGCCGCCGACTTGCTGGTTTTCTCGTCAGCATTCAGCCCTTTGTTGTCCTTCACGCCCTGCATCTCCTTAAACAGCGCAAGCTGGCGAATCGGTACCAGTTGCAGGTCGCTGGAGGCGCGGAACGGCGCCCAGCCCAGACGTTCCAGCACGGTTTTTTCTTCCGGCGTTTTGCCATAGCTCATAAAGAAGTCGTACACCTTGTCCTTGGTGGCTTCGGAAAGGTTTTTACGCCAGACGATCGGGTCGCCCGGGATGAGCGGTGATTTCCAGATCACCTTCAGCTCTTTCAGCTTGTCCGGCGCGGAGGTCTTCAGCTTGTCGAGGTTTTCGGTGTTGTTAGTAGCGACATCCACCTGCTTGTTAGCGACGGCGAGGGCGTTGGTTTCATGACCGGCGTTGACGGTGCGCTTGAAGTCGCTGGCGGAAATATTGTTTTTGGCGAACACGTAATAGCCGGGGACGAGGTAGCCAGAGGTGGAGTTCGGATCGCCGTTGCCGAAGGTCAGATCCTTACGTTTAGCGATCAGATCGTCGAGGTTGTTGATCGGACTGTCTTTGTTGACGATCAATACGCTCCAGTAGCCCGGCGATCCGTCGGCGGCAACGGTCTGGGCGAAGACCTGGCCGTTGGCGCGATCTACCGCTTCCATTGCCGAAAGGTTGCCGTACCAGGCAATATCGACTTTGTTAAAGCGCATCCCCTGGATGATCCCGGCGTAGTCAGGTGCGAAGAAGGCGTTCACCTTCACACCCAGTTTCTTTTCCATATCCTTCAGAAACGGGTCCCACTGCGGCTTCAGGTTTTGCTGTGATTCGGTCGAAATAATGCCAAAGTTCAGCGCTTTTTCCTG
This sequence comes from Citrobacter sp. RHB25-C09, assembly GCF_013836145.1. Taxonomy (NCBI): domain Bacteria; kingdom Pseudomonadati; phylum Pseudomonadota; class Gammaproteobacteria; order Enterobacterales; family Enterobacteriaceae; genus Citrobacter; species Citrobacter sp. RHB25-C09. The sequence continues at coordinate 3,941,336 of NZ_CP057483.1, read as the reverse complement.
TTCTTCGGCGAATGCTGGACTGAGCAGAGTACTGACGCTGAACATGCTGATAAACGCCAGCGCGGCAACGGCCTTGTAATTCATGTTTATTCCTCAGTTCGGACAACGTTATGCAGCCTGCGCGTTCGGTTCGACGCGGTTCATGCTGCGGTAAAGGTGGTCAAATCGATCGCTATCAAAGTGCTGGCTGCTGCCGTCAAAGAAGACGTTCCCCTGGCGCAGCGCGACAATGCGTTCGCAGTAGCGCAGGGCGTAGTCCACCTGATGCAGTGTGACGACGACGGTGATGCCGTCGGTCTGGTTGATATCGCGCAGGGTATCCATCACGATGCGCGCCGATTCCGGATCCAGCGAGGCAATCGGCTCGTCGGCAAGGATCACTTTCGCCTGTTGCATCAGGGCGCGGGCAATGGCCACGCGCTGCTGCTGACCACCGGACAGGGTTGAAACGCGCTGATGGGCAAAGTGCGCCATGCCGACGCGGGTGAGGGCCCGGAGTGCGCGCTGTTTTTGTTCTGCGGTGAACCAGTTAAAGCAGGTGCGCCAGAACGGCGTACTGCCAAGTGCGCCAATAAGGACGTTCTCGAGTACCGTCAGACGGTTCACCAGGTTGAACTGTTGGAAGATGTAGCCGGTATGGGCGCGGCTTTTGCGGATATCGCGCGCCAGACGGCCTTCCTGCTGAACAGTGCGACCCAGCAATTCGACGCGGCTGCCTGGCGATTTATCGCCGGTAATCAGGCCGCTTAAATGACGTAACAGGGTAGATTTTCCGGAGCCAGACGGCCCCAACAGCGCCACCATTTCACCGGAATGAATGGAGAGATCAACCGCATGCAGCGCCTGATGTTGATGGAACGTTTTGGAGAGTTTCTCAACGCGGATAATCGTTTGCATGATGCGGCCTCTCTAAAAAAAGTGGCCCCATCGTGGCGGATTAATGTGACGTTTGGGTTAAGACTGTGTTACCTGGTGATGAAGAGTTAAGTGAAATCTGATGACAACACGGGAGGGCGCGCCTCCCGCCGGTTCAGGTGTTCGGCTGCTGTTGTTTAACGACGTTGATCATCCACGGGATGCCATAGCGGTCGCTGACCTTGCCAAAGCCATGCGCCCAGAAGGTTTCCTGCCAGTCCATTTCAATTTGCCCGTCTGCGGCAAGGTTATCAAACCAGCGCTTTCCTTCGTCGACGTTTTGCGTGTCGAGAACCAATGTGAAACCCGAGTAGTGGGCTTTATCTCCTGCAACGGCATCACTCATCATAATGTCGCTGTTGGCGATACGAACGTTGGCGTGGGCGATGGCGGAATCGGGAAATTTCATTCCGGACGGGCAACCGTCTTCGCTGTCCTGTGCGGACCTGGGCATTTCACCGAAACTGATTTTATAGAGGAGTTCTGCACCCAGCGTTTTTTGATAATACGCGATGGCCTCGGCACAGTTACCGGCAAATGAGATGTAGGGACTTAACGGCATAATATTTACCTCAGGTAAAAGAAGCCCGTTAAGTGTAGTTATCGCAGGCCCGGTAAGCGAAGCGCCACCGGGCAATAAAAGCCGGATGGCGGCTAACGCGTTATCCGGTCTGGAAAATTAGTTCTTTTTCACAAACTCGGATTTCAGTTTCATCGGGCCGAAGCCATCAATTTTGCAATCGATGTTATGGTCGCCTTCAACCAGACGAATATTCTTCACTTTCGTGCCGATCTTCAGCATGGACGAGCTACCTTTCACCTTCAGGTCCTTAATGACCGTTACGCTGTCGCCGTCGGCCAGCAGGTTTCCGTTCGCATCTTTAACGATCAGTTCATCGCTGTCATGCGCAGGTTCAGCATCGTTCCATTCATGCGCGCATTCCGGACAAATGTACATGCCGTTATCTTCGTAGGTGTATTCGGAATTGCATTGTGGGCAGTGTGGTAATGACATGTGGATTTCCTCAAAAGTCAGTACAGGCAAAAGCGCCTGAAAAAGGCAGGTAGCCGAAAATGGCTGCAATTATACACAAAATCCATAATGTTGTCGGGACTACTCGGTAATTTAGGATTAGGCGACGTTGTTGGTTGTCTGGTTTGGACTGGCGCAAAATAATACACAATATTTTTTAAGGGAAATTGCCACCGTCTGTTATTTAAGATAAGGTGAGCTCGCATTTCTGATATAAACAAAAAAAGGTCTCTTTTCTTTGTTTATGCCTTACGGAAACCCCTCATTTTTAGTAGGTGGAAATAATCGAAAATATTCCGGTTATTTTGTTAAATCTGAACTACGATCAATTTAGCTGGTTAACTTTTCATCGCAAAATGAAAATGGAACGATCGTCAGAAAAATAATAATTCTAATATTATCAATAAATTAATTTATTGAATCTTTCTATACGTAATTATTAATGCCGAAAATTCACAAATAAAAACCAAGGCTAAATAAAAGCAATAAAATTTGCGTTAAGGAAATATTTTTTCATGTACACACAGACAATATATGAATTGAGCCAGGAAGCTGAACGCTTGTTGTTGCTTTCTCTGGAAAATCTCAAGACCGTTAAAAATATGCCATCGGCGGTTCTGAACGACGCTGCATCTATAAATGGTGAGGAGCGCATCAATGTTCAGCCGCTGCATTTTAGCACCCGTGGCGTGGATGCTCAGCAGGCGACGTTGCACAATGAGCTGCGTAAAATTTCGCGTCTGGAAATGGTGCTGGCGATTGTGGGTACCGTGAAGGCAGGGAAATCGACGACCATCAATGCCATTGTCGGCACTGAAGTGTTGCCAAACCGCAATCGACCGATGACCGCATTACCCACGCTGATCCGCCATACGCCCGGGCAAAAAGAGCCGGTGCTGCACTTTTCCCACGTGGCGCCTATTGAAGCCTTAATGCAGATGCTGCAGGAAGGCATGCGCGATTGCGATCGTCAGCACCTGACGCAGGTGCTGGAAATCGATAAAGACATGAATGCCCTGCTACAGCGCATTGAAAAAGGCGTGGCGTTCGAGCGTCACTATCTCGGCGCGCAACCTATTTTCCAGTGTCTGAAAAGCCTTAACGATCTGGTGCGTTTGTCGAAAGCGCTGGACGTCGATTTTCCCTTTTCGGCCTATGCCGCGATTGAGCATATTCCGGTGATTGAGGTCGAATTTGTCCATCTTGCAGGGCTGGAAAAGTATCCGGGGCAGTTCACCTTACTGGATACCCCAGGGCCAAACGAAGCCGGGCAGCCACACTTACAAAAAATGCTGAATGAGCAACTGGCGCGCGCCTCTGCGGTACTTGCGGTGATGGATTATACGCAACTGAAATCCGTTTCTGATGAAGAGGTGCGGCAGGCCATTGCGGCGGTAGGCAAATCCGTGCCGCTCTACGCGCTGGTGAATAAGTTTGATCAGAAAGACCGCAACAGCGATGACGAAGAGCAGGTCAAAGCGCTGATCTCCGGCACGCTGATGAAAGGGTCTATCCACCCGACGCATATTTACCCGGTTTCTTCGATGTGGGGCTATCTGGCGAACCGGGCGCGGCATGAATTGACGAAACATGGCCGTTTACCGGATCACGAGGAGCAGCGTTGGGTTCAGGATTTTGCCGAAGCGGCCCTGGGACGCCGCTGGAGAAATACCGACCTTGATGATATCGAACATCTCCGCCACGCCGCAGATTTGCTGTGGGAGGACTCATTGTTTGAACAACCGATCCAGACCCTGATCCATGCGGCGTATGCCAATGCGTCCCTGTACGCCTTGCGCTCTGCCTCGCATAAACTGCTCAATTACGCGCAAAGCGCCCGTGAATATCTGGATTTTCGCTATCACGGACTGACGGTGGCGTTTGAGAAGTTACAGCAAAATATCTCCCGCCTCGAAGAGGATATGCGGCAGTTGAAGGTGAGTCAGGAGGGGGTGAGCGATGAGGTGCGCCATGAAGTTGAGCTGGCGCTGGAGTCTGCGAACAGCTTTTTGAGCGCGCAGGAGACGGCGATTCTCGACAATATTTCTACCCTGTTTAACCAGGATCAGGTGCTGGCGTTGACGCAGCGCGATGTTAATTCGCTGCCGACACAGGTTGAAATTGACGGCGATAAGTTGGTGCTGAACGACGAAGCGCAGGCACAAATCGTACTCAGTAAATTACGTTCATCCTGTGAAGGCATTCTGTTGGTTGCGCAGGACAATATCAGTCGTAACCTCGCCTTGCGCTTTGAAGAACTGGAGATCACCCTGGGACGGGCGCTGAATGACGCGATGCGGCCTATTGAGATGCGTGTGAAAGATGAACTGCATCAGGCGGGGTTTCGCCCTCGGATTAGCTTTCCGGCATTTCATGCTTCCCTGTTTAACTTCTCGACGCGTCAGCTTTTTAGCGAGGCCATTGCCCAGCAGGAGCCGGGGGAAAACGGCAAGCAGAAAGGGTCGGGAATACGCGAAACCTTCTCGCGCTGGTTGAACCAGCCGGGCTGGAGCTGGAATGACTATGTTGAAGAAAAAACAAGCTATTTTATTGATATAAAAGCCCTTCATCAGAACCTGGTGGCCTACGTCCGGAACTTCTGCCAACAAATTCGTAAAGCTTTAGCCGCACAGGTCGATGTTTCTGTTACGGCAGGTATGGCAACGTTTTTTGCCGATTTCTCCTTGTGCCTGGCCGGGTTGCAGGAGAGTCTGCGTGAATGTTTAACGGTGCGTCAGCAAAATGAGTCGGCCGTACATCGCCTGAGTCAGCAGTTGCAACACAGTATTGCCGCCACCGCATGGATTTATGAAGATTCGCACCTGCTCCGTGATGATATTCAAACGCTTTTTGTGGCCGATTACCCATGACAAATACCTTGCTGGAAGGCCCCGGACGGACGCTGGAATCCATCCATCCGAAGTTTATGGTCGATCTTATTTATGGAGATGAGCCGAAACGGGCAAGCGTTACGCTGCAACAACAGCAGTTTCGTGACCGACTGACGCAGGAAATTCTCTCCCAGACTCAGCTTCGCGCGTGGGCGATAGCTGGCGTGTATAGCGAACATTTGATGATGCGCCTGAAGCTGGTCGAAAGGCTGGCGGCGATGTTCGATCCGGGTCATTTAGCGCTGACGCGCATTTCTCAACGTCTGACGTTCCTGCAACAATCCGATATTACGCGTGGGCAATCCGCACCTGGCCTCGTGCAACAGGTAGCATCACTCAGCGAGTGGTTCAATCAGCGCTGCGCGTATAAAGAGAAAGCACTGAGCCAGCGCGGACTGACCGTGCAGGCGGGTGAGCACAGTGAGCAGGTATTTACCCGGTGGCTGGCAGGCGCCTACGATGGCTGGTCGCTGCCGGGACGCTGCTTTGTCGCACTGGAAGAGCTGCGCTGGGGGCCGTTTGGTGATGCCTGTCGTCTGGCGAATCCGGAGGTGGTGCAGATGTTGAAAGACAACCTGCGTGCGATGGCATCGAACTACCTTGCTCACAGTATTCATGCTGCGCCCACCACCCGTCACTATTATCACCACTGGCTTAATGCCTCCGCTGCGGCGGGGGCTGGTGAGTATAATGATATGCTGAGCTGGTTGGGGGACTGGTGTGAAGCGGATAAACATCCAGTTTGTTGGTCGGTGACGCAGCGCTGGCAGACGGTGGCGCTCGGAATGCCGCGACTCTGTTCAGCAAAACGGCTGGTTGATGCGATGGTTGAAGAGATTTTCCCGCCGTCCCCCCTCACGTTGTGAAGGGGGACGGAGAAAGGTTGCGTATTAATGGCTTGCGGATTCCGCCGCGTTTTCTTCTGCATCGGCTCGCGCTGCAACGTGACCGAAACGTTTGGCGTAGAGCGCAGTAATAATCGGCACCAGAATCGCCGTGACGACCACGCTGGCCGCGACCAATGCCGTCGCGGAAGCGGCAACCGGTTCAAACGCAGGGTTAATTTGCGCGATAATCACCGGGTTGGCCACCGCCGCGCCTGCCGCTGATGAGGCCGCGACACCTGCAGTACCGTTACCACCACCGATGACACGGTCAGCGATAATCAGCGGAATACCGGTAATGATAATCACCGCCACACCCAGCAGGATCCCCAACAGCCCGGTATCGACAATCACCGCCAGGTTAATGGTATTACCCAGTGCAAAGCCGAAGAACGGAATCAGAACCGGCGTGGCTTTACTGAAGAATGCGCGCAGATCGTGGTCCAGGTTACCCAGCGTAAAGCCAATCAGGAACGGTAATACCGCGCCGATAAAGTGATGCGGTTCGAAAGAGCCGAGGCCGGCGGCACCGAGAATGACCATCGTCATCAGCGGACCGGACTCCAGCGACATCAGAACAAATGCCCCGGACTCTTCTTTGGTACCGTACTGGTTCATCAGGCTGGCGTACAGGCCGCCGTTGGTCATATCCATAGCGGAAACAATGGCCAGAACTGAAAGTCCGGCAAAGAAGCCCGTTTGAATACCGGTATCTGGAATAAACGAGGCGGCGATCATGGCCACTGCCCAGGCCACGGCAATTTTAGTAATGACCAGCGTGCCGGATTTACGCAACACTGTACCGGTAGCGCGTAAGTCAATTGATGCACCGATGCAAAAGAACCACACCGCTAAAATAGGTACCGTGCCGCTAATCATTCCTTTAGTAAAGGAACCAAAATAAGCGCCAGTATTGGGTGCCAGAGTATTTACAATTGCGCCAAGCAGTAAAGGTATCAACATCATCCCGCCAGGGATGCGTTCAATCGTGGCTTTAATTTTCATACATGTCCTCACTTCTTGCCCGCGAAACACGCGGTCATGGGGGCAGAAATTATTAAAATTCAGTTTGTTATAGCTGAGCACTTTGTAAGTGAGTTTGCTTTCGCGCTCTCTGATACCCAGCGAATACGCCGATTTCGGCTGCTCTCACATCCCGGTGATGTTGCAGTGGGTGTTATCTTGTATTCATTGGAATATTGATTCAATCAAAATGAAATGCTGTTTTAGTTATCTTTGTCACATAATCAAAGTAAACATTCTTAATGGTTATCTTTATTTATAAGAGGCGTGAATGACTTGTAAAAAATGGCGAGGTTAATGCCTGGCAGAATAATAATAACGGCAGTGATTTTCTAAGACGGGATAAAAATAAATGCCATCATGAAATAGAAAAATTGAGCAACATTACGGTGTGAAAAAAGTGATTAAGAAACAACTTATTTACTTCTGCTGACGAAACGCGAATTTATATGTGAAGTTGATCACAATTTTAAACACTGGTAGGGTAAAGAGGTCATTAACCGCCCAAATCAGGCGTCAACAGGTTCGGTTGTACAGTCCTTAACCGGTCAGTGTAAGTAAACCTGCTACGCTTGTATCAGCGATTGCACGTGCGCAATCCCGACGCTTGCTGATCCTGACGCACAGGTTGCGCCAGGCGTCAGACATGCGGCGAGACAGGGCTTAGTCTATGAGGACAGCTATGCTGAAAAGGAAAAAAGTAAAACCCATTACGCTCCGTGACGTCACCATTATTGATGACGGTAAGCTGAGAAAAGCCATTACTGCAGCCTCGCTGGGTAATGCCATGGAATGGTTCGATTTTGGTGTTTATGGTTTTGTTGCTTACGCATTAGGTAAAGTTTTCTTTCCGGGGGCTGACCCCAGCGTGCAGATGATTGCCGCCCTTGCTACCTTCTCCGTTCCCTTTTTAATTCGTCCGCTCGGTGGTTTGTTCTTCGGTATGCTTGGCGATAAATACGGTCGCCAGAAAATACTCGCCATTACCATCGTCATTATGTCGATCAGTACTTTCTGTATTGGCTTGATCCCGTCTTATGCCTCGATTGGCATCTGGGCGCCGATCCTGCTGCTGCTGTGTAAGATGGCACAGGGATTCTCGGTCGGCGGTGAGTACACCGGGGCGTCGATTTTTGTGGCTGAGTATTCTCCCGACCGCAAACGCGGCTTTATGGGAAGCTGGCTGGACTTCGGTTCTATTGCCGGGTTTGTACTCGGCGCGGGCGTGGTGGTACTGATCTCCACCGTTGTCGGTGAAGAGAATTTCCTCGAATGGGGCTGGCGTATTCCGTTCTTTATCGCTCTGCCGTTAGGGATTATCGGGCTTTACCTGCGCCACGCGCTGGAAGAAACCCCGGCGTTCCAGCAGCATGTCGATAAACTGGAGCAGGGCGACCGTGAAGGTTTGCAGGACGGGCCGAAAGTCTCCTTTAAGGAGATTGCCACCAAACACTGGCGCAGCCTGCTGGCATGTATCGGTCTGGTGATTGCCACCAACGTGACTTATTACATGTTGCTCACCTACATGCCGAGCTATTTGTCGCATAACCTGCACTACTCTGAAGATCATGGGGTGCTGATTATTATCGCAATCATGATCGGGATGCTGTTTGTCCAGCCGGTGATGGGGCTGCTGAGCGACCGTTTTGGCCGCCGACCGTTCGTGATTATGGGCAGCATCGCGCTGTTTGCGCTGGCGATCCCGGCCTTTATTCTGATCAACAGTAATATCATCGGTCTGATTTTTGCCGGTTTGCTGATGCTGGCGGTGATCCTCAACTGCTTTACGGGGGTCATGGCCTCAACGCTGCCGGCGATGTTCCCAACGCATATTCGCTATAGCGCGCTGGCGGCGGCGTTTAATATCTCAGTGCTGATTGCTGGTCTGACGCCGACGTTGGCTGCCTGGCTGGTGGAAAGCTCGCAAAACCTGATGATGCCTGCCTATTATCTGATGGTCATTGCGGTGATTGGTTTTATTACCGGTATCACCATGAAAGAGACGGCGAACCAACCGCTGAAAGGGGCGACGCCTGCGGCTTCGGATATTCAGGAAGCGAAAGAAATTCTCGGTGAGCATTACGATAATATCGAGCAAAAAATCGAGGATATCGATCAGGAGATTGCCGAACTGCAGGTGAAACGTACAAGGTTGGTACAGCAGCATCCGCGTATTGACGAGTAATACGGAAATGTTGCCTGGTGGCGCAGACGCTTACCGGGCCTACGCTTTTGGTTGGCCGGATAAGGCGCTTGCGCCGCCATTCGGCAATCGTTCATCACTTAAGGTTGGCTTAATCTCTGGCTGGCACACTCTCTTCCATAGCCTGGAGGAGAGTGTGATGAAACAACGTGTTTATGAAAGTTTAACGACGGTATTTAGCGTACTGATTGTCAGCAGCTTTTTGTATGTCTGGCTGACCACTTACTGAGTCTTCTTTAGCTTCACCCATGCACGGGTTCCTGTCGTTCCTTCGCGGTTCTGCAATATGAACTGCCCGTGATGCAGTTGGGTGATGCGAGTGACGATACTCAGTCCCAGCCCAATTCCACCGTAGCGACTGTCCATGCGAACAAAGGCTTCGCTTAACTTGCCACATTTACTCTCGTCTATTCCCGGCCCTTCGTCCTCAACCGCCATAATCGCGTCATCATCTGCCTTCAGAGAGAGAGTGATGGTCGTCCCTTTCGGGCTGTAGCGATGGGCGTTCTCCACCAGATTTCGCAATAGCATCCGCAGGAGGGTGGCATCGCCGTCGACGGTAACGTCGTCATGGCTCTCAGGGAGCAGCAAAGTTTGCTCTCGCTGGTCCAGCATGGTGCTCAGCTCATCGTAGGAGGGCAAGATCACATCATCCAACAGCTTAACGTGTTGGTAAGTGCCGGAGGAAAAGGATTGCCCAACGCGGGCGAGCTGTAAGAGTTGCGACACGCTGTCCATCATTTGGTCCAGACGCGCGACCAGGGGCGCGACGTCGACATTGTGCGCCTTCGACAATAACTCCAGATGCAGGCGCACTCCCGATAGCGGTGTGCGCAGTTCATGGGCAACGTCAGCAGTGAACAGGCGTTCATTTTCGATGGTGGTGGTCAGTCTGTTCACCAGCTCATTTAGCGCCGTAACAACCGCTTGAATTTCCACGGTCGAGCTATGAATATCAATCGGCTTCAGGTTATCCGCCGTGCGGGTTTCTAACTCTTTTTGCAGATCGGCGAGCGGGCGGGTGATGCGGCGCACCGCCTGGTAACAGATGACGAGGGTCAATCCCACCATAAACACGCTGGGGACGATCAGACTGGCGACCGCCTCGCGGATCTCATGCATGATGTGGCGGTCGTTATTTCTATGGTCCCGCAACGCCTGCTCAAAAAGCTGGATTTGCTCGGTGCTTTCGTGCCACAGCCAGAAGGTACTGATGAGCTGAAAGACCAGTAGAATCAGGCCAATCGTGATCATCAGCCGCTGCCGCAGGGTCATCGGCCTGTGCAGAAAACGCGTCAGCTTCAATTAGTTTTCCTCGCTCCCGTTCGCTACCAGCATGTAGCCAAACCCCCGCACGGTACGAATTCGCGACTTGCCGACTTTGTCGCGCAGGTTATGAATATGCACTTCCAGGGTATTGGTGGAGGGTTCGTTGTCCCAGTTATAAATGTCGTTGTAGAGAATTTCGCGGTGTACCGGGCTTCCGGCCTTCAGCATGAGGCGGGAGAGTAGCGCGTACTCTTTCGGAGTGAGGACCAGTTCTTCCCCCTCTTTCCACACCTGACGACGCCCCATATTAAGCGTCAGACAGCCGACCACCAGTTCACTCTCACCCTGATTATTATGCCGGCGCAGCAGCGCGCGGATGCGGGCATGAAGTTCCTCAAGGGCGAAAGGCTTCACCAGATAATCATCGGCACCCACGTCCAGCCCGGATATTTTATCGGCAAGGGTGTCTCGCGCGGTGAGGATCAACACCGGCAGGGTGTATTTTTTCTGGCGGATTCGCGCCAGGAAATGCAAACCATCTTCGTCCGGCAGGCCGAGATCAAGCACCACCAGGCTGTAGTGTGCGTTTTCCAGACATTGCTCCGCTGCACGGGCAGTGGCGACACCGTCGCAGGCGTACCCTTCGGTTTGTGCCGCCAGAATCAACCCCTGCAGTAACAACGTATCGTCTTCAACAATTAATATTTTCATTCGGTGACTCTCCTGCAAGGTTGCAGAATATCATCTGCGGGCTGGTATTGCGTTGTCTCAACGCCAGTCAGTCCCAGCATGGTTGAGAAAAGATTATCCTGCGAATACTCCTGAGATTGCGCTCTCGTTTGCAGGCAGGTAGCGTCAATCTTGTAGCGCTGCTGGTAGTCTTCCGACAGCCACAGCAGCATCGGCACGTGTTTCTGCGCGTCTGGCGCAATGCTGTAAGGCAAACCGTGCAGGTAGACGCCGTTATCCCCCAGTGATTCGCCGTGATCGGAAAGATAGACCAGGCTGGTGGTAAAGGTGTCCTGATGCGCTTTCAATATATTAATCGTTTTATCAACAATATAGTCGACATACAGCACGGTGTTGTCATAGGTATTCACCAGTTGCTGCTGTGAACAGGTCTGAATTTCATTGGTGTCGCAGGTCGGGGTAAATTTCCGGAACTGCGGCGGATAGCGATTATAGTAAGTCGGGCCGTGGCTGCCGATGGTATGCAGCACAATAACGCCGTCGCCTTTCAGGTTGTTGATGTACTCCTCCAGGCCGTGGAACAGCACTTCGTCATAGCATTCGCCTTTAATGCATTCACCCGGCAGGTTTAAGGTGGTCATATTCTGATGCGGCACACGGTCGCAAGCGCCCTTACACCCGCCGTCGTTGTCGTTCCACAGCACATTAATGCCCGCACGCTGAATAATATCCAGCATCCCTTCCTGGTGATGCGCCAGCTGTTCGTCGTAATGCTTACGCGGCATGTTGGAGAACATACAGGGTACCGAAACGGCGGTGGCGGTGCCGCAGGACGTGGTGTGCGGGAAGTAGACCACGTTATCTTTTGCCAGCAGCGGGTTAGTTTCGCGGGCATAACCGCCGAGCGAGAAGTTTTCAGCACGTGAGGTTTCGCCCACGATCAGAACGGTCAGGGTTTTACGCTTCGCTTGCTGCATCAGCGGGTTGCGATGGGCATCTTCGCCAATACGCACCAGGGGCAGGTTCGCCAGACGCTGATGGGAATACCATGACCAACTGGCGACCAGGCTGTTCGACGGGCTGAGCGATTTGACCAGCTCTTTATTGTTGCGAAACAGCGAGGCGTAATCTTTATAGAAAAGGGCGGCGACCAGCAGGATCACTGCGACGGACGCCAGAACGCTCGCTATGCGATAAAGGCCGCTACGTAAGGGCCGAGCGGCCGGTTTTATTTTGATCCAGCAGAAAACGATGGCGGCCACAATACCGCTTAATCCAAGCGTGAGTACCATCTTCGGCGTCATCAGGGCGAAGGTTTCGGCAGGCGTCGTGTCTACCATGTTCGCAATCATCGTGCGGTCGATGACGATGCCGTACGTCATAATGAAGTACTGCGCCGCCGCGCTCACAATGACAAAAAGACAGGCCAGAGGCCGGTTCAGCCACAGGAATGAGGATAAAGTCAGCACAATATTGATAACGCTGAACGCCACCAGCGGCATCGATATAAAAACCAGCACATTGCGCAGCGAATCCATCGGCAGCGCCTGGATAACCTGCCTGTAGAACGCAATGTTCAGAAAAACAGAGAGATAAAATGAAACCAGAAGTAGCCAGGTGAGCAGGCTGAGAGTCGGTCTTTTTACAATGCGCTTTAACATGGTGGGGGTTCCATCAATTTAGTGCGCAAATACTCTCAGACTAAAATTAAGCCAACCTTAAGAACTTAAGGTTGGCTGGGGGAGCACACGTCCGACAGGCTGGCGCCATCGGGCAACATCAATAATCTGTATTAATTTTTGCTTACCGGCGCATCCAGAGGATACGGGTTTTTATGGATCCGGTTGTAATTGAGTGCATAGAGCGCGGTGATGATCATCAGGGTGACAAATGACCACATGACCTCTTTCGCTCCAGAACCGACCACTGCCCAGATGCAGTAAATAAACGCCACAAAAGTGACCAGCAGATACACCGGACGCGCTTTGCCAAAGTGCCCATGACCGAGCAACAGGAGTGCGGCACAGGTGTAGAGATATGGCACTAGCGTGAAGATGACCGAGACGGAAGAGACAAGACCAAATTCTTTCGTCGCGTTCGGCGAAATACTGCTGAACTGGAAGATGGTCATGAGGATACCGACGATAATCAGCCCGGCCACCGGGATGCCATCTTTGTTCACGCGAGCAAAAATTGGCGGGAAAAGACCGTCATCGGCGGCGGCTTTTGCCGTCTGCCCGGCCAGTAACGTCCAGCCGCCCAGCGAACCTAAGCAGCCCGCCGCCGCGCAGAAGGAGACAATTGCGCCTGCGGTTTCACCCAACGCCATACGTGCCGCATCACCGAACGGAGAAGAGGAGACACGCAGCGCCGCGTTAGGGATCATCCCCATAATTGCCGTTGTCGAAAGCACATAGCAGACGGCCGCAATCAGCACCCCACCAATGGTGGCAATCGGCACGTTGCGTTTTGGGTTTTTAACCACCCCTGCCGCTACTGAGGCGCTTTCCACCCCAATAAACGACCACAGCGTGACGTTAAGGGTGCTTTGAATCGCTCCAAAGGTGTTCATGCCGCTGACGTTCCAGGCAGCCATGTAGGTAGCGCTGTGGAACCAGAACCAGCCAAACACCGCGATACCCACAATAGGGATCAACGCCAGCACCGTGGCGACCGCCTGAACGCGGGTGATCATTTTAGGGCCGACAATATTGAGCAGGACAAAGATCCACAGCACCGCGACACAGGTTAGCGTCAGCACTAACGGATCTTTTAGGATCGGGAAGAAGTAGCTGAGATAACCGACGCCAATCACGACCATCGCAATGTTACCAATCCAGCAGGCTAACCAGTACAGCACGTTAGTTTGATAGCCGAGGAACGGACCAAAGCAGCGCCGCGCATAAGCGTAAGAACCGCCGGGACTGGGATCTAAGGACGACATTTTGGCGTAAACCATCGACAGCGCCAGCGCGCCGAGGATCGTGACAAACCATCCGTAGATTGCAATCCCACCGGTGGAGGCAAGGTTTGCGGGCAGGAGGAAAACCCCTGAACCCATGATATTCCCCGACACCATTAAGGTGACGGGGATTAAACCCACTTTGTGGGCATCAGCATCCGAGGACATAATATTACTCCTGTTAGGAACAAGAAATTGCTCTTAATAATACGCCCTTGGCGTGCGGATGAATGTTGTCTGATAAGGCTTATCGCCAATGACGATATTATTGTAGCTCATAATTAATTAAGCCGACGTTAAATGCTTATTACGCTGCAGCCTGATCTTTAAAATGGCTAACATAGTGTAAAGGAGTCATGCCATAGAACTCTTTAAATACTGAAATAAAATAAGATGTGCTGTTGTAACCACAAAGTTCAGAAATTTGAGAAATATTTTTCCCGGTTGTTAATAGTTGATTAACAGCGTAACGCATACGACAGGTAGTGATGATTTCACTGTAAGTGGTATTTTCACTTTTCAATTTTTTCTTAAGCAGGCTGGGGCTCAGGCATAAGCAACTGGCGACCTGATTAAGATTCCACGACTTATGGATATCGCTTTCGATAATATGGTAAACACTGTCACTAATCCGGGTACGCAGCATAAACATCAGCAACGGCAGGAACTTTTTGCTTTCGAGAAAGCGGGAAAGTACGGTGAACAGCAGAGAACGTGCGCGCTCTTCCTCACCTGGGCTGTCATTGTGCTGAATACTGTATTGCGCGGCAACGCAAAAGACATCGGGCGTCATGCAATCGACGGCGATGGCTGGAGTCGCGCTTCGCGGCCATACAGGAATAGTGGACAGGTCTTTATTTAAAAAACGCAGATATTCTTTAATTATATCGCGGCTAATATGTGCGACCAGTGCGTTATTAAATGAAGAGATATCAATGATGTTATTTTCACAAGCAATAAGAGCCATGTTATTGGCTTTTAAGGAAATTGCCTCCTTACCATTTATTCTTAGCCAAACGTCTTTTTCGGTTAACACAACGATGCACGGTTCATTACTGTATATTCTCATACCCTAACTCCTGCAATAGGACATAAATATCCGTTCTCGCCAAAGGAGCGAGATAAGACGGTTATTTTGTTTTGTATGACGAATGAGGTCGATAATAAGATAATCGATATGGAAATAATTGCAAGTGTAACTGAGTTTTTCTTAAGTAAAGTCAATTTTACAGAGTGGAAACTCTGTTTATTCGTGAAAAAAAAAGCGCGGGGGAGGCCCGCGCAAAAGGTATGACAAAGCAGAATGTGAACGTGATTACTCAGGAAATCAGTGGTATTTCCATTATTACGCTTTTACACACATGACGTGATAGACGCCATTGATAATCTCTGTCCCTTCGGTTTCGTGCTCGAAGCCGGGGAAATGATGATCCCATGACTGTAGCGCCCGGAGATAACCCACCTGCGGGCTGTTCTCGTCGCCAAAGTTTTCCCCGGACAGCAGCATCGGGATCCCCGGCGGATAAGGAATTACCGAGTTCGCCGCGATACGCCCTGGCAGGTTCTCAATGGCCACCATTTCAACGTTGTCATTGACGATAGCGTTATATGCTTCGCGCGGCGTGATTTCGGCAACGGGCAGGCTGGAATAGGCCGCATTCAGGCTTGCGCCAGGGTTGTTTTCGCGCAGCCAGGCAAACATTTTGTCGCCGAGGTCATGGAGCCCCAGGTTGGCGTAGATTTCAGGATGATCCTCAACCAGCTCGGGCATTACCTGCGTCAGCGGGGTATTTGCATCATAGTGGTGTTTAAACGAGCACAGGGTGTTGATCAGGGTGCCCCATTTACCGCGCGTAATCCCCATTGAGAACAGGAACATAATCTGGAAGTCAGTGGTGCGGGTTGGCACGATGCCGTGACGCCCAAGCCAGGCAGTAACCAGTGCGGCAGGGACCCCCGTCTCTTCCAGTTCACCATCGTCACCCATCCCCGGCGCAAGGATACTGACTTTAATCGGGTCGAGCATGCTCCAGTTATCCGGTAAATCCTTAAAGCCATGCCAGGTTTCGCCAGGACGCATGACCCAGCAGTTCTGGTCGGTGGCCAGTAAAGTTGCCGGTGCGTCGGCAAAATCCCAGGTTTTGCCAGTTTCCGGGTCGGTAATAACCTCTTTATTCCACGGTTTGAAGAACCAGTCGCCTTCGGCACTGAACTCTTTATATAAACGTGCCATCGCCTGACGGAAATCAATCGCTTCGTCGATCACTTCACGGGTCAGTGACTGGCCACTGTTACCGTCCATCATTGACACGGCAACGTCGTTAGATGCGCAAATGGCATACAGCGGTGAGGTGGTGGCATGCATCATGTACGCCTGATTGAAGCGGGAGAAGTTAACCGCGCCGCGACCTTCGCGCACATGGATGTAAGACGCCTGAGACAGCGCGTTCAGCAGTTTGTGTGTGGAGTGAGTGGCAAAAACGGTCGGGCCGTTATGGTCGCCTGGCTCACCGCGCATTGCGTAGTGGTCGGCATAAATCGGGTTAAAACGAGCGTAGCCGTACCAGGCTTCGTCGAAGTGGATACGATCGGTGGTCTGCGCCAGCAGATCCTGCGCCTCTTTGGCGTTATAGCACACGCCATCGTAGGTGCAGTTGGTGACCACGCTGTAGGATGGTTTCTGCCCCAGCTTCGCTTTAGTCAGCGGGCTGTCGCTGATTTTTTTCTGAATGGTTTCCGGCTGCATTTCCTGCGGATAGATAGGGCCGATGATGCCGTAGCGGTTACGGCTGGGCACCATATATACCGGTTTCGCGCCGGTTAGGATCAACCCCTGCTCAATAGATTTATGGCAGTTACGGTCCAGGACGACCACGTCATTATCGGTCATGCAGGCCTGCATAATGGTGCGGTTAGAACCGGATGTGCCTACAACGACTGACCAGGAGCGATCGGCACCGAACACTTTAGCGGCATATTTTTCGCTTTCACCAAATGCGCCAGTGTGGTCGAGCAACGAGCCCAGCGACTCGCGTTCAATCCCCATGTCGGTGCGGAACAGATTTTCGCCATAGAAATCATGATACAGGCGACCGGCCGGGGTTTTGGTAAAGCCGACCCCGCCCTGGTGTCCCGGTGCGGCCCAGGAATATTCATGGATATCGCTGTATTTCATCAGCGCGCTGAACAGCGGCGGTAACAGTTGTTGGCGATAGCGCGTCATGGCCGCAACGGCGCGTCCGGCGATAAAATCTGCGCTATCTTCGAGGATCCAGGCGAACTCATCGACAAGTTCCAGCAGGTCGCGGTCCAGCGAGGCAATGGCTTTCTCTCGGTCACCCAGCAGAAAAACCGGCACGTTTTGCTGGCGCTCATGAAGCTTTCCGATCAGTTGTCTGACGTTGTGATGTTCATCGGGGTGTTCCATTTGATAGCTGAACATCAGGCAATCAATGGCTTCGTTTGCGGAAAGGATGGCGTAGCCGTCGTCGAATGACGTGGACTTAATGACGGTCACATTTTGCCGACTTAAAGCATCTGCCAGACGCTCGACAGCACTGCCAACCCAGGTGTCCTGATGGAGGAATTCACTTTCTACGATTAGTACTTTCATCATCTTTTACCCGGTTATGGAGGAATGAGTGATGCGCGCAAGTATTAACCTCGAAAAATCAGGTGTAAAGAGGGGGGGAAATGCTGAGTTTTAAAATATACTCTTGAAATTCAGCTTGTTATATCAATATAAGCGTTGGATTATGATGCGTTTTATCGACAGCAGGAATATTTTTGAAGCTGATAGTGATATTGCCGATGGCGCTGCGCTTATCCGGCCTACAGGCGCCACCGGGCAATTGCGGTAATAAATCAGAAAGCCGAAGCTAAATGATGCCTCCTGATCTGACGGCAATGGACGCGCGCCAGCAGGATCACCGTGGTCAATGCACCAAGCAGAGCGCAAAACATATCTGACTGCGTATCCCACTGATCGCCCTGGGTGCCGAGAAAATCATCAGCCCCTTGCCCCATTGCTAAAGCCGCCCACCATTCAATCAGCTCATAAACCGCGCTGATCGCCAGCGCCACGCAGCAGACCAGGAACGCCAGCATCTTTTTGCCGCGAACAATCTTCCCGCGCACGAGGATCTCGCGAGCCACCAACGCAGGAACCAGCCCCTGGAAGAAGTGCCCCAGCTTGTCGTAGGGGTTGCGGCTTAACCCCAGCCACTCCTGGACTTCAAAGCCTACGGGAACTTTAGCGTAGGTGTACATTCCACCCACCATCAGAATGATGGCGTGGAAGAAAATGAGCGTATACAGCAGTGGGGTCAGCGGGTAGCGCCTGGCAGTGGCCAGCAGGAGCGGCACCACAATAATTACCGGAGTAACCTCCATCAGCCAGGTCAGCTTATCGCCCGCAAAGAGGCCGGTATAGACGAGGAGAAGGATCAGAAACAGGGCGCCTGCGTTCAGCAACAGCGGGTTCAGTGTGCGTACCATGTGATTTCACAAGTCATTGGAAAAGACCAATATTCACCGGAATCGAAAAAAATTCAACGATGGACTTTTGCAGACAAGGAAAAGGCCCGGAGGATACCGGGCCGGAAAGGTTATTTCGCGCAGTTTGCGCACTGCTTGCTAAGGATCTGCTGGAAGAAGTCGTTGCCTTTGTCATCCACGAGGATAAACGCCGGGAAGTCTTCCACTTCGATTTTCCAGATCGCTTCCATACCCAGCTCAGGGTACTCAACGCACTCCAGATGCTTAATGCTCTGCTGCGCCAGCACCGCAGCCGGGCCGCCAATGCTCCCCAGATAGAAGCCGCCATGTTTGTGGCAGGCATCGGTCACCTGCTGGCTGCGGTTGCCTTTTGCCAGCATGATCATACTGCCGCCGTGAGATTGCAGCAGATCCACGTAGGAGTCCATGCGGCCCGCGGTAGTCGGCCCCAATGAACCCGACGGATAACCTGCCGGCGTTTTTGCCGGACCCGCGTAATAGATCGGGTGATCTTTAATGTACTGCGGCAGCCCTTCGCCTGAATCGATGCGCTCTTTCAGCTTCGCGTGGGCGATATCGCGGCCCACAATAATGGTCCCGGTCAGCGACAGGCGCGTAGAGACAGGATATTGCGAAAGCTGAGCGAGGATCTCTTTCATCGGACGGTTGAGGTCAACTTTAACCGCTTCACCTTCACCCGCCTGGCGCAGTGACTCAGGAATGTACTGCCCTGGGTTACGTTCCAGTTTTTCGATCCAAATCCCTTTGCGGTTAATTTTCGCTTTGATATTACGGTCGGCAGAACAGGAGACGCCCATGCCTACCGGGCAGGAGGCACCGTGGCGCGGCAGACGAATAACGCGGATGTCATGTGCGAAATATTTCCCGCCGAACTGTGCGCCGAGGCCGAGGTTCTGCGCCTCTTTCAGCAGTTCCTGCTCCAGTTGTACGTCGCGGAACGCCTGTCCGTGCTCGTTCCCTTCCGTTGGCAGGCCATCATAGTAATGGGTGCTGGCGAGCTTCACGGTTTTCAGGGTGCTTTCTGCGGAGGTGCCGCCAATAACAAACGCGATATGGTACGGCGGGCAGGCTGCGGTGCCCAAAGTACGCATCTTATCAACAAGGAAGTTCTTCAGCTTGCCAGGGGTGAGCAGCGCTTTCGTTTCCTGATAAAGATAGGTTTTATTCGCGGAACCGCCGCCTTTGGTCACACAGAGGAATTTGTACTCATCGCCGTCAACGCTATAGAGGTCGATCTGCGCCGGGAGATTGGTGCCGGTGTTGACTTCTTTGTACATATCCAGCGCTGCGTTTTGCGAATAGCGCAGGTTATCTTCGATATATGTGTTGTAAACCCCTTTCGACAGCGCCGCTTCGTCACCGCCGCCGGTCCAGACGCGCTGGCCTTTTTTCCCTACGATGATCGCGGTGCCGGTATCCTGACAGGTCGGCAGAATGCCTTTGGCGGCGATTTCGGAGTTTCTTAAGAATTGCAGCGCGACGTATTTATCGTTTTCGCTGGCTTCGGGGTCATGGAGAATGGAGGCGACTTGCTGTTGGTGTTCAGTGCGGAGCAGGAAAGAGGCGTCGTGGAAGGCTTGCTGTGCCAGCAGCGTCAGGGCTTGCGGCTCAACCTTCAGTATGGACTCTCCTTCAAACTCGCTAACGCTGACGTGGTCGGAAGTGAGTAGGTAATACTCTGTTTTGTCTTCCCCCATCGGGAAAGGCGCCTGGTAAAAGAATTCTTTATTAGACATGTGCTTCCAGCCTGTTGATTATAAATTTTTCGAAGTGACGTGCCGCCCGAAAGCGAGCGGCACGTAAGATACCTTTACAGGAATCCGTACATGGCGGCGAAGATCCAGCCAAATACGCAGGATACGCTCACGCCAATCAAACCTGGCAGGATAAAGCTGTGGTTGATGACGAAGCGACCAATGCGGGTGGTACCGGAACGGTCGAACTGGATTGCAGCCAGATCGCTCGGGTAGGTCGGCAGAATGTAGTAACCGTAGCATGCCGGAGCGGATGCCACGATATAAGCCGGGTCAACGCCGATAGCGAGTGCGACTGGCACGATAGCCGCCAGCGCCGCTGCCTGGGAGTTAACAAATTTAGACACCAGCAGCAGGACAATCGCATACGCCCACGGATACTCTTTCACCATCTCGCCCAGTACGCCCTGGATTTCATCCATATGCGCGCCGAACATGGTTTCTGCCATCCAGGCGATACCATACACCGCCACAATCGCGATCATACCTGAACGGAAAACTTCGTTTTTAGAGATAGATGCGGGGTTGGTTTTGGTAAGGATGATGATTAGCGCACCGGTCAGCAGCATGAACATCTGGATGACCAGCACCATTGACAGCGCTTTGCCGCCAAAGCTCGGGCGCAGCTCGGAGAACGCACCCAGCAGAGCAACGATAGCGATTGAACCCAGGAAGATCCACATTGCCAGCCAGTTGCTTTTCGGCAGTTTTTTATCCAGCAGCGTTGCGGTGTCGCCATACACGTATTCACGGTTTTCCGGAACGGAGATGAATTTCTGGAAGTCTTCGTCTTTATCCAGATCTTTACCACGGAACCAGCTGAAAATACCGATCGCCAGGATACCCAGCAGGGTAGACGGGATGGTAATGGCCAGCAGGTCGAGGAATTCCAGATGTTTGCCTTCAAAGGTAACGTTGCCCAGCATGGCGACCAGTGAAACAACCGCGACTGATACCGGACTGGCGATAATCCCCATTTGCGCGCCGATGGAGCTGGCGGCCATTGGACGTTCCGGACGAATGTTATTTTTAATCGCCACGTCGTAAATGATCGGCAGAATGGTATATACCACGTGACCGGTACCGCAGAGGATGGTCAGGGTACAGGTGACGAACGGCGCAACGATGGAGACGTATTTCGGGTTGCGACGCAGCAGTTTCTCTGCGATTTGCAACATAACGTCCAGACCACCGGAGGCCTGAAGCGTTGCCGAGGCGGCGACCACGGCGATAATGACCAGCATGACGTCTACGGGTGGTTTACCCGGCTGGAGATGGAAAACAAAGACCAGAATAACCAGGCCGATACCGCCTAACAGACCCAGTGCGATACCGCCTTTTCTGGCACCATAAAACAAACAAATTAATATTATGAGAAGTTGTATACTAAATAGCATTTATTTACCCTCGCGATAAACCAGTCAATTTTGATAATTCGATCACAGCCATGGTCTGTTTTTTGTGGTTGATGCAGATCCTGGCGAATAGGCGTTGCGTCAGAAAACGAGAAGCGTCTCCTGACAATAAATAAGAATTTTTCACTGACCTCATGTAAATTCTTAGTTTCTTTTTATCGTGTGTTTCAGAGAGTTAATGTCTCTGGCGATGGGCAGTTTAAAAAAGGAAAGCAGAATCAGGTTCCGTGCTTCTTGTAGTATGTTTATGAAAAATGTGAACATATCATCTGCTCGCAGAAGGTGCTCTTCCTTGAGACGTAGCATCGTTTCCATTGCCACTGTTTCTCTTTTTCTTCTCACTGTCCCTATATTTTTAGACTACTCCTTTGTGATTAAAAATACACAGTCTATAGCGCATAAAATACTTTATTAACTTTTGTTACTGTTTTTGAAATTAAAAACAACGGGTGGTGAGATTAATAATAATTGATTGATATTACAGGTATATTGCAGGAATTGTTGATCCATCGCAATTTATAAAAGTTTTAAAGGAAAATCTTAGTGCTGGTGTTTTTTCATTATTGTTATATTTGTTATCAATATATAACGAAATAACCCCAGACTAAGATTTATCTTCTACTGGCAATATTGCTTAAGTAAAGAATAATGCTCTGCCTGAATACGGTAGCGATAAACGGGACGGCCAGTAACGCCATAATGAATGCTGGTAAACAAAATATGACAATTGACTAACCAGATAAGATATTTCCGGCAGGAGACGCGAGAGATATTTACGGCATTCGCCAGTTCATCGGTTGAAAACTCATAATCCTGATGCGCGTCGATCCACTGACATAATGTACGCAGCGTTTGCGGCGTTAAGCCCTTCGGCAAGCGGCGGGTATCTTGCTCCTGAGAGGCGTTGCCGTGAATAAGCTGATCCAACTCGGACTGCTCAAAATACTGACGCTTGTCCATGTCTCTTTTCTTTTGCAGCCAGCCGGTAAGGGCTTCTTCAAACCGCGAGGCCTGAAACGGTTTGATCAAATAATCAACAACGCCGTAGTGCAGCGAATCCTTAATCGTGACGGCATCGGCGGCCGAAGAGATAACGATGACATCACTTTTGCAGCCAGCGGCATGCAACAGCGGAAGCAGGTCCAGTCCATTCTCTTTCTGAAGGTAGATGTCCAGCAAAATGAGGTCAATATGCGTGTCGCTATTGAAGATCACCTCCTTGGCTTTCTCTAATGTTGAGGCAGTTCCACAGCATTGAAAACCCGGGATCTGTGCGACGTAGCGGCGATTTAATTCCGCAACCATCGCATCGTCATCGATAATAAAGACATTGATCATGTACTGGTCCTCTCCCCATCCCAGGGGATTTGTACAAAAAATTGGGTGAAAACGCCAGGTTCGGATTCCACGTAAATATTGCCACCAAGACTTTCAACTTGTTGTTTGACAAGTGTTAAACCAACGCCACGTTCAGTTCCTTTTGACGAGACGCCTTTATCGAAAATATGGTCAATGTGTTCCGGTGCTATTCCCGGACCGTCGTCGCTGACTTCACAATGTAGCCAGCCATGGCGATAGTATAAGGCGACGCTAATTTCGCCTCCTGGCTGATCGCTTAACGCTTCAATCGCGTTTTCAATCAAATTCCCGAGTACGGTAATCAATACCGTTATCTGATCTTCATTACTGCTTTCCGGTAATTGACTCTCGTTATCAATCACCAACTTGTGACCGGCATCGGATGTGCGATTAATCTTACTGAGTAAAAAGCCCGCGATAATGGGGGATTTTATTTTGCCCAGCAGAGAGCCGATCTCTTCCTGATAGTTGTTAGCTGTCTTAATAATATAGTCTTCGAGTTGCTTATAACTCTTCAAATGCAACAATCCCAGAATCACATGCAATTTATTCATGAATTCGTGGGATCGTTCACGGAGTGCATCGGCGTAGTTCACAATGCCATCCAGGCGCTGTAACAACTGGCGGACTTCGGTCTTATCCCTGAAGGTCGAGATTGCGCCGATAATTTTACCGTTGCTGCGTATCGGAACGGTGTTAATCAGCAACAGCCGCTCTTTGATATTGATCTCTTCGTCGCGAAGGACTGTACCGTCTCGCAGGACTTCCGTCAGATCCACTACCTGCGACCACGCGTGGCTAAGCGACGAAAGCTGTGCGTCATCGCGCGATTTTCGGTAGTTCAGTAACTCCTGGGCGGCTTCATTAATGAGCGTAATTTCGCCGCTGTCATCAACGGCAATGACCCCTTCTTTGATCGATTGCAGCATCGCCTGACGCTGTTCAAAGAGGGTGGAAATCTCATACGGCTCCAGCCCGAACAAGATACGCTTGAGCACTTTCACCAGTACAGCTGTGCCAATCAGTCCCACCAGCACGCCAAAAATAACCGACCAGATGATACTGCCACGGCTGTCGTTGATCTGTTGGGTCACCCGGCTCAGTTCAAGGCCAATCGACACCACCCCTATCTGGCGGTGATTTTCATCATACACAGGAGTAAAGACGCGCAGGGCTTGGGCGAGAAAGCCCCGGTTGATGGCGACGTTCTCTTTCCCATCCAGTGCCAGAAGAATGTCGTCACCTTTAAAGGGTTGCCCAATGCGCTGGGC
Source organism: Citrobacter sp. RHB25-C09 (assembly GCF_013836145.1). Lineage (NCBI taxonomy): Bacteria > Pseudomonadati > Pseudomonadota > Gammaproteobacteria > Enterobacterales > Enterobacteriaceae > Citrobacter > Citrobacter sp. RHB25-C09. The sequence continues at coordinate 3,917,149 of NZ_CP057483.1, read as the reverse complement.
TTCCGGATGCGAATAGCGGAGGCTTTTCATGTCGGTAACGACGATAAACAGCATGTCGTTTCGTTTGCGCACCGCTTCGGCAATCGCCTGAATACCACTCTCTTGAGGTTTTTTCAGCAATCCCTGACGGATTTCTGGTGAATCCGCCAGCGTACGGGCAACCGCCAGCGCTTTATCCGCCAGCGCGTTGCGCGTCATGTCACTGATCTGGGAAAAGTAGATGAGGTGTACCACCAGCAACACGGAAAACAGCACGGCGCTGACCATCAAAATCACCGTGGTGCCGAGTTTCATCGGCTGTTTTCGTAGCTTGCGGCAGGGCAGGGAGTATCTCATTGTGGTCCTGGTTTCACTGTTCGTGTGGGTATTATCCCCTTTGAAGCGCGTAATTCAAAGGTGGCAGAGAAAATCATTCATTCACCAGATCAATAATCAGAAAATTTTTGCGCTGCCCCTCCGTATCTGAATATTTAATTATGAGATTTTTCGCTTGATCATAGTCAATCGTCTTACATATCTACTCCTTTATGATAGGGACGATTTAAATATTAATAATAACTATGGATGCAATGTGAGAAATAAATAATGGAAATGAAAAAGTGGCTTAATGCGAAATTTTCACGACGAGAGGCGGTGACAAACACCGCGAAATTAGGCGCTGCCGTGGCGCTGAGTAATGCGATTACCTTACCCTTTTCTACCACCGCGCGAGCAGAAAAAGCCGCAGAACTTCCCCCCGCAAACAATGACGAAATCGTCAGGCACAGCGCCTGTCTGGTGAACTGCGGCAGCCGCTGTCCGCTAAAAGTGATTGTGAAAGACGATCGTATCGTCCGTATTGAGCCGGAAGATGCGAAAGACGATGCGGTATTTGGCGAGCACCAGATTCGTCCATGCTTGCGCGGGCGCTCCAGCCGTTGGCGTGTCTACAGTCCGGATCGCATCAAGTATCCGCTGAAGCGGGTAGGCAAACGCGGAGAAGGTAAATTTAAGCGCATTAGCTGGGATGAAGCGACAGCATTTATTGCTGCAGAACTTAAGCGCGTCACCGAAAAATATGGCCGTGAAGCAATTTATTATAATTATCAATCGGGCGCTTATTATCATACTCAGGGAACACCAGCCTGGAAACGGCTGCTCAATCTCACCGGCGGTTATTTAAACTACCATAACACCTATTCCACCGCGCAAATTGCGACGGCAACGCCCTACACCCACGGCGTATATGTCGGCAGCCACTTTACGCAAATTGCCCATTCCGATCTTGTCGTCCTGTTTGGTCTGAATCTTTCAGAAACGCGCATGTCAGGCGGCGGTCAGGTGGAGGAGCTTCGCCGGGCGCTTGAGCAATCAAAAGCCAGGGTGATCATTATCGACCCGCGCTATACCGACTCGGTGATTACCGAACATGCGGAATGGCTGCCGATTCGCCCAACCACCGATGCGGCACTGGTCGCAGGGATGGCCCATACGCTCATCACCGAGCAACTGATTGATGAAGAGCAGGTCAACAAATACTGCGTCGGCTATGACCGCAGCACGCTGCCGGAAGGCGCGGCGGAGAATGCCAGCTATAAAGATTACGTGCTGGGAACAGGCAGCGACGGTATCGCCAAAACCCCGGAATGGGCGGCGGATATCACCGGTATTCCGGCGACGCGCATTCGCCAACTGGCGCGTGAAGTTGCCGCAGCGCGCGCCTGTTATATCTGCCAGGGCTGGGGGCCGCAGCGTCATGCCAACGGTGAGCAAACCGTTCGTGCCATCCAGACGCTGCCTGCATTAACTGGCCATTTCGGACTGCCGGGCACCAACAACGGTAACTGGCCATACGGCACACCTTATGGCGTCCCGCTGTTACCGATTTTGACCAACCCGATCAAAACGTCTATCCCGTGCTATCTGTGGACAGACGCCATCCAGAGTCCGGAGAAAATGACCGCCACCACCATGGGGGTGAAGGGCGCAGAAAAACTGAGTACCGGCATCAAACTGTTTTTCAACCAGGCCGGTAACACCTTGTTGAATCAGCATGGCGAAACCAATCGCACGCGCAAGATCCTTGCGGATGAGTCACTGTGTGAAACCATCATCGTGATTGAAAACCATATGACGCCGAGCGCGAAGTATGCTGACCTCCTGCTGCCGGAAACCAGCTATCTCGAAGCGGAAGATCTGGTCGACAGCTCGTATTCAACGGGCTCGCACAATTACATGATCGCCCTTCAGAAAACGGTCACCCCGATGTGGGAAGTGCGCAGTACTTACGATATCTGTGCCGACATCGCAGGGCATCTGGGGCTGCGCGAACAGTACACCGAGGGGAGAACTCAGGCGCAGTGGGCAGAAACACACTATCAGCAGATTCGTGAAAAACGCGCCTATCTGCCGGAGTGGTCGGTGGCGAAAGAGATGGGCGTGATTGACCAGCAAATCGCCACGGATAAGCAAAGCCTGGCGTTTGCGGATTTCCGCGCCGACGTAGAAGCCAACCCACTGAAGACACCGTCCGGTAAAATTGAAATTTACTCGCAGGCGCTGGCGGATCTGGCACAGGCGTGGACGCTGCCGGAAGGCGACCGCATTCCGGCGGTGCCGGAATTCTGCGAAGTGAAGGAATCTCACCTGAACAAAGTGATGACGGTGAAATATCCGCTGCAACTGAGCGGTTTTCATACCAAGGGCCACACCCATTCCACCTATACCAACGTGCCGATGCTGCATGAAGCGGTACCGGATGAAGTCTGGATCAACCCGCTCGACGCCGAGGCGCGTCAACTGAAATCAGGCGATCTGGTGCATGTCTTTAACGATCGCGGCGTGGTGGCGATCCCGTGCAAAGTGACCCAACGTATTATCCCCGGCGTGGTGGCAATGCCGCAGGGGGCGTGGACTCGACTGGACAGCAAAGGCGTGGACGTGGGCGGGTGCATCAACACCCTGACCAGCCACTTGCCTTCGCCGCTGGCGAAAGGGAATCCGCAGCATACCAATCTGGTTGAAATCAAACGCGCTTAAGGAGCCGCCACATGAAACAGTATGGTTTTTACGTAGACTCCTCGCGCTGCTCAGGGTGTAAAACCTGTCAGGTTAGCTGCAAGGATAATAAAGATCTGGACGTCGGTCCGAAGCTCCGCCGCGTATATGAATATGGCGGCGGTAGCTGGGTAAAAGAGGGGAATAGCTGGCATAACGACACCTTTACCTACTATCTCTCTATCGCCTGTAACCACTGCGATGATCCGGTGTGTGTGTCCGGTTGCCCAACCGGCGCGATGCACAAGCGTGAAGAAGATGGTCTGGTGCTGGTGAATGACAGCGTTTGTGTGGGCTGCCGTTACTGCGAAATGCGCTGTCCGTACGGCGCGCCGCAGTTCGATGCGCAGGCAAAAGTGATGCGTAAATGCGACGGCTGTCTCGACAGACTGCAGCAAAATCTGCGCCCGATTTGCGTAGATTCCTGCCCGCAGCGTGCGCTGGATTTCGGCCCGATTGACGAATTACGGGCGAAATATGGTACTGAAAATGAGATTGCACCGCTGCCAGCCGCGTCATTCACCCATCCGAACCTGATTATCAAGCCGCATCCGAAGGCCAGGCCGACGGGCGACAAGGAAGGCGCCATTGTGAATAACGGGGAGGTGCGTCATGCATGAGTTACCACTGGTCTTTTTCACTGTCTTTACTCAGAGCGCGGTCGGGGCGTTTGTATTGTTGCTGATTGGCGGCACTCTGGGACAGATCGAGGCGCGGCGAATGGCGGTCGGGCTGTTTTGCGCGATGTGTCTGTTCGGTATTGGCGTGGTGTTAGGGATTTTCCACGTCGGCCAGCCGCTGCGCGCGTTGAATATGCTGCTTCGTGTAGGGCATTCACCGATGAGCAACGAAATTGCGTTGTCGGCAGCGTTTGCTGCGCTTGGCGGCCTGGGCTCTCTCGGACTGCTAATCAGCCGTGGCACGAACGGGCTGTGTAAAGCACTGGTATGGCTGGCGGCGGCAGTCGGCGTGGTCTTTATCCTGGCGATCCCGCAGATTTACCAGCTACCGACGGTAGTGACGTGGCGTTCCTCTTACACCACGGTGATGATGATCCTGACGGCACTGATTGGCGGCGGAATGCTGGCAGCGCTATTTGGCCTGCGTCTGGGGCTGTTGGTTAGCGTACTGGCGATCCTGGTCAGCTTCTGCCTGCGTTCAGGGTATATATCGACGCTTATGAGTGCGGATGGCGTGTTAACTGCCGCGCAAACAAACTGGTTTACCGCACAGGCTGCGCTGCTGGCGCTGGGCATTGTTGGGGTTGTGATCTGGGTACGTCTGAAGGCGAATCCGGCGATCCTCGCGGTGACGGCAGTGGCAGTTATCGCCGCTGAACTGGTTGGCCGAATTGCGTTCTACAACCTGTGGACGTTGCCGATGTAACCTAACATCGCCGGATAGCGGCTTGCGCCTTATCCGGCCTACAGGTCCATCACCCCGTAGGCCTGATAAGCGTAGCGCCATCAGGCATAAATTCAGGAGTTTCCCACATGACCCCCAGTGCTGTCTTACCGCGCATCTTCGGTGCACTGTTTTATTACTCTCCGCAAAGGCCCGAGGTGAAGGCGCTTTTCGACTGTCTGCCAACGCTGCCAGAGCTTTATCCCTGGCGCGACGTGCAGAAAATAGCGCACCTTTGTGCTGACTGGCCTGTGCCGGATGAGGCCGCGTTCGCCTGGCAATTTTCCGTCCTGTTTGAAGGTCAGGGTGAAATGCCGGTGCCGCCGTGGGGCTCCGTGTATCTGGAAAAAGATAATCTGCTGATGGGTGAAACAACGGCAGAGTACCGCCAGTTTTTACGTGCGCAGGGTATGGTTTTTGAGACGCAACAAAAAGAACCTGAAGATCAGTTCGGCCTGATGCTCCTCGCCTTTAGCGCGCTGTTAGAGGCGGGCAACGACGCTGCGGCAAATCAGCTTTTCGCTGAGCACCTGCTCCCGTGGGGATACCGGTATCTTGAACGGTTGCAGGATAACGCCATCAGTCCCTTCTATGCCCGTCTGGCCGCCGTGGCTACCTGCTATTTACAGGATGTTGTGCACCAGCAGGGGCTGAAGCCGACAGTCAGACGGCTGTTTTTCTGATGGGCAAATCGGAAAAATATTATCAGGAACTCATGACCCACCGACACGTCAGTCGGCGTGGGCTGTTTCGTGCGTTTGTCAGCGCGGCGAAACAGTCGACCCCGCAGACATCGTCTTCTCATCCCGTTCATCCTTTGCCGCCGGGTGCTCTCCCGGATGCGCAATTTCGGCGCCAGTGTACGCAGTGCAACGCGTGCATTGAGGCTTGCCCGATGGGTATTTTGCAGCAGCACGATGATGGTTTTCCCCAGTTGGCAATTGAGTATGCCAGCTGTGATGGCTGCGGTTTGTGTATCGCTGCCTGTGAGCCGCAAGCGCTCCGGCCGCAGAGCCGCTTTGACACCGCGTTACGTCCTGTTTTCAGTAATGCCTGTCTGAATCCAACCCGGCCATGCCATCAGTGCGCCGAGCATTGTCCGGAGCTGGCCTGCACATTTGACCACGCGGGAATACCCATGGTGGATACTGAACGCTGTAACGGCTGCGGTGAGTGTCTGGTTCAATGTGATGTAGAAGCGGTGCGTCTGGAATTACGCAGCTAAATTAAAAAATTTCCAATATTTCCAGTTTCAGCTATATTTTATGAAATATCTTAATGTTCATTTTCTGCTGTTTCTAATTTCCCCGGAAAATCCCTCTCGCTATTAAGATTATTCACACCGCTTCGCGAGATATAAATCTGCCGTTCTTATTCCTGCGAGTTAACAATGCGTATGTATTCCACAGCAAACGTAGTGCTTTGTGGTGAAATTTTCCTTTGCTAGCATTTCAATCAGTTCAAGGGAGTGGCGCTAATTAATGCTGAACCATACAGGGTTAATTAATACCAGGACGTTACCGGAACAAAACAGAGAGTTGTTAGTAACCAAGCGAAATAACGATCGCGACATAATGACTCTTTATTTCTCAGGATATTGGTACAAACAGGAAATTGTTATGAAAATGAATAAAGTTGCTATTGCTGTTGCTTTCACTGCTGCGCTGGGTTCTATGTCTGTTTTAGCTGACACGACAAATGGCCAGATCGAATTCCAGGGTGAACTGGTGAATACCGCATGTGGCCTGGCACCAGGTTCCAGCCCGGTGACCGTTGATTTTGGTCAGGTTCCTGTTTCTGCACTGGCTAACGGTGCCCGTGCGGGTAACGTACATCAGAACATCGAACTGCAGCACTGTGACACCACCGTTGCGACCTCCGCTGTTGTCGCCTACAACCCAACCAGCATCAACCCAGGTGATGCAACGCTGGCTGCGTTCACTTCTGGTACAGCTTCCGGTGCCGGTATCGGCCTGCGTGACAGCGCCAGCCAGGATGTGGTTTGGGGCCAGGGTACTACAGCAGTTCAGCTGGTTAACGGCACTAACACCATTCCGTTTGTTGCCTACCTGAAAGCTGACAACGCTGCCAACACCGTGATGGCTGGTGCATTCCAGTCAACGGTTAACTTCGAGATTACTTACCAGTAATTGTGCAGAAGTGCTGAGTGCGGGAGCAAATCCCGCACTTATTTATCGGTATGAATGGAACCAGGGAGCGATGGAATGAAATTAAGCAACGCACTGACATTGCCGCTTTATTTGTGTGCCCTAGTCGGCTTTACGTCTGCTGCAGCCCCCTCTACCGTGACGATGGGTAAATTTGCCATGAGCGGTGAGCTGATTGAAGCGGCATGCAGTATCGATCCTAACACACGCGACGTGGAGGTTGAGTTCGGCGAAGTCTCCGCCAGCCTGATTAACCGCAACGATGAAGGGAATATCACGCGCCCATTCCGGGTTCGCCTTATCGGATGTTCCATGGTGAAAAGAGGCAACGATGGTTCGCTTTATCCTTATGCCAGGGTCACCTTTTTAGGAAGTGCTGCGGCATCTGATCCAACCGCGTTAATCATTAACGGTGAAGCCGATGGATTTGGCATCCGTTTACGTGACAGTCAGGGGGAAATATTAACGATTGGCCAACCCTCGCCGGGATACGAACTGAGCGAGAAGGATAACGATTTACAATTTTCCGCATCACTGGTGCCGATTGATCAATATATCAAGGCCGGCGAGTTCACTGCGGTTGCTCAATTTTTCATGGACTACAACTAACACAATAAAAATAGCGTGGCGGGACGCAGGACGTTTTTAACGGATTTATTCGGGACGAAAAATCATGTCGGTTAAATTAAAAACTAAAATCACCATCATTGCACTTCAGGTCATGAGTTGCTGTTACTCAGCGACGACATGGGCTGAAGATAGCGTGGAATTTAATACCGATGTCCTGGATGCTGCGGATCGTACTCGAATTGATCTGACGCGCTTTGCGACAGATAACTATATTACCCCTGGCGATTACCTGCTGGATATCCGTATTAACGGGCAACCGGTCGGCCAGGAGAAAATTCGTTACATCGACTCCCCTGAAGGCAAGCGCACGCTGCCGTGCATCAACGGCGATCTGCTGGACAAGCTGGCGCTGAAAGAAGAGGCGCGCCTTCAGGTTACTCAGGTTTACGAAAACTGCTACTCGCTGCAAAGTTTACCTGGGGCAAAGTTAACCAACTACGCCGGGGTGCTGGAAATCACCGTGCCCCAGGCCTGGATGAAGTACAACGATCCTAACTGGACGCCGCCTGAACGCTGGGACGAAGGGGTCGCAGGGCTTATTTTTGACTACAGCCTGAACGGACAGTTAACTCGCCAGTTTAATGACAACGAAAACTACAGTTCGATTTCCGGCTATGGACAGGCAGGAGCCAACATCGGCGGCTGGCGCGTGCGCGGCGAGTACCAGACCAGCTATTACAGCCAGAACCATCAGTTTGATTTCGAATGGAATCAGATTTACGCCTATCGTCCGCTGCCGATGATGGCGGCGAAACTGACGCTCGGTGAGATCTACCTCAACTCACAGGTGTTTGACACGGTGCGCTTCACCGGGGCCAACCTCGCCAGCGACGAGCGGATGCTGCCGCCGGCATTACAGGGTTATGCTCCTGAAATTCATGGTATTGCCCGCACCAACGCTAAAGTCACGGTCAGCCAGAGCGGACGGGTGATTTACGAAACGACCGTACCTGCCGGGCCGTTCAACATTCAGGATTTGCGCAGTTCAGTACGCGGCGTGCTCGATGTGCGGGTGGAGGAACAGGATGGTTCCGTCTCTACTTTCCAGGTCAACACCGCCAATATTCCTTACCTCACGCGTCCGGGCTACGTACGCTACAACATTTCTGGCGGTACGCCTTCACGTTATAACCACACGCTTCAGGGGCCAACTTTCGTTTCCGGTGATTTCTCCTGGGGTGTGACCAACGCCTGGTCGCTGTACGGCGGCTTGCAGTCCTCGGGCGAAGAGTACACCGCCGTGGCGCTGGGTATCGGCCGTGATTTAAGCGCCTTTGGCGCGATTTCTGTGGACGCCACGGAGTCATGGAGCCGCGAGCCAGACGGCGAACGTCTGAAAGGCACCTCTTACAAACTGAGCTACGCCAAAACGTTTGATGACTACAACAGCTCCATCACCTTCGCGGGCTATCGCTTCTCGCAGGAAGATTTCCGCACGATGGCGCAATACCTCGACGAGCGTTATCAGGGCTATGACCATATCGGCCGGGAAAAAGAGCTCTACACCATCACCGGTAATAAAACGTTCTGGGCCGATGATCCCAGCATGGCAACCACCGTTTTTCTCACCTGGACGCACCAGAACTACTGGGACAGACGCAGCCAGGATCGTTACGGCATGTCGATGGGACGTTCTTTCCGTATAGGCGCCATCAGCGGTATCACGGCTAACCTTTCTGCCTACCGTACCGACTACAAAGGGCGCAAGGATGACTCCATCTCTTTCTCCCTCTCCGTGCCGATTGGCGACAACAAGTGGGCGGGGCTGGATGTTCAGACCAACAACGGCAGAACCAGCCCGATGGCGTCGTACACCGACAACAGCGATTACAACAACCTGTGGCGTATTCGTGCAGGCGCCAGCCAGGACGGCAACGTGAGCGTCGATGGCTACTACCAGCATCGTTCACAACTTGCCGAAATCAACACCAACGCCAGCTACCAGCAAAACGAGTACATGGCGCTGAGCACGACTCTGCGCGGCGGCTTTACCGCCACCCGGCATGGCGCGGCGATGCACAACAGCGGCGCGACGATCAATACCGCCCGCGTAATGGTGGATACCAACGGCATTGGTGGCGTGCCGCTCAACGGCGAGAAGTCGCGAACCAACCGTTTCGGCATCGCCGTCGTACCGGATGTGGTGAGTTACAACAGCTTCGATACCCGCGTGGATGTGGATGCGATGGCCAACGATATCGAACCGTCAAAAGCCATCAGCACGACGACTCTCACCGAAGGGGCCATTGGTTACCAGGCCTTCGGTATGGCGAAAGGGATGAAGATGATGGGCACTCTGCGCCTTGCCGACGGAAGCGTACCGCCGTTTGGCGCAGAAATTTACAACGCCGATGGCGTCAGCGTCGCGATGGTTCTGGAAGACGGGCAGGCCTGGCTTGCGGGTGTGAACGCCAACGAAACACTGAACGTGATGTGGGGCGGGAAGCAGCAGTGCAAGGTCACGATACCGCCCGGCGCGGAGGGTTCACGTCCGGACACATTATTGCCGTGTCGTTAAGCGCAGCAAGAACGAGTTATCTCACTGTAATAAAAGGCCAAAAATGAGCAAGAAAAGACATAACGGATACCTGATGGCGGCGTTGGTGCTGGGTACGATTGCGGGCCATGCGCAAGCGGGGGTCTCCCTGGATCGTACTCGCGTCATTATTACGGAAAAAGATGCATCGTCGAGTGCGAATCTGTCTAACACCAGCCCAGAGATCCCTTTCCTGGCGCAATCGTGGGTGGAAGACGAGAACGGTAAAAAAATCACGTCGCCGCTGATTGTGTTACCGCCGTTACAGCGGATCAACGGTGGGCAGAAAGGGATCGCACGCGTGACCAAAACGGCAGGCATTGAGAAGCTGCCGCAGGATCGCGAGAGCCTGTTTTACCTCAACGTCAGAGAGATCCCGCCGAAGCCGGATAAGCCGAACACGTTGCAGTTAGCCATGCAGTCGCGCATCAAATTGTTTTACCGCCCGGCAGCCGTGATCCCGAAGAGTAAAAGCGAAGTCTGGCAGGACCAGGTGGTCTTCCATAAAAACGGCAACCAGATGACCGCCCAAAACCCGACGCCTTACTACATCACGATCCTTGGGCTGTCGAAAGGCGCCGGACAGAAGATCACCCGTTTCCCGGGGATCATGATTGCACCAAAGTCCAGTCAGCAGTTTGCGGTGACGGAAGGCGGTGTAGGCCAGTTCTCCATGATGTACGTGAATGATTATGGCGGCCATCCGGAACTGAAATATCGTTGCGATGGCAATACCTGTAAAGCGTTGCCGCCTGCACAGCAGGGCTAATCAAGAAGGAACCTGACAATGCAAAATCCTTTTCCCTATGTTGCCCTTCTGGCGCTGGGCGTCGCGTTTCAAAGCTGGGCGGATGTTCCGGCGCAGTCCCAACATCGCGCTCAGGGTCATGCCAGTGAAGATAGCGGCATTGTCCGGTTTCACGGCTCGGTTTTCGCCTCTCCTTGTGTGCTGATGACGCAGGGACGTATTCAGGACGTCGAGATGGGTGAGATCAGCGCCCAGCGCTTTCGTCAGGCCGGAGATCGCAGTGAGCCCGTGCGCTTCAAGGTCTATCTGAAAGATTGTCTGAAGGGCGCATCACAAGGGCGCAGAAGCATTGCCTCTCGTACCACCGGTAACGACTGGCGCGCCTACAGCACCGGCGAGCAGGCGGTACAGATGTCGTTTGTTGGCGAACCGGATGTCAATAATTCCCAGTTGTTACAAACCACGGGCAGTTCGCGCGGCGCAGGCGTGCGTTTGCTGGACCACGGTGGAAATGCGCTTAATGTGGGGCAGACCCACGCTCCCTGGCTGATTAATCCTGGGGACAGTGAAATGAATTTTATGGCTTCGCTGGAATCAACCGGGCAACACGTCAGCGCCGGTGATTTTCACAGCCTGGTTCGCCTGAAAATGGAGTATCAGTGATGAAATTGTCTGGCCTGTTATGCCGAAAAACGCCTGCTTTTCTGGCGCTGAGTATGTTCGCACTGCCGGGCGCGGCCTTGGCCGTGGATGGCGAGATTGAGCCAGTCAATGGAACCTATGACTATCTGATTAACATTGAGAATCACGATATTACTTCCAACCAGCCCGGTGCGACCGTGGTGGATGAATTTGACCTGGCGGGGATGTTTCAGGGCCGTGCTTACTGCTCGCAGCCAATGTCCAATCAGCCGGTCTATTTCTCCGCGCAGGCGACGTTAACCCAGTCCGGCATGACCGCAGGTTTTCTCAAGCTCAACGACTACATGGACGTCAAAATTGAGATCTACATCGGCGGTAACCTGCAACAGTACAAGACTGTGCCGTTTGAAAACGTCTCGAATGACGTGAACCAGAACTACTGCAACGTGCCCAGCACGATCCTGCAAAACCAGTTTGCCTCCGGCGCGCGCGGGAAGGTGACCTTTATGATCACCAAGCCCATTATCAACGGCGTGAACCTGCGCGGGTCTGAGATCGCCAGACTGTTTGGCCGCCTGGGACCTGGACCGATGGGAAGTACGCCGTTGTCACGCGTGACGATCGCCTCTGGGGTGATCACTGTGCCGGACAAATGCAAGATCAACCAGGGAACGCCGATTGTCGTCGACTTCAAAACGATCCCCGGAACGGGCAGTCGGTTGAACGGCACCAACTACAGCGAGAACGTGCCGATTCACGTGAAGTGTGAAGGTGGCAGTTTTGCCCAGGGCGCGCTGAACATCAAGCTGGGCATCCAGCAGGCGAACCCGGCCTTCGTCGACGGAAAGTACCTGAGTACGCAGGGGACGGTGGATCGCTCCGAGTTGGGCATTGCGCTGCGCGACAGCCACGGTACGCCGGTGATTCCCAATACGTTCTATGACGTACCGGGGTTTGCCAATAACGAAGGGGACTGGAACCTGATTGCCGCGCCGGTAGCCAGAAGCGCCACCTCTGTTATCCCGGAAGGTGAATTTCACGCTTCTGCCACGATTGTGGCTGAATTCCAGTAAGGAGGGAATATGAACCGTATGACGATCGCCCTCGCCATTTTGCTGACGACGTTATCCTCGCAATCTGCATGGGCGCTGGGCGAACTCATTGGCGGCGACCTCAGCTTTAAAGGCGTGGTGGTGGCTTATCCATGCAGTATCGCTCCGGAGTCAGAAAGGGTGCCCGTTGATTTTGGCAATATTTCCACAAAGTCATTGTATATCAACGGGAAAACAACGCCGATTCCGTTCACGATTAAATTGCAGGACTGCAACCCGAGCGTACTTAGTACCGTCACAGTGACGTTTAGCGGAACCCCGAATGCAGAACTGGCGGACAGATTGCAGATCACGGCATCTGCACCGGGCAACGCCAGCGGAGTGGGAATTGGGTTGCTGGAAGCCGATGACACGCCCGTTCGTTTGAACATCGCAACCACACCTGCGCCAATCAACGACACGATCCTGCAGCTGAACTTTAAGGCGTTTGTTGAAGCGGAGCCAGTGGCTTTAGCCAACGGGACATTAGCAACCGGACCTTTCACCGCGACGGCAAATTACACATTGAACTATCAATAGCGGTGTCAACAGGGAATTGAGGCATGGTATATCAGTGTTTCCTCTACGATAAAAATTTCTTTTATTCGCAGGGAATAAAAACCGTTATTACCGGTGTACTTGCCGACCGTTCTGAAATTTTCTATTCCTCAACGGACGATTATTTTCAGTTAATTGAACAGTTGCAAGTGAAGGTGAGTGACGATTGCTGTCAGTGGATCCTCTGCGATCTGGACAGTTTACCGCGTGAGCGGTTTCGCGCATTACAACTCATGAACGATTTTTATGAGCATAAAAATAAAAACCTGGTTATTTTGTTAAGCGAACATAATATGCCGCTCTTTTTTGCTCTGTATGCCTTGCTGCCGATGGCGCACTGGTTATTAAAAAGTGAAGAACTGGAGCATATTACACCATTTTTCCATGACTTATTTGCTAAACGACAGCAAAAGAGTTGTTTTAGCTATTCGCTGGTGAATTATACGCGACGAACGCTGCATAACGGAGAATCGTCGCATTCTATTTCCGGCAATGAGTGGTGGTTGATGGAGGAAATATTTAAAGGCAAGTCGCTTTCCCAGATTTCCGGGGAGACGAACATCGACGTTCGTCGCCTGAGCTATATCAAACGGCACTTAATGAAGAAACTGAATATCCGGAATAACATCGCGTTATTTTCCGCATTCAAAGGCATTATGCCCTGAGCGAAAGAAGTCGTTTTCGGTGGAATTGTCCGCCGATCGCACGGTGTAAATGATTACACCCTATTTAAACCACAGTAAGGAAAACAGAGATGAAGAAATTAACTGCTATCGAAACTGCTCACATTGTTGGCGGTACCTGCAAAACCTGCTCTACCAGCTACCAGAACGTGACCATTGGCGGCGTGACTTCCTGTAAAGAGCTGACCACCTGTAAGGATAAACACGGCACTACAACCACCATGAAAAATGCTGATGCCAGCAAGTGTGGTGGTATTCCTAACCGTTTTTAATCGGTCCTGGCCTGGGGGCGATATCCTCCAGGCCTTTCTGTCCCGTTGTGAGAATATTATGGCAACTCATTTTAAACGTATTACGATTATTAGCTATTCGCTGTTTCTGATCGTGACTTCATCGCTGATAACGGTGCTGTGTTATCACCTTTTTGTTTTTAATACTTTTTCGACGGACGATTCACAAACCCAGGCTTTTCGTGAAGTCAGTGCGGAACAAATTAGCAATAGTCCGATCAAAGAAGAACGAAGTATTATCGAAGTCATGTCCTATGGTTGCCATTATTGTGCCGCCAACGAAGAAAATCTGGCGGAGTTTTCGCGTAGTTTACCGCCGGGCAGCACATTTACCTCTATTCATATCGCCAGCGACAGTAATGGACTGGCCCAATATGCGCCAATTTTTGCCACGCTGGAAGAAATGGGTATTGAAAAAAACATCCGCGATAGCGCTTACAATACCATTATTACCCGCAACGTTAATCTTACCGAGCAAAAGGCGCTGGACGCCTGGTTAGCGAAGAATAATATCGATAGCGCAAAATTTAATGCGGTCCGCCAGAGTGCGGCGGTTAAAGAACGGCTCAGCTATATGGCTGCGATTACCGACCACTACGCTATTAATGCGACACCGATGTTTATTATCAATAAACGCTATGTCGTGGCTCAGGATAGCGAGTTCCCTCAATTTGCGCAGCGAATGCTGCAATTGCTGAAACAGGATAAATAAGACTCGTGGTCAGATTTTTCATTATCTGGGGCGTATTCAGTTTTAAAAACAGCGCGGAGACACTGGTCGCCGCGCGCCGCTATTTTTCGCGCACTACGCTGTTAGCGCTGCGCAAAATCCTGCGCTATGGACATCTGCCTCTGATTCTGGCGGTGACAAAAGGGCTGTGTGCGCTACGGTTGGTGGGACGACCGTTTCGTTTACAGAACGCGGTGGCGAACGAAAATTATCGCTGCCTGACGGGGCAGGCAGGGCGGGTGAACGCAACCTGGATTGCCGTTCGCCGTCGTCTGTTAGAAGAAGCTGCAACCTGGGGGCAAAACCCAGCGGTGTTGCAGCAAATTCGCGGCTGTGCGGCAGAGCTTGATGCCGTGATCGCGCCGTTACATCAGCAAAAAACGCCGTATATCCTGGCACCGCTGCATACCGTGTCTGACGTGCTGGCCGCCATGGTCGCCGCCTGCGTCACGCCGGGGCGGGCGAGTGTGGTGGTGTCTTCCAGCGCTGAGCTTTATAACGCGCAAACCCGCGCGCTCGGCGGCATTGCGCTTTCTTACTGTTCTATCCATCAGGAGAACAGAGCGCTTGCTGGCAACCTGATGAAGCTCGTCACCGATGTCGCCACCGGTCAGGAAAATATGGTGATTTTTCCGGATATCTCACCCGACTACACCCTTCAGGCCGAAGGTGCGCTGGCGGCGAAACTGCCGTGCCGTTTATTTGGTCGCAGCGCGAAATTGCACAATGGCGTCGTGCGACTGGCGGGGGTGATTTCAGCGCAAGTGGTGTTTTATCACCTCAGCTATGACAACGGCTTGCGCATCCATATTCATCCCCCGGTTGCCAGCAAGCAGGTCGCCAGCGCACTGCCCGGCATTATTGAATCCACGCTGCGGGAGCACCCGCAGGATTGGTTACTTTGGCACAGCCACTCTCTCTACTTTATTAATCACTAACTATAAAAATGAAAACCACGATCCCGAATTTGATTTTTCAGGAAGAAACCAACGAATGCGGACTGGCGTGCGTGGCGATGCTGGCACAAACGCAGGGGCAAACCGTGTCGCTGGAAACGCTTCGCGATATTTTTCCGGCGTCCGATCACGGCACGTCGCTGGATACGCTGATGGGCATCCTCGCGCGTCTTGGGATCGCGACGACGCCCGTGCTGTTTGAACATGATGAACTGAGCGATCTGCCGCTGCCAGCCATTCTCCATTACGGGGCGAGCCACTACGTGCTGCTGGCCTGGCGTAAGGGGAATCACGTCTGCGTGATGAACCCGGCCATTGGCGAGCAGTGGCTACCTTTTTCTGCGCTCAAGCAGGAGATCAGCGGCTATGCGCTGATAGTTGAACCGGAGCAGATGCTGGCGGCAGACCCTGATTTACCGCAATTGCAAAATGAAAAGCCCGCGCCGAGCGCGATGAGTATGAAGGAGACTGCTGCGGTACCGGGCATCTATCGCCTGATGCTGCTGACTTTCCTCGTCTCGCTCACGCTGTTTTTAATGCCGACGATGGTGAGTAACGCCATCAACCAGGCGTTTTCCGACGCGGGGAACAGCGACTTCCCCTACGGCTGGTTTATCGTGGCGTTCGTGGTGTCCACCCTGATCGCGCTGGGAGTAAGGGTGATCAGCGAGCGTTACATCAAGCGCTTTGTCCTGATCCACAGCGGTGTGGGTTTTTCGCGTTTGCTGAGTAACCCGCTGCGCTTTTTTGAAAAACGTGCGCCGGGGGAAATCTTCAGCCGCTTTACCGCCTGGCAGATTGGCCTGCTGCAAAAAATAGAACTGGATAACGGTCTGCGCTCTGACTGGGTGATCTGCGTGATTGCGTTAGCGATTATGTTCTGGATTGCCCCGGTACTGGCGGCAATCTCGGCGGTCGGCGTGACGGTGATGGGGATTATCAGTATCTGGGCGGTGATCCGCGACCGTTGGTTTACCCAACAGCTTCAACTGAAAAGCGCCAACCTGAACGACTTTTTCATGGAGACGATTCAGGGCATTTTGACCGTCAAAACCGCCGGGCTGGAAGCTCAACGTCAGGGGCAGTTTGCCAGTTTTAGTCGCGATCTGTTCTCTTGCCTGCAACGGCAGAAGGTCTACCAGCAGGTTAAAGAGGGGCTGTATCAGCTCACCGGAAGTCTGGAAATGGTGGTCTTTATGCTGGTGGTATTGCCGATGGTCCACAGCAAGCTTATCTCGCTGGGGGATTTCTTTGCCTACAGCTTCCTGCGGCAAATATTCACTTCCTACATCACGCAGATCTTCTACGCCATTATTCAGAAATCCCAGCTCAATGTGATCGACACGCGCGCCCATGCACTATTTGCCCAGCGGGACAGCGAACCCCCTGCGCCGCTGACGATGCAACCGCCCACCGATACGGTGCCGGACCTGAAATTTGACGGACTTTGCTATGCCTACGATCCCGCAAAACCTGTGCTTTCATCCGTTTCGCTGTTGCTGCATGCGGGGGAACAAATCGCGATTGTCGGCGAATCCGGCGCGGGGAAGAGTACGCTGCTGCGACTGATTGCCGGGCTGTTTTCCCCACAGGCGGGCGGATGCTATGTCGGCGATGTCGCAGTGCCACCTCAACAGTTGGCGCAGTTTGTCTGCCTGCAAAGTCAGGAGGACATTCTGTTCAACGCTTCAGTACGCGAAAACATCACCCTGTTTGATGCGCACTATCGTGAGAGCGATCGCGGGCGCATTGAAGCGCTGTTGAATTCCCTGGCTCTGGGCGATGTGGTGAGCGGATTACCGGGCGGAATTGACGCACTGATTCGCGAAAGCCACGCGGCGCTCTCGCTCGGCCAGCGCCAACGCTTACTGCTGGCGCGCGCCCTATACAGTTCACGTCCGGTTCTGCTGCTGGACGAGCCGACCGCCAACCTCGACGACGAGACGGCAGCCATCGTCATGGAGACGATCCGCACCCACTGCCGCAAAACCGGGAAATCGCTGATTGTCGTGACTCATAGTGACCAGGTGCTGTCGCGCTTTCAACAGGTGTACCAGTTGGCTGAGAGTCGGCTCACGCGTCTGGAGGCCAACGTATGACGCGTAAATCTCGTTGGCTGTTGATTGCTGTTGTCCTGCTGTCCGCCGCTATTACCGGCGTGGTGTGGACAACAATGGCTTCGTCTTCCGGGCAGGAAGCGCTTCCGCTGGAGACTATCGGTACGGGCGATATCGAAAAAGTGGTACTGGTGACGGGGACCCTGAAACCCGCCGTGCAGGTCAATGTCGGTGCCCAGGTCAACGGACAACTGCGCAAACTGTACGTTCGTCAGGGCGACAAAGTGCAAAAAGGCCAGTTGTTGGCGGAAATCGATCCGACGATACAGGAATCCGATCTCAACAATACCCGCGCCCAGCTTGCCAGTGCCAAAGCGCAAAAGCTGTCAGCTCAGGCCACGCTGTTGCATGATCGCCAGGAACTGAATCGTCAGAGCATGATGATGCGCGATGGCTCCGGTGTGCGCAGTGAATATGAGCAGGCTAAAGCGCAGTACGATGCGCAGGTGCAGCAAATTGCGGTCAGCGACGCGCAGATTGTACAGGCTGAAATGGCGGTAAAAACCGCAGAGGCCAACCTCAGCTATACGCGGATTGTTGCCCCGATTGACGGTGAGGTCCTCGGCATCGTGACACGTGAAGGGCAGACCATTGTCTCCTCACAGACAGCACCAACGATTCTGGTACTGGCCGATCTCGATACGATGCAGGTGCAGACGCGTATCTCAGAAGCGGACGTGCAAAAGATCCACCCCGGACAGTCGCTGAGTTTCTATGTGATTGCCAACCCCGACAAACGCTACACCAGCACGATGGGCTTTGTGCAGCCCGCGCCGCAGGAGGCGCTGGAAGCGACCGGCGAGAGCGGTATGGGCAACAATCAACAAGCAATGGCGGTGTATTACACCGGCACCTTTGAAGTGCCAAACATCGAGCGTGAGCTCAAGACATCAATGACCGCGCAGGTGTTTATTCAGATTGCGCAGGCGAAGAATGTCCTGCGCGTTCCGGTCGCCGCTTTGGGTCAGGCGCTGGATACCGAGCGCTACACCATCACCACCGTGGAGAACGGCAAGACGCACACCCGCACGATTCGCATCGGCATAAACGACAGACAGTACGCCGAAGTGCTGGAAGGGTTAAAGGCTGGCGATAGCGTAGTACTGGCGCAGGATACGGTGCAGGGGTAGCGGATGGAGCCAATCATCGTATTACGTCACGTGTGTCGCCGCTTTACTGCCGGGACGCAAACACTGCCGGTACTGAGCGACATTTCACTGACCATTAACGCCGGTGAAATGGTGGCGATCGTCGGCGCGTCAGGTTCCGGCAAGTCGACGCTGATGAACATTATCGGCTGTCTGGACAAACCCACTTCCGGCGAAGTGCTGATCAACGGGACGGCGGTGCACGATGCTGACAGCCTGCATCTTGCCGATCTGCGCAGCCGCTACCTGGGGTTTATTTTCCAGCGCTACCACCTGATGCCATACCTGACCGCGGAAGAGAACATCGCTATTCCGGCGCTGTACACCGCCATGTCGGAGCTGGAGCGTAAAGCGCGCACCGATCAACTGGCACGACAGCTCGGTCTGGAAAACCGTTTACAACACCGACCCGCGCAGCTTTCCGGCGGACAGCAGCAGCGGGTAAGCATCTGCCGGGCGCTGATCAACGGTGCGCATATCATTCTGGCGGATGAACCGACCGGCGCGCTCGACAGCGTTAGCGGCAAGGCGTTGATGGATGTGTTTCACCAACTGCATGTGGCGGGGCATACGGTGATTATTGTCACTCACGATCGCGACGTCGCCCGTCAGGCGCAGCGGATAATCGAAATCAGCGATGGGCGCATCGTCAGCGACGTTCGCCACGCGGCGGTGAGTCATCCCGTTGCGCTACTGGAGCGGGACAACGGGCGCGCTTCTCTGGGGCGCAGCCTGCGTGAATGTATCCGTATGGCGTGGCGTTCGCTATTGGGGCATCGGATGCGCGCATTTCTCTCGATGCTGGGGATCATCATCGGCATAGCGTCGGTAGTGTCGTCGATGGCGGTTGGTGAAGGTGCGCGTCAGGCGATCATGAGTGAGATCGGCAAGCTGGGAAGCACCACGCTGGAGATCCGTCCGGGAACGGGCTGGGGCAGCAAGCGGCCGGATATGGAGCGCGCATTGTCGATGGACGATGTCCGGAGCTTACAGGCACTGCCGTGGATTATGGGCGTTTCGCCCGTGGTAAGCAGCACTACGGTGGCACTGCGCCGCGGTCTTGATTCTTCAATGATGCTGTCCGGCGTTTCGCAGGATTTTTTCTCGCTGCAAGGGCTGCGCTTTGTGCAGGGGAACGGTTTTACCGTCCGTGATGTGGCGGAAGGGGAACCGGTGTTAATCCTTGATGAAACCGGGCGCGATACGTTGTTCCCCGGCGGTGAAAATCCGTTAGGCGAGATTGTGCAAATAGCCGGTGCGCCATGGCGGGTGATTGGCATTGCGTCTCGTCCGGGACCGAAGGTGGTCGGCGGGTTTATGGCCGCCTGGGTTCCGCATACGTCGTTACAACAGCGGATCACCGGTGAAAAACCGCTGGAATCGCTCATTTTGCGTTTCCACGAACCGCTGGAGCCGCACGAGGCGGCGCAAAAAGCAGAGCGTCATCTGCTGCGGGAACACGGGAAGAAGGATTTTTTCATCCAGACCGACGATCAGTTGGCCAACGCGTTACAAAAAACTTCCGATTCAATGTCGCTGTTGATCACGGCGATCGCAGGGATCTCATTGCTGGTGGGCGGCGTTGGGGTGATGAATATCATGCTGGTATCGGTCACGGAGCGGACGCATGAGATTGGTATCCGCTTATCCGTGGGGGCTCGACCGGTAGACATCATGAATCAGTTTCTTATTGAGGCGGTGATGATTTGCGCCTTCGGCGGGCTGATGGGCGTTTTAGGCTCGTGGCTGGCGGGGCAAATTTTCGCGTTTGCCACCGACGCATTCTCCATGGTGTTTACCGCTTTTCCGGTGCTGATGGCCTGTGGATTTTCCGCGCTGATCGGCCTGACGTTTGGCTATTTCCCGGCGCGCAGAGCGGCTCGCCTCAACCCCACGGAGGCGCTGGCACGCGAATGAGTATGCATCTGAAAAACATGCCCGATGGCACTGCGCTTATCGGGCCTACGGCGACGGTTCGGCGGCTCGGCGTTATTTGCCTGATGGCGCTGCTGCTCTCTGGTTGTGGTCAATTGACCCGTAGCGATTATCAGCGTCCTCTGCTGTCACTGCCTTCCCAATGGCAGCCTTCAACCGGAGATTCGCCGGTAAACGGCTGGCAGCGCTTTGGCGATCCCCGTCTTTCGCGGGTGATTGATCAGGTGCTGGAGAGCAATAACGATCTCGCTGCGGCGGCGATAACGCTTCAGCAGGCGCGCGTGGCCGCCGGGTTGACGAACACCAACCTGACGCCCGACGTGGCGGTCAGCGGTTCTGCCAGCAATAACAAAAACCTGCGCCGTAACACCGCGTCAGAGGAGAGCTACAGCAGCGGTGTCAGCATCAGCTACGAGCTGGATCTGTGGGGCAAACTGGCGCGAACCCGTGAGCAAAGCGAGTGGGAAGCGGTGGCGAGTGAACAGGATTATCACGCGACGGTGCTTTCCACCATTGGCACAACGGCTCAGCTTTACTGGCGCATCGCACTCTATAACCAGCAGATCCGCAATCAGCGTGATGGCCTGGCGATATCGGCGCAAACCGTACAGCAGGTGGCCTCCTGGTTTAATGCCGGAAAGGTCGGGCAGCTTGACGTCCTTCAGTCACAGCAGGCGTTACTTGAACGCCAAAACCAACTGCGGGAAATGGTGCAGCAGCGAGCGCTGGCGCGTAATGCGCTGGCGCTGTTGCTTAACAGACCGGCGGAACAGCATACCGACGAAGCGCCTTCGCTCGATGTTAACCAGCAGGTGCCGATTGCGCAGAAAACGCCGCTGCGGGTGATTGCTCAGCGACCCGATATTCAGGCGGCAGAGTCCCGCCTGCGCGGGGCGCTGGCCGGTTACGACGCCTCGCGGTTGCAGTTTTACCCCGCGCTTACTCTCGACGCTTCACTGAATGCCGGGAGCCAACTTTTCAGTCAGTGGTTTAGCAATCCGATTCGTACCGTTGGCGGAGCGCTGGCGTTGCCGTTTATTCAGTGGAATACCCAGCAGCTCACTGTAAAACAGGCCGACCTGGCAGTAAAACACGCGGCGATTGCCTTTCGTTCCACCGCCTACACCGCGCTTGCCGAGGTTGATGAGTTCATGGAAAACCGCGTAAGCGCGAGCGAACGGCGCACTCGAATTCACCAGTCACTGGCCCTCAGCCAGCGACGCTTAACCCTGACGGAAAGCCGCTACCGCGCAGGCGCAGTTGATTTTCAGACGCTACTAAATGCACAGGACGATCTTTTGACGTTAGAAAACTCCCTTGCACAAACCCAATACGACTACCTCTACGCCACATTGCAGCACTGGCTGGCGCAAGGGGGTGGCGAAACGCAATACAGGATAATGAATCATGAAGCTGAATAATGAATTTAAGCGAGTTGTCGTTACCGGGTATGGCGCCGTGACCCCGCTTGGCGTAACGGCCGACGAGAGCTGGCAGGCCATTATGGATAATCGCCTGGGTTACCGCTATGTCGATAAATCGGCGCAAAACATCAAAACCCATTTTCTTGGGCTGGTGGATAACGAACCGAGCCTGGCAGGCATTCCAGCCGCTATTCGTCGTCGCCTGCCGCGTTTCGCACGTTTTACCGTGGCTGCAGCGCGTCAGGCGATGACAATGGCTTTTGACGATAAACCACCTCAGGAGTTTTATAACACGCTGGACTGCGGCGCTATTATGGGAACCGGCTGGGCCGGGCTGGACGAATGCTACGATGCGCAGAGTGAATTTGCCGCAACGGGCGTGTCATCGCCGTTTAACTGTTTCTTCTCCATGCCCAGCGTGACGACCGCAGCCTGTAGCCAGTTTTGGGGGCTAAACGGTTATCAGAATACCGTGATTGCCGCCTGTGCGACGGGAACCATTGCCATTGGCGATGCCTTTGAAGTGATCCGCAGCGGCAGAGCGAAAATGATGTTGGCGGGCGCTGGGGAATCGCTGACCAGCCACTGTGCGGTATGGAACATTGATGTGCTGGGTGCCCTCAGCAAAGAAGAGTCCGATCCTCGTCGCGCCAGCTGTCCGTTCAGCGCCCATCGCAGCGGATTTGTCCTTTCGGAAGGTGCCGCGGTGCTGTGTCTGGAAGAGCGCGAAGGCGCACTGGCGCGTGGCGCAACGATTCTTGGCGAAATCACCGGCTATGCGAACTTCTCTGATGCCTGGGACTTTACGTCGCCCGCGGAAGATTGCCTCGCGCGGGTACAAACCATCACCCATGCCTTGCAACAGGCCGGGCTGGACGCGGAACAGCTTGATTACATTAATGCCCACGGTACGTCGACGCCGCTGAATGACATCAATGAAACGCAGGCGTTGAAAATGGCGCTGGGCGATGCGGCTTATGACATTCCCGTCTCCAGCACAAAATCGTATTCCGGACACTTGATATCCGCTGCGGGAACCTTCGAGAGCATTGTCTGTTTGCAGGCGATCGCGAACGGCGTTATGCCGGCGACCGCTAACTTTGAACAGGCGGATGAGCTCTGCGATCTCGATTATATTGTCGAGGGCCATCGTGCCGGTAATCTCCGCCGCACGCTGAATCTGAGCTTTGGCTTCGGCGGGGCGAATGCGGCGTTGATCCTGGAGAAACATGAATGATGCCACTCCATTACACCCAACTGGACGCCCGACGCTGGGCGGCATTCTCAGGCGACTATAACCCGGTTCATTTTGATGAAGCATGGGTGAAAGCGCAGGGCGGAACGTCGCTGAGCGTACACGGTATGCGTGCCTTACTGGATGTGAAGCGGTTTATCAGTCCTCCCGTCGACAGCATGCCATTCCTGAAATGTACGGTGCGGTTGCGCAGACCCCTGTGGCGCGATACCGCCTATCGCCTGATGCGCGAGGAGCATAAACGGGTTGCGGCGTCGGTCAGAGATGACACCGCCAATGAGACATGCCTTTCATGCCAGCTCATGCCGGAATACCACTTCCCGCTGACGACCGGGGAAAGCATTCAGCGTCTGGATGTTCAAACCCTGGTCGGCCTTCATCAACTGTTTGCGCCCCTGCTTGCCGATGCGCAGCAGTGGCATTTTCTGGATGCGCTGTTGTTTCGCCATCTTCTTCAGGACGATGCGCTCCTGCGCCAGGACGCCATCGCGTCCATGTTGCCGGAATGCCGCACGCTGGATGCATTATTCTCGCGTTACCCCGTGGTTCAGACCCACCAGGAAGTCATTTTTGACAGCCATTTATTGGCCCCCTGGCGGGCTGACGCTTTACCCGAAAGCCTTGAAATCGAGACTTTGCCTGCGCTGGTTGTGGGCGACCTCGTCAACGGCGCAGTGGTCCGTATTGCTGCGCGAACCTGCTATCAAAATCACTACATCAGCAACGCCGTGACGCTAAAAGTCGGCACTCTGACAAAAGGAAAACCCTATGAGCCAGCATGAAATTATCTACGACAAAATCAGTGAAATGATCTGTGACGCAAAAGATCTGGCGCCAGGCTCTCTGACGCCCGAAACCACGCTTCCCGAACTGGAACTGGACAGCCTGGACTATGTTGAGCTGATGGTGTTAGCGAAACGCGAATTTAATGTGACGCTCAATGCCGAGATGTTTGTGCAGAACCCGTATATGACGCTTCGCGAGCTGAGTGAGCGTATCGCCAAAGAAATGGCGGACTGATATGGCAAAGAAATGGATGCTGATCACCGGCGGCAGTCGGGGAATTGGCCAGGCGTTAGTGAATCATCTGCTGCCGGAATGGAACATCGTCTTTACTGGCCGAAACGAGGCTGGCCTTGCGAAAACACAGGAAATGGCGCGCGGTAAAAGTACGTCGAACTGGGTTAAGGGGTTTATCTGTGACGGCAGTGATGAGGCAAGTGTTGAGCAGTTGGCCACGTCGCTTATCGAGGAGTTGGGCGCGCCAGCGGCGATTATTCATAACGCCGGAATGACCCGGGATGCGCTGCACATCCATCAAAAAGCGCGGGACTGGGAACAGGTTCTGGGTAATAACCTGATTGCGGTCGTGAACTGGAACCGGATCCTCCTTCCCGCAATGATGATGCAGGGAAGCGGCGCGATCGTTTTTATGTCCTCCGTAACGGCGATAAAAGGCAACAGCGGGCAGACCGCGTATGCGGCAAGCAAGGCCGCGATGATTGGCCTTACACGCTCACTGGCGCGGGAGGTGGGCCGTTTTGATATTCGTGTCAACTGCCTGGCGCCGGGACTGATTGAAGGCGAAATGGTGCAGGCCATTCCTGAGGCGCAGTTGAAAGCGATGCGGCAGAACATTCCGCTGCGTCGCCTTGGCCGAACTCAGGACGTAGCCCGCACCGTTGCCTTTCTGGTGGGTGAGGGGAGTAACTACCTCACCGGGCAGACATTGGTTCTGGACGGTGGTTTGTCGGCATAAAAATAGACAACCGCGAGAACGTCAGTTTCTCGCGGTTTATGTCTGATTCAGGCGATTGATTCGTTCTACCAGTGCGAGCCGTTCTTTCACCGACTCCTGGAAAATTTGCAGTAACACGGCGCTCTGTTGCTGGACCATTCCCGCTAGTTCTGGCGCGATTTCTGCGGCGTCCCCCACCCGCGCTTTAAACTCTGAAGAGAGCGTAACTCCTTGCAGTAGCGAGGCCAGACAGACGCTGGCGCGAAGAATCATCACCTCCGGCGGGTAGGCGGATTTCGCCACAACGGTTTTCTGGATTTGACACCAGCCTGCGATATCTCTGATCGCTTCAATGGGGTGAAGCTCCTCCCATACGGCATTTTCATCGCCCGTATGCGCAGGAGCAGAGCACAGCGCCAGTGAAGGCAGATTATGCAACAGCCCCCCAATTTCTATTTTCAGACATTGCACCGGCGCAATGCCTATTTCTCGTGCCAGATAACCGGATATCCGGCCAACGACCAGCGAGTGCTGGACGCCATGTTTACTGAACCCATCGATAATAAACGCCAGCATTGCGGCAATATCACGGAAGTTATGTAATGAAACTGAATCATTGTGAATGCGAGGTATTTCTTTTATATAATCATCAAATTCCGTGGATTTAATCCGTAACCAAAAATGATCGCAGTTTGCTATTTTTCTGAATGCGTTGACATATTCTGGCTTATAAAGCGTATTTTCGCCCTGTATCACAATGTTAATTATTTCTTCTTTCACCGAAAGAATATCATTTGCCCGATAGCGTGCAATCAGAACATCTATACGATCGGCCAGATAAATGACATGGCTTTCTTTTGGCACTTTCTGTCCGTGAACATAAGCACCTTTGCCTCCATCCCAGCGCGTGTGGTGATAGAGGACAATCGGGCTTAGTGGCGTCAGTAATGGAACGCTTGCCAGAAGTTCGCTACCGACGGCAGCGTGGTTGTTGAGTTCATTGTCGTAGTAGCTCAGTGGCTGTAGGCGTAACTCCTCGTTCAACCCGCCAATATCATGGAGCAGGGCGGCAAGCAGTGTCTTGCGACACTGCGCAGGCGTGAACTGGGACTCCCGAGCTAAATGCCAGGCAATAAAGGCGGTTCTGACATGATGTAAGTTAAGCCTTGGGTTGATCATGTCTATTATTTTTGAAATGCAAGCCAGTGATTCTATTAAGTTTATAGTCATAATATGAGAAATGTAACTTAAGCTGTGCTTCGTGAAAGAAAACCACACAAATTAATTTCGTTTGCAACCATACTGCGGGAATGCGTGGTTACCAAAGAGTATTACATTATTATTAAGTTTATTCAGAAAAATAATTTTCTCATCAGCACCCTTGCCAAACAATAGGTCGATTGCAATCTTATCATCGACATTGTCTGTGCTGTCGCGGACAGTTTTGGTGCTCATTAATTTGTATAAGTGCGTATTCGCATTATACGTTTTGTATTTCATTTTCATTGTTCGCGAGATTAAATACTTTTTATCATTATGTGTGAGTAAACCGTCAATATTGAGTAGGAGTCGGTCATTTACTACATTGATGTATATTATTCCCTCAGCGCGAATATTGTCATTGTTAATGCTTTGAGCAACAGAGAACTGTGATTTACACGAAAATTCAGGCGCCCTGGCAAAGCAGTAAACGACACCGATCAGCATAAGCCCAACACAGGCTAAAAGAGACAGGATTCGTTTAGACATTGTTTTTTTCTCTGTAATAAAAGCTTATGCAGTTGCCCTGGTCACATTCGACCAGTAACAGTTGCATAATATTACCCAGTGTGCCGTGTACTTGTTGTCTGTATAAATACAACTCTTTCGCCCGTGAGCAGTCAAAGGGATGGCTGGTAAAATTAAAACTATTTTTGACATCGTTGAGAGAAAGTGACGAAGGCATAAAAATGATACATTGATCTTCGACCAGTTTCTGTACTCCCGTGTCAGCCCTGAAAGTCTCAGGTTTTATAATGAGAAGCAGAAACGCGATCGCCAGAGCGATAATTCGGAAAACCGGCTGACCTGTTCGCGGTGGCGGTGGAGCGACCGGAATTTCAGGCGTTTTTTCTTCCAGAAATGGCGTTCTGTACTCGCGATCGTTATTGATAATCGCATCTTCTGCAATTTTAAAACCGATGCGCGGAACCGTGACGATGATTTCTTTCTGTACCCCCAGATCGCTCAGATTTCTGCGTAAAGTTGAGATATATTGATTTAGATTACTATTTGACGCGCGAGCGCCATATTTATCAAAAACGGATTGAAAGATTTCATTTCTGGAGAGGATATCACCTTGATGGCTGAGTAATTCGGCCAACAGGCGTGTGGAGGTTTGGGATAATTCAACACAATCCCCCGTTAGCAGGTTTACGAGAGAAGTATCCTCTGTGTCAAAAGTGATAAATCCCTCAATATCGAACCTCATGCTCATCTCCGTACTAAGCGATGCTTCATTCTAATTTGCAGCGTTTTTATGATAAAACAAGATTAATATTAGATAAAAATCCTGTATCTGTGTTTATCATTAGCTAATGTTGCTGGATGATCGTGTGGGCTTCATACTACAAACATCTTTGAAACCCAGGAGTCTGCCAATGAAACTTTCTTTGTGTTCATACAACCCGGGTGCGGTACATCCAGGCTACAACTCGTCTCGCGACAATCTGCAGAGAATAGCGGCGGATATGGGAATAAGCGGCCTGGCGACAATCCGCGTACCAGAGCAAGTATTTATTCTCAATCTTTTAAAAGATCACAATGCCCATGGGCTTTCGACCAGGGAGCTAGCCGATCTCTGCGGCATTTCAATTTATAAAGTGAGGCACTTGCTTCTTCCGTTGGAAGAATATGGACAAGTTATACGAGATAAAATGCAAAAGCACCATCAATGGTTTTTGTCGAAAGAATCTTCTGAATTTAGCTGGCATTCTAACAAGGGGTATTTTCGTTTGCAACAATGACTGGAAAGTCAACGAGATAAGCTTAAAAAAAAGAAAGTGATTTATAATTATCTCGCGAAGTGTTCGGAAAAATCTCAATAAAATTTTAATGTCCCATCTAAGTCATCTATACGTCTTCTTTATTACGCCCGTGAAGCGCAATGCTCACGGGCAAACCCATGCGGTTTGTCTTTACGTTGCATACGCACGTTAATTAATAATTTAAAAAAACTTCCGTTGTATATAAAATAGCCAGCATCATGAGTCAATGGCGCTGTAAATCGACAACATTTAATCGGCGAGTACTTTTTTGCGTAATTTTGTTGTCCTTCTGTTAAAAATTACGCAAGGCGTAAAGTGACTGCGAACGACAGGTGAGTGTGGCGTTGATGCTGTTCATCGACATAATATGAAGGAAACTCATAAGTAAAGTGATTATTTTTTCAATGTGCAATTTGGATAACATGTTGATTAGCAACATGTGTAAAGCTAATTATTTCCCCCAGACAATTAATATTATTAATTAAACAAATTGCAGTTGAAGTCGATAACCATAGGAATATTTACCCCCCTCCTAAGGTATCTCTCTATGTCGTTGAAAAAATCATCACTGTTTGTATTGCTTTGCTTATTATTTTTCTTTGTTGCCAGCACGATCACCAGTATCGGACTTATCGTCAAAAGTAACAATTCCCTGGATAACGTGAATAATGAAATCCAGGTTGTGCTGTCTATTATTGACCCCATCAACCACAGCCGAACCCTGCGCGTGAGGGTGATGGAGTATGTGAAGATGGTGGAAGCGGGGGATTTAACGGACTCTGCGGCGAAACTGGAGGCCGTTAAAGAGGCGCTGACCAAAGCGGATAACGCGTTTGCGGCTTTTATGGCCTCACCGCGTCTGACGGACGAGTCACCGCAGGTCAGTGCTTACAAGGAGGCCTGGCAAACCTACCGTAATCAGGGGCTGGAGCCGTTGATTAATGCCGCTGCTGCGCACGATTTTGCGAAATTTGACGCAACCATTCCTGCGGTTTCTCAGCTCGATCGCAAATTTGAGATTGAACTTGACCAGGTTCTTTCCGTTCACCAGAAATACGCTAAGCGGCTGAATGAAGACGCAAGCAGCAATTTTATCTCCGGTCTGGTGATTATTACTGCCATTGCGCTACTGTTTGTGGTGGTGATTATCGCTGTAAGCATGCTGATGAAGCGCTTTGTACTTACGCCGGTAAATCTGGCGCGTGAACACTGTAGCCAGATCGCGGCAGGTAAGCTGGACAATCCTGTTCCGGTGAGGAGCAATGCACGCAACGAGATCGATCACCTGATGGGCTCCATGGAGCAGATGCGTCTGGCACTGCTGACGACCATTTCACAGGTTCGCGATGCCAGCCATACCGTGACCCATGCGGCACAGGAAATTGCATCCGGAAATATCGATCTTGCTTCTCGTACGGAGCAGCAGGCCTCTGCGCTGACCCAAACTGCGGCCAGCATGGAAGAACTGAGCGCGACCGTGGCGAATAACACTGATAACGTTCATCAGGCAGGCAAACTGGTGCAGGACGCTGTGAAAAACGCCCGCACTGGCGAGCAGGTTACCCGTGAAGTTATCGACACCATGAATACCATCGCGGATAACTCAAAACGCATTGAGGATATCACTAACGTTATCAACAGCATTGCATTCCAGACCAACATTCTGGCGCTGAACGCCGCCGTTGAAGCCGCCCGAGCCGGCACGCAGGGGCGTGGATTTGCCGTGGTGGCCAGTGAAGTGCGCACGCTGGCACAGAAGAGTGCGGCTGCTGCGAAGGACATTGAAAGCCTGATCTCGCAATCTGTTTCCAGCGTTAAAAATGGTGCCCGACTGGTGAACCGTTCAGGAGACGTGATTAACTCGATTATCGACTCCGTTAATAAAGTGAATACCCTGATGGAACAGATTTCTGTTGCTTCTGAAGAGCAAAGCCGGGGAATTGGTCAGGTTGGTCAGGCGGTGACTGAAATGGACGGCGTGACGCAGCAAAATGCCTCGCTGGTTCAAGAATCCGCCGCCGCGGCAGCTTCGCTGGAAGAGCAGGCTCAGCAGTTGTCGCAGAGTATTTCGAGCTTTAGTTTGCCAGCCCATGCGTGACGTTGATGCCTGATGGCGCTGCGCTTATCAGGCCTACGGAGCACGTTTTTTACGCCGCTATCCGGCAGAGGATGACAGACCCCCAGAAAGCATAAACCCGCCTTTTGGGCGGGTTCTTTAAATAGTGGTACCGGACTCGGGCTAACGCGGGAGGCGTTGAACAGCGCGCTCGGCGCGCTGGCCCCGAAGGGGTGAGCCGCTTGCGGCGAATAATCGAACGAAGTTCGATGGAGAGTCCGTTTCACCAAAAGCAAAAACCCGCCTTTTGGGCGGGTTCTTTAAATAGTGGTGCCCGGACTCGGAATCGAACCAAGGACACGGGGATTTTCAATCCCCTGCTCTACCGACTGAGCTATCCGGGCAACGGGGCGCATTAAACCGTAATCCACACACTCCGTCAACCAAATTTCACGTTTTATCTTCCGGTTGCTTAAGTTTGCGGCGATTAGACAGTCAGTAGAGAGAATTTGAGTTAAATCATTGGTTATGGCTGTCGTTTTCTTTGTCCTTGTAAGCTTTTACCTCACTCACAAAAGTGGGCAGCATCCGGGGTCCTCCCAGTTGGATTTCCCGACACCCTTCGGTGATGTATGCAAGGCTGTGGACGAAAGATTTTCCGTCCCAGGCCCACTCATCTCCGCTCAGGCAGTCAGCGATGCCACGACCTTTACTGACGAACGTTCTTTTGCCTTCCGCGTAGCTGGATGCGTCTGTAGTAACTGAACATCTTTAGTCCCTGTGCGTTGTTGAGATTCGTCAATCTTCAGAAACGTGGCATTCGCATCAGCGCTGGAGAGCGTTTTGCGCTGCCCGTTAAGGGCGATTTCAATTTTCATATCATGAGTCAGTGCCTGGATAAGCGCGATAATCTGGTTGCCATCCAGACGAAAATGTTCTTTATCTTGCGCTTTCAGCGCTCCCCAATTTTGGTCAGCAATAAACAGGCTCACGCTGGCATTATCCGGAATGCTGTTTTCAATCTGAGCGAATGTCGCCACAGTGTTGACGTGCTGTTGCAGACCCGCCTGGCGAGTGAGGAGAAAGCCAACCTCTCCACTATTAACACCATAGCCCGCCGCCCGGCAGGTGCCGGTGTTATCGCACGAGACTTCCCAGTCTTTGTGGGAAAATGAGAAACCGTTTAACGGTTGGGCAAGCAGGGGCGCGGTGATAAATACAGCGAGGAGAGCGCTGAAGAGAAGACGCATATAATTCCTTTTAGCGTGTCAATTATGACGAAATTATATGCGTTTCTGCAAGGCTTCGAAATCCGAATCAGGTTAACGCGCCGCCCTGTCGGCACTGGGCGAAGCGCAGGATGTCTTCCGCCAGCCGGTGCGCCGTTTCCACATCGGCGTGGCTGCGATTGACCAGCATCCGACTCAGGCAACCTTCCAACACCAGTTCCATCTGTCTGGCAACCATTGCCGGGTCGTCAATCTCCAGCGTGGTCAACTGTTCATGGGTAAAGTTATGCGCTGCCGTTTTCTGCTGATCGGCCAGTTGATGGATGGGGTGCGCAGGATCGGGATAAAACGTACAGGCAGCAATAAACAGACAGCCAGGATAGCGTTTATTGCTGACGCATTCCGCCAGCGCGTTGTAACGGGCCAGTAGCTTCTGTTCCGCACTCAGGGTGTCATCCAGCATCAACTGGCGACGCCAGATGTCGACCTGCTGACTAAGATAACGTAGCGCGTCATATAAAATGGCTTCTTTATCCGGCCAGAAGCGCTGCAGCTCATCAAGCGGGCGATCAACGCGCTCGGCCACCATCTCCAGCGTGGTGTTGGCTATCCCCTGGTTCTCTAATAATTTTAAGGCTTCTCCAAGGATATCTTCACGTTGCACGGTGTTTTCCTCCGTTTCTACTTTTGCAAGTGTTGCTCACGGTTGGCGATCGCGCAAATGTGCACTAAACGTCGCAGCATCCATAAAGCCTGTAACGCGTTCCTGCGGGTGTTCTTGTCCCTGGACATCAAAGAACAGGATGGTGGGCAAACCCAGCACCTGTAAATGCTTGAGCAGCGCCACGTCCTGCGCATTATTGGCAGTGACGTTGGCTTGCAGTAATACCGTGTCTCCCAGCGCCTGCTTTACCTGCGGATCGCTAAAAGTATATTTCTCGAACTCTTTACAGGCTACGCACCAGTCGGCATAGAGATCGAGCATCACCGGTTTGCCTTTTGCCTCGGCCAGCGCCTGATTCAACTGCTCAACGGTCGCCACCGGTTTAAAGTCCAGGTGCGCTTGCTGTTGAGTGACCGTAGTGCCGAATGCCCAGTCCTGTAGAGGACGCACGCTGATGAGTGCCGCCGCCAGCAGGACAATCTGTACCAGACGCATCCAGCCGCGCTTTGCTTGCAGACTGGTGATAAACGCCCAGCCAAAGAAAGCCACGCCAAGCAGCGACCACAGGCGTAATCCCCACGCATCGCCGATGACCCGCTCCAGCAAAAAGACCGGTAGTGCGAGGATGACAAAGCCAAAAGCGGTTTTGACATGCTCCATCCACGGGCCGCTTTTCGGCAGCAGTCGGTTGCCGAAGACGGTGACCAGCATCAGTGGCAGCCCCATCCCCAGCGCGTACAGATACAGCGTTCCGCCGCCAAGCCACATGTTCCCGCTCTGGGCGATGTAGAGCAGAATGGCGCTCAGTGGCGCAGTGGTACAGGGCGAGCAAATCAGTCCGGCAATGGCCCCCATTGCAAATACGCCGCCTACAGAGCCCCCCTGCTGGCGGTTGCTCATCAGCGTCAGGCGCGTTTGCAGCGAGGATGGCAGTTGCAGGGTGAACAGGCCAAACATTGACAGTGCGAGGAGAGTGAAGACAGCCGCCAGCCCGATTAACACATAGGGATGCTGAAGCGCGGCCTGGAACTGTAGCCCGGCGGCCGCGACCACCAGACCCAGCGCGGTATAGGTGAGCGCCATGCCCTGCACGTAGATGAAGGTCAGCAGTAATGCCCGCCCGGTAGAGAGCCGCTGTTTACCCCCCAACACGATACCGGAAATCAGCGGATACATGGGCAGGACGCACGGCGTAAAGGCGATACCAATCCCAATCAGCAAGGCCCACAGGGCTGAAAATGGCAGTTGCGCTTGAGGCTGCTCGGGTGCAAGTACGGGCGCTGCCGGAGCCGTTGGCTGCGGTTTTGCGCTGGCAACCACTTCGCTTAACGGTACCGTCCTGGTTTCGGGAGGATAACAAAAACCTGCATCGGCGCAGCCCTGATACGTCACCGTCAGCGTGGCGCCAGACGAGGCCTGTTCTACTGTTACTGGAACCGTCAGTTGCTTACGGTAAATTTCACTTTTGCCGTAGAACTCATCCTCATGCCACTCGCCTGCCGGGAGGGTAACATCAGCAATTTTTGCCTGTGCCGGGGTAATGTTGATTTGTTTACGGTACAGGTAATAGCCGTCCTTTACCTGCCAGGTGAGGTTGAGATCGTGCTGATTTTGCTGAAAATCGAAAGCAAAGGCCTGGTCAGCAGGTACAAACTGCGTCCGACCCGGCGCGTCAAAAAGTCCGGCAAAGGCGGTTGTGCTGCAAAAAAGCAGGATCAGCGTAAAGATGCGTTGAGCCATGAGAGGTAATCACTGTCTCCGTGAGTAACGGGTAAAACCAGAAGTTCGGGCGTTTGATATGGATGATGAGACTTCAGGCAATCGAGTAAGGCTTGCTGGTGCAAAACCGAGGTTTTAAGGATCATTTGTACTTCGTATTCCTGCTCCAGCTTTCCTTCCCAATAGTAGAGAGAAGTAGCACCAGGAATCAGTGTGGCACAGGCGGCCAGTTTTTCCGCCAGTACTTTGGCTGCCAGATCCTGGGCTGTTGCTTCATCGGGCGCAGTACAGAGCACGACGACGGCATCGGGGATGGACATATCCTGACTGCTAACATCAAGCATAAACACCTCGAAAGAACAGAATGACCCATAAATGAGTGGTCACTATACAACGGACGAGGGAAGGATGTTAGACAAAGGGTGGGGAAATGCGGGGCGCGAACACGCCCCGCAGGTGATACTTACAGCATCATACCGCCCAGCAGGAAGCCGAAGCTGACCGCGAGAGCGACGCCCAGGGTACCTGGGATGAAGAACGGGTGGTTAAAGACGAATTTACCGATACGGGTTGTGCCGGTGTCATCCATCTGTACTGCCGCAACCAGTGTTGGGTAAGTTGGCAGAATGAACAGACCAGATACCGCAGCGAAAGAAGCAACCGCAGTCAACGGAGAAACGTTCAGTGCCAGTGCCATCGGCATCAGTGCTTTAGCGGTTGCTGCCTGAGAGTACAGCAATGCAGAAGCAAAGAAGAAGATGACGGCCAGCAGCCAAGGCGTGCCCTGAATCACTTCACCCGCAGTGTCTTTGATCCAGTCAATGTTGTGGGACACGAAAGTGTCACCCAGCCACGCAACGCCCAGGATACAAATACAGGCGCTCATACCTGCTTTGAAGGTGCTGGAGTTGAGGATGGCATCGGTTTCCACTTTACACATGATGGTGGTCAGCGTCGCGACGCTCAGCATGATGATCAGGATCGCGTTAGTGGTGTTCATCAGCGGCTTCGCAACCAGGCCGAGGCTCGGGCTGTTGATAATCGCATAAATCACGACACAAACGACGCCCAGCAAGAACAGCCAGACGGAGCTTTTCGCCATCGGTTTGATTTCAATCTGCTTTTCACCGCGCAGTTCAATCAGACCCTCTTCCAGACGCTTCAGGTAAACCGGATCGTCAGAAAGTTTAGAGTTGAACAGCATGGTGACCAGGAAGGACATTACCAGTACCGCCAGCAGCGTGGACGGAATAACCACGGACAGCAGGTGGATGTAGCTGATGCCATGACCTTCCATAACAGAAGACATGTAAACCACTGCCGCAGAGATTGGCGACGCGGTGATCGCAATCTGTGCGGAAACCACTGCCGTAGAGAGCGGACGGCAAGGCTTAACGCCTTGTTCCTTCGCCACTTCAGCGATAACCGGCAGCGTTGCCAGAGAGATGTTCCCGGTACCTGCAAAGATGGTCAGGAAATAGGTCACAATCGGAGCAAGGATCGTGATGTATTTCGGGTTACGACGCAGCAGTTTTTCTGTCTGGTTAACCAGATAGTCCAGACCGCCTGCAACTTGCATAGCAGAGATGGCAGCGATAACCGCCATGATGATGGAAATTACATCGAACGGGATGTTACCGGGTTTTACGCCGATCGCGGCAAGAACCAGAACACCCAGTCCACCTGCGAATCCGATACCAATGCCCCCCAGTCTGGCACCCAAAAAGATTGCCAGCAAAACAATGATAAGTTCTACAACTATCATATTAGCCTTCCTAGTTGTTTAACGAGTTGATATTAAATTGTTGTTATTTAGTAACTTCTTATATGAAAAAGGGCACGTCAACTGACGTGCCCTTTTCGGTACTACCCTGTACGATTACTGTTCGCTTTCATCAGTATAACGTTTTGCTTTGTAAGCCGGGTGCATCAGGTTTTGAGCGGAGAAAATATCGTCCAGCTCGGCTTCAGTCAACAGGCCGCGCTCGAGAACGACTTCGCGGACGCTCTTGCCGGTTTCGGCACAAATCTTACCAACGATGTCGCCATTGTGGTGGCCGATGAACGGGTTGAGATAGGTGACGATACCGATGGAGTTATAAACGAAGGCTTCACACACTTCTTTGTTCGCGGTGATGCCGTCTACACATTTCTCCAGCAGGTTGTAGCAAGCGTTGCTCAGGATATGAATGGATTCAAACATCGCCTGACCAATCACTGGCTCCATAACGTTCAGCTGCAGCTGACCCGCTTCTGCGGCCATAGTGACGGTGATGTCGTTACCGATGACTTTGAAGCACACCTGGTTCACGACTTCCGGCACAACCGGGTTCACTTTTGCTGGCATGATGGAAGAGCCCGCCTGCAGTTCCGGCAGGTTGATCTCATTCAGGCCGGCACGTGGGCCAGAGGAGAGCAAACGCAGGTCGTTACAGATTTTGGACATTTTCACAGCCAGACGCTTCAGTGCGCTGTGTACCATCACGTAAGCGCCGCAGTCAGAGGTCGCTTCGATCAGGTCTTCCGCAGGAACGCAGGCGAAACCGGTAACTTCAGCCAGTTTCTGTACAGCCAGTGGAGAGTACTCTTTAGGGGTATTCAGACCGGTACCGATAGCCGTTGCGCCGAGGTTAACTTCCAGCAGCAGTTCAGCGGTACGTTCGATGTTTTTCACTTCTTCTTTCAGCAGTACGCTGAAAGCGCGGAATTCCTGACCGAGGGTCATTGGTACCGCGTCCTGCAACTGGGTACGACCCATTTTCAGGATGTCCTGGAACTCGACAGCTTTACGCTCGAAGCCTTCACGCAGTTGGTTGAGGGCATCAATCAGTTTAATAATTGAAGCGTATACCGCGATGCGGAAACCGGTTGGGTAGGCGTCGTTGGTAGACTGACATTTGTTCACGTGGTCGTTCGGGTTCAGGTACTGATATTCACCTTTCTGGTGACCCATCAGCTCCAGCCCGATATTGGCCAGCACTTCGTTGGTGTTCATGTTAACGGAGGTACCTGCACCGCCCTGGTAAACGTCTACCGGGAACTGGTCCATGCATTTGCCGTTGTTCAGGACTTCATCACATGCGGCAATGATGGCATTCGCCACACTTTTAGGAATGGTTTGCAACTCTTTGTTCGCCAGAGCCGCGGCCTTCTTGACCATAACCATACCGCGCACAAATTCAGGGATGTCACTGATTTTGCTATTGCTGATGTAAAAGTTTTCAATCGCTCTCAGAGTGTGAACACCATAGTAGGCTTCAGCTGGAACTTCCCTGGTACCCAACAGATCTTCTTCGATACGAATGTTGTTTAACATGTGAACCTTCTTGTTTAAAACTGCCAATGAATGCACTAAACACACAGAATATATGTGGTTTCGATTGTTTATTGACCGACGATTATCCCCTCCGCCGGTCTGGTAAACGAGATCATATTCTGCTTCAGAAATTGTGCCGTAATCTGGATCACTATAAATAGCGTAAATTACCCCTTAATTATTATTTTGTGAAATAGGTCAAGGCTTGAGGATTTACACTAGAAATAAGTGTACAAAGCGCTTGAAATTTTGCGAACAACCTCAATATCTGACTAATGCCGTATGTAACTATATTCCGGCCGACGTACCAGAAAACGGCGGTCATTAACAGGAGAACCCCTTGCGCTGGATACCTCTGATTGCTGTCTTTCTCTATGTTTACATTGAGATTTCTATTTTTATTCAGGTCGCTGGAGTGTTAGGCGTGCTGATGACGCTACTGCTGGTGATCTTCACCTCGGTGGTTGGGATGTCGCTGGTTCGCAACCAGGGATTTAAGAACTTTTTGCTGATGCAACAGAAAATGACTGCTGGTGAAAGCCCGGCAGAAGAGATGATAAAGAGTGTGTCGCTGATCATCGCTGGCCTTTTGTTGCTGCTGCCAGGCTTTTTTACCGACTTCCTCGGTCTTCTTCTTTTATTACCCCCAGTGCAAAAGCATCTGACGTTGAAGCTGCTGCCGCATTTGCGTTTTTCCCGGATGCCGGGGGGCGGTTTTAGCGCCGGAACGGGCGGTGGGGAGACATTTGATGGCGAATATCATCGTAAAGATGACGATCGCGACCGCATCGAACATAAAGACGATCGCCGCGACTGATCGCTTGCTTGACGAGTGACCCGGTAGCGTCGCGCTACCGGGCAACCGCGTAGGCATTGCCGGATGGCGCTAGCGCTTATTTGGTCTACGGGGCAAAAACAGCCACAGTACCGCCAGCATAATCAGCGCATACAGGCTCTTCCAGCCGACCATTGCCAGCAACAGCAGGCATAGCAATCCGCCGACCACCGCCAGCACGCGATATCGCCCCTGCAGTAATTTGCAGCCAGCCAACATGCACAGCAGATAGATCATAATAAAGATGCCGTTGGCGTAGATGATGAGCGCATCAAGATTGATCTGTAACGCATAAATGCCCAGGGTGCTAACGACGCAGCAGCCCAGCACGGCGTTTAATGCGTTGCGCGGGATATGGCGCGCAGAGAGCCGGGCCAGATAATGCTCTGGCTTGTATTGCGTCTGTGACCAGACCAGCCGGGCAAAACTCTGTATATAGATGTTGAGACTGGCGAAGCAGGCCAGATAGCCAATCACGCAGGCTACCCACAGCGCCTGAACGCCGAACAGTCGCACCACAATGTCAGGCAGCGAGGCCGCCGCCGCCATCGTTTCGCCGTAGGCATCAAAATGAAGTACCACCACGGTACAACCCCAATAGACAGAACCGGCAAGCAGCAGGCCAATCATCAACGCACGCGGAAAGTCGCGTTCGGGGTTTTTAAATTCCGATGCCAGATGGGCGAATGCTTCCAGCCCAACAAAGCACCAGAACATTACCGACAGCGCGGAGAACAATCCTGACATTTCAACATCGCCCGGCGCCGGGAAAGGAATCTCTGAAGGGGTAAGATCGCCTGCCCACCAGATGGCGACAATCAGCGCCACAATCAGCCCGGCTATGACGGTTTGCAGGTTGGCACTGGAGCTGGCACCGCGCGAACCGATGTACCACACCAGCGCCAGCGTACCCAGTTCCGCCAGCAGAAGTTGCCATCCCTGCCAGCCAAACATTGCCTGACCAAATCCGGCGGCGATATGCAGGGCAGCAGGGAGACCGACAGGAATGACCGATAAAAATAACCAGCCGGTCACGCGTTCAAGATGCGAACCAAACGCCATGCCGACGAAATGCGCCACGCCGCCCGCGCTGGGGTAGTGGCGACCCAGCAGGGCAAAAACAATCGCGATGGGAAAGACCAGAACGATCAACACCGGCCACGCCCACAGGCTGTTATTGCCTGCTACCAGCGCGGCCAGGGCCGGGACAGCGAAAACGCCTGTTCCTAATAATGATGTCGACAACAGGCCAATGCCCTGAGCCAGTCCCAGCTCTTGTTTCAGTCCACTCATGAGATGTTATCCGTTTGCGCCTGAATTTCAGGCAACTGCGCAGATTTTCGATGTTATCACAATCGTATTTGCTTATGACGTTGCGGGAAAAATAGGCGAGAAATGTGAGGTAAGTGGCTTTTTTACAGGATTTTTTGCTGTTCAGAATTTTTTTTTGCATTGCCCCTTGAAGGGGCAAATGCCCATCCCCATCTCTCTGGACACTAGCCGGGAACCATTAGCGGGCCGGCGTCACCCATAACTGATAAAGACTTTCTCAAAGGAGAGCTATCAATGAGTATTCGTCCGTTACATGATCGCGTGATCGTTAAACGTAAAGAAGTTGAATCCAAATCTGCTGGCGGCATCGTACTGACGGGTTCTGCTGCGGGTAAATCAACGCGTGGCGAAATCATCGCTGTCGGTAAGGGTCGCATCCTGGATAATGGCACCGTGCAACCGCTGGACGTGAAAGTCGGCGACATCGTCATTTTTAACGACGGTTACGGTGTGAAGTCTGAGAAGATCGACAATGAAGAAGTGTTGATCATGTCTGAAAGCGACATCCTGGCAATTGTTGAAGCGTAATCCGCGAACGATTCTGAACATACGAATTTAAGGGAAAGAAAAAATGGCAGCTAAAGACGTAAAATTCGGTAACGACGCTCGTGTGAAAATGCTGCGCGGCGTAAACGTACTGGCAGATGCAGTGAAAGTTACCCTCGGCCCGAAAGGCCGTAACGTAGTTCTGGATAAATCTTTCGGTGCACCGACCATCACTAAAGATGGTGTATCTGTAGCGCGTGAAATTGAACTGGAAGACAAGTTCGAAAACATGGGTGCACAGATGGTTAAAGAAGTAGCCTCTAAAGCGAACGACGCTGCGGGTGACGGTACTACCACCGCAACCGTTCTGGCTCAGTCCATCATCACTGAAGGTCTGAAAGCCGTTGCTGCGGGCATGAACCCGATGGACCTGAAGCGTGGTATCGACAAAGCGGTTGCTGCTGCAGTTGAAGAACTGAAAGCCCTGTCCGTACCGTGCTCCGACTCCAAAGCGATTGCTCAGGTAGGCACCATCTCCGCTAACTCCGACGAAACCGTAGGGAAACTGATCGCGGAAGCAATGGATAAAGTCGGTAAAGAAGGCGTGATCACCGTTGAAGACGGTACCGGCCTGCAGGACGAGCTGGACGTCGTTGAAGGTATGCAGTTTGACCGTGGCTACCTGTCTCCGTACTTCATCAACAAACCAGAAACTGGCGCAGTAGAACTGGAAAGCCCGTTCATTCTGCTGGCTGACAAGAAAATCTCCAACATCCGTGAAATGCTGCCGGTTCTGGAAGCCGTTGCTAAAGCAGGCAAACCGCTGCTGATCATCGCTGAAGATGTTGAAGGCGAAGCGCTGGCTACCCTGGTAGTGAACACCATGCGCGGTATCGTGAAAGTTGCAGCGGTGAAAGCACCTGGCTTCGGCGACCGTCGTAAAGCGATGCTGCAGGATATCGCTACCCTGACCGGTGGTACCGTGATCTCTGAAGAGATCGGTATGGAACTGGAAAAAGCTACCCTGGAAGATCTGGGTCAGGCAAAACGCGTTGTGATCAACAAAGACACCACCACCATCATCGATGGCGTGGGTGACGAAGCGGCAATCCAGGGTCGTGTGACTCAGATTCGTCAGCAGATCGAAGAAGCAACCTCTGATTACGACCGTGAAAAACTGCAGGAGCGCGTAGCGAAACTGGCTGGCGGCGTTGC
Organism: Citrobacter sp. RHB25-C09; assembly: GCF_013836145.1. NCBI lineage: Bacteria > Pseudomonadati > Pseudomonadota > Gammaproteobacteria > Enterobacterales > Enterobacteriaceae > Citrobacter > Citrobacter sp. RHB25-C09. The sequence continues at coordinate 3,876,182 of NZ_CP057483.1, read as the reverse complement.
GGTTATCAAAGTCGGTGCTGCAACCGAAGTTGAAATGAAAGAGAAGAAAGCACGCGTTGAAGATGCCCTGCACGCGACTCGTGCTGCGGTAGAAGAAGGCGTGGTTGCTGGTGGTGGCGTTGCGCTGATCCGCGTTGCTTCTAAAATCGCTGACCTGAAAGGCCAGAACGAAGATCAGAACGTCGGTATTAAAGTTGCGCTGCGTGCAATGGAAGCTCCGCTGCGTCAGATCGTTCTGAACTGCGGCGAAGAGCCGTCTGTGGTGGCTAACACCGTTAAAGCAGGCGACGGTAACTACGGTTACAACGCTGCAACTGAAGAATACGGCAACATGATCGACATGGGTATTCTGGACCCAACCAAAGTTACCCGTTCTGCTCTGCAGTACGCGGCATCTGTTGCTGGGCTGATGATTACCACCGAATGCATGGTAACCGACCTGCCGAAAAGCGATGCGCCTGACTTAGGTGCTGCTGGTGGTATGGGCGGCATGGGTGGTATGGGCGGCATGATGTAATTTAATCTTCATTCTTCACGCCGCAGCCTTCCTGCAACGTGAATTATTCGATTAAATACATATAGCGAACATATCGCGAAAAATGAGAAACCCCCGGGCAGAAATGCGCGGGGGTTTTTCTTTTGGTCATCTTTTTAGTATAAGATTCATACATGGGCGTGATTAGAATCGTCCAGCTCTTTGATTATGGGGAATAACATGCACGTGAAATACTTAGCAGGGATCGTCGGTGCCGCGCTACTGATGGCGGGTTGTAGCTCCAGCAATGAACTGAGCGGGGCTGGGCAGAGCGTCCGCTTCGTAGAAGACAAGCCGGGTGCTGAATGTCAGTTAATTGGCACTGCAACAGGAAAGCAGAGCAACTGGCTTTCTGGTCAGCACGGTGAAGAAGGCGGTTCTATGCGCGGTGCGGCAAATGACCTGCGCAACCAGGCCGCTGCAATGGGTGGCAACGTGATTTACGGCGTAAGCAGCCCATCACAGGGCATGTTATCCAGCTTTGTCCCGACCGCCAGTGAAATGAGTGGTCAGGTCTATAAGTGCCCGAATTAATCGCGTTGGCGTTGCCGGATGGCGGCGCCACGCGTCTCAGTTTAGTGTCTGTAGGCCTGATCAGCGCAGCGCCATCAGGCAGTCTGCGCCTTCTTAATGGCCTGTACGCGTAAATGATGTAGCGCATGCAGGCATTGATCCTGACTCAGCCTCTGAGACTTATCCGCCGTCAATGTTCTGACCATCACCTCACATGATTTACCTGCCAGCTTTTTCAGCCTTGGGCTAAAGTCGAGAATGCGACGAGAAATAGCTTCCGCTTCTTTGCTGCCGGACGGATCGCGGGTTTTGACCACCGCACCGCTAAACAGCGCTGCACCCGTTTCATCAGTAAAGCGATAAAGCACCGCGAGATAATGGCTAAAGAGAGCATGTTTCCAGTCTGGCTGAGCGTAGGCATCATATTCCAGGTTTTCGCTGTCTTTACAGTCCGCATCAAACAGCGGCAAAAAGTCTAATAACGAGGTAATGCGGATTGCCAGTTCGCGCATGCCGGCGTTATCGAGCGCCCGAATAATGGCATGTGCGAAAACCTCAATCTGCAACTCGTTAACCAGCAGTTCGCAGGTATTACCGTCATGAAGCGTGAATAAGAGAGTCAGGTTATCGCCACTGGCATCAGTAAGGACGACGGACATAACACGGTGCTTGATATCCGCATTGCGAAGTTCGCCTTCAACCATCTCAGGGATGTTTTCCAGCATCTTCTTGCTGACTTTAGCCCGTACTTTTTCATAGTGCTGACGTTCGTTGGCGTTCAAATGCTGCTTTTGATGCAGCCTGCTTTCCAGTGCGATAAGCAGATCCCGCAGTTCCAGCGCAGGCAGGAAAAACAGCGATTCCTTGTTTCTTGGCTCTTTGATTTTAAGGGCCAGCGCAAGGAATTCATTCGCTTTACGAATAACACCGGTATTCACGCCTTTGATAGTAATAGCCATAAAGGTTCTCCCTAACCAATTATTAATTAATCAATTGATTTATAGCGATATATATAATTATAAAATATCTCTTAAGCGAAGCAGGGCTAAAATAGCATATTGATGCGGCTTAATTAGGGTGTTTTGGTTAAGGGTGTCCGGAATCGGACACCCGATCGTTAATCATTGTTGGCGCAACTGCAAGTCCAGCGGCGTTTTACTGGGTTCCCCGCCGATCTCCCGCGCCAGTTTAGGCACCAGGTACCCCGATACCAGGGTTAACAGTTCACGCATAATCTGCCGCGCTTCATCATCCGTTACCATAAAGTGTGCCGCGCCCTGAACCTTGTCCAGAACGTGCAGGTAATAGGGCATCACACCGGCATCAAACAACGCGTTACTGAGACTGGCCAGCGTCCCGGCATTGTCATTTACGCCGCGCAGCAGCACGCTCTGATTGAGTAACGTAACGCCCGCAGCGCGCAGTTTTGCCACTCCCTGACGAAATGCGTCGTCAATTTCGTTGGCGTGGTTAATGTGATTCACCAATAAAATTTGCAGCGAAGAGCGGGTGAATCGGCTCACCAGTCCCTCGGTAATCCGTGCGGGAATGACAAGGGGCAGACGGCTGTGAATACGCAGGCGCTTGATATGCGTAATGGCTTCCAACTGAGTGATCAGCCAGTCAAGCTCATGATCTTTGGCCATCAGCGGATCGCCACCAGAGAAGATGATCTCATCCAGTTCCGGGTGCGCACTAATGTAGTCCAGGGCGGTCTGCCAGTTGCGCTTGTTACCCTGATTTTCGGCGTAAGGGAAGTGACGACGGAAACAATAGCGACAATTTACCGCACAGCCACCTTTTACCAGCAGCAGCGCCCGGTTACGGTATTTATGCAGCAAGCCGGGTACCACGCTGTGTTGTTCTTCCAGCGGATCGGTCGAGTAGCCGGGGGCGGCAACAAACTCTTCCTGCGAGGTAAGCACCTGACGTAAAAGCGGATCGTCAGGATTACCTTTCTCCATACGCGCGATAAAAGCACGCGGTACGCGCAGGGCGAAAAGCTGTCTCGCGTCGCGTCCAGCTAACAGTTTTTCATCAGCATCTATATTAAGAAGATGCAGAAGTTCATCGGGATTGGTCACAACATCGGCAAGTTGCGATAACCAATCTTCTCTGGATGGGGTATTTAGGGTTACAATATGCGCCATTTTGTGGCTTAGCTACCAGTTAACAATATTCAGAGGGCCTTATGGCAACGTACTATAGCAACGATTTTCGTGCTGGTCTTAAAATCATGTTGGACGGCGAACCTTATGCGGTTGAAGCCAGCGAATTCGTTAAACCAGGTAAAGGCCAGGCGTTTGCGCGCGTTAAGCTGCGCCGCCTGCTGACCGGTACTCGTGTAGAGAAAACCTTCAAGTCTACCGACTCTGCGGAAGGTGCAGATGTTGCCGATATGAACCTGACCTTCCTGTACAGCGATGGTGAATTCTGGCACTTCATGAACAACACCACGTTTGAACAGCTGGCTGCGGATGAGAAAGCAGTAGGTGATAACGCGAAGTGGCTGCTGGACCAGGCTGAATGCATCGTGACCCTGTGGAACGGTCAACCGATCGCTGTGACCCCGCCGAACTTTGTTGAACTGGAAGTTGTTGAAACCGACCCAGGCCTGAAAGGTGATACCGCAGGTACTGGCGGTAAGCCGGCAACGCTGTCTACTGGCGCAGTGGTTAAAGTTCCGCTGTTCGTACAGATTGGCGAAGTGATTAAAGTGGATACTCGTTCAGGCGAATACGTATCCCGCGTAAAATAATCCCCTTCCTCTCTGGCTGCCGTGATGCGGCGTGAGAGAATAGGTGGATTAATGAAATCATGGCGCAGTAGCCCTGCTGCGCCATCTCTTTACCAGGGCAGGAATGATGAAACGTCTTCTCGGTCTGATAACACTGATCCTTCTCACCACATCGTTGCTGGCAGGATGTAATACCGCGCGTGGCTTTGGTGAGGATATAAAGCATCTTGGCAGCTCTATCTCCAGCGCGGCCAGCTAATTTCTTCCCTTCGTCTTAAAAATCGTCCATCTCCCGTCATTTTGCGGGATCTTGTCTATGCTTAATGAGCAATACACAAATAACATTGGCTAGAAAAGGAAGACGTTATGGTTAAGAAGACAATTGCAGCGATCTTTTCTGTGTTGGTACTGACTTCTGTACTGACTGCTTGTAATACCACGCGTGGTGTCGGGGAGGATATCTCCGATGGCGGCGACGCCATTTCAGGTGCTGCAACTAAAGCGCAGCAATAGCAGTGTAAGCGGTACGACAGCTTTGTCGTGCCGTTAATTCTTTTGCTCAGAGAGCGCAAGAAACGGTGAAAAACGATTGTCCATATGCAACTTCATACGGATATTGCGTTTATAGGTATATACCGTTTTGCTGTGAATACTGAGCGCGCAGGCTATCGCATTGTTACTTGCGCCTTCCATCCACATGGTCAGAACCTTATCTTCCTGCGGCGTCAGCAGCGGCGATGCATTGCGCGGCGCTTCTGAAGTGGGGCCGGCCAGTAGTGCATCATGAATATTTTCAGCCAGCTCAGGCAGAGCAATCTGCTTGGATAACGTGGCATGTACCGGGTAGCGGTGCGTTTTTCCCAACCCGCCTGACTCCAGCAAAATCAAGGGACTCGTACCACAGGCCTGAAATAAAGGCTCAATGTGCTGGACCGATAAGGCATCATTGAGGAAACCATAGAGATCGGCTATTACCAGGTGCGGTTTCCACTGCTGAATATGTTCCTTAACCAATAAAAGATTGTTAAGGCCAGAAACCAGGAACGAACGGTTAAAGAATTCAGAGTGATTGAGCCATGCCTCTATTGCTGTGCGGGTAAAGTAGCAACGGTCAATAACGAGTATTTTCAGCATAATATTTTCGCATTCAGGAATGAGGCCTATGAGTTCCTGGCTTCAGAAAGCCTTTCATCATAGTGAATCAGTTAAATGCTGAATGCGTAAAGTGCGAGGCGAAATGCGTCTAATTCTTCCTTTTAGCAGCTTATGGCTAAAAGAGTTGAAATTCGCAACCACGCGGGCAAAAATACATTTTCAACCATCAGCTTTGCAGGACGACCTGCAAACGCTTCTTTCATCGGGGACGGCCCCATTTCTCTGGAGCCTGATATGTCCTGGATAGTCTTATTTATTGCCGGTTTACTGGAAGTGGTTTGGGCCGTTGGGCTGAAATATACCCACGGATTTAGCCGCCTGACCCCGAGCGTGATTACCATTGTGGCGATGGTGCTCAGCATGGCGCTACTGGCCTGGGCGATGAAAACCCTGCCCGTTGGTACCGCCTACGCAGTATGGACCGGCATTGGCGCCGTGGGCGCAGCCATTACCGGTATTCTGCTGCTGGGTGAATCTGCGAACCTGATGCGTCTCGCCAGCCTGGGGTTGATCGTGGTCGGCATTATTGGTCTGAAGCTCAGCACGCATTAATCGGACTGCTTCACCCAGATTAATTTGCTGACATCAAAGCCTTCCCGCGTCGCGACGGCCAGCATCTGCTGCTTCATCTCATCTGAAATCGTTGGTGAGCGTGACAGTATCCACAGGTAGTCGCGATTCGGGCCGCAGACCAGCGCGTGCTGGTAATCTCTGTCGAGCGCAATCACGTTATAGCCGCCGTAAAAAGGCCCGAAAAAGGAGACTTTCAGCGCCGCGCGAGTGGAGTCACCAGTAAAATAGGCTTTCCCTTCCGTTTTCTGCCACATGCCCCTTTCCGGGTTAAAACCTTTGTTGAGCACATTAATTCCGCCGTCATCACGTAGACTGTAGGTGGCGGTGACGCTATCCAGACCACGTTCAAAGCGGTGATCAAGGCGGGCTATCTCATACCACGTACCGAGATACCGTTTGGCATCAAAATTACTCACCACGGTAACGCCTTTAGGTGGCGTAGGTGTACTACAGGAGATAACAAGAAATGCAGCGGTCACAACAGCAACGATGGGAAGCAGGCGCATAGGCATTTTCCTTAGGTGGGGTGATTACCTAAGTGTAGAACCTGGCGAGGAAAAGACGGCGGAACGGGGGAAAGACGCCCTCTTATCGTGGATAAGAGGGCGGATAGCTTAGATGGTCAGAATACCAATCGCGGTGACGACGGTCAGGATTGCCGCCAGACCGTAGAATACCCATTTGCCTGCCGGCACGTGGATTTTCAGGTCATGCATCGCATGGTGCATACGGTGTAAGCCACACCACAGCGGCAGTACGATCATCAGGAACAGGAAAGCGCGACCGATAAAGCTCTGAGCAAATGCCAGAACGCGCTCATAGCTGAAGGCATCAGGAACGAAGCCTAGCGGCAGCATAATACCGACCAGCAGGATCATCACTGGCGCAATGATTGCGCTCCACATACCGCCTGCACCAAACAGGCCCCAGAATACGGGTTCATCGGAACGTTTTGGATTTGGATTAATCATTCCGGACTCCTTACCAGAACAGGGCAACAAACAGTATTACTACTGTCGCAACCACAGTAACCGCCCAAAGCCCTTTGATGATTGGCTCTGGCCCCATTTTTTCGTCTTTTACGATGATGTTGGCGGCTTTCGGCGCCAGCTCAAACCAGGTTTTGGTATGCAGCAGCGCTGCAGCCAGGGCGATCACGTTAAGGATCACCACCACCGGGTTTTGCAGGAACTCGACAAAGCCAGCCCAGGATTCTACACCGTGCTTGAGCGCGAACAGGCCGAAGATCAGCTCAATACTGAACCAGACAGCCGGAACGGCTGTGCCTTCACGCAGCATGTAAAAGCGATAAAACGGCAGTTTTTTCCACCAGGTGGACGTCATCGGCCGCACATAGGCGTTGCGTTTAGTCGTCATGTTGCACTCCTTAGCGTGGTTTCAGGGTAGCGATAAGAAAGTCTTTCGAGCTTTCTACTTTGCCCTGCTGAATGGCAGCAGCCGGATCGACATGCTTCGGACAGACTTCGGAGCAGTAGCCCACGAAAGTACAGGTCCAGACGCCGTTCGGACTGTTCAACTGCGCCATACGCTCCTTCTTACCGTGGTCACGGCTGTCTTCGTTGTAACGATGCGCCAGAGTAATTGCAGCCGGTCCAATGAACTCAGGGTTCAGGCCGAACTGCGGGCAAGCGGCATAGCACAGACCACAGTTGATGCAACCAGAGAACTGGTGATACTTCGCCATTTGCGCTGGGGTCTGGGTGTTTGTACCCTGATCCGGCGTGCGTGGGTTACCAATGATGTACGGCTTAATCGCTTCCAGGCTCTCGATAAAGTGCGTCATATCGACAACCAGATCGCGTTCGATCGGGAAGTTGCCCAGCGCTTCAACCTTCATGCCGTTGGTGTAATCACGCAGGAAGGTTTTGCATGCCAGCTTCGGCACATTATTGACCATCATGCCGCAGGAGCCGCAGATCGCCATACGGCAGGACCAGCGATAGCTCAGGTCTGGCGCCAGGTTATCCTTGATGTAACCCAACGCATCCAGTAGTGACGTTGTTTCATCATAAGGCACTTCATAGAAAACATTGTGCGGTGCGGTATCGGTTTCCGGGTTATAGCGCACCACCTCAATTTTCAGGTTTTTCATCTCAGCCATTACGCCTTCTCCTTCTTATCGGCTGCTTCCGCTTCCGCACCGTAAACACGTTTCGCTGGCGGCAGTGTGGTGATTTTCACGTCGCTATAGTCGAGGCGAGTCGTACCATCAGCATCACGGAAGGCAAGGGTATGTTTGAGGAAGTTGACGTCGTCACGCTCGGTGCAGCCTTCGTCCAGACGCTGGTGCGCCCCGCGTGATTCCTTACGTGCCAGCGCGGAGTGCGCCATACATTCAGCAACGTTCAGACCATGACCCAGCTCGATGGTGTAGAGCAGGTCGGTATTGAACACGCTGGACGTATCGGTAATACGTACGCGCTTAAAGCGTTCCTGCAGTTCAGCCAGCTTATCAACGGTTTTCTGCATGAGTTCTGGCGTACGGTAGATACCGCAACCTTCTTCCATGGAGAGACCCATTTCATCGCGGATCTTCGACCAGTTTTCGTTGCCTTCCTGGTTGACCAGGTCTTTCAGGCGTTTTTCAACACCGGCAACCTGCGCGTCGAGCGCAGCGTCGTTAGCTGTACCCGCCGTAGAAGCACGTTCCATCGCCTGCTCACCAGCCAGACGACCGAAGACCACCAGTTCTGCCAGGGAGTTAGAACCCAGACGGTTTGCGCCGTGCAGACCCACAGAGGAACATTCGCCGACGGCGAACAGACCTTTAATGCGGGTTTCGCAGTTCTGATCGGTTTCGATACCGCCCATAGTGTAGTGTGCGGTCGGACGAACCGGAATCGGCTCTTTAACCGGATCCACACCCACGTAAGCTTTCGCCAGTTCACAGATGAACGGCAGACGTTCGAGCAGTTTTTTCTCACCCAAATGACGCAGGTCGAGGTGAACCACATCGCCACGCGGCGTGGAGATGGTGTTGCCTTTACGCCATTCGTGCCAGAAAGCCTGCGAAACTTTGTCACGCGGACCGAGTTCCATGTATTTGTTTTTCGGCTCACCCAGCGGAGTTTCCGGACCCATGCCGTAATCTTGCAGGTAACGGTAGCCATTTTTGTTGACCAGGATACCGCCTTCACCACGGCAGCCTTCGGTCATCAGGATACCGGAACCCGGCAGACCGGTCGGGTGGTACTGAACGAATTCCATATCACGCAGCGGAACGCCGTGGCTCAATGCCATACCCATCCCGTCACCGGTCACGATACCGCCGTTGGTGTTGTAGCGATACACACGGCCTGCGCCGCCTGTTGCCATCACCACCGCGTTAGCGCGGATCTGAACCAGCGTGCCTTCCATCATGTTCATCGCGACCAGGCCGCGAGCATGACCATCATCTACGAGGATATCGAGGACAAAGTGTTCGTCGAAGCGTTGGATCTGCGGGAATTGCAGGGAAGTCTGGAAAAGCGTGTGCAGCATATGGAAGCCGGTCTTATCCGCAGCAAACCAGGTACGCTCAATTTTCATCCCACCGAAGCGACGAACGTTGACGCTACCGTCTTCACGACGACTCCACGGGCAACCCCACTGCTCCAGTTGGGTCATTTCAGTAGGACAATGGTGGACAAAGTAATCCACGACATCCTGTTCACACAGCCAATCTCCGCCAGCTACCGTATCATGAAAATGGTAGTCAAAGCTGTCATGATCCTGGGCGACAGCAGCTGAGCCCCCTTCGGCAGCAACAGTGTGACTGCGCATAGGGTACACTTTTGAGATCAGTGCGATTTTTGCATTAGGATTTGCCTGCGCGGCAGCAATTGCGGCACGTAATCCCGCGCCACCGGCGCCTATGATGGCAAGATCGGCTTGAAAAGTTTGCACGACATTCCTCCAGATTGTTGTAATTTCGCAACCATGCATGTCGGGTATAATTCCCTGACGTTAGCAGGTAGCGAACGTGTTTCCACTGCTCCTTTATAGGTACGTCAGTATAGTCGGTGCTAAGTGTGGGAAATTTGACGCGTTCGATTTTTTTAGTGCGTCAGTGGGCTGAATTATCACTGAATTTGATTAATTTAATTACTAAACCATCGATTCGCAATTTTTTAACCTGTAAGCATCACTTTAGTATTCCTGCGCAAAATTTGTTTCATGGACGCGTTACGAGTAGACTTCGTGCCCTTGTCTTAAACTGGAGAAATTACCATGAGCGAAACGGCATCCTGGCAGCCGAGCGCATCCATCCCAAACCTACTGAAGCGAGCCGCAATAATGACGGAAATTCGTCGTTTCTTTGCCGATCGTGGCGTACTAGAGGTGGAGACGCCCTGCATGAGCCAGGCGACGGTCACAGACATTCATCTGTTCCCGTTCGAGACGCGTTTCGTCGGCCCTGGTCACTCTCAGGGAATGAACCTGTATTTGATGACCAGCCCGGAATACCACATGAAGCGCCTCCTGGTCGCGGGGTGTGGCCCGGTGTACCAGTTGTGCCGGAGTTTTCGTAATGAAGAGATGGGGCGTCACCACAACCCGGAATTCACGATGCTGGAATGGTATCGTCCTCATTACGACATGTACCGTCTGATGAACGAAGTGGACGATCTGCTGCAGCAGGTGCTTGAATGCCCGGCGGCGGAAAGCCTCTCCTATCAGCAGGCATTCCAGCGCCATCTGGAGATCGACCCGCTCTCCGCAGACAAAACGCAGCTGCGTGAAGCGGCAGCAAAGCTGGACTTAAGCAACATCGCGGATACCGAAGAAGATCGCGATACATTACTGCAACTGTTGTTTACGATGGGCGTAGAGCCGCACATTGGGAAAGAGAAGCCGACATTTGTCTATCATTTCCCGGCGAGCCAGGCATCACTGGCGCAGATCAGTACTGAAGATCACCGCGTGGCTGAACGCTTTGAGGTCTATTATAAAGGTATTGAGCTGGCAAATGGTTTCCATGAACTGACGGACGCACGTGAACAGCAGCAACGTTTTGAGCAGGATAATCGCAAACGTGCCGCGCGGGGGTTACCGCAGCAGCCTATCGATAACAACCTGCTTGAGGCGCTGAAAGTCGGTATGCCAGACTGCTCTGGTGTTGCACTGGGCGTCGATCGTCTGGTGATGCTGGCACTGGGGGCCGAGAGCCTCGCTGAAGTTATTGCTTTCACCGTTGATCGTGCGTAATACATTCTGATGCCAAATAAAGTGGTGCTAAAAGCGCCACTTTGTAGCACAATTTTTCACTTTCCCTCTAATAGCCACATTTTACCTCTGGTGATTTGATATCATTCGGGTATCAATTCTGTATTGACTCCAGATTGCTGCCATCTTTTCTGTAAAGGTGGTGCGTTTCAGTGAGCGTGATTTACGCAATGCGCTCGTATGAGGGAAGGTTAAATGAGCCCAACAATTAAAAAGATGAGCCTGACTGGTCTCATCTTGATGATATTTACGTCCGTTTTTGGTTTTGCTAATAGTCCTTCCGCGTTTTACTTAATGGGTTATAGCGCCATCCCGTGGTATATCTTTTCTGCATTATTATTCTTTATTCCATTCGCATTAATGATGGCTGAAATGGGGTCCGCCTATCGTAAAGAAGAAGGCGGAATTTATTCGTGGATGAATAATAGCGTCGGTCCACGCTATGCGTTTATCGGCACGTTTATGTGGTTTTCTTCTTATGTGATATGGATGGTAAGCACTGCCGCGAAGGTCTGGGTGCCATTCTCAACGTTTGTGTACGGCGCGGATATGACGCAGCACTGGCGGATTGCCGGACTTGAGCCTACACAGGTTGTCGGGCTGCTCGCGGTGGCGTGGATGATTCTGGTGACCTGTGTTGCCGCCAGAGGCATTAATAAAATCGCGCGTATTACTGCAGTGGGCGGTATTGCGGTAATGTGTCTTAATTTAGTTTTACTGTTAGTGAGTGTCGCTATTTTGTTATTAAATGGTGGGCACTTTGCGCAGGATATTAATTTTACAGCGTCACCGAACCCGGGTTATCAATCCGGCCTTGCAATGTTGTCATTTGTTGTGTTTGCTATTTTTGCTTATGGCGGAATTGAAGCCGTCGGCGGTCTGGTTGATAAAACAGAGAAACCGGAAAAGAATTTCGCTAAAGGAATTGTTTTCGCGGCTATTATCATTTCCATCGGGTATTCACTGGCGATATTTTTGTGGGGTGTCAGTACCAACTGGCAGCAGGTACTCGGTAATAGTAGCGTAAACCTCGGCAATATCACTTATATTCTGATGAAAAGCCTGGGTATGACATTAGGCAATGCGCTACATCTGCCACCGGAATCGGCGGTGGCGATGGGCGTCTGGTTCGCGCGTATTACCGGGCTTTCGATGTTCCTCGCCTATACCGGCGCTTTTTTCACGCTCAGCTACTCGCCGCTGAAAGCGATTATTCAGGGAACGCCGAAAGCGTTGTGGCCTGCGCCTGTGACGAAGCTGAATGCTGTCGGGATGCCCGCTACGGCGATGTGGATGCAGTGCCTGCTGGTGAGCCTGTTTATTCTGTTGGTTTCGTTCGGCGGCGACACGGCTTCAGCGTTTTATAACAAGCTGACGCTGATGGCGAACGTCTCAATGACGCTGCCGTATCTGTTCCTTGCACTGGCTTTCCCATTCTTTAAAGCGCGTACGGATCTGGAAAGGCCGTTTGTGATTTTTAAAACGCGAGCGGCGACGTTACTGGCAACAGGCGTGGTGGTATTGGTAGTGACGTTTGCCAACGTGTTCACCATCATCCAGCCGGTGATTGAAGCCGGGGACTGGAACAGCGCATTGTGGATGACCGGCGGCCCGATCTTCTTCTCGCTGCTGGCGATGGCGATCTATCAGAACTATAGCCGACGGATGGCGAAGCTGCCGCAGTGGGTGACGGAGTAACATCCAGGCCGGATATGGCGGCGAAGCCGTATCCGGCTATTCTTGCCTGATGGCGCTGCGCTTATCAGGCCTACGCGTTACGCAGTCATGCGCTGCACCTTACAAACTCCCCGCCGGGCGGCTGGCTCTGCCCGCAGAACTTAAGGTTCTCCCCGTTTGTTTACCGCCCAGGCTCTCCAGACGCATCTGGAACGGTGGGAACGGCATATCGATGCCATGCTGATGGAAGCCCGCCAGGATCAGCTGGTGAATCTCATGGCGCAGCGGCATACGGTGTCCCATCTCAGCAGCATAGATACGCAGCTCAAAGATTTGAATCCCCTGTTGGAGATCCACCAGGAACACTTCGGGTGCGGGGTTGTCGATCACCAGCGAGCAGCGATGTGCCGCCGTCAGCAGAATTTGCGTCACCTCTTCGCTGTTGGCATCGGAAGGTGCCGGAATGGTCAACACCACGCGCGTTACCGAATCTGACAGCGACCAGTTGATAAACTGCTCGGTGATAAACGCTTTATTCGGCACAATAATCTCTTTGCGGTCCCAGTCGCTGATGGTGGTAGCACGGGTATTAATCTTCGTCACGCTGCCGGTAAGATCGCGAATAGTGACCGTATCGCCGATACGAATCGGTTTTTCAAACAGGATAATCAGGCCGGAGATAAAGTTGGCAAAGATCTCCTGTAGGCCAAAGCCCAGACCAACACCGAGGGCAGCGACCAGCCATTGCAGTTTTGACCATTCGATACCAATCATCGAGAACCCTACCAGTCCACCCACCAACATCAGCAGGTATTTGGTGATGGTGGTAATGGCATAGCCCGTGCCTGGCGTGAGATCGAGGTGCTGTAACAATGCAAGCTCCAGCAGCGCCGGAAGATTGCGCACCAGTTGGGTGGTGATGATAAACACCAGAATGGCGATCAGCACAGCCCCCAACGTTATCGGCTCTAAGCTTTCGACCCCCTGCACCGTGGAAGTCACATCCCACAGGGAGATATTTTCCAGGAAGCCGAATGCAGAATGGATCTCTGACCACAGCACAATGACCGACAGCAGGGCAATCAGCATCAGAATGGAGCGCACCAGACGCAGAGACTGCGCGCTGATGGCGTCGAGATCGACTTCGCTCTCATCGACATCAACGGTCCCCTCAAGGCTCATGGCATGCGCCGACTCGTCCTCGCCACGCGCGCGTTGCGCTAACATTTCTGCCCGGCGGTGTTTGGCACGATCAAACGCCAGTCTCCGGCGTTGAATTAGCATCCACCGACGAATAACGTGGTAGATCACCAGCAGCAGGAACCAAATCGCAACGGACGTTTCCAGACGCGCCAGCAAGGCCTGGGACGTTGCCAGATAACCCACTGCCGCCGCCAGAATCGCCAGCACTGGCGCGCCAATCATCATATTCCACAGGATGTGGTTGACCATATTGTCGCCGCTACCTTCTTTATCGAGATACAGCGGAATCCCGGCTTTTTTGAGGCTCAGCGTGACGAGGGCGAGGGAGCCGCAGATTAACATAAAGCACAGGCGGCCAAGCGAGCCGGAGAACTCCCGGTCATTCAGGTTATCGAACATAATGAGTGCCATAATCAGCGGCACAATCAGCCCGATACTCATCAGGTAATAACGCATCGCGCGAGAAACCCGCTCACGCGGCCAGCCGAAGTGGGCGATAAACAGTCCATTTGGACGGGCGAACGCCGCGCAGATCATCACTACCCACAGCAGCGGCACCGTCGCCGTGACCCCATCGCCGATGGCGACCGCAAGAGGATAAGGCCAGGCTTCTCGTAATCCATAGCCCAGCGTCATCCAGAGAACCGGCAGCGGTGAGGCGACCAGGATCGACCAGAAAACGGTGCGTAATGTCAGCCAGAAGTGGTCCTGTGTCACTTTGCCCACTCTGGCGGCAGAGCGTTCAAGAAACTCGGTGAAATGGCGGCGTGAATAGATACTGAACCCCACCAGAACCAGTGCACCAAACAGAGGTAACAGGCTCTCCCGGCTGGTTAACATCATCAGGCTGGCCTTGCCCAACTGGCTAAAGGTATCGAGCGAGAGCAGGCGACGCAGATCCTGCACGATCTCCAGCGGCCAGGCGAAGGTCATTGGCCGAACATCTGACGTCCAGAACAGATAGCGGTGAGTGGCTTCATTCACTTCTTTTAAGGCATCTTCGAGCTGACTATTGGAAACTTTTAGTTTGGTCAGTTCCAGGATCAGCGTATCGCCGCCCTGTAACAGTGACGTCAATAGTTCGCGCTGGGTACGCAGTTGTGCTTCCAGAATGCGATTTTGTTCGGCGGTCAGCGGCTGCCCATCCGCCTGCACAAGCTGGCGAAGCTGGGGCTGTTTATTGAGACGGTCTTCATAGCGCAGGCGCTGGACGCGCAGCTGTGCCAATTCCGTATCCAGTTGCTGCGGCTTCGGCATTTCCGGCAGTCGCGATACCTGGGCGCGCAGAGCTTCACCCAGCAGGTTTGAAGAGCCTAACCACTGTGACTGCTCACGCAGGGTGCTTAACGCCTGACGCACTTGTTGCGTCTGGCTTGCGGCCTGACGCTGCTGAGAGGCAACAAGATCCATTCGCTGCGCCTGTTGATTGAGCGCAGCTGACAGTTCACGGTTCACTTTAAACTGCGCGACAATATCCGGCGGCAGGTCGGCGCTGTTCTCCGCCAGCAATTCGGTACTTTCCAGCGCCTGTTCGGCTTCCCGCTGGCGCTGACTGTTGAGTTGGTTACGCAGCGCCTGCAACCAGGCATCGAGCTGCTGGCTTTGCTTGTCCGCCAGTTCGGAACGCATTCGTGCCAGTTCCTGACGGTTATTCGCCGAAAGTTGTGCCAGTTCCAGTTCGTCCACCTGCGCTTTCAGGCGGGCAGACTCGGCCTGCATGCTAAGATTTTGTGCCTGATTGAGCGGCGTGTTACCCGTGGCGGTGCCGAGGCGTCGTTCAATCTCGTTGAGCTGTCGGCGCGCATCGGTTTGCTGTTGGGGAAGTTGGCTCAGCGAGTCGGCTATTTCACGGGCACGCTCCTGCTCCTGCTGGGCCTGACGGCTTTTTTCCAGTAACTGGCTGCTAACCTGGAGAATTTCCTGGTTCAGCGCATCGGTGGACATGCCCGGCGGGACGCTGCGTGGCTCATCACGCAGGTTAGCAAGCTGCGCGCGCAGAGTAGCGGACAGCTTCGGGAAATTGTCGATAACCTGCTGATACTGTTTTGCGCGCTCAAGGGAACCTTTACGTTCCTCAAGCGCGTTCAGGGCGGACTGGAGCGCCTCTACGGTTTCCGGCTGGGCGGGTTTTGCCGCTTTTGCCTGCTCCAGTTCCTGGGTTATCTGTTTGGCGTCGGGGGCCGTCGCAGCGTACGCCCCCTGGCTGAGGCACCAGGCCATCAGAAAAGTGATAATCAGGCGCACAACAACCATCCTTTTTAATCAGGTTTCGTCTTTTTTGTCATCAACCAACGGGCTGGCTTCATGTTCTGCCCGGATCTCTTCTTCCGGAAGTGGCGCGGGCTCGGCATCAACGGGCGCAACGAACGTTTCCGTAGAGATGGCCAGCGGCTGGCCGATTTTGGTCACTGACAGGCTTTCCAACTGTTCGACGAGGTCAACTTTACCCGGTGCAAACAGGTTAATAACCGTAGAGCCCAGCTTGAAGCGGCCCATCTCCTGGCCTTTCAGCAGCGCCACAGACCCTTCGCTTTCCCCGGCAGGCCAGGTCCAGCGCTTGATAACACCTTCGCGCGGCGGCGTAATCGTGCCCGCCCAGACGGTTTCAATGCTGCCAACAATCGTAGCACCGACCAGGATTTGCGCCATTGGGCCAAACTCCGTATCAAACAGGCAGATCACACGCTCATTGCGGGCAAACAGATTCGGCACGTTCTGAGCGGTAAGATGATTCACTGAGAACAGATCGCCCGGTACGTAGATCATCTCGCGCAGAATGCCGTTGCATGGCATATGTACGCGGTGATAGTCGCGAGGGGAAAGGTAAGTGGTCACAAACGAACCGTTACGGAAAAGGTCTGCCATCAGGTAGTTACCCGCCAGCAGCGCTTCCAGGCTGTAGTTGTGGCCTTTGGCTTGCAAAATTTTATCTTCTTCGATGCGGCCAAGCTGACTGATGACACCATCGGCAGGCATTACCAGCACGTTCGGGTCAGTGTTCAGCGGGCGAACATCGTCACGCAGTGGGCGGACAAAGAAATCATTGAAGGTACGATAGCTGGCGGTATCTGGTTTTTGCGCCTCTTGCATATCGACCTTGTAGAACTTCACAAACAGGTCAATAACCAGTTTGGTCAACCATCCCGCTCGTTTGCTCGCGCCCCAGCCCGCCAGGCGAGTGAGCCACAGTTTTGGCAGAATATATTGCAGCGAAAGTTTAAATGAGTTTAACAAGGTAGCCTCCAGGCCATTGTTTATCATTCCCGATCCGGCGTTATGACCGGATCCTGAAAAAGGAGGACGATTCTAACGATGCTTAGCCTATCTGTCAGTCGTCGGTATCAGAAAAGTTTTTACGCGTTTTTACCTGATCCATGCTTTCAAGAATGCGGTGATAGTTTTCGAAGCGGGTTTCCGCAATTTCACCGTTCTCAACCGCGGCGCGGATAGCACAGCCAGGGTCGTTATCATGTTTACAGTCGCGATATTTACAAGCGCCTAAATATTCATGGAATTCGACAAAGCCATTAAAAATTTGTTCCGGTTCAAGATGCCACAAACCGAATTCACGCACCCCAGGGGAGTCAATGACGTCGCCGCCGTGCGGGAAGTGATACAGACGCGAAGCGGTCGTGGTGTGTTGACCCAGACCTGAAACGCCCGAAACATCGTTGGTCAGAATTTCCTGCTGGAGCCCAAGGAGATTATTCAGCAGGCTGGATTTACCCACCCCGGATTGCCCTGCGAAAATACTGATGCGGTCGGTCAGCGCTTCCTCAAGCGGCTTTAGCCCATCTTTGGTATGACTGGAAACCATCAATACCCGGTAACCTATTTTGCGGTAGATATCCATCTGTTCGTTAACAAATGCCAGGCCTTCGTCATCCAGCAGATCGATTTTGTTAAGCACGATAATCGGCTCGACTTCCAGCGTTTCGCAGGCAACCAGATAACGATCGATAATGTTAAGCGACAGCTCTGGCAAAATAGCCGAAACAACAACAATTTGATCAATATTGGCGGCAATCGGTTTTACGCCGTCATAGAAGTCCGGGCGGGTGAGAACAGAGGTACGTTCATGCACGGCTTCAACAATACCTTTGACGTTGACCCCTTCCGCTGCGGCTTTACCGGGACGCCAGACGACGCGGTCACCGGTAACCAGTGAACGAATGGTGCGGCGAATATTACAGCGGTGAATATCACCATCGGCAGATTCGACGTCAGCGTGCATGCCAAATCGACTGATCACAATGCCTTCAGCGGTTTCGCCAAACAGGTTGTCATCGTAGTCGGGCTTCTCTTTAGACGTTTTAAGACGACGCTGGTGATTGGCGTTCACGCGGCGCTGCTGGCCTTTA
Organism: Citrobacter sp. RHB25-C09; assembly: GCF_013836145.1. Taxonomy (NCBI): domain Bacteria; kingdom Pseudomonadati; phylum Pseudomonadota; class Gammaproteobacteria; order Enterobacterales; family Enterobacteriaceae; genus Citrobacter; species Citrobacter sp. RHB25-C09. Next base: position 3,858,202 of record NZ_CP057483.1, on the reverse strand, counting down.
GAGAGTTTATTTTTACTCAATCGTACTGGCTCCTGGTCGCCCGTGTAGGGCAAAACCTCTATGATACACACTAATTAATACTAGTTAACCTGCTATGGCCGGTTATGCGAGAAGGGTGGAAAATAACATGAGTGCAAATGAAAACAACCTGATTTGGATTGATCTCGAGATGACCGGGCTTGATCCCGAGCGCGATCGCATTATTGAAATTGCCACGCTGGTCACCGACGCGAACCTGAATATCCTGGCTGAAGGGCCGACCATTGCGGTACATCAGCCGGATGAACAACTGGCGTTGATGGATGACTGGAACGTGCGTACCCACACGGGTAGCGGACTGGTAGAACGCGTCAAGGCCAGCGCGATGGGCGAACGTGAAGCGGAGCTTGCGACCCTTGAATTCCTGAAGGCGTGGGTACCGGCGGGCAAGTCGCCTATCTGTGGTAACAGTATTGGTCAGGATCGCCGTTTTTTGTTTAAGTACATGCCGGAACTGGAAAATTATTTCCACTATCGCTATCTGGACGTGAGCACGCTGAAAGAGCTGGCGCGCCGCTGGAAGCCAGAGATCCTGGACGGGTTCACCAAGCAGGGTACGCACCAGGCTATGGATGATATTCGCGAGTCGGTGGCGGAACTGGCTTACTACCGTGAGAACTTTATTAAGCTGTAAAGCTGAATGTTTGTCAGACGGCGGCTACGCTTAACCCGTCCTGGTGTGAACGGCGGGTTAGCTTGCGAAGGCGAGTAATTGGCGCTAAATTAAACGACTTGCTGATAAAATCATCATTCAGAAAGATTTCACAAAAATTTGCGTTGGGAGGGGTTGCAGGAGAAAGGATTTCTCGTATAATGCGCCTCCCGTAACGACAGAGATTTTCGCGTTACGACAGCAAGAAAATAATCACAGAATTTCAGGTAAGTTCCTGAAAGACGAAGATTAAGCGGGAATAGCTCAGTTGGTAGAGCACGACCTTGCCAAGGTCGGGGTCGCGAGTTCGAGTCTCGTTTCCCGCTCCAAATTTGAAAGCTGTAACAGACACATCCAATTAAAGGATTTCAGGTAAGTTCCTGGAAGACGAAGATTATGCGGGAATAGCTCAGTTGGTAGAGCACGACCTTGCCAAGGTCGGGGTCGCGAGTTCGAGTCTCGTTTCCCGCTCCAAAATTTGAAAGTGCCTATAAAGCACGGACCACCCAGTCGTAGTATTTCAGGTAAGCATCTGGAAGACGAAGATTAAGCGGGAATAGCTCAGTTGGTAGAGCACGACCTTGCCAAGGTCGGGGTCGCGAGTTCGAGTCTCGTTTCCCGCTCCAAAATTTCACATCCCTTAAAAGTATCCACAGTGTATAACAGCAGTGGGGCTATTTTATTTCGTCTTTGACAATCTTTTGTAAACAGAGTTATCCACAGCTTAAGATAATTCTCGCCGGAAAAGAAACGATTCGCACGGTGAACGATATCTTTATAACTATCTGAAATCTAACTGCAATTTAAGATCTTAAATTGTCGCTTAGATCACTTGACGATTTTCTCATTCTTGAATAGCAATGTGTTTTTATTTTTATACACAGCCTGTGGATGTTTCACGCATCCCGAATTAAACCCTTTTCAATGACTCTTACCAGCCGTTTATGCTGCGCAGTCTGCACCTCGACAACATCAGCATTTCGCTTCGCAATTTGCTGGGCCACCGCCCATTCAATATGTTCATCGAGAAGTGGGTGCTCACCCCGGCGACTTTCCAGCGCGGAAAGTGAGGCGTCGCTCCAGGGCGCATTACCGAGTGCTATTGCAATATTACGCAACCAGCGCAAATGCCCAATACGACGAATGGCTGATCCTTCAGTCACTTTTAAAAACGTTGCCTCACTCCATGCGAATAATTCAATTAACTCTGGCGCATGAAGTTGCTTGCGGGGACTGAAATCCTCTTCCGTCGTCAATTGCGAATAACGGTTCCACGGGCAAATCAACTGACAGTCGTCACAGCCGTAAATCCGGTTTCCCATTAATGGGCGAAGATCCTCGGGGATCGCCCCTTCGTGTTCAATCGTGAGATAGGAGATACAGCGACGCGCATCGACCGTATAAGGCTCAACGATAGCACCCGTCGGACAGAGGGTCATACAGGCCACGCATTTTCCACATCCTTCCTCTTGCGGCTTGTCCACTGGCAGGGGGATATCCACCAGTAATTCACCCAGAAAGAAGAAAGAGCCAGCCTCGCGATTAAGGATAAGTGAGTGCTTACCTGTCCAGCCAAGCCCGGCTTTTTCCGCCAGCGGGCGCTCAAGAACAGGCGCAGAATCGACAAAAGGTCTAAAATTCAGCGAAGCACTGTGCTGCTGAATCTTCTCACCCAGTTGTTTGAGACGGTTACGTAAAAGTTTATGGTAGTCGCGACCCAGCGCATAGCGGCTGATATAACCCTGTTCGGCGTTTTTTAGCGTACGGGCAAAGGCGGCATTGGCAGGAAGGTAGTTCATTCGCACGCTAATGACGCGCAACGTGCCCGGCAATAGCTCATGGGGACGCGCGCGCATCATGCCGTGACGGGCCATCCAGTCCATTTCACCGTGGTACTGTTTGTCCAGCCATGCCTGCAGTTTGGGTTCGGATTCGCTTAGGTCAGTATCGCAAATACCGACCTGCTGAAAGCCCAGTTCCAGCCCCCACTGCTTAATTAATTGTGCCAACTGATTGTAATCGAGGGGCTCTGACATGACGGACCATACAATGAAGAAAAACCTCACAAGTATACCACACTCCGTCTGGCCCGCCGACGACGTCAAGCGCCTGGAGTATGAAGCGGCCGATGCGTTGGGATTAACCTTATTTGAACTTATGCTGCGCGCAGGTGAAGCCGCGTTCCAGGCTGCCCGTGAAAACTGGCCTTATGCCCGCCGTTGGCTGGTGCTCTGTGGGCACGGTAATAATGGCGGTGACGGCTATGTCGTGGCGAGGTTGGCTAAAGCGTCAGGGATTGATGTCACGTTGCTCGCGCAAGAGAGTGAAAAGACGCTGCCAGAAGAGGCGGCGCTCGCACGTGAGGCCTGGCTCAATGCCGGTGGGTTGATCCATGCCCCGGACGTTAGCTGGCCGGAAAAGGTCGATTTAATCGTCGACGCACTCCTTGGCACGGGCTTAAAACAAGCGCCATATCCATCGGTTGGCGAACTCATTGAGAAGATGAATGCCCATTCTGCGCCCGTAGTGGCACTCGATATTCCTTCTGGTCTGTTGGCTCAAACGGGAGACGCACCCGGCGCAGTGGTTCAGGCCGATCTGACTGTGACCTTTATTGTTCTCAAACCCGGCCTGCTGACGGGCAAAGCGCGCGATGTGACCGGGAGGATACATTTTGATGCGCTGGGACTGGAAGAGTGGCTGGTGGGGCAAGAAGCGCCGATCCGGCGCATGGAAGCCAGCCAACTGGCGCGCTGGCTGCCTCCGCGTCGGGCAACGTCGCACAAAGGCGATCACGGCAGGTTGGTCATAATGGGTGGCGATCGGGGTATGGCTGGGGCGATTCGCATGGCTGGCGAAGCGGCCTTGCGTACCGGTGCCGGGCTGGTTAGGGTGCTTACGCGCGGGGAGAATATCGCGCCACTTGTGACTGCCCGTCCTGAACTCATGGTGCATGAACTGACGCCACAAACTCTGGATGAGAGCCTGGCGTGGGCGGATGTCGTCGTCATTGGTCCGGGTCTTGGCCAGGGAGAATGGGGCCGTAGCGCGCTGCAAAAAGTCGAAAATTTCCGTAAACCGATGCTCTGGGACGCTGATGCGTTGAACCTGCTGGCAATCAATCCCGATAAACGTCACAATCGCGTCATTACACCGCATCCGGGAGAAGCCGCACGGTTGCTGGGCTGTTCTGTTGCAGAAATTGAAAACAATCGCTTACTTTCTGCGCAGCGTCTGGTAAAACGTTACGGAGGCGTTGCGGTGTTGAAAGGCGCGGGAACGGTGGTTGCCGCTGAACCGAATGCGTTGGGGATTGTGGATGCCGGTAACGCGGGCATGGCTAGCGGCGGTATGGGCGATGTGCTATCGGGTATTATTGGCGCATTGCTTGGGCAGAAGCTTACCCCGTATGATGCGGCCTGCGCAGGATGTGTTGCCCACGGTGCGGCAGCCGATCTGTTAGCTGCACGTACGGGTATGCGTGGCATGCTGGCGACCGATCTCTTTTCTACGCTTCAGCGTATTGTTAACCCAGATGTGATTGACGTATATCATGATGACTCGAGTAATTCCGCTACCTGACGAACAGGCCACATTAGACCTGGGGCTTCGCGTAGCCAAAGCCTGCACTGGCGCGACCGTAATTTATTTATATGGGGATTTAGGTGCGGGTAAAACCACATTTAGCCGCGGCTTCCTGCAGGCGTTAGGCCATAAAGGGAATGTCAAAAGCCCGACCTACACGCTGGTCGAACCCTATTCGCTCGATAACCTGATGGTTTATCACTTCGATCTGTACCGCCTTGCCGATCCCGAGGAGCTGGAATTTATGGGGATCCGCGATTATTTTGCCGACGACGCCATTTGCCTGGTGGAATGGCCGCAACAGGGTAAAGGAGTACTCCCGGACCCGGATGTCGAAATACATATTGATTACCAGGCGCAAGGTCGTGAGGCGCGCATCAGTGCTGTCTCCACATCAGGTGATTTGTTGCTGGCGCGTTTAGCCGGTTAACCTCAAGGGTGGCGGGATGATTTATCGCATCAGAAAATGGATGGTGACTACGCTGGTCCTGCTGTGCGCGCAGGTCGGAGCGGCCAGCCTTTCCGATATACAGGTGTCCAACGGCGATCGGCAGGCGCGTATTACGCTCAGTTTTATCGGCGATCCCGAGTACGCCTTTTCGCATGAAAGCAAACGCGCCGTTGCGCTGGATATCAAACAAACCGGCGTGATCCAGGGACTTCCGCTGCAATTTAGCGGTAATAATCTGGTGAAGGCGATCCGTTCCGGCTCATCGAAGGATCCTCAGACATTACGCCTGGTGGTGGATCTCACCGAAAACGGTAAAACCAACGCGGTGAAACGGCAGAATGGTGGGAACTACACGGTTGTCTTTACCATCAATGCCGATGTTCCGCCGCCGCCACCACCGCCAGTGGTAGCAAAACGCGTGGAAGCGCCGGTGGTGTCGCCGCGTCCGAGCGAGCCTGCGCGCAATCCGTTTAAAGCCAGCAACGATCGGACCACTGCGGTGACCAGCAGTAATACGGTCACCCGTCCTGCGGTGCGGTCTATGCCCAGTAACGGCGACAAAGTCGTGATTGCGATTGATGCCGGGCATGGTGGGCAGGATCCCGGTGCAATTGGTCCTGGCGGTACGCGGGAGAAAAACGTCACTATTGCTGTTGCCCGCAAACTGCGCACATTGCTGAATGACGATCCGATGTTTAAAGGCGTCCTTACTCGCGACGGCGATTATTTTATCTCCGTGATGGGACGCTCTGACGTGGCGCGTAAGCAAAATGCCAACTTCCTGGTGTCGATTCACGCGGATGCGGCACCTAATCGCAGCGCGACTGGCGCCTCAGTGTGGGTGCTTTCTAACCGTCGCGCGAACAGCGAAATGGCAAACTGGCTGGAAGAGCATGAGAAGCAGTCTGAACTGCTGGGCGGTGCAGGTGACGTGCTGGCGAACAGTCAGTCCGATCCCTACTTAAGCCAGGCGGTACTGGATTTGCAGTTCGGTCATTCCCAGCGCGTAGGGTATGATGTGGCAGCCAAAATGCTGGGCCAGCTTGAACGTATCGGTTCCCTGCATAAGCGGCGTCCGGAACATGCCAGCCTGGGCGTTCTGCGCTCGCCGGATATTCCGTCGGTGCTGGTTGAAACTGGCTTTATCAGTAACCACGGCGAAGAACGCCTGCTGGCAAGCGATGATTATCAGCAACAACTCGCTGAGGCGATTTACGCCGGGCTGCGTAGCTACTTCCAGACGCATCCGATGCAGTCGGGGCCGCAGGGAAATGCGTCGCAGACCGCGAGTGCTGTTGCGCCAGGTGGATCGTTGATTAACTAAGGAATTTGCATGCCGATTCAGGTGCTACCGCCACAACTGGCGAACCAGATTGCCGCAGGTGAGGTGGTGGAACGGCCTGCGTCGGTGGTAAAAGAACTGGTCGAAAACAGTCTTGATGCGGGCGCGACGCGCATTGATATTGATATCGAACGCGGCGGCGCGAAGCTCATTCGTATTCGTGACAACGGCTGCGGTATTAAAAAAGACGAACTGGCGCTGGCGCTGGCGCGTCATGCGACCAGTAAAATTGCCTCGCTTGACGATCTGGAAGCCATCATCAGCCTTGGTTTTCGCGGTGAAGCGCTGGCGAGTATCAGTTCGGTGTCTCGTCTGACCCTGACTTCCCGCACGGAAGATCAGCAGGAGGCCTGGCAGGCCTACGCCGAAGGGCGCGACATGGACGTGACGGTGAAACCGGCGGCGCACCCGGTGGGGACGACGCTTGAAGTGCTCGATCTGTTCTACAACACCCCCGCTCGACGCAAGTTTATGCGTACCGAGAAAACTGAATTTAACCACATCGACGAAATTATTCGCCGCATTGCGCTGGCGCGTTTTGACGTGACGATTAATTTATCCCACAACGGAAAAATGGTGCGCCAGTATCGCGCGGTGGCGAAAGACGCGCCGCAAGAGCGCCGTCTTGGTAGCATTTGTGGGATGCCATTTCTGGAACACGCGCTGGCCATTGAATGGCAGCATGGCGATTTGATGCTGCGCGGTTGGGTGGCCGATCCTCAGCACACCACCACGGCGCTGGCAGAGATCCAGTACTGCTACGTTAACGGACGCATGATGCGCGACAGGTTGATCAACCACGCCATTCGTCAGGCGTGCGAAGCTAAGCTGGGAGCCGATCAACAGCCGGCATTCGTGCTGTATCTTGAGATTGATCCGCATCAGGTCGACGTGAATGTCCATCCGGCGAAACATGAAGTTCGTTTCCATCAGTCGCGTCTGGTGCATGACTTTATCTATCAGGGCGTATTGAGCGTTCTGCAACAGCAACTGGAATCGCCGCTACCGCTGGAAGCCAATGATGAGCCCACCACCAGACACGTGCCGGAAAATCGCGTGGCTGCCGGGCGCAACCATTTTGCTGAGCCTGAACCGGTGCGCGAAACGTCTGCACCGCGTTATTCTTCCTCAACTTCACCTGTGAGCGGCGGAACGCGTCCGGCACAGCCGAGCTGGCCGAATGCTCAGCCTGGCTACCAGAAACAGCAGGGCGAAGTGTACAGACAGCTTCTGCAAACGCCCGCACCTGCGGCAAGAGTGGCTGCGCCGGAACCCATTGCACCTGCGTTGACCGGCAATAGCCATGGTTTTGGTCGCGTTCTCACGATTGTGGGGCACGACTGCGCGTTGCTGGAACGTGATGGGCAGATTCAACTGCTGTCTTTACCCGTCGCAGAGCGTTGGCTACGCCAGGCACAGCTCACGCCGGGCGAAGGCCAGGTTTGCGCCCAGCCGCTGCTGATCCCGCTGCGTTTAAAAGTGACCGCCGAAGAAAAGGCGGCGCTGCAAAAGGCACAGCAGGCGCTGGTGGAATTAGGGATTGAGTTTCAATCGGATGCCCAGCATGTGACCATTCGAGCCGTGCCTTTACCCTTACGCCAACAAAATTTACAAATCTTGATTCCTGAACTGATAGGCTACCTGACGCAGCAGTCAGCGCTTGAACCTGGAAATATGGCGCAGTGGATTGCGCGTAATTTAATGAGCGAACACGCGCAATGGTCAATGGCCCAGGCCATTACCCTGTTGGCTGATGTGGAGCGGCTATGCCCACAGCTTGTGAAGGTGCCGCCGGGTGGTCTGTTACAACCTGTTGATTTACATTCGGTGATGAACGCCCTGAAACATGAGTGATACCAGTAAGGCAAGCCTGCCAAAGGCACTATTTTTGATGGGGCCAACGGCCTCCGGCAAAACGGCACTCGCGATTGAACTGCGTAAAGTTTTGCCAGTAGAGTTGATAAGCGTTGATTCTGCCCTCATTTACAAAGGGATGGATATCGGTACGGCAAAGCCGACGGCTTCAGAGTTAAAGGCCGCCCCGCACCGATTGCTGGATATTCGCGACCCCGCGCAGGCCTATTCGGCGGCTGATTTTCGCCGCGACGCGTTGGCAGAGATGGCGGATATCACCGCAGCGGGACGTATACCGCTGCTGGTCGGCGGAACAATGTTGTATTTCAAGGCGTTGCTGGAAGGGCTTTCGCCATTACCTTCGGCGGACCCTGAGGTCAGAGCCCGCATTGAGCAACAAGCGGTAGAGCAGGGATGGGATGCGTTACATCAGCAGCTTCAGGCCATCGATCCGGTTGCCGCTGCACGTATTCATCCAAATGATCCGCAAAGACTTTCCCGGGCACTGGAAGTTTTTTTCATTTCGGGTAAAACTTTAACGGAGCTGACGCAAACGTCGGGAGACGCTTTACCTTATCAGGTGCATCAGTTCGCTATCGCTCCGGCGAGCCGTGATTTGTTGCATCAACGCATTGAACAGCGTTTTCATCAGATGTTGGCTTCAGGATTTGAAGCAGAAGTTCGGGCGTTATTTGCCCGTGGAGATTTGCATACGGACTTGCCTTCCATTCGTTGTGTGGGATACCGCCAGATGTGGTCATACCTTGAAGGCGAAATTTCATACGATGAAATGGTTTATAGAGGTGTTTGCGCCACGAGACAGTTAGCGAAGCGGCAAATAACCTGGTTGCGTGGTTGGGAAGGGGTTCACTGGCTTGACAGCGAAAAACCGGAACAGGCACTCGAAGAAGTATTACAGGTTGTTGGTGCTATCGCGGACTGAATGTGTACAATTAAGGCGTATCGTGCGCAATTTTCAGAATCGAAAGATTCAAAGTACAAATAAGCATATAAGGAAAAGAGAGAATGGCTAAGGGGCAATCTTTACAAGATCCGTTCCTGAACGCATTGCGTCGGGAACGTGTTCCAGTTTCTATTTATTTGGTGAATGGTATTAAGCTTCAAGGTCAAATCGAGTCTTTTGATCAGTTTGTGATTCTGTTGAAAAACACGGTCAGCCAGATGGTTTATAAGCACGCGATTTCTACTGTTGTCCCGTCTCGTCCGGTTTCTCATCACAGTAACAATACCGGCGGCGGTACGAGCAGCAACTACCATCACGGTAGCAATGCGCAGGGTTCAACTGCGCAACAGGACAGCGAAGAATCTGAATAAGGTTTTTGCTGTTTTACACACGGGGAGCCAGCGAACCTGAGTTCCCCGCTGATTTATATTGAGGAGTTACGCTTGTTCGACCGTTATGATGCTGGTGAGCAGGCGGTACTGGTACACATCTATTTTTCGCAAGACAAAGATATGGAAGACCTCCAGGAGTTTGAATCTCTGGTTTCTTCCGCCGGTGTCGAAGCAATGCAGGTGATTACCGGGAGCCGTAAAGCACCGCACCCGAAGTATTTTGTTGGTGAAGGTAAAGCAGTTGAAATTGCGGAAGCCGTGAAAGCGACTGGCGCTGCCGTCGTGCTTTTTGACCATGCGTTGAGCCCGGCTCAGGAGCGTAACCTGGAGCGTTTGTGCGAGTGTCGTGTTATCGATCGCACAGGTCTTATCTTAGATATTTTCGCCCAACGTGCACGCACCCATGAGGGTAAATTGCAGGTTGAGCTGGCGCAGTTGCGCCATCTGGCTACGCGTCTTGTGCGTGGCTGGACCCACCTTGAAAGACAAAAAGGCGGGATTGGTTTGCGCGGCCCGGGTGAAACCCAGCTCGAAACCGACCGTCGTTTATTGCGTAACCGTATTTTGCAGATCCAGTCGCGCCTGGAAAAAGTTGAAAAGCAACGTGAGCAGGGGCGACAGTCGCGCATTAAAGCGGATGTCCCGACCGTCTCGCTGGTGGGGTATACCAACGCAGGAAAATCCACACTTTTCAACCAGATAACGGAAGCCAGGGTGTATGCAGCCGATCAGCTGTTCGCCACTCTGGACCCGACGCTGCGTCGGATTGACGTTGCGGACGTCGGTGAAACCGTCCTGGCGGATACCGTAGGGTTTATCCGCCATCTGCCGCACGATCTGGTGGCGGCATTTAAGGCGACCTTGCAAGAGACGCGTCAGGCCACGCTGTTATTACACGTTGTCGATGCGGCTGACGTACGGGTGCAGGAAAACATCGACGCAGTGGATACCGTTCTCGAAGAGATTGATGCTCACGAGATCCCAATGCTGATGGTGATGAACAAGATCGATATGCTGGACGATTTCGAGCCACGTATCGACAGGGACGAAGAGAACAAACCGATCCGTGTCTGGTTATCTGCCCAGACTGGAGTAGGAATACCACAGCTTTTTCAGGCTTTGACGGAGCGACTCTCCGGTGAGGTAGCGCAGCATACGTTGCGTTTGCCGCCGCAGGAAGGGCGACTGAGAAGCCGGTTTTATCAGCTTCAGGCAATAGAAAAAGAGTGGATGGAGGATGACGGCAGCGTAAGTCTGCAAGTTCGCATGCCGATCGTTGACTGGCGTCGCCTCTGTAAACAAGAACCGGCACTGGAAGACTATGTCATCTAATCTGCCGGCAATGGCTTGAAGATTATTTCGCCTCTATGCCTTATGGGTTTTGCGATGTTTACGCAGCGCAAAAGACACAGGTATAGCACCGCATAACAATTATGGAGCACAAACATGGCGTGGAATCAGCCCGGTAACAACGGACAAGACCGCGACCCGTGGGGAAGCAGCAAACCTGGCGGCAACTCTGAGGGAAATGGAAACAAAGGTGGTCGTGAGCAGGGACCCCCTGATCTCGATGATATCTTCCGTAAACTGAGCAAAAAACTCGGTGGTCTGGGTGGCGGTAAAGGTACCGGCTCTGGCGGCGGAAGCTCATCGCAAGGCCCTCGTCCACATTTGGGCGGGCGTGTCGTCAGCATTGCTGCGGCAGCGATTGTCATTATCTGGGCGGCAACGGGTTTCTATACCATCAAAGAAGCGGAACGCGGCGTAGTGACGCGTTTTGGTAAATTCAGCCATCTGGTTGAGCCGGGTCTTAACTGGAAGCCGACCTTTATCGACAACGTAACGCCGGTGAACGTGGAAGCCGTGCGCGAACTGGCTGCTTCTGGCGTGATGCTGACCTCTGACGAGAACGTAGTACGCGTTGAGATGAACGTCCAGTACCGCGTAACCGATCCACAGAAATACCTGTTTAGCGTGACCAGCGCCGATGACAGCCTGCGTCAGGCCACCGACAGCGCCCTGCGTGGCGTTATCGGTAAATACACCATGGACCGTATCCTGACCGAAGGGCGTACCGTTATTCGTAGCGATACCCAGCGTGAACTGGAAGAGACGATTCGTCCGTACAACATGGGTATCACCCTGCTGGACGTCAACTTCCAGGCTGCACGTCCGCCGGAAGAGGTGAAAGCCGCGTTTGACGATGCCATTGCCGCGCGTGAAAACGAACAGCAATACATCCGTGAAGCAGAAGCGTACACCAACGAAGTCCAGCCGCGTGCGAACGGTCAGGCACAGCGTATTCTTGAAGAAGCGCGTGCGTATAAGACTCAGACCATCCTGGAAGCTCAGGGTGAAGTTGCTCGTTTTGCGAAGATCCTGCCGGAATATAAAGCCGCACCGCAGATTACCCGCGAGCGTCTGTATATTGAGACGATGGAAAAAGTGTTGAGCCATACCCGTAAAGTACTGGTCAACGATAAAGGCAGTAATTTGATGGTTCTGCCGTTGGATCAGATGCTGAAAGGTGGAAACGCGCCAGCGGTAAAGAGCGATAGCGGATCGAATCTGCTGCGTTTACCGCCGGCCTCCTCTTCCAGCAGCGGAGCAAGCAACACCTCGTCCACCAGTCAGGGCGATATTATGGACCAACGCCGCGCTAACGCGCAGCGTAATGACTACCAGCGTCAGGGGGAATAACGATGCGTAAGTCTGTTATCGCGATTATCATCATCGTGCTGGTAGTGCTCTACATGTCTGTCTTTGTGGTCAAAGAGGGCGAGCGCGGAATTACGCTGCGCTTTGGTAAAGTTCTGCGTGACGATGACAACAAACCGTTGGTTTTTGAACCGGGTCTGCACTTCAAGATTCCTTTCATTGAATCAGTGAAAATGCTCGACGCACGTATTCAGACCATGGACAACCAGGCCGATCGCTTTGTCACCAAAGAGAAAAAAGACCTGATTGTTGATTCCTATATCAAGTGGCGTATCAGCGACTTCAGCCGTTACTACCTGGCGACAGGCGGTGGCGATGTTTCTCAGGCGGAAGTGCTGCTGAAACGTAAATTCTCGGACCGTCTGCGTTCTGAGATTGGTCGTCTGGATGTGAAAGACATTGTGACCGACTCCCGTGGTCGTCTGACGCTGGAAGTTCGCGACGCACTGAACTCCGGTTCTGCAGGCACTGAAGACGAAGTGGCAACGCCAGCGGCGGATAGCGCCATTGCGGAAGCCGCAGAACGTGTTCAGGCTGAAACCAATGGCAAAGTTGCTGTCATCAACCCGAACAGTATGGCGGCGTTGGGGATCGAAGTGGTGGATGTGCGGATCAAGCAAATCAACCTGCCGACGGAAGTCTCTGAAGCGATCTACAACCGTATGCGCGCAGAGCGTGAAGCTGTAGCCCGTCGTCACCGTTCGCAGGGTCAGGAAGAGGCCGAAAAACTGCGCGCGACAGCCGACTATGAAGTGACCAAAACGCTGGCGGAAGCTGAGCGTCAGGGACGCATCATGCGCGGTGAAGGCGATGCTGAAGCAGCGAAACTGTTTGCCGATGCGTTCAGCCAGGATCCTGACTTCTATGCCTTCATCCGTAGCCTGCGTGCTTACGAGAAGAGCTTTGAAGGAAACCAGGACGTCATGGTGATGAGCCCGGACAGTGATTTCTTCCGCTACATGAAGACACCGAGTACCGCAACGCGATAATCTCTCCTGCGGTTTTCAGTGAGTAAAACCACCAGCATCTTCCGGGATGCGGTGGTTTTCTTTTTATAAGGACATCTAATGAACTCAACAATCTGGTTGGCGCTGGCTCTGGTGTTAGTACTGGAAGGCTTAGGACCGATGCTCTATCCGCGAGCGTGGAAGAAGATGATCACCGCCATGACCTTGTTGCCGGAAAATACATTGCGTCGTTTTGGCGGCGGACTTGTGGTTGCGGGCGTTGTGGTCTACTACATGTTGAGGAAAACGATTGGCTGATTAAATAGTGTGCAAAATTAGCGGGTTTTTGCATGTAAAAACTGCTGTATATCTGAAAAAGCGATGGTAGAATCCATTTTTAAGCAAACGGTGATTTTGAAAAATGGGTAACAACGTCGTCGTACTGGGCACCCAATGGGGTGACGAAGGTAAAGGAAAGATCGTCGATCTTCTGACTGAACGGGCTAAATATGTTGTGCGCTATCAGGGCGGACACAACGCGGGCCATACTCTCGTAATCAACGGTGAAAAAACCGTCCTCCATCTTATTCCATCAGGTATTCTGCGCGAAAACGTCACCAGCATCATCGGTAACGGCGTTGTGCTGTCGCCTGCTGCGCTGATGAAAGAGATGAAAGGACTGGAAGACCGTGGTATCCCTGTCCGTGAGCGTCTGCTGCTGTCCGAAGCGTGTCCGCTGATCCTCGATTACCATGTTGCGTTGGATAACGCACGTGAGAAAGCGCGCGGCGCGAAAGCCATCGGCACCACTGGACGTGGTATCGGGCCTGCATACGAAGACAAAGTGGCTCGTCGCGGCCTGCGTGTTGGCGATCTGTTCGACAAAGCTACCTTCGCTGAAAAACTGAAAGAAGTGATGGAGTATCACAACTTCCAGCTGGTTAACTTCTACAAAGTGGAAGCTGTTGACTACCAGAAAGTGCTGGACGATGTCATGGCGATTGCCGACATCCTGACTGCTATGGTTGTTGATGTTTCCGATCTGCTTGACCAGGCGCGTAAGCGTGGCGATTTCGTCATGTTTGAAGGTGCGCAGGGTACGCTGCTGGATATCGACCACGGTACTTATCCGTACGTAACTTCCTCAAACACCACCGCAGGTGGCGTGGCGACCGGCTCTGGCCTGGGTCCGCGTTATGTGGATTACGTTCTGGGTATCATCAAAGCTTACTCCACTCGCGTGGGCGCGGGTCCGTTCCCGACTGAGCTGTTTGATGATATCGGTGAGTTCCTGTGCAAGCAGGGTAACGAATACGGTGCGACCACTGGTCGTCGTCGTCGTACCGGCTGGCTGGACTCCGTTGCTGTGCGTCGTGCGGTGCAGATCAACTCCTTGTCTGGCTTCTGCCTGACCAAACTGGACGTACTGGACGGTTTGAAAGAGGTGAAAATCTGTGTCGCTTATCGCATGCCGGACGGCCGTGAAGTGACCACAACGCCGCTGGCAGCTGACGACTGGAAAGGTATCGAGCCAATCTACGAAACCATGCCGGGCTGGACAGAGTCTACCTTTGGCGTGAAAGAACGTAGCGGCTTACCGCAGGCAGCGCTGAACTACATTAAGCGTATTGAAGAACTGACCGGTGTACCGATTGATATTATTTCTACCGGCCCAGACCGCACTGAAACGATGATTCTGCGCGACCCGTTCGACGCATAAGTCGTCATTGATGCCCGGTGGTGCTATACTCATCGGGCTTGTTAGCCGGATAAGGCATTATTTGCTGTCATCCGGCTTCGTTTAACACAAACTCCTCGCTTTTTTCCTTCCCGCATTGAAATAAATTAGCGACCTGGCTAGTGGCTGGTTTATCATCAATATAAATAAGTTGTATTTCGTTTCCCCCTTTCCCTTGAGGTTGATGTGCAGTTAACGAGTTTCACTGATTACGGATTACGTGCGCTAATCTATATGGCGTCGCTACCGGAAGGACGCCTGACCAGTATTTCTGAGGTGACAGAAGTCTACGGCGTATCCCGTAATCATATGGTCAAAATAATCAATCAACTTAGCCGGACGGGCTTCGTTACTGCCATCCGGGGAAAAAACGGCGGGATCCGTTTAGGCAAAGCGGCCAATACGATTCGTATCGGCGACGTGGTGCGTGAACTCGAACCGCTGTCGCTGGTGAATTGTAGCAGCGAGTTTTGCCATATCACCCCTGCCTGTCGACTAAAACAGGCGCTTTCTAAGGCCGTGCATAGTTTTCTGACGGAGTTGGACAACTACACGCTTGCCGATTTGGTTGAAGAGAATCAACCGCTTTATAAATTATTGCTGGTGGAGTGACGAAAATCTTCATCAGAGCTGACAATGGAGGAACCTCAATGTCACAAGATCCTTTCCAGGAACGCGAAGCAGAAAAATACGCGAACCCTATCCCAAGCCGGGAATTTATCCTCGAACATTTAACCAAACGTGAAAAACCGGCCAACCGCGATGAGCTGGCGGTTGAACTCAACATTGAAGGCGAAGAGCAAATTGAAGCGCTTCGCCGCCGTCTGCGCGCGATGGAGCGTGACGGACAACTGGTCTTTACCCGCCGTCAGTGCTATGCACTGCCGGAACGTCTCGATCTGCTGAAAGGTACCGTTATTGGCCACCGTGATGGCTACGGCTTTCTGCGCGTCGAGGGACGTAAAGACGATCTGTACCTTTCCAGCGAGCAGATGAAGACCTGCATCCATGGCGACCAGGTACTGGCACAGCCGCTGGGGGCGGACCGTAAAGGCCGTCGTGAGGCGCGCATCGTGCGTATCCTCGTACCAAAAACCAGCCAGATTGTTGGTCGCTATTTTACCGACGCAGGCGTGGGCTTTGTTGTTCCGGACGATAGCCGCCTGAGCTTCGACATCCTGATCCCGCCTGAAGAGGTGATGGGCGCCCGAATGGGCTTTGTGGTGGTGGTTGAACTTACCCAGCGTCCGACGCGTCGTACCAAAGCGGTAGGTAAAATCGTAGAAGTGCTGGGCGATAATATGGGCACCGGTATGGCCGTTGATATGGCGCTGCGTACCCACGAAATTCCCTACATCTGGCCGCAGGCGGTAGAGAAGCAGGTTGCCGGACTGAAAGAAGAAGTGCCGGAAGAGGCCAAAGTCGGGCGCGTGGATTTACGTGATTTACCGCTGGTGACCATCGACGGTGAAGATGCCCGCGACTTCGACGATGCGGTTTATTGTGAGAAGAAACGCGGTGGTGGCTGGCGTTTGTGGGTGGCAATTGCTGACGTAAGCTATTACGTGCGTCCGCCAACGCCGCTGGATCAAGAAGCGCGCAACCGTGGCACCTCCGTGTACTTCCCGTCTCAGGTTGTGCCGATGCTGCCGGAAGTGCTCTCTAACGGCCTGTGTTCACTGAATCCTCAAGTAGATCGTCTGTGTATGGTCTGCGAAATGACGGTCTCAACCAAAGGTCGTCTGACGGGCTATAAGTTCTATGAAGCCGTAATGAGCTCCCATGCGCGCCTGACCTACACCAAAGTCTGGCATATGCTGCAAGGCGACCAGGAGCTGCGTGAACAGTATGCGCCACTGGTTAAGCATATCGAAGAGCTGCACAACCTCTACAAGGTGCTGGATCAAGCCCGTGAGGAGCGTGGAGGCATTTCCTTCGAGAGCGAAGAAGCCAAGTTTATTTTCAATGCGGAACGTCGTATTGAGCGTATCGAACAAACCCATCGTAACGATGCGCACAAACTGATCGAGGAGTGCATGATCCTGGCGAATATCTCAGCGGCACGTTTCGTCGAGAAAGCTAAAGAGCCTGCGCTGTTCCGTATCCACGATAAGCCGACCACCGAGGCGATCACCTCGTTCCGTTCAGTACTTGCTGAATTGGGGCTTGAACTGCCGGGCGGCAACAAGCCGGAACCGCGCGATTACGCCGAGTTGCTGGAATCCGTCGCCGATCGTCCAGACGCAGAGATGTTGCAGACCATGCTGCTGCGTTCCATGAAACAGGCGATTTACGATCCGGAAAACCGGGGCCACTTTGGGCTGGCATTGCAGTCGTATGCTCACTTTACGTCACCCATCCGCCGTTATCCGGACCTTTCTTTGCACCGCGCCATTAAGTATCTGTTGGCGAAAGAGCAGGGGCATAAGGGCAACACTACAGAAACCGGCGGCTATCACTATTCGATGGAAGAGATGCTGCAACTGGGTCAGCACTGTTCCATGGCAGAACGTCGTGCTGACGAAGCGACGCGTGACGTTTCTGACTGGCTGAAGTGTGACTTTATGCTGGATCAGGTCGGCAACGTGTTTAAAGGCGTGATTGCCAGCGTAACCGGCTTTGGCTTCTTTGTCCGTCTTGATGAGCTGTTTATTGATGGCCTGGTGCATGTCTCCTCACTGGATAACGACTACTACCGTTTTGACCAGGTTGGACAGCGTCTGACCGGCGAATCCAGCGGCCAGACTTATCGTCTTGGCGACCGCGTGGAAGTTCGCGTAGAAGCGGTCAATATGGATGAGCGTAAAATCGACTTCAGCCTGATCTCCAGCGAGCGTGCGCCGCGTAATGTCGGCAAAACGGCGCGCGAGAACGCGAAAAAAGGCGATGCGGGTAAAAAGTCCGGGCGTCGCCGCCAGGCAGGCAAAAAAGTGAACTTTGAGCCAGACAGCGCTTTCCGTGGTGAGAAGAAACAAAAGCCAAAGGCGGCGAAGAAAGAGGCCAAAAAAGCGAAAAAGCCTTCTGAGAAAACGCAAAAAATAGCGGCGGCGACAAAAGCAAAGCGTGCCGCTAAAAAGAAACCCGCGTAGTAATTGCTTCTAATAACCCCTTCCAGACGAAGGGGTTATTCTTTTTTGCTGTAAGTCATTCCGCATAAGAATATTCAATATCTGTATTACCCCTTTCTTGTTGCTTATTCATTTTTCAGTAATCGTTATTTATTCTTTTTGATTAGCCATCTTCGGCAGATGTGTATAGTGAATTTCACTTTTTGAAATCATTAATAGCAAGGAGCACTTATGCATCTGGCTCGTTTTCCAAGAGTTTCTCTTGGCCATTTTCCCACGCCGCTGGAGCCGCTGAGTAATTTAAGTAAATTATTAGGTGGTCCAAATATATGGATTAAACGCGACGACGCGACCGGTCTGGCAAGTGGCGGAAATAAAACCCGCAAGCTGGAATTCCTTCTGGCAGATGCACTGGAGAAAAAAGCGGATGTGGTCATCACCCAGGGGGCGACGCAATCAAACCATGTCCGTCAGACAATCGCAGGTGCTGCAAAGCTTGGGTTAAAAGCGAAAGCGCTGTTGGAAAAACGCGTGACTGATTTTGGCGAAGATTATCAGCGCTCTGGCAATGTATTACTCGATAACTTGCTGGGAGGGGAAATCGTTGCTCATCTGCCTGGTGGCACGGATATGCAGCAGGCAATGGAAGAGTATGCCGCAACGTTGCGCGATCAAGGGTACAACCCATATATCATTCCGGGGGGCGGTTCGAACCCGACGGGAGCGCTGGGTTATGTCGCCTGTGCTGAAGAGCTGCTGTATCAGTCATCTGAACGCCGACTGCGCATTGATCACGTCGTTCATGCCACGGGCAGTACCGGTACTCAGGCGGGATTAGTAGCGGGCTTTACGGCAACCCACAGCCATGTTTCCGTGCTGGGTATCAGCGTGCGGGCACCTAAAGCAAAACAGGAAGAGAACGTGTGGAATCTGGCTTCCCGTACGCGGGAACGGCTTGGCGTACCGGGAGAGTTGTCGCGTCACGCGGTAGTGGTGAATAGTGATTATGTTGGCGATGGGTACGGTTTGCCGACGGAAGGGACACTGGAGGCGCTGACGTTGCTGGCTCGTCATGAAGGTATTTTGCTTGATCCCGTTTACTCCGCAAAAGGTATGGCAGGGTTGATTGACCTTATTCGTAAAGGTCACTTCCGCCGGGATGAGAACATTGTCTTTATCCATACCGGGGGATCGGCGGGGCTGTTTGGTTACCGGCAGGTGCTGGAGCATGGCTAAACCCTTCTTGCTTGGCGTGTTGGGGGGAATGGGTCCCCTGGCGACGCTGGATTTTCAACGTCGCCTGCTGGATGCCACGCCTGCGCAAAGCGATCAGCAGCAAATCCCCATGGTCGTCTGGAATGTGCCGCAAATAGCGGATCGCCAGCAAGCGCTGGCAGGAACGGGACCGTCACCTCTACCACAACTGCTACACGGTATCAGGACGCTAAATCAGGTGGGAGCAAGCCATATTGCAATCCCTTGTAATACGGCACACCACTGGTATAACGCGCTCAGTGAAGTGAGTAACGCGCCCATCTTGCATATCGTTGACGCCACGCTGGAGGCATTGGCTCAGTCTGATGACAAACCTTCGCGAGTGGGCATTATCGCGACAAAAGGCACGCTGGATGCTGGATGGTATCAGCAGAGGCTGGCTGCGCAGGGCATTACTGTGCTGGAGCCAACAGCAGAGGAGCTGACACAGTGGTTCGTACCCGGTTGTTATGCCGTCAAACGCGGCGCGCTGGCTGAAGGGGGAGCGTTGTTAGTGCGGCAGGCTAATGCATTGTTTAAGCGTGGGGCGCAAAAGCTGGTGCTGGCGTGTACAGAAGTACCTGTCGCACTAGCGGCGATCAATACTCCATTTCATCATCTGACATATGACCCGGCTCAGGCACTGGCAGAGCGATGTTCGCAGTTATGGCAAATTAACTAACGTCTTAAATATAGGCGTAGTCCGTTACGATGTCGGACTCAATATTCGGATTCTTCAAAGGATAAATAAAATGAAAAGAACTCTCTTATTATTAACGGCCGTGGGTGGTTTGTGGGCGAATATGAGTTTTGCTGAGACGCCAACTGAAGTTCGGGTGGCATATAGCGGTGGCTCTCAGGTATTAATGTTGGCAAAAGCGGATGGTTCTCTGGATAAAGCCTTAAACACGAAAGTGAAATGGGTGCAATTTGCTTCAGGCGCTGATGCGCTAAATTATTTCGCCAGCAATGCGATTGATATTGCCAATTTTGGCTCCAGTCCGGCGACGGCAGGTATTGTCCGTAAATTACCGGTGGAGATTATTGGTGTTTCAGGGGTGATAGCCAACTATGAGCGTCTGATTGGGAAAGACGACATAGTCAACATCAAGGATATTGAGGGTAAACGCGTCGGATATCCACCAAATTCGACGGCGCAGTATGCCCTTGAAGCCGCGATCAGCGTGAACAAGCTGGATCGTAGCAAAATCACGCTGTTACCGCTGCGCCCTGCTGAGATGGTGGCGGCCTGGAAACGTGGTGATATTGATGCTGGTTATGTCTGGGCACCGTTCGCTCAGGAACTGGAAGCTTCGGGTGGGCATCAGGTTTTTGCGACCAAAGATCTGCAAAAAGATGGCTATCTGATCTACAACAACTATGTTGTGCGTAAAGCCTTTGCTGAGCAGTATCCTGATGCGGTTACCGCTTTCCTGCGTGTGCATCAGCAGAAAGTGGATGAGTTCAAAAACGATCCGGAACGTGCTGCTGGGATTGTCTCCAAAGAGGTTGGCGCGCCAGTCACTACGGCTGCAAATACCCTGGGCGGACTGGAATATCCCACGCTTGCCGAGCAAGGAACCGCTGACTGGTTGGGGAACGGTACGCAAACCACTGACAGCGGTATTGGCAAAGCGTTGAGCAAAACCTCCCATTTCCTTGCCGGTATTGGTGAGATCCGTAAGCGTGATATTCCGGCTAATTGGGATACGGCGATTGATTCTCGTTACATTCGCGAAGCGGCGGCAAAATGAGATTACGTCAGCATATCGCCATCAGTGTGTTGTCGGTGGTGGTTTTCTTTATCGTCTGGCAGCTGGCGGCGACACGGCAGTGGGTTGACTCACTGCTGTTACCGTCTCTCACCGATATTGGTCTGACAACGGAAGAACTGATGGCCGACGGCTACCGTCAGGTGCCGCTGTGGGAACATATTGTGATTAGCCTGGCGCGTGCGCTAAGCGCGTTTGCGGTGGCGATTGCTATCGGTATTCCTCTGGGTCTGTTGATGGGGATGTCGGATGGCCTGGCGGCGGTGCTTAATCCTTTTGTTCAGTTTCTTCGTCCTTTGCCAAAAATTGCGCTGATCCCGCTGGCAGTAGTCTGGTTGGGAATCGGTGAGGCATCGAAGTTTTTCCTGATCTTTATTGCCACGTTTTTGAGCGTGGTGGTCGGCGCTTCGGCAGCCGTTGACCGCATTGGGCGTTCGCGGATTCGCGTGGCACAAACGCTCGGCGCTTCACGCAGGCAGATCTTTATGCGTGTGGTATTGCCCGACGCGTTACCCGATCTCTTCACGACCGTCAGACTCTCCATTGGCATAGGCTGGACGTCACTGATTGCCGCAGAGATGGTTGCGGCCAGTTCTGGTCTGGGCTGGATGGTGATCAACGCCAGCTCTTATTTGCGCACTGATATCGTCATGCTGGGAATTTTACTTCTGGGCGGTATTGGATACTTGCTCGATTTGTTGTTGCTGGGGTTACAGCGTCTGGCTGTTCCCTGGGCGGGGAAAGAATAATGAGTGCGATTACCCTGGAAAATGTCTCGCTCTCCTTTGCGGCAAAACCGCAGCCGTTTACGGTGTTGGAAGACATTAACCTGTCGTTAAACAGCGGCGAGTTTGTGGTACTGCTTGGACCCTCTGGTTGTGGGAAGTCCACTATCCTGAACCTGGTCGCTGGATTTAATCAACCGGATCGGGGACGAGTGGTTGCGGGGGGAAAAGCGGTAACACAACCGGGCCCGGATCGCGGAATGATCTTCCAGCAGCCCAATCTTTTCCCGTGGCTATCGGTGCTGGACAACGTCACTTTTGGCCCCCGTTTGGGCAAACATCGTAAAGATGAAACCAACGCCCAGGCGCAGTTATGGCTGGAACGCGTAGGGCTGAAGGGCTTTGAACATCATGCGCCCTGGCAGCTTTCTGGTGGTATGAAACAACGTGTGGCGCTGGCTCGTGCCTGGCTTCCTGGCCCGGAAGTGCTACTGCTTGATGAACCATTTGGTGCGCTGGATGCGCAAACCCGACTGATGATGCAAGAGTTATTGCGTGAGGCCTGGCTGTCCACGGGCACCACATTACTGTTCGTCACCCACGACGTGGAGGAGGCGCTCTTTCTGGCTGACCGTATTCTGATCATGTCGGCAAAACCGGGAAAAATCGTCGATGAGATTCGTCTGCCGTTTGGGCGGGAACGGAATATTGAAACCCTTGCTGAACATCCCTTGTATAGCGAGATTAAGCATCACGTCCTGCATCGGGTTCGTCAGGAGGCGAAGCGTCACTTACGTTAATAAGTGGTTTAAATGACGGTGTCAGTCAGTGGTTAAGGCTGACAGGGTCGATTTGAAGGCCGGGTCGGTTATAATGGGGGCATGTGAGTTTTCTCACGGCTAATTTAACCCGGCGCACACCGCCCAAAACGAGTAAGTTTAATGAGTGAAATGATTTATGGCATCCATGCGGTGCAGGCCCTGCTGGAGCGCGCTCCTGAACGTTTTCAGGATGTTTTTATTCTCAAAGGCCGTGAAGATAAACGCCTGCTGCCGCTGATCCATGCTCTTGAAGCGCAGGGCGTGGTCATCCAACTGGCGAACCGTCAATTTCTGGATGAGAAAAGCGAAGGTGCCGTGCATCAGGGCATCATTGCCCGCGTGAAACCGGGGCGTCAGTACCAGGAGAACGATCTACCGGATCTGATCGCCTCACTCGACCAGCCTTTCTTGCTGATCCTCGACGGCGTCACCGATCCGCATAACCTCGGGGCCTGCCTGCGTAGTGCAGATGCCGCTGGCGTCCATGCGGTGATCGTCCCGAAAGATCGCTCTGCACAGCTGAATGCGACCGCGAAGAAAGTCGCTTGTGGGGCAGCAGAAAGCGTACCGTTGATTCGTGTCACGAACCTGGCGCGCACCATGCGTATGCTCCAGGAAGAGAACATCTGGATTGTGGGGACGGCGGGTGAAGCTGACCATACGCTGTACCAGAGCAAAATGACCGGTCGCATGGCATTAGTGATGGGGGCAGAAGGTGAAGGTATGCGCCGTCTGACTCGCGAACACTGCGACGAGCTGATCAGCATTCCGATGGCCGGCAGCGTGTCATCGCTCAACGTTTCCGTTGCGACGGGCATCTGCCTTTTTGAGGCCGTTCGTCAACGCAGCTAAATTTATTTTTCAGAATAAACCATCCCTTTGTGGATGGTTTTTTTTTATCGGTTATGCGTAATATATGAGGCGAAATTAGATATACAAATAATTAATCGTTAAATAATTAACATATGGATTAATATATGACATGGAGCCCGCAGGCGCTGGCTAATGCGCTACGTACCGCTGATGGTATGAATATAGATCTCATCGATAACGATAATTCAATAATCATTAAAATGAATGATTATGGTGATTTGCAATTGTCGGTATTATTTACTTCTCGCCAGATCATTATTGAAACCCTTATTTGTCCGGTGAGTCGTATTCCAAATCAGGCAGAATTTAACGTATTCTTATTACGCAACCAAAAAATTCTACCGTTATCTTCGGTGGGTATCTCTCGCGTGCAGAACGAAGAATATTATGTGGTTTTTGGCGCATTATCACTAGGTTCCTCACTGGCTGATGTGACCCTCGAAATGACAACGCTGGTAGAAAACGCGCTGGATCTTGCTGAAATCACGGAAGAGTACGCTCAGGCATAATAAGGAATATACAGAATGGGAATTTTGAAAAGTTTATTCACGCTCGGCAAATCGATGATTTCCCAGGCGGAGTCTTCTATTGAAGAAGCACAGGGTGTACGGATGCTGGAACAGCATATTCGTGATGCGAAAGGTGAACTCGATAAGGCCGGGAAGTCTCGTGTGGATCTGCTTGCCCGGGTAAAACTGAGTAATGACAAACTGAAGGATCTGCGCGAGCGAAAATCCAGCCTCGAAAAGCGTGCCCTGGAAGCGTTGAGTAAAAATGTCGATGCTGGCTTAGTGAATGAGGTCGCCGAAGAGATTGCGCGTCTGGAGAACCTGATTACTGCTGAAGAACACGTACTTGCGAACCTTGAAGTCGCGCGAAATGCCGTAGAGAAAGCCGTGACGGCGACCGCCCAGCGTATTTCACAATTTGAGCAGCAGCTTGAAGTGGTTAAAGCCACAGAAGCGATGCAGCGCGCACAGCAGTCCGTGACGACCTCAACCCTGGGCGCAACCACCAATGTCTCTACAGCGGCGGAATCGCTCAAGCGTATCCAGACGCGGCAGGCCGAGCGTCAGGCGCGACTGGATGCGGCGACGCAACTGGAGAAAGTGACCGATGGTCGCGATCTGGACGAGCGTCTGGCTGAGGTCGGCATTGGCGGAGCAAATAAAAGCTCTGCTCAGGACGTTCTGGCGCGACTGCAGCAACAGAAAGGCGAGTAATGCTGTTTACCTGGCTGGTCAGAACCTGTCAGCGCCATCTGAGTAGATTAACCTGGCCCGCCCTGACCGGGATGTTTATCGGCCAGTATCTGTTGTGTTACCTGGTTATGAGGTTATTGCATGAAACCGCTCTGGTTGGCAGCCTGAGCGATTTTGTTTATTACAGTTCCGTGGTGGGCTCCACGCTGGGGTTTGGCGATCTGAGTCCTCAAACGACCGGAGGGCGCTTGTTCACGGCGCTCTGGCAAATTCCGGTCAGCGTCGGGTTATTCGGCGCTTTTATGGGAAAAGTCATCGCGCAGGTACAGGGAATGTTAGCGAAAGGAATGACAGGGATGGGCGATTTTCGTCATCTGCACAAGCATATGCTGGTGATTGGCTGGCGCGGTCACCAGACTGAGAAAATGATTTCGTTGCTGTTGTACGACACCCGTCGGGCCTTTGAGCGGGTGTTGTTATGCGAGTGGGACGATATTCAGCACCCGCTGGCGGGTAACAGCTGGGTGGATTTTATCCGCGTAAGCAATGTTAATGACCCGCAAGAGCACCAGCGAATGGGGCTTCGCCACTGTCAAAGCGTCATTATTTTCGCCCGAACGGACGAGCAAACCTTCACGTCGGCACTGTCGCTGGCCGATTTCATTCCTGAACATTGTCACGTTGTCGTTTATCTCGAAGATGAACGCTATGCCGGACTGCTGGAAACGCACTGTCCTCATATGGAAATTGTGCGCAATCTTTCCGCTGAACAGCTTTCACGCTCCATTCAGGATCCGGGTTCCTCACAATCCGTTGCGTCGATCATGAACCCGATGCTTGGCGATACGGGCTTTGTCTTACCGGTTCCGGAAACGGTGCCACCGATGCACTACGGCGCGTTAATGCGCTATATGAAACTGCATCACGATGCCACAGTGCTGGGTATCAGCCACTGTAAAAACGGACGTGGGATGGAACTCAATCCCGTTATCTCAACCGAGGTGCGGGGCGGTATGTGGTTACATCTTGTCGGAAATAGCCGGATCCTTGCGGAAGAGGTCGCCTGGCAAGAAATAAGGGAAGCATTATGAAGCAATTTTTGCAACGACTGCTGGGTGGAAACACAGCAGAGCCGGCACGGATTCGCGGCCCGCTGGGGCTGCATTTACGGGCCGGTTTTACGCTGGATACGCTCGCGTTTCGCCTGCTGGAAGAGGACATGATGATTGAGCTTCCCGGCGAGGAATATACCGTTGCGGCGATCAGCCATATCGACCTTGGCGGGGGTAGCCAGATTTTCCGTTATTACACTTCCGGCGACGAGTTTCTGCAAATCAGTACCACCGGGGGTGCTGACGTTGACGACATTGAAGACATCAAACTGTTTGTTTATGAAGCGTGTCACGGCATCAATCAGGAATCTCACTGGCGTTCCGCCATTAGCCCGAAGGCGATGGGCACACCAACAATAGTCTGGCAAGAGCAACAGTGGGAACGCTTCTTTAACAGCGAAGAGCCGGGAAATATCGAACCCATCTTCATGCTGGAAAAAGTGGAAAACCAGCAACATGCAAAGTGGGATGTCCATAATTTTACAATGGGCTACCAGCGGCAAATTAACGAAGAAACCTGGGAGTACTTGCTCCTTAATGGTGAAGAGACATTTAACGAACAGGGCGAGCTGGAGTGGGTTTTCTCGCGCGCGTTGGGCGTCGATATTCCACTAACATCGCTTAATATAATTGGTTAATTACAGGGAAGAATGAGATGCACATACTGGATTCATTACTGGCCTTCTGTGCCTATTTTTTTATTGGCGCAGCAATGACAATACTATTCCTTTTTATCTACTCAAAAATTACGCCGCATAATGAGTGGCAACTGATTAAAAATAGTAATACGGCTGCATCACTGGCCTTTAGTGGCACCCTGTTGGGATATGTTATTCCTTTATCCAGCGCGGCAATCAACTCCGTCAGTATTCCCGATTACTTTGCCTGGGGGGGTATTGCGCTGGTGATCCAGTTGATTATTTATGGTGGCGTCCGGCTCTATATGCCAGCGCTCAGCGAGAAGATTATTAATCACAACACTGCGGCAGGACTCTTCATGGGGACAGCTGCGTTAGCGGGCGGTATTTTTAACGCTGCCTGCATGACATGGTAACGGACGATCATGGCTAAGAAACCAAGAAACAGGCGGCGGAATGCAGGCGTGGGCCATTCCGCAATTACCCGGATTGACCGTCCGGTAAATCCTTTTGAACCCAAACGCAGTCGGTACAGCGGTAAATTTCTGACGTTAGCGATCATGGGTGGCGCTGCCTTCTTTGTCTTAAAAGGGTGCAGCGACAGCGATGATGTTGATAACGATGGCGATGGAATATTTTATTCGACGGTGCAGGACTGCATTGATGACGGCAATAACGCCAGCGTTTGCGCGGAAGGGTGGAATAATGCGAAGACCGATTTTTACGCGAATTTGCCGAAGGACATGACGCAGAACAGTTGCCAGTCTCAATTTGGTAACTGTTATTACGACAATATTGGACAAAGCTGGATCCCGGTTATTTCCGGCTTCCTGCTCAGCCGCGCGATCCGCAAAGACAGGGATGAGCAGTACGTTTATTCCAGCGGAGGCTCTTCCTACGCATCGCGCCCTGTCTGGCGTACCACCTCCGGGGACTATTCCTGGCGTACGGGCTCCGGGAAAAGCAACACCGCTACCAGCCATAGCTACAGCACGAAGAAAGCGTCGACGGTTTCTCGCGGCGGTTACGGGCGCTCGTCCAGCGCACGTGGAAGCTGGGGAGGCTAATCATGCTGCGACATGATGTGCCTGTGCGGCGAGATCTGGATAAAATCGCCGACGATCACGGTTTCGATTTTCATATCATTGATAACGAAATTTACTGGGATGAAAGTCGCGCATACCGCTTTACGTTGCGACAGGTCGAAGAGCAGATCGAAAAGCCGACTGCTGAACTCCATCAAATGTGTCTGGAGGTGGTGGATCGTGCGGTGAAGGATGAGCAAATCCTTGAGCAACTGGCGATTCCTCCGCTGTACTGGGACGTTATTGCGGAAAGCTGGCGCAGTCGCGATCCGACGCTGTATGGCCGGATGGATTTTGTCTGGTGCGGAAGCGACCCGGTTAAGTTACTGGAATATAACGCGGATACGCCAACCTCGCTGTATGAGTCGGCTTATTTTCAATGGCTGTGGCTGGAGGATGCGCGTCGCAGCGGCGTTATTCCGCGCGATGCCGATCAGTACAACGCGATCCAGGAGCGTTTGATCTCGCGTTTTGCTGAGCTATACAGCCCGGAACCGTTCTATTTCTGCTGTTGCCAGGATACCGACGAAGATCGCACCACGGTGCTCTATTTGCAGGATTGCGCGCAGCAGGCGGGGCAGGAAACGCGGTTCATCTATCTGGAAGAATTGGGTTTAGGTGTCGGCGGAGTGTTGACCGATCTGGATGACAATGTGATTCGTCGCGCGTTTAAGCTCTATCCGCTTGAGTGGATGATGCGTGACGATAACGGTCCTCTACTGCGGAAACGCCGGGAACAGTGGGTTGAGCCGCTCTGGAAGAGCATCCTCAGCAACAAAGGTCTGATGCCGCTGCTGTGGCGATTCTTCCCCAATCACCCAAACCTGCTTCCGTCCTGGTTCGACGGTGAAAAGCCGCTTGTCGGCGCAGGCGAAAGCTATGTGCGCAAGCCGATCTTTTCCCGTGAAGGCGGAAACGTCACCATTTTTGACGGAAAGCAGCAGGTTCTTGAACATGCAGAGGGCGATTATGCCGATGAGCCGATGATCTACCAGGCATTTCAGCCGTTGCCGCGTTTTGGTGACAGTTACACGCTGATCGGCAGTTGGATCGTCGATGACGAAGCGTGTGGTATGGGGATCCGTGAAGATAATACCTTGATCACTAAAGATACTTCGCGTTTCATCCCGCATTACATCGCGGGTTAATCCCACTTTTGTGATCTCCCTCAGTCGCCATTCACTCGGCTGTGACCATAATTAATGGTGCCGCCGTTGAAGGAGGGAGACACAATGAATTGGCACACTCATACCGTTTTCAACCAACCGACTCCGCTTAATAACAGTAATTTATTCCTGTCCGATGGCGCTCTTTGCGAGGCTGTGGCCCGTGAAGGTGCTGGCTGGGATAGCGAACTTCTCGCCAGTATCGGACAGCAACTCGGCACAGGAGAATCACTTGAGCTGGGGCGACTGGCTAATGCCTGGCCACCAGAACTCCTGCGTTACGATCCGCAGGGACAGCGTCTGGATGACGTTCGTTTTCACCCCGCATGGCATTTGTTGATGCAGGGACTCTGCGGCAACCGCGTTCATAATCTCCCCTGGGAAGACGAAGCCCGCGCGGGATCGTTCACCGCCCGTGCTGCGCGCTTTGTCCTGCATGCCCAGGTTGAAGCGGGGACGCTATGCCCCATCACTATGACTTTTGCGGCCACTCCGTTGTTGCAACGCATGTTACCCGACACCTTTTCCGACTGGCAGACACCGCTCCAGAGCGATCGCTATGACTCGCATTTGGTGCCTGGCGGGCAAAAGCGAGGGTTACTCATTGGAATGGGAATGACCGAAAAACAAGGTGGTTCCGATGTGTTGAGTAATTCTACCCGGGCAGAGCGACTGGAGGATGGCACGTATCGGCTGGTGGGACATAAATGGTTTTTCTCTGTGCCGCAAAGCGATGCGCATTTGATACTGGCTCAGGCAAAAGGCGGTCTGTCCTGCTTTTTTGTCCCGCGTTTTTTACCTGATGGTCAGCGCAATGCCGTCCGAATCGAACGATTAAAAGACAAACTGGGGAACCGTTCTAATGCCAGTTGTGAAGTGGAGTTTCAGGATGCTATCGGCTGGCTGTTAGGTGAGGAAGGTGAAGGGATCCGTCACATCCTGAAGATGGGCGGTATGACGCGTTTTGATTGCGCGCTCGGCAGCCATGGACTCATGCGGCGTGCGTTTTCCATTGCGGTTTACCATGCGCATCAGCGGCAGGTCTTTGGTAAGCCGCTGATCGAACAACCGATGATGCGTCAGGTGTTAAGCCGCATGGCGCTTCAGTTAGAAGGGCAAACCGCGTTGCTGTTTCGTCTGGCTCGCGCCTGGGATCGTCGTCACGAGGCAGAAGAGATGCTTTGGGCTCGTCTGTTCACGCCAGCGGCGAAATTCGCCGTCTGTAAGGGGGGGATTCCCTTTGTTGCTGAGGCGATGGAAGTGCTTGGTGGGATCGGGTATTGCGAAGAGAGTGAACTGCCAAGGCTGTATCGGGAAATGCCGGTAAATAGCATCTGGGAAGGATCGGGCAACGTAATGTGTCTGGATGTGCTTCGCGTGCTGAGTAAACAAACAGGTATTGACGAGTTACTCAATGCTGCCTTTTCTAAGGTCAAAGGCCAGGACAGGCATTATGATCGTGCGGTCCGTCAGCTTCAGCAACGCCTGCGCAAACCGTCTGAAGAGCTGGGGCGTGAGATCACACAGCAGCTTTTCCTGCTGGGCTGTGGCGCTGAGATGCTGCAACATGCTTCTCCACCCATTGCACAGGCCTGGTGCCAGATGATGCTGGATACGCGCGGAGGAATTCGTTTATCAGAACAGGTGCAAGACGCGGTATTACTGAGGGCGACGGGAGGGGGACGGTAATATTTTATGCCTGATGGCGACGCTATCGCGTCTTATCAGCCTACGGTCTGTGTAGGACGAATAAGTTTTCGCCATCCGGCACATGATTACGCATACAGAATAGCCTTTACGCGCCAGTTATCTGGCTGCTGATCTTCATACATTTGAACAATGCGATACCATGATGCGCCTTGTTCATCCGCTTTCAACGCGACAATACGTTCCACATCTTGCGGATTACCTTCAATATTACTGACAGAAATCAGGCCAATTTCATTCAGACCGGTAACACAATCCGCGCTGGCAAATTCTGCAGACTGCGCCGTCGTCGTCGCCAGTCCGGCGGTAAGCAGCAGTGAGGATAAGGTAAGTGATTGTTTCATTGTCAGCTCCATTTTACGTTTCCTCGCTTTTAACGAGGTATTCCATCGGCGAAATAAACGTCCAGCCTCTGGCTGATGGTTTATTGTGCACAGGTAAACGCACAGAGATGCAAAGCAATGTAAAAACAAATAAAAATCAATGTACTGTTATTTACGATACAAAATAGCCTGTGAGTACCACTGGCCCGTTATGATGGTTTCATCAACCATAACGATAACGTAATAATCTGCTTTCGCGGCAACGGCTTTGGCTTTGACTTCTGCTATTGCATCATCCGGAGAACCTCTCACCAGCGAGGTCACAGAACCCATGCGCTGCAATCCTTGTGTCTGGTCGCGGCGGATCTCCTGAGGATGATCGGCAACAGGCGGTGCGGGTTGCGGTGTACCCTGCAGTACGCTACATCCGCTTAACAATAAAGCCAGCATCAAAGTAGCAAACCGACGCATAACTCTCTCTCGTTTCCTGATAGCCATAGTGTAGTGCCTTATTAATTTCCCTTTGGGGGAATGTTCCCAAAATGTTACCTTCCGCGCGATTTTCGAATGAAAATGTCGCGAAAGCGTAATCCAGTTCTCAACATTATGAATCGTTACCGCGCACTTAGCCTTGCTTAATGGAATGCCTCATGGCATACCAGAGAAAAAAGGGGCCTCAAATGATTGAAATTGAAACGCGTCAATTTGCTGAACATTCTTTGTTGCACGCATTTCCTGAAGGTAAACGCGTTACGCCTTTACCGACTATTGTCTTCTACCACGGATTCACCTCCTCCAACCTGGTTTATAGCTACTTTGCCGTGGCGTTAGCACAGGCGGGTTTTCGCGTCATTATGCCAGATGCGCCAGATCACGGAGAGCGCTTCAAGGGGAATACGCAGGAGCGGATGGGGCATTTCTGGCAGATATTGCAGCAAAATTTTCAAGAGTTTGCGGCGTTACGTGCGCTTATTACGGCGGAGAACTGGCTACTGGACGATCGGCTGGCGGTCGGTGGAGCGTCCATGGGGGCAATGACCGCCCTGGGGATTATGACCCAGCATCCGGAAGTTAAATGCGTCGCCAGCTTAATGGGCTCGGGCTATTTTACTCACCTGGCCCACACGCTGTTTCCCCCCAGCGCGCAGGATGCGTTCGAGAGCGTTATTGCACCGTTAGCGAAGTGGGAGGTGTCAACGCAACTCGCGCGTCTGGCGGACAGACCGCTGTTGTTATGGCATGGCGAAGATGACGACGTCGTGCCGGCGGCGGAATCCCTCCGCTTACAGCAGGCATTGATGCAGGCGGGTCTTGACCAGAATCTGATCTGTCAGTGGCAGCCAGGGGTTCGTCACCGTATTACTCCTGAGGCACTGGCGACGACCGTCTCATTTTTCCGCCAACACCTTTAAACGCGAAGAACGCTAACGCCCTGTTTCTCAAGTTCCTGCAGGATCTGCGGATTCGCATTTTTACCGGTGATAAGCATATCGATTTGATCCGCGCGGCTGAACAACATACCCGCGCGTTCGCCGATTTTACTGCTATCCACCAGAACCACCAACTTCCCGACCACGCTCAGCATTTTCTGTTCCGCCATCGCCGTCAGCATATCGGTCTTATACAGACCATCGGCGGTCAACCCTTTACCGCTGGTAAACATCCAGTGCCCTGCATACAGGCTGTTTTCGCTGCCCTGCGGGCTGAGGGTAATTGACTGGCTTTTATTGTACTGGCCTCCCATGATGATCACGCTTTCATGTTCCTGATCGATCAGGAAGTTTGCCAGAGGAAGATAGTTAGTAATGATCTGCACGGGTTTACCGCACATTTCACGGCCCAGTAAAAACGCAGTTGAGCCACAGTTAATGACGACGCTTTCACCGGGATTAACCAGTTGTGATGCGGCCTTAGCAATCCGCACTTTCTGATCGTGGTTCTGCGCCTGATGTAAATTCATCGGCGTCCAGCGTGGCCGCTGCTGGGTGATGGCTTCAGCTCCGTTGCGGACTTTCTTAAGTTTGCCGCTCTCATCGAGTTTATTAATGTCGCGACGTGCCGTAGCGGGGGAGATCCCAAGTCGTTCAACGACATTCTCAACGGTTACGAAGCCCAACTGTGCCAGCATATCCAATAAGATTTGATGTCTTTGTGCTTCAGTCATGAGCTATTCCGATACAAAATGATGGTAAAAGATGATATTTGAAATAGCCTGAAAATACTAAGATAAAAATGGAGAATTTCTGGGATCATTTTGCCTGATAAGTGCAGCGCCATCAGGCATCTGCCCTTTTTGCGTATTACAGGAAGGACTTAAACGGCAGATCCGGCTCGATAGTAAAGCAATCATCAAAGCCACGCGGATAGTGATACTCAAAGTTATCTTTATCCAGAGGCCAGGTGAATTTCCCGCCCACCTGCCAGATGAACGGCTTAAAGCCGTACTTCAGACGATCTTTCTTCATCTCCCACAGTACGCGGATCTCCTGCGGATCGGCCTGGAAATTTGACCAGATGTCATGGTGGAACGGGATCACCACTTTGGTGTTTAACGCTTCTGCCATGCGTAGCATATCGGCGCTGGTCATTTTGTCAGTAATGCCACGAGGGTTTTCGCCGTACGAGCCCAGCGCGACGTCAATCTGATGCTCGTTACCGTGCTTCGCGTAATAGTTGGAATAGTGGGAATCACCGCTATGGTACAGCGAGCCACCCGGCGTTTTGAACAGATAGTTCACAGCGCGCGCATCCATTCCGTCAGGCAGAACGCCAGCGGCTTTTTGATCGGCCGGCAGGGTGATCAACGCGGTGCGGTCAAACGCATCAAGCGCATGAATTTCAATGTCTTTGACTTTTACGACATCGCCCGGTTTAACCACGATGCAGCGCTCTTTCGGCACGCCCCAACCGATCCACAGATCGACACAGGTTTGCGGGCCAATAAACGGAACATCGTCCGCACAGTTCTGCATGACCGCCGCGGCAACGTTGACATCAATATGATCGTTGTGGTCGTGAGTCGCCAGTACGGCATCAATCTGACGAATGGCGAAAGGATCAAGGACAAACGGTGTGGTGCGCAGGTTAGGCTGCAATTTCTTCACCCCTGCCATGCGCTGCATCTGATGACCCGCTTTCATTAACGGATTGCCGTGGCTTTGTTTACCGGTGCCACACCAGAAATCGACGCATACATTAGTGCCGCCCTCAGATTTCAGCCAGATCCCAGTACAGCCCAGCCACCACATCGCAAAGGTGCCCGGTGCGACCTGTTCTTGTTCGATCTCCTCGTTCAGCCAGCTTCCCCACTCTGGAAAGGTGTTCAGGATCCAAGATTCCCGCGTGATGCTTTTCACTTTACTCATCGTTTGACTCCCGGTTTAAATCAAAAGTAATCATGATGTGATTTGTTGTGATTAATGCTTGCATCATTTTGAGCGTTTTGCAATGGCTAAAAAGTGGAATTTTAACTTCGCCAGCTCACAGATTCTCTGATTTCTGGGTGCTAAACTTATCCATATATCTCATCAACATGATGAATTATAAGGCATAATTTATTTCTATGTTGCCAGGTTGAAAATCATTACGCAGTGAGTGGAAATAATTTGCGTGACGCGTCACAAATAATCAAATTCAATCTTGTGGTGATTATTTTTGATTACTAGAGTGTTGACACCAACCACGCAGGGTTTCCCCTTGTGTTCCCATTTTTTTCTGGAGAGAGTTATGGAGATCCTCTACAACATCTTTACCGTTTTTTTTAATCAGGTTATGACCAATGCCCCGCTATTGCTGGGTATCGTGACCTGTCTTGGCTATATCCTGCTGCGTAAAAGCGTCAGCGTAATTATCAAAGGCACCATTAAAACCATCATCGGTTTTATGCTTTTGCAGGCCGGGTCAGGCATCCTGACAAGCACTTTTAAACCTGTCGTCGCGAAGATGTCTGAGGTTTACGGTATCAACGGGGCGATCTCTGACACCTACGCGTCGATGATGGCGACTATTGAGCGGATGGGCGACGCCTACAGTTGGGTCGGCTATGCCGTACTGTTGGCGCTGGCGCTGAACATCTGTTACGTCCTGCTGCGGCGTATCACCGGTATCCGTACCATCATGCTTACCGGGCATATCATGTTTCAGCAGGCGGGTTTAATCGCTGTTTCCTTCTATATCTTCGGCTATCCGATGTGGACCACGATTATCTGTACAGCGGTGCTGGTTTCCCTGTACTGGGGCATCACGTCCAACATGATGTACAAGCCGACGCAGGAAGTGACAGACGGCTGCGGTTTCTCTATTGGTCACCAGCAGCAGTTCGCCTCCTGGATCGCCTATAAAGTCGCGCCGTATCTGGGTAAGAAAGAAGAGAGTGTTGAAGATCTTAAGCTGCCTGGCTGGCTGAATATTTTCCATGACAACATCGTGTCTACGGCGATCGTAATGACGATTTTCTTCGGTGCGATTCTGCTCTCCTTTGGTATCGACGTTGTGCAGGCGATGGCGGGTAA
Source organism: Citrobacter sp. RHB25-C09 (assembly GCF_013836145.1). NCBI lineage: Bacteria > Pseudomonadati > Pseudomonadota > Gammaproteobacteria > Enterobacterales > Enterobacteriaceae > Citrobacter > Citrobacter sp. RHB25-C09. Next base: position 3,823,263 of record NZ_CP057483.1, on the reverse strand, counting down.
AACCCACTGGACGGTCTACATTCTGCAAACCGGCTTCTCGTTTGCCGTCGCGATTTTCATCATCACTCAGGGCGTGCGCATGTTCGTCGCTGAGCTCTCTGAAGCGTTTAACGGTATCTCCCAGCGCCTGATTCCAGGTGCCGTACTGGCGATTGACTGCGCCGCGATTTATAGCTTCGCGCCGAACGCAGTTGTCTGGGGCTTTATGTGGGGCACCATCGGCCAGCTGATCGCGGTGGGTATCCTCGTAGGCTGCGGCTCTTCCATTCTGATTATTCCGGGCTTTATCCCGATGTTCTTCTCTAACGCCACTATCGGCGTGTTTGCTAACCACTTCGGCGGCTGGCGCGCGGCACTCAAGATTTGTCTGGTGATGGGGATGATCGAGATCTTTGGCTGCGTGTGGGCAGTGAAGCTGACAGGCATGAGCGCCTGGATGGGTATGGCGGACTGGTCAATTCTGGCACCGCCGATGATGCAGGGCTTCTTCTCCGTCGGCATCGTCTTCATGGCCGTCATTATCGTAATCGCACTGGCTTATATGGTCTTCGCAGGGCGTGCATTGCGCGCTGAAGAAGACGCTGAAAAACAACTGGCAGAAAACGCTGCTTAATTAGGAGTTTGATTATGACCGTACGTATCCTGGCTGTCTGTGGCAACGGGCAAGGAAGCTCCATGATCATGAAAATGAAAGTGGACCAGTTTTTGACCCAATCAAATATTGACCACACCGTAAACAGCTGCGCAGTGGGCGAATACAAAAGTGAACTGGGTGGCGCGGACATCATTATCGCTTCTACTCATATCGCCGGTGAGATCACCGTGACGGGTAATAAATATGTGGTTGGCGTGCGCAACATGCTGTCGCCTGCCGATTTTGGCCCAAAGCTGCTGGAAGTGATCAACGAACATTTCCCGCAGGGCGTGAAGTAAGGGGGACTGATGAAATTACGTGATTCGCTCGCCGAAAATAACTCCATCCTGTTACAGGCAGAAGCCAGCACCTGGCAGGAGGCGGTAAAGCTGAGTGTGGATCTACTGGTTAAGGCTGACGTCGTCGAGCCGCGTTACTACCAGGCCATTCTTGATGGCGTGGAACAGTTCGGTCCCTACTTTGTGTTGGCGCCGGGGCTGGCAATGCCGCATGGTCGTCCGGAAGAGGGCGTTAAAAAAACCGGGTTTGCGCTGGTGACATTGAAAGAGCCGCTGGTGTTTAACCATGAAGATAACGATCCGGTCGACATCCTGATCACCATGGCGGCGGTTGATGCCAATACCCACCAGGAAGTGGGCATCATGCAGATCGTCAATCTCTTTGAAGATGAAGCCAATTTTGACCGTTTACGTGCCTGCCGTACCGAGCAGGACGTTCTTGATTTAATTGACCGCGCTAACGCGGCTTCCGTTTAAGAGGAAAGTATCATGTCATTACCTATGTTGCAGGTCGCGCTGGATAACCAAACGCTCTCTCACGCCTATGAAACGACTCGTCTGATTGCGGAAGAAGTCGACATTATCGAGGTCGGTACCATTCTGTGCGTCGGCGAAGGCGTTCGCGCGGTCCGTGATTTAAAAGCACTCTATCCGCACAAGATTGTCCTGGCTGATGCCAAAATTGCCGATGCCGGCAAAATCCTTTCCCGCATGTGTTTTGAAGCCAACGCCGACTGGGTCACCGTTATCTGCTGTGCGGATATCAACACCGCAAAAGGCGCGCTGGATGTGGCAAAAGAGTTCAACGGCGATGTGCAGATTGAACTGACAGGATTCTGGACCTGGGAGCAGGCGCAGGAGTGGCGCGATGCGGGCATTCAGCAGGTGGTCTATCACCGTAGCCGCGATGCCCAGGCCGCTGGCGTGGCATGGGGTGAAGCGGATATCAGCGCCATCAAGCGTCTGGCCGATATGGGCTTCAAAGTCACTGTCACGGGTGGCCTGGCGCTGGAAGATCTGCCGCTGTTCAAAGGCATTCCGATTCACGTATTCATTGCGGGTCGCAGCATTCGCGATGCGGCTTCTCCTGTTGAAGCGGCGCGTCAGTTTAAACGTTCCATCGCCCAGTTGTGGGGATAAGGAGCGGATATGCTGTCGAAACAGATCCCGCTTGGCATCTATGAAAAAGCGCTCCCCGCCGGGGAGTGCTGGCTGGAACGTCTGCGGATGGCGAACGCGTTGGGTTTTGACTTTGTTGAAATGTCGGTGGATGAAACCGACGCACGCCTGGCGCGTCTCGACTGGAATCAGGAACAGCGCCTGGCGCTGGTGAAAGCGATTGCCGACACGGGCGTTCGGGTACCCTCCATGTGCCTGAGCGCGCACCGACGATTTCCTCTCGGCAGTGAAGATGACGCCGTGCGTGCTCAAGGACTTGAAATCATGCGCAAAGCCATTCGCTTTGCACAGGATGTCGGTATCCGCGTGATCCAACTAGCTGGTTATGACGTCTATTATCAGGAAGCTAACGATGAAACGCGCCGTCGTTTTCGTGACGGCCTAAAAGAGAGCGTTGAAATGGCGAGCCGTGCGCAGGTGACGCTGGCGATGGAAATCATGGATTACCCGCTGATGAATTCCATTAGCAAGGCGTTGGGGTATGCCCACTACCTGAACAATCCATGGTTCCAGCTTTATCCTGATATCGGTAATTTGTCGGCATGGGACAACGATGTGCAGATGGAATTACAGGCTGGCATGGGGCATATCGTCGCAGTGCATGTCAAAGACACTAAACCGGGCGTGTTCAAGAATGTGCCGTTCGGTGAAGGCATTGTCGAATTTGAACGTTGTTTTGAGACGCTCAAGCAGAGTGGGTATTGCGGGCCATACCTGATTGAGATGTGGAGTGAAACGGCGGACGATCCGGCACTTGAGGTGGCGAAAGCGCGCGATTGGGTGAAAGCGCGCATGGCCAGTGCGGGCCTGGTGGAGGCGGCGTAATGCAAAAGCTAAAACAGCAGGTGTTTGACGCCAACATGGATTTGCCGCGTTACGGCTTAGTGACTTTTACCTGGGGCAACGTCAGCGCTATCGATCGCGAACGCGGCCTGGTGGTTATTAAACCCAGCGGGGTTGCCTACGAAACCATGCAGATGGATGACATGGTTGTCGTCGATATGCGGGGTAACGTCGTGGAAGGGCGCTATCGCCCTTCCTCAGATACTGCCACTCATCTGGCGTTGTATCAGCGTTATCCTTCCCTCGGTGGTGTGGTGCATACGCACTCAACTCACGCGACGGCGTGGGCGCAGGCAGGGCTGGCGATTCCGGCGCTTGGCACGACCCATGCCGACTACTTCTTTGGCGATATACCCTGTACACGGGCTTTAACGGAAGAAGAAGTGCAGGGGGAATACGAGCTGAATACGGGCAAGGTGATCATCGAAACGTTGAGCGACGCCGAACCACTGCATACGCCGGGCATCGTGGTGTATCAGCATGGTCCGTTTGCCTGGGGTAAAGATGCTCATGACGCGGTGCATAACGCCGTAGTTATGGAAGAGGTGGCACGCATGGCATGGATTGCTCGCGGCATTAACCCTGGCCTTAACCCGATCGACGGTTACCTGATGAACAAACACTTTATGCGTAAGCATGGCCCGGATGCTTATTACGGGCAGAAATGAGTAGCAAGAAGTAAAAAAACGCTCCGGAACCCACTCCTTCTGAGGATGTCACCGGTCAGGGTTCCGGGGCCGTTTTTCACAAAAAAAGCCCCCAGGAAGGGGGCAAGTCAAAGAGTGGCTATCTTGTTGTTGGTTATTCCTGGTGCTAGCGATAAAAATCCGCGCTGATACGTTGAGTTTCAGGTTCCTGAATCAGGAGCACATGACCGTATTGCGCATCTCGCGCGTTGGTCTTTTCATTCTGGGGCTGACCTGCTTCACTTTCAGTGGCATTGTTATGATTAATGTAAATCACGCCTAAGCTCTGCACGTCATCCATATTTCTGGCTTGCTGGTGGTCGAATGTAATGGCTGCCATCGCATTTGCGCTTAGCAAAAGCCCAGCCAGAAGGGTTAAAATACAGGTTCTCATCTTTACCTCCTCAACAGCTGACTCTGGTCGGACGGTTCTCCTCTCTGTTCGTTGTCTCTGATTTAATTTTAATCACTGCTGACAAAGTCGTTAACGACCATTTCTGATGCAGTTGTTCAAAAAATTATCGCATCATCGTCTTCTCGTTAAATAACAGCCATCTGCCTGCGAAGCGGGGGCTGCGCAAGAAATATTATTGATATCACCTTGAGTTTACCGCTCGTCGCCAGTATTATGACGCGTCATTTTTCAGCCGACCTTTAACACGTTCCTTGCCTCCATGGGCCTCGGCTGACCCAGACAGGAGGCTGAATAATCCGTAAGGAGCAATTCGATGCGTCATTACGAAATCGTTTTTATGGTCCATCCTGACCAGAGCGAACAGGTTCCGGGTATGATCGAACGCTACACTGCTGCCATCACTGGTGCAGAAGGCACGATCCACCGTCTGGAAGACTGGGGCCGCCGTCAGCTGGCTTACCCGATCAACAAACTGCACAAAGCTCACTACGTTCTGATGAACGTTGAAGCGCCGCAGGAAGTGATCGATGAGCTGGAAACAACTTTCCGCTTCAACGATGCCGTTATCCGTAGCATGGTAATGCGTACTAAGCACGCTGTTACCGAAGCATCTCCGATGGTTAAAGCGAAAGACGAGCGCCGTGAGCGTCGCGATGATTTCGCAAACGAAACCGCAGATGATGCAGATGCTGGGGATTCTGAAGAGTAATTTCTGATGACCAACCGTCTGGCGTTGTCCGGCATCGTATGCAGGGCCCCCCTTCGAAAGGTCAGTCCATCAGGAATTCCGCATTGCCAGTTCGTGCTTGAGCATCGTTCTGTGCAAGAGGAAGCCGGGTTTCACCGGCAGGCGTGGTGCCAAATGCCCGTTATTGTTAGCGGACACGAAAACCAGGCCATTACTCACAGTATAACGGTCGGTAGCGCAGTGACCGTTCAGGGGTTCATCTCTTGCCACAAGGCAAAGAACGGCCTGAGCAAAATGGTTCTGCATGCCGAGCAGATTGAATTGATAGATTCTGGAGACTAGCCATATGGCACGTTATTTCCGTCGTCGCAAGTTCTGCCGTTTCACCGCGGAAGGCGTTCAAGAGATCGACTATAAAGATATCGCTACGCTGAAAAACTACATCACCGAAAGCGGTAAGATTGTCCCAAGCCGTATCACCGGTACCCGTGCAAAATACCAGCGTCAGCTGGCTCGCGCTATCAAACGCGCTCGCTACCTGTCCCTGCTGCCGTACACTGATCGTCATCAGTAATCGGTCACGGTCCATTAATACGACTTTGAGAGGATAAGGTAATGCAAGTTATTCTGCTTGATAAAGTAGCAAACCTGGGTAGCCTGGGTGATCAGGTTAACGTTAAAGCGGGCTATGCTCGTAACTTCCTGGTACCACAGGGTAAAGCTGTTCCTGCTACCAAGAAAAACGTTGAATATTTCGAAGCACGTCGCGCTGAACTGGAAGCTAAACTGGCTGACGTTCTGGCTGCTGCAAATGCACGCGCTGAGAAAATCAACGCACTGGAAACCGTAACCATCGCGTCTAAAGCAGGCGACGAAGGTAAACTGTTCGGTTCCATCGGTACCCGCGACATCGCTGACGCTGTAACTGCAGCTGGCGTTGAAGTGGCTAAGAGCGAAGTTCGTCTGCCGAACGGCGTTCTGCGTACCACTGGTGAGCACGTAGTGGACTTCCAGGTTCACAGCGAAGTATTCGCTAAGCTGACCATTAACGTTGTTGCAGAATAAGTTTTTATTCTGACAGCTTCGTGAGAAACGCCGACCTTGTGTCGGCGTTTTGCTTTTCTGTTTCCTGCATTTTCGTTCTGGCTATTCGCGATCCTTTTCTGGATAATCAATAAAAATAAAACATAATTTCAATGTGGTGAAGAATGGATACCGCGCACCCGCAATCGCTGTTTTCACGTAAAAATATTGTCTACCTCAGCGCCGCGTTTTGCTGCCTGCTCTGGGGAAGTGCCTATCCGGCGATTAAAAGTGGCTATGAGATCTTTCAGATAGCGGCTGATGACATCCCCTCCAAGATTGTCTTTGCCGGATATCGGTTTTTATTCGCCGGCCTGTTGCTACTGCTGCTGGCGATGGCGCAACGCAAACCGATCGGCAGACTGAACGCCCGCCAGTTTGGTCAGCTAACGCTGCTGGGACTGACGCAAACCACATTGCAGTACATCTTCTTTTATATCGGGTTGGCATTTACCACAGGGGTGAAAGGCTCGATCATGAACGCCACCGGCACCTTCTTTAGCGTGCTGCTGGCACATTTCATCTATCAGAACGACAAGCTTAGCTACAACAAAACGTTAGGCTGTATTCTCGGCTTCACGGGCGTGATGGTGGTAAACTTCAATAGTGGACTGATGGACTTCAGCTTCAGCCTGGCGGGAGACGGTTCCATTGTGCTGGCCGCATTTATTCTCTCTGCCGCAACGCTTTATGGTAAGCGAATCTCACAGACGGTGGATCCGACGGTGATGACGGGCTACCAGTTAGGCATAGGCGGTTTGGTACTGGTTATTGGTGGTTACGCTTTTGGCGGCACGCTTACCGTCCATGGCTTTGCATCTGTCGCGATTCTGGGCTATCTGACGTTACTTTCATCGGTGGCTTTTGCGCTGTGGAGCATTTTGCTTAAATACAACCGCGTGGGGATGATTGCCCCGTTTAACTTCCTGATCCCGGTTTCCGGTGCGGTACTGTCGGCCATTTTCCTTGGCGAAAATATTCTTGAATGGAAATACGCTATCGCGCTGCTGTTGGTATGCTCGGGAATAGCCTGGGTCAATAAGGTGCGGAAAGGTTAACCGCCTGCCCGGTGGCGAGCAGCGATCCGAGCCTACAAAGGCGTATCAGTTTGTAGGCCGGATAAGAAATTGTTTTTTATTCACCGGGCCCGGACAAAACTGCCGTCCGGCTGACGGGTAAACAGTACCTGTTGATTATTGCCAGTATCAATGGTCAGCCCGGTGACGACGCCATTCGCATTCTGACGAATCTGAACCATCTGCCCGTTTTGCAAATTGCTGAGTGGCTTGCCTGCTCCTTCTACCTGCGCCATGGCATACACGTCTGTTGGCGGCAAACCGTGATCGCGGAACAGTTGCGCCATCGTTTTACCCGCTTCGACCCGATAAGAGCGCCACTGCTGGTCAATACCGCTATCCGGCTGTAAAGGCTGGGTTTGTGTCTGAGGCTGCTCGTCTGGTTGGCCTTCCTGAATCGGTTCCGGCGCAACCGGGGCGACTTGCCCTGGGTCGTTTTGCGGCGTGACAAGCTGCGACTGAAGCTGTGCTTCGGTCGGCGGCTGAGACTGTGATTGCAGATCTAACTGGGCGTCGCGGGTGACAACCGGCGCATTGTTGCTGTCGCCAGAAGGAAGCAGGAAACCGACCACCAACACGATGGCGGCAATGATAATGCCACGACGGTGCATCGGCGGAAGCGGATCCATGAGGCGAAAATTGTCCGGTGCATGCCAGATTTTCGCCAGGGTTGATTTTAGTTCAAAGCGCCCGGGCATGACTTTCCTCCTGCTCCGCGTCTCGTTCCTCAAACATAGAGTATAGACAGCTAACACTCTGATGTTCGTGATAATCCCCGCTTTTGTCATATTCGTAGGGGATATGACTATTGTTTCTTTTTCCCTGTGATTTGTCATCCTCAACCAGACAACATTTTACCGAAAGGGGCGTGGCTGTTATGCTGCCCGCTACTTTATATCCGATAAAAGGAAATACGATGGCAACCCCAACTTTTGACACTATCGAAGCGCAAGCAAGCTACGGCATTGGTTTGCAGGTAGGCCAGCAACTGAGCGAATCCGGACTGGAAGGGCTGTTGCCTGAAGCGCTGGTTGCGGGTATTGCTGATGCGCTGGAAGGTAAACAACCTGCCGTGCCGGTTGATGTGGTACATCGCGCCCTGCGTGAAATTCATGAGCGTGCGGATGCCGTTCGTCGCGAGCGCTTCCAGGCGATGGCAGCAGATGGCGTGAAATATCTGGAACAGAACCGTGAAAAAGAAGGCGTAAACAGCACCGAGTCAGGCCTGCAATTCCGCGTACTGACCCAGGGCGAAGGCGCTATCCCGGCACGTACTGACCGCGTTCGCGTTCACTACACCGGTAAACTGATCGATGGTACCGTCTTTGACAGCTCTGTTGCCCGTGGCGAACCGGCTGAATTCCCGGTTAACGGCGTGATCCCAGGCTGGATTGAAGCGCTGACCCTGATGCCGGTTGGCTCAAAATGGGAACTGACCATCCCTCAGGAACTGGCCTATGGCGAGCGTGGCGCAGGCGCTGCAATCCCGCCGTTCAGCACCCTGGTATTTGACGTCGAGCTGCTGGAAATCCTGTAAGCCGTATCTTCTGTTCCCTTCATTCGGAGGGAACAGACGTAAAATAATAAAACCGCTGAATCAACTGAAGACGGTATTTTATCTTGCTAAAAGATAAGTGATGCGTATTTTTGTGAACTAATTCCCATTAGCATAGTGATATGACACTCACTTTAAACATATAATTAACATTATTGCTAAATCGTAGTACTCATCCCTCCGATTCTTACCTAATATCGATGAGTCCTGATAACAGGATCGTCGTATCATAGCCTTACTATGAACACATTAAAGGCCGCAGAGCCCGCACAACACAGACAGGTACAGGAAGAAAAAACATGGTAGATCAGGTCAAAGTCGCTGCCGACGAACAGGCTCCGACCGAACAGTCGCTACGGCGCAATCTTACAAACCGACATATTCAGCTTATCGCGATTGGCGGTGCCATTGGCACTGGCTTGTTTATGGGATCGGGCAAAACGATCAGTCTCGCCGGACCGTCGATCATTTTTGTTTATATGATCATCGGCTTCATGCTCTTTTTCGTGATGCGTGCAATGGGAGAATTGCTGCTCTCGAATCTTGAATACAAATCTTTCAGCGATTTCGCCTCCGATCTGCTTGGGCCGTGGGCGGGCTATTTCACGGGCTGGACCTACTGGTTCTGCTGGGTGGTCACCGGTATGGCGGACGTCGTGGCTATCACTGCCTATGCGCAGTTCTGGTTCCCCGGGCTTTCGGATTGGGTCGCCTCGCTGGCGGTTATTGTCCTGCTGCTAAGCCTGAACCTCGCCACCGTGAAAATGTTTGGTGAAATGGAGTTCTGGTTTGCGATGATCAAAATCGTGGCTATCGTTTCGCTGATTATTGTCGGTCTGGTGATGGTTGCCATGCACTTCCAGTCGCCAACCGGTGTGGAAGCGTCTTTTGCTCATCTGTGGAATGACGGCGGATGGTTCCCGAAAGGGATTAGCGGCTTCTTTGCAGGCTTCCAGATTGCGGTGTTCGCGTTTGTGGGTATTGAACTGGTGGGAACGACTGCGGCGGAAACGAAAGATCCAGAGAAATCTCTGCCGCGTGCGATTAACTCTATTCCGATTCGTATCATCATGTTCTACGTCTTCGCGCTGATTGTCATTATGTCCGTGACGCCGTGGAGTTCCGTGGTGCCGGATAAGAGCCCGTTCGTGGAACTGTTTGTCCTGGTCGGCCTGCCTGCGGCGGCCAGCGTGATCAACTTTGTGGTACTCACCTCTGCGGCTTCGTCGGCAAACAGCGGTGTGTTCTCCACCAGCCGTATGTTATTCGGTCTGGCGCAGGAAGGCGTAGCACCGAGCGCGTTCGCCAAACTGTCTAAACGCGCGGTGCCGGCGAAAGGGCTAACCTTCTCCTGTATCTGCCTGCTGGGCGGGGTGGTCATGCTGTACGTGAACCCAAGCGTAATTGGCGCATTCACCATGATTACCACGGTCTCGGCGATCCTGTTTATGTTTGTGTGGACGATTATCCTTTGTTCCTACCTGGTGTATCGCAAACAGCGTCCGCACCTGCATGAGAAATCGATCTACAAGATGCCGCTCGGGAAACTGATGTGCTGGGTCTGCATGGCGTTCTTTGTGTTCGTCATCGTGCTGCTGACGCTGGAGGACGATACCCGCCAGGCGCTGATCGTTACGCCGCTGTGGTTTATCGCGCTGGGGCTGGGCTGGTTATTTATCGGTAAAAAGCGCAAGGCAGGCGTACGTTAATGGCAATGCCCGGTGGCGCTAGCGCTTACCGGGCCTACGGTTAAGCATGATTTGTAGGCCGGATAAGGCGCAGCCGCCATCCGGCAAAGTGTTATTCCCCGGCTAACGCACGCGGGAACAGAACATTATTTTCCAGACTGATGTGCTCCATCAGATCATCGATCAGTTCGTTAATCCCGTTATACATCGCTTTCCATGTGGTACATGCTTCCGGCGGAATGGTCACGTTCTGGGTGGTGTGCTTAATCACTTCCAGCAGTTCGCCCGCTTCGTCATGCTCACTTTCCATCACGCTGATGGGCCCCATCGCCTGGCTGCCCATACCTTGCTTGATCATCGGGAACAGGATCTGTTCCTCTTTCATCATGTGGCTGGAAAGCTCCTGATGCAGCATGGTCAGATATTTTGCCAACCCTTTCGGTACATTCGGCTTGTCGGCATGAACGCGCTCAACCTTGGTTGCTTGCAGGATCAGCTCCGGTAACTGTTCGCGGTGTCTGTCATGGTAACGGACAATGATATGGTCGATGATTTCAGCCAGCGGAGCCACACGCCAGTCTTTTTCAACCGGCTGTTCAGCCAGCAGCGCCAGTTCGGCTTCAATCGACTCAACGTCCAGCTCTTTACGCGCAGCAGCGCGGGCCAGCGTCTGTTTACCGCCGCAGCAGTAATCCATATCGTACTTACGAAACAGTGCCGAAGCGCGAGGAATAGAGAGCGCCAGTTCACCTAAGGGTTGATCGCGATAAGCCATAGCCGTTACCTCATTCTTAATAATATAAAGTGCATTTTAAATGCATCTTTAAAGCGAAGCTATAACTCTTTCGGAGCAGGGGTGTTCTCAGGAAGTGAAACGGGCACCAGGTTAGGCTTTTCTGGCTTTGCTCTGACCGCCACCACAACGCCGACAACCAGTAGCACGATGCCGCTGACGGTCAGTGCAGGCGGGAGTTCCTGACGTAAAATGAAGGTATACAGCAGGCCCGCGAGCGTCTCAAAAACGATTAACGGACCGAGGATCACCGTTGGCAATCGCTGGCTGGCGACGTTCCAGCAGAGCGCGCCAACCCATGAGCACAGGATCGCAATCGCCAGCATTAGCCCAATAAATACCGCAGGGCGAGGGCCGAAGGGCAGCGTGAAGTCCGGCGTTTGGTTATGCAGCCACAGGCAGGCGATAAGGTATCCCAGAAGCGATACGGGCAGTGTTACCAGCGCCTGCGCCGTCGCCCACATCATCGGGTGTTTATCGGAATTCTCCCGCAGCCAACGGGCATTACGCAGCGCATACCAGGCCCAGCATCCCACCGAGACCAGCGCCAGCGCAATACCTGAACCATAGCGCCAGCCGCTAAAATCGGACAGTCCCTGATTCCACTCCGCAATGTTTACGCACAGTAGACCAAGCCCCATCAGCACCAGCGCAGGCGCTAAGCGCCGCCAGGATAGCCTGCCGTCGCGATGGCTATAGAGCAGATTAGCGAATATCGGAATGACCACCGGCAACGTACCGATAATCATCGTTGATACCGGCGCACCGGTGCGCTGAATAGCACTGGCGAGGCAGACGTAGTAAATCAGGTTGCCCATCATCGTCAGCGCCAGCGCGGTCAGCCAGTCTTTACGCGTGAGGTGTCGAAGTCGTACACGGCCGAGCCAGGCCAGCGGCAGGGCGATCAGTCCCAACGCCAGATAGCGCCCCATTGACTGCAATACTGCCGGATAGTCCGGTACGATCAGCGGTCCAACGAAGATGAGTCCCCACATTAGCCCCGCCAGCAGGGCATACATCACGCCGCTAATCATTTTTTACATCCGCATTGAGAGAGTGGTGGAAAGTGTAGGCAGGGAAAACGGAAGCGTATTGTATGAGCTTGCGCATTAGCGAGAATAAACCTGCTTTTGATAGCGCACGGGAGTAATCCCGTAACGATGCGTAAAAGCGCGGGTAAGGTGAGACTGATCGGTCAGGCCAGTGGCGGCGGCGACGTCTGCTGCGGGCATACCGAGGGTAAGAAATGACTTTGCCCGCCACAGGCGAATCGCCATCAGCATCTGGTGTGGTGTAACGTGGAAGTGCGCTTTGAACTGACGCTGAAAATGCCAGGGGCTGAGTGCCGCAACGCGCGCCAGTTCATCCAGAGTCACCGGGTGCATATAGTTGTCATGCAGATACTCCCGCACGCGCGTAAAGCGATGACCGCCTTCCTGCGCGACCGGCGCATGACGGGCCAGTGGCCGGAACGTGTCGATGAGATCGAGCAGCATTCCTTTTTGCGCTAACGGATCGTCGGTATGCCAGAGCCCATGGATATGCGAGCAGATCTTCTGTGAACGCCCGGGGTCGTGGCGGGTGACGTCGTGAAACCACCAGTGGCGGATCCCGGTCACCTCTTCCAACAGGTCTGGCTCCAGATAGATCATCCGATAGCGCCAGCCGTCGGCCGTTTCGGCTTCGCCAGTGTGAAGTTCATCCGGATTCATGGTCACGACGGAGTACGCGGGGGCAACGTACTGGGTCCCCCGATAGCGAAAGCGTTCAGCACCGGCTTCTATCGCGCCAATGCCGAAGGCTTCATGAGTGTGCGGCTCAAAGGCGTAGCGCGAGATATGCGCATGATACAACTCCACGCCCGGGATCTGCGCCAGGTGGCGGAAGCGGGCGCGGTCTTTCTCATCGCTAAACTGCTCGGGTACACCTTGCACGTCATTTCTCCCAGGACATCGTCTTGTCATTATCAGAGAGGATGCCCCAGGACGCCACAACAGTTAACTAATTATTAACACTACAGTATGCCTTTGACACTGTTGGCCAGCGTTGTCGTCGGGCGACCAATCAATTTGCTCAGCGTGTGGCTGTCATCGAAGAGTCCTCCCTTTGAGGCGCCGGTATCAGAGTCAGCCAGCATATCCGCAAGGCCCGCAGGTAACCCGACCCCCTTTAGCGCCGCGGCAAAATCGGCTTCGCTTAAGTTCTGGTAGACGACATTTTTACCGCTCTGTTTACTCAGTTCAGCGGCCAGTTGGCCCAGTGTCCAGCTCTCATCACCGGCCAGTTCGTACACTTTCCCGGCATGACCCTCGGTACCGATCACTTGTGCAGCGGCGGCGGCATAATCTGCACGCGTCGCGGAGGCAATCCGGCCCTCGCCGGCAGCTCCAATAAATACGCCATGTTCCAGAGCGGCAGGCGCACTTGCCAGATAGTTTTCGGTATACCAACCGTTACGCAACAGCGCATAAGGAATTGAAGATTCCGCGAGCATCTTTTCCGTTTCAACATGCTCGACGTGCAGGCCAAGCGGGGAACGATCTGCATGTAGCAGGCTGGTGTAGGCGATAAATTTCACTCCAGCGCGCTTCGCCGCGTTGATCACCTTGCGATGCTGCGACGCGCGCTGTCCAACCTCGCTTGAAGATATCAGCAGTAATTTTTCGACATCCTGCAACGCAGCGGTGAATGTGGTTTCATCGTTGTAGTCAGCCTGGCGCACGGAAATCCCCCGTTGGCTCAATGCGGCGGCTTTCGCTGGGTTGCGCACTATCGCGACAATTTGGCTCGCAGGAACGGTGTTTAGCAGGCTTTCGATAACGTGTTGGCCTAGTTGGCCTGTTGCGCCGGTAATAGCAATCATGAGGTGACTCCTTAACGTATCTATTGTGTTTGAGTACGCTACCACTTAAACTTACTTTTAGTAAGTACGCACAAAAAGGTAAGTATGAAATGTCCTCTCCGACGCTTTCTCAACAACTACGCGACGGCAATTTATTTGCCGAACAGTGCCCATCTCGCGATGTGCTTAAACATGTCACTAGTCGCTGGGGCGTTTTGATTCTGGTCGCGCTACGTGAAGGTACGCATCGATTCAGCGATTTACGCCGTAAGATGGGCGGCGTGAGCGAAAAAATGCTGGCACAATCGCTCCAGGCGCTGGAGCAGGATGGGTTTATCAATCGCGTGTCGTATCCGGTGGTCCCGCCACACGTGGAGTACAGCCTGACGCCGCTTGGCATGCAGGTCAGCGAGAAAGTGGCCGCGCTGGCAGACTGGATTGAATTGAACCTGCCACAGGTGCTGGCGCAAAGAGAAAGTGCCTGATGGCGGCTAACGCCTTATCTGGCCTGCAAACCGTAGGCCTCATAAGCGCAGCGCCATCCGGCACTCAGGTTATTTACGCAAATCGACCTGATAAATCGCGAAACCAATCTCATCATTCGCGACGTGCTTCAGCGGATATTGCCCTTTCTCTTTAATAAACGCGGCGGCTTTTTCCGTGGGCGACGTTTCGAAACGGATATCGAGCGTCTTGTCGCTGTGAATCGGAGCCAGTCGCCAGTTGTTATCCGCCGCCGGATGAATTTCTCCCGCCCGTTTAGATTCTGCGCTAATCCATGCTGCCAGTACCGAGCGGTTCTCATCAGGGGAGGCAAAAGCAATGTGGCTGTCGCCGGTTCCGGCAAATTTGCCGCCATAGGCGCGATAGTTATTGGTGGCGACGAGGAACGTGGCGTTCGGAGCGATGGGTTTACCCTTAAAGGTCAGGTTCTTGATGCGCTCGGCTTTCGGGTTCACCGTCTGACATTCACCGTCATAGCGGGCAGGTTGTGAAACATCAATCTGGTACTCCACGCCGTCGATCACGTCGAAATTATAGGTGCGGAAACCGTCCCAGTTGATCAGCGACTGCGGTTGGCTGCTGTTCACATCAATCTGGTTAAATTGACCGGCCGAGCACTCGAGCCACTCTTTCACCTCTTTACCACTGGCTTTGACCACCACCAGGGTGTTCGGGTAGAGGTAGAGATCGGCAGCATTACGGAAGGTGAGCTGACCTTTTTCAACTTCAGAAAAACTTGCCGGATCGTTCTTACGTCCGCCAACCTTAAACGGCGCAGCGGCAGACAGTACCGGTAGTTTCGCCAGGTCCGGATCGCCCTGAATAAAATGTTCCACATACGCTTTCTGCGCATTGTTCACCACCTGAATGGTCGGGTCGTCCTGTACCAGGGCCAGATAGCTATACATATTATCGGCGGATTTACCGATCGGCTTGCTGACAAACTCGCGCGTGGCGTCGTGGTCGGTCTTCAGGATATCCACCAGCTTGCTGTCTTCAGCGGCGAGGGATTTCTTCGCGACGGCATCGTAAATCGGGCGCGCCTCGGCTTTTGCCTGAGTGACCAGCCATTTTCCACCGTCATTGTTGAGTACCAGATCGACCACGCCCAGATGATCGCCCCACATGCCCGGCATCACCGCCGGTACGCCGTTCAGGGTGCCTTTCGCGATATCCGCACCTTTGATACTGGCAAAATCCTTGCCGGGGAAAACGGCATGAGCATGACCAAACATAATGGCGTCAACGCCAGGCACTTCGCTGAGGTAGTAAACTGAGTTTTCCGCCATGCTCTGATACGGATCGGCAGACAACCCGGAGTGAGCAATCACGACCACCACATCGGCGCCTTTCTCGCGCATTTCCGGCACATATTTGCGTGCGGTTTCAGTGATGTCATTCACCGTCACTTTGCCGCTCAGGTTGGCCTTATCCCAGGTCATGATCTGCGGCGGTACAAAACCGATATAGCCGATCTTTAGCGTCTGCTTATTGCCTTCTTTATCAACGACGTCCGTCTCTTTAATCAGATAAGGCGTAAAAAGCGGCTTTTGCGTCTTAACGTCGATGATGTTGGCATTAACGTAGGGGAATTTCGCGCCAGCCAGCGCCTTATGAAGATATTCCAGTCCGTAGTTAAATTCGTGATTACCCAGGTTACCGACGGCGTAATCCAGCGTATTCAGCGCCTTATAGACGGGATGGATGTCGCCATCCTTTAGTCCTTTTGCCGCCATATAGTCACCCAGCGGGCTCCCCTGAATCAGATCGCCGTTATCCACCAACACGCTGTTTTTCACTTCACCACGCGCGGCGTTGATCAGACTTGCAGTACGCACCAGGCCAAATTTTTCGGTTGCGGTATCTTTGTAATAATCGAAATCCATCATATTGCTATGCAAATCAGTGGTTTCCATAATACGAAGATCGACGGTCGCGGCGTTCACGCTGGCTGCGATCAGCGTGGCCAGTAGCGTTGCACTAAACTTAATCATCAGGGGGCATCCTTTAAGATCTGAACCACAAAAGAAAATGTATATAAGCTTTTTTGCTTACATAACTGTGAATCATGCCATGAAATCAGCAGTGGAAACCGCAGTCGCTATCACAGTTGGCGGATCCTCCAACGATAGGGTATAAGTAAAACAACGAGTTAAGGCCACTGCCATAAAAGAGGTGGAGAATGTTAGAACATGTATGCCAGCTTGCACGGAATGCGGGCGATGCCATTATGCAAGTCTATGATGGAATCAAGCCGATGGAGGTGACCAGCAAGCCGGATGATTCTCCGGTCACGGCGGCGGATATTGCTGCTCATACCGTCATCCTGGAGGGGTTAACGCAGTTAACGCCAGACATCCCGGTACTCTCTGAAGAAGCCCCCCCGAGCTGGGAGGCGCGTCAACACTGGCAGCGTTACTGGCTGGTCGACCCACTGGACGGTACCAAAGAGTTTATTAAGCGCAATGGCGAGTTTACCGTCAATATCGCGCTGATCGAGAACGGTAAGCCGGTTTTGGGCGTGGTTTACGCCCCGGTGATGAAGGTGATGTACAGCGCGGCAGACGGTAAAGCCTGGAAAGAAGAGTGCGGCGTGCGCAAGCAGATCCAGGTTCGTGATGCGCGTCCTCCGCTGGTGGTGATCAGCCGTTCTCATGCGGACAACGAGCTAAAAGAGTATTTACAGCAACTGGGTGAACACCAGACCACGTCAATCGGCTCGTCACTGAAATTTTGCCTGGTGGCGGAAGGACAGGCGCAGCTGTATCCGCGCTTCGGGCCGACCTGTGTCTGGGATACCGCCGCAGGTCACGCCGTGGCTGCTGCTGCCGGGGCGCACGTTCACGACTGGCAGGGCAAGCCGCTGGACTACACCCCGCGCGAATCGTTCCTCAACCCCGGCTTCCGGGTCTCTATTTACTGAGTAACTTATGCAGCAGGTCGATCACCTGCTGCACCTCCTGCTGGGTTAACCCACCGTCTTTTGCCCACTGAACGCGACCGTCTTTGTCCAGCACCACAATAGCGGAGCTTTCTTCGTCAAGCTGCCAGGCCTTACGTGCCACGCCGTTGCTGTCGACAATAAACTGCGACCACGGATAGAGCTTCTTATTGCTCTCCAGACTGCTGCGTACAAACATGCTGGTGCCGGGAATGGCATCATCCGTGTTGACGATCGTCGTGGTCTGATAGGTGTCATGTGGGAGATTTGCTGATTTGATCGCCTCGATCAGCGTCGCGTTTTTCTCTTTAGCCGAAGAGCGTCCGGCGATGTGCTGGAGAATGCGCACTTTCCCGGGCAACTGCGCGCTGTTCCAGCTTTTGTAGCTGAACTCGTCCTTATTCAGCAGCAGTTCGCCACGGTCGGCAACCCCTACCGGCGGGACGCGCTGACCGGTTTCGAAGTTATGGGCAGAAGCCATCATCGGTATTAACAGGCACGCCAGCACCAGCATCTTGCGTAAGGTCATGGTATTTCCTTTTTATCGTTTGCAGGTGATCCGACCACTTTGGTCTGATTGTTAATCATATGTGCGAATAGTGCTTTTTCACGTAATCACGGCGCAGATTGCGGACGGGCGCACAATTCATAAGAAAAATGCCGGCCTATACTGCATTTAGTGATGCAGGTAGAGATAAGTCTGAATAACTGTAACCAGATGGTAAATAAACTTATACATGCTGGAAACATCGCCCAGATAGTCTATAGTCAAATGGCATTAAAATTTGCGCCTTATAACTGTTGGACCGATTGTGGTACCGCAAGGGCGCTAGACTCAGCAGGAGATAACAATGAAAATTTTCCAACGGTACAACCCGCTGCAAGTGGCGAAGTACGTGAAAATCCTGTTCCGTGGACGGTTATATATCAAGGACGTTGGCGCTTTTGAGTTTGATAAGGGTAAGATTCTTATCCCAAAAGTGAAGGACAAACAGCACTTGTCTGTGATGTCCGAAGTCAACCGTCAGGTTCTGCGTCTGCAAACTGAGATGGCTTAACCAAAGTGCTATGCAGTAGTTTATAAAAGTATAAAACGGCTCCCAATGGGGGCCGTTGATGTTTGTAGGGGATAGACTTTTTTATCCGACTCAAAGGCGATGAGTAGCAGGTAACGCCGCCGCTAAACAGTCAGTTCCGTTTGAATTTAACGAGTTAGAGAAGGCTGATTACGAAGTATTGATGAGGGGCAACGGCGTGTTGCCCCCGAAGGTCATCAGGAAGGCTGCTCTTCTTTCGCATCCGGTAATTTCGGCACCAGCACATTTGGCTTGCTGTCGAGACGGGTCACCAGCAATTGGTCGATACGGTAGTTATCGATATCCACCACTTCGAATTTATACCCCGAGAATTTCACCGAATCGGTACGTTTCGGGATTTTTCGCAGCATAAACATCATAAAGCCGCCGATGGTTTCGTAGTTGCCAGACTGCGGGAATTCATCGATATCCAGCACGCGCATCACGTCGTCAATTGGCGTACCGCCATCGATCAGCCATGAGTTCTCATCACGCGCCACAATCTGTTCTTCCAGCCCCTGACCGACCAGGTCACCCATCAGCGTGGTCATCACGTCATTCAGGGTGATGATACCGACCACTAACGCGTATTCATTCATGATCACCGCGAAGTCTTCACCTGCGGTTTTAAAGCTTTCGAGCGCTTCCGAAAGGGTCAGCGTATCAGGAACAATCAGGGTGTTGCGGATCTGCACGCCGCTGTTGAGCGCCATGCTTTGATTTGCCAGCACGCGGTTCAGGAGGTCTTTAGAATCAACGTACCCAATGATGTGGTCAATGTCTTCATTACAGACCAGAAACTTGGAGTGCGGATGTTCCGACACTTTATTCTTCAGGCTCTGCTCATCTTCGTGTAAATCAAACCAGATCACATTTTCACGCGGCGTCATGGAGGACGGCACGGTACGGGATTCCAGTTCGAACACGTTTTCAATCAGCTCGTGCTCCTGTTTACGCAGCACCCCGGCCAGCGCCCCGGCTTCTACCACGGCATAGATATCATCAGAGGTAATGTCATCTTTGCGCACCATCGGCAGTTTGAAAATGCGGAAGATAACGTTCGCTAACCCGTTGAAGAACCACACCAGCGGCGTGAATACATACAGACAGAAGCGCATCGGGTTGATGATACGCAAAGCCACAGCTTCTGGTGCAATCATACCGATGCGTTTCGGGGTTAAGTCCGCGAAGAGAATAAACATACCGGTGACCAGCGAGAAGGAGAGGATAAAGCTCAACTGCTCGGAGATTTCCGATGATAAGTACTGCGAAAACACAGAATAAAACGCGGGTGAAAAAGCAGCATCGCCCACAATACCGCCCAGAATAGCCACGGCGTTAAGACCAATTTGCACCACCGTGAAGAACATCCCAGGGTTTTCCTGCATCTTCAACACGCGCTGCGCATTGAGATTGCCTTCATCAGCCAGCAATTTGAGTTTAATTTTACGTGAGGCAGCAAGCGAGATCTCGGATATCGAGAAGAACGCACTTACAGCGATCAGGCAAAGAATGATTAAAATACTGTTTAACATATCTTTTCCGGCGTAACGCCAGATCCTCGGAAGGGAAGTTTATACTCGTCGTCTTTCAAGCTGCAGGTGCGTTGGTTGCACTCATTCCCCCCAGTCACAGAGTTATCTATGCTCCTGGGGATTCACGAGCTTGCCGTCTTCCTGCAACTCGAAATCCATAGAGTATTTATCCATAAGATTTACACATTGAAAACCGGCTCGTGGAAGTGAGCCGGTAAGTTCAGGGGCTAGTATAGCGTAAGGGACTGTTAAGCCGCCAGAGGCTTAATTTTTCGGCAATATCAGAACCGCACTCTCAGCGTTGTGGCGGCAAACAAACGCCAATACCGCCAATGCCGCAATAGCCATACGGGTTTTTGTGTAAATACTGTTGGTGGTCATCTTCGGCGTAGTAAAACGGTGTGGGGTTGCCGATTTCGGTCGTCACTGGGCGCTCGTCGCCCGCTTCTTTCATTGCAGCCTGGAAGCGTTCAAGGCTGGCGCGGGCGGCGGCGTCCTGTTCAGGCGTGAGGGGGTAAATGGCCGAGCGGTATTGTGTGCCGTGGTCGTTACCCTGGCGCATACCCTGCGCCGGATCATGGTTTTCCCAAAAGACCTGCAACAGTTGCTCGTAGCTAATGACTGCCGGATCGTAAACCACTCTTACCGCTTCGGCGTGACCGGTTTCACCGGAACAGACTTCACGATAGGTCGGGTTTGGCGTATATCCGCCCGCGTAGCCCGCAGCGGTACTATAGACGCCCGGAAGCTGCCAGAACAGGCGTTCAACGCCCCAGAAGCAGCCCATCGCAAAAAGGGCTATTTCCATCCCGTCTGGCACGTTGGTCATTGAATGTTGGTTAACCGCATGTAACGTTGCCACCGGCATCGGGGTATTGCGCCCAGGTAATGCATCTGACGGTGAGATCAGGTGCTTTTTATCAAATATACTCATGGTGCCATTCTCCCGAATATCTGTAATTGGGGTTAAGGTTGTAACAAGACGCGTATTTGCAGACAATAACAGTCGCGAATGTGTCTACAGTAAACATAAGAAATATTTGGGTTGTCGTCTTTTTTTCAATCCTGATTGTTGGGTTTTTGTTAAGCCGAGGATCGGCATCAAACGTGTTTCCAGGGCCGGGGATAAGGGATATTCAGGAGAAAAAGTGTCACAAATTCGTCAGTTATGCTGGATGAGCTTACTGTGCTTAAGCAGTTCTGCCTTTGCCGCCAACGTCCGTCTGCAGGTCGAGGGGCTTTCAGGAGAACTGGAGAAAAACGTCCGTGCGCAGCTCTCTACTATCGAAAGCGATGAAGTCACGCCAGACAGACGGTTTCGCGCGCGGGTAGATGATGCCATCCGCGAAGGACTAAAAGCGCTCGGCTATTATGAGCCGACGATTGATTTTGACCTGCGACCGCCTCCGGCAAAAGGGCGGCAGGTCCTGATTGCCAAAGTGACGCCTGGTGAACCGGTGCGTATTGGCGGTACTGAAGTCATTTTACGCGGCGGCGCGCGCACCGACAGAGATTACCTGGACCTGCTGAAAACGCGCCCGGCAATCGGTACGGTACTTAATCATGGTGACTATGACAGCTTCAAAAAGTCCCTCACCAGCGTGGCGCTACGTAAAGGGTATTTCGACAGTGAATTCAACAAAAGCCAGTTAGGGGTCGCGGTCGATCGCCACCAGGCTTTCTGGGATATCGATTACAACAGCGGCGAACGTTACCGTTTTGGTCACGTGACCTTTGAAGGTTCGCAGATCCGCGACGAGTACCTGCAACACCTGGTACCGTTCAAAGAGGGCGATGAGTACGAGTCGAAAGATCTCGGCGAACTTAACCGCCGTCTCTCGGCGACCGGATGGTTTAACTCCGTCGTCGTAGCGCCAGAATTTGATAAAGCGCGTAAAACGAAAGTGCTGCCGCTAAAAGGCGTCGTCTCTCCGCGTACTGAAAATACCATCGAGACGGGGGTGGGCTATTCCACCGATGTGGGACCGCGCGTCAAAGCGACGTGGAAAAAGCCGTGGATGAACTCGTATGGTCACAGCCTGACCACCAGCGCCAGCATCTCGGCGCCTGAACAGCAGCTGGACTTCAGTTACAAAATTCCCCTCCTGAAGAATCCCCTGGAACAGTACTACCTTGTCCAGGGCGGTTTTAAGCGGACCGATCTTAACGATACCGAGCAGGATTCCACCACGCTGGCGCTTTCGCGCTACTGGGACCTCTCCAGCGGCTGGCAGCGTGCCATCAACCTGCGCTGGAGTCTTGACCACTTTACTCAGGGTGAGGTGACCAACACCACGATGCTGCTCTATCCTGGCGTGATGATCAGCCGCACGCGCTCGCGCGGTGGCCTGATGCCGACCTGGGGGGACTCGCAGCGTTATTCGGTGGATTACTCCAACACTGCGTGGGGGTCGGATGTTGATTTCTCGGTTATTCAGGCGCAAAACGTCTGGATCCGCACGTTGTACGACCGTCATCGCTTTGTGATGCGCGGCAATCTCGGTTGGATCGAAACCGGTGATTTCGACAAAGTGCCGCCGGACCTGCGTTTCTTCGCCGGGGGCGACCGCAGTATTCGCGGCTATAAATACAAATCTATCTCACCAAAAGACAGCAACGGCGATCTGAAAGGCGCCTCGAAGCTGGCGACCGGGTCGCTGGAGTACCAGTACAACGTCACCGGAAAATGGTGGGGAGCCATGTTTGTCGACAGTGGCGAAGCGGTGAGTGATATCCGTAAAAGCGACTTCAAAACCGGGGCTGGGGTGGGCGTGCGCTGGCAGTCACCGGTCGGGCCGATCAAGCTCGATTTGGCCGCGCCAATCGGCGACAAAGACGAACACGGTTTACAGTTTTATATCGGTCTGGGGCCTGAATTATGAGTTTATGGAAGAAGATAAGCCTCGGTGTTCTGATTGTTCTCCTGCTGCTGCTGGGAACGGCGGCGTTTCTGGTGGGCACGACAACCGGTCTGCATCTGGTTTTCAGCGCTGCGAACCGCTGGGTGCCAGGGCTGGAAATAGGCCAGGTGACCGGCGGCTGGCGTGATTTATCGTTAAAAAATATCCGCTACGACCAGCCCGGCGTGGCGGTTAACGCCGGGGAAGTGCATCTGGCCGTTGGGCTAAATTGCCTGTGGAACAGCAGCCTGTGCGTCAACGACCTGTCGCTTAAAGACATCAACGTGGCTATCGACAGCAAAAAGATGCCGCCTGCCGAACAGGTTGAAGAAGAAGAGGACAGCGGCCCGCTGGATCTTTCTACGCCGTATCCCATCACCCTTTCCCGCGTGGCGCTGAATAACGTCAATATCAAAATTGATGACACCACCGTTTCGGTGATGGATTTCGCCTCCGGCCTCACCTGGCAAGAGAAAAACCTGACTCTCAAACCCACCTCGCTGCAGGGACTACTGATTGCGCTGCCGAAGGTAGCGGAAGTGGCGCAGGAAGAGGTGGTTGAGCCGAAAATCGAAAACCCACAGCCTAATGAAAAGCCACTCGGCGAGACGTTGAAAGATCTGTTCTCACAGCCGGTACTGCCAGAGATGACGGATGTGCATCTGCCGCTCAATCTCAACATTGAAGAGTTCAAAGGCGAGCAGTTACGCATTACGGGCGATACCGATCTCACCGTGCATAGCCTGCTGTTAAAAGTCAGCAGCATCGACGGCAATATGCAGCTCGATACGTTGGATATCGACTCAAATCAGGGCACGGTGAACGCGACCGGCACGGCTCAGCTTGCCAATAACTGGCCGGTGGATATTACCCTCAACAGCACCCTGAACATCGATCCGCTGAAAGGTGAGAAGGTGAAACTGAAGGTTGGCGGCGCACTGCGTGAACAACTTGAAGTGGGTGTTAATCTTTCCGGCCCGGTGGACATGGTTCTGCGCGCCCAGACGCGTCTGGCGGAAGCCGGACTGCCGCTCAACCTGGAAGTGGTGAGCGAGCAGATCTACTGGCCGTTTACCGGCGACAGGCAGTTTCAGGCCGATGATATCAAGCTCAAGCTGACCGGCAATATGACCGACTATACGCTGTCGATGCGCGCGGCGGTGAAAGGGCAGGATATCCCGCCAGCGACCATTACGCTGGATGCTAAAGGTAACGAGCAGCAGATCAACCTCGACAAACTCAGCGTTGCGGCGCTGGAGGGGAAAACCGAGCTGAAAGCGCTGGTGGACTGGCAACAGGCAATCAGTTGGCGTGGTGAACTGACGCTGGACGGCATCAATACGGCGAAAGAGGTGCCGGACTGGCCGTCGAAGCTTAACGGGTTGATTAAAACCCGGGGCAGTTTGTATGGCGGAAGCTGGCAGATGGAGATCCCCGAGCTGAAGCTGACCGGCAACGTCAAACAGAACAAGGTTAACGTTGACGGATCGCTAAAGGGCAACAGCTACATGCAGTGGACCATTCCGGAGCTGCACCTGGAACTCGGCCCGAACAGCGCGGAAGTGAAAGGCGAGCTGGGCGTGAAAGATCTTAATCTGGATGCCACCATCGACGCTCCGGGTCTGGACAACGCGCTGCCGGGGTTAGGCGGTACAGCGAAAGGGCGGGTGAAAGTGCGCGGTACGGTTGAGGCACCACAGCTACTGGCGGATATCACCGCGCGTAATCTGCGCTGGCAGGAACTGTCCGTGGCGCAGGTACGCGTGGAAGGCGATATTAAATCGACCGACCAGATTGCCGGGAAGCTGGACGTTCGCGTAGAACGCATCTCGCAGCCGGATGTGAATATCAACCTGGTGACCCTGAACGCCAAAGGCAGCGAGAAGCAGCATGAATTGCAGTTGCGCGTACAGGGGGAGCCGGTTTCCGGTCAGTTGGATCTGGCGGGAAGTTTTGACCGCAAAGAAGAACGCTGGAAAGGAAACCTGAGCAACACCCGCTTCCAGACGCCGGTCGGGCCGCTGTCTTTGACACGACCGATTGCGCTGGATTACCGCAACCAGGAGCAAAAAATCAGTATTGGGCCGCACTGCTGGGCGAACCCGAATGCTGAATTGTGCGTACCCCAGACCATTGATGCCGGCGCTGAAGGACGGGCGGTTGTTAATCTTAACCGTTTTGACCTGGCGATGTTGAAGCCGTTTATGCCAGAGACGACGCAGGCCAGCGGAGTATTCACCGGTAAAGCCGATGTCTCCTGGGACACCACCAAAGAGGGGCTGCCGCAAGGCAACGTGACGCTCTCCGGGCGTAGCGTGAAGGTGACGCAGACGGTTAACGATGCGCCGCTACCGCTGGCCTTTGATACCCTCAACGTGAGCGCCGATCTGCACAATAATCGCGCCCAGTTGGGCTGGCTGATTCGTCTGGCCAATAACGGTCAGCTTGAAGGGCAGGTACAGGTGACCGATCCGCAAGGACGGCGCAATCTTGGCGGCACAGTGGCGATTCGCAACCTCAATCTGGCGATGGTTAACCCGATTTTCGCGCGTGGCGAAAAAGCGGCGGGCATGCTGAATGCGAATCTGCGCCTGGGGGGCGATCTGCAAAGCCCGCAGATGTTTGGGCAGATGCAGCTAAGCGGGCTGGATATCGACGGTAACTTTATGCCATTTGATATGCAGCCAAGCCAACTGGCGATGAATTTCACCGGCACGCGTTCAACGTTAGCAGGGGAGATCCGCACGCAGCAGGGACAAATCAACCTTAGCGGTGATGCCGACTGGAGCCAGATCGACAACTGGCGCGCTCGCGTGGCGGCGAAAGGGAGTAAGGTGCGGATCACCGTACCGCCGATGGTGCGGCTCGACGTCTCGCCGGACGTGGTGTTTGAAGCCACGCCGAACCTGTTTACGCTTGACGGGCGTGTCGATGTACCGTGGGCGCGCATCGTGGTGCATGAGTTGCCAGAGAGCGCCGTGGGCGTTTCCAGCGATGAAGTGATTCTGAATGATGAGTTGCAGCCGGAGAAACCGCAGACCGCAGGGATCCCGATCAACAGTAACCTGATTGTCCACGTCGGCAATAACGTGCGTATAGACGCATTTGGCCTGAAAGCGCGACTCACTGGCGATCTGAAAGTCGCGCAGGATAAGCAGGGGCTGGGGCTAAACGGGCAAATTAATATTCCGCAAGGCCGCTTCCACGCTTACGGTCAGGATCTGATCGTGCGTAAAGGCGAGCTGCTATTCTCCGGCCCGCCGGATCAACCGCTGCTGAATATCGAAGCGATTCGTAATCCGGAGGCGACAGAAGACGATGTGATCGCAGGCGTTCGTGTTACCGGAACGGCGGACGAACCGAAGGCGGAGATCTTCTCCGACCCGGCAATGTCGCAGCAAATGGCGCTTTCCTACCTGCTTCGTGGCCAGGGGCTGGACAGCGAACAGAGCGACAGTGCAGCGATGACCTCAATGCTTATTGGCCTGGGGGTTGCACAAAGTGGTCAGGTTGTGGGTAAAATCGGGGAGACTTTTGGCGTAAGCAATTTGGCGCTGGACACCCAGGGTGTGGGGGACTCATCCCAGGTCGTGGTCAGCGGATACGTATTGCCAGGTCTACAGGTGAAATATGGCGTGGGGATATTTGACTCATTGGCGACTCTCACGTTACGTTATCGCCTGATGCCTAAGCTATATCTGGAAGCCGTGTCTGGCGTAGATCAGGCACTGGATTTGCTCTATCAGTTTGAGTTTTAGCAATGCGAATATTTGTCTACGGCAGTTTACGTACCAATCAAGGCAACAGCCACTGGATGACCAACGCCCAGTTGCTGGGGAATTACAGTATCGATAACTACCAGTTGTATAGTCTGGGCCACTATCCAGGCGCAGTTCCGGGGAACGGAACAGTACACGGTGAGGTTTATCGTATTGATAATGCCACGCTGGCTGAACTTGATGCCTTGCGCACCAGGGGCGGCGAATACGCGCGTCAGTTGATCCAGACGCCATACGGCAGTGCATGGATGTACGTGTACCAACGTCCGGTTGAGGGATTAACACTGATCGAAAGCGGTAACTGGTTAGACAGAAACCAGTACTGATGCAAACACGCCACCCTCGGGTGGCGTTGTTTTAACAAGTTGCAACTGTAATCCCTGGGATCAGGATGCATTTGTCTTTTTCTTCATTGCGCTAAAATGCTAATTTAGAGAACCTCTAATTAGTCGGAGTTATTATTTCTCTAAAAGCATAATGTTGCATAATTGCAGAGGAATATGATCTCGCTAGCGGAAAATGTTTTATTTAAGTCGCACTCTCATTCTGCAGAATAATTATCCAGTAAGGATAGTAATAGAATGAGTAATATTGTTTATCTTAGACTCACTGGTGAGCAACAAGGTGATGTTTCTGAGGGATGTGGCACAACTGTCTCAGTCGGTAATCGTTGGCAGCAGAATCATATCAATGAAATATTTGTGTTTTCAGTAAGCGCAGGGGTAACGAATGCAAGTAAAGGCGCGAACCGACAGAAATTAACATTCAGTAAGCAAATAGATAGAAGTTCGCCGCTGTTAGTGAATGCAATTAATAACAATGAAAATATGTTTATGGAGTTTTGGTTTTATCGAATAAATAGATATGGTCAATGGGAAAAATATTATTATGTTCAGCTCAGAGGCGCTTCCATATCAGGGATTCAGCTCCGTATTACAAAAGACGAGATAGATACAGAAACAATATCAGTCAATTATGACTATATTCTTAGTAAACACCTGATAAGTAATACCGAGTTTAGCTATCTTGCTCTGCCTGCGGAATACAATAAGCTTTTTGTTCCTGCTATGAAACCCCAAACCCAAACCCAAACCCAAACCCAAACCCTTAACAGCGCTGGCGTAGGGCAACTGCTGGCGGCGGGGGGGATTTATAACAGCAATATTGAGGGATTCAGGGACACTGCCGAAAAACTGGGCGGTGATGCCGTCAAAGGCTACGATCAGATCCTTAATGACAAAACGGTCGGTGCTGCCATAACCGCTGCTTCGATTGCCGCAGGTTATGGGCTTGGGAGGATGGAGTTAGGCTCGAGAATAAGAAGTCTTGAGAAGTTGAGACGGATTGATACTAAGGGTGTATCATTAGGCCATATTACCACCACTGATAATTTATATCGTCGGACTAGTAATATTGAAATCTTTTCAGATCTAAAAGTGCCTATGCAAATGCGCTATGTTGAACAGGCTGCGCGTGAAGGTGGGGTAGGTTTAGGGGGAGTAAAAGTGAAAATTATCAGGGATCCTGACCTGAAAGGAAAGAATATCTATGGTTATACTCACCCTAATGGCGATATTGATTTGTACCCGGATGCTTTTACAGATATTGAGCAATTAGTAAAAACATTAGGACACGAAAGAATGCATACCATGCAAATCGATCTCTTTAAGCATCCAAATACATATGCTAATGATGCAATTAAGATGAATAGAGAATTGATACTGAATGAAAAGGCCGCTCATGGCATTGAGGATAGTTTTTGGCTATTTTACCTTAAGAATAAGACTGGAAAACTCGAGGAGTACAAATAGATGAACTCTTTGACCTATCTTGAATGGATGAAACACTTACCAAAAGATGATAGTAGTTACACCTCATGTGAATGCCCCGTATGTGGTGAAAAGACTCTTTCTTATCAATACTTTGGTTCCGAGGATAGTAATATCGGATGGAAAGTTATTTGGTGCGAAACCTGTAAATCGGGAGTGAAAGTTTCGAGAACTAAAATACCATTAGGGGCTAGCAGGTTAATTGATTTTCAAGAACAAGAACGGTTCTTTGAAACGAAACCTGAACTGAAGCTACTCGTTTAGAGTAGCATTAATAAAAGCCCCTCATAAAACAAGGGGCTTCAAAAGTAAAGCAGACCTTAGAAAGGCAACTTACTTCTTCGCGCGCTCGAAAGACGCAACGATTTCCGCTTTAGCGGCTTCTGCGTTGTCCCAACCGTCAACTTTAACCCATTTGCCGGCTTCGAGGTCTTTGTAGTGCTCGAAGAAGTGGGTGATCTGCGCTTTCAGCAGTTCTGGCAGGTCGTTCACGTCTTTAATGTGATCGTATTCTTTGCTCAGCTTGGTGTGCGGTACCGCAACCAGTTTTGCATCTTCACCAGATTCGTCGGTCATTTTCAGAACGCCAACCGGACGGCAACGGATCACAGAACCTGGCTGCAGCGGGTATGGTGTTGGGACCAGAACGTCAACCGGGTCACCGTCCAGAGACAGGGTGTGGTTGATGTAACCGTAGTTGCACGGATAGAACATCGCGGTGGACATGAAGCGGTCAACGAACAGCGCGCCGCTCTCTTTGTCGACTTCGTATTTGATCGGATCTGCGTTTGCCGGGATCTCAATAACAACGTAGATATCTTCCGGCAGGTCTTTACCTGCTGGGACGTTGAGTAAGCTCATGTCTGTTTCCTTTAACTGTTACATAAACAAGTGGCAAGTATTATAGCTATCTCGCGCCGAATGTCTCCGCCTGTTTTTGCCTTTAGCCTGTTCACAGCGCCATTTTCAGACCCTTTCCATGACAGGAAAATCCATATCCACAGCCGCTTTTTTCATAGGTAAATGAAAGCGATTACAAAGTTGTGATTAACGTTCTATTTACTTTTTTGAAGTGTGATGTAACGCAATCCGTTACATGCTCGATTGTCTATAGTTTTTTCGGCGACTGTTTCTTAACCAACAATAAACTACCCTACGAGGACACAGTTATGTGGAAGCGCTTACTTTTAGTCACAGCAGTTTCGGCAGCCATGTCGTCTATGGTCATGGCCGCTCCGTTAACCGTTGGATTTTCGCAGGTCGGCTCTGAGTCCGGCTGGCGCGCCGCAGAAACCAACGTGGCGAAGAGCGAGGCCGAAAAACGCGGCATTACGCTGAAAATCGCCGA
Organism: Citrobacter sp. RHB25-C09; assembly: GCF_013836145.1. NCBI lineage: Bacteria > Pseudomonadati > Pseudomonadota > Gammaproteobacteria > Enterobacterales > Enterobacteriaceae > Citrobacter > Citrobacter sp. RHB25-C09. The sequence continues at coordinate 3,793,570 of NZ_CP057483.1, read as the reverse complement.
CGGCCAGCAAAAGCAGGAAAACCAGATTAAAGCGGTACGCTCGTTTGTTGCTCAGGGCGTCGATGCCATCTTTATCGCCCCGGTGGTGGCAACAGGTTGGGAACCGGTATTGAAGGAAGCCAAAGATGCTGAAATCCCGGTCTTCTTGCTCGATCGTTCCATCGACGTAAAAGACAAATCTCTCTATATGACCACGGTCACCGCCGATAACGTTCTTGAAGGTAAATTGATCGGTGAATGGCTGATCAAAGAGGTCAACGGCAAGCCGTGTAACGTAGTGGAGTTACAGGGAACTGTCGGGGCTAGTGTGGCTATCGACCGTAAGAAAGGCTTTGCGGAAGCTATCGCCAGTGCGCCAAATATCAAAATTATCCGTTCCCAGTCCGGTGACTTCACCCGTAGTAAAGGGAAAGAGGTCATGGAAAGCTTTATCAAAGCTGAGAACAACGGTAAGAACATCTGCATGGTTTACGCCCACAACGATGACATGGTGATCGGTGCGATCCAGGCCATTAAAGAAGCGGGGCTGAAACCGGGCAAAGATATTCTGACCGGGTCTATCGACGGCGTACCGGATATCTTTAAAGCCATGATCGATGGGGATGCGAATGCCAGCGTTGAACTGACGCCGAACATGGCAGGCCCGGCTTTCGACGCGCTCGAGAAGTTCAAGAAAGATGGCACGATGCCTGAGAAAGTCACCATCACGAAATCGACGCTCTATCTGCCGGATACGGCGAAAGAAGAGTTAGAGAAGAAGAAAAACATGGGCTATTAAGCCCGGTCGCTGTCCGTTGTGTTGCCGGATGGCGGCGTGAACGCCTTATCCGGCCTACGGTTCGGGAGTTCTGTAGGCCTGATAAGCGCAACGTCAACGCCTTATCCGGCCTACGGGGCGCTTTTGTACCGGAGGGAGAAAATGATCGCGGAACAACACCAGGAAATTCTCCGAACAGAGGGATTAAGCAAGTTCTTTCCCGGCGTCAAAGCGCTGGATAACGTTGATTTCAGCCTGCGGCGTGGCGAAATTATGGCGCTGCTCGGCGAGAACGGTGCCGGAAAATCAACGCTGATTAAGGCGCTGACCGGTGTTTATCATGCCGATCGTGGCACGATCTTCCTCGAAGGTAACGCCATTTCCCCAAAAAATACCGCCCACGCACAGCAACTTGGCATTGGTACGGTATACCAGGAGGTCAACCTGCTACCGAACATGTCGGTGGCCGACAACCTGTTTATCGGTCGTGAACCACGCCGTTTTGGCCTGCTGCGGCGCAAAGAGATGGAAAAGCGCGCCACGGAGCTGATGGCCTCTTACGGTTTTTCTCTCGACGTGCGCGAGCCGCTCAACCGATTCTCTGTCGCCATGCAGCAGATCGTGGCGATCTGTCGGGCAATCGATCTCTCCGCAAAAGTCTTGATCCTTGATGAACCCACCGCCAGCCTCGATACGCAAGAGGTTGAAATGCTGTTTGGTCTGATGCGCCATCTGCGCGATCGCGGCGTCAGCCTGATCTTCGTCACCCATTTTCTCGATCAGGTTTATCAGGTCAGCGATCGGATCACGGTGCTACGCAACGGCACTTTTGTCGGCTGCCGCGAAACTCGCGAGCTACCGCAGATCGAGCTGGTAAAAATGATGCTTGGACGTGAACTGGATACTCAGGCTCTGCAACGCGCAGGCCGCACATTACTGAGCGAAAAACCGGTTGCCGCCTTTAAAAACTACGGTAAGAAGGGGACGATCTCCCCATTCGATCTTGAGGTGCGTCCCGGCGAGATTGTCGGACTGGCGGGGCTGCTGGGATCCGGACGCACTGAAACGGCTGAAGTCATCTTCGGTATTAAGCCAGCCGACAGCGGTAGCGCGCAGATCAAAGGCAAACCGCAGACATTGCGATCGCCGCATCAGGCGTCTTGTCTTGGGATCGGCTTCTGCCCGGAAGATCGCAAAACGGACGGGATCATTGCCGCCGCCTCGGTGCGCGAAAACATTGTTCTTGCTTTGCAGGCTCAGCGCGGCTGGCTGCGACCAATCCCGCGAAAAGAACAAAATGACATCGCCGAGCGTTTTATTCGCCAGCTTGGCATCCGTACCCCCAGCGCGGAACAACCGATCGAATTTCTTTCCGGCGGCAATCAGCAAAAAGTGTTGCTTTCACGCTGGTTGCTGACCAAACCGCAGTTCCTGATCCTCGACGAGCCCACACGCGGCATCGACGTTGGAGCGCATGCGGAGATCATCCGACTCATCGAAACCCTGTGCGCTGACGGTCTGGCGCTGCTGGTCATCTCTTCGGAGCTGGAAGAGCTGGTGGGATATGCGGATCGGGTGATCATCATGCGTGACCGTAAACAGGTGGCGGAGATCCCACTGGCCGAACTGTCCGTTCCGGCGATCATGAACGCCATCGCGGCGTAAGGAGACACTTGTGATGCCCCAATCTCTCCCGCAGAGCACGCCGCCAAAACGCCGTTTCCGTTGGCCAACGGGTATGCCGCAGCTGATCGCACTCCTGCTGGTGCTGATCGTCGACAGCCTGGTCGCGCCGCATTTTTATCAGGTTATCCTGCAGGATGGCCGTCTCTTCGGCAGCCCGATTGATATCCTCAACCGGGCCGCCCCCGTTGCGCTGCTGGCGATTGGTATGACGCTGGTGATTGCCACCGGGGGAATCGATCTTTCCGTGGGTGCGGTCATGGCGATCGCAGGCGCGACTACCGCTGCCATGACCGTCGCCGGACACAGCCTGCCGGTGGTGCTGTGTGCCGCGCTGGGCACCGGCATACTCGCCGGACTGTGGAACGGCATCCTGGTGGCGATCCTGAAAATTCAGCCCTTTGTCGCCACGCTGATCCTGATGGTCGCTGGACGCGGCGTGGCACAACTGATCACCTCCGGACAGATTGTCACCTTTAACTCACCTGCGCTTTCGTGGTTTGGCAGCGGCTCACTGCTGCTGTTTCCCACGCCGGTTATTATCGCGCTCATTACGCTGGTGCTTTTCTGGCTACTGACCCGGAAAACGGCGCTGGGCATGTTCATTGAGGCGGTGGGGATCAATATCCGGGCGGCGAAAAATGCCGGCGTCAATACGCGGATCATCGTCATGCTCACCTATGTGCTGAGCGGGTTGTGCGCGGCGATCGCCGGCATCATCGTCACGGCGGATATTCGCGGTGCCGACGCCAACAACGCCGGATTATGGCTGGAGCTCGATGCCATCCTGGCGGTGGTGATTGGTGGAGGATCGCTGATGGGTGGGCGATTTAACCTTCTGCTCTCAGTGGTGGGCGCGTTGATTATCCAGGGGATGAACACAGGAATTTTGCTGTCAGGCTTCCCGCCTGAGATGAACCAGGTCGTTAAGGCCATTGTGGTGCTTTGCGTGTTGATTGTGCAATCGCAGCGCTTTATCAGTCTGATAAAAGGAGTGCGTGGCCGTGATAAAACGTAACTTACCGTTGATGATCACCCTCGGGGTCTTCGTGCTGGGCTATCTCTATTGTCTGACCCAGTTTCCCGGATTCGCCTCGACGCGGGTGATCTGCAACATACTGACTGATAATGCCTTCCTCGGAATTATCGCCGTCGGTATGACGTTTGTGATCCTCTCAGGGGGTATCGATCTTTCCGTCGGTTCGGTGATCGCGTTTACCGGTGTTTTTCTGGCAAAAGCGATTGGTTACTGGGGGCTCTCGCCACTGGTTGCCTTCCCGCTGGTACTGGCAATGGGCTGCGCGTTTGGGGCATTTATGGGGCTGCTGATTGATGCGCTGAAGATCCCGGCATTCATTATCACCCTCGCAGGAATGTTCTTTTTACGTGGTGTGAGCTATCTGGTGTCGGAGGAGTCGATCCCGATTAACCACCCTATTTACGACACGCTTTCCAGTCTGGCATGGAAGATTCCCGGCGGTGGTCGCTTAAGTGCAATGGGACTACTGATGCTGGCGGTCGTGGTGATCGGGATTTTCCTCGCGCACCGTACGCGGTTTGGCAATCAGGTTTATGCCATTGGCGGAAACGCGACGTCAGCGAACCTGATGGGCATTTCCACCCGCAGCACTACCATTCGCATTTATATGCTCTCTACCGGGTTGGCGACGCTGGCCGGGATCGTCTTTTCGATCTACACCCAGGCGGGTTATGCTCTGGCAGGCGTGGGTGTCGAGTTGGATGCCATTGCCTCGGTGGTCATCGGCGGCACGCTGTTGAGCGGTGGCGTCGGTACGGTGCTGGGCACGCTATTCGGCGTTGCTATTCAGGGGTTGATTCAGACCTATATTAACTTTGACGGCACGCTCAGTTCGTGGTGGACGAAGATTGCAATTGGCGTTTTATTATTTATTTTCATCGCCTTGCAGCGCGGATTAACGGTGCTGTGGGAAAATCGCCAGAGTTCACCGGTGACGCGGGTAAACTCAGCTGCTTCACCAAAGTCATACTGAAACACCTAAACTTTTTCCGGTTGTAGTCGATAGCCTTTATATATCCTACAACCGGAAAAAATAATGCCTAAATCCCTCTCGCTTCGAACAACGCTGTTGGTGTTACTTTCCCTCACCGTCCTGCTCCTGTTGCTGACGTGTGGTATGGGAATATATGCATCGACGCATGTCATATCTTCGTGGATCTATTATGGCGTCATGGCTTGTGCGTCATTGACCGCCACCGGGCTGTTGCTGGTGGTCTGGCTGCTGCTGCGCGCTAAACTTTTGCGACCGCTTGATAGCCTCGTGGAACAACTGGAGCGGCTGGCGACGGGCGATCTGTCTGCAACTGAAAACCGTATTGCCAGCGCTGAATTTAACCGTCTCCAGGCAGCGCTTGAAGGTATGCGGGTAGCGCTGACGGTGTCGGTGCAGCGCGTGCGTGACGCCAGCACCCAGATCGATACTGGCAGTCGTGAATTGACCGCAGGCAACCTCCATCTGGCTTCACGTACCGAATCCACAGCGACTTCGCTGGAGCAAACGGCTGCCAGCATGGAACAGCTGACGGCAACCGTAAAACAGAACGCCGAAAACGCGAATCAGGCGCACCAGTTGGCGAAGTCGGTTTCTGATACCGCCGATCGTGGCAGCGAAATGGTCTGTTACGTCATTGAAAAAATGCGCGATATTTCCGGAAGCTCCAACCGAATTGCCGACATCCTTAGCGTGATCGACGGGATTGCCTTCCAGACGAACATTCTGGCGCTGAACGCCTCAGTGGAAGCCGCACGCGCAGGTGAGCAGGGACGAGGGTTTGCTGTCGTTGCGGGTGAAGTGCGCAACCTGGCGAGCCGCAGTGCTGATGCGGCAAAAGAGATCCGCTCACTGATTAGCGACTCTCAAACGCAGGTTGGCGAAGGGAGCGATTTGGCGATGCAGGCCGGTGAAACAATGGACGAGATTGCCAGCGAAGTGATGCGCATGACCAAACTGATGCGCGAAATCGCCAGTGCGTCGCAAGAGCAGAGCCGTGGGATCGAGCAGGTCAATATCGCCGTTAACCAGATGGATGAAACAGCACAGCAAAATGCCGCGCTGGTTCAACAGTCTTCAGCGGCAACCCGCTCGCTGGAAGAGCAGTCTCACGCATTACTCGAAGCGATGGCTTCCTTTAAGTTGCAGACGGCATAACCCGAAAATACGGGCCGGATAAAACGCGATGCGACTTATCCGGCCGACATGCGAACGAATTACGCGTCCGGGAACTCTCGGATAAAGCGTTCCACATCGTCGACCATATGGTCGTTACCGACGAAGAACGAACGGCGCTGGTGCAGGCTTTCCGGAATAATATCCAGAATACGTTCTTTACCGTCACTCGCTTTACCGCCCGCTTGCTCCGCCAGGAATGCCATTGGGTTGCACTCATACAGCAGGCGCAGTTTCCCTTCCGGATGGCTGGCAGTGCTTGGGTAAAGGTAGATCCCACCCTTCAGCAGATTGCGATGGAAATCGGCGACCAGCGAGCCAATATAACGCGAGGTATATGGACGGCTCGTGGACTTGTCCTCTTCCTGACAGAACTTAATGTACTTCTTCACACCGTTCGGGAATCTGATGTAGTTGCCTTCGTTAATGGAGTAGGTTTTGCCGCGCTCCGGGAAGCGCATGCGTTCCTGGCTCAGGCAAAATACGCCCAGTGACGGATCGTAGGTGAAGGCATGGACGCCACAACCCGTGGTGTAGACCAGCATGGTAGAAGAACCATAAACCACATAGCCTGCAGCGACCTGTTTGTTCCCCGGTTGCAGGAAATCTTCTTCGGTAACAGGCGTACCTACCGGCGTAACGCGACGATAGATAGAGAAAATCGTACCGACGGAGACGTTAACATCGATGTTGGACGAGCCATCCAGCGGGTCCATCAGCACCACGTACTTCGCGTGTTCACAGCCTTCAAAGACGACGATTTCATCTTCTTCTTCAGAGGCGATGCCCGCGACAATATCGCGCGCTTTGAGTGCAGCTTTCAGTTTTTCGTTCGCGAACAGGTCGAGTTTCTGTTGCACTTCGCCCTGCACGTTTTCTGCACCGCTGGCACCCAGGATATCGACCAGTCCGGCCTTGTTGATATCGCGGTGGATGATCTTGGCGCCCAGTTTTATTGCCGACAACAAAGCAGTCAGTTCACCGGTAGCATGAGAAAACTCGTGCTGCTTTTCGACAATAAATTCACCTAACGTTTTCATAACACTTTCCCTGCAATTGATATGGAGTAAAGCGACCGTAACAATCTTAACAAATATTTCAGGGGCTGCGCTCAGGTGAATCGCGCCAGCAAAGTACGGATAATCCTGAAATGCGTTTCTCACTTGCCAGACATATGCGTAAAATGGCCCCCAGATTAAAAAAGGACAGTGACGTATGCGCATTCATATTTTGGGAATTTGTGGAACTTTCATGGGCGGTCTGGCGATGCTGGCAAGGTCGCTCGGCCATGAAGTAACGGGTTCGGACGCCAATGTGTATCCGCCGATGAGCACTTTACTTGAGAATCAGGGCATTGATCTGATTCAGGGTTATGATGCGAGCCAGCTTGATCCGCAGCCGGATCTGGTCATCATTGGCAACGCGATGACGCGCGGCAATCCGTGCGTTGAGGCGGTGCTGGAGAAAAATATTCCTTACATGTCGGGCCCGCAGTGGCTGCACGACTTTGTGCTGCGCGATCGCTGGGTGCTGGCCGTTGCGGGAACGCACGGTAAAACCACCACTGCAGGCATGGCGACCTGGATCCTGGAAGCCTGCGGCTACAAGCCAGGCTTTGTAATCGGCGGCGTGCCGGGGAATTTTGAGGTGTCTGCGCGTCTGGGCGAGAGCGATTTTTTCGTGATTGAAGCAGACGAATACGACTGTGCCTTCTTCGATAAGCGTTCCAAGTTTGTTCATTACTGCCCGCGCACGCTGATCCTCAATAACCTTGAGTTTGATCATGCGGACATTTTTGACGATCTGAAAGCGATCCAGAAACAGTTCCACCATCTGGTACGTATCGTGCCGGGTCAGGGGCGCATCATCTACCCGGAACACGACATCAACCTGAAGCAGACTATTGCGATGGGCTGCTGGAGTGAGCAGGAGCTGGTGGGCGAACAGGGGCACTGGCAGGCGAAGAAATTAAGCGCCGATGCCTCCGAATGGGAAGTGTGGCTGGACGGCGAAAAAGTCGGCGAAGTGAAGTGGTCGCTGGTAGGCGAACACAACATGCATAACGGTTTGATGGCGATTGCCGCCGCCCGTCACGTCGGCGTTCAGCCGGTCGATGCCGCGAATGCGTTAGGTTCATTTATTAACGCCCGCCGCCGTCTGGAACTGCGCGGCGAAGCCAACGGCGTCACCGTGTATGACGATTTTGCCCATCACCCGACGGCGATCCTGGCAACGCTGGCTGCACTGCGTGGCAAAGTGGGTGGTACGGCGCGTATTCTCGCGGTGCTGGAACCACGTTCTAACACCATGAAAATGGGGCTGTGCAAAGACGATCTGGCGCCATCATTAGGGCGGGCGGATGAAGTGTATCTGCTGCAACCGCAGAATATTTCATGGCAGGTCGCGGAAGTTGCCGAAGCCTGCATTCAGCCTGCTCACTGGAGTGGCGATGTGGATGTGCTGGCGGAGATGGTGGTGAAATCAGCCCAGCCGGGAGATCACATTCTGGTGATGAGCAACGGCGGGTTTGGTGGAATTCACCAGAAGCTGCTGGATGGTCTGGCGAAGAAAGCGAAAGCTGTAGAAGAGTAAAAAAATGCCCGGTGGCGCTGACGCTTACCGGGCCTACGTATTGTCTGTAGGCCGGATAAGGCATTTATGCCGCCATCCGGCACTCTCTCCGTGCGGAATTACGCTTCGTTCTCCGCCAGCTCTCGCAGATACTGGAAGATCTGTCGCGCTGATTTCGGCGGCTTATTCCCTTCTTTCTCTTTCTTCGCGTTGCGGATCAAAGACCGTAACTGCTGACGGTCGGCGTTTGGCCACAAAGCCAGCACTTCCGCGACCGCATCGTCACCCTCATCGACCAGACGATCACGCAGTTGCTCAAGCTTATGGAACAGCACCACCTGCTGGTTGTGGCGGTTTTTTAGCTTGTCCAGCGCCTGGCGAATCGGCTCCACGTCACGCTGACGCAGCATCTTGCCAATCAACTGGAGCTGGCGGCGGCGTCCTTCCATTTTGATACGCTGCGCCAGTTCAATGGCGGCACGCAGGTCAGGGTCGAGCGGGATTTTATCCAGCGCGTTTTTCCCCAAATCCACCAGTTCCGCGCCCAGGCGTTTTAACTCTTCGGCATCGCGTTTAATTTCACTTTTGCTGACCCAGATAATTTCATCGTCTTCGTCTTCGATGTCATCACCGGGAACGTCGTCGAGCCAGTCTTCGGGCTGCTTTGTCATTTCAGGCTCCTTAAAAAAAGAGGCTAATGTTACCAGTTAAGATGCGCACTGAAAAACGGTTCTCTGTTAGACTTCAGAGAAACTCTCTACAGTATGGCATTTGCGATGAAAGTAATCTCACAAGTTGAAGCGCAGCGTAAGCTTCTTGAAGAAGCCGTCTCCACCGCGCTGGAGTTAGCCTCAGGCAAATCAGACGGGGCGGAAGTCGCCGTCAGCAAGACCACCGGCATCAGCGTAAGCACCCGTTACGGTGAAGTGGAGAACGTCGAATTCAATAGCGATGGTGCGTTGGGCATCACCGTTTATCACCAGAACCGCAAAGGCAGTGCGTCCTCCACGGATTTAAGTCCGCAGGCGATCGCCCGTACCGTACAGGCAGCGTTGGATATCGCACGCTACACCTCACCGGATCCCTGCGCGGGCGTGGCGGATAAAGACCTGCTGGCCTTTGACGCCCCGGATCTGGATCTGTTCCACCCGGCGGAAGTCTCCCCTGACGAGGCCATCGAACTGGCCGCGCGGGCAGAACAGGCCGCGTTGCAGGCAGACAAGCGCATCACTAACACCGAAGGCGGCAGTTTTAACAGCCACTACGGCATTAAGGTGTTTGGCAACAGCCACGGGATGCTGCAGGGCTATTGCTCAACGCGTCATTCGCTCTCCAGCTGCGTGATTGCCGAAGAAAACGGCGATATGGAACGCGATTATGCTTACACCATTGGCCGTGCGTTAGGCGATCTAAAAACGCCGGAATGGGTCGGTGCCGACTGTGCGCGCCGCACGTTATCCCGTCTCTCGCCGCGTAAATTGTCGACCATGAAAGCGCCGGTAATTTTTGCCAATGAAGTCGCAACCGGGCTGTTTGGTCATCTGGTTGGCGCGATTGCGGGCGGTTCGGTCTATCGCAAATCCACTTTCCTGCTGGACTCGCTGGGTAAACAAATCCTCCCGGAATGGCTGACTATCGAAGAACATCCGCACCTGCTCAAAGGGCTGGCATCTTCACCGTTCGACAGTGAAGGCGTGCGTACCGAACGTCGCGACATTATCAAAGATGGTGTACTGACCCAGTGGCTGCTGACCAACTATTCCGCGCGCAAGCTGGGGCTGAAAAGCACCGGACACGCGGGCGGTATTCATAACTGGCGCATTGCCGGCCAGGGGCTGAGCTTCGAGCAGATGCTTAAAGAGATGGGCACGGGCCTGGTGGTCACGGAACTGATGGGACAGGGGGTAAGCGGCATCACCGGCGATTATTCCCGTGGCGCGGCCGGTTTCTGGGTAGAAAACGGTGAAATTCAGTATCCTGTGAGCGAAATCACCATTGCTGGAAATTTAAAAGAGATGTGGCGCAATATTGTGACAATTGGTAACGATATTGAAACACGCAGCAATATACAGTGTGGTTCGGTGCTGTTACCGGAGATGAAAATCGCCGGCCAATAATACCCGTCATACTTCGCGTCTCAGGTCTATTGCCTGCAACGCGAAGTATTCAGAGTATGAGAAGTCATTGTTGAATAATAAAAAAAGGAAGTAAGCAATGCGTAAACACCTGTTAGCAATCATCGCAGTATCAACGCTGGCGCTTGGATCTTCGGCTTTTGCCGCCGATCTGGAAGACAATATGGAAATCCTCAACGACAACCTTAAAGTCGTTGAGAAAGCGGATAACGCGACCGAAGTAAAAGATGCGTTAACCAAAATGCGTGCCGCCGCGCTGGATGCGCAAAAAGCCACGCCGCCGAAGCTGGAAAGCAAAGCCGCTGATGCGCCTGAAATGAAAGACTATCGTCACGGCTTCGATGAGCTGGTAGGGCAGATCGACGGCGCGCTGAAGCTGGCGAACGAAGGCAAAGTCACCGAAGCTAAAGCCGCTGCGGAAGAGTTCAAAACCACCCGTAACGCGTATCACAAGAAGTATCGTTAATTTACACGTTCCGGCCTGCAGACGACGTAGGCCGGATAAGACGCTCGCGTCGCCATCCGGCAGTCTTCATCTCCGCTGAGTAAACGTCATATTCATCACAGTTTCACATTTTCACAGCACCTTCATCGTCCGTTTCCCTTGCTCTGTTTTCACTACATTTTGTGATGCTCATCACATTTAAGCCGCGCTAAATCGTCAAAAGCCCAATTTCTGTGGAGCAGATCACTATTGCCCCTCGCCTTTCCACTTCGAAGTGGAAAACAACTCGCTACAAACTTTTTACCCCCGCCGCTAGTTTTAACTCAGAGCCATTAACGGGGTAAGACGAGTGAATAACGGAGCAGTAATGAACGACACGGGAGATCGGGTGACGCAAACCGCAGAACTGGCCGATCGCATGCTGGCACAGATTTATGCCCTCTTGCGTAACCACCACATCATCCCCAACGCCGTACAGGAACAAATGCTGACGTCTCATGTTCGCGCCATGGCGCACCGGTCAGTGACCGGCGAGCCTTTGCCGGAAGTGGAAGCCAGCTTATTTGATGAAATTTCAGCCGAGTCAATGGCGCTTGCCCGCGACGTGGTCGCAGCATTTGGCAATCTTCCTGAAGAAGAGGCCTGGCTGCTGTCAGTCCACTTTGAAGTCGCGAAAGACAACCTTTAAGGAGCAAAAAGATGGAACAAATTACCGTTGTGATTGGCGATCGTCTGGGTAAAGGCCAGAAAGTGGCAGCAGGCGTGGAAAAAGCGGGCGGACGTGCGGTCGTCGTACCGGGCGTTGCGGCTGACATGAAACTGGGCGACGTGATGAAGGCGGAAAATGCCACCTTTGGCATCTCCTTTTGCGGCAGCGGCGGCGCGGGGGCAATCACCGCGCAAAACAAACACGGCTACAAAGCGAAATACGGTATGCGCTCGGTGGACGAAGGCGTAACGGCGATAAACGAAGGCTGCAATGTGCTGGGTTTCGGCTTTATGGATAAAGAAGAGCTCGGCGAACGTCTGGTTCAGGCGTGGCAGAAGAAGTACGGCGCTTAAACATGAAAGAACAATTCACCACCACGGTGAGAGTCACAGGTAAAGGCGAAGCCAAAGCGCGCGCCTTTGCCGATGCCCTGAACCACGTTCAGGCTGCGGTGATGAAAGCATCGCCGCATATTTTACTGCGTATTGAGCCACAGGATGTGCAGGTTGTTCATGCGCGTGAAACGGTGCGTAAAGAAGCCTTTCTGTTCTTCTTTCTGCGCCGGGAAAGACACACTTACAGCGTGGAGCTGGATGTGACCGTCAACGTGACAGCCATCAATCTGGAGAAGGTGGATTTTGTCTCGCAACGCTGATTCTTTTAAAGAAGGCTAACTATGTTCCTGATAATTTTAATAAAATCGCTCATCATCGGTGCCCTTGTCGGCGTAGGTGTGGGTGCTGGGGCTGCACGCATGTTTCATGCGCCTACCACACAGGGGATGGGCGCGTTTCGTACTCTGGGAGAACTGAATTCCTGCGAAGGGGATCCGGCTTCTCACTTCTCGTTTGGTCTGGGATTCTTCTTCAACGCCTGGGCTTCTTCCGTTGCAGCAGGTTCATTTACCCAGGACGTTGATCACCGCATTATCCCTAACTGGGGTGCCGCAGCGCTGATGCTCAAAAACCGAAATGTCGGCGAAACGCTGCATGACCCGAAAAAAATGGCGATTGCCTGCGGCGTTATCGGCATGATCGTCGTCACCTTCCTTAACCTCACCGCCTCTTCCGTACCGGAAGCATTGCAGGTCACCGCCGTTAAAGTACTGGTGCCGGCTGCAAACCTGTTGGTGAACACCGTGATGCCAGTGATCTTCTGGCTGGCGGCCATCGACGCCGGTAAGAAATCAGGCTTCTGGGCGACCGTATTCGGCGGCGCAGCGCAGCTGATTATGGGGAACGCCGTACCGGGTCTGGTTCTGGGTATCCTGATCGGTAAAGGCGTTGAGGAAAGCGGCTGGAACCATGTAACCAAAGTAATGATGGTCGCCATTGTTCTGCTGTTTGTCCTGAGCGGCTTCTTCCGTGGCTTCGACATGAAGATGATCGAATCCTTCCACATGATCGTGCCGAACTGGCTCGAACTGATCCACAACTCGCTTAGCGGCAAATAACGGAGGCCACAATGGAACAGAATAAAGGTTTTTGGTTTGCCGACTGGTCGTTCCCGATCTTCGTTGGCCTGCTCTCTTCCGGTGTATTTGCCGGGACGCACATGTACTACCTGTATGGGATCGGCGCGTTCAACGAAGTGGCCTTCGTGGCTATGCTGAAAGCGGGAATTGATACCGGCTCCTACGGCGCAGTAGCGGCGTTTGGCGCGAGCTTCCTGTTTGCCCGCATCATTGAAGGTTCCCTGGTGGGAATTCTGGATATCGGCGGCGCCATTCAGACCGGCGTGGGCTTAGGCGTTCCGGCACTGCTGTTGGGTGCGGGCATCATTTTCCCGGTCGAAAACTTTATCGCCGCGCTGGCAACGGGGCTGGGCATTGGTCTGCTGATTGGTTACATCATCATTCTGGCGCGTAAGTTCACCATCAACCAGAGCGACTCAACCTATGGGGCGGATGTGATGATGGGGGCCGGTAACGCTTCCGGTCGCTTCCTCGGTCCGTTGATTATCCTCAGCGCGATGACCGCGTCTATTCCAATCGGGATCGGTTCTCTGGTGGGCGCTCTGTTGTTTTATCTCTGGCAGAAACCGATCACCGGTGGCGCGATCCTTGGGGCAATGATTTTAGGGTCTATTTTCCCGATCGCGATTAGCTAACTGCAACTTTGTAGGCCGGATAAGGCGGTTATGCCGCCATCCGGCAAAAGGAGAGAGACATGTTTGATTTACTCCTGCGCCGCGCGCGTCTGGTTGACGACACGGTCTGTGATATCGCAGTTCAGGACGGCAAAATTGCCGCGCTGGGCGAAATCAACGGTCCTGCAGTGAAAACCGTGGATTTGCAGGGTGAGATTTTCGTCAGTGCAGGGTGGATAGATTCGCACGTTCACTGCTACCCGAAATCTCCGATTTATCATGACGAACCGGACAGCGTGGGGATTGCCACGGGCGTCACTACCGTCGTCGATGCAGGCAGCACGGGTGCTGATGATATTGACGATTTCTACACCCTCACGCATGACGCAGCAACCGAGGTTTACGCGCTGCTCAACATTTCCCGCGTCGGACTGATTGCACAAAACGAGCTGGCCAACATGGCCAATATTGATGCCGATGCGGTGAAGCAGGCGGTTCAACGCCACCCGGATTTCATCGTTGGCCTGAAGGCGCGCATGAGCAGCAGCGTGGTCGGCGAAAACGGCATTACGCCGCTGGATCGCGCTAAAGCGATGCAGAAAGAGAATGGCGATTTGCCGTTGATGGTCCACATCGGCAATAACCCGCCGGATCTGGATGAGATTGCAGAGCGTCTGAGTGCGGGCGATATCATCACCCACTGTTTCAACGGTAAACCCAACCGCATTTTGACGCCGGAAGGTGAACTGCGTGCGTCAGTAACCCGGGCGATTCAGCGTGGCGTCCGTCTTGATGTTGGGCATGGCACCGCCAGCCTGAGCTTTGCGGTGGCGAAACGCGCGATCGGCTTAGGCATTCTGCCGCACACCATCAGCTCAGATATCTATTGCCGTAACCGGATTAGCGGTCCGGTTCATTCTCTGGCGAATGTTATGTCGAAATTCCTCGCCATCGGCATGTCACTGCCACAGGTTATTGAGTGCGTGACGGCCAATGCCGCCGACGGTCTGAACCTGAAAACCAAAGGTCGCCTCCAGCCGGGTCTGGACGCCGATTTCACCCTCTTTACGCTTAAGCGCCAGCCCTCCGTGCTGGTGGATGCTGAAAATGACAGCCTGCAGGCTGAGAAACTGCTGGTGCCGCTTGCTGCGATTCGCGCGGGCAAGGGCTACATGACCGAACAAGGGAGCGCGGAACATGCCTTCGATTTTTGAGAAATACCACCTGAAACAAGTCATCAACACCTCCGGCCGCATGACGGCGCTGGGCGTTTCCACGCCGCGTCCGGAAGTGGTAGAGGCGGCGATGGCCGGAATGAATCAGTATTTCGAGATGAAAGATCTGGTCAATAAAACCGGAGAATACATTGCGAAGTTACTGGATGTGGAAGGGGCAACGGTTGTCTCGTGTGCCTCTGCGGGCATCGCCCAGTCGGTTGCCGCCGTGCTGGTTCAGGACAGCGACTGGCTGCTGGAAAATCTGCACGTTACGCCAATTGATAATAACGAAATCGTGCTGCCGAAGGGCCATAACGTCAATTTTGGCGCGCCGGTCGGCACGATGGTGGCGCTGGGCGGCGGTAAGCTGGTGGAAGCGGGCTACGCGAACGAATGTTCTGCTGCTCAACTGGCGGCGGCGATCACCCCGCGTACGGCGGCGATCCTCTACATCAAATCTCACCACTGCGTACAGAAAAGCATGCTCAGCGTCGAGCAAGCGGTCGTGGTCGCGCGGAAACACAACCTGCCGCTGATCGTCGATGCGGCAGCGGAAGAAGATTTGCAGTGCTATTACCGTGCCGGTGCGGACCTGGTGATTTACAGCGGGGCGAAGGCCATCGAAGGGCCGACAAGCGGGCTGGTGATCGGCAAAACGCAGTACGTTGAGTGGGTGAAACGCCAGACGGCCGGTATTGGCCGGGCAATGAAGGTTGGTAAAGAGGGGATCCTCGGTCTGACCTGCGCCATCGAACTCTACCTGAATGCTCAGAAAGAGAGTGGCGCGGAGATGGTCGAAAAAATGACGCCATTTATCGAAGCGATGAATCAGCTTCACGGCGTGAGCGCTCGCGTAGTCTGGGACAGCGCCGGACGGGATATCGCCCGCGCGGAAATCAAATTTGATGAGGCGGTTACCGGCATTGCCACCGGCGAACTGGTCGAAGCGCTCAAGCAGGGTGAATACGCGATTTACTTCCGTGGATACAAAGCCAACGAAGGGATTATTGAAGCCGACGTGCGCAGCGTAGACCGCGCACAGTTGGACATTGTGGCGCGCCGCATTGGCGAAGTGATTAATCAGGAGAAAAAAGCATGAAACTGACCCCGAACTTTTACCGCGACCGCGTCTGCCTGAATGTGCTGGCCGGTTCCAAAGAAAATGCCCGCGAGATTTACGCGGCGGCGGAAGGTCATGTGCTGGTCGGTGTGCTGTCAAAAAACTACCCTGATGTCGCCAGTGCCGTCGCGGATATGCGTGAATATGCGGCGCTGATAGACAACGCGCTGTCCGTTGGCCTTGGCGCGGGCGATCCAAACCAGTCCGCGATGGTCAGCGAGATCTCGCGTCAGGTTCAGCCGCAGCACGTTAATCAGGTTTTCACCGGCGTGGCGACCAGCCGTGCGCTGCTTGGACAGAAAGGCACGGTGGTGAACGGTCTGGTTTCACCTACCGGCACGCCCGGCATGGTGAAGATTTCTACGGGGCCGCTGAGCAGTAAAGCTGCCGACGGCATTGTGCCGGTCGAAACGGCTATCGCCCTGCTGAAAGACATGGGGGGAAGCTCAATCAAGTACTTCCCGATGGGCGGTCTGAAGTGCCGTGACGAGTATAAAGCGGTGGCAGAAGCCTGTGCGCGCCATGATTTCTGGCTGGAACCGACGGGCGGTATCGATCTTGAAAATTACGCCGAGATTCTGCAAATCGCGCTTGATGCCGGGGTCAGCAAAATCATTCCTCACATTTATAGTTCTATTATTGATAAGGTGAGTGGAAATACACGTCCCGATGATGTACGCCAGTTGTTGGCGCTTACCCGGGCGTGCGTCGGTTAATAACGAGGAGAGTGACGTGCGATTCCCCAACCAACGTTTAGCGCAACTGTTTTCGATGCTGCAAAACGAGACGCTGCCACAAGATGAGCTGGCGCAGCGGTTGTCGGTTTCAACACGTACTGTCCGGGCGGATATTACTGCGCTCAATGCCCTCCTGAACGAGCACGGGGCGCAGTTTATTCTCAGCCGAGGTAATGGCTATCAGTTACGCATTGATGACCATGCCAGCTTTAAGACCTTACAAACGCAGCAGCCTGCCGCGCTGCGCATTCCTCGAACCAGTCAGGAGCGCGTACATTATTTGATGGTGCGTTTTCTGACTTCTGCCTTTTCTCTCAAGCTTGAAGATTTAGCTGATGAATGGTTTGTCAGCCGGGCGACGCTACAAAACGACATGGCGGAAGTGCGGGAATGGTTACAGCGATATCACCTGACGCTGGAAACGCGTCCGCGCCATGGCATGAAACTGTTTGGCAGTGAGATGGCGATTCGCGCCTGTCTGACCGATCTCCTGTGGACCCTGACACAGCAGGATCCGGCGCATCCGCTGGTGACAGAAGAGGCGCTGTATGCCGGGATCCCGTCACAGCTTCAGCCGGTGCTGGAAGATATCTTCACCCGTTTTCATATCCGCCTTACCGATGAAGGCGATCTGTTTTTACGCTTATACTGCGCGGTCGCCGTGCGTCGCATTAGCGAAGGTTACCCGCTGTCGGATTTTACGACGGAAGAGGTCGAGGAGAATGTCTCCCTGGCTGCGCGTGAGATTGCCGGTGTCGTGCAGCATCTGGCGGAGCACCCGCTTTCCGTATCAGAAGAGAACTGGCTGAAGGTGCATATCGCTGCGCGCCAGGTACAGGAGGTAGCGCCGAGCGCGATCAATGCCGATGATGAAGAGGCGTTGGTGAACTACATCCTGCGGTTTATCAATACCCAGTACAACTATAACCTGTTAAACGATCAGCAACTGCATGCTGACCTGCTTACCCACATCAAAACGATGATCACCCGGGTTCGTTACCAGATTATGATCCCGAACCCACTGCTTGAGAACATTAAGCAGCACTACCCCATGGCGTGGGATATGACGTTAGCGGCGGTATCCAGTTGGGGCAAATATACCCCTTATGCCATCAATGAGAACGAGATTGGCTTTTTAGTCTTACACATTGGCGTGGGGTTGGAGCGTAGTTACAACATTGGTTACCAGCGTCAACCTAAGGTCCTGCTGGTGTGCGACGCAGGTAATGCGATGGTGCGGATGATCGAAGCGGTGTTGGCGCGTAAATATCCGCAGATTGAGATCGTGCGAACGCTGACGCTGCGCGACTATGAGCAGCGGGAGAGTATTGCGGAAGACTTCGTTATTTCCACTGCGCGAATCGCTGAAAAAGACAAACCGGTTGTACAGATTGCGCCATTCCCGACGGATTACCAGCTTGAGCAGATTGGTAAACTGGTGCTGGTGGACCGAACTCGCCCGTGGATGCTGAACAAATACTTCGATGCGACCCATTTTCTC
Organism: Citrobacter sp. RHB25-C09; assembly: GCF_013836145.1. Lineage (NCBI taxonomy): Bacteria > Pseudomonadati > Pseudomonadota > Gammaproteobacteria > Enterobacterales > Enterobacteriaceae > Citrobacter > Citrobacter sp. RHB25-C09. The sequence continues at coordinate 3,775,401 of NZ_CP057483.1, read as the reverse complement.
ATTATCAACGACGCGATGGATCAACAGACGCTGTTTAAAACGCTGTGCGATCAGTTACAGCGCGAAGGGTTTGTGGGGAGCGAATTCCTCGATTCGGTGGTTGAGCGTGAAGCCATCGTCAGCACAATGTTGGGTGACAGTATCGCTCTGCCGCACGCCCTTGGTCTGTTGGCGAAGAAGACGGTGGTATACACGGTTCTGGCCCCGCAGGGCATTGCCTGGGGCGACGAAACGGCACACGTGATCTTTTTACTCGCGATCAGTAAAAGCGAATACGAAGAGGCGATGGCGATCTACGATATTTTCGTGACTTTCCTGCGCGAGCGTGCCATGACGCGCCTGTGCGCCAGCCAGAATTTCGCCGAGTTTAAAACAGTAGCGATGGAGTGCGTTAGCCGGTTTTGAGAGGCATTTTCCAGAAATGAATGTAATGCAGATGTAATGCTATAATGCATTACATCTGCATTCACGCTGGAGGCATAATGGCCACAATTAACGTCAGACTGGACGATAAACTCAAAAACGAGGCCTATGCGGTGCTGGAAAAACTCAATATCACGCCAACGGAAGCGGTACGACTGTTATTTCAGTATGTCGCCGAAAATGGCCGCATGCCGGTAAAAACGGTCACCCTTAGCGATAATGAAGAGGCGCTGTTACAGACCGTCCGGGAGCGACTGGCGAATCCGCAAAAGGGCGTAAAGGTCAGGCTGGATGAGCTATGAACTAGAGTTTGATCCGCGCGCGCTGAAAGAATGGCAAAAATTGGGTGATAACGTAAAAAACCAGTTTAAAAAGAAACTTGCCGAGGTGCTGATAAACCCCAGGATCGAATCAGCCCGCTTACATGGACTGCCTGATTGCTACAAAATTACACTAAAATCATTGGGTTATCGTCTGGTCTATCGGGTCCAGGATGAGGTTGTGACAGTGTTTGTGATTGCGACTGGTAAAAGGGAAAAATCCGCCGTCTATCAAATAGCTGACAAGCGGCGTTAACGATGTGACTAGCGCAAATGATGCACAACCTGATTACTGCTGCCGCGCCAGATTAGCGCCGGGTCTTTGAGATCCTGCACAAATTTGCCGTCGACCAGTACGTTGATCAGATCCACCACTTCCCTTTGTGCGGCGTTGAGTTCTTCCAGCTTATAGCCGGTCCACACCCAGATATCTTTGCCGGGGCATTCCGCGCGAATGCGCTGCACCAGTTGCAGGATCTCCGGCACGTTTTGCGGATGCAGCGGATCGCCGCCGGAAAGGGAAATGCCCTGACGGTGGATACGCGTGTCGTTGAGATCGTTAATGATCTGGTCTGCCATCTCTTTCGTGAATGGCACACCCGAATTCAAACGCCAGGTGCTTTTGTTATAGCAACCCGGACATTCATGTACGCACCCGGAGACAAATAGTGTGCAGCGAGTGCCGGGACCGTTGACGATGTCGACAGGGTAATATTGATGAATCCTCATTTTCGCTTCTCAATTAGCGCCATAGCCGCGTTGGCTGCGCTCACTCACCCCAGTCATGTACACAATGTACGCTCCTGGGGATTCCTTCGTTTACCGCTTTGCTCTGACGCGAATTGCTTTGCGAAAAACGCAGAGAATGTTAATGCGGAGAGCCTGAAATGTGTAGGCCGGATAAGGTGTTTGCACCACCATCCGGCAATACTTCGCAAACGTATTAACCGATTTGCCCGTTGCCTAAATGCTTCACGCGGCGCTTCACTTCTTCCTGCTTACCGGCGTTGAACGGACGAGCGTCCGGGCTGCCTAAATATCCGCAGACGCGGCGGGTTACCGACACGCGCGCGGCGTCGTGGTTACCGCATTTCGGGCAGGTAAAGCCTTTGCTGGTACATTCGAACTCACCGGTAAAGCCACACTCATAACACTCGTCAATGGGCGTGTTGGTGCCGTAATACGGAACGTGTTGATAGCTGTAATCCCACACGTCTTCCAGCGCCTTCAGGTTGTGTTGAATATTCGGGTATTCGCCGTAGCAAATGAAGCCCCCGCTCGCCAGCGGCGGGTAAGGCGCTTCGAAATCGATTTTGTCGTACGGGTTCACCTTCTTCTCCACGTCAAGGTGGAAGCTGTTGGTGTAGTAACCTTTATCGGTCACACCCGGCACGACGCCAAATTCGGCGGTATCCAGACGGCAGAAACGGTCGCAAAGATTCTCACTCGGCGTACTGTACAGGCTGAAGCCGTAGCCGGTTTCTTCTTTCCACTGATCGACCGCCTGACGCAGGCGTTCAACAATCGCAACCCCTTTCGCGCGCAGCGCTTCGCTGTCGTAAAGGTGCTCATTGCCAAACAGGGCATTGATCGTTTCATGAATGCCAATGTAACCCAGCGAAATTGAAGCACGACCGTTTTTGAAGATTTCAGAAACATCATCATCGGCTTTCAGACGCACGCCGCAGGCACCTTCCATATAGAGGATCGGCGCTACGCGCGCTTTCACGCCTTCCAGACGGGCGATACGCGTCATCAGTGCTTTACGTGCGAGCACCAGACGATCGTCCAGCAGTTTCCAGAAGGTGGCTTCATCGCGGCTGGCTTCCAGCGCGATGCGCGGCAGGTTCAGGCTGATCACGCCCAGGTTATTACGACCATCGTGAACCTGTTCGCCATTTTCGTTTTCCCACACGCCGAGGAAGCTGCGGCAGCCCATCGGGGTTTTAAAGGAACCGGTGACCTTCACAACCTGATCGTAGTTCAGGATATCCGGATACATGCGTTTGCTCGCGCATTCCAGCGCCAGTTGCTTAATGTCGTAGTTAGGATCGCCAAACTTATGGTTCAGGCCGTCGCGAATCGCAAACACCAGTTTCGGGAACACGGCGGTTTTGCGGTTTTTGCCCAGGCCAGCAATACGGTTACGCAGGATAGACTGCTGGATCAGACGCGATTCCCAACTGGTGCCCAGACCGAAACCAAAGGTCACAAACGGCGTCTGGCCGTTGGCGGTATGCAGCGTATTCACCTCATATTCCAGGGACTGGAACGCGTCGTAACACTCTTTCTCGGTACGGGACTTTGCATAGCCGTCGGCATCAGGGATCTGCCATTCGTCCGCCGTCTTACGGTGCTTTTTGAAGCTGGCGGCAACAAACGGTGCCAGCACTTCATCAATCCGGTTAATGGTGGTGCCGCCGTAAATATGGCTGGCAACCTGGGCAATGATCTGCGCGGTGACCGCGGTGGCGGTAGAGATCGACTTCGGCGGTTCGATCTCCGCGTTGCCCATTTTAAAGCCTTTGGTCAGCATGCCTTTCAGGTCGATCAGCATGCAGTTGAACATCGGGAAGAACGGAGAATAGTCGAGATCGTGATAGTGAATATCCCCGCGCTCGTGCGCCTGTACGACATCACGCGGCAGCAGATGCTGACGAGCGTAGTGCTTGGCGACGATACCGGCCAGCAGATCGCGCTGGGTCGGGATCACTTTACTGTCTTTATTGGCGTTTTCGTTGAGCAACGCGGAGTTAGTTTGCTCGACCAGACCACGGATCTCCTGGTTCAGGCGACCGCGTTTCTCACGCTGAATGTCGCGATCGTGACGATACTCAATGTACGCACGGGCGAGTTGCTTATACGGCCCGGACATCAGCTGGTTTTCAACGGCGGTCTGGATCTCATTGATGTCGACCTGCGCGCGTTCACCCATCTGGCTGCTAACGATTTCTGCGACGGTGGCGCAGTAATCTGCGTCATCGACACCCGCTGCTTTAGCTGCACGCAGAATGGCTTCTTTGATGCGCTCTGATTTAAACGGCACTTTACAGCCATCACGTTTCATCACATGCGGTGTCATGATCACTCCATATATATAAATAGTTTATCCACAGAGGTCGGGTAAGGATGAAATGCGTTATTCGTACGCTATCCAATGACTTCCCGTAATCTCACCCACTTTTATCCACATTTTTTCATTTAAGGTACGTTGCGGCTGTTGCAATTATAGACAATTAATACAACATGTAGGGTCGGAACGCATTTTAAATTCTATATGTAGTGCTTTGCACGAACGATGTTTGAAGTTTTATTGATGTAGCGCAAAGTAAAAACCAGAGCGCACAGATGGCGGGCATTTAGCGGGCGTAAAATATTCTAAGAAAAATCTGATTGATTATTAAGCAATTACAAAAAATGGCGACTGTAGAAAATATTCAGCCCGAGAATTATTTTCTGCGGGCTGAATGCGATCTATGGGCTACGACTGTAACCACCAGATGGCTTCAAACGGGCGCAGCGTCATGGATGAAGGTTGCAGGGCGACTTCATCGTAATTGTGCATCATGACCTGCCAGCGACCGTGATACTGTTCCGGTTGCCAGGACTGACACTCGCTGCTCAGATTCGCCACCACCAGCAGCGTTTGCCCCTGCCATTCGCGGCGATAGCACCAGAGATGCGGGCTGTCCGGCATCAGGTCATGATAATCACCCCAGGTCAGTACCGGTTCCGCCTTTCGCAGCGCGATTAGCCGCTGATAGGTATAAAACACAGAAGATTGATCGGCGAGCGCTGCCGCCACGTTGATGTCGGCGGCATTGTCGCAAAGTGCGATCCACGGCTCGCCCTCGCTGAAACCGGCATTTTTACTACCGTCCCATTGCATTGGCGTGCGGCTGTTGTCGCGGGATTTACTGGCCAGGATCGCCAGCAGCTCATCCGCATCGTCTCCCCGGGCGCGTCGCTCGGCAAACATATTGTGGCTCTCGACGTCGCGGTAGTCGGTTATACGGGTGAAGTGCGGGTTGGTCATGCCAATCTCTTCGCCCTGATAAATGTACGGCGTTCCCTGCATCCCGTGCAGTACCATCGCCAGCATTTTCGCCGCTGCAACCCGGTATTCACCCTCGTCGCCAAAACGTGAAACGATGCGCGGTTGATCGTGGTTACACCAGAACAGGGCGTTCCAGGCAACGTTGTGCATCCCCTGTTGCCAGTGGCGGAACAGCGCTTTGAGCGCCACAAAATCCGGTTTTGCCAGCGTCCACTTTTCACCGCCGGGATAGTCCACTTTCAGATGGTGAAAATTAAAGGTCATCGACAGTTCGCTGCCGGTAAGTGCGGCATAGCGTTGACAGTGTTCCAGGGTCGTCGAGGACATTTCGCCCACGGTCATGAGCTTACGCGGCGTAAAGACATCGCGGTTCATCTCGTGCAGAAATTCGTGCGCGCGCGGACCGTCGGTGTAATAGCGGCGTCCGTCACCGTCCAGATCGTTAGGGAAGGTCTGATCTTTGGAGATCAGATTGACGACGTCCAGCCGCAGGCCGTCCACGCCGCGATCGGCCCAGAATTCGCAGACTTTTTTCAGTTCGGCGCGAACCGCCGGGTTTTCCCAGTTCAGATCCGCCTGCTCAGGCGCGAAGAGGTGCAGATAGTACTGCTCGCTCTGGGCATGCCAGCGCCAGGCGCTGCCGCCAAATTTGGAGCGCCAGTTATTCGGGGCAACGTCAGGTGTCCCGTCGCGCCAGATATAGAATTCGCGGTACGGACTGTTTTTGTCCTGCGCCTCATGAAACCAGGCGTGCTGGGTGGAGGTGTGGTTGAACACCATATCGAGAATGACGCGAATGCCGAGGGATTTCGCCTGGGCGACCAGTTCGTCAAAATCATCCAGCGTCCCGTAAGCGGGATCGATCGCGGTGTAATTTGCAACGTCGTAGCCATTATCTACCTGCGGCGAGATATAAAACGGCGTCAGCCAGATGGCGTCGACGCCCAGCTTATGCAGATAGCCAAGGCGCTGGGTCACGCCGCGTAAGTCGCCGGTGCCGCTGCCGGTGGTGTCCTGGAAACTCCGGGGATAGATCTGATAGATAACGCCGTTTTGCCACCAGTGGGGAAGGGTATTCATGCTTATTACCTGTGTGCGAGGGGGCGCAAGTGCGCCCCGAAAAAATCAAACAATCTCTAACGTGCCCAGACGATATTTGCGCTGGTAAACAAACGAGGTCAGTACAATCGGGATGACAATAGAAATTGCCATCGCCACGCCGTAGACCTGCCAGTAGGTCGGTTGGATCGAGAGGATACCCGGTACGCCGCCGACGCCGATACCGTTCGCCATCACGCCGTTCAGACCACACAGCAGACCCGCGAGGCCGGAACCGACCATGGCGCAAAGCATCGGGAAGCGGTACTTCAGGTTGATACCGTACATCGCCGGTTCGGTAACGCCCAGATAAGCGGAGATGGCGGCAGGTACGGAAATTTCGCGTTCATTATGCTTACGGCTGGAGATGATGATCCCCACCACGGCGGAGGCCTGAGCAATGTTGGACAGCGCAATAAGTGGCCACACCGGCGTTCCACCCAGGCTCTGAATCATCTGCATATCGATAGCGAGAGTGGTCTGGTGTACGCCGGTGATCACCAGCGGGGCGTACAGGAAACCGAACAGCGCCGCGCCAATTGGGGCAAAGCTGCCGGTCATCAGATGACGCACGGCAAAGGCTACACCGTCGCCGATCAGGCGGCCAAACGGACCGATTAGCGCATGAGCGAGGAACACTGCAAGGATCAAGGAACACACCGGAACGACGACCAGATACAGATAGTCCGGCACGATGCGCTTGAGGCGAGTTTCAATAAAGCCCAGCGCCAGACCGGCCAGCAGAGCCGGGATCACCTGTGCCTGGTAGCCCACTTTGGCGATGGTGAACATGCCGAAGTTCCACACTTCCGGCATCTGTTGACCTAACAGATAGGCGTTCATCAGTTGTGGTGATACCAGCGTCACTCCAAGTACGATGCCTAGGATCGGCGTGCCACCCATTTTCTTGACCGCAGACCAGCAGATGCCCACCGGCAGGTAGAAGAAGATCGCTTCACCAATCAGCCACAGGAAGTCATAGATCGTTTTCAGCGCCGGATACATCTGCGCCAGCGTCTGGCCGTTGCTCATCGGCAAATCGCCAATCACGTTGCGGAAACCTAAAATCAGACCTCCGCTGATCAGGGCTGGCAGCAGCGGAAAGAAGATTTCTGCGAAGTGGGAGATCAACTGCTCATGCCATTTCATATTCTGACGAGCCGCTTTTTTCGCCTGTTCTTTATCGGCGTGGGACTGCCCGGTCGTTGCCAGCAGCGCTTTGTAGTAGTCACCGACATCGGTGCCGATCACCACCTGAAATTGACCGGCGTTGGTGAAGCAGCCTTTGACCATTGATAACTGCTCAATCTCTTTCGGTTTCGCATTGGCCGGTTGGTTCAGCACAAAACGCAGGCGCGTGATGCAGTGGCTTACCGTGGCGATATTTTCTCGCCCACCGACCAGCTCAATTAACCTGTCGATATCCGTTTGTTTAACTTTGCTCATAGTGAAATCCCATGGCGATGACTGTGAAAGGTGTGTTGTTGGAATGGCGACAGGATATCTCTGTGTGGAATTTTAAAAAATGGGAACGTTCCCGAAACGTAGCGAAGATCACAAATTATCGTTCATAAAGCGATCAATACCGCGTCAGGAAAGGGTCGAAGGGATCACGATCTGGCGCAGGCCGCAGCGATCGTTGATCTGCTCGATCAGCTGGGAAGCCGCCTGGCGTCCGGCTTCGGCGTAGCCAGGATCGACCGTCACGATTTCAGGATGGAGGAATTTCATCAGCGGTGTGTTGCCCACGCTTGCCAGCTGGATTTTGTCGATCCGTTGTTCCTGCAGATATTTACTGACGCCCAACGCGAGGGTATCGGTCGCGCAGACCAGAGCAGTGGTTTCCGGGGTGATGACGCTGGCGGCATGATCGAAGCCCTGTTTCATCGCCAGACCAGGCAGGGCAGCGACAGGGTGCAGCTTTTTCTGTTTGCAAAAAGCCAGATAGGCTTCATGGCGACGTTTGCCGGTGGTGACGTCACTGTGCGGAACGCCAAGAAAACTGATCTGTCGGTGTCCCTGCTCGTATAGTCGCTGCATCAGGATGTTAATCGCGCCTTCATCGTCGTAACAGACTGAGGCGAATCCTTTGGCATCGCGCGCCAACAGAACCAGTGAAGCCTGCCAGGGGGCAATCATCGCCTCCGTGATCCCGGTAAAGCCAAACAGCACCACACCGTCAATGTTGCGTCGGCTCAGCATTCCCAAATGTTCTTCCACCATCGCAGGGGAAAACTGGCTTTCCATCATGATGGGATCGTAACCCTGCTCATAAAAGACCGGTAGCATGGTCTGGACGGCGAGATTTTCTGACAGTGAATCGAGACGGGTCACAATAATGGCGACCACTTTATCGCTTTGCCCACGCATGGCGCGCGCAGAACGAGAGGGGGAAAATCCGTGCTGATTCATTACCGCTTCCACGCGTTCGCGGGTGCGTTCACTCACGCCGCTTTCGTTGTTCAGCACGCGGGAAACGGTGGATTTTCCCACGCCGCTTAAGCGGGCTATGTCTTTGATGGTCAGCCGATTTTGCATCCTGAATTCCCGTGGTACGCAGCGATAATGTTAAGAGGGTAACTTTAATCAAGTGAAGGTCAATGCGCAAAGTCTGGTTTATTATTGATTTAATCACAGAAAGTTATTATATCGCGTGGTGGGTCGCGATTTTTGAGGAAAGCAGGAAAAATGCCGAATGGCGTTTCGCTTATCCGGCCTACGTGGGGGGAACCTGTAGGTCGGATAAGACGTGAACCGTCATCCGGCTTTAACGCAACTTAGTTCTTCAGGATCCACGCTTCTTTCCAGTGAGCGCCAACGCCTGGCTCAAACTGGTTCGCGGTTGGGGAATACTGGACGCAGTAGCCGCTGTATGGGAAAGGCTTACATTCGTAGGTCTTACCGTCTTTCGGCTGCAGCACCACGGTACCCGCTTTGTAAGAACCGATATTTTCCGGGAAAGTGAAGTCATGGTGGCCGGTGTTACCGGACGCTGCTTCGCCTTCCAGTATCATATCCAGAACATCCTGCGCAAACAGGGTGCCGTCTTTGTTGGTCGCATAGTATTTCAGCATATGGTGACCCGCAGTGACGTCAGTCAGGGTCAGGGTGACATCCTGGTTGGCGTTATTCATGTCCTGTTTCAGGTAACCTTTCTCTGCGCCATGATGGTTCATTACGCGCGCTTCGAAATTCACATCACCCTGGGTGTTGACGTGGAAGGTTACGGTCGCGTTACCGTTTTCGATTTTGCTGTACTGCATGTTAGAAACGGCGATGGTTTCGTTAACCGCCGCTTTCTGCTCTTCATAAGAAATGGCAACGGATTGCAGGGTGCTGCCATCTTTAACGAACACACTGTTCGCGCCATGTACCGGAGCGATTTCGCCGCCTTCATCTTTCACGCCAACGCGAACATCGCTATGGGTATTGTTGATCAGTTGCGCCATATCGTAAGACCACTGGTTAGCATCGCCTTGTGCAGCGGAGGCAATAGTCATTTCGGTGCGCAGAGAGGTAACTTCACCGTTAGCATCGAAGAAACGCGCAATGACTTTGTCGCCTGCATTCAGGTTGTTACCGGCGATAGAACCGCTCAGCGTTTTGCTCCATTGAGAAACAACAGCCGGCGTTTCATCTGGCGTCACGTTGCCGCCGTTACCGAAGTCGACGTCGATAGCCTGGTAGAAGCTATTGGTGGTGTCCGCAATTTCCCAAACGCCATAAATAACCTGATAACCGGTACGTTCTGGCACATTACAGTTCATAGACTGGGTGACTGCCGGTGCCTGGTTATTTCCGTTAATGGTACAGAATGGGGTTAATTCAAACTGATCGCGAGTCAGTGGCTTATTTGGATCCCAATTTTGTTTGGTGATGTAATAACGCCAGTTGGTGGTTTTATGCGGCGCAGTATGGTGCCATACAAACTGATGTGGGCCAGCCGTCATTGGGTTTTTGGTCCACGCATTCAGGCTTTGTTTATCAAGCTGAGAATAGTTGGCAATACCCGCACTGGCGAGCTGTCCGTCTGGTGGCAGGGCGCCGGTCGGGAAACCAGAGGTTTTTTCAACGCTCTGCGGTTCATATTGCACAGTACCACAGTCAATATTCTGCCCCAGTTTACACATATAAGCGCGACTGGCAGGTGATTCAATATAACCGTGTGCGAACGCTGAAGAGGCAACGGTCAATGTTGCCATTGCCAGCGCAATTTTAGAAAGTTTCATAAATAATCCATTAAAGAGTTAAAACCACGAGTTTCAGGCGCAGTGTATTAATGGAAGGTTTATGCTGTCATTGCATGCTGAGGAGAAAAAGAATCAAAAAAGATTATGACTGGATTTTTAAAAGATAAAGCAGCCAACGCTGCTTTATCTTTATTGCGTGTTAATTAACGACGAACGGCGATCGCTTCAATCTCAATCTTCACGTCTTTCGGCAGACGCGCCACTTCCACACAGGAGCGTGCCGGGAAGGTCGCCTTATGCTCGGTGAAGAAGGCTTCGTAAGTGGCGTTCACGGTGGCGAAATCGTTCAGATCTTTTACAAATACGGTCGTTTTAACGATATCGCCCACTTTCAGGCCAGCCGCTTCAACGATGGCTTTAACGTTTTCAAGCGACTGACGTGCCTGAGCGGACACGTCTTCCGGTACGCTGCCGGTTTTCGGATCAACCGGGATCTGACCGGAAGTGATGATCATGCTGCCCAGATCTACGCCCTGAACATATGGACCGATAGCTGCGGGTGCATTTTCCGTCGCGATTGTTTTGCTCATGATTTCTCCTGAATTACAGCGGTAATAGAATGTTCTCGGCCATTATAAGGAGCCGAGAATTTATAACCAACCCCAATTAGTTGGCCAGCACCACATAATGAGAAAACTCTTTTTCACAGTATTTACATTTGAGCGCGATATCATCCGCGCGCTTTTTCACTGCAAAACTGGATGAAACGGGCTCAGCATGGCTGATGCAATTGCTGTTCGGGCAGACCAGTACGCTGTCGATGCGATCCGGCAGGCTTGGGCGTGATTTACCAACCACTTCGTAATTATCGATACGGTTCACGGTGGCCTGCGGAGCGTACAGAGAAAGCTGGTTAACCTGCTCGGCGGTCAGGAAGGTATTCTCGATTTTGATCAGGTCTTTGCGGCCCATTTCGCCGGAAGGTAAATTCAGGCCGATGGTGATGCGCTGATCTGTTTCGGTCAGCTTGAACAGGGTCAGCAATTTAAAACCGATCTGGGCGGGAATGTGGTCGATTACGGTACCGCGTTTGATCGCTTCAACCTGCAGTTTATTATCGTGTGTCATTTTGTTTTCTCCCCTTACAGTGCCAGATCGCTAGTCAGAACCAGTGCCAGTAACGCCTGGCGCGCGAAAATACCGTTACCCGCCTGCTGAAAGTACCAGGCATGCGGCGTCTTATCGACATCAGTGGCGATTTCATCAATGCGCGGCAGCGGATGCAGGACTTTCATATTTTCACGCGCGCCGACCAGATCGCTGGCGCGCAGGACAAACTGCGCCTTCACGTTGGCGTATTCAGAAGGATCCAGGCGCTCTTTCTGCACGCGGGTCATGTACAGAATATCCACTTCCGCCATCACCTCTTCAATTGAGGCGTGCAGGCTCCAGGCGATGCCTTTTTCGTCGAGCATATCCAGAATGTACTGCGGCATCGCCAGCGCGTCCGGCGCGATAAAGTAGAAGCGGTTGCCGTCAAACTTCGCCAGGGCCTGGGTCAGGGAGTGAACGGTACGGCCATACTTCAGGTCGCCAACCATCGCCACGTGCAGATTATCCAGACGGCCCTGGGTTTCCTGAATGGTGAACAGATCCAGCAGCGTCTGGGTAGGGTGTTGGTTCGAACCGTCGCCGGCGTTCAGCACCGGCACGTTGCCCGAGAACTCGGTCGCCAGGCGCGCTGCGCCTTCCTGCGGGTGGCGCATAACGATGGCGTCGACGTAGGTGCTGATTACTGAGATGGTATCCGCCAGCGTTTCACCTTTCTTGCCCAGGGAGGTATTGGCGCTATCAGAGAAACCGACCACGCTGGCGCCCAGACGATGCATTGAGGTTTCGAATGACAGGCGGGTGCGGGTGGACGCTTCAAAGAAGCAGCTGGCAATCACCTTGTGCTTCAGCAGCTCAGGCTGCGGGTTCGCTTTTAATTTCGCCGCTGTCGCCAGCACCAGATTGAGTTCATCGCGGTTGAGGTCGTTTATGGAAATGATGTGTTTTTGATATAGCGGGTTAGCCATGTTTATCTCCTGACGCCTGGGCAAAAAAAAGCCCCTCAATTGAGGGGCTGGGAATAGGTGAGCAACGGAAAGAAAAACGGCAGGCCAGCGTCTGTTTTCAGACGCGGTAAGACAGAATGTCGTACACACTGGACCATACTTCCTCCCGGCAAATTGTCCGCGATTATACTCAGGTCCGTTTGCGGATCAAGCAAAAAATGACGATTTTATTCAACGCAAACGGTTTTAATGAATATTAATTCATTCTTAGTAAGTAATTAATCCTTTTGTGGACCAGGCCGGTTCGCTGTATCACCCTTGGTGCGACCCAGACGATATTGCTACCTGCTACCACACCAAGAATCTCAGGCATCGCGTGATAGTCCAGAATTCTGGCGACTGCGCTGCCGTATCCAGCCACGGTATGGATAAGGATAAACTCGCTGTTATGCTCCACGCTTACCACCATTTCCGCCACCGAACGGGCGGCATCCGGCGCGGGATGTAAATGCGGATTCACGGAATAAATCTTTTGTCCTTTCGAATTACGAATTTTTATGACGCCAAGCAGCTTCAGCAGTCGTGACACCGACGACTGGCTAATACTGACAAAACCATGATCTTGCATATCCCGGCGTATCTCTTCCTGAGAGAGGTAACTTTTTCCGCTAATCAGGCGCTGACAAACCGCCAGTTGCTGCTGCTCTTTGGCGGAGTAATCATCATAATCCTTCATAAATGCACCTTACTTTATTATTCGCCAACGCCAACATGGTACAGCCGTTCAGAGCCTCCATACCGCCGTAAAATGCCGACAATAAACATGCGCTGACGCAAAACTTCGCAAGATAGAGATGGTACGCCAGCAAATTTTCTCGTATAACAAATAAAAATGAAACGCTGTTTTGAATGTGAGGTATGAGATGATCGTTGGCAATATTCACCATCTACAATCCTGGCTTCCTGAAGAGCTGCGCCAGGCCATTGAGTTCATAAAAGCAAACGTCACCGAAGCAACGGAAAAAGGGAAACATGACATTGACGGCAGCCGTCTGTTTTACCTGATTTCCGAAGACATGACCGAGCCACACGAGAAGCGCCGTGCGGAGTATCACGCGCGTTATCTTGATATCCAGATTGTCCTGAAGGGTCAGGAAGGAATGACCTTCAGCGTACTGCCTGCGGGTACGCCGGAAACGGACTGGCTGGCGGATAAAGACATCGCATTTTTACCGGAAGGTGAACAAGAGAAAACCGTCATTCTGAATGACGGTGATTTCGTCGTCTTTTATCCGGGTGAAGTCCACAAGCCGCTTTGCGCGGTCGGCGCACCGGCAACGGTACGTAAAGCCGTGGTGAAACTGCTGGTGGAGTAAGGCTTTTTCTGCCGGAGGGTACCCGGCCTACTGAACATGTAGGCCGGATAAGACGCTGCGCGTCGCCATCCGGCAAAACGCCCCATCACTGAGCTAACGTCGCCACCATCACCGCTTTAATGGTGTGCATCCGGTTCTCGGCCTGGTCGAACACGATGCTGGCCGCCGATTCAAAGACCTCATCGGTCACTTCCATTCCGCCGTGCAGGCCATATTCCGCCGCCATCTTTTTACCAAGTGTCGTCTGGTCATCATGGAACGCGGGCAGGCAGTGCAGAAACTTCACCTGCGGGTTACCAGTCAGCGTCATCATCTGGCTGTTTACCTGATAATCGCGCAGCAGGGCGATCCGTTCCGCCCATTTTTCTTTTGGCTCACCCATCGACACCCAGACATCGGTATAGATAAAGTCCGCGCCCTTAACGCCGGCGGCGATATCTTCCGTTAACGTAATCGCCCCCCCGTTTTTCTTCGCCATTGCGCTACATTCCGCCACCAGCGCGGCTTCTGGCCAGCAGGCTTTAGGGGCTACCAGGCGCAGGTCCAGACCGGTCAGCGCCGCGGCTTCCAGCATCGAGTTGCCCATGTTGTTACGCGCATCGCCGGTGTAAACCAGCGTCATTTCGTTGAACGCTTTGCCCGGTAAATGCTCCTGCATCGTTAGCAGATCCGCCAGCAGTTGGGTCGGGTGGAACTCGTCGGTTAAGCCGTTCCATACCGGAACGCCGGAATATTCAGCCAGCGTTTCCACAATCTCCTGGCCATAGCCGCGATACTGAATGCCGTCATACATACGGCCCAGCACGCGGGCCGTGTCTTTAATTGATTCTTTATGCCCAATCTGGCTACCGCTGGATCCGAGATAGGTAACGCGAGCACCCTGGTCGTAAGCGGCAACTTCGAAAGAGCATCGTGTACGGGTCGAGTCTTTTTCGAAGATGAGCGCGATGTTTTTACCAGTAAGTTTTTGTTCTTCTTTGCCGTTTTTTTTATCGGCTTTCAGTTTGGCGGCGAGTTGCACCAGCGCGGTGAGTTCAGCAGAGGTGAAATCGAGTAACTTCAAAAAATGCTTCTGATAAAAACCTGACATAGTTCCCTCCTGAGGCATAAGCCACTTATTGAATTAAAATTCAATTTATATGGATGGTTATGCATTTGCAACCCCGTTTAACAAATCTTTTCTGGAAAGGTGGAGGCAATGACGGTGGTATGTGACAATAAGAGTATCGGCAGGACATTATGAGGAACGAGCCATGGCAAACCCGGAACTACTGGAAGAGCAGCGTGAAGAGACGCGCCTGATTATTGAAGAATTACTGGATGATGGCAGCGACCCGGACGCGCTGTATACCATCGAGCACCATCTTTCCGCAGACGATTTCGAAACCCTGGAAAAAGCCGCGGTAGAAGCTTTCAAGCTCGGCTATGAAGTCACCGAGCCGGAAGAGCTGGAAGTGGAAGAAGGTGACACGGTGATTTGCTGTGACATCCTTAGCGAATGCGCGCTGAATGCTGAACTGATCGACGCTCAGGTTGAACAACTGATGAACCTGGCAGAGAAGTATGAGGTCGAATACGACGGCTGGGGCACCTACTTTGAAGATCCGAACGGCGAAGAAGGTGAAGACGGCGAAGATGAAGACTACATCGACGACGAAGACGACGGCGTGCGTCACTAAGGACTTCAAATACTGAAAGTGCGGCGGCACTCGCTGCCGTACTGTTTCAACAGGTTACTCATGGACTACCCGCAAATACTCTCTCCGGTTCTCTCATTTCTGCACTGTCCGACGCCGCAAGCGTGGATTGACCAGGCGCGGCTGCCGCAGCATCTTCCTCTCTTACTCACCGACCATCTCATCTGCGAACTGAAAGCGGCGCAAACCGCGATGCTGCTGGTGCGTAAATATGTGGCGGATAAACCGGGGGCGGATGCACTGTTGAGCTGGCTACAGCCCTATGAAGCTTTTGCTTTCCGGGAAGGGCCCGAGCCAGACTTTATGGCATTACAGAAGCAGATTAGTAAAAGCGTCATGCCTGAAACGGACGATCCGTGGGGGCGGAGGCTCATCGACAGTATGGTGCTTTTGATTAAAGAAGAACTGCATCATTTCTGGCAGGTGCGTGAAGCCATGCAGGCACGCAATATTCCCTATGTGAAGATCACCGCCAGCCGCTATGCCAAAGGGATGCTAAAAGGTGTGCGCACGCACGAGCCGTTGACCTTAATCGACAAGCTCATCTGCGGAGCCTACATTGAAGCGCGTTCCTGCGAACGCTTTGCGGCTTTAGCGCCGTACCTCGACGATGAATTACAAAAATTCTATCTCTCTTTGCTGCGTTCTGAAGCGCGTCATTACCAGGATTACCTCGCGCTGGCGCAGGCGGTATCACGAGACGATATTGCGCCTCGTATTCGCTATTTCGGCGAAGTGGAAGCCGCATTAATAACATCGCCAGACGCGGAATTCCGTTTTCACAGCGGCGTTCCTGTGGCCTCTTAATTCCGGTAGTTCTGCTAAATGTGCAGTGACAAAGCGCGCAACGGGGTGAAAAATATCCCTTTTTTATCCTCTGCACCTTTTGATGTCGCAGGTAAGGAATCTTGATGAACTGGACACACGTCATTCTCGCAGGCTACGTTGGCGCGGTTATCGCTGCTGTCGTTGGCCTGTTTCGTAAAAAAGGTTGGCTCGGCAAAGTCTCCGGCGTAGTGGTGATGCTGGTAGCGATCGCCGTGTGGAACGTTTTTGATGTGCATTACCTGATCCCAAGGGAAAAGGCGGCCTCCGGTCAAAGCGAAGAGCAACAGTTCAGTGACGCAATGTCTTCACTGCCGACGATGCAGGTATTGAAGGAGCAAGAGCCCGCGCTGTGGACGCAGATCCGCGATCAGACAATCCAGATGCGTAAAGAAGGGAAGACGGAGCAGCAGCTCATTGATGCCGTGCAGCCGCAGATCCTCCAGGTTCAGATGGCGCGCCTGCAAAATGCGCCGGATGAAAACGTCATCGACTATATGAAAATCAATCTCGAACAAATTGCAGCGGTGCAGAAAAAAGGCAACGAGGAGTGTTTCCGTTTTCTTTTTCCGGCGGTAAAAGGCGGAATAAACCCGATGCGTCTTATCCCGAAGGAGATTATCAATCGTCGAATGGACAGTGATGTTGCGATGATGCGAGCGGCGTACGGAACAGGCCGGCACGCGGTAACGGATGCGGAAAAACAGCAGGCATTGCAGGATCTACGCAGCGTGGTTCCAGCACTGGCGCAACGCTACGGTCAGAATTTGCAAATTATGGCCGAACCGCAGAAAGGGATAGGCAAAGAGAAAGTGGCTTGCGATCTGATTCAGGACATGTGGAAGGATGTTTTGAAATTACCAGCAGCCAATGCTGCTGGCGTAATTCGACTTTCCGTCTCGCCAGAAATGCAATAACGAGGTTTACAGGGGTTTGAGCATCCGCACTTCGCAGTCGACGTGCCCGGTGCAGCCTAACGGCTCGCTGATATGCTCAAATCCTAAATGTTCGTACAGACCAATCGCCTCGCGGAGAAACGCAGTTGTTTCCAGATAGCAGCGTTTAAATCCCAGCTCGCGGGCGTGATCCAACGCCATCAGCGCCAGCTTCTTCGCCAGCCCCTGGCCGCGTATGGTCGGCAAAAAGTACATTTTTTGCAGTTCACAAATATCCGGTTCGCTACAGGATAACGGGGCAATGCCGCCGCCGCCCACGACTGCGCCATTGTGCTCCACGACCCAATAGGCGTGACCGGGCTGAGAGTAAAGCTGATACAGTTCGTCCAGATTCGGATCGGCAACGGTATAGCCTTTATCTGCGGTGAGACCATATTCGGCGGAAACCTGACGAATAACCGCGGCGATAGCCTGGTTATCGTTAATCGTCAGACGACGTAACGTGAGAGACGCGACTACATTCATTTCACTACCCGGTTAATAACACTCATAATTTGCACTAATAGCACCCTCTGCCAGGCGATGCAAGTGCCTTATAACGCGGACGACTGATGTTAATTTAAACAGTAATCAGGTAATATTAATTACGCAGGTAATACGCTTGCCTGCTAATAATTAGGATTTTTAAGGATAAAACACTCAGGGATTTATTATGCAGGAAAATCTTATAAAAGGGACGCCTCCGTCTCATGCCTTTGAATTTCGTGGCGATGGCGGGAGTTATTTTCTTATTTGCCTTGTCAATTCATTACTGGTTCTGGTGACGCTCGGAATATATTTACCGTGGGCATTAATGAAGTGCCGCCGCTACATTTATTCCAACATGACATTAAACGGACAGCCGTTTGCCTGGAAGGTGACCGGCGGCGATGTTTTTTTTAGTTGGTTTATGCTGCTCGCTATTTATATTATAAGTATCGTTTTGATTAGTATGGATTATCCAATAGCAGGCGCATTAGTGATCGGCTTGTTGCTCCTCGCCATTCCGGTGCTGATCGTGAAAAGCCTCCAGTTCCAGGCACTGATGACGTCGCTCAATAATGTGCGCTTCGGCTTCCACTGCTCTTTGCTGAAGGCGTACTGGACTGTCTTTTTCCTGCCGATGTTGATGCTACTGGCGTGGGCGGTCGTGTTTGCCATTCTGCTACAGATCTGCCCGGTGGAAAGCGTTGGGGAGATCGTATTCACTGTGATTTTACTGGGCCTGTTTAGCATTTTTGGGCTTGGTACCGTGAGTGGCGTGACCTACAGTCGGCTGATGACCCTTGTCGGCCAGGGCGGGAATTATGGTATCCACCGTTTTACGGTTCAGGTTAACGTCTGGCACTGTATTAAGTCGGCGATGTTAGCGCTGGCGGCACTGGCACCTTTTCTCCTGGTCGTGGGGTTAATTGCAGCTGCATTAATTCAGTCGATAGCGGAACTTGACGTATCGGGTATGTCGGAAAGCGAGATTGAAGCGTTGATTATAATTGAATATCAGCGCCAGTACTGGATGTGCCAGATTATTTATTATCTGGGTATTGGGGTAACCGTCAGTTATATGATCGTGGCGTTCCGCAATCATTTCCTCAATAACCTGCAGTTAGCGAATGGTCAAATTCGTTTTCGTTCAACGCTGACGTTTCACGGCATGGTTTATCGCATGGGCGGTCTGTATGTCCTTTCGGCGATCACGGCCGGTCTGGCGTATCCGCTGCTAAGAATGTGGCTGATTGCCTGGCTGGCGAAAAATACTTACGTGGTGGGCGATCTGGATGCGCTGGAATTGACGGACAGTGATGAACGCGTTGACGGTGGTGTGGTATCTCGTCTGTCTCGCGGCATCATGCCAACGTTCTATTTTATGTAATAAAAAAGCCGGATGCGGCATTGCCTTATCCGGCCTGGAAACTCCCGTAGGCCGGATAAGACGCAGCGCGTCACCATCCGGCATTCCGTCAGCGGCACTCCGCTTACAGCGCGGCGATAACCGCCTGCTGTTCAATCAGCTTCGCTTTCGCTTCGGCATAACCTTCCAGCTTCTCGCGCTCTTTGGCGATCACCGCTTCAGGTGCGCGCTCCACAAAGCCTTCGTTGGAAAGTTTGCTTTCAATGCGGCCAATTTCAGCTTCGACTTTCGCCACTTCTTTCGCCAGACGTGCCAGCTCGGCCTCTTTGTCGATCAGACCCGCCATCGGGATCAGCAGTTCAGCGCCGTCGATAATCTTGGTCACGGAAACCGGACCTTTGTCATCGGCAGGCAGCACGGTGATGCTTTCCAGACGAGCCAGGTTCAACAGGAAGCTACGGTTGTCGTTAACACGACGCATCGCGTCAGCGCTGCAACCACGCAGCAGCAACTCCAGCGGTTTGCCCGGTGCGATGTTCATTTCCGCACGAATGTTACGCACGGCAACGATCGCCTGCTTCAGCCATTCGGTATCGGCCAGCGCCGCTTCGTCTACCTGTGCCGCGTTATACTCCGGGAACGGCTGCAGCATGATGGTGTCTGCGCTAATGCCGCAAATCAACTTCACGCGCTGCCAGATGGTTTCCGTAATAAATGGAATAATCGGGTGCGCCAGGCGCAGCAGACCTTCCAGCACTGTAACCAGCGTATGGCGGGTGCCGCGCAGCTCGGCTTCAGAACCGCCGTTCATCACCGGCTTGGTCAGTTCCAGATACCAGTCACAGAACTGGTTCCAGGTGAACTCATACAGAATGCCTGCGGCGATATCGAAGCGGAAGTTATCCAGCGCTTCGCGGTACGCTTTAACGGTCTGGTTAAATTCCGCGAGGATCCAGCGATCCGCCAGCGACAGCGTCATTTCACCGCCGTTGAAGCCGCAATCCTGATCTTCGGTATTCATCAGCACAAAGCGGCTGGCGTTCCACAGCTTGTTACAGAAGTTACGGTAACCTTCCAGTCGCTTCATATCCCAGTTGATATCGCGACCGGTAGAGGCCAGTGCTGCCAGGGTGAAACGCAGGGCGTCGGTACCGTGCGGTTCGATGCCGTTCGGGAATTGCTTCTCGGTACGTTTGGCGATCTTCTCAGCCAGCTGCGGCTGCATCATATTGCCGGTACGTTTTTCCAGCAGTTCGGCCAGCGTAATACCGTCGACCATATCCAGCGGGTCAATCACGTTGCCCTTGGACTTGGACATCTTCTGGCCTTCGTCGTCACGAATCAGACCGGTCATGTAGACGGTATGGAACGGAACCTGCGGCTTGCCGTTTTCATCTTTGATGAAGTGCATGGTCATCATGATCATGCGGGCAATCCAGAAGAAGATAATGTCGAAACCGGAGACCATCACGCTGGTGGGATGGAACTGACGCAGGGCGTCGGTGTTTTCCGGCCAGCCGAGGGTAGAGAAGGTCCACAGCGCGGAGGAGAACCAGGTGTCGAGAACGTCTTCGTCCTGACGAAGCTGAACGTCGGCACCGAGGTTGTTTTCCTGACGCACTTCGTCTTCGGTACGGCCAACGTAGACGTTGCCCGCTTCGTCGTACCATGCCGGGATACGGTGTCCCCACCACAGCTGACGGGAGATACACCAGTCCTGAATATCACGCATCCAGGAGAAGTACATGTTTTCGTACTGCTTCGGCACGAACTGAATGCTGCCGTTTTCAACGGCTTCAACCGCCGGTTTTGCCAGCACGTCGGCACGGACGTACCACTGGTCGGTCAGCATCGGTTCGATAACCACGCCGCCACGGTCGCCGTAAGGCACGGTCAGGTCGTGCGGTTTAATCTCTTCCAGCAGGCCGAGTGCGTCAATTGCGGCAACCACGGCTTTACGCGCAGCAAAGCGCTCCAGCTTCTGGAATTCAGCCGGGATCTCACTGGAATAAACGTCAGTCTCTTCGCCTTTGGTGTCGTACACTTCCGCGCTTTCACGGATATCGCCATCAAAGGTCAGAATGTTGATCATCGGCAGGGCGTGACGACGACCCACTTCATAATCGTTGAAATCGTGCGCTGGCGTGATCTTCACGCAGCCGGTGCCTTTTTCCATGTCGGCGTGTTCGTCACCAACGATCGGGATGCGGCGGTCAACCAGCGGCAGCATGACGAATTTGCCGATCAGATCTTTATAACGCGGATCTTCCGGGTTCACGGCCACGCCCGTATCGCCCAGCAGGGTTTCCGGACGGGTGGTCGCAACGACCAGATAATCTTTACCGTCTGCGGTTTTCGCGCCGTCGGCCAGCGGATAGCGGATGTGCCACATCGAGCCTTTGGACTCGCGGTTTTCCACTTCCAGATCAGAGATCGCGGTGCGCAGTTTCGGGTCCCAGTTGACCAGGCGCTTGCCACGATAAATCAGATCTTCTTTATACAGGCGAACGAAGACTTCTTTCACGGCATTGGAAAGGCCTTCGTCCATGGTGAAGCGCTCGCGCTCCCAGTCCACAGAGTTGCCGAGACGGCGCATCTGACGGGTAATGGTGCCGCCAGATTCCGCTTTCCACTGCCAGATTTTGTCGATGAACGCTTCGCGGCCATAGTCGTGACGCGTTTTACCTTCTTCAGCGGCAATCTTACGCTCAACCACCATCTGGGTAGCGATACCCGCGTGGTCAGTACCGGCCTGCCACAGGGTGTTTTTGCCCTGCATGCGCTGGTAGCGGATCATGGTGTCCATGATGGTTTGCTGGAAAGCATGACCCATATGCAAACTGCCGGTGACGTTCGGCGGCGGGATCATGATGCAGAAGGACTCTTTGCTTTCGTCGCCGTTAGGCTTGAAATAGCCCTGCTTTTCCCAGTGCTCGTAAAGCGGCTGTTCGATATCTTGTGGGTTATATGTCTTTTCCATTATTTCCAGGTTGCCGTATTCAGGTTAAAACCCGCCACGCGGTAGGCCTTATAGCGTTCGCGTGCGGATTGTTTCAAAGAATCTTCGTGAGGAACGAAGTCTATCACTTCTGTGAAAGCGGTGGCAAAATCTGCAAAGTCGACGCGCAGACTAATGAGCAGATCGCGCGGGCTGCTGTTGCGTTTTTCCGGCCAGGCAATCTCCACTGGCGCACCGCCACGCGGACCTTCTCCCGCCAGATTATGCGGAACAAAGCTGTCCGCAGGTCTGGCCCACAGCGCTTCATCCAGGCGGATCGCCTGTTTTTCATCCTGACAAGCGATAAGTACGCGTTTGCCACTGCGCCAACGTTCTGCGGCAATTTCACACACCAGTTGTTCGACGGCGCTGAGACCGTCCACGGTGTTGTCATTGTCCAGAAGGTAGAACGTTGCATTCTTCATATATGGGGCTTCTTGTGGTGGATTTAAATATAAGGCCGGGTGACTCGGCCTTATTGCATGATGGCGACGCTCGCGCGTCTTATCAGGCCTACAGCGTGCGGCTTCGTAGGCCGGATAAACGTAGCGCCATCCGGCATTTACACATTACTCTTCGCCGTTAAAACCCGCTCGGTTGAGCAGGAATTGCGACAGCAACGCCACAGGACGACCGGTTGCGCCTTTGGCTTTACCGGAACGCCATGCGGTACCGGCGATGTCCAGGTGCGCCCAGTTGTACTTGCGGGTAAAGCGCGACAGGAAGCAGCCTGCGGTGATGGCACCACCAGGACGGCCGCCGATATTCGCCATATCCGCAAAGTTAGACTCCAGCTGTTCCTGATATTCATCGCCCAGCGGCAGACGCCATGCGCGATCGCCGGCCTGCTCAGAGGCACCGATCAGCTCGTGCGCCAGCGGGTTATGGTTCGACATCAGGCCGGTGATGTGATGGCCGAGCGCGATTACGCAGGCTCCGGTCAGCGTTGCTACGTCGATCACCGCTTCTGGCTCGAAGCGTTCAACGTAGGTCAGCACGTCGCACAGCACCAGACGGCCTTCGGCATCGGTATTCAGCACTTCGACCGTCTGACCAGACATCGTGGTCAACACGTCACCCGGGCGGTACGCGCGGCCGCCAGGCATGTTTTCACAGCCCGCCAGCACGCCGATGACGTTAATGGGTAACTGAAGCTCCGCCACCATGCGCATCACGCCGTATACTGCCGCCGCACCGCACATGTCGTACTTCATCTCGTCCATGCCTTCGGCAGGCTTGATGGAGATACCGCCGGAGTCAAAGGTTAACCCTTTACCCACCAGTACAATTGGCCGCACGTCTTCGGACGGATTGCCCTTGTACTCGATCACCGACATCAGCGATTCGTTCTGTGAACCGTGGCCGACGGCGAGATAGGAACACATCCCCAGCTCACGCATTTGCTGTTCGCCAATCACGCGGGTCACGACGTTTTTGCTGTAGCTGTCCGCCAGCTGGCGCGCCTGGGAGGCGAGGTAGGCGGCGTTACAGATATTCGGCGGCATATTGCCGAGATCTTTCGCCGCTTTAATGCCGGCAGCAATCGCCAGACCGTGCTGAATCGCACGTTCGCCGCTGGTCAGTTCCCGGCGGGTCGGCACGTTGAAGACCATTTTACGCAGCGGGCGACGCGGCTCGCTTTTATTGGTCTTCAGTTGATCAAAGCTGTACAGCGTCTCTTTGGCCGTCTCAACGGCCTGACGCACTTTCCAGTAGTTATTGCGGCCTTTCACGTGCAGTTCGGTCAGGAAGCAGACCGCTTCCATCGAGCCAGTATCATTCAGGGTATTTATCGTTTTCTGAATAACCTGCTTATACTGACGCTCATCCAGCTCGCGCTCTTTGCCACAACCGATGAGGAGAATACGCTCGGAGAGAACGTTAGGAACATGGTGCAACAACAGTGTCTGCCCCGGTTTTCCTTCCAGTTCGCCACGACGCAGCAGGGCACTGATGTACCCGTCGCTGATTTTATCGAGCTGTTCTGCAATCGGAGAAAGGCGGCGTGGTTCAAAGACGCCCACGACGATGCAGGCACTCCGCTGTTTCTCCGGGCTACCGCTTTTTACACTAAACTCCATGCACTACGCTCCTGAATCTTAAAGACAACGGCGGCGGCTACGGATAGAATTGCAAGCTTTCGTAACTCATGTCCGCTGTTGCGATGACTTCGTGTTAATCTTAACGATATTACGGCACTGGCTCGTCAGAACGCATTCTGAGCGGCGTATCCGCTGAGTATAATAATTTTAGCGACGATTTCGACGACTCAAGAGAATAAATGACGTTTAAGCCATGAAACAAGCTAAATTCCTGCAAAAAACGAGTTTTTACGGGCGTATTTAAAGTGATAATCATAAGATATCTGGTGCGGGAGACGCTCAAAAGCCAACTTGCCATCCTCTTCATCCTGCTTTTGATCTTCTTTTGTCAAAAACTGGTGAGGATCCTCGGCGCGGCGGTTGACGGTGACATTCCGGCAAATCTGGTGCTCTCGCTGCTGGGCCTTGGCGTACCTGAAATGGCGCAGCTTATCCTGCCGCTCAGCCTGTTCCTCGGACTGCTGATGACGCTGGGCAAACTGTATACCGAAAGTGAAATTACGGTTATGCACGCCTGTGGCTTGAGCCGAACCGTGTTGGTGAAAGCCGCCATGATTCTGGCGTTGTTCACCGGCGCGGTTGCCGCCGTTAACGTGATGTGGGCGGGGCCGTGGTCGTCAAAGCATCAGGATGAAGTGCTGGCGGAAGCCAAAGCCAACCCCGGTATGGCGGCGTTAGCGCAGGGGCAGTTCCAGCAGGCGACGAACGGTAGTTCGGTGCTGTTTATTGAAAGCGTCGACGGCAGCGACTTCAAAGATGTCTTCCTTGCGCAGATTCGTCCGAAAGGTAACGCCCGTCCGTCCGTCGTGGTGGCCGATTCCGGACATTTAACCCAACTGCGCGACGGTTCGCAGGTGGTCTCTCTCAACAAGGGAACCCGTTTTGAAGGGACCGCGCTGCTGCGCGATTTCCGTATTACTGACTTCCAGGACTACCAGGCGATTATCGGTCACCAGGCCGTGGCGCTCGATCCGAACGATACCGACCAGATGGACATGCGCACGTTGTGGTCCACCGATACCGATCGCGCCCGTGCTGAACTGCACTGGCGAATCACGCTAGTATTCACCGTATTTATGATGGCGCTGATGGTCGTGCCGCTGAGCGTGGTTAACCCGCGCCAGGGGCGCGTATTGTCTATGCTGCCAGCAATGCTGCTCTACCTGATGTTCTTCCTGATCCAGACCTCCCTGAAGTCGAACGGGGGCAAAGGCAGGCTGGATCCGGCTGTCTGGATGTGGGTCGTCAACCTGGCGTATCTGGCGCTGGCGGTAGGACTGAACCTGTGGGATACAGTGCCGGTGCGCCGACTGCGCGCCCGTTTTTCGCGTAAAGGAGCGGTGTGATGCAGCCATTTGGTGTACTTGACCGCTATATCGGTAAAACCATTTTCACCACCATCATGATGACGTTATTCATGCTGGTATCGCTTTCCGGCATCATCAAGTTCGTCGACCAGCTGAAAAAAGCCGGGCAGGGGAACTACGATGCGCTCGGCGCCGGGGTGTACACCCTGCTCAGCGTACCGAAAGACGTGCAGATCTTCTTCCCGATGGCGGCGCTGCTTGGCGCGCTGTTGGGGTTAGGAATGCTGGCGCAGCGCAGCGAACTGGTCGTGATGCAGGCTTCCGGCTTCACCCGTATGCAGGTGGCGCTCTCGGTGATGAAGACCGCTATTCCGCTGGTGCTGCTGACCATGGCTATCGGCGAATGGGTTGCGCCTAAAGGCGAGCAAATGGCGCGGAATTATCGTGCGCAGGCGATGTACGGCGGTTCGTTGCTTTCTACCCAGCAGGGGCTGTGGGCGAAAGACGGCGACAGCTTTGTCTACATCGAGCGCGTGAAAGGCGACGAAGAGCTAGGCGGGATCAGTATCTACACGTTTAACGATCAGCGTCGTTTGCAGTCCGTGCGCTACGCCGCGACGGCTAAGTTTGATAAGGACCATAAGGTCTGGCGTTTGTCGCAGGTGGATGAGTCCAACCTGCAAAACCCGAAACAGATCACCGGTTCTCAGACGGTGAGTGGAACCTGGAAAACCAACCTCACGCCGGATAAGCTGGGCGTGGTGGCGCTGGATCCGGATGCGCTCTCCATCAGTGGTTTGCATAACTACGTGAAGTATCTGAAATCCAGCGGCCAGGATGCCGGGCGCTACCAGCTCAATATGTGGAGTAAAATCTTCCAGCCGCTTTCGGTGGCGGTGATGATGCTGATGGCGCTGTCGTTTATCTTCGGACCGCTGCGTAGCGTACCGATGGGCGTGCGCGTGGTGACGGGGATTAGCTTCGGGTTTGTCTTCTACGTGCTGGACCAGATCTTCGGCCCGCTGACGCTGGTTTACGGCATTCCGCCGGTCGTCGGTGCGCTGCTGCCAAGCGCCTCGTTCTTCCTGATCAGCCTCTGGCTGATGATACGTAAGTCATAGCGCTTATACAGTGCCGGGGGCGCTGCGCTTGCCCGGCCTACATAGTGCAGCGCTGTAGGCCGGATAAGGCGTTTACGCCGCCATCCGGCGCAATAACCCTAGCGCCTTCTGCCGCCCAATAAACTTCCCAACACGCCACGAATGATCTGATTGGTGACCTGACGCGCCGCACTTTTCGCCACGCTCTGCACTATGCCATCGCGCTTACCGCCACGCGGCCCGGTCGAACCAAACAGGATGTCCTTCAACCCACCCATAATGCCGTCGTCCACCTCGACCTCTTTGCCCCTGGCCGCAGGATTGTTCTGCTGCTCGGTCGCCGCCTGCACGCTTTTTTGCAGCATCTCAAACGCGGACTCACGATCCAGGTCATCTTCGTATTTCCCGTAAACCGGGGAGTGATTGATCAGCCCGTTGCGCTCGTCGTCAGTGACCGGTCCCATCCGCGAGCACGGCGCGATAACCATTGCCCGTTCGACTACCGAAGGACTGCCTTTGGCATCGAGGAACGAGATCAACGCTTCGCCGGTGCCCAGTTCCTGGATCGCCTTCTCCGTATCGAATGCCGGATTGGCGCGCATGGTTTGTGCAGCGGTTTTTACCGCTTTCTGATCCTTCGGCGTAAAGGCGCGCAGCGCATGCTGGACGCGGTTGCCCAACTGCCCAAGGACGTTATCCGGCACATCCGCCGGGTTTTGCGAGACGAACCAGACGCCGACGCCTTTCGAGCGGATAAGGCGGATCACCTGTTCGATTTTATCCAGCAGTACCTGCGGTGCGTCGTTGAACAGCAGATGCGCTTCGTCGAAGAAGAACACCAGCTTTGGTTTTTCCAGATCGCCCGCTTCCGGCAACTGCTCGTATAGCTCGGAGAGCATCCACAGCAGGCTGGCGGCGTACAGTTTTGGCATCTGGTAGAGCTTTTCCGCGCTGAGGATATTGATGATCCCTTTGCCGTTGGCATCGGTACGCATCCAGTCTTTAATATCGAGCATCGGCTCGCCGAAGAAGTGCGTCGCACCCTGTTGTTCAAGCGTCAGCAGACCGCGCTGGATCGCCCCGACCGAGGCGCTGCTGATGTTGCCGTACTGATTCTGGAAGGATTTGGCGTTATCGCCGATATACTGCGTAATTGACCGCAGGTCTTTAAAGTCGAGCAGCAGTAGCCCCTGGTCGTCGGCAATGCGGAAGATAATATTGAGCACGCCGGACTGCACTTCGTTGAGGTTCAGCAGACGCGCCAGCAGCAGCGGACCGAGATCCGAGACGGTGGCGCGGACCGGGTGGCCTTTCTCGCCGAAGATATCCCACAGCACCACCGGATTGCCGTGTGGCTGCCAGTCGGTAATACCGATATTTTTCAGCCGTGCGAGCAGCTTCTCAGAGGCTTGTCCTTCCTGCGCGACACCCGTCAGGTCGCCCTTTACGTCGGCCATAAAGACCGGAACGCCGATTTCCGACAGCGATTCGGCCAGCTTTTGCAGGGTGACCGTTTTCCCGGTCCCGGTCGCTCCGGTAATCAGCCCGTGACGATTTGCCATGCCTGGCAATAAAAACAGTTCAGTGTCCGGCGTGCGGGCAATTAGCAAGGGTGCACTCATAAGGTTTCCTCCATTTATCCTGCGTGGAGTATAGGCAATGTCAATGAAAGAGAATATGCGCTGCGGAGAGAAAATCACTTAAAGCGTATTACCGTGATAGATCTGGTAGCCCAAATCAACGGTATTGTGATTGTGGTCGTTGTTCTTGATTTTACTGAGTAACATCTGCGCCGCCATACGACCGATGTCGAAGCGAGGCGTTATTACGCTGGCAAGACTGGGGATCATCTGCCGACCCATCTCCAGCCCATGGAAACCGGCGATGGAGATATGTTCGGGGACGCAAAGATCGCGTTCACGGCAGAACAACAGTGCGCCCATCGCAATATCATCATTGGTGCAAAAGACACCGTCTAAATCCGGGTGGGCAATAAGCGCGTCACGCATCAGCTGTGTCCCCAGATGAATCGAAGAGATGGCGCGAGGGTTAACGCGCAGTGGTGTCAGACCCCGCAGCGTCATCGCGTCGCAATACCCTCTGAAGCGTTGTTCGTCGCGGATGTCGTCTTTGGATCCGAGATAGATAATTTTGTGCCGCTGGCGTTTTTCCAGCATTGTGCTGACCATATCAAACGCCGCCTGGCGGTTATCAAACCCGACCTCCATATCCAGACGATCGCCCTGGATATCCATTAACTCGATGATCGGAATGGCGGCAGAACGCAGGAATTTCACTGTTCGTAGGGTGTGGTATTTTTCGCAAAGAATAATGCCGTCGATGTTGTACGTAAGCAGATTAATGACGGACTCTTCTTCCGATTCGCGATCGTAGTTGTAGTTCGCAATCAGCGTCTGGTAGTTGTGATCGGAGGTAACAGATTCAATACCGGCAAGAATATCGGCGAAGAGCTGGTTTTGAAACGAGGGGATAAGTACCCCCATTGTGTAACTTTGCGCATTCAACAGCATCGCAGGTGCGCGGTTGGGGATGTAGTTAATCTCCTCCATGATCTGCGCTATACGCTCCCCGGTTTCCTTTGATACCTTTTTAGGCGAGCGAATATAGCGGCTGACCGTCATTTTAGTCACACCGGCGAGCGTGGCGATATCCTGCAAAGAAATTCTGTGGTTCCTCATTTCCTCTCCAGTACCGGGGAACGGCGTCGACATCGCTCCCCGGCAGTAAAACACGCGTTAATGCAGAATCGCGTTTAACGCCAGTACACCCAGCAGCCCCATAACGGAAATCAGCGTTTCCATTACGGTCCAGGTCTTCAGTGTC
The DNA here is from genome assembly GCF_013836145.1 of Citrobacter sp. RHB25-C09. Taxonomy (NCBI): domain Bacteria; kingdom Pseudomonadati; phylum Pseudomonadota; class Gammaproteobacteria; order Enterobacterales; family Enterobacteriaceae; genus Citrobacter; species Citrobacter sp. RHB25-C09. Next base: position 3,746,220 of record NZ_CP057483.1, on the reverse strand, counting down.
TCACCCACGGTGAGGTTAAAGTACCCTTTAAACAGCCAGAAACCCGGGTCGTTAACATGTGAGGCGATAACGCTCCCCGCGCCGGTTGCCAGCACCATCAGTGCCGGATCAACATGGGTGACGTTGATAATCGGTAGCACCACACCTGCCGTGGTGATTGCCGCGACCGTCGCTGACCCCAGCGCGATACGCAGCAGTGCCGCGACAGTCCAGCACATCAGCAACGGTGACAGCGAGGAGCCGGTCATCAGTTGTGAGATATACTGGCCTACCCCGCTGTCCACCAGTACCTGCTTGAACGCCCCACCGCCAGCGATGATAAACACAATCATAGCGATGGCGCCGATAGAGTCACTGACAATATCCATGATCTGTTCAATCGTCCGGCCATTGCGGCGACCGAGTGTGAAAATCGCCAGCACAATGGCGATAAACAGCGCGACCGCAGGGTTGCCGATAAATTCAAAGAATACCCGTACTGAGTTGGTTTTTGGCAGGGTAAATTCACAAACTGCAGCAATGGCCATCAGTATGACGGGGATCACCGCTGCAAAGATACTGTTCCAGAACGACGGCATCTCCTCTTCGGTGAAAAGATGTGGGTTAAACAGGCCTTCCGGTGGCGCTTTTTCAAAACGGGTCAGTAGCTTCGAAAACAGCGGGCCTGCAACGATCACAGTTGGAATGGTGATAATGAAGCCATACAGCAGCGTTGTGCCGAGATTGGCTTCAAAAATTGTCGCAATCGCCGTGGGGCCAGGGTGCGGTGGCAGAAAACAGTGTGTCACCGAGAGCGCGGCGACCATCGGTACGCCGACATACAGTAACGGCAAACCGGAAGAGGCCACTACCGTAAAGACCAACGGCAGCAGCAGAACAAAACCCACTTCGAAAAACATCGCCAGGCCGACAACCAGCCCGGTGATGAGCAGCGCCCACTGCACACGCTTCGCCCCAAAGGTATCAATCAGCGTGGTCGCTATGCGCTGTGCCGCTCCGGTATCGGAAATCAATTTCCCCAGCATTGCGCCAAAACCGAGGATCATCGCCAGCCCGCCAAGGGTGCCGCCAATACCGCTTTGTATGGATTTTAAAACGGCCTGTGCGTCCATACCTTCGGCAAATCCTACAACGGCTGCCACCAGAACCAGGGCAATGAATCCATTGACTTTAAAGCCAATCATCAGGACCAGAAGCAGCGCGACGCCTGCCGCAATTATGATTAATGGCATAATCTTATCTCTTATGTGTGCCAAAAAAGCAGCGCCTGCGCGCTGCGTAGGGGTGCTCAGAGGTTACACAGCGACCAGCATGCCGCCATCAACAAAAAGCAGGTGTCCGTTGACGAAGTCCGACGCTTTGGAAGAGAGGAATACCGCTGCGCCAATCAGCTCTTGCGGATCGCCCCAGCGGGCGGCAGGGGTGCGTTTGCACAGCCATGAGGTGAAGGCTTCATCTTCAACCAGTGCCTTAGTCATTTCGGTTTTGAAGTATCCCGGCGCAATGCCGTTAACCTGAATGTTATGGCGAGCCAGTTCTACGCACATACCGCGCGTCAGCATCTTCACGGCACCTTTTGAAGCGGCATACGGCGTGATGGTATCTCGCCCCAATTCGCTCTGCATGGAGCAGATATTGATGACTTTACCGGCCTGGCGCTCCACCATTCGGCGGGTGACTGCCTGAGAGACGAGGAAGACGGCGGTCTGGTTGACGGCAATCACGTCATTCCATTCCTGCTCCGGGAATTCGGTAAACGGATGGCGACGCTGTATTCCGGCGTTATTCACCAGCACGTCAATCGGGCCAATATCTTTTTCGATATGGTCAACCGCAGCGTCAATATCCAGCTTTTGGGTGACATTAAAGGGGGCCGCCACGGCGCGGATCCCTTCCTGCTGCAATTTAGCCACCGCCGCTTCCGCCCGTTCTGACGTAATATCGTTAACGATAATTTGGGCACCATATTGACCGAGCCCGGTTGCCAGTAAATAACCAATCCCCTGAGCTGAACCGGTGATCAGAATATTTTTGCCGTCCAGTGAAAAAAGATTTTTCATCATGCTGTTCCTTATTTAATGTCTTCAAAGACGAGCTGGACTTTCGCCGCCTGGGTTTTATCACTGGCGAAGATCAGCGCCGGTTCCAGTTCGGTAAAGGGATACTCCGCACTCAGCAACGGCAGCGGATCGATAACGCCATTGGCCAGCCACGACACGGCAGTGTTGAACTCGGTGGTAAAGCGGAACGAGCCTTTGAGCGAAATTTCTTTGCCGATCAGCATCATCATCGGGAAATCCGGCACGGGACCGCCCATACCGACCTGCACCATCACGCCTTTTGCTCGAGTGACTTCCAGACAGGTGGTGACAGAAGAAGGGTGACCCGAGACTTCGAAACTGACGTCGAAGTAGCCTTTCTCTTTTTTCCACTCGTCGATCGGATCCTGCTGCGGGTTAGTGAGCGTATCAGCGCCCATCTGATGAGCCAGTGACAGTGAGCGAGCACTTACATCTGCGCAGACGACTTCCGCTGCGCCCAGCGTTTTCACCGCACTGACGATCAGGCAACCGATGGGGCCGACGCCGGAGATAAAGACTTTCTTACCCTGCAAATCGCCCGCCTCATGTGCGGCATGGATAGCCACAGCCAGCGGTTCGGCGAAAGCCATCACCTTTTCATCTGCCTGTTCCGGGTAAGGTATGCACTGAGCGGTATCGACCGTTTTAAATTGAGTAAAACCGCCATCAACGTGCGGAAAATACATCGCACTGCCAAAGAAACGCATTTCCGTGCATTGATTTTCTTCATGCTGCAGACAATATTTACAATGACCGCACGGCTTAGACGGATTAATGGCAATCGACTGTCCTTCGCGTAATGTTTCTGAATCGCTATGGACCACTTTGCCAATAACTTCATGGCCTAAGATCATTGGCGCTTTGACGGTGAAATTACCGACTTTACCTTCCTGATAATAATGTAAATCGGAACCGCAAATGCCTCCTCGGGTTATTTTTACAAGCGTACCTTTATTATCCCATTCGATATTCTGTTCTTTTACGGCAACAGAGCGCTTACCCGCTACAACGCAGGATTGAGTTTTAACTTGCATAAATGCCTCACTGGTTCATGCCTTATCTGGGGGGCATTTAAGCGGTTTTAATTATCTTTAATTGTGATCGGCGTCACGCTGGAAAATTGTTACACTACAATGTTACGCATAACGTGATGCGCTTTATACTTCTCATCTCTGGAAATAAAAAAGGGTGAGTTTGCCGATCGTACAGGCGTAATATCGCGGCAGGAAATATGACACAGAGGTTTTTACATGGCCGGAGAAAGCTATATTTTGATGGGTGTTTCAGGAAGCGGTAAATCGTTAATTGGCAGCAAAGTCGCGGCTTTATTATCGGCGAAATTCATTGATGGCGACGATCTCCATCCCGCCAAAAACATTGATAAAATGTCGCAGGGAATTCCGTTAACCGATGAAGACCGACTGCCATGGTTAGAGCGATTAAATGATGCTTCCTATAGCCTTTATAAAAAAAATGAGACGGGATTTATTGTGTGTTCATCATTAAAAAAACAGTATCGGGATATTTTGCGCAAGGGGAGTCCAAACGTGCATTTTCTCTGGTTAGATGGTGATTACGATATCATTCTGGCGCGGATGCAGCGTCGGGCGGGGCACTTTATGCCGGTTGGCCTGTTAAAAAGCCAGTTTGAGGCGCTGGAGTGTCCGCAGGCGGAAGAAGCTGACATTGCGCGTATCGACATTAATCATGACGTAGAGAACGTTGCTGCACAGTGCCAGCAGGCGGTAGCGGTTTTTCGGCAGGCGCGTGAGCGACTCAACGCCTCGATCTGAGACTAAGGCGTTGAGTCTGACCATTAGAAGTCGGCTTTCAGCACCACGCGATAACGGGCCTTGCCGTCACGTACGTGCTGAATAGCCTCGTTTATTTTCGACATCGGGAACTCCTCCGTCGTTGGCGAGACTTTGCTGCGTCCGGCAAACTTCATCAGTTTGCGCAGTTCAAACGGCGTACCGGTAGCGGAACCGGAGATACTGCGATCGCCTGCAATCAGCGTAAATGCCGGTACCGGCAGCGGCTTCAGCACCGCCCCGACGGTATGGAAGTTGCCGCCATAGGCCAGCGCTTCGAAGTAGGGCTGCCAGTCGAGATCGACGTTCACCGTATTGATGATGAGATCGAACTGGCCCGCGAGCGCTTTTAAAGCGTCCGGATCGCGGCTGTTCACCACTTTATCGGCACCCATCGCCAGCACTTCCTGCTCTTTCGCCGGATTCGAGCTGAACGCCGTGACCTCACAGCCCATCGCATGCAGCAGCTTAATGGCGATATGCCCCAGCCCACCAATACCAATCACCCCAACGCGGCTGGTGGCGGTGACGTGGTGCATCAGCAGGGGTTTAAACACCGTGATGCCGCCGCACAGTAGCGGACCGGCGGAGGCGATATCAATACTTTCCGGAAGCGGGATCACCCACTGCCAGTCTGCGCGCAGCTTCTCGGCAAAGCCGCCGCGATTGAGGATAGTGGGAACCGTACCTTCCTGACAGTTGACATGATTGCCGCTGATACAGGCGTCGCAGTGCCCGCAACTGCGTGCCGTCCAGCCGATGCCGACGCGCTGACCGACCTTCAGACCTTTGTCCTGCGCCGCGCTGCCGAGGGCAACGACGCGACCAATCACCTCATGCCCGGCAACCAGCGGATACTGCGAGAAGCCCCATTCGTTATCGATCATCGACAAATCCGAATGGCAGACGCCGCAGTAGTCGACCTGCACCTCGACATCTTCCGGCTTCAGTTCACCCGCATCGTATTCAAAGAGCTCAAGTTCGCCGCCCGCTTCTTTTGCGGCATAGCTTTTTATCGTGGACATCGTGATTCCCTCAGTGTGGTGTTGAACTGGAAGTGTAGAGCATGGGAAGCGGGGATGCTGTTCAGGTCTTTTTCTTGAGCAACGCGTTTAGCCATATCTCGTCGCGTTCCGGTCGCTTGTCTGACGTTTTCCATTGCGAGGCAAGGGTGATGTCAGTAAGGGGGGCAAGCAGCTTCTCAAGACCCTGTTCTGTCAGATCGGTAAAATGGCGATCGTCTTTAACTCTTTCCGTCTCGCCATATTTAAACGATACGTACCAGATGCCGCCGGGTTTAAGGGCTCGGGCCAGCTTACCCATCACCTCCGGAAGCGCTTCGGCGCTGACGTGCAGCAACGAAGCGCAGCACCAGATCCCGTCGTATTGCTCAACGGCAGTCATATCCTCAAAGGCCATCTGCTCAACAGGAATTGCGGCGTGCTGACTTGCCAGTTTCACCATTTCCGACGAGGCATCGAACGCATCAACCTGATACCCCTTCATAACGAAGGCCCGGCTGTCGCGACCAGAACCGCATCCGGCATCCAGAATCCGCCCGCCAGTTCCGATATTTGCCAGAAATGGCTGATACAGTGAATCCATATCAACGTTAACTGTCGAGGTGAAAAAACCTTGTGCATTGCGCTGATAATATTCGAGAGTCATCAGAATGTGTCCGTGCCTTGTGCTATGGGTTCCCACTGGTGAAAGAGTATTCTAATCGCTTCGTTCCAGTTGTCGTTCAGAAATGTGTTTCTGAGTTGTGGTGAGTTGCCTGTCTGACGTATCAGCGTTTCGCGAAGTGGAAGGTGGCTGTTAATAAAATATTCATTCCTGTCGTGCAGGCGCTGAAGCAGTCTGGCAGAAGGAAGCTGTGCAAACTTTCCTTTTTCACCACGATTACACTCCTTACAGGCCAGAACCAGATTCCAGACACCGTCAATATTTGCGACATGACTGCGTGCTTTCCAGGGGATGAAGTGATCGACATCGGCATAGGTTTCATCACCCGGGTGTAAGCTAATGGGGGCAAAGCAGTAGAAGCAGCGTCCTTTCTGATAGCCGTTCAGACTGTCTCGGCAACTGGAGATTGCGACCCGGCGATCGTGATTGCGGCTGAAAAGCATTTGGTCGTCGTTATCGTATTCGATGTTGAGCAGATGACTGGATATATTCATCGCCCAGGCCTGCTCTACCAGATTCCAGCGAGCATCTGTTTCAAGGCTAAAATTTTGATACTGTGGCTGTTCGCTCAGTCGGTAAAAATTATCGGTAATTCGAATGCCCTGATGCGTTTTGCGTTCATCAATAAAGAACCGTTTTTCTATCTCACCCAGGTTCACATTGTGAAAAGCATCGATGACGTTATTGAAGCCCTGACGGACGGTGATAACTGTCATCTCGTCCCGAGTAATTTCGCCCTGATTATATTGCTCACAGGCGGCGATGTACTTACTGCTGCGAGAGGTAATTTGCTTGGGAGCGTGCCGGAGATGGCGGCACAGATGCTCGCTGAATGGCACCGCCAAATCTTCCAGCAGGATCAGATCGCTACCGTTTGCCCTGAGATCGTACAAGGCATGAGCGAGCGCAAACTTGTAGGATGCGACATTTTTGCCAAAGAGGATAATGCCGCGCCAGTAGTTCTCCAGCGTGGGCTCGACCTGATAAAAGCGCATAACGGAGTCCTGATGCGGTTGATGAGTGCTATTAAGAGATTCAGTAAGGTGATCTCATAACAAACAGCCGCAAATGTAAACCGACCAGGTCACGTTGCATTTTTTTGCGAGCCGGATTCCGGGAAATGCGTGGCAGGGAGGGGGACGAAAGGAAAGAGGGTTAGGAGGGTGGTACTAAAGGTGAGGAGCGCTGATTTTTTCGACACTTAGCGGAGAAGAGCGACGCTACTGCTTGCATGGCGGCGAGCGACAGGTATAATCCACAACGTTTTCCGCATCCCTTCCGTGCCGGAGTGGCGAAATCGGTAGACGCAGTTGATTCAAAATCAACCGTAGAAATACGTGCCGGTTCGAGTCCGGCCTTCGGCACCAAAAGCATGTAAATGGACCTCAACTGAGGTCTTTTTTTATGTCTAAAATCCAGTATTTACCCATCATTCCCGCTATATTAACTCTCTCAAGGTCAATCGGCTTCAACGTACATCTACCAACAGATGTTGGTATAGATGATGGTATTTCCGGTTCGATAACGCTTGTACCAACAGGGAGGGGATAAGCATGGCTCTAACAGATATCAAAGTCAGAACAGCAAAGCCAATGGATAAGCAATTCAAGCTTACTGATGGCAACGGTATGCATCTTCTCGTCCACCCAAATGGTTCAAGATACTGGCGTCTGCAGTACCGCTATGGCGGAAAGCAAAAGATGCTGGCTTTAGGTGTTTACCCTGACGTATCTCTTGCAGATGCTAGGGCTCGTCGCGATGATGCTCGTAAGCTTTTAGCAAACGGCATCGATCCGGGAGATAAAAAGAAAAATGATAAGATTGAGCAGGAGGAAGCACGTACTTTTGAGCAGCTTGCTATTGAGTGGCATGCCACAAATAAAAAGTGGTCGGAAGAACATAGTCGACGAGTGCTTAAAAGCCTGGAGGACAATCTCTTCCCTGCCATAGGTAAGCGGAATATCGCTGAGCTTAAAACTAGAGACCTGCTGGCCCCAATCAAAGCGGTAGAACTGTCAGGACGGCTTGAGGTTGCTTCACGATTACAACAGCGAACCACGGCAATTATGCGCTATGCCGTACAGAGTGGTTTACTGGACTATAACCCCGCGCAGGAGATGGTTGGCGCTGTTGCTTCAAGTAACAGGCAGCATCGACCTGCTCTTCAGTTGAAGCGAATCCCAGAACTATTACGGCGCATAGATAGTTATACCGGTAGACCTCTTACTAGACTTGCCGTCGAACTCACGCTCCTAGTATTCATTCGTTCAAGTGAACTACGCTTTGCTCGTTGGTCTGAGATCGATTTCGAAACATCAATGTGGACAATACCTGCAGAGCGCGAAGCTATTGAAGGAGTAAAGCATTCACAGCGTGGTTCAAAAATGCGTACGCCTCATCTGGTGCCGCTTTCTCATCAAGCTATAGCAATTCTTAAAGATGTTTACAAACTTAGTGGTGATCGCGATTTTGTTTTCATCGGCGATCATGACCATCGCAAACCGATGAGTGAAAACACGGTGAACAAGGCGCTGCGCGTTATGGGTTATGACACGAAGGTAGAGGTTTGTGGGCACGGTTTCAGGACAATGGCCTGTAGTTCATTGATCGAGTCTGGATTGTGGTCGAGGGATGCAGTGGAAAGGCAGATGAGCCATATGGAACGTAACTCAGTACGCGCAGCTTACATTCATAAGGCCGAACATCTTGATGAACGGCGACTGATGCTGCAGTGGTGGGCTGATTTTTTGGATGCGAATCGTGAGAAGGCGGAGAGTCCGTTTGATTTTGCCAAATTAAGCATGGAATGATTAGATGTATTTAAGGTATGTGTCTGACATACCTTATTTTTTTCTTTAACATGGCTTCTGATGCGGTGTTGGTTTTTGTAATGAAATCTGTTGTTCAATGCCAAAAACTCATATTGTAAGCTTGGTTCAAGTGATAGGTAGTTTTACACTGTTTCATCAGAAAAGCAGCATCTGAGATTTAGCCATTCATTCAGATAGAAGCGTTCTTACTGTTACATTAAAGGCAGGAGCCATGACTAGTCGCCCACAGATGATTATTAATGTTCTTCAGGCTAATCCTGATGAGCAATTTACAGCCCGTCAGCTTGCCCAAAAAATCATTGATCACTATGGCGCAGAGCTTGCTGTGAAGCGTCAAAATCCTCGATTCGCTAGTGATGAAGATTTCTTGAGTCAAATAGCTGCTGAAGTCGGTGGGAGCAGAACCGTTCAGGCAAAAGCGATGTGTCCTCAGGTTATGACGCGTGACAAACCTCGGCCCAGACTTTATTACTGGGGTAAGGAAATCGATAATGGCATGCAACAAGAGTCATCTTTTGATATTGCTCCGACTCCGTCTGCTGAGACGGTAGCTTTTTCTGAGCATGCTCTTTACCCGCTTTTGATTGAGTACCTTTCTGAAGAAGAAGAATTGCTTTGCCGTCGTATCGATGAAAAGCGTTCAAGCAACAACAAAGGTCTTGGGGCAAATCATTGGCTTTATCCGGATATTGTTGCTTTGCAGCCTCTTGATAAAGGTTGGGATAGCGTTGTGCAAAACTGCGTACGGTATAGCGAAGGGCGTTTAACCCGTCTGTGGTCTTTTGAGGTAAAACGTCAGCTTAACCGTAGCAATGTTCGAGAATGTTTCTTCCAGGCAGTGAGCAATTCAAGCTGGGCCCATTTTGGTTATCTTGTCGCGACCGAAATAAATGAAGATAAGCAGCGTGGTGTAGAAAGAGAGCTGCAGATGTTGTGTGCATTGCATGGTATTGGCGTGATCCTTCTTAATCCGCAAGATCCCGGTAATAGTCAAACACTGATTCCTGCACGAGAGCGAACAAGTATTGATTGGCAATCCGTCAACCGCCTGGTGGTTGAGAACAAGGATTTTAAAGAGTTTATCGATCTGGTTTCCGATTATCACCAGACAGGAAAAATACACAAAGCGCTCTGGAATAGATAATCTGCTCTAATGTTTCTTAATAAAATATTAGAGTGGATTAAAAAATATAGATTGATGAACAGTGAGATATTTAGAGTTAGTGGTATTTAAAAACTCTGTCTGCAAATCGATGGAGTAGTGAATATAATAAAGATGGGAAAATAGGTGCTCACCAAATATCAGAATAAATAAATCCATGTAGATAGGTTAACTTATCTAAATTGTGTTGGCTATGATTTTACCTGACATAGCTATGGCACAGATCTAAACCTAATCTATCAGGCAGCTCTGTGCCAAGAGCTGATGTTTTAGATATACTAGTCTTACGCTTCAATGATTCTTTGAGCTTCTATTAACTTATTGTAAAATAATACATATTCATTGATTCGCTGAACTCCGCTGGTTTGCAGTATTGAACATCCTGATTTATACTATTAAAGTGAAAATAGTTTGTTAAAGCATGAAAGTTGCATGAGTTTAATTAAAGAATTTGGTATGATTTATGCGAAATTAAAACTAAATTTTTGACATTAATGACTACATAGCCCATATCCAATAATTTGAGTTAAATACTTTCCATGGAGGAAATTATGGACGCTAAAATCTTCTCATTAGAATCTCAGAAGAGTAAAATTTATGACAGAAGAACTAGAAAATACTTTGAAGAGGTTTACAAAAGCTATGCTAATGGTTGTTACCGCTCTGCAACTGTAATGCTATGGTCAGTAGTTGTCTGTGATGTTATTTTTAAACTCCAAGAACTGAGAGATGTTCATAATGATACTGTAGCGGAAAAAATATTATTAGAAATAGAGACCCTACAAAATGATGATCCTTACTCTCCAAAATGGGAGAAGGAACTTATTAAACGAGTTTTTGAAAGAACTCAATTATTAGATACTGCTTCTAATCATAAAGTTTTACTTATTCAAGAGCACAGGCATTTATCAGCTCATCCAGTTATCAGTGATGAAGATACGTTGTTTGAACCAACACAGGAAATGATTCGAAGTGACATTAGAAATAGTATAGAGGTAATGTTAAGCAAACCACCTTTTATGTCTCAAAAGATACTTTCCACATTTGTTATAGACTTAGAAAAAGTAAAGGATCTATTCCCTTCCGATAACGCTCTAAAAAAATACTTAGATGTTAAATACTTCAAGTCTTTAAATAAAGAAGTTTTGGTTAAGATATTCAAGGGGTTGTGGACGTTTTCATTCAGGTCGGAAGAAGCTAAGCCAATAGAGAATAGAGATATAAACATTCGGGCTATGCGACTGATATTTGAAAAAGACAGGCAAGCCATGGTGGACTCGATTAAAGCAGAAGCAGCTTATTACTCCAATGTTTCTAATAATCATGATGCAATTAAAGCACTCATTGAGTTCATTTCTATGGAAAAAGATATATATAACTCTCTAGATGCTTCGGCAAAAGAGCTCATAAAACCTATAATAAAAGATAATATATCTTATTTTGGAATAGCTTTTTTTATATCTGAGTCACCGGAGGAGCATGTTAATCTTGTAATCAATAGAATATCTGATAAATTTTATAAAAAATACGGTGATAATGGAAATTTTCTTAACTCAAAGCATTTGGCGATTTTTAAAAGTGTCTGTACCGAGTTAGGGTTGGAATCAGAGTATCGCGATTTTGGGATTGCTTGTTTTATCAATAGTGCTGATTTCGAGCGAGCCGATATTTATTTTGATAGATTCATTGATAAAAATTTAGAAATATACTCAAGTGATCAAATGTTAGTTCTACTTGAAGGGGCAAACAAAAACAACCAATGTTATTGGCGAAATCGTTCCAGAAATGGTAATGATTCAATAAGAATTTTAAAAGCCGCAAAAAACAAGCTTCCCGTTGGTTTTGATTTTTCAATTTATGACAACCTTCCTGTAGATAAGATAGATCATCTTTTAGAAGAGGATGCTGGGGAAAGGTAATAGTTAAAAATAACTAATAAAATCTAATTCAAACTTGATCTAGGTATCAATAGCAGATACCTAGATTTGAACTTCAAACTTATAATTCTATTCTATATGCATATAGAAAGATGGGACCTCTAGTTAGAATATAATTAGACTAAGAAGTCTGCTTTTCGCTCACAGTGGATCTTCAGCTCAGTTACCTGTTCCGTTTCGTGCCAGTGTAAATAGACCCGTTTTAGTTCCAGGCATTTTTTGAGATCCCGGCCAAATTGTAAATAGACCCGTTTTAGTTCCAGGCATTTTTTGAGATCCCGGCCAAATAATGGTGTTGTCGATATTCCTCTGGCGTCATATTGTTCAGTGATTCATGCGGGCGTTCACAGTTATATTCTGACACCCATCTTTCCGTGATTTCCCGCACTTCATTCAGCGTTCTGAACAGATAAAAATCGAGTATTTCTGTACGGTATGTTCGGTTAAAGCGCTCAATAAAAGCGTTCTGCGTCGGCTTACCCGGCTGAATAAATTCCAGTTTTACTGCATGTTGCTCTGCCCATTCAGCAAGTACAAGTGAGATAAATTCCGGACCATTATCCATGCGTAGCATGACCGGATAGCCGCGATTTGCCGCGATCCTGTCGAGTACCCGGACGACGCGAAGAGCTGGCAGATTCAGATCGATTTCAATCGACAACGCCTCACGGTTAAAGTCATCAACGACATTGAACGTGCGAAAACGACGGCCACAGACCAGGGCATCATGCATAAAATCGACAGACCAGCTCTGGTTCAGCGCTTCCGGTGTGGCCAGTGGCGAGGGATTACGTACTGGCAACCGTTGTTTGCCTTTACGGCGAAAATTCAGTTTCAGCAGACAATAAATACGATGGATCCTTTTGTGATTCCACGGGTATCCCTGCCGCCGCAGAACCTGGAAAAGTTTTGGAAAACCGTACCGTGGGTATCGCTCTGCCACTGCCTGCAACGCGACAATAACGGGTTCGTCACGCGTGGTATCCGGACGGTAATGGTAAACCGTTCTGCTCAGGTTAAGACTCCGGCAGGCCTGACGGATACTGAGTCCAAATGTCGTTATCAGATGAGTGACCAGCTCACGCTTAAAGGCTGGTTTTAAAGCTTTTTTTCGATAACGTCTTTCAGCGCCCGGTTCTCAAGGCTCAGGTCGGCAAACATCTGTTTGAGACGCCGATTCTCGTCCTCAAGATCCTTGATCTTTTTAATATCAGAAGCCTCCATGCCGCCGTATCTGGACTTCCAGTTGTAGTAGGTGGCTTCAGATATACCGGCCTCCCGGCAGACATCCTTAACAGTTCGTCCGGCTTCAACCGATTTAATTACGGCAATGATCTGATGCTCAGTAAAACGGGCTTTACGCATAGCGATCTCCTTTGTTGGCAGATTGATTATGCCGGAGGATCTCTAAATGTGAATGGCACGATTATGCGGGATACTTACAGCCAATGCCCATCCCGAGCGTTAAGACCATCATGCCAAAAAACGCAGTTCTGAAGGAATAATGGTCTGCGACGTGCTGCTGCTGGCTCATGCGATACCCATTGTTATTCTGTGTGCGAAAATGCCAAGAGTAACAAGTTTATAACAAATGGGGAAAAGCGTGTCGCTGAATTATTGTTCTGCGCCAGGCGTGAAACGGTAAAAGAGATTAGGCTCCGCGACGATAAAGATCGTCCCGCGATCGTCCATCGCGATGCCTTCCGCCTGGCGAATCTCTTTTGCCAGTCCGTGACGGCCGCGGGTGAGAGACATCTCGCCAATGGCTTCCCCCGCCGTGGTGACCTCTTTGAGGACCTGCGACTCATGGGAGAGGATTAATAAACTCTTCTTTTGCGCATTAAATTCCGCACCGGAGATGTCCTTCACATCCAGATTATTTTGCAGCGTTACGTCGTGGCCAATCGTCAGATCGTCATTCCGCAACAGCCCCTTTACGGTGTAGATCTCAATGGGGTTACGCTCTTTAAAGAACCAGAAGGTGCGATCGTTGGGTGACCACGCCAGCCCTTCAATACCGCTGTTGGTTGGCGTTGTCTGCATCGCGAAATTGATTTTTTTTACAATGTTGACCTGCGACTGCGCATTTAGGGTAATCACATAAATGGTGTAGTCGCTTTCATCGCTGACCACAAACGTATCGTTACCCACATATTCGATGGTTTCCATATCGCGGACAAAATCGAGCGGGATCGTGCGCAGCAGATCGCCTTCCGGCGTCAGTTCAATGATGGTTGCTGGCTTATTCAGGGTGCTGAACAGGGTGTTGCTTTTCTTCGACCAGGTGAGGGAGGAGATATTTTTGGTGATGCCGGCAATGGGCTTACCGTCAATCGTGGCGCGATAGGCGTGGGGTGACGATTCCGCGCGTTCGCTCAGCGCCCCGGCAAGCAGAAAGTAGCCGAACCCGGCAACAAGCGCAATGAGAATGACGATCCCCGTCAGAGGGCGCTTCAAAAAACGGACAATCCTGTTCATTATGTTCCATGTAATAAAATCAGCGAGATACGTGGGCAGTATAGATAAAAATCTTACCAGAAGCTTAACGTTCGGATAAACGTATTCTGAAACTTCTGGAAACCTGTGAATGTTCCGTCCATGTCATGATCACTGCCGGATGGCGGCTGACGCCTTATCCAGCCTACGGTTGGGCGCTCTGTAGGCCTGATAAGCGTAACGCCATCAGGCATGGCCAGACGGATCTGTTCGATCTGTTACAGGATAAAGCGCTACGTTTCGCCGATGGTTCGGTTTGCCCGTTTTACCCTCTATGCGCGCTGGCCGATAGCCTAAGCGCGGAGCTCGCGAGCCTGAAGCATTAATACTGGGCCGCGCTGAGTACGGCGGGGAGTTGTGAAAGAAGATACAACAGCAGCCCGATGGTGCCGCCGACCAGCGTGCCGTTGACGCGAATAAACTGCAAATCTTTACCGATGTTGAGTTCAATTTGTCGCGACATATCGCGGGCATCCCAGCTTTTCACCGTGTCGCTGATGTGGCGGGTCAGGAAGGTGGCAAAATCGGGCGCCACCCGGTGCGCAGCCTGCTCAAGGTGCCCGTTCAACGACGCACGCAGCGCATCGTCGGCGATCAGCGTTTCGCCAAACCACTGCCCTGCATGGGCAATGCGCTGCTTAACGCGGGAATCCTGGGCATTAATATCTGTTTTCAGCCACTCGCGGAGATCTGCCCATAATTCGCCGAGGTAGCGGTTAAACGCCTCATCTTCTTTCAGATAATCTTTGATCTTTTCTGCCCGGTTCGCCATTTCCGGGTCGGTTTTCAGTTTGTCGATAAGCTTAAAGGTGGCGCGATCGAAGGCGTGGCGGATCTGATGAGCACGATCCTGGCTGATGTCGTCCAGCAGAGAATTCACCGCATCGGACACCAGTTCGGCGCTGTGCTCGCCCAGCCACTCGGTCGGCAGAATTCGGGCTTTAAGCGGATGCTCCGTTTCCAGCCAGCGCACGATCTGCTGGGCGATGAACGCTCGCGAGCTATCGCGCTGAAGCAGAGCGATCATCTGGGCGATCAGCGTATCAAGCAGCACCTGATGACGATCGTTTTTGGTCATGCTTTCCAGCATCAGCGCGCTGGTGCCTGAGAGATCGACCTTATCAATCGCTTTATGCACCGCCCGCTTGAGCAGGCGTTGGATCCGCGCATCGTCGGTCAGTTCGAGAAAGCCACTGGTGATTTGCAGCAAATGCTGGCCGATCCGCTGTGCGTTTTCCGGCTGGCTGAACCATTTGCCAATCAGCAACGCCGGTTCATGACGGCGGATCAGCGCGACCAGCGACTGGGTATCGAGGAATTTCTCCTGCACAAACTGGCCAAGATTCTCGCCGATCCGATCCTTATTCCGGGGAATGATCGCCGTATGGCGGGAAATAAACGGGATCGGTACGCGGCGAAATAGCGCAACGACCGCAAACCAGTCTGCCAGCGCACCGACCATTGCCGCTTCGGCAATCGCTTTGATCCCGTTCACCCAAAAACTGGCAGGCAGGAAAAGCGTGACGACAAAGGTGCTGGCGGCGATCAGCAGCAGAGAGAGCGCCAGCAGCTTGGCGCGTTTGAGTTCAGTGATTTTATTCATACCCTTAAGGATAGAGCCGGACGGGGCGATCGTGCAAAATCATCGATCCGTTAGTCGGGGATCCAGTTATCCCAGGCGGGCAGCGTGCCCAGTTCTGCAACCAGAAAATCAATAAACGATCGCACCTTGGGATTACTGTATTTGCTCGGGAAATAGAGGGCATAGAGGGTGTGGGTTTCGCAGGTGATGGTGCCGTCGAGCATCAGCGGCGTGATCTCCTCCTTCTGAATATGATCGCCGATCAAATAGGTAGGCAAATAGGCCACCCCCTGATCCTCGAGCACCGACTTCAGTAGCACCAGGCTACTGTTGGCCTGGATCGGCATATGCAGTTTCAGTTGATGCAGACGATCCTGTTCGTCGGCCACCTTCAAAACCGGCGTCAGGCCGGGATAAACCAGACAGTCATGATTGACCAGATCGGCGCGGCGCAGCGGCAACCCTTTTCTGGCGAGGTAGCCCGGGGAAGCGCACCACGCCCAGCGGACCGGCACCAGTTTACGCATCGCGTAGTTTTGCGGCGGCGCAGTAGAGATACGCAGCGCGATGTCAAAATCCGTATCGTTAAGATTAACGAAGTTATCGTTGAGATCGATATACAGATTCACATCCGGATACTGGGTGCGATATTTATCCACAAGGTTGACCAGTCGGGAATAGCCAAAGGCAATGGAGCAGGTGATCCGTAATTCCCCCTGCGGGTTGTGATAATAACCTGAGGTGGTATTTAACGTTTCATCAAATTCTTTCAGTAACTTATTCGCACGGTTAAAGAAATATTGCCCGGCGTCGGTCAGGGTAATACTGCGGGTGGTCCGTTTAATTAATGTCGTACCTAACGTATCTTCCATTGCCGCCAGGCTTTTACTCACCGCTGACGGCGAGACATTAAGCTGCGTGGCAGCTTCAGATAATCCTCCGCAATCCACTATGCGGACAAAAAACTCTAAATGCTTGAGAGAAATGGGTGTGCTCATTGTTTCCTTTTGCTCACAAGTGATTTGCAAAAACGGTACGAATAGGCCGTTACATTCGCTTTTGAAACATGCAACTATTGAATCACAGGAAACAACGTAATGACAAAATGAAAAAATAACAACTTAAGTGAGTTACGTCACAAAATATCAAGGAGGAAAATTCATAAGGTCAATAAATTGTGAATTTAATCTCATTAATATTCTCATTAAAATAAAGGTGCCTGTTATGTGGTCACGACTCGAACCCTACAAATCGTCAATTATCTTATTACTTGCGCTGGTTGCAGGCGGCTTATTAGGAATTTACGCGCCAGCATTTGCCAGTAAACTTCAACCCATCGGTCAGATTTTCCTGAACCTGTTGTTTATGATTATTGTTCCGCTGGTGGGAATCAGCGTGATGTCCTCTATCGCCAGTATGACCGACCTGAAACGCTTAGGACGGATTATGGCGATCATCTTTATTGTTTCTATCGCCATGGCCTTTATCCCGGCGGCCGGAATTGTTGCGCTTGCCCTGTGGTATAACCCGGCGCAAGGGGTCACGATCGATCTTTCCCAGTCCGTACAGGCGGGCAGCGGCAAGATGGATTTTGTCAGCATGATCACCACTAACGACTTTGTCGGCCTGTTTTCTAAGTCGAATATTCTGGCGCTGATCGTGATGGCGATTATTGCCGGGGTGGCTATCGGCCAGTCAGAGCAGGCGGGGAAACGCATCGCTTCGCTGCTGGAAGATGCGAACACCATTATTATGAAGATCGTGTCGATCATTATGAAGGTCGCACCGGTTGGCCTTGGCTGTTACTTTGCGGCGACGATGGCCAGTCAGGATTCCGGACTGCTCCTGACCTTCGCCCGCGCCATCGGCCTGTTTATGGTCGCCACGCTGGTGTACTACATCTTTGGCTCTATTCTTTATTCCTGGATCGGCGGCGGCTTACCGGCGGTAAAAGCCTTCTGGCGACACGCCATTGAACCTTCCGTGACGGCGCTTGGCACCTGCTCTTCTCTGGGGACGTTGCCGGTCACCCTGCGTGCGGGTAAAGCGATGGGGATCAACCCAGAAATCGTTGATGTCTCGGTGCCACTGCTCGTCAACCTGAACAAGGGCGGCGTGGCAATGATCGCGGCGCTGAAGATCGTCTTTATCTATTCAGTTCTGGGGATGGAGTTCACGACGGAAACCTTCTTCCTGACCATGCTGATTGCCGTACTCTCGGCGATTATCGTCGGCGGCGTACCGGGTGGTGCATTCCTTGGTGAGATTTTTATCGTCACCACGCTGGGACTGCCGATGGAGGCCATTCCGATGCTGGTGGTGCTGGGCACCATCACCGATGCGCCGGCTACGCTGATTAACGTCATTCATGATTTGAACGCGGCGCAGATTGTTGAGCGCTTCGCCGGAAAGAAACAGGCCAATGCTGATATTAGCCCTGCCACTGCGGTAGTGTAGGATTTACGCACGGATTAAGGATAAAAACGTATGAAAGATTCACTGAAGATCGAAACCCAGTTAGTCATTGCCGGACGTGATAAGCGTTACACCCAGGGGGCGGTTAACCCCGTGATCCAACGCGCGTCTTCGCTGGTGTTCGAGACTGTAAAGGACAAAAAATTCGCCACGGCTAATCGTGCCAACGGGGAGTTGTTTTACGGTCGTCGCGGCACCTATACCCACTTCGCTTTTCAAAAGGCGATGAGCGACCTGGAGGGGGGCGTGGGCTGTGCGCTTTATCCGTGCGGCGCGGCGGCAGTCACGAATGCGATCCTCGCTTTCGTCGAGGGGGGCGATCACCTGCTGATGACCGGCGCGGCCTACGAACCGACGCAGGACTTCTGCAATAAGATCCTGAGTAAATTCAACGTTGAAACCACTTATTACGATCCGATGATTGGCGCGGGGATTGCCGACCTGATCCGCCCGGAAACGAAAGTGGTGTTCCTTGAGTCGCCGAGTTCGATCACCATGGAAGTGCAGGACGTGCCGGGCATGGTGAAGGCGATCCGCGCGGTGAATCCGGAGATCGTCATTATGATCGACAACACCTGGGCGGCTGGCGTGCTGTTTAAGGCGCTGGACTATGGCGTGGATATTTCGATTCAGGCGGGCACTAAATACACCATCGGCCATTCGGACGGTATGCTGGGGACGGCGGTGTCAAACGCCCGCTGCTGGGATCGTCTGCGTGAGAATTCGTACCTGATGGGGCAGACGCTGGACGCCGACACTGCCTATAACGGCAGCCGTGGGCTGCGCACGCTGGCAGTGCGCCTGAAGCAGCATCAGGAAAGCAGCATTGAGATTGCGCGCTGGTTATCTGCCAGACCAGAAGTGGCGCGGGTGAACCATCCGGCGTTGCCGGAGTGTCCGGGGCACGAGTATTTCGCGCGCGATTTCACGGGGAGTTCAGGTCTGTTCTCCTTCGTGCTGAAAAAGCGGTTGTCGGATGAGGAGCTGGCGAATTACCTCGATAACTTCTCGCTGTTCCATATGGCATATTCATGGGGCGGGTTTGAGTCGCTGATCCTGGCGAACCAGCCGGAGGAGTTGAACAGCATTCGCCCGGCGGCAGACGTCGATTTCAGCGGAACGCTGGTGAGGGTGCATATCGGGCTGGAAGACATTGGCGATTTGATTGCCGATCTTGAAGCGGGTTTTGCGCGCATCGCGTAACGTTGCAGGAATGCCGGATGGCGGTGCAAGCACCTTATCCGGCCTACGGGACTGGACTCTGTAGGCCGGATAAGCGTCAGCGCCATCCGGGGCTCTATTATTTCTCCGTCGCCAGTTCCGTGCTGCTATACTGGCGCACACGCAGTAACAGTCCCCGCAGTGTAAATACCACCAATACCCCCGCGATAACGGCCAGCAGATGAAACGGAATACGTCCGCCGTTAAACCACAGCCAACGTGCGACTTCGACCGCCCCCGCCATTATCGCCAGGATCACCATATTAAGCGCCGCCGAGACAGTGCCTTTCGGCAGGTTGTTGGTAAACAGCGTGAAGCGAAACAGCGTTGGGAAGATCATGCCAATGCCAAACGCATACAGGCTGGTGCCAGTCACCGACCACAGCCAGACGTGCGGCCACAACACGTTTCCCGCGATCAGCACTGCTAACCCGCAAAGCTGAATGGGTACTGCGCGCCAGATAAAATGTGGGTCGGTGGGGTCTTTTACCCATCGAGCGACAATCATATTGGCAAGGATCACCGCGCCGAATACCGGCACCTGCGTCCACGCAAATTGTGTTGTGGTCATTCCGCCTGCATCGATAAGAATGACCGGGGAAACCGCAACCCACGTCATCATCGGGATATAGCTCAACGCAATGGTTGCCGCGCCAAACAGGAACACTCGATTGCGAAAGACGTCGCGGAAATCCCGCAGCACGCTTAGCGCACTAAACGGCACCGCGCCGCGCTGCACTGTTTCTGGCATCGTCATCAGCAGCCCCAGAAAGGCGATAAACCCCATGACCGCGATAATGCCGAACAGCACCTTCCAGTGGACAAAATGCATAAGTGCCGCACCCGACAGCGGGCCAATAATCGGCGCAACCAGTACGATAGAGGTGATGATCGCCATCAGCTTGATGCCTTTCGTCTCACCAAAGGCTTCCTGGATGGTGACGTAACCCACCGTCGCGATAAAGCAGATGCTGGTGCCTTGTACCACGCGCGCCACCAGAAATTGCGTCATGGTGGTAGTGAACAGCGTGGCGGCACAGGCGAGGGCAAAAATAAGCGCACCGGTAATCAGTACCGGACGCCGACCGATGCGGTCAGAAAGCGGTCCAAGCAGCCATTGCAGCACCATTCCACCTGCGAGGTAGAGGCTGACGGCCGCAGGTGCCAGACTGACATCCGCATTAAAGTCCCGCACCACGTTAATGATGCCAGGCTGTATCATGTCTGTCGTCAGATAGGCGGCAAAGTCATAGATAATCAACGCCATTGGGAAGAAAAAAGCCGTGGCGTGCCGGGAGAAAAAACTCATCATCCGTTGCATAAAAACGCACTCCATGTGGGAAAACCCCCGAAGGGGAAGCGAAAAGAAATACCGTCACATGGACGTCAGGCAGAGGAATTACTTATACAGATTAAGCTTAATTAAAATTTGATGGTAATCAAAAAGAGTTTACCCCATCTCAGAAAAGAAAACGCAGTACGACCCCGCAGGCAAAGGCGATTAATACGCCCCCCGCGACACGTTCGATCCACACGATCCCACGACTTAAGCGGCTTTGAATCCAGGGTAAGCCGATACACAAGACAACCACTAAGTCCCAGACCAGCACGACGCTTGTCATCCAGATCCCACTTATCGCCTGCTGTAAAAACGTCACCGTCGGGCCAAGTAGCGAAGTCATCAGCGCCAGATAGAACAGCGCATTTTTGGGATTGAGCAGCGATGAACCCAGCCCCAGCATGACCTGTTTTCCCACTCCGGGACAGCTCAACGGTTTCTCTTTGTCCGTCAGCGATGGCGGACGACTGCGCAGCAGCAGACTGCCGATCCATAACAAATAAAGCGCACCAGCCAGTTCGATAAGGGTAAACAGCAGAGGCGCGTGCCGAAGGATGCCCCAGCCAGCAATGGCCAACAGGATATACAGCCCGTTACCGGCGGCGATACCAACACATAAACCGGCGCTGCCGCGCAGGCGATAACGCACGGCATAGCCAACCAGCAAGAAGAAATCAGGCCCCGGACTGAGCAGCGCCACAAAATGCGCCAGCGCCAGCGCGGGAAAGGCAGAAGGGAAGAGTACAGACAGATGTTCCATAGTGACCTCAGCAAGGGAATCTGAGGTCACGCTATCCAACATCAGGCGCTATTTATTGTCTGATATTGATCTCCCTGAGGCGTACTGGCGCGGCGTGGCGGCGGTATAGGTGACAAAGGTGCGGTGAAAATGGCTTTGATCGGCAAAACCGCTCTGATAACCAACGTCGGCGATCTCCTCTCCGGCACGCAGACGCTCTCTCGCGTAGTCGAGACGGGCGATGTTCAGATAGCATCCCGGCGTCAGCCCGGTGTCCTGCTTAAAGGTGCGGATCAGCGTTTCCTTCCGAATGCCAAATTCCTGTGCGAGCGCATCCAGCGAGGGGGGAGAAAGGAGATTACTTACCAGACGTTCCCGCAGATACCGGCTGGTGGCGCGCGGGTCATCCGGTTCAGCAGACTGTAACGGCAACACGCGCAGCAGCGTACCGACGGCATCGGCGAGTTGCGTTGTTTGTTGTTGCTCCATCAACGTCACAATCTCGAGGTAATGCTGAAAAAGCAGGGGATTGCGGATAACGGGATCAGGCGCAGAAAGCCGCATACCGGCATCAGCCTCGGTTAGTTGAGTAAGACACCAGTCAGCGTCCAGATAGAGCATATGATAGCTGCGACAGTGCCCGTCAACCGGATTACAGCTGTGCGGGACCTCTGGTGGGATCACGATCAGATCGCCCACCTGCAAACGGTACGCTTTGCCATCATAAATACAGCAGGTTTCACCTTCCAGAATTGCGCCAACGGAGAGCTGCGGATGGCAATGGCGCTTATAGGGCTGACGGCTCCGCCAGGTACTGCGCAGCTCCAGCCACGGCAACCGTTCGTCGCGCCAGAACGACTGCGGAATATTTCGGGTGTGGGTCACGGTCAGCACCTCCAGTAGATAATGAAAGTTATACCACAGGCCGAACGATGGAAAAGGGGCAATCGTCGCTGCTGCTTCGAATCTGCGTAGCGCGTTCCGCGATAATGATGCTGTTACATATGGCGCCAGATTTAGCTGATAACGCCTCGCAAATAGAACAATTGGCGCATGAAGCAGTGGATGAGACGCGATAACGTGGCACCCACTTTTTTCAGGTGACGGACCGCCATGAGCAAACCGACCACATCCACACCGCATGACGCCGTGTTTAAAACCTTCCTGCGTCATCCGGAAACAGCCCGAGATTTTCTGGATATTCATCTACCGGGTGCGCTGCGAAAACTGTGCGATTTGCAGACGCTGAAGCTCGAGTCGACCAGTTTTATTGAGGAGAACCTGCGTGCCTATTATTCAGATGTACTGTGGTCAGTAAAAACCACCGACGGCGATGGTTACATCTATGTGGTTATCGAACACCAAAGTACGCCCGATGCGCATATGGCATTCAGACTGATGCGCTATGCCATTGCAGCAATGCAGCAGCATTTAGATGCCGGGCATAAGCGGTTGCCGTTGGTGGTTCCTATGCTGTTTTATCACGGCGCAGAGAGTCCCTATCCTTTTACTCTGAACTGGCTGGATGAATTTGCCGACCCTGAACTTGCGCGTGAGATCTACAGCGCCGCTTTCCCGTTGGTGGATATCACGGTGATTCCGGATGATGAAATTATGCAGCATAGGCGGATGGCACTGCTTGAACTGATCCAAAAGCATATTCGTCGGCGGGATTTGCTGGGGCTGGTTGAACAACTGGCATCGCTAGTCGTTACCGGTTGCGCTAATGACAGACAGCTGAAAGCGCTGTTTAATTATTTGCAGCGACAGCATGGGCATACGCCGCGATTTACCGTATTTCTGGAAGAACTGGCGGAGCAGATACCACAACATAAGGAGCGATTGATGACGGTTGCAGAAAGATTTCGCAATGCGATTCTCAGAAAAGGAATCCGCCAGGGCCTGGAACAAGGAAAACAGGAAGGCAGACAGGAAGGCAGACTGGAAGGGTTGGCTGAAGGCCAACGCGCCGCTGCGCGGCGCATTGCCGAAACGATGCTCGCGGAGGGGATTGATCGTCAAACGGTACAGCGTCTGACCGGACTCTCCACAGACGACATGCAGAACGTTGTGCATTGAGAGACTGACATCCAGTAACCAAAGCGGAGCGGCTGTCAGAGGCTACTCCATCGCCACCTTTATCGCCTCGCCAAGCTGTTGCATCACCTGCTGATGTTTCTCGTCTGGCGACAACGCACAGTTAATGCGCACGCAGTTACGGTATTTTCCGGAGGCGGAAAAAAGTGAACCTGGCGCGACCTGAATTTTCAGGCGGCAAAGCTGTTTGGCAACGCAGACCATATCAACCTGCTCGGGTAATTCAACCCACAGCAGAAAGCCACCTTTTGGGCGGGTAATGCAGATGCCACAGGGGAAATATTCCCGTACCCAGCAGGTATAGATATCAATATTACGCTGATAGATCTGGCGCATCCGGCGAACATGGCGGTGATAATGCCCTTCCCGGACAAACGCCGCTGCGGCCAGTTGAGTGGCGGGGACATTGGTACCGATAACCGCATATTTCATGTGCAGCAGCTTGTCATGATAGCGACCCGGTGCGACCCAACCGACTCGCAGACCGGGTGCCACAGATTTGGTAAAGGAACTGCACAGGATCACCCGACCGTCAATATCCCAGGAGTGGATGGTTCGTGGGCGAGGATAGTCCGAGGCCAGTTCGCCGTAGACGTCATCTTCAAAAATGACGATATCATGGCGCTGGGCGAGGGCCAGAACCGCTTTTTTCCGCGCGTCCGGCATGATAAATCCAAGCGGGTTATTGCAGTTGGGGACCAGAATCACGCCTTTGATCGGCCACTGCTCCAGCGCCATTTCCAGTGCTTCTATGCTGATCCCCTGCTCTGAATCAGTGGGGATTTCAATCACTCTTATCCCTAAGCCGCGTAGCAATTGCATGGTGCCGTAATAGGCCGGAGATTCGACGGCGACAATATCCCCCACCTGACAAACGGCCAGCAGCGCCAGCGACATTCCGCTCTGGCTGCCGTTGGTGATCACGATATCATCGGCGTTAACGACCGAACCATCGTCAAGCATCAGTCGCGCAATCTGTTGACGTAATTCGCGACAGCCAGGCAGTTCGTCATAGCCCAGTACTGTCCCCTGATTATGCTGCGACACCCGGCTTAATTCTCGCCACAGAGGTTTTAAGCTGGGCTGGCTGACATCGGGGACGCCGCTGCTAAACGGAATGATGGATTTGTCGTGATGACCTGCCAGCATATCCAGCACCTGATCCCACTGGGTGATTTCAACGGGACGCTGTACTGGTCGTGACATAGGAGGCGTTGGCGGTTGCGCCTTGCGAGGCGCGACAAAATAGCCCGAACGCGGCTGTGGGGTAATGAGCTGCAGCGTTTCGAGCGTCTGGTACGCCTGTTGCACGGTACTGATACTGACCCCGTGCTCCTGACTCAGGCTTCGCACCGACGGCAATTTCTCCCCGTGACGATACAGACCTTGCTCAATACGTTCAGCCAGTAAATTGGCCAGATGCTGATAACGCGCCATGCTGTATCCCTCGTGGATGCCATACAGATACAAAAACCAGTACAGACAGATGCAATATTTGCTGTGCAGATACTGTTTTAACCAATCTGTATGTTAAATAAAAGTGTTTTGTGAGTCTGTATTGTTCCTCCGCAAAAGCGCCAGAATAACGTCATTGATGAGGCGGGGAGGTACAGCATGGAATTTCACGAGAACAGAGCGAAACAGCCGTTCATTGGCTTTGTACAGGTCTGGCGAGCAATACAACGATGGCGGCTGCGGGCGCAAACAAGACGCATTTTGCAGCAGATGAGCGACGAGCGGTTGAAAGATCTGGGGTTAAGGCGGGATCAGGTTGAGTAACGGCAGGTTGGCTAACTGTCAGCCGCATTGCCGGATGGCGGCTTCGCCTTATCCGGCCTACGCGTTGCCAGGCCCGATAAGCGCAGCGCCATCGGGCAATTGATGATAATTACTTCTTCAACCCGGCGAACGCGGCGCGGATCTCTTCTTCCGGCAGATTAATACCGATAAATACCAGGGTGCTGTGTGGCTGTTCATCGCCCCACGGACGGTCCCAGTCGGCGCTGTAGAGGCGTTGGACGCCCTGAAACAGCAGGCGGTTTGGCTCGCCGTCAATCCACAGCATGCCTTTGTAACGTAACAGCTTTTCCGCAGATTCCAGCAGCAGGTTTTCCATGACTCGCGATACTTCACTGATGTCTACCGGGTAGTCTAATTCCACCACAATTGACGAGATATCGTTTTGCTTGTCGGCGATAAAATGGAAGCGTGGTTTGGCGCTGACCACGTTCTCTTCGAGCATAAAGCCGTTGGTGTCGAACAGCAGGGAGAGATCGATATCGCCATGCGTTACGGTGTACACCGGGGCACGGGCGTTGATGCGCGCCAGGCGCTCACGCAGTTTTTCGCTATCGCCTGCGACGTCGGTTTTGGTCAGCAGAATGCGGTCGGCATAGCCCACCTGCGACTGAGCGATGGTGAACTGGTTCATCTGTTCATCCGCGTGAACGGTATCAACCAGCGCAATGACGCCGTCCAGCAGGTAGCGCTGGCAAATCACTTCATGGGAGAAAAAGGTCTGAATGATCGGCCCGGGATCGGCCATGCCGGTGCACTCAATGACCAGACGGTCGAAGTTGATGTTGCCTTTGTCAAGGTTATCAAGCAGGTCTAACAGGGCGTCTTCAAGTTCGTTCGAACGGGTGCAGCAGATGCAACCGTTGGTCAGCGTTTTGATCTGGGTAGCACGATCGCCAATCAGCTGATCGTCTACGGAAACTTCGCCGAATTCATTTTCGATAACAGCAATTTTATAGCCGTGCTGTTCGTTAAGGATGTGGCGCAACAGGGTTGTTTTACCTGCGCCCAGAAAACCGGTGAGTAGGGTGACTGCAATCGGGGTCATTCACTTCTCCTTCTAACAGCAGCGCATGCCGCCTTTACCGTCGCCGCCGTAGCGCGCCTGCTGGCGCTCGCGGAAGAATTCTTCATAGCTCATGTACGGCTTATCAGGATGGTTGGTCTGCATATGCTCGACGTAGTTGTCGTAGTCTGGAATGCCAATCAACATCTTCGCCGCCTGGCCGAGGTACTTTTTAGCCTGCCCTAAGTTACCAAACATTCTGCCGTCCTGTTAATGATTAAAGCCGGATGGCGGCTAACGCCTTATCCGGCCTACTTTATTGCGGAACGCATGATTTGTAGGCCGGGTAAGCGTAGCGCCACCCGGCATCAGGTTTAGTGATGTGAAGAGGTCTTCACGCCGCCTTCAGGAACCGGAACGTACGGAGTTTCTTTATCGGTACGTTTGTCCACGTTGCGCACTTTCAACCAGGTCTTGAAACCGTAGAAGATAATGCTGTACACCACCACCAGGAACAGGATACTCAGGCCTGCGTTGGTGTAGTTGTTAACAACGATGTGGTTCATGTTGGCAATCTGCTGGGCGGTCAGTTCGCCGCCGTTAGCAATCTTCTCTTTGTACTGGTTAGCCATGTAGAAGAAGCCTTCCATCTGCGGATTGGCGCTGAACAGTTTCAGACCCAGTGCCCAGGTGGTGCAGATCAGCAGCCATACTGCAGGGACGACGGTGACCCAGATGTATTTGGTGCGCTGCATTTTAATCAGTACCACGGTGCCCAGAACCAGCGCCACGGCAGCCAGCATCTGGTTAGAGATACCGAACAGCGGCCACAGGCTCTTCACGCCGCCCAGCGGATCGACCACGCCCTGATACAGCAGGTAGCCCCACAGACCCACACAGCCCGCAGTACCGATAATGCCCGCAACCAGAGAGTCGGTTTTCTTCAGGAACGGTACGAAGTTACCCAGCAGGTCTTGCAGCATAAAGCGGCCAGAACGGGTACCCGCATCCAGTGCGGTCAGGATGAACAGCGCTTCGAACAGAATACCGAAGTGGTACCAGAAGCCCATGTCAGCCATCGGCAGTACTTTATGGAAGACGTGTGCAATACCCACAGCCAGCGTTGGTGCGCCACCCGCGCGGTTCAGTACGGACGGTTCGCCGATGTCTTTCGCCGTTTGCAGGATCTGCTCAGGTGAAATCACGAAGCCCCAGGAGCTCACGGTCGCGGCCGCATGTGCCGTCACATCTTTCAGTTGCGCCATAATCAACGGCGCGTTCTCGCCACCCATTTCATGCAGGTTTGGCATGGTGATGCCAAGGCCAGCAGGCGGGGTGTTCATCGCGAAATACAGACCCGGTTCGATGATGGATGCCGCAACCAGCGCCATAATCGCCACGAAGGATTCCATCAACATCGCGCCGTAGCCGATGAAACGCGCGTCGGTTTCACAGGCCAGCAGTTTCGGCGTGGTACCGGAGGAGATCAGGGCGTGGAAGCCAGATACCGCACCACAAGCGATGGTAATGAACAGGAACGGGAACAGTGCTCCTTTCCACAACGGACCGGTGCCGTCGATATACTGCGTCATCGCTGGCATTTTTAGCTCTGGGTTCAGGATCACGATACCCAGCGCCAGGCCGACGATAACGCCGATCTTCAGGAAGGTAGCCAGATAGTCGCGCGGTGCGAGAATCAGCCATACCGGCAGCAGCGCAGAGATAAACGCATAGCCGATCAGGGCGAAGGTAATGGTGGTGTCTTTAAAGGTCAGCGCCGGGCCCCAGTAAGGGTCGTGGGCAATCACGCCGCCGAAATAGATGGAAGCCACCAGCAGAACGATACCGATTACTGACACTTCACCCACGCGTCCTGGACGCAGGAATCGCATGTAGATCCCCATGAACAGCGCGATAGGCACCGTAGAGCAAACGGTGAATACACCCCACGGGCTTTCGGCCAGTGCTTTTACCACGATCAGCGCCAGCACGGCGAGGATGATGATCATGATTAAGAAGCAGCCGAACAGGGCGATCGTCCCCGGTACCGGGCCCATCTCTTCTTTGATCATCTCACCCAGAGATGCGCCGTTACGGCGAGAAGAGATAAACAGCACCATGAAGTCCTGCACTGCACCGGCCAGCACTACGCCCGCCAGCAGCCACAGGGTACCCGGCAGGTAGCCCATCTGTGCTGCCAGAACCGGCCCCACTAACGGACCTGCACCGGCGATAGCGGCGAAGTGGTGACCGAACAGCACGTAGCGGTTGGTCGGGACATAGTTCAGGCCATCATTATTGATGACCGCAGGCGTCGAGCGTGTAGGGTCGAGCTTCATCACCTTCTGGGCGATGTAAAGGCTGTAGTAGCGGTAAGCCACCAGATATACCGACACGGAAGCAACCACGATCCACAGTGCGCTGACGTGTTCACCCCGACGTAAGGCCACTACCGAGAGGCAGAAGGCCCCGATGATCCCGAGGATCACCCAGGGTATGTGCTTGAATATCTTTTTAGTATCCATAGTAAAACCTGGTTTTTTAAGATTAAAAATTGGCCGAAGCCGTTTGGTTGAGTTGCGTTTGAAGAGGTAAATGGACTGCTATGCTGTGGGGATCTTGCCAGATCATCGCGCGCGTAAAGTTCAGTAAATATGTGAGTGGTCAAATGCAGAGTTAAGCGGTCAGGAGTGTCAGTAAGCGGTAAAGGAGATCGCAATACCGATGCAATTATGTGATTGAGATCACAATAGAAAGTTTGCCAGCGAATCGAGATTAGCGTCTACGCTTATTGCCGAAAACCTTATAAGGAGAAGAACATGGAAACAGTAAACCTCGCAATATCGGAGGCTTACGCGCTGGCACGCGACGTGCTAAGCAAGAATGGGTTTAGCGCTGAACACGCCGATGCGATCGCGCGTAACGTGACGGCGGGAGAGCGGGACGGCTGTGCGTCACACGGGCTGTGGCGGCTACTGGGGATCGTCGAAACGCTGCGAAAAGGGAAAGTCTCTGCCGATGCGCGGCCAGTGATTATTGACCAGGCCCCGGCGATTGTTAAAGCCGATGCAGGCGGCGCGTTCTCGCTGGTGGCCTACGAGCAGGCGCTGCCGTTGCTTATCAGCAAAGCCAAAGCGTGCGGGATTGCGGCGCTGGCGATCAACCGCTGCGTGCATTTTTCCGCGCTGTTTGCGGACATCGAACCGCTCACCGATGCCGGACTGGTCGGCTACGCCTGTACGCCAAGCCACGCCTGGGTTGCGCCGGCGGGGGGCACGCGTCCGCTGTTTGGTACCAACCCGATTGCCTTCGGCTGGCCGCGTAAAGGTAAGCCGCCCTATATTTTTGATATGGCGACCAGCGCGGCGGCGCGGGGTGAGATCCAGTTACATCATCGTGCAGGAAAAGCCATTCCTGAGGGCTGGGGGATTGACCAGGAAGGCAAACCTTCTACCGATCCGCAGGCGGTGCTAAACGGCGCGATGCTGACCTTTGGCGGCCATAAGGGATCCGCGTTTGCCGCGATGGTGGAGCTGCTTGCCGGGCCGCTTATTGGCGATATGACCAGCGCCGAGTCTTTGGCCTGGGATGAAGGTGCGGGCGGTTTACCCTACGGCGGCGAACTCATTCTGGCGCTCGATCCTACCCGCTTCCTGGGCGAAGAGGCTGAAATACACCTTGATCGGGCGGAAACGTTGTTTGCGGCGATGCAGGATCAAGGCGCACGTCTGCCGGGCGAGCGACGCTTTACCTCACGTGAGAAATCGCAACTGGAAGGGGTGACGATTACGCGTTCCCTGTTTGATGATATTTCGGCGCTATTGTAGAGATCAGGCGAGGCGTACTGCCTCGCCAGCCATTGCCAATATCAGAAAAGCGTATCCAGCTCTTCCAGTACGGTGTAATCGTCATCTGTCAGCAGCAGCGTTTTCCACTTATCGAAGGTCAGGCAGGGATGTGAAGTACCAAATATCAAAATATCACCGACCTGAACGTCACTTTTTGCACTGATTTGCAGCATGCAATGTTGATCCATAATGCCAACGCTGCGGACCGTTTGGGCATCGAATGGCAGTCGCTTTCCATCACGGTAGTGGGCAATGGGTTGAGGTAAGCCCGCGTCGAAAGCACAGTCTCGCTTGCCGAAATTGACCACCGCGCGATTCTGCTCAGGCACGGACTGCACCAGTGCAACGAGTTCCAGTGCCGAGGTGAGATCGCCAGCCAAATCGCAGGCGATACGATCGCGCGCCTTCAGTTGCTGCTGGGCGTCATCATAAATTCCCAGGTCATGAGTGATATAGCAACCGGGACGGATTACGATTCGGCAGTTTTTGGGTTTGTCCGCTGCAAGCCAAATGTTGCATACCACATCGTACCAGACGGTTCCTGCCCCGGTGAGAATAAACTCACCTGTAACGTATTTTTCCATATCGCAGGCAAGCCGTGCGGCTTCGCGCAGAAGAGTTTCCACCTGCGGTTGTGCATCGTCACCATGTAATACCCCTTCGTACAGTTCCAGCCCGCGAAGTCGAAGGGCGGGATACGATGAAATTTGTTCAGCCAGCGTCAATGCGGCATGTGTACCGCGACAGCCGCAGCGTCCACCGCTTACGCCAAGCTCGATCATCACGTCCAGCGTTTGCTGGCGCTGCGTAAAAAAGGCTGAAAGCGCACGGGCGTTCTCCAGACTATCGACGCAGCAGATGAATTCTGCTGTCGGATATAGCTCTTTTAACTGAGAAATCAGCAACATATTCGCTTTCCCCACGAGCTGATTCACCATCAGTATGCGCTGAATGCCGCTCGCCATTGCGGCACCCGCCTGCCACGCGCTGCCTACGCCGATTGCCCAGGCTCCAGCCTCCTGTTGTGCCTGAAAAATCCGTGGCGTCATCGTGGTTTTACCGTGTGGGGCCAGGGAAACGCCGCGGGCATCCGCATAGCGCTGCATCCAGTCAATGTTGTTCTCAAGCGCCGATTTTTTGATGACGGCTGCAGGCAGGCAGACATCTTCTGCCACGACGCAGGCGGGCATTTTCATCAGTGCGGCTTTATGGGGTACTCGCGTTCCGTTTTGGTATTTCATAACATCAACCTTTTTGGTTTTAACGCCGTTTCGGATAGTGGTATCAAATTTATTTTATTGAAAATAAATAAATAAATTATTGCTTTGTGGTTTTTATGAATAAAAGTATCAGTAATTGATATGGATTTTGCGTAGTTTTCCACTGTTTTTAACTCCTGTAAATGGTTAACTTGTCGACACAGCAGAAAGGAGTGAACAAAGATGATGGTTGACTGGTTATTCAAGAATGTGACGGTAATCGACGGCAGCGGGGGTCCTCAATATCGCGGTGATGTCGCAGTGGCCGGCGATCGGATTGTAGATATCGCGCCGTCACTGAACGTCGATGCTGCACAGATCATTAACGGTGCAGGGCAGGTGTTGGCACCCGGTTTTATCGATGTTCATACCCATGACGACATCAATGTCATCCGCATGCCGGAATATTTACCGAAAATGAGTCAGGGCATTACCACGGTTATTGTCGGGAACTGTGGGATCAGCGCGGCGGCGGCAACCATGAAAGGTGCAGTGCCCGACCCAATGAACCTCCTGGGCGAAGCGCAGCATTTTATTTACCCAACAGTTGAGGCTTATGCCCAGGCGGTAGAAGCAGCCAGGCCCGCCCTCAACGTAGGGACACTGATTGGTCATACTGCGTTACGCAATAACCATATGGACAATCTTTTTCGTCCGGCAACCGTTTCTGAAATCACCGCTATGCGTAACGATCTCCGCGAGGCGCTGAAACAAGGCGCTCTTGGGATGAGTTCCGGGTTGGCGTATGCCACCGCATTTGAGTCAACGACGGAAGAAGTGATGGCGCTGGCCGAAGAGCTTTCGGAGGCGCAGGGCGTTTACACGACCCACTTACGCTCAGAGTTTGAACCCATTCTGGAGGCGCTGGACGAAGCATTTCGCATAGGCCGCCATGCGCAGGTTCCGGTTGTGGTTTCCCACCATAAATGCGCTGGGGCGAAAAACTGGGGGCGAACGAAAGAGACGCTGGCATTTTTCGACAAAATGCGAGCGCAGCAGGAGATTGGCTGCGACTGCTACCCCTACTCAGCGAGTTCCTCAACGTTGGATCTGAAACAGGTTACCGACGAGTTCGACATTGTCATCACCTGGTCAGAACCTCATCCGGATCAGGCGGGCAAAAAGCTTCAACAAATCGCCGATGACTGGCAGATGAGTATGTTGGAGGCGGCAAAATTACTGATGCCTGCCGGGGCTATCTATTACAACATGGATGAGCAGGACGTGCGTCGCGTGCTGAGCTATCCGGTGACGATGATCGGTTCTGACGGTCTGCCAAATGACCCCATGCCGCATCCTCGTTTATGGGGGGCATTTCCCCGCGTGCTGGGGCATTACTGCCGGGATGAAAGGTTATTTCCACTGACCATGGCGATACACAAAATGACCGGCCTTTCCGCCGCCCGTTTTCAATTGCCGGAGCGTGGGCTAATTAAGACCGGTTACTATGCGGACTTGGTGTTACTTGATCCGCAAACGGTGCGGGATGTCGCAAGTTTCTCCGATCCGCAGCAGCCTGCGGATGGGATCAATGCAGTAATGGTCAATGGCGTAATGAGTTACGGCCGCGACAAACATATTATCGGCCGCGCGGGTCGTTTTCTGCGCCGCCAGTCCCAGTCTGGTAAGGAGTAAAAATGAGCATTAAACGTTACGGTACGGAAGGTGGAACGGGCACGGGTGGTCAGCATTTACCGTTTGCCAGAGCTGTTGAAGCGGGCGGGTGGCTCTATGTGTCAGGTCAGACCCCAATGAAGAATGGCGAAGTCGTAGAGGGAGGGATCGTCGAACAGTCTCGCCTGGCGATTCAGAACTGCGTCGATATCATGACTGAAGCGGGCTACACCCTGGCAGATGTGGTACACGTTAAAGTGATCCTCACCGACTCACGCTATTTCCAGTCGTTTAATAAGGTATTTCGCGAGTTTTTTGGTGAACATCCGCCAGCCCGTATTTGCTGTGTCGCCGATCTGGTTGTCGATTGCAAAGTAGAAGTGGACGTCACCTGTTTTAACGCGAACCGAATATAGTCCTAAAAAATAAAATTGCGATCGTTTCTGAGCGCTGAATTCATTCAGCGCTCCGGGCACGCTTACATCATTTTCTTACTACTGGCAGGATGTGAATAATGAACAGTGATATCTTTTTAATCGGCTTTATTATTTATGCCATCGCTATGATTTGGCTTGGCTGGTATGTATCTCGTAATCAAAAAAGTGGTGAAGATTTCCTGCTGGGAGGCCGTTCGCTGCCGTTATTTCTGACACTTGGATCAACGGTGGCGACCATGGTAGGAACGGGTTCCAGCATGGGGGCTGTAGGTTTTGGTTATAGCAATGGCTGGGCCGGAATGCTTTATGGTATCGGCGGTGCAGTCGGGATATTGCTGGTTGCCTGGCTGTTCGCGCCGGTGCGTAAACTGCGCTTTATGACGATGAGCGAAGAACTTTCGTATTATACCGGCGGTAGCCACATAATAAAAAATATTGTCGGCCTGATGATATTTATCGCTTCGATTGGCTGGTTAGGTGCCCATATTTTGGGGGGCAGCATGTATCTTGCCTGGGCTACCGGAATTGATCTGACGCTCGCAAAATTAATTATTGCAATGGCGTTTGCAATCTACGTCATTATTGGCGGTTACTCGGCGGTGGTCTGGACCGATACAATCCAGGCGCTGATTCTGTTTTTTGGCTTTATTTTGATGGCGATTCTCGCGGTGGTACACGTCGGTGGCTGGAGCGCTATTGAGCAGGCGATGGATCCCAGAGCGCTGAGCTTTTTCGCGATTGATAAAATGGGAGCCTTGCCCGCACTGTCCCTGGCGATGGTGATCGGCGTTGGAGTACTGGCAACACCGTCTTACCGTCAGCGAATCTACTCAGGTAAAGATGTCTCCTCGGTGCGTCGCTCATTTGTTTATACCGGCGTGCTGTATCTTTTCTTTTCGATTTTACCGGCCATTATCGGGATGGCGGCGTTCGTGATGAATCCCAATCTGGAAAACAGCAATTACGCATTCCTGTTTGCCACCAGTTTCCTTCCCTCAATACTGGGTCTGGTGGTCTTAATTGCTGGACTGTCGGCCACGATGTCATCTGCCAGCTCCGATGCCATCGCCGCCGTTGCCATCATGATGCGAGACGTCTACACCATCGTGACGGGCAGAATGCCGCCAGAGCACCGTGCCATTACGCTGTCCCGCTGGATGCTGACCTTTGTGATAGGACTGGCGCTGGTTTTCGCACTGACGTCTAACGACATCATTAGTTACATCACCAAAATGATCTCCATGCTGATGTCAGGTCTGTTTGTCTGTTCGATTCTGGGTCGCTTCTGGTTGCGCTTCAACTGGCAAGGCGCGTTGACGGCGTTGCTCAGCGGCATGCTGGTTTCTATTGTGATTCTGGTTAATCCAACATGGCTGGCATTTTGGGGAAATCCTTGTATTCCTTCGGTTCTCGGCAGCCTGGTTTCCGCCGTCTTTGTGACGTTAATGACGCCAGCCAGCAAAGTCAGTCGTGAAGAAGCGCTGGCGATGATTACGAATGAACGGGAAAACCAGAGCGTCGCAGCGGTGGGTGGAAAGGTGGAAAAGGCATGAACCACGAAAATTATATTGCGGTTGACTGGGGGTCCACCCACCTCCGGGCGTGGCATGTTCAGCAGAACGAAATCAAAAACCAGCTACAGGTCGCGATGGGCGTAACGCGCCTGGGCTCGACGAACGCGGCGGAGGTTTTTGCTCAGTATATTGCTCCCTGGCGTGATGCGCTTGATGTGCCCGTGGTGATGGCCGGGATGATCGGCAGTGAGGCCGGATGGAAGTCTATTCCCTATGTTAGCTGCCCCGTCTCCCTGGTTTCTCTGGCGCAACATCTGTGCCCGGTGGGTGAACAGATATGGATTGTCCCAGGCCTGAAAGTGGAAGAGGCCGATGTCAGCAACGTGATGCGGGGCGAAGAGACGCAATTGCTCGGCGCTTCTCAGCTCTCTCCATCTTCCTGGTACGTCATGCCCGGAACCCACTGCAAATGGGTTCAGATGAATGAAGGACAGGTCGTGCATTTTGAAACCGTCATGACCGGTGAGTTGCACCATCTGTTAATGACCCATTCGCTTCTGGGGGCGGGACTCCCGCAGCAGGAATCGGATGAGGCCGCGTTTGAGCAAGGGGTGCAAAAAGGCCTTCAGTCCCCCTCGATCTTACCCCGACT
This sequence comes from Citrobacter sp. RHB25-C09, assembly GCF_013836145.1. Classification (NCBI taxonomy): domain Bacteria; kingdom Pseudomonadati; phylum Pseudomonadota; class Gammaproteobacteria; order Enterobacterales; family Enterobacteriaceae; genus Citrobacter; species Citrobacter sp. RHB25-C09. The sequence goes on along the minus strand of NZ_CP057483.1, from coordinate 3,710,636 downwards.
GTTTGAAACGCGGGCAGCATGGGTACTGAATTCGCTCCCCCGCGCGTCAGTCTCTGACTTCTTATCCGGCTTGCTGATCGGGGCCGAGGTCGCCGCACAATGCCACGCCTGGCAGCCATCATCGGTGACGCTGGTCGGAAATCAGTCGCTGACTACGCGTTATCAACAAGCTTTAAGCCGGGCCGGGATCGGCGTTCAGTGTTGTGATGGTGATGCGGCATTTCTCCAGGGTGTAAGGAGCATTATTTATGCAGGACAATAAGTTAGTGGCCATTCTGCGCGGCATTACACCGGCAGAGGTTGACGATCATGTTGACGTCTTACTGGATGCCGGGTTTCGCTACATTGAGATACCGTTAAATTCTCCAGACTGGCAGTTAAGCATTCCTCGGGCGATTGCCAGAGCAGGTAGCAGGGCGATGATTGGCGCGGGTACGGTCTTAACGTCGGCACAGGTGGATACGCTGGCGGAGATGGGGGCCAGGCTGATTGTGACCCCCAATATCCAGCCCGCAGTCATTCGCCGTGCGGTTGAGCACGGCCTGCTGGTGTGCCCGGGGTGCGCGACAGCGACCGAAGCGTTTAATGCCCTTGAGGCTGGCGCACAATGGCTGAAAATTTTCCCCTCGGTGGCGTTTGGCCCGGACTATATTCGGGCGTTAAAGGCTGTTCTCCCGCCAACGATTCCTGTGCTGGCGGTTGGCGGTGTGACTCCCGATAACCTGGCCGAGTATTTAGCAGCAGGCTGTGCAGGCGCAGGCACCGGGGGCGATCTATACCGCGCCGGGCAAAGCGTTACCCGAACCCAGGAACAGGCAACACGCTTTATGAACGCCTGGCGTGCGGCTCTTTAATCACCCAGCGGTTGGCGGTTGGCCCCGCCGCGATGGCTGTCTAAAGCCAGTTTGATACGACGCAGGCGATCTTTCGCCTGCGCTTTATTTGCCATCGCCAGTTCTGTCGCCAGGACATCCACCATCGCCAGCATAGCGTAGCGCGATGGACTGGGCTTAAAGATGTAGTCATTCTCCTCAACCAGCAGTGGCAACACCAAATCGGCCTGTTCTGCCAGCGGTGTTTGCGCAGGCGTAATCGCAATCACTTTTGCGCCGTATTGCCGGGCGATTGCGGCGCTTTCGAGGATTTCTGGCGTATATCCGCCCAGCGACAACACAACAACCACATCCTGAGGGGTGACCGCAGAACACATCATGCGCATCATGAGTGCATCATTTTGACTCACGACCGGTAGGCCGAGACGGAATAAGCGATACTGAATCTCTTGTGCGCAAATCGTTGAACCGCCGCCCGTTCCGATGGCAAGGATCTGACGCGCCTGGCTTAGCCAGTTGACGGCCTGACTGAGGGTTGTTGTGTCAAGAGAACGGCGATTCGTATCAAGCACGCTGATTATAGATTCGTAAATACCCTGAATGCCTTCGAGATCGGGAACGTCAAGAATAAACCGTTGCCCTACCGCCAGCGACTGGGCCAGCTTAACCTTTAACTCTCTTACGTCTTTGCATCCCAGCGCACGGGCAAAACGGGTGACAGACGCCTGGCTGGTATCCGTTAAGCGCGCCAGTTCGGCAATAGGCAGTTCAACCGCGGTTGCAACATCATCAAGAATAAACTGCGCGATTCGTTTTTCCGTGGCGGTTAACGCCAAAAAGCGCTCGGTAATGCAGGAAATAATGTCGATTGTATAAGCCATAGCGAAGCACACGGTGACAGGAGAATGGTACTTTGTACCATAAAAAAGCATTCAGAGCCGCTGGCTTCGTGAAACCGATGAAAACAGTCAGTTGTAAATATTCCCTATTGCCAGTTAGTTAAGCAAATTACCTGATGCTCTCCTGTCTTTTCCATAAAGTTTTCTTATTCCAGGCCGACAACCAGAGTATCTGTCTAGTGGAAAGAGAAAACATGTTAAAACGTATCAAAATTGTGACCAGCCTGATGCTGGTTTTGGCATTATTTGGCCTTTTACAACTCGCATCCGGTGGTTTGTTCTTTAACGCGTTAAAGAATGACAAAGAGAACTTCACCGTATTGCAGACCATTCGCCAGCAGCAGTCCACGCTGAATGGCAGTTGGGTTGCTCTGCTGCAAACCCGTAACACGCTCAACCGCGCGGGTATTCGCTACATGATGGATCAGAACAACATCGGCAGCGGCGCGACCGTTGCGGATCTGATGCAGATTGCCAGCGTATCCCTGAAACAGGCGGAGAAGAATTGGGCAGATTACGAAGCGCTGCCGCGCGATCCGCGTCAAAGTGAGGCGGCGTCTGCTGAAATCAAACGTAATTACGACATCTATCACAACGCGCTGGCTGAGCTGATCCAATTGTTGGGCGCCGGCAAGATCAATGAGTTTTTTGATCAGCCCACCCAGGGATATCAGGACGGGTTTGAGAAGCAGTATGTGAACTACCTGCAGCAGAACGACCGTCTGTATGACATCGCTGTTGCTGATAACGTCAGCTCTTATAGCCAGGCGATGTGGATTCTGGGTAGCGTTCTTTTCGCCGTGCTGGTGGTGATTGTTGTCGTCTGGTCAGGGATCAAACTAACGCTTCTCGCACCGATGAACCGTCTGATTGACAGTATTCGTCATATTGCCAGTGGCGATCTGGTGAAGCGTATTGATGTCGAAGGCACGAATGAGATGGGCCAACTGGCCGAAAGCCTGCGCCACATGCAGAGCGAGCTGATGCGCACCGTGGGAGACGTACGTAACGGGGCGAACGCTATTTATAGCGGCGCAAGCGAAATTGCGATGGGTAACAACGATCTCTCTTCCCGTACCGAACAGCAGGCCGCTTCTCTGGAAGAAACGGCTGCCAGCATGGAAGAGCTGACCGCTACCGTGAAGCAGAACGCCGAAAACGCCCGTCAGGCGAGCCATCTGGCGCTGAGTGCTTCTGAGACGGCCCAGAAAGGCGGTAAAGTGGTCGATAACGTGGTGCAGACCATGCGCGACATCGCTTCCAGTTCGCAGAAAATTGCCGACATTATCAGCGTGATCGACGGCATTGCTTTCCAGACTAACATTCTGGCGCTGAACGCAGCGGTCGAAGCCGCACGTGCGGGCGAGCAGGGGCGTGGATTTGCGGTGGTAGCGGGTGAAGTACGTAACCTGGCACAGCGCAGTGCCCAGGCGGCGCGTGAAATCAAGAGCCTGATTGAAGACTCGGTAAGCCGCGTTGACGTCGGTTCTACGCTGGTAGAAAGCGCGGGTGAAACCATGGATGAGATCGTGAATGCGGTGACACGCGTGACCGATATCATGGGTGAAATCGCTTCGGCATCCGATGAGCAGAGTCGCGGGATCGATCAGGTGGGGCTGGCCGTGGCTGAGATGGATCGTGTCACTCAGCAGAACGCCTCGCTGGTAGAGGAATCTGCCGCCGCAGCCGCTGCGCTGGAAGAACAGGCCAGCCGACTGACGCAGGCTGTTGCCGTGTTCCGTATCCAACAGGAACAGCAGCGTGCACGTGAAATGAGCTTCGTGAAACCTGCTTCCACACAGGTACAACCCCGTAAGACCGCTGTTGCGGACGCCGGGGACAACTGGGAAACGTTCTAAACCTGTGATGCCGGATGGCGCTGTCGCTTATCCGGCCTATGGGGTACGTTACGGCATTCTGTAGGCCCGATAAGGCGTAGCCGCCATCGGGCAATTAACGTAACATCAGGCGCATGGCGCAGCGTGACTCAAACGCCAAACCTTGCGCCGCTTCCTCTTCTCTTTTCTGGCGCAGCGTTGCGGGAAGCGTCTCGTCAGCCAGCATTTCAAATCCCAGTCGCGCGTACCATAAGGCATTCCATGGCACATCACGGAAGGTGGTCAGCGTGAGTGACGTAAAACCTTTCTCGTGCGCCTGTTCAGTCACATAGCCAATCAATCTGCGGCCAATTCCTTTTCCCTGCCACGCCATATGCAGTGAAAGTTCAGCAATAAACAGCGATGAGCCCAGCGTTTCGGCAACCAAAAAACCGACAGGGTGCTCGTCGACCAGCGCCAGCCAGCTCATACCGGCCTCGGCGTAGGCCCGGTGCTGCGCCTCACCGATAATGGTGTCATCGGCAATCCAGGCTAAATCCGGGACGTCTAAAAATCGCCGACCTGCCGAACGCTCAATGGCGGGCAGGGCGGCGATATCAAACAATGTGGTTGGGCGACAGAGTATTTTCATCTACTCAGTATATCCCTTTCACTCCTTGCGCGGATCGCTGATGGGGTGACGGACAAAGAAAATGTAGGCCAACGCCCCGACGACGGTGACGCAACCGCAGATGATCAGTGCCAGGCGGAATGAGTGCGTCGTATCCACGATAAAGCCGGTCACAATGGGCGCGAATGAAGCGCAGATGAAGCTGGCAAAATTCTGGATACTGCCAACGGAGGCGGTCATACGCGAGGCGACAGCAACGTGGATCAGCCCCCAGCAGGAGGTGCCGGCAAAATGAATACAGAACAGCGCCATGCCAATCAGCAGTACCGCGCTCATTGACGTGGTAGCGCTCGGCACCACGAAAGTGAAGGCCGCAGAGCAAAACATCCCGGCAATAATGCAAATCTTGCGGCTCTTAATGGGTTGCATTCCGCCTTTTACCAGCCAATCCGTAACATAACCGTTGACCAGCATCCCGGCCGCACCGAACAAAAAGGGGATCGCTGCCATCAGCCCGGTACTTTTTAAATCCAGATTGTAGGCAGTTTGCAGATAGCCCGGTAGCCAGGCCAAATAGAGCCACGCGGTGTAGTTAATGCCGCTAAAGCCCAGCATCATCCCCCACATGGTACGGTTGCGAAACAGGCTGCGCCATTCGGCAAAGCTGAGCGGATCGCGGCGGGCATTAACGCTCCCGGCATTCAAATATGCCTGCTCAACGGCGGTCAACTCGACCTGTTCGCGGTTGCGGTACAGCATGTACCAGCCGATGGCGAGAAAAATCCCCAGTACGCCGATGGTGATAAACATCCCGCGCCAGCCCATGACCAGCATCATCGCCGCGAGGATCGGTGGGCTTATCGCCACGCCGATGGTGGACGCCGCGTTAAAAATGCCCATCGGACGGCCACGCTCTTTGATGTTGAACCAGTCGTTAATCACTTTAACGCCACACGGGTTCATCGGCGCTTCGCCAATCCCCATGCCAATACGCACCAGTACGAACTGGGTAAAACTCTGAACCATGCCGGAGAGCGCCTGGAACAACGACCAGAAGAACATGCCGAGGCCCAGCATAATGCGCGGGCCTTTGCGATCCAGCAGTGGGCCGCAGGGCAGTTGCGCAATGCCATAAGCGAGTGAAAACACCGACAACAGGGCGCCGATCTCCGTGGCGGTGAGGCCTAACTCTTCACGAATAGTGAGATTCGCCACCGAAAGTGAACTGCGATCGAGATAATTAATGACCGCTGCAAAAAATAACAGGATCATTGCCGTTGTCTGAATACGTTTAATTCGGCTACTGCGTTGTACCATACCCTCCGGCGGGACGGTAATATCCGCAGGGGTTGGTCTGGTAAATGAAGAACGCGGGTCGAGGGTAATATTCTCTTTTTCCACGCCGGACTCCTTTAATGTTTTATTATTCTCTTTGCATTTTTAATACGCAGAGTGGGTTTTAACGACCGGTGAAGTATTATTTGCACCCGGTACTCACGAAGGTTTTTAAATATAGTCGACCGATCGTGAGCATAGGTAAGAGATATTTTTCTCGCGTTTTTATTTTGATAAAAGCGTGCAGTTGCTTCCGATTTCCTGTTTTTAATCGGTACTTAATAGGCACTCTGTACACTCTGATCTATCGAGCGAATCATCGATTGTTTAGCAGAATTCAAATGGTTACGCAGTGCGAGGGTCGCATCAAGGTCGCTGCGACAGATCAGCGCGCTAAGAATGGTCATATGCTCGTCTATGGCGATGATATTGCGCTGTTTGAGATCGCTCTCATCCCACTGGTAGTGGAAATGAAAGATCACTGAAATGATTTCAAGTGATTGATTAAAAAATATATTGTCTGCGGCGGAAAGCAGCAGCGCGTGAAAATCACGGTCTAATTGGGAAAATTTACGGAAGCTGCTGCCGATGCTATCGCGCAATGCTCGGTGACGTTCCAGCAGGGTTTTGGCTTGTAACCATCGAGGGTCCTCATGGGGTAAGTTGAGAAAGTGCTGTAATGCATGGGTTTCCAGCATTTCCCGAAGCTCAAAGAGCTGTTCGGCATAGGCCTGATCGAACTGCTTCATACTCCACTGACCACGTTTTTCACTTTGAATCAGATTGTAACGCTCGAATTTTAATAGATATTCCCGCACTACGACCGGGCTGACGCCTGCCGTGCGCGCCAGTTGCAGTTCGGAGAACGTCTTCCCCGGTAGCAACTGACGTTGGTGAATCAGGGTGAAAAACGCCTGCTCAAAAATGCGATTTTGTTCCGCCATCGACGCGGAGGTACAGGCGAAGCCATCCTGCTGAGTCGGGCGACGGGTAATGACAAAGTCGCTTGCCACTTGCGTCAGAACACCGCAGGCACAGAGGTGACTCAGGATGTGGCGCACGGTTGTTCGGCTAATGTTGTACATTTCGGCCAGCGCGCTTTGTGATGGCAGGGGGGAGGGGATATGGCCGCAGGCCATATCGTCGATGACTTGATTGATTACATTGTGACGCAAATTTTGTGAACGGCTCATAAATCTCTCCTTTTTCGGTATTAAAACCCGATTTAAAACAATTTAATGCGGGTAATTTCACAAACTGGCTGACTTGTTACGCGGCTATTTCTTTTTTCATCAATATCTGAAGCATCAAAGAAACAGGAGTACGTAATGATGTCTACAATGAATATATTGATTTGCCAACAGCCGAAAGAATTAATACATCAGACCCGAAGTATTCCGATTCCGGATAAAAATGAAGCGTTAATCAAAATTAAAAGTGTCGGTATTTGTGGGACAGATATTCATGCCTGGGGAGGTAATCAGCCTTTTTTCAGTTATCCACGCGTATTAGGCCATGAAATATGTGGGGACATTGTGGCGGTTGGCGAAGATATTGCCGATTTACGCGTCGGTCAGCAGGTGGCGGTGATCCCCTACGTTGCCTGTCAGCAGTGTCCGGCCTGCCTGAGCGGCAGGACTAACTGTTGCGAAAAGATCTCCGTCATTGGCGTACATCAGGACGGTGGTTTTAGTGAATATCTCAGCGTGCCCGCGACGAATCTCCTGTTGGTGGAGGGAATTGAGCCAGTGGCGGCGGCGCTGATTGAGCCGTTTGCGATTAGCGCGCATGCGGTACGCCGTGGAGCGATTGCCGCCGGTGAGCAGGTTCTGGTCGTTGGCGCGGGGCCAATTGGTCTGGGTGCCGCTGCCATTGCTAAAGCGGACGGCGCGCAGGTTGTGGTGGCCGATACCAGTCCTGCCCGGCGCGACCACGTTGTCTCCCGTCTGGGAGTGACGGCCCTGGATCCCGCTGCCGGTGACTTTGTGGATCGACTGCGCGCGGCGTTTAACGGTTCTCTGGCGCAGAAAGTGCTTGATGCAACAGGCAACCAACATGCGATGAACAACACCGTCAATTTGATTCGTCACGGCGGCACCATCGTTTTTGTCGGATTATTTAAGGGTGACCTTCAATTTTCAGACCCCGAATTTCACAAGAAAGAGACGACGATGATGGGGAGTCGTAATGCCACTCCGGAAGATTTTGCCCGGGTTGGGCGACTGATGACAGAGGGCAAGTTGACTGCCGATATGATGCTGACGCATCGTTATCCGTTCAGTGGACTTGCCGAGGTGTTTGAGCAGGACGTGATCAACAATCGTGAGTTAATCAAAGGGGTGGTCACGTTCTGATACGATTGCCATGCAGCGCCCGGGGCGTGTTGGGCGCTGTCTTTTTTAACCCTCAACCTTCACCACTTTGAGTTCGACCATGCCAATACCCAGCTTACGCGGCGAGTGACCCAGGATGTTACCCTCGTTGGTGGCTATGGGCTCTGGCGGAACAATAACCAGCGTATCCGCATCATCCGGGTTCTCAAAATGTAGCGTGGTGGTGGAAGCCTCATGACCTAAAATTAAGGTTTGCTCCGTTTTACCTACGCGTACTGGAATGGGTTGATTCGCGTTACCGCCAAACGCTTTGGCCGTAATCACCAGGTCAAACTTCTTCGGCAGCGGCGCTTTATACTCGATTTTGACCTCATCGGTGAGCTGCGCATTCGACCAGCGCCCCCATGACTCCGGACGGGAAATGCCGCTGAACTGCTTCACCTCTTCCGGTGCGCCAGCGACGTTGAAGATAAAGCTATCGGCTTTGTAGCGGATGTCATTATCAACAATTTTTAACGTGTCCACGTTGCCCTTGTAGCGCTCCATGTCGATGAGGGTATCTTTAAACGCCGTTTTGCCTTTCCACTGCGCTTTATCGACGTGCTGCACGGTTTGCTCTCCGCCCAGTTGACCCTGCGAGACGCACCAGTCGGTTGAGAGCGCCACGTCCGGTGCCCACAGTTGCCCCATCTTGTAGCAGCGATCAATCCAGACGAAGTTATCGCGCGGGGCAAAATCTGCAAGCTGATAGCGCAACGGCGCGGAATATTCACTCTCCGGCAGCGGTTCAACGCGTTTATCTGATACCCGCAGCAGCAGCGGCAGACGGAAGTGGCTTCCGGAGAAGGCGATCATGTTTTTATCGCGATCGACGGTGAACTCTTTGATCTCTTTCGGGAAATTCCACAGACGAATGATGTCCGGCTTCATCGCCATAATCTTTTCTTTGCTGTTCAGGAAAATTTCCGACAGCGACTGCCCGGAAAGACTGCTCCGCCCGAGGCCGATAAAGTTATCGCCGCCCAGGATATCAAGTATCGTTGCGCCGTTGTCCATGGTGTTACGTTTGACCGCCAGCGTATCCTGCTGTGGCTGGTCGCCGCGAATCACAAAAAACAGATTGCTGCGATCCTGTTTGTTCAGGTATTTCCACGCGGTGTTGTTCATCGCCAGATGGTCAGAAGAGACGACAATAACCGTGTCTTTAAACCACGGTGACGCTTTGATTTTGTTAATAAATGCAGCGATATTCTCCTGGCTGCAACTGACGGCGCTAAAAGATTGGTTTAGCTTGCCGTCGATGTCATAACGCTTGCGGTTACAGGTTCGCGAGATAAAGCCATCCGGGTGATGGGTATCGACGGTGAGCGTAAACAGCGAGAAACGCTGGCCAGAACGGGAGAGCGTTTCAAACTTCTTCCAGGCTTCATCCAGCACGGTGTCGTCATAGAAACCCCAGTCGTTGCGATAGGTCGGGTCCGCGACTACGCTCTTTAGCTCTTCCGCGCCATACAGGTAATCGAAGCCGTGGGATTTCAGGAACACGTCTTTGCCGGCGAAACGCAGATTTGCGCCCTGCACAAAGTAGTTCTGATAACCGGAGTTTTTCAGGATATCCCCAAGACAGATATTCTGCGGGAAGAAGCTGGAAACCGATGCCGATGCGTTGCCTTCAAACGGCGCAAACAGCGGAATGCCGCACTGAGAGGCGACCATACCGGCGATGGTATAATCTGTGCCCGGCAACTGCATTGTGTTACTGAAATCCAGCCCTTCATTTTTTAACGCGCCAAGTTCCGGCGTGAGCGCCGGGAAGGCGGCATCATCGAAATAGGTGCGCTCCAGGCTTTCGCCGTAGATATAAACCAGGTTCAGTTTAGGATTCGGGATGGTTTTTGACGGCTCTTTATAGTAAGTCGCGAAGTCCGGATCGCCCTCGCGCGACTGGGATTTCACCAGCTCGGTGATCTGACGGAATGCCGGGCTGGCATCCACAGAACCTAAGGCCAGCAGCAGCGCCAGCAGACTGTAGCCAACATGGTGCGGGTGATGTCGACGACGGCGTAAAATCCAGCCTAATGCGCCAAACACCGTTACGATCGCCAGAAAAATCCCGATGCCAGGCAGGATATATTTGCCTACGCCCGCGCCCGTAAGGCTGTTGGTTAATGTGTAGAGAACTGCGTCGTTAATGCCGTCGCCAGTGAAGTAGTCACTGGCATACAGCGTGATATTTAGAACTACAAAAAGCCCCAACACCGCCAGCGTGGCGATAAACCACCAGGTGTTGCGACCCGCTTTCCAGGCGTAAATCAGCACGGATGCGAGAAACAGAGTAATGGAGAGTAACTCAGACAACTGATCGATCCTCACAAATAGCCTTGTGCAAAGGCTCTACACCAGACGTCGGCTGGTAGCTCATCTTTTTTCGGGAAGTACAATGTAATGGGCTTGTAACTCTGCTGCAATTCTAGTGACATAAAATTACGTTGTTATTCAGAATTGGTTTAGATATGGGAAATTTTGATCGTCGTCACTTCCCATTACGCGGGGAGCCCGGTAGCGCTGAGGGGAAAGAGGGGAGAGCACCGCGCTTACAGGGAAACGCGGCGTTTGCGGTCAGGAGATAAAACTCATCCCTTGTTTAAGGACCAGGTCGCAGGCTTTGGTTTTCACTTTCTCAGCCAGCGGCGTGCTGCCAATGTTGTTCAGGTTAAGCTGTTGTCCGTCTTTGGTATTCAGCAGACCCTGAATGCCGTCCAGGTAGTTTGTGTCCTGTTTTTGCTCCGTTGTACCCAGCCCCAGTTTATCCAGAACCTGATTTTTCACATTCTCTGCATCGGTAACTGAAGCCAGCTTCTGCTTCGCGCAGTATTGCAAAATACCGGCCGCGTTGTTCATGTTGTTCGCGCTAAGCGCCTGGTTGCCGCCGTTCAGCAGACTGGTCAGGGAAGCGAGCGATGTGCCGCCTTGCGATGCGTTACCGCTTTGTTTGCTGAGCTCACTGGCGGCGCTGGTGAGGGAGTCCTGCCAGGATGCGGCGACGCTGCTGGTAGTAATGAACGCGCTGGCGGCAATCGCACAGCACAGAAGACGTTTCGCTGTTTTCATCGTGATAACTCGTAAATTAACCTGCGTCGCAGTATACCGCTGCTGTTACTCGGAATTGTCTCAATACTCTTTGCCCGTCACCCGGCTGCGATAGCTGTCCCAGTTGAAGATGACCCACAGACTGTTGCCCAACCGCATGCGATCCATAACCCGCTCGCCCAGCAGCTTATTCATTTCATCCATATTGCTGTTCGTGAGCATACCGGTGGGACGCTTGGAGGAGGATCGACGATCGACAATCTGGTTGATAATCACTTTTTCATAGCGTGATTCGGTCTGTACGCCGATCTCGTCGATCACCAGCAGATCGACATTACTCAGATCGTTTAACAGCTGCTCTTCGCTGGTTTCGCGATTGCTGAAGGTTTCTTTCATCGCCGACATGATATCGGCCACGGTGATGATCAGCACCGATTTGCCGCGCAGCAGCAGTTCGTTGCAGATGGCCGCTGCCAGGTGATTTTTCCCGGTTCCCGGTTTCCCCGAAAAGATAAAGCTGGCGATATTACCGTCAAATTCTTCGACGTACTGACGCGCTTTACTCAGGGCGTTCATTTGACCTTCACATTCAACGTGGTAGTTATCAAATGAACAGTTCTGATGCAGTGGGCGAATGCCGGAACGGTTAAAGGTACGCTGCATTTTCATCGCCCGGTTTTCACGTGCCAGCGCAGCGGCACGGATCTCACCTTGCTCTTTCTGCCAGGCCAGCAACTCTTCACCCGTTTTGAAGGCGGGTTTGATATGGGCGGGCATCATTTTTTGCAGACGCTTCATCAGTTCGCCAACGTTCTTCATCGTTAACCTCTAAAACCCGGTGGAATTTGATTGTCTGGTTCGCTGACCGTGTTCACATCGCGTTTTGGCAACCCCCCGTTGCTGGACCGGCTGATTTGTACGCTACGTGCCAGTTTTTGCTGCCATTGCACATGGTGGAAGACTTTGCCCTCTGCATGCCAGTAAGCCACAAACGAGGCCAACTCTTCAGCAGTGACAGGCTCTTTTAAGGCTACGCCCCATAATGCCGCCTGACGTTGAAAATCGGCATCTGGCTGCCAGTCCGGATACATTGCGAATTTCCCCAGCGGAATGGCGACCGGAGAGGGCTGCGGTTCGTCATAAAACTGCGCATCCAGTGTGATGTCGCTTCCCGGTCGCGCCAGTTTTTCTTCAAGCGCCAGCAGTTCCGCCAGACGTGCGGGCGTCACCGCGTAAAAAGCCGGAACGTTGTTGGCAAACACGGCGACAGCGCCACCTTCAGACTTTGCCAGTACGGTCTGGTGATCGTCGACCAGGGCGTCAATACCAATGACATCCGGGGTTAAAATTCTGCAAGACATAACGTTTCTCAATACTCGCTGCAATCGAGAAGGAACACTGCTTTTATAGTAACACACTGATGGGATTCAACGGCAGGGCTGAGCCTGCCGTTGTGATTAAACGCGGGGACGTTTGCGGTAGAGCCACAGGCCAGGTACGGAAAGGCCAATGGAGAGCGCGCCGACGATTGAGGAAGCCTTCAGGAAATTGGTCAACAGCGTGATCATCAGCGGTTCGCTGTAGCCAAAATGACTGATCTTCACGGCGGAGATCATCGCGGTGTAGGCCGAAATCCCTGGGAACATAGGGATGACGGCCGCGACGGTAAACACTTTAGGATGTGCCAGATACCAGCGTGACCACTGAATACCGATACTGCCAATCAGCAGGGAGGCGACGAAGGTAGACCATTCAATGTTAAAACCGGCGGTCATCATCACCATACGCGACCCGTGGCCCAGCGCGCCGAGCAGGGCACACCAGGGGAGCGCGCGGTGCGGAACATTAAATACCATCGCAAACCCCACCGCCGGGATAGCGGCCAGAAGCATGTCCTGCATCAGTGCGAGAATAAAATCGATTACGCCCATCCTGGAAGCCCCCAAAGTGTTAATGCCATCACCACGCCCACGCAGGTCGCCAGCGTCAGCAAACTGGCGATGGCCCAGCGGGCAAGCCCGGTATTAATATGCCCTTTAAACATATCCGCCACGGCGTTGATCAAGGGAAAACCGGGTACCAAAAGCAGCACGCTCGCAGCCATCGCTACCGTTGGCGTCTGGCTAAAGGTGGGGAGGTGCAGCAAAAGGCCGGAAATGGTAGTGGCGACGAACGCGGTAATACAAAAGTTAATCTGCGGATGCAAATGGCGCTGCGCCAGAAGTTGGCGGATGTACATGGCGACCATACTGGCGAAAAAGGTAATCACCGCGCCATCCCAGCCGCCGTTATTCAGCTTGCAGAAGCAGGCACAGGAAAGACCCACCATCAATGCCACAAGCCAGCGCGGATAACGTAAGGGTTTAAGCTGACTAAACCGCTTTTCAACGCCCTGGCAATCCAGCAGCTTGTGTTCCGCGAGGATGACGATGTGCTGCACCTCTGTCACCACATGCATATTAATGCCGCGATCCTGATTTTTCCGCGTAGACGTCAGGCACTGCCCGTCTTTAATGGTGGTCAGAACGATAGCGTTGGAGGAGATGGCGCTTTCGACGCTATCCATTCCCAACGCCAGACCAAGTCGGGTAGAGAGTTCATCGACCAGCGCGCTCTCAGCGCTGTGTTGCAATAAAAAAAGCCCGCACTGAATGGATAGCCGTGTAACCGTACGCTGATAAGATTGCTCTGCTTGCATGACTCGCCCTGACTGAAAAGACGCGTGGTGTGTTCGAATAACGAAAGATCTCTTTGTATCACGAAGCGCCCATTTTTTGGCTCTGGCTGAGACCAATCTTTGTGTCGAAAGCCGAATCCGTCACTTAGACGGCGGCGTTTATCGCAAACTATTCGCACTCTGATTGGGTGAGTCTCCATCTATTGATGGATTAGTAGCATAATTATCTTATTCTGCCTTCAACTTTGTTGTCTTTTACACAGAGGAATTGATGGCGGCTATCGTTAATGCCTAATTGAAATTAGAGGAGCTAACGTACTTATTTAGAAATTTTTAATATTTTCTTGCGGCTTTATAGGTGACTATTAAGGATGTTGAATTGCGTGATACTTAGTAAGGAACAGTATCATGCATTGTATGGACTCACGATAAATACCAGGGATAAACAATTCATACAATCTATTATTTTTGCCTTAATATTGCATTAAAGCATATATCACTAAATGCATATGTATGCGCTGTAGAGAGAGCAGAAATAAAGAGAGGGTGATATGTGGAGAGATTATGTTGCCAGGACGCTGCAAAAACGGAATTATTATCAGTAAAGTACCTGTAATACAGACAGGGTTAAGTGGGGTAATGCAGAAGCATTTCCCGGATCATGAATTAACTGTTTGTCGCGCAGTAGAAGAACTGACGTTATTACAATTACGTCGTTCTGATTTAGTGATTGCCGATCTCACCGGGGAGTGCCATTACCCGCGTAACGTCTGTGAGCAATACTATACGCTCATTTCACAATATCCTGATATTCATTGGGTTTTTCTGGTATCCAGAGCCTACTACTCGCAGGCTGTCGAACTGCTGATTTCCCCTGTCAGTACGCTATTGTCGGACGTTGAGCCTATCGAGAGTCTGGTCAGTACGATTCGCGCTGGAAATAACAATGCTGAACGGGTCAGCAAAGCATTACTCTCGCCTGTCCGTTCAGAACATCAGGAATTTGGTACCCGTTCTATTATTTTGACCCTGTCAGAACGCAAAGTCTTACGGCTGTTAGGGAAAGGCTGGGGAATTAATCAGATTGCGACATTACTTAAGAAGAGTAATAAAACGATCAGCGCCCAGAAAAACAGTGCCATGCGTCGTTTATCGATACACAGCAATGCTGAAATGTATGCATGGATTAACAGCACTCAAGGAGCCAGAGAGCTGAATTTACCTTCAGTATATGGAGACACCACGGAATGGAAAACCAAAGCGCTAAGAGAAATGTCGCACTCGTAGAAAAATGTTTTATGAGTCGCATTGGTATTCAGAGTTTATTTAATACCGATGCTGAAAATAATTATGAATTACATCTTTTTTCTACACGGGATGAATTTCAGGACGCCATGACGAAGATGGCTTTTTCAGCCGTTATTTTCTCTCTCTCCTCGATCAGAAAAGATCGTCGGATGGGGTTGATTTGTCTGAACGAACTGGCGACCAACTTTCCGGGAATGCGCCGTCTGGTCATTGCGGATGATGAAGTCGAAGCGCGTCTGATTGGCGCGCTATCGCCATCACCACTGGATGGTGTACTGAGCAAAGAGGCGGCGCTTCCTGAGTTGCAGGAGGCGCTGTTTTCCATGCTGAGCGGAACCCGCCGAATCAACGAAAATACCAACAACCTCTGGTATCTCAATCAGAGCCGAATGCTAAGCCCGACCGAGCGTGAAATTCTGCGCTTTATGTCGCATGGTTATTCAATGCCGCAGATCGCGGTTGAGCTGGAACGGAATATCAAGACCATCCGGGCGCACAAGTTTAATGTGATGTCCAAACTGGGAGTGAATTCTGACGCCGGGTTGTTGAATGCCGCTGATATTTTGCTTTACCTGCGCGCGGGAGAGACTCACCCTACGCTGCATACCGCATAATGCGCCGTGCCGAAGAGATCCGGCGCGGCACTCTTTTTACAGGCAGACATCAACCCAGGTCGCTGCGGTGATTTCGGCCATGCGCTCTGGTGAAATACGGATTGCGCTATGTGTCGCACCCGCGGCCGGCAACACCTCGCTGAACGCTTTCAGGGAAATGTCACAGTAGACAGGTAACGGCATTTCCAGCCCAAAAGGGCACACTCCGCCCACGGGGTGGCCCGTTGCGTTGACCACTTCATCGCTGCTGAGCATACGTGCTTTCGCGCCAAACGTACTTTTTAGCTTCTTATTATCCAGCCGCGCATCGCCTTTGGCGACAATCAGGATGATGGCGTCTTTGACCTTCAGTGAGAGGGTTTTGGCGATCTGCCCTGGCACGACATTATGGGCTTTAGCTGCCAGTTCTACCGTTGCAGTGCTTTGATTTGATTCAATGATTTCTATATCGGGGGCGTGTTCGGCCAAAAATTGCCGTACAGATTGTAGACTCATTCGGTTCTCCAGACTTCCTCTTTCGCAACCCGCTCTTCTAATGAAAACGGCTGGCGTAATTTGGCATAAACCCCAGAACGCTGTAAATATTCTGTAATGACAAATCAATAATCTAAGATATTTTTCGATCCTCTTCACAATCACGGAAACCGGTTACCGTAACCGGTTGCAGTCCGTCAAAGCGCGATTAATACTGCTGTTGTCACTTCCTCTGTATCACATAAAAAGAGCCAATTATGAAATCTACTCACCCAGCAGTCTTTAATGTGATTTTCCGGTTTGTTGAGAATTATGTCAGTCCGATAGCCGGGCGGATATCTTCACAGCGTCACGTAATGGCAATCCGCGATGGCTTTATTTCCGCTATGCCTTTCATGATTGTCGGATCGTTTCTGTTAGTGTTCGCTTATCCTCCGTTTTCTCCGGATACCACCTGGGGATTCGCGCGGGCGTGGTTGGATCTGGCAAAGCAATTTGAAGGTCAGATTCTGACTCCCTTCGATATGACGATGGGCATTATGTCTATCTATATCTGTGCCGCTATCGCCTATAACCTGGGGAAACACTATGCAAAGACGCATCAGTTGGATCCCTTTATGTGCGCAATGCTTTCCATTATGGCTTTCTTATTGATTGCGGCACCCAAGACGAAAGGGACGTTACCTGTCGATAGCCTTGGCGGGACGGGGATTTTTACCGCGATCCTGGTGGCGATCTACTGTGTGGAGATGATGCGTTTTCTTAAGGCGCACAACATCGGTATACGCCTGCCTGAGCAGGTCCCGCCGATGATCAAGAACTCCTTCGATCTCTTAATTCCGGTGCTGGTGGTCGTGCTGACCCTGTATCCGCTGAGCCTGCTCATCCAGTCGCAGTTCGATATGCTGATCCCACAGGCGATTATGGCTATCTTTAAACCGCTGGTGTCGGCTGCGGATTCGCTACCGGCCATCTTGCTGGCGGTGTTGATTGGCCATTTGCTGTGGTTTGCAGGCATTCACGGTGCGGCCATAGTCTCCGGGATGCTGCAAATGTTCTGGTTGACTAACCTGGGTATGAACCAGACCGCGCTGGCGCAGGGCGCGCCATTACCGCACATTTTTATGGAGGCGTTCTGGACCTTCTTTATCGTGATTGGGGGTTCCGGGGCAACGATGGGGCTGGTTATTTGCTATCTGCGTAGCCGCTCTGTGCACCTGCGCTCGATTGGTCGTTTGAGTATCGTACCCAGCATCTTCAACATTAACGAGCCGGTCATCTTCGGTACCCCAATCGTGATGAACCCGGTATTCTTCATTCCATTCTTACTGGCGCCGATGGTCAACGCCGTCCTGGCCTGGGCAGCGATGCAATTCGATTTGATCGGTCGTGTCATCTCGGTGGTGCCGTGGACCGCGCCAGCCCCGGTGGGCGCAGCATGGGCGTTAGGCTGGGATTATCGTGCGGCGATCCTGGTCGTGGTTCTGGCACTGGTGTCCGCCATTATTTACTATCCGTTCTTTAAGGTTTATGAGAAGCAGCTACTGGCTCAGGAAGCTGAAGAAACACAACGTTCTGACGCTGAAAATGAGCAGATTGCGCTGTAAGTAAGTCGTAAAGGCAGGACTCTTGCGGGAGTCCTGCTGGCTTAGCCCGGCTGATACCCTTCATCCGGCCTGCCTAACCGATGCTGGCACCACGCTGCGAGAAATTCCACGCAGACTCTCAGCTTGACGCTGCGGTACAGCGGCTCCTGATAGACTGCCCAGATATTGGCGCTTTGTGCATATTCCGGCAACACCCGAACCAGTTTGCCGCTCGCGAGAAAGGGCTGCACGTCCCACTCTGAACGCAGCATGATCCCTTTTCCTTCCAGTGCCCACTGCAACACAATTTCACCGCTATTGGAGGAGAGGTGCCCGGTGACTTTCACCGACTTTTTCTCCTGACCGTTTCCCAGTTCCCAAATGCCGTGAGTCATGTCACGTTCTTTTGTCACCAGGCAGTCGTGTCGACTTAATTCTTGTAGCGTCTGTGGTTCTGGATATTTTTGTAAATACGAGGGTGCTGCACATAATATTCTTTTATTTTTTGTTAACAAATGTGCAATATAATAATCCGGGATTTCATCGTTAATTCTAATATCCAGATCGATATTGTCCTGTATCAGATCAATCTGCCGATCAAACAGTTCAAAATGGACTAATAATTCAGGATAACTGCGCATCAGTTCCGTAATTGCTGGGGCAATATGACTGCGACCAAAGCCAAAGCTACAGCCAATACGAATTAACCCTTCCGGGCGCGTTTTAATTTGTGTGACATCATCGAACAGCCGCTGGTATTGCGTGAGGATCGACAGCGCATGCTCATAGCAGCACTGCCCGCTTTCAGTGAGCGCCACGCCCCTGGCCGAGCGGTTCAATAGCGTGGTGGCAAGCGTTGTCTCGAGTATCTGGATCCGTTTTGTGACAAAGGCTGGCGTCTGCCCCAGTGCCGCCGCTGCCGCGCTAAAACTTCCCGTATGGACAATTTCAATAAGCACCTGCAGGTCTTTGGCTAAGGGCCATGTTTTCAGCATTTTCGTGTTATCCGTGACGTTGACTGTTGCAGTGTAATTCGCAAAACCGGGATAAACTCTGCACTTGCTCAATATTCATCATCTTTCTTCAGCGAGATTCACGATCTGTTAATTACATATACACAGTCGCAAAAAATATAAAGGCACACTTTTGGTGGTAGTTTGTTGAGGAGAATTTATTTCCAGACGAATAAAAAACTGGAGTTGATATAATGAGCAATGAAAATAAACAAAATGCAGTGAATAAGCTGACGGAGATCGTCGCTGATTTTACTGCGATGATTTCCACCCGAATGCCCGACGATGTCGTGGATAAATTAAAGCAATTGCGGGCAGCTGAAACATCGCCTATGGGGAAAATTATTTACCATACGATGTTCGACAACATGCAGAAGGCGATTGACCTGAATCGTCCAGCCTGCCAGGACACCGGCGAAATCATGTTCTTTGTGAAGGTGGGGTCCCGTTTTCCTCTTTTAGGCGAACTGCAGAGCATCCTCAAGCAGGCGGTAGAAGACGCCACCGTTAAAGCGCCGCTGCGTCATAACGCGGTAGAGATTTTTGACGAAATCAATACCGGGAAAAACACCGGTAGCGGTGTGCCGTGGGTCACCTGGGACATTATCCCGGATGGCGAAGACGCGGAAATTGAAGTCTATATGGCGGGCGGCGGCTGTACTCTGCCAGGGCGCTCAAAAGTACTGATGCCTTCAGAAGGTTATGAAGGGGTAGTGAAATTTGTCTTTGAAAATATCTCTACATTAGCCGTTAACGCCTGTCCGCCGGTACTGGTAGGTGTGGGGATTGCCACCTCTGTTGAAACGGCGGCGGTTTTGTCACGCAAAGCGATTCTGCGGCCCATTGGCACGCGTCACCCTAATCCGAAAGCGGCAGAGCTTGAACTCCGTCTGGAAGAGGGGCTTAACCGCCTCGGCATTGGTCCGCAAGGACTGACCGGAAACAGTTCGGTGATGGGGGTTCATATCGAATCTGCCGCGCGCCACCCGTCAACGATTGGCGTGGCGGTCTCTACGGGCTGCTGGGCACACCGCCGCGGTACGCTGCTGGTCCATTCTGACCTCTCCTTCGAAAACCTGTCTCATACCCGGAGCGCGTTATGAAAAAGATCCTGACAACCCCGATCAAAGCCGAAGATCTGGAGGATATTCGCGTTGGCGATGTGATCTATCTGAC
Source organism: Citrobacter sp. RHB25-C09 (assembly GCF_013836145.1). Classification (NCBI taxonomy): domain Bacteria; kingdom Pseudomonadati; phylum Pseudomonadota; class Gammaproteobacteria; order Enterobacterales; family Enterobacteriaceae; genus Citrobacter; species Citrobacter sp. RHB25-C09. The sequence continues at coordinate 3,690,850 of NZ_CP057483.1, read as the reverse complement.
CGGGACGCTGGTGACCTGCCGTGACGTCTGCCATCGTCGCCTGATCGAGCTTAAGCGCCCCATCCCTTACGACCTGAACGGCAAAGCGATATTCCACGCCGGGCCGATCGTGCGTAAAAACGGCGAAAAATGGGAAATGGTATCCGTTGGCCCAACGACCAGTATGCGCATGGAAACGTTTGAAAAAGAGTTCATTGAACAGACCGGTGTGAAGTTGGTGGTCGGTAAAGGCGGTATGGGACCGCTGACCGAAGAGGGCTGCCAGAAGTTCAAAGCGCTCCATGTGATCTTCCCGGCGGGCTGTGCGGTGCTGGCGGCAACTCAGGTCGAAGAGATTGAAGAAGTGCACTGGACGGAACTGGGTATGCCGGAATCGCTCTGGGTGTGCCGCGTGAAGGAGTTTGGCCCGCTGATCGTCTCTATCGACACGCAGGGCAATAACCTGATCGCTGAAAACAAAAAACAGTTCGCAGAGCGTCGCGGCCCTATCGTGGACGAAATCTGTGAACACGTGCATTACATAAAATAACCCTTCCGGAGAGGCTCTGCGCCTCTCCCCTTTTACAGGGATAGAACAATGGCACCTTTATCTGGTTGGTGGCGATACCTGGCTCCGCTGGTGGTTATCGCCATTATTGCTGTTTTGCCCGCCCCTGCCGGTCTTGAGAGCCACACCTGGCTCTATTTTGCGGTCTTTACCGGCGTCATCGTGGGACTCATTCTGGAACCCTTGCCCGGCGCGGTGGTCGCAATGATTGGTGTTTCAATCATCGCCGTGCTTTCCCCCTGGCTGCTGTTCAGCCCTGAACAGCTTGCACAGGAAGGATTCAAATTTACCGCCAAATCGCTGTCGTGGGCGGTTTCGGGATTTTCAAACTCCGTTATCTGGTTGATATTCGCTGCTTTTATGTTTGGCGCGGGCTACGAAAAAACCGGCCTTGGTCGACGCATTGCGCTCATGCTGGTCAAAAAAATGGGGCACCGGACGCTATTTCTTGGCTATGCGGTGATGCTTTCGGAGCTGATTCTCGCTCCGGTAACGCCGTCAAACTCCGCGCGCGGCGCAGGGATTATCTACCCGATTATTCGCAACCTCCCGCCGCTCTATAACTCCCAGCCTAACGACCCCAGCGCCCGTTCCATCGGTTCTTATATCATGTGGATGGGGATTACCGCTGACTGCGTGACCAGCGCCATTTTCCTGACGGCGATGGCACCGAACCTGCTGCTGATCGGCCTGATGAAAAGCGCATCCAATACGGCGCTGAGTTGGGGTGACTGGTTCCTGGGAATGCTGCCGCTCAGTATATTGCTGGTATTGCTGGTGCCCTGGCTGGCTTATGTGCTGTACCCGCCGGTGCTGAAGTCTGGCGATCAGGTACCGCGCTGGGCTGAGGGTGAGCTGAAAGCGATGGGGCCGCTGTGTGCGCGTGAGAAAAAGATGCTGGTGCTGATGGTAGGGGCGCTGGTGCTGTGGATTTTCGGCGGTGCATATATTGATGCGGCCATGGTTGGCTATAGCGTCGTGGCGCTGATGCTGGTGCTGGGCATCATCGCCTGGGATGACATCATCAGTAACAAAGCAGCCTGGAACGTCTTTTTCTGGCTGGCTTCGCTGATCGCCCTGGCGACCGGGTTAAACAATACCGGTTTCATCGGCTGGTTTGGCAAACTGTTGGCGGACGGGCTCAGCGGCTACTCGCCGGTGATGGTGATGTCAGCGCTGATCGTCGTGTTTTATCTTCTGCGCTACTTCTTTGCCAGCGCCACTGCTTACACCTCCGCACTGGCCCCGATGATGATCGCGGCAGCGTTAGCGATGCCGGATATTTCGTTACCCGTTTTCTGCATGATGGTCGGTGGGGCCATCGGTCTGGGGAGTATCCTCACGCCGTATGCGACGGGGCCAAGCCCAATCTACTACGGTAGCGGATATTTACCTACGGCGGATTACTGGCGGCTGGGGGCGATTTTTGGCCTGATATTCCTGGTGTTACTGGTGATTTCCGGGCTGCTCTGGATGCCACTCGTGCTGTAACAATCAGGCTTGCCGATGGTAGTGCGTTGTCATCGGCTTATCATTTATTTCAGCGTGCAGTCTCCGCACTGCTGAACGTCCGGCAGGCGGTAACGCTGACAGCAGGTTCTGCGCACCAGCACACCTTCGCGGGAAACCACGGTGCGCCAGAGCGGATTATCTGCGCCGCAGGAAAGCTGTTTTTCAAAAAAACAGGACTGACGCAGGGTGTTCAGCAATTCATCTCCTAACAGCGGTTTCATTTCCGTGAGATACCAGTTGATCAAATAACCGGTATTGCTCCAGATAAGTTTACCGTTGATGTCACCTGTCGCTTCCAGTGCCGAAATGACGGGGAACAGCGCCTGTTTAACCAGCGTCTCCATCCGCGCCTGCGGTGACTGTGCTGAGGTTTTGCGATCCGGCTGAACGTCAATCCAGAAGCAGGCGGCACGCCCCGTTTCATGAAATTCCACGTGGATATGCTCGGGAGAAACATCAATGGCAGTCTCCTGCGTTAACAGTGCGAGCATAAGCGGTGGGACCATTAACCCGATGTACCATTGCGCCCACAGTGAGATCAGCGGTTTATTTTCCCGCGGCTGCGTAGGCTGGTTGCGATAAATATGGTCGGAATAGATTGCCAGCAGCGAGCGAAGTTCACTCGGACGACGCCATTGCGCCAGCGTCATGGCACCCTGTGGGGCTGGTTCATCCAGACGGATAAAATCAAGCAGATGTGCTCGCGTTTGCGCGATAGTTTCGCGCACGGCATCAGCCAGCGAAGGCATCTGTGGATGGAGATGCGTTCGCCAAATTACATCGTCAATGATTGGGGCGGAACGATAAGCCATAGTCTGGATAGTAATCTAAATGATAATGATTACTAATCCTAGCGATAGGCATAAACGATAGCAAGATCTTTATCAGAGAGGTGCGCGCGTACGCACGAATACGCAAGGCGCGTCAGGTGATCTCCACATCCTCGCTCGTCAGAATGTAATTACGCCCGTGGTTTTTTGCTTTGTAGAGCGCTTTATCCGCGTTGGTGATGGCGCTTTCTACGTCCTGTGCCAGCAGCGGGGCAATTCCCATGCTAACCGTGACATGCGTGCCGACGCTTTCGTTAAACATGTGTGGAATTTTAAGATCGTAAACCGCCTGGCGAATGCGTTCCGCAGTGGCATAGGCTTGCTGAGCATTAGCGAAGGTGAGCAGCACCAAAAACTCTTCGCCGCCGAAACGCACAACGATATCGCGTGAGCGGACCGTATTGCGGATCGCAGCAGAAACGCGAATCAGCGCCTGATCGCCCATCATGTGCCCATAGTTATCGTTGTAGGCTTTGAAGTGATCGATATCGATCAGCAAAACGTGCCGCTGTTGGGTATCCATATCCAGCAGGATATCCAGCTTATTTTTCAATCCCCGGCGGTTGTATAACCCTGTCAGCGGGTCGAGCATGCTCAGGTCGCTTAGCGTCTGCTTTTCGGCAAGCAGTTTGTACATCAGCTGTTGAGCAAAATTGTCGTTACGTTTCTGAATGATATGCTGAATGGCGATGCCGGCCATCGGCAGTGCCATAAAATAGAGAATGCGTAGACCATGGTCACGACCGTCAAGCCACAGGCAAGCGAATACAGCAGGAAGTGAATGCAAAGTAAAGGCAACTATATTATTGGCAAAAGCAATTGAACCAATAAATAAAACCGTCAAAAGCGCAATCAGCATAAAGGAATAGTCTTGATGCTGAAGGAAATTATATTTCAGGGTTATATGCGTCGCCCATAACACACCAAAAATTAACGAGATGATGTGCAGGTTAATTTTTCTGGAGGCATATTTACCATGCCAGGCCAGCAGGACCACGCTCAGAACAAGGATGGTCAAGGCCGGTGCGAACGGGGCTTTGCTCGGGTATATAGGAAAAACAAGGGCAAACAACGCCGAAACGGCATTGAGCAACAATAAAAGGCGTAAAGCGAATTGGTATTTTTTTATGCGTAAGGCTTGCCAGGTTTTTACAGTCATATGAGAAGTCGTTATTAATCTAACAATTATGCAGTACTGAATACCTGGGTAAGGAATTAAGGACGCAGGGAGTCTCGCCTAAAACAGCGGAGTCGTGAATCTTTAAATTAAACGCTGGGTAATTTATCACCGAAAAACATTCATGTCATCAATAGTTGAAGGCGGTAAGCATCGGTGCGGCACGATTATGTGACAAATGAGAAATTTTATCATATGATATTGTTTATCATTATCACTGCGAGAGGTGAAACCATGTTGCAGCGAGCGCTGGGCAGTGGGTGGGGAGTCCTGTTGTCAGGCATGGTCATTGCCGGACTGACGTTTGCGGATCTTTCTCCCGAAGCATGGAAAGTGATTATCGTTTCCGGACTGTTAGCGACGCCGGTTATGCTTTATCACAAACAGTTACGCCACTTTGTATTGTTGCCATCGTGTATAGCGCTGATTGGGGGCATGATGTTGGTATTGATGACGATGAATCAGTGATAATAAAGCAGGGAGTGAAGCAGAGAGGAACAAGATAAGTGGTGCGAGGGGGGGGACTCGAACCCCCACATCCTAAGGACACTAACACCTGAAGCTAGCGCGTCTACCAATTCCGCCACCTTCGCACAGTTATCTTATTTTTTGATATCGCCTCGTTGGTGCGAGGGGGGGGACTCGAACCCCCACATCCTAAGGACACTAACACCTGAAGCTAGCGCGTCTACCAATTCCGCCACCTTCGCCCAGTGCGAGCAATATCAACGTGGATTATGGTGCGAGGGGGGGGACTTGAACCCCCACGTCCGTAAGGACACTAACACCTGAAGCTAGCGCGTCTACCAATTCCGCCACCTTCGCATACCATCGATTCATAAAAAGAATCGTTACCACGGAGGCGCATTCTAGTGGTTTTCAACTTTTCGTCAATAGATAATTGCCCTGGTGGCGTTTAATTGATGTAAAAATGGGCGCTAACCGAAGGCCGGATAAGCGAAGCGTCATCCGGCCTGGAAAGGGAAGGCTTACTTCTTCGCCTGACGGGTCATTACCGTGCGGTAAACCTTGAAGCGTCCGGTCTGGGCGATCACCTCATGGAAGCCAAAGGTTTCGTCCAGCACCTGCGGGTAAGGCAGGAAAGCGTTGGCAACAATGCGCAGTTCACCGCCGCTGTTCAGATGGCGCACCGCGCCGCGAATCAGGGTTTGCGCCGCATCCAGGCTGGTTTGCAGCCCATCGTGGAATGGCGGGTTCGAAATGATCATGTCGAAACGGCCATTCACCTCAGAAAAGACGTTGCTGGCAAAGACGTTGCCTTCAATGCCGTTCGCGGCAAGCGTGGCGCGGCTGGCTTCCACGGCCGGCGCGCTCACATCGCATAATGATAAACGCACTTTGGGTGAGTGGCTGGCCAGCGCAACAGAGAGCACGCCTGCGCCACAGCCGACGTCCAGCACTTTCCCCTTGGTGTGCGGCGTCAGAGTGGAAAGCAGCAGTTGGCTGCCCACATCCAGACCGTCACGGCTGAAAACACCCGGCAGAGTTTTGATGGTCAGGCCGTCAACGTGGTACTCGCCCCAGAACTTTTCAGCGTCAAATGTCGGCTGTTTTTCCAGTCGGCCGTGATAAAGGCCGCAGCGACGGGCGCTATCGATTTTGTTCAACGGGGCATAGTCTGCCAGCATCTGCTCGGCGCTACGTACACCGCTGCGGTTTTCGCCGACGACAAAAATGTCGGTGCCCACCGGCAGCAGCGACAAGATATTCATTAACTGGAACTGCGCTTCCGGTTTGTTTTTCGGCCAGTAGTAGATAAACGTGTCGCTGTCGGCGACGTCTTCTGACTGCGCAACCAAGCTAAAACGCGCGTTGTCGCCCATCTGGCGGCTCAGTACCTGCCAGTGGTGCAGCTGTTGGGTATGCACTCGACTGGCGGCACTTTCAAAGCGCGCGGGCAGGTCATCCTGCAAATCTCCGGCAAACAGAATACGGCTTTGTTCGAAATCATCACTGTGGCGCAGCAAGACTTCACTTGCCGGGGTAAAAGCAGACATGAAACACTCCTTAAATCATACAGCGGGCGATTATAGTCGGTTGTTGGTACAGATTCGACAAATTTGCTATATTTGCGCCCCTGAGAGACAGGAGCGAATCGCGATGACAACCCGACGAGACTGGCAGTTACAACAACTGGGTATTACCCAGTGGTCGCTGCGTCGCCCCAGCGCGTTGCAGGGAGAAATCGCCATTTCTATTCCTGCTCACGTCCGCCTGGTGATGGTCGGCGATGCGTTACCTCAGCTTAGCGAGCCGCTGGTCCGCGACGTTTTGCGCGCATTGACCTTAAGCCCTGAACAGGTTCTACAGGTCACGCCGGAACGAGCGGCTATGCTGCCGCAGGGTAACCGCTGTAATAGCTGGCGGCTGGGTACCGAAACGCCGCTATTACTGGAAGGTGTGCAGGTTTCGACCTCTGCGTTTAATGAACTACGGGACAACCCCACGGCACGCGCCGCACTATGGCAACAAATCTGCACTTATGAACACGATTTCTTCCCTCAGTCCGAATGATTTACCCGCCGCGTTTCAAATTGAAAAGCGCGCCCATGCATTTCCCTGGAGTGAACAGACTTTTGCCAGCAACCAGGGCGAACGCTATCTCAACTATCAACTCACGGCTGACGGGAAAATGGCGGCGTTTGCCATTACGCAGGTGGTACTGGATGAAGCTACGCTGTTTAACATTGCGGTCGATCCCGCTTTTCAGCGCCGGGGATTAGGAAGAACGCTCCTTGAGCATCTTATTGATGAATTAGAAAAACGCGGCGTCCTGACGCTGTGGCTGGAGGTTCGCGCCTCCAACGTTGCCGCCATCGCACTGTATGAAAGCTTAGGCTTCAACGAGGCAACGATTCGCCGCAATTACTATCCGACCGCTGACGGTCGCGAGGACGCCATCATAATGGCACTGCCAATCAGTATGTAAAAGAAGGTGTAATGATGAAGTGGGACTGGATTTTCTTTGATGCCGACGAAACGCTGTTTACGTTTGACTCGTTTACCGGCTTACAGCGGATGTTTCTTGACTATAGCGTCACCTTTACCGCTGAGGATTTTCAGGACTATCAGGCCGTGAATAAACCGCTGTGGGTGGATTATCAGAACGGCGCGATCACGTCATTACAGCTGCAGCATGCGCGCTTCCAGAGTTGGGCTGAACGGTTGAAAGTGGAACCCGGTTTGCTGAACGACGCGTTTATGAATGCCATGGCGGAAATTTGTGCGCCGTTGCCAGGCGCTGTTTCGTTGCTCGATGCCATTCGTGGCAAAGCCAAAATTGGGATAATTACCAACGGCTTTACCTCATTACAGCAGATTCGCCTCGAACGTACCGGGCTGCGTGACTACTTTGATTTATTAGTCATTTCGGAAGAGGTGGGCGTGGCGAAACCGGATCCGAAAATTTTCGACTATGCGCTGGCGCAAGCGGGCAATCCTGACCGTTCTCGCGTATTGATGGTGGGGGACACGGTCATGTCCGATATCCTTGGCGGTATCAACGCCGGGCTTTCAACCTGCTGGCTAAATGCTCACCATCACGAGCAGCCAGAAGGGATTGTCCCCACCTGGACCGTCTCGTCATTAGCCGAACTGGAGCAACTCCTGTGTAAACACTGATTGCCTCCCCCCCGCTGATGGGTAAAATAGCCGCAATTTTTCGTATTCCACATGCGCGGCGCGACGCCGCGTTTACTAAGAAGAAACCATTATGACGTTGTCTCCTTATTTGCAGGAGGTGGCCAAGCGCCGCACTTTTGCCATTATTTCTCACCCGGATGCCGGTAAAACGACCATCACCGAGAAGGTGCTGCTGTTCGGACAGGCGATCCAGACTGCCGGGACGGTTAAAGGCCGTGGCTCCAGCCAGCACGCGAAATCTGACTGGATGGAGATGGAAAAGCAGCGTGGTATTTCTATTACCACCTCCGTGATGCAGTTTCCGTATCATGATTGCCTGGTGAACCTGCTCGACACCCCGGGGCACGAAGACTTCTCCGAAGATACCTATCGTACCCTGACGGCGGTGGACTGCTGCCTGATGGTCATCGACGCCGCAAAAGGCGTTGAGGATCGTACCCGTAAGCTGATGGAAGTTACCCGTCTGCGCGACACGCCGATCCTGACCTTTATGAACAAACTCGACCGCGACATCCGTGACCCAATGGAGTTGCTGGACGAAGTGGAGAACGAGCTGAAGATTGGCTGCGCGCCAATCACCTGGCCGATTGGCTGCGGCAAGCTGTTCAAAGGGGTCTACCACCTCTATAAAGACGAAACCTACCTCTACCAGACCGGGAAAGGCCATACCATCCAGGAAGTGCGCATCGTTAAAGGTCTGAGCAACCCGGATCTCGACGCGGCGGTGGGTGAAGATCTGGCGCAGCAGCTTCGCGACGAGCTGGAACTGGTGCAGGGCGCATCAAACGAATTTGATAAAGAGCTGTTCCTCGCGGGCGAAATCACGCCGGTGTTCTTTGGTACCGCGCTGGGCAACTTTGGTGTAGACCACATGCTGGACGGTCTCGTGGAGTGGGCGCCTGCGCCGATGCCGCGTAAAACCGATACCCGTGTGGTGGAAGCTAAAGAAGAGAAATTCACGGGCTTCGTCTTCAAGATCCAGGCCAACATGGACCCGAAACACCGTGACCGTGTGGCCTTTATGCGCGTCGTTTCCGGCAAATACGAGAAGGGCATGAAAATGCGCCAGGTCCGTATCGGCAAAGACGTGGTGATCTCGGACGCTCTGACCTTTATGGCGGGCGACCGTTCTCACGTGGAAGAAGCGTACCCGGGCGATATTCTCGGTCTGCACAACCATGGCACCATCCAGATTGGCGATACCTTCACCCAGGGCGAGATGATGAAGTTCACCGGTATTCCGAACTTCGCACCGGAACTGTTCCGTCGTATCCGCCTGAAAGATCCGCTGAAGCAGAAGCAGTTGTTGAAAGGTCTGGTACAGCTTTCAGAAGAAGGGGCTGTGCAGGTCTTCCGTCCTATCAGCAACAACGATCTGATTGTGGGGGCGGTCGGTGTCCTGCAGTTCGACGTGGTTGTGGCGCGTCTGAAGAGTGAATACAACGTTGAGGCCATCTATGAGTCTGTCAACGTTGCTACCGCGCGCTGGGTCGAGTGCGCCGACGCCAAGAAATTCGAAGAGTTCAAGCGTAAGAACGAAGTGCAACTGGCGCTGGATGGCGGCGATAACCTCACCTATATCGCCCCGACCATGGTCAACCTCAACCTGACGCAAGAACGTTACCCGGACGTTCAGTTCCGTAAAACTCGCGAGCATTAATCCTTCTTCAGAGCGCGGCATCCGCTGCGCTCTGTCACTTTCCCTGCCTTATTAGCCGCTTGCGGATTGTTCTTAAATCCCGCTGTTTTGCTTATGTTTGGCTGTTTTTTAAACGGTTGGCCGAGCGGTTTCAAAATTGTGATCTATATTTAACAAAGCGATGACATAAATATCGGCTTTAAATACCGTTCAATGCATAGGATTAAGTGCTTAAAGCTGATCTCTATCAGAGTCGCGATATTAATAACTGATTTGCAGGTTTTACATTCACACACTCAATGCAGGACTACATCGATGACTATGACAAGACTGAAGATTTCTAAAACTCTGCTGGCCGTGATGCTAACTTCCGCTGTGGCAACGGGTTCTGCGTATGCAGAAAACGCGACCACGGATAAAGCGCAATCCGGTACTGAAAGCGCAGGGCAAAAAGTCGATAGCTCTATGAATAAAGTCGGTAATTTCATGGATGACAGCGCCATTACCGCCAAAGTTAAAGCGGCACTGGTGGATCATGAAAACATCAAAAGTACCGATATTTCGGTGAAAACCGAGCAGAAAGTCGTGACGTTAAGTGGTTTTGTCGAAAGCCAGACACAGGCGGAAGAAGCGGTGAAAGTGGCGAAAGGCGTTGAAGGGGTGACCTCCGTCAGTGACAAACTGCACGTTCGCGACAGCAAAGAGAGTTCTGTGAAAGGGTACGCTGGCGACACGGCGACCACCAGCGAAGTCAAAGCCAAGCTGCTCGCGGATGACATCGTGCCTTCCCGGAAAGTGAAAGTTGAAACGACCGACGGCGTGGTGCAACTTTCCGGCACCGTGGATTCTCAGGCACAAATTGAGCGTGCCGAGAGCATTGCCAAAGCCGTTGATGGCGTGAAAAGCGTCAAAAACGATCTGAAAACAAAATAAATACTTTTAATTCCACCTCCTGACATGTGTTGGGAGGTGAGATATGTACCAGACCAACAATATCGCAAATGAGTAGCCTGAGCGCTCATGATAAGCGGTCGACATTAACTATGGTAAAGGAGACGTCTATGTTTCGTTGGGGCATCATATTTCTGGTTATCGCGTTAATTGCCGCCGCTCTGGGTTTCGGGGGGTTAGCCGGTACTGCTGCGAGCGCGGCGAAAATTGTCTTCGTCGTCGGGATCATTCTGTTCCTGGTCAGCCTGTTTACCGGGCGTAAACGGCCGTAGCCACTTTCCGTAAAGTAAAGTTGCAAGATAGCCAGTCCTTTGGACTGGCTTTTGCGGTTTATGACGCCGTAGATTTGCGTTACTTTGTCGCCCTAAAAAAGAGAAGAAAGGAGGGCAAAGGTGGGACAGCGTATACCCGTCACGCTCGGCAATATTGCGCCGTTATCGTTGAGAAAATTTTCACCGGGCCGCCAGGCACTGGTGTGTGAGGGCGGGGGACAGCGGGGAATTTTTACAGCAGGTGTGCTGGACGAATTCATGCGTGCGCAGTTCAATCCTTTTGATCTTTACTACGGGACTTCGGCGGGAGCGCAAAATCTCTCCGCGTATCTGTGCAACCAACCTGGCTATGGGCGCAAAGTCATCATGCGCTACACCACGAAACGCGAGTTTTTTGATCCGGTTCGTTTTGTGCGCGGCGGTAATCTCATTGATCTGGACTGGCTGGTGGAATCCACTGCCGGGCAGATGCCGCTGAAAATGGATACCGCGTCTCGTCTGTTTGATGCGGGTAAAAAATTCTATATGTGCGCCTGTCGGGGCGATGACTATTCAGCAAGTTATTTCTCGCCGACGCCACAGAACTGGCTGGATATACTGCGTGCTTCGAGTGCAATCCCTGGGTTTTATCGCAGCGGCGTGGCGCTGGATGGCATCAATTATCTCGACGGCGGCGTCAGCGACGCCATTCCGGTTCGCGAGGCGGCGCGGCAGGGGGCGAAAACGATAGTGGTGATCCGTACCGTCCCTTCGCAAATGTATTACACCCCACAATGGTTTAAGCATATGGAGCGCTGGTTGGGGGAGAGCAGCCTGCAACCGTTGGTCAACCTGGTGCAGCATCATGAAGCCAGCTATACAGATATCCAGCGATTCATCGAAAAACCGCCGGGAAAATTGCGCATCTTTGAAATATATCCGCCGAAACCGCTACAGAGTATGGCTTTGGGGAGTCGCATCCCGGCGCTGCGCGAAGACTACAAACTTGGACGACTGTGTGGGCGCTATTTTTTGGCGACGGTGGGGAAACTGTTAGCGGAAAAACCGCCTCTGTTGCGTCATCTGCCGGTGGTGGTCCCGCCTGCGCCTGTCGCCAATGATACGCTGGTTGCGACCGCCGTTACCGCTGCCCCACAGGCCAATGACACTACCTTCACGAATGAGGATCTGGCGTGAATTTTCGCTTCATTGATACCCACTGCCATTTTGATTTTCCTCCCTTTACGGGCGATGAACCTGCCAGTCTTCAGCGGGCGGCTGACGCCAGCGTCGAGAAAATCATTGTTCCGGCAACCGAAGCGAGCAATTTTCCCCGCGTCCTGGCGCTGGCGGAGCGCTATCCGACTCTGTATGGGGCGCTGGGCCTGCATCCCATTGTGATAGAGCGGCACACCCAGAACTGCCTGGAACGCCTGCAGGAAGCTCTGGAGGCGCGGCCGGAAAAGGTAGTGGCTGTGGGTGAGATCGGGCTGGATTTGTACCGTGAAGATCCGCAGTTTGCAAAGCAGGAGGAATTTTTAGACGCGCAATTAAAACTGGCGAAGCGTTACGATCTGCCGGTGCTCCTCCATTCCCGACGCACTCACGATAAGCTGGCGATGCATCTTAAACGTCAGGATCTACCGCGAACCGGGGTGGTTCATGGTTTTTCGGGAAGCCTGCAACAGGCAGAGCGTTTCGTGCAATTGGGATACAAAATTGGCGTCGGTGGCACGATCACCTATCCGCGAGCCAGTAAAACCCGCGAGGTGATGGCACAGCTACCGCTTTCGGCGCTGTTACTGGAAACGGATGCGCCGGATATGCCGCTGAATGGCTTTCAGGGGCAACCGAACCGCCCGGAGCAGGCGGCCCGTGTGTTTGACGTGTTATGCGAATTGCGCGCGGAACCTTCAGATGTGATAGCAGATGCGTTGTACCGCAATACGGTGTCGTTATTTGACTTCTGACTGCCGCATAGCGACGCTCCGCGTCTTATCCGGCCTACGAATGACGAACCGTGCCATCCGGCATTTCACAAATACAGCGCCGGAAATATCAGCTTTTCCACCCCGCGTTCCTGCAATGCACCCGCCAGAATTTCCACATCTTCTGGCGTTGCGCTTCGCCAGTCACGAGCCTCGCCATACACCCCGTGCGCGTGAAAAGCATTCAGACGTACTGGCACATCGCCCAGTTCCCTGATGAAAGCGGCAAGTGAATCACTATGCTGCAGATAATCTGCCTGACCCGGAATCACCAGCAATCGGAGTTCCGCCAGTTTCCTGTGCTCAGCCAAATAAGAGATGCTGTGCTTAATCTGCACGTTATCCCGTCCGGTGAGCCGCCTGTGGCACGTGCTGTCCCACGTTTTGAGATCAAGCATCACGCCGTCACAAACTGGCAGCAGTTTTTCCCAGCCGGTTTCACTCAGCAACCCATTACTGTCGACCAGACAACTGAGCGACTGTAACTGCGGATCTGCTTTGATGGCCGAAAACAGGGCGATCACAAAAGGCAACTGCGTCGTGGCCTCACCGCCGCTGACGGTGATCCCTTCAATAAACGGCACAACCTGACGGATCTGACGCAGAACATCCTCAACGCTCATGGTCTGCGCCATCGGCGTGGCCTGCTGCGGGCACATCTGTAAACAGGTATCACACTGCTGGCAAATATCAGCCTGCCAGACGACCTTATCTGCGTTGAGAGTCAGCGCCTGATGTGGACACTGCGGAACACATTCGGCGCAGTGGTTACATCGCCCCATCGTCCACGGGTTATGGCAATTTTTACAGCGCAGATTACACCCTTGCAGGAACAGCGCCAGGCGACTGCCTGGCCCATCGACGCAGGAAAAGGGGATGATCTTACTGACTAAAGCGCATCTGCTGTTCATGGCTCATCACGCGTGGTTGCCGTTCCAGAATACGCGTATTGCGCGCCGCTTCTTCGCCCAGCCAGGTGGTATTGGTCCGCGAACCTTCGGCGCGGTATTTTTCCAGATCCGACAGACGCACCATGTAACCGGTAACGCGCACCAGATCGTTACCGCTGACGTTGGCGGTAAATTCGCGCATTCCGGCCCGGAAGGCGCCGAGACAAAGCTGTACCAGTGCCTGCGGGTTGCGTTTAATTGTTTCATCAAGCGTCAGAATATCGCTGATGCCGGAATGATAGTACGCATGATGCGGTGCGACGGTTTGCAGGTGGGTGATCGGGTCCGGTTCATCGCCATAAGGCAGACGCGCACCGGGCGTGGTACCAACATCCGAGCTGATCCCCGACTGGGCATGCAGCAGCGCGCGTTGTTTCCAGCCATATTTCACCGGCGTGTTCTCGACGAAATCTGCGAGCTGAGCGCTAATGCGATATCCCAGTTCATTGGCAGCCTCATCTTTCCCGTAGCGTGCCTTCATGCCCGCTTGTTCGCACAGCACATTGACCGCTTCCGCCAGGCCGTACATGCCAAACATCGGCACAAAGCGATCGGGATCGATCAACCCTTCCTGCACCAGGAAGCTATTCTCAAAGAAGTGTGATTTTTCATAGAGGAATTCACATCGCGCATTGATGATGGCGATTTGCTGCTGGCAGTAGTGCGGTAGCGTGCGGGTAAAGAAGTCATCAACAGATCTACTGCGCTCCGCGATGGCCTTCAGGTTGAGACGAACCAGCGTGCTGCCGCCTCCGGCAAGCGGCAACGAGTTGTAACAACTTACGATACCGTATTGGCATTTTGTGAAAATTTTATCATTTATCGGGCCGTTAGAAATATGCGGTTTACTGCACTCGCAGATGTTTTTTGCCACCTCCAGCAGCAAATCCTCTGGGGTAATGTCAGGATCGTAGATAAACGTCAGGTTAGGCGCTACCTGCTTTAGTTCAGCATCAGCGCGTAAGATTGCACGAGTGATGGGCGTATCTGCGGGACCGATATTGGCATGCATAAACGCGTCCGGCAGGGTTCGGTCGAGATACCGCCAGAAACGTTTTATTCGGCTATCGATCTCTTCTTGTGTTAGAATTCTAACATAAGGTTGCAGTAGCGCATCGAGATGGCCGAGGTAAACCGGCATTGATGTCACTGAAGGAACATGGTGGTACAGGATGGTGAGCAGGGATAACGCATCGTCGAGATCTTTCGCACCTTCCAGCTCCAGCCATGCCGAGCCGTTGGCGAGAAAACGGGCGTAATCGGGGAGCACATAGCGCGGTTTATACGGCGCGTGGCCTTCGAACATATCGCAGATAACCCCGTCGTCCAGCGCCTGTCGGGCCTCTGCCGGGAGCGCAGGGTAGGGCAGATTATTTTCTGCTTCCAGCGCCAGAAAATGACGCTTCTGCTGCGGGTTGAGCACGGAACTGGTGACAATTTGCTGGCAACGCTGTTGCAGTGCGATTTCGCTTGAGGTAGGCATCCGGGTTCCTTTTATCTGCCAGAGATCGTGGCAGCATTTTAGAAAGATGTGCCTCTGCTACCTTTGATCCTGATGCGCCTGTGAGAAGAAGAACAAGGCAGTAAAGGGGAAAAGTTTGACTTCGATCTCATTACAGTAATGCAAATTTGCACGTAGTTTTCATTAACTGTGATGTATATCGAAGTGTAACCGCGGGTGGATGTTAGAATACTAACAGACCCGCAAGGTGAGAATTTACTACGGCGATGCCGTTGGAGAATGTTATGACCGATTTAACCGCAAGCAGCCTGCGCGCACTGAAACTGATGGATCTGACCACCCTGAATGATGACGACACTAATGAAAAAGTGATCGCGCTGTGTCATCAGGCGAAAACTCCGGTGGGCAACACCGCAGCCATCTGCATCTACCCGCGCTTTATCCCGATTGCTCGTAAAACATTGAAAGAGCAGGGTACGCCGGAGATCCGCATTGCGACCGTTACTAACTTCCCGCACGGTAACGACGACATTGAAATCGCCCTGGCAGAAACCCGTGCGGCGATTGCTTACGGCGCGGATGAAGTTGATGTGGTATTCCCGTACCGCGCGCTGATTGCCGGCAACGAGCAGGTCGGTTTTGACCTGGTGAAAGCTTGTAAAGACGCTTGTGCCGCGGCAAACGTGCTGCTCAAAGTGATCATCGAAACCGGTGAACTGAAAGAAGAAGCACTGATTCGCAAAGCGTCTGAAATCTCCATCAAAGCGGGTGCGGACTTTATCAAAACCTCTACCGGTAAAGTGCCGGTGAACGCGACGCCGGAAAGCGCACGCATCATGATGGAAGTCATTCGCGATATGGGCGTAGAGAAAACCGTGGGCTTCAAACCGGCGGGTGGTGTGCGTACCGCTGAAGACGCGCAGCAGTTCCTGGCGATTGCTGATGAACTGTTCGGTGCGGACTGGGCGGATTCCCGTCACTACCGTTTCGGCGCGTCCAGCCTGCTGGCCAGCCTGCTGAAAGCGCTGGGTCATGGCGATGGTAAGAGCGCAAGCAGCTACTAATTACTCGTCATACTTCAAGCCGCAGGTGCGTTAGCTGCACTCCCTCACCCCAGTCACTTACTGTAGTAAGCTCCTGGGGATGAGCTCCTTTGCCGCCTTCCTGCGACTCGAATTATTTAGAGTAATCAATCATCGCAGTGGGTGTTCCGCTGCATTTAACCTGATTTTTCGGGGGTTACCGTGTTTCTCGCACAAGAAATTATTCGTAAAAAACGTGATGGTCAGGCATTAAGCGATGAAGAGATCCGCTTCTTTATCAACGGCATTCGCGACAATACTGTTTCTGAAGGGCAGATTGCCGCCCTGGCGATGACCATCTTCTTCCACGATATGACAATGCCAGAACGCGTTTCGCTGACCATGGCGATGCGGGATTCCGGAACCGTACTGGACTGGAAGAGCCTGAATCTGAACGGCCCGATTGTGGACAAACACTCCACCGGTGGGGTCGGTGATGTCACGTCACTGATGCTTGGCCCAATGGTTGCGGCCTGCGGCGGCTATATTCCGATGATCTCCGGGCGCGGCCTGGGTCATACCGGCGGCACCCTCGACAAACTGGAAGCCATTCCGGGCTTCGATATCTTCCCGGACGACAACCGCTTCCGCGAAATTATTAAAGACGTGGGTGTGGCGATTATCGGCCAGACCAGCTCACTCGCTCCGGCAGATAAGCGTTTTTACGCCACTCGCGATATCACCGCGACCGTTGATTCTATTCCGCTGATCACCGCCTCTATCCTGGCGAAGAAACTGGCAGAAGGTCTGGATGCGCTGGTCATGGATGTGAAAGTGGGTAGCGGCGCGTTTATGCCGACCTACGAACTCTCTGAAGCGCTTGCTGAAGCGATCGTTGGCGTCTCCAACGGCGCGGGCGTGAAGACCACGGCGCTGCTCACCGACATGAACCAGGTGCTGGCTTCCAGCGCGGGTAATGCGGTAGAAGTGCGTGAAGCGGTGCAGTTCCTGACCGGTGAATACCGTAACCCGCGTCTGTTCGACGTCACCATGGCGCTGTGCGTGGAGATGCTGATCTCCGGCAAGCTCGCTAAAGACGACGCAGAAGCGCGTGCGAAACTGCAGGCCGTGCTGGACAACGGCAAAGCGGCTGAAATTTTTGGTCGCATGGTTGCCGCCCAGAAAGGACCGACCGATTTCGTCGAAAACTACGCGAAATACCTGCCGACGGCGATGCTCAGCAAAGCGGTTTATGCCGATACCGAAGGCTTTGTCAGCGCCATGGACACCCGCGCGCTCGGGATGGCTGTCGTGTCTATGGGCGGCGGTCGTCGTCAGGCATCGGACACCATTGATTACAGCGTCGGCTTTACGGATATGGCGCGTCTGGGCGACAGCGTTGACGGTCAACGTCCGCTGGCGGTGATCCACGCGAAAGACGAAACCAGCTGGCAGGAAGCAGCGAAAGCCGTCAAAGCGGCAATTATCCTTGACGATAAAGCACCGGAAAGCACACCAACGGTCTATCGTCGCATTACCGAATAGTTATATACTGATCTGATCGCTTTTTTGCAGCGCAGAATAGGGAGAACAAGATGAAACGTGCATTTATTATGGTGCTGGACTCCTTTGGTATTGGTGCGACGGAAGACGCGGATCGCTTCGGCGACGTGGGCTCCGACACCATGGGGCACATCGCTGAAGCCTGTGCCAAAGGCGAAGCCGACAACGGGCGCAAAGGTCCACTGAATTTGCCAAACCTGACCCGCCTGGGTCTGGTAAAAGCGCATGAAGGTTCTACCGGAAAAATCGCTGCCGGTATGGACGGTAACGCGGAAGTCGTAGGAGCCTACGCCTGGGCGCATGAACTCTCTTCCGGGAAAGACACCCCGTCCGGCCACTGGGAAATCGCCGGTGTTCCGGTTCTGTTCGACTGGGGTTACTTCCCTGAACATCAGAACAGCTTCCCGCAGGAACTGCTGGACAAACTGGTCGAACGCGCCAACCTGCCGGGCTACCTGGGCAACTGCCACTCTTCCGGTACTGTGATTCTGGATGAACTCGGCGAAGAGCATATGAAAACCGGCAAGCCGATTTTCTATACCTCCGCTGACTCCGTATTCCAGATTGCCTGTCATGAAGAAACTTACGGCCTGGATAAACTTTACGAACTGTGCGAAATCGCCCGTGAAGAGTTAACGGAAGGTGGCTACAACATCGGCCGCGTTATCGCGCGTCCGTTTATTGGCGACAAAGCGGGTAACTTCCAGCGTACCGGTAACCGTCACGATCTGGCCGTTGAACCGCCAGCGCCGACCGTGCTACAGAAACTGGTTGATGAGAAGGACGGGCAGGTCGTTTCCGTGGGTAAAATTGCCGACATCTACGCCAACTGCGGCATCACCAAAAAAGTGAAAGCCACCGGTCTGGACGCGCTGTTCGACGCCACGATCAAAGAGATGAAAGAAGCGGGTGACAAGACCATTGTCTTCACCAACTTCGTCGACTTTGACTCCTCATGGGGCCACCGTCGTGATATCGCCGGTTATGCCGCAGGTCTGGAACTGTTTGACCGTCGTCTGCCGGAGTTGATGGAACTGGTGGGTGAAGACGACATTCTGATCCTCACCGCTGACCACGGCTGTGACCCGAGCTGGACCGGGACCGATCACACGCGTGAGCACATTCCGGTACTGATCTATGGCCCGAAAGTTAAGCCGGGTTCACTGGGTCACCGTGAAACCTTCGCGGATATCGGCCAGACGCTGGCGACCTGGTTCGGTACGTCACCAATGGACTACGGTAAAAACATGCTGTAATGCAATTGCCCGGCGGCGCAAGCTTACCGGGCCTACGGTTTTGTAGGCCTGATAAGGCGTAGCCGCCATCAGGCAATAACAACGAGATAAGGATAAAAGATGGCAACTCCTCACATTAATGCAGAAATGGGTGATTTCGCTGACGTCGTATTGATGCCGGGCGACCCGCTGCGCGCGAAGCACATTGCAGAAACTTTCCTCGAAGATGTGCGTGAAGTGAACAACGTTCGCGGCATGCTGGGCTTCACTGGTACCTATAAGGGCCGCAAAATCTCCGTAATGGGGCACGGCATGGGCATCCCATCCTGCTCTATCTACACCAAAGAGCTGATCACCGATTTCGGCGTGAAGAAAATCATCCGTGTAGGATCCTGCGGCGCAGTGCGCATGGACGTTAAGCTGCGCGACATCGTGATCGGTATGGGCGCCTGCACTGACTCTAAAGTGAACCGTATTCGCTTTAAAGATCATGACTTTGCAGCGATTGCCGACTTCGACATGGTGCGTGACGCGGTAGACGCGGCGAAAGCGCTGGGCGTTGATGCTCGCGTGGGCAACCTGTTCTCTGCGGACCTGTTCTACTCTCCGGACGGCGAAATGTTCGACGTGATGGAAAAGTACGGCATTCTGGGCGTAGAAATGGAAGCGGCGGGCATCTACGGCGTGGCGGCTGAGTTTGGTGCGAAAGCGCTGACCATCTGCACCGTTTCTGACCACATCCGCACGCACGAGCAGACTACGGCTGCTGAGCGTCAGACCACCTTCAATGACATGATTAAAATCGCGCTGGAATCTGTTCTGCTGGGCGATAAAGCGTAAGAGTGGTTGTGCCGGGTGGCGGCTTCGCCTGACCCGGCCTACGGTTTGGTAGGCCCGCTAAGCGCAGCGCCAGCGGGCTTTTTTATTAGCGCACGGCCTGCGCAATCCACGCCGACAGTTCCCGCATTTCTTTTTCCTGATCCGGAAAATCACCGATCAATGCGTCGCACTCCTGCTGCAGCATATCCGCCCGATACAAACAGCCCTGCAACCGTCCTGCTAATGCTTCTAAGGGCGCTGGATTCAGGCTATCTGTGAAGACCTGCGTGCGGGTGATATGCCCTTTCTCAACGTCGAAGTGCAGTTCCACGCCACCCCAGGTGAAGCGCTCATCCAGCAGGTGCGAGAAAGCTGGCGCCTGGCCAAAGTTCCACTCCCAACTGCTCTGGCGAGCAAACGTCTCGGCGAAGTTGGGGAGGTCCGGCGTTTTGTCCGGAGAAATGATCTCCGCCGCAACGCGTTCTCCATAGTGAGCAAAAAAGGCGTCTGTTATCGCCGTACAAACCTGTTCATGTGTAACGCCCGGCAACAGCTCGGTGAGGTTAGTCACGCGGGAACGAACGGAAGTAATCCCTTTCGCCGCGAGCTTCTTTTTATCGGGATTGAGATAATTTGCCAGACGGCTGAGGTCGGCATTCAGCAGCAACGTACCGTGGTGGAAACCACGATCTTTGGTTTCGCGATAGGCCGAGCCGGAAACTTTGCGATCGCCATCCGGCGTCTTTACCACCAGATCGTTACGCCCGGAAGCCTCGGCGGCCACGCCCAGGGCGTTCAGGGCATCCAGAACAATCGAGGTCGAGATGGTTTTATCGTATTCCGGCTTCCCGGCCATAAAGGTAAAGCAGGTATTGCCGAGGTCATGGAATACCGCACCACCGCCGCTGCTGCGGCGCGCCAGACGCACGTTGTCTTCTTCCATCCGGCGAGTGTTGCACTCTTTCCACGGGTTTTGCGCGCGGCCAATCACCACCGTATCGGCATTCCGCCACAGAAACAGTACGCGCTGAGTGGCAGGCATCTGGCGAAAAATACACTCCTCAACCGCCAGGTTAAACCAGGGGTCATAAGAGTCAGAAATAAGCAGGCGAAGTGACGACATAACGGTTTCCTTATCCTGTAATCAATTATTCTTTTTTCTCACTCTCTTCCTCTTCCGGTACCGACTTGCTGGCGGTTAACAGGAAGGGGGACTGCTGCCAGCGGGTACGCTTACCCTGGAGCAGCGTTCGTGTAAGCACTACGCCAATTGCGAGCGAGAGTAACAGCATCAGGCGTAAAATATTGGTGGTGTTATCCACCTGCCGGGCCTCGGTGGCTAAGGTGTGGGTATCCAGCGTCAGGCGGAGGTAGCCCAGGGGGCCATTCTTCCCCTGAATAGGTTCGACAATCTGCTGGTTGAAATAGCCACCCGCTTTTTTGCCGTCCAGCGCCAGGCGGTCGCGTACATTTACGCTTTCGCCTGCGCGAGTGATAAGATCGCCCTGTTCATCATACACCCCGGCGTCCAGAATTCGGCTTTCATGCGTCAGTTGCTGTAGAACGCTTTTGATCCGTTTTTCGTCGGGCGTTTCGGTGCGCATCAGCGGTGCGATGTTCAACGTCACCTGATGTGCCAGCGTACGTGCCAACTCTTCAAGCTGCGGATTTCGCTGCCGCTGGTGGCTCTGACTGAACCAGGACGCCCCCTGCATCAGTGCTACAAGCAGTGCGAGACAGAACAAAACAATCACTGCACGATGAAGTCGGAATTTCAGTTTTGCGCGAGCCATATTCCACCTGCTGAAAATTTGAGGCTTAATGTTGCCAGAAGCGATGGTTACAAGGTAGCCTCATGCGTTATTTTCCCCTGGATTCTTCCCGGTCCGAACGTTTTTACAGGAGCTTTAATGCCTAACATTACCTGGTGCGATTTGCCTGAAGATGTCTCTTTATGGCCAGGTTTGCCCCTTTCTTTAAGTGGTGACGAGGTAATGCCTCTGGATTACCACGCAGGTCGTAGCGGCTGGCTGCTGTACGGACGCGGGCTGGATAAACAGCGGTTGACCCAGTATCAGAGCAAGCTGGGCGCGGCAATGGTGATTGTCGCGGCGTGGTGCGTTGAGGACTATCAGGTCATTCGTCTGGCAGGCTCGCTGACGCCGCGCGCTACCAAGCTGGCGCACGATGCGCAACTGGACGTGGCACCGCTGGGGAAAATTCCGCATTTGCGCACACCGGGTCTGCTGGTGATGGACATGGATTCCACCGCCATCCAGATTGAATGTATTGATGAGATCGCCAAACTGGCCGGAACCGGCGAGATGGTGGCGGAAGTGACCGAGCGCGCCATGCGCGGCGAGCTGGATTTCACCGCCAGCCTGCGCAGCCGCGTGGCTACCCTGAAAGGCGCGGATGCCAATATCCTGCTTCAGGTGCGTGAAAATCTGCCCCTGATGCCAGGCCTGACACAACTGGTGCTGAAGCTGGAAACGCTGGGCTGGAAGGTGGCAATTGCCTCCGGCGGCTTCACCTTCTTCGCCGAGTATCTGCGTGACAAACTGCGCCTGACTACGGTGGTCGCCAACGAACTGGAGATCATGGACGGGAAATTCACCGGTAACGTGATTGGCGATATCGTTGATGCTCAGTATAAAGCGAATACCCTGACGCGTCTGGCGCAGGAGTATGAGATCCCTCTGGCGCAGACGGTAGCGATTGGCGATGGCGCCAACGATCTGCCGATGATCAAAGCGGCGGGGTTGGGAATTGCTTACCACGCCAAACCGAAAGTGAATGAAAAGACGGAAATCACCATCCGTCACGCTGACCTGATGGGTGTGTTCTGCATTCTCTCTGGCAGCATGAATCAGAAATAACGAGGTAAACCGTGGCAAAAGCTCCAAAACGCGCCTTTGTATGTAATGAATGCGGGGCGGATTATCCACGCTGGCAGGGGCAGTGCAGCGCCTGTCACGCCTGGAACACCATTACTGAGGTGCGCCTTGCTGCGTCGCCGACGGTGGCGCGTAATGAGCGACTCAGCGGCTATGCGGGGAACGCGGGTGGGGCGAAGGTCCAGAAGCTCTCCGACATCAGCCTTGAAGAACTGCCGCGTTTTTCCACCGGCTTTAAAGAGTTCGATCGCGTGCTGGGCGGCGGTGTGGTTCCCGGCAGTGCCATTCTGATCGGCGGTAACCCCGGCGCGGGGAAATCGACCCTGCTGCTGCAAACGCTGTGCAGGCTCGCCGAGCAGATGAAAACGTTGTACGTCACCGGCGAAGAGTCGTTACAGCAGGTGGCGATGCGCGCGCATCGTCTCGGTCTGCCGACCAACAACCTCAATATGCTCTCTGAAACCAGCATTGAGCAGATCTGTCTGATTGCCGAAGAAGAGCAGCCGAAGCTGATGGTGATCGACTCCATCCAGGTGATGCATATGGCGGATATCCAGTCTTCGCCTGGCAGCGTGGCGCAGGTGCGCGAAACGGCGGCCTACCTGACGCGTTTCGCAAAAACACGCGGCGTAGCGATCGTTATGGTCGGTCACGTCACCAAAGACGGCTCACTGGCGGGGCCAAAGGTGCTGGAACACTGTATTGACTGCTCGGTACTGCTCGACGGCGACGCCGACTCACGTTTTCGTACCCTGCGCAGCCACAAAAACCGTTTTGGTGCGGTCAATGAGTTGGGCGTATTCGCGATGACCGAACAGGGGCTACGCGAAGTGAGCAACCCTTCCGCAATCTTCCTGAGCCGGGGGGATGAAGTCACCTCGGGAAGTTCAGTGATGGTGGTCTGGGAAGGCACTCGTCCGCTGCTGGTGGAGATTCAGGCGCTGGTCGATCACTCCATGATGGCGAACCCCAGACGCGTGGCGGTTGGCCTTGAGCAAAACCGACTGGCGATTCTGCTGGCGGTGCTGCACCGCCACGGCGGCTTACAAATGGCGGACCAGGACGTCTTTGTTAACGTGGTGGGTGGCGTAAAGGTAACGGAAACCAGTGCCGACCTCGCGCTGCTGCTGGCGATGGTATCCAGCCTGCGCGACAGGCCACTGCCGCAGGACTTAGTGGTCTTCGGTGAAGTGGGCCTGGCGGGTGAGATCCGTCCTGTGCCTAGCGGCCAGGAACGTATCTCCGAAGCAGCGAAGCACGGCTTTCGCCGGGCAATTGTCCCCGCCGCGAACGTCCCGAAAAAACCGCCGGAAGGGATGCAGGTGTTTGGCGTGAAAAAACTTTCCGACGCGTTAAGCGTGTTTGACGACTTATAATCCCCTGTATGTACTGATGTTGTATAATTTGCCGGATGGCGACGCGATGCGTCTTATCCGGCCTACAGGATGCTGTGGTAGGCCTGATAAGCGAAGCGCCATCAGGCAGTGTGACTGCCAGCAGAAATCCATAGGGTAATTATTTGTTTCACTCTGTAGGCCTGATAAGCGAAGCGCCATCAGGCAGTGTTACGCGATTTTTTCCAGCAGGAGGCTCTTGTGTCATCGTTTGACTATCTCAAAACCGCCATTAAGCAAAAAGGTTGCACGCTGCAACAGGTGGCGGACGCCAGCGGCATGACCAAGGGCTATCTCAGCCAGCTTCTCAACGCCAAAATTAAAAGCCCCAGCGCACAAAAACTGGAGGCGCTGCACCGTTTTCTCGGGCTTGAGTTCCCCCGTCAGCAGAAAAACATTGGCGTGGTGTTCGGTAAGTTCTATCCGCTACACACCGGGCATATCTATCTGATCCAGCGCGCCTGTAGCCAGGTAGACGAGCTGCATATCATTATGGGATATGACGATACCCGTGACCGCGCCCTGTTTGAAGACAGTGCGATGTCACAACAGCCGACGGTGCCGGACCGATTGCGCTGGCTGCTCCAGACGTTTAAGTACCAGAAAAATATCCGCATCCATGCCTTCAATGAAGAGGGAATGGAGCCGTATCCGCACGGCTGGGACGTCTGGAGTAATGGGATCAAAACCTTTATGGAGGAGAAGGGGATTCAGCCGAACTGGATCTACACCTCTGAAGAGGCGGATGCGCCGCAGTATCTTGAGCATTTGGGTATTGAGACAGTGCTCGTCGATCCTAAACGTACCTTTATGAACATCAGCGGTGCGCAGATCCGCGAAAATCCGTTCCGCTACTGGGAATATATCCCGACTGAAGTGAAACCGTTCTTCGTTCGTACCGTGGCGGTGTTAGGCGGCGAATCCAGCGGTAAGTCGACGCTGGTGAATAAGCTGGCAAATATCTTTAACACCACCAGTGCCTGGGAATACGGCCGCGATTATGTCTTTTCTCACCTGGGCGGTGACGAGATGGCGCTTCAGTATTCTGACTACGATAAAATCGCTCTTGGTCATGCGCAATACATTGATTTTGCAGTGAAGTACGCTAATAAAGTTGCCTTTATCGACACCGATTTTGTGACTACCCAGGCCTTCTGTAAAAAGTATGAAGGGCGTGAACACCCGTTCGTGCAGGCGCTGATTGACGAATACCGCTTTGACCTGGTGATCCTGCTGGAGAACAATACCCCGTGGGTGGCGGACGGCATGAGAAGCCTGGGCAGCTCCGTCGATCGCAAAGAGTTTCAGACGCTACTGGTGGAGATGCTGCACGAAAACAACATTGACTTCGTGCATGTCGAAGAGTCCGATTACGACGCTCGCTTTCTGCGCTGCGTCGAACTGGTAAAAGCGATGATGGGCGATCAGTCCTGACGCAGGACCTTGTGCCCGTAGGCCAGCAGTGCGTCGGTGACGTTGCGCATCATCCGGCTTTCCGGCGCAAACCGGTGCCAGTAGAGCATCCGGCGCTGGAAAAGACCTGGCGTTAAGTCGATGAGTTCGCCGCTCGCCAGCTCTTTTTCGATTTGCAGATGCGGGATCATACAGCAGGTGGTGCCTTGTCTCGCCAACTGCACAAAGGCTTCCGACGAGTTAACGATATGGCACGGCACGCTGCCCGGCGGCAGATCGAAGTTCTGCTGCAGAAAGGCCTGGTGCATATCATCCAGATGGTCAAACGCCACCGCCGGCGCTTTCAGCAGCGCGGAACGGGTTACGCCGTTCGGGAAGTAGCGTTCGGCAAAGGGCTTCGAACCGACAAACAGATAATCGAGTGCGCCGAGCTTATCCACCAGGCAGCTTGGCAACGCCTGATGTTGAATACTCACCGCGCCCACCACTTCACCGCGACGCAGGCGTTCCTGGGTGCGCGTTTCATCTTCAACCTGTAAATTAAGACGAATCGGGGAATCGGCCAGCACCGGCGCGAGCGCGGGCAGCAGCCAGGTTGCCAGACTGTCGGCGTTGACCGCCAGCGACAGCAGCAGCGGCGTGGAGCCGGTTTGCTCATCGCCCAGCCACTCCTCTTCCAGCAGTTCTACCTGACGGAGCAGCGCCAGCAGCTTTTGTCCCTGCTCGGTAGGGCGTGGTGGAACGGTTCGCACCAGCAACGGTTGTCCGAACATATTTTCAAGCTGTTTAATGCGTTGTGAAACCGCAGATTGGGTAATGCACAGCTTTTGTGCTGCGCGCTCAAACCCACGTTCACGTATGACCGCATCCAGTGCCTGTAGTGTTCTGTAGTCCGGACGTTTCATTGCTATAACGCACTCCTGAAATTTGCTTGTTCTGCACTATGACATAAATTTGGGTTCGGTAAAGATGAAATCCGCAGCATGCGAGCGGGGCGGGGAGATTTTTCCGTGCAATGGTCTATAATGCGCGTGAATTTTTTTCTCTACAGGCGATACGATCATGACGCAGGATGAACTGAAAAAAGCAGTAGGATGGGCGGCACTTCAGTACGTACAACCCGGCACCATTGTCGGTGTGGGTACAGGTTCAACCGCCGCACACTTTATTGATGCGCTGGGCACCATGAAAGGCCAGATTGAAGGAGCCGTTTCCAGCTCAGATGCTTCCACCGAAAAACTTAAAAGCCTCGGCATTCCTGTGTTTGATCTTAACGACGTTGATAGCCTGGGCGTTTACGTGGACGGAGCCGATGAAATCAACGGCCACATGCAAATGATTAAAGGCGGCGGCGCGGCGTTGACCCGTGAAAAAATTATCGCCTCGGTGGCGAAGAAATTTATCTGTATCGCTGATGCCTCTAAGGAAGTGGCTATTCTCGGCAACTTCCCGCTACCGGTAGAAGTGATCCCAATGGCGCGGAGCGCGGTCGCTCGCCAGTTAGTGAAACTGGGCGGTCGTCCGGAATATCGTCAGGGCGTCGTGACCGACAACGGTAACGTGATCCTCGATGTTCACGGCATGGAAATCCTTGACCCTATCGCTATGGAAAATGCCATTAATGCCATTCCGGGCGTGGTCACTGTCGGTCTGTTTGCTAACCGCGGCGCAGATGTTGCGTTAATCGGCACCGCTGACGGCGTGAAAACGATCGTAAAATGATTGGGCAGGGGCGTTTGTCCCCTGTTAAAAATTTTTCGCAGGGCAAATTTGGTGACATGTGTCACGTTTAGAAACTTGCCCTGCAGATCTGGCCGTTGAATTCCTTATCTCCAGCATTTTCCTCTACAAACTCCCATTGAATGATAATTCCTCAATATGGCGACGCAAACGTTCATATTGCCGCAATAATTTTTTTTGATATGTTGAATGGCGGATGCAGATCCACACACACAACATTGAATGCAAAAAAACAGGGTTGGGAAATGGCAAAGGTATCGCTGGAGAAAGACAAGATTAAATTTCTGCTGGTTGAAGGCGTGCATCAAAAGGCGCTGGATAGCCTTCGTGCAGCAGGTTATACCAACATCGAATTTCACAAAGGGGCACTGGACGCTGAACAGTTGAAAGAGTCTATCCGTGATGCCCACTTCATTGGCCTGCGATCCCGTACTCATCTGACTGAAGAGATCATCAACGCGGCAGAAAAACTGGTCGCGGTGGGTTGTTTCTGTATCGGCACCAATCAGGTCGATCTGACGGCGGCGGCAAAACGCGGTATTCCTGTCTTTAACGCCCCGTTCTCCAATACGCGCTCTGTAGCGGAACTGGTGATTGGCGAACTGCTGCTGTTGCTGCGCGGCATCCCTGAAGCGAACGCCAAAGCGCACCGTGGCGTGTGGAATAAACTGGCGGCGGGCTCGTATGAAGCGCGTGGCAAAAAACTGGGGATTATCGGTTACGGTCATATCGGTACTCAGCTGGGTATTCTGGCGGAATCCCTGGGGATGCACGTATATTTTTACGATATCGAAAACAAATTGCCGCTGGGGAACGCCACTCAGGTTCAGCATCTTTCTGACCTGCTCAACATGAGCGACGTGGTCAGCCTGCACGTTCCTGAAAATGCCTCGACGAAAAACATGATGGGCGCGAAAGAGATTTCCCTGATGAAACCGGGAGCGCTGCTGATCAACGCCGCTCGCGGCACGGTGGTTGATATTCCCGCGCTGTGTGATGCACTGGCGAGTAAACATTTAGCCGGTGCGGCGATTGACGTATTCCCGACCGAACCAGCCACCAACAGCGATCCGTTCACTTCGCCGCTGTGTGAGTTTGATAACGTGATCCTGACGCCGCATATCGGAGGGTCTACCCAAGAAGCGCAGGAAAACATCGGACTGGAAGTGGCAGGCAAACTGGTGAAGTATTCCGACAACGGTTCAACGCTGTCTGCGGTTAACTTCCCGGAAGTTTCACTGCCGCTGCACGGTGGTCGTCGTTTGATGCATATCCACGAAAACCGTCCGGGCGTTCTGACCGCGTTGAACCAGATTTTCGCTGAGCAGAGCGTCAACATTGCCGCACAGTACCTGCAAACGTCGGCACAGATGGGCTATGTGGTTATCGATATTGAAGCGGACGAAGATGTAGCAGAAAAAGCGCTACAGGCGATGAAGGCCATTCCGGGCACCATTCGCGCGCGTCTGCTGTACTAATCTGCATGATTGCCCGGTGGCGCTACGCTTACCGGGCCTACAAATCCTGCGAACCGTAGGCCGGGTAAGGCGTAGTCGCCACCCGGCTTTGTTTCACCACTCCCACACCTTTGACGGCGTGACCACTGCGGGCAGCGGAATATCCCATTCCTCTACCGGCAGCTTCTCAACGCGCTGACAGTCATGGGCATATCCCACCGGTGTCAGGCCGTGCTGCTGCCAGTTCTGCAATGTACGATCGTAAAATCCACCGCCCATGCCTAAACGCTGACCGTATTCATCGAACGCTACCAGCGGAGTGATTAGCACATCCAGTTCTGAAAGCGGCAACACATCGCGCACATCCAGCCTCGGTTCCTGAATTTTCAGGCGGTTGAGTACCAGTTCGCTTCGAGGGTGATAATGCAGAAATAGTAAATTGCCGGGGCTGAAGGGATGCAAAACCGGGAGATACACGCGCTTACCTGCGCGCCAGAGTTGCTCGATCAGCGGTTGCGTATCCAGCTCGCCATCAAACGACAGAAACGCGGCGACCGTATGCGCCATTACCACGGGAGGATAAGCGAGCATGCGTGTTGCGGCATGTTGACCAAATTCGATTTGCTGAGAAGGCATGAGCGCACGACGACGTTGCCGGATCATCTGGCGAATGTCTTGTCGGGATAAAGGGAGTTCAGAAAGTTGAGTCATGGCTGTCGCCAGGTAGAAGGAGAATCTCCGAGATGCCGCCGCAGGCTGTAACCCTTGAACCCTTGGTTCAAGGTGAATGCGTCGTCACAGTTTTAAGGCTTCTCGGACGGACCGAGCATGCTCACCAACCATGGATCGCCACATTCTTGTGGTATGAAATATCGGCTCAGGGGACTGGCCCGCTTGCAAACATCTCAGAGAATTTTTTGTCTTCACGGTCACTCTACCATAGTAAACCGAAAAGTGTTATTCAAAATTTTGGTGCGGTTTTTCGGTTATACGACCCTGATCAAGCAACGCCTGTTCAATGGTCTGTTGGAGCATCCGAATACGTTGTTCCATGCTCGCCGCATACTCGCGGGTCTTCGCTTTTTCCTGAGTTAATTCATAGCTGATGTTCAATGCGGCAATGAATACCAACTGCTCAGTATTTGTGACTCTAGTGCGAACTTTCAGATCTTGCAACCGCTGATTCAGATCGTCCGCAGCCTGATTCAGGGCATCCTTCTGTTCAGGCGGGCAATTCACGCGAAGTGAACGGCCAAAAATTTGGATATCGACGGGTTGTGCAGACATGCCACCTTCCTGCTGATTGACTGCGCTACCTTCGCTACCAGACTCATGGTCCGCGAAGGGGCGACACTATAGCTACCCTGGTATCAAGATACAAGCCCTTTTCTGGTCCACCAGGGTCCAAAGTGGTAGCATATCATGAATATCCTCCCATTGATGACGAATGCGTATGTCTATACAGAACGAAATGCCTGGTTACAACGAAATGAACCAGTATTTGAACCAACAAGGTACCGGGTTGACCCCGGCGGAAATGCACGGTTTGATCAGCGGGATGATTTGCGGTGGCAACAATGACAGCTCCTGGCAGCCGCTGCTTCATGACCTGACGAATGAAGGGCTGGCATTCGGCCACGAGCTGGCACAGGCGCTGCGTAAAATGCATTCTGCCACCAGCGACGCGCTGGAGGATGACGGTTTCCTTTTTCAGCTTTATCTGCCAGAAGGCGATGATGTCAGCGTCTTTGACCGCGCGGACGCGCTGGCGGGTTGGGTTAACCATTTCCTGCTGGGACTTGGCGTCTCCCAACCTAAGCTCGATAAAGTCACCGGTGAAACCGGCGAAGCTATCGACGATCTGCGTAACATCGCACAGCTTGGCTACGACGAAGATGAAGATCAGGAAGAGCTGGAGATGTCGCTCGAAGAAATCATCGAATATGTTCGCGTTGCTGCGCTATTGTGTCACGACACGTTTACTCATCAGCAGCCGACAGCGCCTGAAGTGCGTAAACCAACCCTACACTAAAAATAAAACGCTAATGGAGGCCGCGTCATGACACCGCAGGAATATCAACGTCGTCGCCAGGCACTGCTTACGCAAATGCAGCCTGGCAGCGCCGCGCTTATTTTCGCCGCGCCTGAAGTTACCCGCAGCGCGGATAGCGAATATCCCTATCGCCAGAACAGTGATTTCTGGTACTTCACCGGTTTTAACGAACCGGAAGCCGTGCTGGTGTTGATTAAAAGTAACGACACCCACAACCACAGTGTCTTATTCAACCGTGTTCGCGATTTGACTGCTGAGATCTGGTTTGGCCGTCGTCTTGGACAAGACGCCGCACCGGAAAAACTGGGCGTCGATCGTGCGCTGGCCTTCAGCGAAATCAATCAGCAGCTGTTCCAGTTACTTAACGGGCTTGATGTGGTGTACCACGCGCAAGGCGAATATGCCTATGCGGATGAAATTGTCTTTACCGCGCTGGAAAAACTGCGCAAAGGCTCACGTCAGAATCTGAAATCTCCTTCAACCATGACCGACTGGCGACCGATGGTCCATGAAATGCGTCTGATTAAGTCACCGGAGGAAATTGCGGTGATGCGACGCGCCGGAGAGATCACCGCGCTGGCGCATACCCGAGCCATGGAAAAATGCCGCCCTGGCATGTTTGAATACCAACTTGAAGGTGAAATTCATCACGAATTTAATCGTCACGGCGCGCGTTACCCGTCGTACAACACCATTGTGGGTAGCGGGGAAAACGGCTGCATTCTCCATTACACCGAAAATGAATGTGAGATGCGCGATGGCGATTTGGTACTCATCGATGCAGGTTGTGAATACAAAGGCTACGCGGGTGACATCACGCGTACATTCCCGGTGAATGGCAAATTCTCTCCGGCGCAGCGCGAAATTTATGACATCGTACTGGAATCGCTTGACGCCTGCTTGCGTCTGTATCGTCCTGGAACTTCCATCCAGGAAGTTACCGGTGAAGTGGTGCGAATTATGATCACCGGTCTGGTAAGACTGGGTATTTTGCAGGGTGAAGTTGATCAACTGATTGCGGATAACGCGCATCGTCCGTTCTTTATGCACGGCTTAAGCCATTGGCTGGGTCTGGATGTGCATGATGTCGGGGAATATCAACAGGATCGTTCGCGTATTCTTGAGCCGGGAATGGTTATTACGGCTGAGCCTGGCCTGTACATTGCGCCAGACGCCGACGTGCCGGAAGCGTATCGAGGGATCGGGATCCGTATCGAAGACGACCTCCTGATTACCGAAGACGGTAATGAGAACCTGACCGCTGGCGTCGTCAAAACGGCGAATGAAATTGAAGCATTAATGGCAGCGGCGCGACGGTCATGAGCGTAATCATTGTTGGCGGCGGAATGGTGGGCGCGACGCTGGCGCTGGCCATTTCCCGACTGAGTCAGGGAACGCTGCCCGTTCACCTGATTGAAGCGGCGAACCCCGAGGCAGACAGTCATCCCGGTTTTGATGCCAGGGCGATTGCGCTGGCGGCGGGCACCTGCCAACAACTGGCGCGCATCGGCCTGTGGCAGACGATTGCCGATTGTGCCACCGCCATTAAGACGGTACACGTGAGCGATCGCGGCCACGCGGGCTTTGTGACGCTCGATGCTGATGATTATCGTCTCCCCGCTCTGGGGCAGGTCGTCGAACTGCATGACGTGGGTTTGCGCCTGTTTGCGCTGTTGCGCAAAGCGCCGGGCGTCACGCTGCACTGCCCGGATCGCGTTGCTAACGTGGCGCGCACCGAGGAGCAGGTAAGTGTAACGCTGGAAAGCGGCCTGACTATCAATGGGCGCGTGATGGTGGCGGCAGACGGAACGCGTTCAGCGCTGGCAACGGCCTGCGGCGTTGACTGGCAACAAGAACCGTATGATCAGCTGGCGGTGATTGCCAACGTTACCACGTCGGTTCCCCATGGTGGCCGTGCCTTTGAGCGCTTTACGCAGCACGGGCCACTGGCAATGCTGCCGATGACTGAGGGCCGCTGTTCGTTGGTGTGGTGTCATCCGTTGGAGCAACGAGACGAAATCCTGGCCTGGTCTGATGAACGGTTCTGCCATGAACTCCAGTCGGCGTTTGGCTGGCGGTTGGGACGGATTACCCAGGCGGGCAAGCGTAGCGTTTACCCGCTTTCCCTGACCACAGCGGCAAAGGCATTTAGCCATCGAACCGTGTTGGTGGGCAATGCGGCCCAGACGCTGCACCCCATCGCGGGGCAGGGCTTTAACCTTGGTCTGCGTGACGTGATGAGCCTTGCCGAAACAGTGGTACAGGCGCATCAATCGGGTGAAGATCCGGGTGATTACAAAATTCTTTCAGCGTATCAGACGCGCCGCCAGCCTGACCGCGAGGCAACGGTGGGCATAACGGATAGTCTGGTGCACCTGTTTGCGAACCGCTGGGCGCCGCTGGTTGTTGGCCGGAATGTGGGGTTGATGGCGATGGAGTTAACCCCACCTGCGCGCGATGCGCTGGCTAAGCGAACGCTTGGCTGGGTCGCACGGTAATCATGACCTGTCGCATTCGGAATACGTGGGAAATTGCCTGATGGCGCTTCGCTTATCAGGCCTACGGGTAAGGAGCTGGCTGTAGGCCGGATAAGGCGCAGCCGCCATCCGGCACGAATGGCAGATAGCCTGATGACGCTTCGCTTATCAGGCCTACGAAAGTTGTTTTTTGACCAGGAGTAAACAGTGCAAAGTGTTGATGTAGCAATTGTTGGCGGCGGGATGGTGGGCCTTGCCGTTGCCTGCGGACTCCAGGGCAGCGGTTTACGGGTTGCTGTGCTTGAACAGCGAGAGCCGCAGCCGCTTGCAGCGGATGCCGCACCTGCGCTTCGCGTGTCGGCGATTAACGCTGCCAGCGAAAAACTGCTCAGCCGTCTTGGCGTATGGTCAGACATTGTTTCCCGCCGTGCCAGTTGCTATCACGGCATGGAAGTGTGGGATCAAGACAGCTTTGGCCGCATTGAATTTGACGACAAAAGCATGGGCTATAGCCACCTCGGACATATCGTCGAAAATACGGTGATCCATTATACACTCTGGCAAAAAGCACAGCAGTCTGCCGATATTACACTCATGGCGCCTGCGGAATTGCAGCAGGTGGCCTGGGGCGAAAATGAAACCTTCCTGACGCTAAAAGACGGTTCAATGCTGACGGCGCGCCTGGTGATTGGCGCAGACGGCGCGAATTCGTGGCTGCGTAATAAAGCAGATATTCCGCTGACGTACTGGGATTACGGTCACCATGCGCTGGTCGCGACTATTCGTACCCAAGAGGCACACGGCGCAGTGGCTCGCCAGGCGTTTCACGGTGAAGGCATTCTGGCATTTTTACCCTTAAGCGATCCGCACCTGTGTTCTATTGTCTGGTCGCTTTCGCCCGAAGAGGCTGCGCGCATGCAGCAGGCAGATGAGGAAGAATTTAACCAGGCGCTTACTATCGCGTTTGATAACCGCCTGGGGCTGTGCCGCGTGGAAAGCGAACGGCAGGTGTTCCCGCTGACCGGGCGATACGCGCGTCAGTTTGCTGCACATCGTCTGGCGCTGGTGGGTGATGCTGCGCATACCATCCATCCGCTGGCGGGGCAGGGGGTTAATCTCGGCTTTATGGATGCCGCTGAACTGATTGACGAGCTGAAGCGACTGCACCGTCAGGGTAAAGATATTGGGCAGTATCTCTATTTACGCCGCTATGAACGTAGCCGCAAACACAGTGCGGCGATGATGCTCGCAGGTATGCAGGGGTTCCGTGAACTCTTTGTGGGCACGAACCCAGCGAAAAAACTGCTACGTGATATCGGCCTGAAACTGGCAGATACCCTTCCCGGCGTTAAGCCACAACTGATCCGTCAGGCAATGGGCTTGAACGATCTTCCGGAATGGCTCCGCTGAGAATCGTCCTGATTCTCAGACTTTGAAACGCGTCACATTTCTCTCTCCCGGCCGACCCGCCGGGGGACCTTCCTCGTTTGAAATAAACTAATTTCACTTCAATTTTCGCATTACATTTTCTAATTTGAGGATTTTCTCGTTACGCAATTTTTGATGGTTTAATGGATTGAAATGTTGGATTTTGGAAATAAATAACACTGTGTCAGATATTAGTTCTGATTAATGCTCATATTAAGCTTTTAATTCTTTGTCTGTTTCGGCTGTTTTTGACCATAAGCTAATGTGATGGTTAATTTTGTCTTATGGTTTAGTGTCTGTTTCGGTGGTAAGTTCAGGGGAAAAGAGAACGTTTGCGTCGGGGCCTGAAAATGGCTGCGATGCCCGGTTTCGCGGTGACAAATGTGGCTGCGAAATCGTTGTCAGCCCCGCTTATTCAATGAGGACAAGATGGCTCAACAGACTCCTTTGTACGAACAACACACGCTATGCGGTGCTCGCATGGTCGATTTTCACGGCTGGATGATGCCACTGCATTACGGTTCTCAGCTTGATGAGCACCATGCGGTCCGGACCGATGCCGGGATGTTCGATGTGTCGCACATGACCATCGTCGATTTACGCGGCAGCCGCACTCGGGAGTTCTTGCGTTATCTGCTGGCGAACGACGTGGCAAAACTCACCAAAACCGGCAAAGCGCTCTATTCCGGCATGCTCAATGCCTCGGGCGGCGTGATAGATGACCTGATTGTCTATTACTTTACCGAAGACTTCTTCCGCCTCGTTGTAAACTCCGCCACCCGCGAAAAAGACCTCTCCTGGATTACCCAACACGCCGAACCCTATGCCATCGACATTACCGTGCGTGACGATCTGTCGCTCATTGCCGTGCAGGGGCCACATGCGCAGGAGAAAGCAGCAACGCTGTTTAGCGACGAACAGCGCAAAGCCGTTGAAGGGATGAAACCTTTCTTTGGCGTGCAGACGGGCGATCTGTTTATTGCGACAACCGGTTATACCGGCGAAGCGGGCTATGAAATTGCGATGCCAAATGAAAAGGCCGAGGATTTCTGGCGTGCACTGGTGGAAGCGGGTGTTCAGCCATGTGGTCTTGGTGCTCGCGATACGCTGCGCCTGGAAGCGGGCATGAATCTCTATGGTCAGGAGATGGATGAAAGCATCTCTCCGCTGGCGGCTAACATGGGCTGGACCATCGCCTGGGAACCGGCTGACCGTGACTTTATTGGTCGGGAAGCGCTGGAAGCACAGCGCGAAAAAGGCCACGAACAGTTGGTTGGCCTGGTGATGACCGAAAAAGGCGTTCTGCGTAATGAACTGCCGGTGCGCTTTACCGATGCTCAAGGCAATCAGCATGAAGGCGTCATCACCAGCGGAACCTTTTCCCCGACGCTTGGCTACAGCATTGCCCTGGCGCGTGTTCCTGAAGGCATTGGCGAAACGGCCATTGTGCAGATTCGTAATCGTGAAATGCCGGTGAAAGTGACTAAACCTGTTTTTGTGCGTAACGGCAAAGCCGTCGCGTGATTCATCCTATTTGGAGATTGATTGATGAGCAACGTACCAGCAGAACTGAAATACAGTAAAGAACACGAATGGCTGCGCAAAGAAGCGGACGGCTCTTACACCGTTGGCATTACCGAACACGCTCAGGAGTTGTTGGGCGACATGGTTTTCGTTGACCTGCCGGAAGTTGGCGCGACCGTAAGTGCGGGTGACGACTGTGCCGTTGCCGAATCAGTAAAAGCGGCGTCTGACATTTACGCGCCGATTAGCGGAGAGATCGTGGCGGTTAACGACGCGCTGAGCGACTCCCCGGAACTGGTCAACAGCGAGCCGTACACCGCGGGTTGGATCTTCAAAATCAAAGCCAGCGATGAGAGCGAGTTAAACACGCTGCTGGATGCGACTGCATACGAAGCATTACTCGAAGACGAGTAAATACGCTGATGCCGGATGGCGCTGCGCTTATCCGGCCTACAAGGCATACGTAGGCCCGGTAAGCGTTAGCGCCACCGGGTACACCGACAGAGACAATCACGATTCACTGCACGTTTCAGGAACCATCGCCCATGACACAGACGTTAAGCCAGCTCGAAAACAGCGGCGCCTTCATTGAACGCCATATCGGACCGGACGCCGCGCAGCAGCAAGAGATGCTCAATGCGGTTGGCGCAGAGTCGTTAAACGCGCTGATCGGCCAGATCGTGCCGAAAGACATTCAGCTGGCGACTCCGCCACAGGTAGGCGAGTCGGCGACCGAATTCGCTGCGCTGGCAGAATTAAAGGCCATCGCCGGGCGTAACAAGCGCTTCACGTCCTTCATTGGCATGGGCTACACTGCCGTGCAGCTACCACCGGTTATCCTGCGTAACATGCTGGAAAATCCGGGCTGGTATACCGCCTATACTCCTTATCAGCCGGAAGTGTCTCAGGGCCGTCTGGAAGCGCTGCTGAATTTCCAGCAGGTGACGCTGGATTTGACCGGCCTGGATATGGCTTCCGCTTCACTGCTCGATGAAGCTACCGCCGCCGCTGAAGCGATGGCAATGGCGAAGCGCGTCAGCAAACTGAAGAACGCCAACCGTTTCTTCGTTGCCGCCGATGTCCATCCGCAAACGCTGGACGTGGTCCGCACCCGTGCG
This sequence comes from Citrobacter sp. RHB25-C09, assembly GCF_013836145.1. Taxonomy (NCBI): domain Bacteria; kingdom Pseudomonadati; phylum Pseudomonadota; class Gammaproteobacteria; order Enterobacterales; family Enterobacteriaceae; genus Citrobacter; species Citrobacter sp. RHB25-C09. The sequence continues at coordinate 3,653,740 of NZ_CP057483.1, read as the reverse complement.
GAAACTTTCGGCTTTGACGTCATTGTTGATGATGCCGAAAAAGTCCTCGACCATCAGGATGTGTTTGGGGTTCTGTTGCAGCAGGTCGGCACAACCGGTGAAGTTCACGACTATAGCGCGCTGATTAACGAGTTGAAATCCCGCAAAGTAGTTGTCAGCGTTGCCGCCGATTTTATGGCGCTGGTGTTGCTGACCGCGCCGGGTAAACAGGGTGCGGATATCGTGTTTGGCTCCGCTCAACGCTTCGGCGTGCCGATGGGCTACGGTGGCCCGCATGCGGCATTCTTTGCCGCCAAAGACGAATTCAAACGCTCCATGCCGGGCCGAATTATTGGCGTCTCGAAAGACGCCGCGGGCAACACCGCGCTGCGCATGGCGATGCAGACTCGTGAGCAGCATATCCGCCGTGAGAAAGCGAACTCCAATATTTGTACTTCACAGGTTCTGCTGGCGAACATCGCCAGTTTGTACGCTGTTTATCACGGACCGGTTGGCCTGAAGCGTATTGCCAATCGTATTCATCGTCTGACCGATATTCTGGCGGCAGGGTTGCAGCGCAAAGGCCAGAAGCTGCGCCACGCGCATTACTTTGACACCCTGTGCGTGGAAGTCGCCGACAAAGCGTCGGTGCTGGCGCGTGCCGAAGCGGCGGAAATCAACCTGCGAAGCGACATTCATAACGCGGTGGGCATCACGCTGGATGAAACCACCACCCGTGAACATGTAGAACAGCTGTTTGCGGTACTGCTGGGTGATAACCACGGTCTGAACATCGATGCGCTGGATAAAGACGTTGCCCACGACAGCCGCTCTATTCAACAGACCATGCTGCGTGATGACGCCATCCTGAGCCATCCGGTATTTAATCGCTACCACAGCGAAACCGAGATGATGCGGTATATGCATTCGCTGGAGCGCAAAGATCTGGCGCTGAACCAGGCGATGATCCCGCTGGGTTCCTGCACCATGAAACTGAACGCGGCGGCGGAGATGATTCCGATCACCTGGCCGGAATTTGCTGAGCTGCATCCGTTCTGCCCGCCAGAACAAGCGGAAGGCTATCATCAGATGATCGGCCAGCTCTCTGACTGGCTGGTGAAACTGACCGGGTACGATGCCGTTTGTATGCAACCAAACTCCGGTGCGCAGGGCGAATACGCAGGCCTGCTGGCAATCCGTCACTATCATGAAAGCCGTAATGAAGGGCACCGTGACATCTGCCTGATCCCGGCTTCTGCGCACGGTACTAACCCGGCGTCTGCCCAAATGGCGGGTATGCAGGTTGTCGTGGTGGCGTGCGATAAGAACGGTAATATCGACCTCGGCGATCTGCGCGAAAAAGCAGCCCAGGCGGGTGACAATCTCTCCTGCATTATGGTGACCTATCCGTCCACCCACGGTGTGTATGAAGAGACGATTCGTGAAGTGTGCAAAATCGTGCATCAGTTCGGCGGCCAGGTGTACCTCGACGGCGCGAACATGAACGCGCAGGTTGGTATTACTTCTCCTGGCTTTATCGGTGCCGACGTTTCGCATCTCAACCTGCACAAAACGTTCTGCATCCCGCACGGCGGCGGCGGCCCTGGAATGGGGCCGATTGGTGTGAAATCGCATCTGGCACCGTTTGTACCAGGCCACAGCGTGGTACAGATTGAAGGGATGCTGACCCGCCAGGGCGCTGTCTCTGCAGCACCGTTCGGCAGCGCTTCTATCCTGCCGATCAGTTGGATGTACATTCGCATGATGGGGGCAGAGGGCTTAAAGCAGGCAAGCCAGGTCGCTATTCTGAATGCTAACTACATCGCCAGTCGTCTGAAAGACGCTTTCCCGGTGCTGTATACCGGTCGTGACGGTCGCGTGGCACACGAATGTATTCTCGACATTCGTCCGTTGAAAGAAGAAACCGGCATCAGCGAACTGGATATCGCTAAACGCCTGATCGACTATGGTTTCCATGCGCCGACCATGTCCTTCCCGGTCGCGGGAACGCTGATGGTTGAACCGACGGAATCTGAAAGCAAAATGGAACTGGATCGCTTTATCAACGCGATGCTGGCGATCCGCGCGGAGATCGATCGCGTGAAAGCCGGTGAGTGGCCGCTGGAAGATAACCCGCTGGTAAACGCGCCGCATACCCAGAACGAGCTGGTGGAGGAGTGGAATCACGGTTACAGCCGCGAAGTTGCGGTATTCCCTGCAGGCGTTGCGAACAAATACTGGCCGACCGTGAAGCGTCTTGATGACGTTTACGGGGACCGTAATCTGTTCTGTTCGTGTGTGCCGATGAGCGAATACCAGTAATTTGCCACTGAGTAGCGCCATCTGTAGGTCGGATGGCGCCGCGCTTATCCGGCCTACGGGAGCTAAACCTGTAAGCCGGATAAAGCGTTTACGCCGTCATCCGGCAAAAAATCACAGATTCTCGCCGTTGCTGGCGATCACCGCTTTGTACCAGTTAAAGCTTTTCTTGCGTGAACGCGACAGATCGCCCGTGCCATCATCATGCTTATTCACGTAGATAAAACCGTAACGCTTGCTGTACTGCCCGGTGGTGAAAGAGACGCAGTCGATGCAGCCCCACGGGGTATAACCCATTAGATCCACACCGTCGTAGGTAACTGCTTTCATCATTTCTTCAACGTGAGCGCGCAAATAGTCGATGCGATAGTCATCGTTAATGCTGCCGTCCTCTTCGACCTTATCGTATGCGCCAAAGCCGTTCTCGACGATAAACAGCGGCTTCTGATAGCGCTCATACAGTTCGCACAGGGAATAGCGCAGACCGACCGGATCGATTTGCCAGCCCCAGTCAGAGGCTTTAACGTGCGGGTTTGGTACGCTGCCTTCAAAGCCTGAAATCGCATCGCCGCTGCCGCCTTCCGCTTTTACCGCATTGGTCATGTAATAGCTAAAACCTAAATAATCACAGGTGCCTTCGCGCAGGATCTCCGCATCACCGTCTTCCATGCTGATGGTAAAGCCCCGGCGTTCCCATTCCTTCAGGACATAGGACGGGTAGTAGCCGCGCAGCTGGACATCGGTAAAGACATAGCGCTCGCGCATGGATTCCTGGGCGAACATCACATCTTCCGGCTTACAGGAGAACGGGTACAGCGCAACCATCGCCAGCATGCAGCCGACCTTCATCTCCGGGTTAATACGACGCGCGGCTTTTACCGCCAGGGCGCTGGCGACAAACTGATGGTGCAGCACCTGGTACATTGTCTCTTCCGGGTTTTCGTGTTCGGTATAGACCACTCCAGAGCAGCAGTAGCCAAACAGCGGCGCGCGCCAGTTGCGCTGGTTATTGATCTCGTTGAAGGTCATCCAGTATTTGACCTTATGCTTATAACGTTCAAACACCACTTCGGCAAAATGCACAAAGAAATCAACGAGCTTACGGTTAGTCCACCCGCCGTACTGTTGTACCAGATACAGCGGCATTTCAAAGTGAGACAGCGTGATGACCGGTTCGATATTGTACTTAAGCAACTCATCGAACATGTCGTCGTAGAATTTCAGCCCTTCTTCGTTGGGCTGCGTCTCGTCACCTTGCGGGAAAATTCGGCTCCAGGCGATGGAGGTGCGAAAGCACTTAAAACCCATCTCGGCAAAGAGTTTAATGTCTTCTTTGTAGTGACCATAAAAATCGACCGCTTCGTGGTTCGGGTAGTATTTCCCTGGCACCACTTCCTGGGTGATCTCTCGCGGCACGCCGTGTGCGCCGCCAGTCAGGACATCACAAATACTTGGACCTTTGCCGCCCTTGTTCCAGCCGCCTTCAACCTGGTGCGCCGCCACCGCGCCGCCCCAGAGGAAATCTTTCGGTAAGGTGAGTTTTTTCATCTTTTGCGTCATCTCAAGTTATGTCCAGTTAGCGAGAGTCTAACAAAGGAAGAATAAATATAATTGAAAGTGAATAAGAAAATCGGGAGTAAATGAAATGCAGCGAAATGACATCACCTTTTTCCAGCGATTCCAGGACGACATTCTGGCAGGGCGCAAAACCATCACCATTCGAGACGAGTCTGAATCTCATTTTAAAGCCGGGGACGTTTTGCGGGTGGGGCGCTTCGAGGACGACGGCTATTTTTGTACGATCGAAGTCCAGGGAACTTCAACCGTAACGCTGGAGACCCTGACGGAAAAACATGCGCAGCAGGAAAATATGGCGCTGGATGAGCTAAAGCGGGTCATTGAGGATATCTACCCGGGACAGTCGCAGTTTTATGTAATTGATTTTAAATGCCTTTGATGTAAATGAACGGCTGTTAGGTGAAATAGTAATTTAATCTTTTGATTTTAAAGAATTATTTAATATTGTATATTTATTTTAGCTAACAGGTGTTCACTGGAACCATTCTCAGTTACGCTAGAAGCGCAATCACATTTGTGAGGTACTTCGGAGTCATCTATGGTCCAGAAACCATCAATCGCCCAGGGATATTCGCTGGCAGAGGAAATTGCCAATAGCATCAGCCACGGTATTGGGCTGGTGTTTGGTATCGTCGGTCTGGTGCTGCTGCTGGTTCAGGCGGTGGATATGAATGCCAGCGCGACGGCAATTACCAGTTACAGCCTGTATGGCGGCAGTATGATCCTGCTGTTTCTGGCTTCCACGTTGTATCATGCGATCCCGCATCAGCGCGCAAAGGCCTGGCTGAAAAAATTCGACCACTGCGCGATCTATCTGCTGATTGCCGGAACCTACACGCCTTTCCTGCTGGTCGGGCTGGATTCACCACTGGCTCGCGGTTTGATGATAGTGATCTGGGGGCTGGCGTTAATCGGGATTTTATTCAAGCTGACGATCGCGCATCGGTTCAAGGTGCTGTCGCTGGTGACTTATTTAACCATGGGCTGGCTGTCACTGATTGTGGTGTATCAACTCGCAATCAAGCTGGCTGTGGGCGGCGTAACGCTGCTGGCGGTAGGCGGCGTGGTGTATTCACTGGGCGTCATTTTCTACGTCAGTAAACGCATCCCGTACAACCATGCTATCTGGCACGGGTTTGTCCTCGGCGGCAGCGTCTGCCATTTCCTGGCGATCTATTTGTACGTCGGGCAAGCTTGATGCAATGCTGCCGGATGGGAATCTGTAGGCCTGATAAGCGTAGCGCCATCAGGCAATTCATCACACCGGTTTTGCATTGTCGGATGGCGGCGCAGGCGCCTTATCCTACCTACTTGTTACAACGTCAAACCGAGCCGCCAGCCGGCTCAATATCACTCTTCCAGCGAATAGGGTAGCGGCTGAATATGCAACGTATTGGCATCGTCACGGACGCGAAATACGCTTTCGGCCTCCATGTCGTTGTTCATCACCACTTGCACCAGTAGTTGCCCATCGTCCAGTTGCACCGCAGCAAGCACAGTGCCGGTACGACGCCAGTTTTCCCCCATCTGCATTTCCAGATCTTCACCGGCTTCCGGTACACGGCTGGCTTTACCCGCCAGACACCACAGCGCGCGCTTGTTCGCGCCACGGAATTTCGCGCGAGCCACCATTTCCTGGCCGGTATAGCAGCCTTTTTTGAAGCTAATACCGCCCAGCGCCTGAAGGTTGGTCGCCTGCGGAATAAACTGTGCGCTGTTTGCTGAATCAATCACCGGGATGCCAGCTTCAATGTCCAGCGCCAGCCACTGCTGGCTGTTATTAAGCGCTGCTTCACCGCGTAGCTTATCGGTCAGCGATTCTGCTGTGGCAACATCGGTAATCAGCAGGAAGCGCTCGGCCGGATGTTCGAACCAGAGCACGGTTGTCGCGCCGTCACGGGCGACGGGGTTTTCGGCATCAGGCAGTTCACTGAACAGATTCGCCAGCGCGGCGCGCGCCTGGAAACCCGCCACGCCAAGCAGTACACGCTCATCGTTGGGTGCAATCACTACCTTCGAGAACACGGCGTATTTTTTCAGCTCGGTTAGCTGAGCATCACGCAGGCTGCGGCGCTCAATCCAGTTAAAGCCGTCGCCGTCCCGGAACAAGCGTAGATTGCTCCACATTTTGCCTTTGGCATCGCAATGCGCCGCCAACACGTGCTGATGATCGGTCAACAGACTGACATCGGCAGTCACCTGACCCTGAATATACTTCTCGCTGTCAGTGCCAGTAATTGTTGCCAGCGCCCAGTCATCTAACGTCATCAGCGTCAGAGGCAAACGTGAAGAAGCCGACGGCTGACGAGGAGGAAAAGGAGTAAATGCCATAATAATGTCCTGATTGGCTAAACGCAGTGATAATGACTAATGGTAAAAGAGCCAGTGCCCAATGCAAGCGCTTTGATAGTCCCATTTGTGCCTTATCTTTCGCTTTGCGAGGCGTCATCCAGATTGTATGAACCCATAAGCGGGGTGTGGATTTAATTAGCGATCGCGCTTCCGGGAATGGATATTCCCGAAAAACAAGATGAAAAACACGTTACAATAGCCGGGTAGTTCATTTTCGTGAGACAGGAAGAAGAACATGGATATTAACAACAAAGCACGTATTCACTGGGCATGCCGTCGTGGTATGCGTGAACTCGATATTTCCATCATGCCGTTTTTCGAACATGAGTACGATACGTTGAGCGACGATGAAAAGCGTATTTTTATTCGCCTGCTGGAGTGTGACGATCCAGATTTATTCAACTGGCTGATGAATCACGGTAAACCGGCAGATGCTGAACTGGAGCAGATGGTAAAACTTATCCAGACACGGAATCGGGATCGTGGTCCTGTGGCAATCTGATCTGCGCGTCTCATGGCGCGCGCAGTGGCTTTCATTGCTGCTTCATGGACTGGTTGCTGCTGTAATACTGTTGATGCCCTGGCCGCTTAGCTATACACCGCTTTGGCTGATCCTGCTCTCGCTGGTCGTTTTTGATTGTGTCCGCAGCCAGCGCCGTATCAACGCCTGTCAGGGAGAGGTGAAACTCCTGATGGACGGGCGACTACGTTGGCATGGACGTGACTGGTCAATTGTGAGCGCGCCCTGGATTATCAAAAGTGGCATGATGCTCCGCCTGCGGTCAGATACAGGAAAGCGTCAGCATTTATGGCTGGCGGCAGACAGCATGGATCAGACGGAGTGGCGGGATTTGTGTCGGCTGATGTTGCAGCCCTCAACGCTGGGATAAGTGGAATAAGGCTGACGGCCAGAACCGTCAGTCTGTGCGCATTAAGGATTCAGGAATAGAGCTCGGCCATTTCCCCCAGTATCTGTTCACACCACGTCTGAATACGCTCGTCGCTGAGTTCGTACTGGTTGGTTTCATCCAGCGCGAGGCCGACGAAAAGTTGGCCGTCAGCAATGACCGCCTTTGGACTGGTGAACTCATAGCCTTCAGTGGGCCAGTAGCCGACAAATTTGACGCCTTTGGTCGACAGTTTGTCATGCAGCATGCCCAGCGCGTCGAGGAACCATTCCCCGTAGCCTAACTGGTCACCCATACCGTACAGCGCGACAATTTTGCCTTTGAGTTCTAGTGCGTCCAGTTGGTTCCAGACGGCTTCCCAGTCTTCCTGGATTTCACCGAAATCCCAGGTCGGAATGCCCAGGATCAGCACATCGTACTGCTCCATCAGCGCTGGGGCATCATCCTTGAGATTATGCAGCGTAACCAGTTCAGGGCCGATGATGTCGCGAATTTTCTCCGCTGCCATCTCGGTGTAGCAGGTGCTGGACCCATAAAAAAGACCAATATTCATCGCCTAAACGTCTCAATTCTTGCTATGACATTACGCGTAGTGTACCAGAAACCCTTACCATTGAGTCATAATGGCGGATTGCAGAACCAAAGGGGCTGATGTGGATAAGGATCTTGCACGCATCGAACAATTTCTTGATGCGCTTTGGCTGGAGAAAAACCTGGCCGAAAACACGCTGAGCGCCTATCGCCGCGATCTCACTATGCTGGTGGAGTGGCTTGCGCGCAGGGAATTATCGCTGGAAACGGCGCAGAGCGACGATCTCCAGACGCTGCTGGCCGAACGGAAAGAAGGCGGATATAAAGCGACCAGTACGGCGCGGTTTCTGAGCGCGGTACGTCGACTGTTCCTGCATCTTTACCGTGAAAAGGTTCGCGCTGACGATCCGAGCGCCACGCTGGCATCGCCAAAACTGCCGCAGCGGTTGCCAAAAGATCTCAGCGAAGCACAAGTTGAAAGATTATTACAGTCGCCAGTGGTTGACCAACCGCTGGAGTTACGCGATAAAGCCATGCTCGAGATTTTGTATGCCACCGGTCTGCGCGTCTCTGAGCTTGTGGGGCTGACGATGAGCGATGTCAGCCTGCGGCAGGGCGTGGTTCGCGTGATTGGTAAAGGCAATAAAGAACGTCTCGTCCCGTTGGGCGAGGAGGCGGTTTACTGGCTGGAGACGTATCTGGAACATGGGCGTCCGTGGCTGCTGAACGGCGTGTCGATAGACGTGCTGTTTCCTAGCCAGCGTGCGCAGCAGATGACGCGCCAGACCTTTTGGCACCGCATTAAACACTATGCCGTGTTAGCGGGTATTGATAGCGAAAAGCTGTCGCCCCACGTTTTGCGTCACGCGTTTGCGACGCATTTACTTAATCATGGCGCCGATTTACGCGTGGTACAGATGCTGCTGGGTCATAGCGACCTCTCCACCACACAAATTTATACACATGTCGCGACAGAGCGCTTGCGTCAACTTCATCAACAGCACCACCCACGCGCGTGAGTGTAGAGAGCACAGGAAAGGTTATGAAAAAAGGTTTTATGTTGTTCACCCTGCTGGCCGCCGCGTTTTCCGGTATGGCACATGCGGACGATGCGGCGATTCGCCAGTCGTTGACTAAACTGGGCGTGCAGAGCACTGATATTCAGTCTGCCCCGGTTGCCGGAATGAAGACCGTGCTGACCAACAGCGGCGTTCTGTACGTGACCGAGGACGGTAAACATATTATCCAGGGGCCGATGTACGATGTGAGCGGCGCGCAGCCGGTGAACGTCACTAACCAACTGCTGGTGAAGCATCTGACCGCGCTGGAAAACGAAATGATCGTCTATAAAGCGCCACAGGAAAAACACGTCATCACCGTGTTTACTGACATCACCTGCGGCTATTGCCACAAGCTGCATGAAGAGATGAAAGACTATAACGCGCTGGGTATTACCGTGCGCTATCTCGCGTTCCCGCGCCAGGGGCTGGAAAGCCAGGCGGAGCAGGATATGAAGTCCATCTGGTGTGCAAAAGACAAAAACAAAGCGTTTGATGACGCCATGGCAGGAAAAGGCGTGAAAGCAGCGACCTGTGATATAGACATTGCGAATCATTATGCGCTGGGCGTTCAGTTTGGCGTTAACGGTACGCCGGCGATTGTGCTGAATAACGGCTATGTGGTGCCGGGTTACCAGGGACCGAAAGAGATGAAAGCGTTCCTCGACGCACATCAAAAACAGACCAGCGGTAAATAATTCGCGTGAGACAAAAGATACAACTTCGTCGTCGTGAGGCCGACGAGACGGCGACATTGCCTGCCGAACTGCCTCCGCTGTTGCGCCGTCTGTATGCCAGTCGCGGCGTGAAAACGGCGGCGGATCTGGAGCGCGGCCTGAAAGGGATGCTGCACTGGAAAACGCTGACCGGGGTCGAAAAAGCCGTTGAGATGCTGCATGACGCGTTTGAGAAAAACCTGCGCATCATGGTGGTTGGCGATTTTGATGCCGATGGTGCCACCAGTACGGCATTAAGCGTGCTCTCCCTGCGGGCGATGGGCTGTAGCGCCGTCGAATATCTGGTTCCCAACCGTTTTGAAGACGGCTACGGATTAAGCCCGGAAGTGGTCGATCAGGCGCATGCGCGCGGCGCGCAAATGATCATGACCGTTGATAACGGCATCTCCTCCCACGCCGGGGTTGATCATGCTCATGCGCTTGGGATCAGCGTGTTGGTTACCGATCATCACCTGCCAGGCGAAACCCTACCCAATGCCGATGCAATGGTGAACCCCAACCTCGTCGATTGTCCGTTCCCGTCAAAATCGCTGGCGGGAGTCGGGGTCGCGTTCTATCTGATGCTGGTGCTGTGTAATCATCTCAAAAGCAAGGGCTGGTTTGAGGCGCGTGGCATTGTTGCGCCGAAGATTGTTGAGTATCTCGACCTCGTCGCACTGGGGACGGTGGCAGACGTTGTACCGCTAGACGCGAACAACCGTATCCTGATCTGGCAGGGTTTAAGCCGCATTCGCGCTGGCGTTTGCCGTCCGGGGATTAAGGCACTGCTGGAAATCGCTAACCGCGAACCGGCAAAACTGGTGGCAAGCGATCTCGGGTTCGCGCTGGGCCCGCGCCTTAATGCTGCGGGTCGTCTGGACGATATGTCCGTCGGCGTAGCGCTGCTGCTGTGCGATAACATCGGCGAAGCACGTATGCTGGCAAACGAACTGGATGCGCTAAATCAGACGCGTAAAGAAATCGAGCAGGGGATGCAGGTTGAAGCACTGACCTTGTGCGAGAAGCTGGAGCGCAGTCGCGACACCTTACCCGGTGGCCTGGCGATGTATCATCCGGAATGGCACCAGGGGGTGGTCGGCATTCTGGCATCGCGCATCAAAGAGCGCTTTCACCGTCCGGTGATCGCCTTTGCTCCGGCAGGCGAGGGCATACTCAAAGGCTCTGGTCGTTCTGTTCAGGGGCTTCATATGCGTGATGCGTTGGAGCGGTTGGATACGCTGCATCCGGGGCTGATGATTAAATTCGGCGGCCATGCAATGGCGGCAGGTTTATCGCTTGAAGAAGCGAAGTTTGATCTGTTCCAGGCGCGTTTTGGCGAGCTGGTGACCGAATGGCTGGATCCGTCGATGTTGCAGGGTGAAGTGGTTTCCGACGGTCCGCTCACGCCTGCGGAGATGACCATGGAAGTGGCGCAGTTGCTGCGCGATGCCGGTCCGTGGGGACAGATGTTCCCTGAGCCGCTGTTCGATGGTCGTTTCCGGCTACTGCAGCAGCGCATCGTGGGCGAACGTCATTTAAAAGTCATGGTTGAACCGATCGGCGGCGGTCCGCTGCTCGACGGTATTGCGTTCAACGTCGACACCTCCGTCTGGCCGGACAACGGCGTGCGTGAAGTGGAACTGGCTTACAGGCTTGATATCAACGAATTTCGCGGCAATCGCTCCCTTCAGATCATCATCGACAATATCTGGCCAATATAGCGTCAGTAAAGCTACAAAAAAGGGCGTGGATTGGGTACAATCCCGCTCTTATCACCGCATTTTGACAAGTCCAATAAAAGAAATCAGACCATGTTTGAAATTAATCCGGTAAAAAACCGCATTCAGGACCTCACGGAGCGCTCCAACGTTCTTAGGGGGTATCTTTGACTATGATGCCAAGAAAGAGCGTCTGGAAGAAGTAAACGCCGAGCTGGAACAGCCGGATGTCTGGAACGAACCTGAACGCGCACAGGCGTTGGGCAAAGAGCGTTCCGCGCTTGAAGCGATTGTCGATACCCTCGACCAAATGGCTCAGGGGCTGGAAGATGTCTCTGGCCTGTTGGAACTGGCTGTAGAAGCCGACGACGAAGAAACTTTTAACGAAGCCGTAGCTGAACTTGATACGCTGGAAGAGAAACTGGCGCAGCTGGAATTCCGTCGAATGTTCTCCGGTGAGTATGACAGCGCGGACTGTTATCTCGATATCCAGGCCGGTTCCGGCGGTACTGAAGCGCAGGACTGGGCAAGCATGCTGGAACGTATGTATCTGCGTTGGGCTGAAGCGCGAGGCTTTAAGACCGAGATTATCGAAGAGTCTGAAGGTGAAGTCGCCGGGATTAAGTCGGTGACCATTAAGATTTCTGGCGAGTATGCCTACGGCTGGCTGCGTACCGAAACCGGCGTTCATCGTCTGGTGCGTAAGAGCCCGTTTGACTCCGGCGGCCGTCGCCACACCTCGTTCAGTTCTGCCTTTGTTTATCCGGAAGTTGATGACGATATTGATATCGATATCAACCCGGCAGATTTACGTATTGACGTTTACCGTGCTTCCGGTGCGGGTGGTCAGCACGTTAACCGTACTGAATCTGCGGTACGTATTACGCACATCCCGACTGGGACTGTAACACAGTGCCAGAACGACCGTTCTCAGCACAAGAACAAAGACCAGGCCATGAAGCAGATGAAAGCGAAGCTTTATGAACTGGAAATGCAGAAGAAAAATGCCGAGAAACAGGCGATGGAAGATAATAAATCCGACATCGGCTGGGGCAGCCAGATTCGTTCTTACGTCCTTGATGACTCCCGCATTAAAGACTTGCGTACCGGGGTTGAAACTCGCAATACGCAGGCCGTGCTGGATGGCAGCCTGGATCAATTTATCGAAGCTAGTTTGAAAGCAGGGTTATGAGGAACCAACATGTCTGAACAACACGCACAGGGCGCTGACGCGGTAACCGATCTTAACAATGAACTGAAAACACGCCGCGAGAAGCTGGCTGGCCTGCGTGAGCAGGGTATCGCCTTCCCGAACGATTTTCGTCGCGACCACACCTCAGACCAACTGCACGCTGAATTCGACGCGAAAGAGAACGAAGAGCTGGAAGCGCTGAACGTAGAGGTGTCTGTTGCTGGCCGTATGATGACCCGTCGTATCATGGGTAAAGCCTCTTTCGTGACCTTGCAGGACGTGGGTGGGCGCATTCAGCTGTACGTTGCCCGTGACGATCTGCCGGAAGGCGTTTATAACGATCAGTTCAAGAAATGGGATCTGGGCGATATCCTCGGCGCGAAAGGCAAGTTGTTCAAGACCAAAACCGGTGAGTTGTCGATCCATTGCACCGAACTGCGTCTGCTGACCAAAGCACTGCGTCCGCTGCCGGATAAGTTCCACGGTTTACAGGATCAGGAAGCGCGCTACCGTCAGCGTTACCTGGATCTCATCTCTAATGATGAATCCCGCAACACCTTTAAAGTGCGTTCACAGATCATGGCGGGCATTCGTCAGTTCATGGTCGCCCGTGGCTTTATGGAAGTTGAAACCCCAATGATGCAGGTGATCCCAGGCGGTGCCGCTGCGCGTCCGTTTATCACCCATCATAACGCGCTGGATCTGGACATGTACCTGCGTATCGCGCCGGAACTGTACCTGAAGCGTCTGGTTGTGGGTGGCTTCGAGCGTGTGTTCGAGATCAACCGTAACTTCCGTAACGAAGGTATCTCCGTGCGTCATAACCCAGAGTTCACCATGATGGAACTCTACATGGCGTATGCGGACTATAAGGACCTGATCGAGCTGACTGAGTCACTGTTCCGTACGCTAGCGCAAGACGTTCTGGGTAAAACCGAAGTGCCTTACGGCGATGACGTTTTCGACTTCGGCAAGCCGTTCGAAAAACTGACCATGCGCGAAGCGATCAAAAAATACCGTCCGGAAACCGAGATGTCCGATCTGGACAACTTCGACTCTGCCAAAGCGATTGCTGAATCTATCGGCATCAAGGTTGAGAAGAGCTGGGGTCTGGGCCGTATCGTGACTGAGATCTTCGAAGAAGTTGCCGAAGCACACCTGATTCAGCCGACATTTATCACTGAATACCCGGCAGAAGTCTCCCCGCTGGCGCGTCGTAATGACGTGAACCCGGAAATCACCGATCGCTTTGAGTTCTTCATCGGTGGTCGTGAGATTGGTAACGGCTTTAGCGAGTTGAACGATGCGGAAGATCAGGCACAGCGCTTCCAGGATCAGGTTAACGCGAAAGAAGCCGGTGATGACGAAGCGATGTTCTACGACGAAGACTACGTGACCGCACTGGAACACGGCCTGCCGCCAACGGCGGGTCTGGGTATTGGTATCGACCGTATGGTTATGCTGTTCACCAACAGCCACACCATCCGTGACGTGATCCTCTTCCCGGCGATGCGTCCGGTTAAGTAAGCATTGAAATGCCGGGCGAATAGCCCGGCAACAGCGTGGTTTACCAGGCCTGATAAGCGTAGCGCTATCAGGCTATTTTTTGGCAATAATCTCGCAATAAGGCACGCGCTTCTTCATTCGAGGCCTGCATGACCATCCACGGACTGAACGCCCACGGCGTCGCATCCAGCGCCTGAAAAATACATTCCAGATCGCTCCACCGGTAATCCATCACTTCGTCGCCATTCATCTGTATGTCATTCGTTACGCGTGCGGCAAATACCGGACAAACTTCATTCTCTACGATCCCATTCGGGTCGGTCGCCCGGTAGCGAAATTCCGGATAGACGCAGGACAACCCGGCAATTTCAGCGCCCAGTTCAAAACGACAGCGACGGACAATGGCTTCAACCGTGTTTTCACCCTGCTGCGGGTGACCGCAAACCGAGTTAGTCCAGACTCCCGGCCACGCTTTTTTGGCGAGGGAACGGCGGGTAATTAAGAATTGGCCTTCTGCATTGAACAACCAGGAAGAGAAGGCGAGGTGTAATGGGGTTTGCAGAGTATGCGCGGCGTACTTTTCCAGCGTACCGGAAGGAATATCCAGCGCATCCAGTAAAATGACGTGTTCCCCGGTCATGAAAACTCCTGAAAAACGATAACGCTCCGGCAACTCACCGGACCTGATAACCAGCGTAGCCCAAAATTCAGGCTAAAGCATTACCAAAACAAGCCTCGGGCAATGGAAATAAAGGATAATATTGTTGGCTCTTTTTCTTTACGGATGCAATAAATTTGGCATCCGGATGATGACTGATATGATATGACGTAGGTTTACATAAAGAGGAAGGGTTTTGAGCGCAGGACGCCTGATAAGAAATCGCCTGAGTATTATGATGCTGCTTTGTATGGGACTGTTACTGGCTGGCTGCTCAGGGAATAAATCATCCGATTCCGGATCGTATTCTGGCGCCGTTTATACCGTTAAGCGGGGGGATACGCTTTACCGTATTTCTCGCTCGACGGGCACCAGCGTTAAAGATCTTGCACGTCTGAATGGCATCTCGCCGCCTTATACCATCGAGGTTGGGCAAAAGCTTAAGCTTGCCGGTTCGAAAACGGCCTCTGCCAAATCCAGTAAGAAATCCTCCTCAAAAACGGCGGCGGTCAGACCATCTTCTTCTGTACCACAGTCTTCCTGGCCGCCGGTCGGACAGCGTTGTTGGCGATGGCCTGCCAGCGGCAAAGTGATTTTGCCGTATTCCACCGCTGATGGCGGTAACAAAGGGATCGACATCTCGGCCCCTCAGGGCACGCCGATTTACGCTGCCGGAGCAGGGAAGGTGGTCTACGTTGGGAATCAGCTCCGTGGCTACGGTAATCTCATCATGATCAAGCACAGTGAAGATTACATTACCGCCTATGCGCATAATGACACGATGTTGGTGAATAACGGCCAAAGCGTTAAGGCAGGGCAGAAGATTGCCACGATGGGCAGTACTGACGCGGCATCGGTACGGCTGCACTTCCAGATCCGCTATCGGGCGACGGCGATTGACCCACTGCGCTATCTGCCACCTCAGGGAAGTAAGCCAAAATGCTGACGGCGAATTAATCGCCAGTCAGCGCGTGTGTCCCTTGCCATCAAGAGCGTAAGGTTTATAATGCCTTACGCACTCCAAAGCGGGCGTAGTTCAATGGTAGAACGAGAGCTTCCCAAGCTCTATACGAGGGTTCGATTCCCTTCGCCCGCTCCAGACAGCTCTGAATCACCTCTATCTTATTGAATCAATAGCAATTGTCTTAGGCCTTTTTTGCGACTGCCAGCAGATGCGATGAAATACCCAGCAGCTCAGGAAGCTCCTCAGTTAAGCGTAAATGCTTAAGTAAAAGCGCTTTTTTATCCTCTACCCGCATTATCTCATCCGTATCAATAATGCTGGCAAACCCCTCAACGGCGAACAGCCTGATGTCCTGAAAACCACTTTGCTGAAGTTCCTGTATTATTAATGGCGGAGTATGAAAAAAAGCAGTAGTGAAATAGTCAGGCTTACCTTCTGGGTTTTCATGGTTTCCTGTTTGCAGGTCGGTTTCCACGATGCGTTGAAACATCGGGTCATCTATAAATTGGTATTTATAGCCATCCACCAGCGAAGCTAATCTGGATATATAAGAAAAAATAGCCATGCCGCCGGGTTTCAGAACGCGGAGGCATTCCTTAATGCATTGCATCCGGTCACTGCTTTCCTGCAGGTGATACAATGCTCCCATCAGCAACACTACATCAAATGTGTTACCGTCCCATGGCAGTTGCCGCGCATCGCCACAGTTGTATGATTGCAACGTGACAGCACTTTGTTGTCCGCGCTGTCTGGCCTGCTCGATATGTTTGTCGGACAGGTCTAACAGATGTACCTGGTGCCCTTGCTCTGCCAGCCAGAATGAATAAAAACCATTTGCGCCGGCGATATCAGCGATAAGCATAGGGGAAGGCGTTAAAAATCGCTGAATAATCTCCTGAGAACGGATGAATTCCAATGGATTCCCTGCGCAACGGTTCGCTTCATCAAAGTGACTCTCATAGAAGTTATAGACGCTGTTATTATTTTCCAAAGCCGACACCCTCCTCTGGCCAGATTCCGTATTGATCCGCTGATCGGACTATAATTAAGTTATATTGCTCTATAAGTACTCTTAGCACATTACAGCACTTTTTGTATATGCGTGAGTTCCTTTGTATCATCCTTTCACACAGTAATGTGGTGGTCAACTAAAACTGGCTACCGTTTTAGAGTTTTTCCAGTATCGGTTTTCCGATTCGTTTGGTGATAATCCACTGTTATATTTAGGCGGAAGGCAAAAAGCGGGCAGGGAAATCTCTGAGAGCCACAGGAAATAGGGATATACATATAGAAGTATGTAAATAAATTAAGTTCTCACGTTATGGTTTTTGTATAAATATAATATTTTTTAATAAAATAGCTTGCTACAAGAGAATGCGTGTAAAAGTATATTTTGGTAAAAATCCTTATGCTATGATTTCAGAAAGACAATTAAAATAATTACAAAAGTAATTTATTGGCATCGAAATATTTTAATAAAATCTTAATTAACCTTACGAATCTTTAAGTAGTCTTAAATGCCATAGTTATCTGAGGCCAGAGTGTTAACCTGCGCTTAGTTGATATATCTAAACTCCCCTGTAATACGTTGCGAGTGCCAGGTGCAGGGTGAATGTCTAGGTTGGGATTAATTTATCTTTAAAATACAGCAGATTACATTGGCATTTCTATGATTTGGCTAATTGGGGCTGTTTAGCTAAACCCTGATTATGGAACTGATATTTAGAGAGCTCTACACGGTGAGTACTTTAGTGCAGTCGTTCTGTAGGTGAAGGTAACAATAAAATCAGTTTAATGGACGAATGCTGCATGTATAAGGATGTTTATTATGAATAAAATATATCGTGTTATCTGGAACAGTACGCTGATGCAGTGGGTTGTTACCTCTGAACTCGGACGGGCCAGAATTAAAAGAGCAGTCAGTAAATCTTTACAGTCAGTAGGACTGATAGCTGCCTTATCCACCACAGCATTCGCCACCACCTGTGAACTTTCAACCCTGAAATGCCAGCTTGATGCAATCTGGAGCCCGGATACGAATAATGGTCAAAATGGGGCCGCAGAAATTACTGACGGAAATACGTGGCTAGTTACAGGGCTGGACACGTGGCAAGGCGGGGAATTAACGTATAAATATTTGACTCATCTTCAGCATGTCATAAATGCTGGCTATACCGTATCGCAAAACGGTAATGTCATAACGTCGTTACCTGCCGCCGGGAATACCCTTATATTTCCAGGTATGACGACTGCGGTGACGGTGTATGATCCCATCACCGCGAGCAACAAAACAATCATGGTGTATAATTCAGCGGCATTTACGGAGCTGGATGCCTACACTTTCAACCCTGCTGAACCATTCGTTTTGCCGGATGCTGAACCTTATATAGATAGCCGACTGGCAACCGTTACTAATGGTGTGGCAAATATATCACTTAATAAAAATCAATATAGCATTGGTGAGTTAAGAGAAAGCGCTCTGGTTTACGTTGATGGTACCAGTGCGAATAACGCCACAGCGAACTGGACTTCCCAACAGCTGATTCAGACTGTTATTCCGAGTGATTTAGACTCTCTGAGTTCAAGCACTTACAGGACCATTAAGACAAACAATTATTCGGGGACTTTCACCGCATTTGATGGTTCCTCACATACCGTCAATTCCCTTGCCGATTTTAAAGCCTGGAACAACTGGATCGTCAGTAAGTTGTCTTCCGGCGACCTGGCATACGCCAGCTACCAGGCTGAATTGGATAAAGCTTATTCCACGGCCTCCCAGACTTATCTCGTCTCCCACATTCCGGATGGGTTTGATGTCTCAGCTTATGGCGATCGTGATGTTGCTTTTCTTCGCGCAAATGGACAGAACGCCACAATCACCATTGCCCCGGGCGGATCAATTGATTTGAGAGCTAGCAGTAGCGCGGCATTTAAACTTGTCCAACTGGATAACAAAGCCACGTTTATTAATAACGGAACGGCAATGACCACCAACAGGATTGCCCAGGTCTATAGTGGCTCTTCCTTTATCAATAATGGCGTGTTAAGTCTTGGTGGTAACATTCCAGATAGTGCCTATCAAAATAATCCTATCGTTCTTTTTGGTAACGGTAGTCGTTTTATCAATAGCGCGTCAGGAACTTACTCCATTTCACCACGTTACAACTATACCAATAAAAATCAGAATGGCTATGTTGAAGGGGTGCAGATCAATCAAGTTGGCAGTGGTGAAAACGCAGGAACCATGTACACCGGTTACTGGAGCAATACTGTTGATAAATTCCAGACCGGCAGCGTGAATGTTGCCAGGGTTCTTAGCGGCGCGAGTTTTGTTAACAAATCTACGGGTAAGATTAATTTAGGGTATTCCCTGGATGGGAATAGTGAAGCCTATCTGAACACGGGAAGTGCCGCAATTCTTACTGAAAGCGGTGGTAGTGCCGACAACCAGGGAACAATCACCCTCAGCTCTCTGGCGAATGGAGTTTATGGCCTGCATGCCATTAATGGCACAACGTCTTTGATAAACAGTGGCGTCATCAACGTCAACAGCAATGGGGATGATGGCGCTTTCGTTCCCTCTGAAAGCATTGGTATTTACACCCGCAGTAATACCGCTGGAACGGTAACCAGTTCGGGCACAATCAATCTTAATGGCGTGAACAACACCGGGATCAAAGCGGTTTCCGGCGGGAAAGCGTCATTATCCGGCGACATTAATATTAACGGTGGCGCAGAACTGTCAACCGGACTGCGTAACTACGGTGTCTGGTCCGAAGGGGCTGGTTCACTGGTTGATATCTCCGGCCAGATCAATATGAGCGGTGATGGTGCAATAGGTGTTCATGCCCGTAATGGCGGCAGCGTGGCCATTTCGGGTACCGGTGAAGTGAACTTTGAGAACGGCACCAACCAGATCGGCTATTACGTTTATGGCCCGACCGCCTCCATCACTAATAACGGTACCGGCTCTCAGGATGTCAGCACCGATGGCTCTGTCCTGTTCCGCGTGGACGGCGGGGCAGACTTCGCCGGTGGTGCGGGTGCAGCCTCGATTCTGACCGCCTCCGGTCAGGGCGCGACTACGGTGGTGGCTAACGGCAAAGACGCCACCAGCGGCAATATTTCTGCCTTTAACTCCGGCGGTATGACCCTTAATCTCTCCGGAGAAGACTCCACCGGCGTGATGATTCAGGGTGGGGCGCAGGGCAAAATTACCTCTAACGCTAAAATCAACATGACGGCCACCGGTGCGGTAGCAGGGATTGTTGACGGTCAGGGGTATGATATCAACGGTAATGCATCCGGCAGCGTAATTGCGGGTGTGCTGGCGAATGCGGCGCTGAGTGCGGGGGCGACGGGTTTCGGTACAGGGACTATCCTGGTCACTGAAGCCGCGCTGAACTCCGCGCTGGATGCGGTGACCGGGTTTATTGCCCGTAACGGTGCGGAAATCAGTAACGCAGGTAACATTGCCTTCACCGGAGAAGATACCACTGGCCTGCTGATTGAAGCCGGTGCCCGCGGGAATAACACCGGCAGCATCACTGTTGGTGCGGGTGGGACGGGTATCGTGGCGCAGGATGCGACCGGCACCAACACCACCGTGGTCAACAACTCGGGTAATATTGTGCTGAACGGCGGCAATGTTGCCAATCGTACTACCGGTATTATCGCCAGCGGCGCAAAAACGACGGTAAATATGACCGGCGGCACCGTGACCCTGAACGGGGACGGCGCTATCGGTGTGCGTGCTTCTGACGGGGCGACGGTCAATCTCTCGGGGACCGCCACGCCGGACTTCTCCTCCACCGCGACCGACCAGATCCTGTTCGCTATCTCCGGCGCGGGCTCGACCATTAATACGAATGTGCCAACGGGTACGGTACTGGATGCGGCCGGTGAACGTTCAACGCTGTTCCGTCTGGAAGACGGGGCGACAATGAGCGGCGACATCCAGGTCGCGGCCAGCGGTAAAGGGGCGACGGCGCTCCATACCACAGGTCTCGGAACCAGTGCCACGATCGGCAGCGGCAGTACCCTGGACATCAGCGGTACGGGTGCCACGGGCGTGATCGCCTCCGGCAAGTCAACGGTCACTATCGAAAGCGGTGCCACTCTGGATCTGACCGGCACCGGTGCAAAAGCGGGTACCGTAGACGGTAACACCTACGGTTCTGACGGTTCACTGATTGCCACCAACAGCGGTGCCCAACTCAATAACGCTGCGACCATCAGTTCATCAATAAATGGTGCGACTGCCTTTACTGCGCAGAACAGCGGCACGCTTGATAACAGCGGCGATATCGTCCTCACCGGTACTGGCTCAACGGCAGTGAAAGTGCTGGGCGGTGAAGAGGATAATAGCGGCAACATCACCGCTAACGGTACCGCCCTGTACGTCGGCAAGGGCGACCAGAACCAGGCTTCAACTGTCAGCAACAGTGGGACCGTGCTGGCGACTGACGGTAATGCAGCTATCGAACTTGCTGCAGGAGCGTTGAACCTTGTCGGCAGCGGAGTCGGTACCATTGAGGCGCGGGGAACGGCTGATGGCGTGCTGGTCAGCACTGGCGCAACCGGACTCGACGTCACTAATGCACACATTATCGTTAACGCAGCGGGAGCCACAGGGAACGGTATTGAAAACGCCGCTAACCTGACAGACCTGCAGCTGACCGGTACCACCATTGATGTGGCGAACGGTGCCGGGGTGCGGACATCGGTTACTATCGATAAAACCAACAGCGGTACCATTAACGTCAGCGGTTCAGGAACCGGGATTGCGTTTCAGAAAGCTGATGGCAGTGCGACCACCGGTAATCTTGATATCTCCGGCTCGTCCGGCTTGACCATTAACGTCACCGGCGCGGGTGGTACAGGGATTCTGGCCAACACCTACGGTACCGTGGACACGGCGGCAAGCGTCAATGTGACTCACGCGGCGGGTGGTTCTGCGCTGAAACTCGGCAGTGGCGTCACGGCGGCGACTAACCGGGGCATCCTGTCCTCGTCCAGTTCCGTGGCACCGACGGTCGATACGGCTAATGCCACCACCTTCACCAACGCCAATACCGGGGTGATCACGGCTTCCGCCTCCGGTACGCCGACGCTGGCGATGAGCGCGGCGAATGCCACGATGAACAACGCCGGTCTCATTAACGGTGACGTGGTGATGAACGGGGCAAATGCCACGGTGAATAACACCGGCACCGTCAGCAACAATATCACCACAAGCAGCGGCAACAACGCCGTTACCGTAGATAGCGGTCTGGTGGGTGGGAATATTGCACTCAACGGCAGCGGCAGGAATGCTGTACTGCTGAAAAACAGCGCGGAGGTGAACACCGTAAGCGGTTCCGCAGGTACAGATACTGTGACCATCCTGGGTAACGGTAACACGTTTAACGCCCTGAACGGTGGTAGCGGCACCGCCACCGCGGTGTTTGACGGTGTGACGGCGGGCTTCCATATGAATGGCACCGGCGCACAGATCAACAACTACAACCAGGTAAACCTGCGTAATGGTTCCCTGTTCAGCCTCGATAACGGCTACTCGCTCGGCGGTAAACCGACCGGCGGGGCTGCATTTGATATCGATACCCGCTCAGTACTGGCGGTGAACAGTGCGGCTGACCGCACTTTCACCAACAAACTGACCGGAACAGGTACCGTCGACGTGGATAATGGCGGCAAATCGTTCGGTTTTGCCTCCACGGCCGGCAGTGCCTTTGCCGGTACCGTGGACATGAACAACGCGCTGTTTGCCCTGGGCGGTACGAATACCTCAGCGCTGACTAAAGCGACTCTGAAAGCGAACAGCGGTAGCATTACCACAGTGGCTGACGGTGAACAGGTTATCGGTGGGCTTACCTTTGCCAGTGGCGAAGTGGAATTTAATGCCACCGCTCCGGCACAGAAAGTGGCAACCAGCCATGTGATGGTCGGGAAACTGGATGCGTCCGGCACGGGTACGGTACAGATCAACGTTCCGGCTCCGTATGTTCCAAGTTATGAAACATCTACAACGGCGTCTTTGATGACCCAGGACGATGCCAACATTGGTCTGGGGCTAGTCAGTGCCGCGCAGGTCAACGGCAGCGGGGGGAACCTGACGCTGAAAGACCAGAGCGGCAACGTTATTACCTCTGCCACACGGGTCGATATTGCTCAGGGCGGCAGCACGGTAGCGAAAGGTACATACGACTATCGCCTGACCACCGCTGGGGCGACCGGCAGCCAGGACGGCCTGTACGTGAACTACGGCCTGAAGGAACTGGAGCTGCTGGCGAACCAGACCCTGACGCTTGAAGGCACGACGGGTGCCACTGGCGCAGCAGCGGATCAGTCCGCTCGTATCACCGGTAGCGGTAACCTCGCCACCAGTACTTCCGGCAACGACGTACTGTCGCTGTCCAACAGCGGCAACGACTACACCGGTAACACCACGGTGACGAGCGGGACCTTGCGTACCGACGTGGACGGCGCGCTGGGTAACACCAGTGAGCTGCATATCTACAGCACCGCGAAGGCGGATCTCAATGGCACTGAGCAGACGGTCGGTCAACTGGCGGGTGATGTCGACTCCATTCTTGACGTTAACGGCGGGATGCTGAATCTGACCAGCGGCGGTTACAGCAATGGCAGCCTGACCGGCAGCGGTAAGCTGAACGTTGAGGGTGGCGTGCTGACCATCGACGGTGCCAATGGTAGCCTGAGCGCCACCACTACCATCAGCAATGGTGCAGAAGCGGTGATTAACAACGCGCAGGGCGCAGGCTCTGGTGATATCAACGATGAAGGTACCCTGACGCTGGACAGTGTTCTCGGCATGCTGGCTAACAACATCAGCGGTACTGGCGACGTGGATGCCACTGACAACACGAGTGCGCAGATCACCGGCGACAACAGCGGTTTCAGCGGGATGTTCAACATCGACAGCGGCAGCAACCTGACGGTCAGCGAGCAGAACAATCTCGGCACCGCAGCGGTCAATGATAACGACCTGCTGACCGTGAATACCGCCGGCGACTGGACGCTCAGCAACAGCGTCAGTGGCAGCGGCGGCCTGACTAAAGCGGGTGCCGGTACCCTGACCCTGACGCAGGATTCAGCGGCCTTCACCGGCACCACGGATATCACCGCCGGTACGCTGGCGCTGGGCAGTGACGCAGATACTGGCGTAGATATGGCAGGCAGTCTGGTGAACGTGCGCAACGGGGCTATCTTCACCGGTTACGGCAGCACAGCCGGAGATGTGGATGTCAAACAGGGCGGTACCATGCAGATGACCGACTTCACGGTGGGCGGCAGCCTGACCAACAGCGGCTCAGTGCTGCTGACCCGTGGTGACGGCCAGCCGGGCAACACTCTGAATGTGAACGGCAACTATGCCGGGAACAACGGCCTGCTGGCATTCAATACCGAACTTGGCGATGACAACTCACCGACGGACAAACTGACGGTACAGGGCAACACGACGGGGACGACCCGTGTCAGCGTAACCAATACTGGCGGTACCGGTGCGCAAACCGTGAACGGTATCGAGGTGATTGAGGTTAACGGCAACTCGGGTGGCAAATTCACTCTGACCACCGGCACTGTGGAAGCAGGGGCCTACGTCTATGCCCTGGCGAAAGGCACCGGTAATGGCGTGAAAAACTGGTACCTGACCAGTAAGTGGAAGAACAGCGTACCGCCGCAGGACGATCCGAATCCGGTAGATGTTGATCCGTCAGGACCGACCTCACCGGAAGTGGACCCGACCGCGCCGGCCGCACTGCGTCCGGAAGCCGGCAGCTATATCAGCAATATTGCGGCAGCCAACACGCTGTTTAACCACCGCCTGCACGACCGTCTCGGTGAACCGCAGTACACCGATGCGCTGTACAACGGTAACGATAACGTCAGCAGTATGTGGATGCGCCACGTCGGCGGTCACGAGCGTTCGAGTGCAGGTGACGGTCAGTTGAAAACCCAAAGCAACCGCTACGTGCTGCGACTGGGTGGCGATATCGCGCAGTGGAGTTCCGATGGACTGGACCGCTGGCATCTGGGCGTAATGGGCGGTTATGCGAACGAGCACAGTAATACCCGAAGCGACCGTGTCGGGTACGGTTCTGACGGACGCGTCAGTGGCTACAGTGCCGGTCTGTACGGCACCTGGTACCAGAACGATGCGAAGAAAACCGGCATGTATATGGACAGCTGGATGCTCTACAACTGGTTCGACAGCAGCGTGGAATCAGACAACCGTGACAGCGACAGCTACAAATCGAAAGGTCTGACCGCCTCCCTCGAAGCCGGTTATACCCTGAAAGCCGGGGAGTTCTACGGTAGCCAGGGGACGCTGAACACCTGGTATGTTCAGCCTCAGGCGCAGGTCACCTGGATGGGCGTGAAGGATGATGCCCATCATCGTAAGGACGGTACCCGCATCGAAACAGAAGGCGACGGTAACATCCAGACTCGCCTCGGGGTGAGAACGTACCTGAACAGTCACCATAAAATGGATGACGGTAAACAGCGTACCTTCCAGCCGTTCGTGGAGGTGAACTGGATCCACAACACCGAAACATGGGGCGTGAAAATGGACGGGACAAAAGTCAGCCGTGACGGTGCGCGTAATCTGGGCGAAGTTCGCACTGGCGTGGAAGGCAAACTGAACGATCGTCTGAGCGTGTGGGGCAACGTGGGAGTTCAGTTGGGCGATAAAGGCTACAGCGATACCCAGGGAATGCTGGGGGTTAAATACAGCTGGTAAACCCGGCAGTTGACTGAAGGCAAGCAGGAGCCGGGTAAGCCGGTTCCTGCTACCGGTCGATCATAACGACATTTTTGAAAAATTACCCGTCAGGTTTCGGGTTGATTGCTTCAAAAAAATTACCGTATTTGTTATATTGTTACTTATTGATTATTTACCTCCTCTGCGGTGCCAAAAAGAACAAGATTGACCGCAACCCAGGACATTAAAATGCTTGATTACCGCTTCCCGACAGCTTTGCAGATGGTTCTCAGCGTAGCGATGGCGGAGCAGATGGGTGAACGTTCGACGAGCGCCATTCTGGCCTACGGTCTGGAAGCGAATCCGAGCTTTATCCGCAAATTAATGGTTCCGCTCACGCGTGACGGGATTATCGTTTCAACGCTTGGCCGCAACGGCTCTATTCATCTTGGCCGCCCGGCGGATAAGATCACCCTGCGCGATATCTATCTTTCCGTAATAGAAGATAAAAAGCTGTGGGCGTCGCGCCCAGACGTACCGGCTCGCTGCGTGGTCAGCGCCAACGCCTGCTGGTACTTCAAATCTATTGCTGATGAAGCGGAACAGGCTTCGCTAGACGTATTAGCTCGCCACACCGTGGCAAGCGCGCTGGAAGAGGTCAAGAAAGCCGATACCAGCGGGTGCGATCCGGTACCTGAAATCGATACCCCGTATAAAAAAACGTCTTAATTATTCCCGCATTACAAAAAAAAACCGCCTTCATCGTGAGGGCGGTTTTTTATTATCGACGATGGTTTACGCAGGCAAAACGTCTCTTTCTACTTTACTGCGCGTCACGAGCTTACGCAGCGTCACGTAAAACACCGGTGTCAGGAACAGACCAAACAGCGTCACGCCCAGCATTCCGGAGAACACGGTAATCCCGGTGACACCCCGCACTTCTGCTCCCGCGCCGTGGCCGAGGATCAACGGGATCGTCCCGGCAATAAAGGCGATGGAGGTCATCACAATCGGGCGTAAACGCAGGCGACAGGCTTCCAGCGCCGCCTCCATGATCCCTTTACCCTGGATTTCCAGCTCCCGGGCAAACTCAACGATCAGAATTGCGTTTTTACAGGCCAGACCCATAAGAACGACCAGTCCCACCTGCACGAACACATTGTTATCGCCACCGGTCAGCCAGACGCCAAACAGCGCGGACAGCATTGTCATCGGGACGATAAGGATCACCGCCAACGGCAGCGTCCAGCTTTCGTACAGCGCCGCCAGCACCAGGAAAGCAAGCAGTACCGCGACCGGGAAGACGATCAGCGCGGTATTACCCTGTGTGGCCTGTTGAAAGCTCAGGTCTGTCCATTCAATGTTCATTCCATTCGGCAGGATCTGCTGAGACATCCCGCCCAGCTGCGTCATCGCCTGCGCGGAAGATAGAACGCGCGGGTCGGCGTCGCCAATCAGATCCGCAGCCGGATAGCCATTGTAACGGATCACCGGATCCGGCCCGTACGTAGTGCTGATATCCACCATACTGCCGATCGGCACCATTTCGCCCTGATTATTACGGGTGCGCAAATTAGCAATATCTTCCACGCTGTCGCGGTATGGTCCGTCGGCCTGCGCCATCACGCGCCAGGTGCGCCCGAACTCATTAAAGTCATTGACATATGACGATCCCAGATAGGTTTGCAGCGTTCCGAAAAGTTCAGTCAGCGACACGCCCTGCGCCTTCGCCTTATCACGATCAACCTGCACATCCAGTTGCGGTACGTTCGCCTGGTAAGTTGAGATGGGGAAATGCATCCCCGGCGTCTGCATAATCGCGCCGGACATCGTATTCACCGCGTTTTGCAGTGCGCCATAACCAAGACCGGCGCGATCCTGAATGTACAGCGAATAGCCTGACCCCTGGCCCAGCCCTAAAATCGGCGGCGGCAGGATGGAGAAACCGAAGCCCTGCTGGATCTGCGCGATTTTCGCGTTGATCTCAGCGTTAATCTCCGCAGCAGTTTGTTTACGCTGATCGAACGGTTTCAGGCCAAAGAAGACCGTCCCGGTATTCGGCGTGTTGGTAAATTGCAGCGCGTTCAACCCAGGAAAGGCCACTGCATAATCCACACCTTCGGTATTCATGCCGATCTCGCTCATTTGGCGGATCACCGCATCGGTGCGCGCCAGCGAAGAGCCTTCCGGCATTTTTACGCCGCCAATCAAATACAGCTTATCCTGAGTAGGAATAAACCCGCCGGGTACCGCTTTAAACATGACGCCAGCGGCACAGAGCAGCAGCAGATAAACCGCAAATACCGCGCCGCGTCGTCCGAGCGTTTTACCCACCAGCCCCTGATAACCGGTTGAGCTTCGGTGGAAAAAACGGTTAAACGGACGGAAGATCCAGCCGAACAGACGATCAATAATCCGGGTAGGGACATCTTTCGGTGCGCCGTGCGGTTTTAACAGCAGGGCAGCCAGCGCCGGAGAGAGCGTCAGCGAGTTGATGGCGGAAATCACCGTTGATATCGCGATCGTCACCGCAAACTGTTTATAGAACTGACCGGTGACGCCAGAGAGGAACGCCATCGGGACGAATACCGCGCACAGCACCAGGGCAATCGCGATAATCGGCCCGGAAACTTCACTCATCGCCTGGTGCGCCGCCTGAAGAGGAGAAAGCCCCTCTTCAATATTGCGCTCGACGTTTTCCACCACCACGATGGCGTCATCCACCACGATACCGATAGCCAACACCAGTCCGAACAAACTCAGCGTATTAAGCGAGAAACCAAGCAGATAAAGAATGCCGAAGGTCCCCACGACCGATACCGGCACCGCGATCAGCGGAATAATCGATGCGCGCCAGGTCTGCAGGAACAGAATGACCACCAGTACCACCAGCACGACCGCTTCCAGAAGGGTCTGCACGACCGCGCGAATGGAGTCGCGAACAAAAACCGTAGGGTCGTAAGGTGATGCCCATTGCATATCTTCCGGGAAGCGCGCAGACAACTCGTCCATTTTGGCGCGTACTGCGTTCGATAAATCAATGGCGTTGGCCCCTGGGGACTGGAAGATACCAATCCCGACCGCATCTTTATTATTCAGTTGTGAACGCAACGCATAGCTGCCAGAGCCCATTTCGATACGTGCCACGTCGCGCAGGCGCACTACCGAACCGTCTTGCGCCGTTTTCAGAATGATATTGCCAAACTCTTCTTCCGTATGCAGACGCCCCTGGGCGTTAATAGAGATCAGGAAATCACTCTCTTTTGGCAGCGGCTCGGCACCAAGCTGCCCGGCGGAAACCTGGACGTTTTGCTCCTGCATCGCCGTGACGACATCCGAGGCCGTTAATCCGCGAGCAGCCACTTTATTGGGATCCAGCCAGATGCGCATCGCGTATTCGCCCGAGCCAAAAATCTGAATCTGGCCGACGCCTGGCAGGCGCGCCAGCTCGTCCTTCACCTTCAGCGTGGCGTAGTTACGCATGTACAGGGAATCGTACTTACCGTTGGGTGAAAACAGATGCACCACCAGCGTGAGCGTCGGTGATTGTTTCTGAGTCGTGATACCCAAACGTCGCACATCTTCCGGCAGACGCGCTTCGGCCTGCGATACCCGGTTTTGCACCTGGACCTGCGCCTGGTCGGGATCTGTACCCGGACGGAAAGTCACGGTGGTCACCAGTACGCCGTCGGAGCCTGCGACGGATTTCATGTACATCATGTTTTCAACGCCGTTGATCGCTTCTTCCAGCGGCGTTGCCACCGTCTCTGCAATCACTTTTGGGTTAGCACCGGGATACTCCGCGCGAACCTGCACGCTTGGCGGTACAACGTCAGGATATTCGCTGACCGGCAATAGCGGGATGGCGATTAATCCGGTGATAAAAATCAGAATCGACAGCACTGCGGCGAAAATTGGCCTGTCGATAAAAAAACGGGAAAAGTCCATGGGTCGGATTCTCAGGTAAGGGATCAGTTGGAGGCAGTGCGGGTGGTCATGGCAATGGTTTTCGCGTTAACCGGCATGCCCGGCATAAACACCTTTTGTAAACCATCGACGATGACTTTATCGCCAGGCTTCAGCCCCTGCTGCACGATACGTAAACCTTCAGCCAGACGGCCCGGTGTAATATCGCGGCGCTGCGCTTTACCCTCGTTATCAACGATATAAACATATTTACGATCCTGATCGGTCAGCACCGCTTTGTCGTCGATAAGTGTCGCCTGGAATTCAGCGCTTCCCGGCAGGCGTACGCGAGCAAAGAGTCCCGGCGTGAACTGACGCTGTGTGTTATCCAGCAGCGCGCGCATGCGGATCGTGCCGGTACTCGGTGTGAGCTGATTATCAAGAAAATCGACTTTGCCCTGATGAGGATAGCCATCCTCGCCAACAAGGCCAATCTCAACCGGAAGCGCCTGGTGCTGACTAGAGGCACCCTGCCCGTTGCGGGCGAGATTTTGGTAGTGAAGGTAGGTCGACTCATCCACGTCAAAGTAGACGTAAACCGTTTTTTGCGATACCAGCGTGGTGAGTACGCTGGCGCTGTCACCGGCCGTGACCAGATTACCGCTGGTAATCAATGCGCGGCTGGCGCGACCATCAATAGGCGCGGTCACTTTAGTAAAGTCCAGGTTAAGCTGTGCGGCATCCACCGCCGCTTGTGCCGCGCGAATGTCGGCTTGTGCCTGCGTCGCGGCCGAGCGGCGCTGTTCCCATTCCTCACGGGAGACCACGTTGGTATTGACTAATTTATCGGTACGGCTTGCCTCGCTTCGTGCCAGGCTGGCCTGCGTTTTGGCTCTCGCCAGCGTCGCCTGTGCCTGTTCTAACGCGGCGCGATAAGTTCTGTCATCAATAGTGAATAACACATCGCCCTTTTTCACTTCCTGGCCGTCGGTGTAATTCACTTTCTCAATGTAGCCGGAGACGCGAGGGCGTAGCTGCACGCTTTCCACCGCTTCAATCCGGCCGTTAAAGCTATCCCACTGACTTATAGATTTCACGACCACGTTAGCGGCGCTGACGGCGGGCGCTTGTGGTGCGGCGTTTTGCGCGACACTGTCATCGCACCCGACGAGCAGTACGGAGAGCAAAATCGCTCCCGATGCGCTCAGATAAACGTTACCCCAGGTTTTTTGCAGGCTCATTATTTTTAATCCGGTAATTGTAGCCGCCGGGCAAGACGCCGCGGGAGACGCTGCGCCACTTCCTTTGTCCGGACTGGCTTAAGGCCATTTGTGTCGGTCATCGCCACAAAATTGTAACAATTGCGAATACACTATCTTAGCAATTGTAGAAAGGCGCAAAATTAAGTGCAAGAATTATTGATACACTTTATGTGCTGTTTTACTTAAAGGTAAAAGACGGGTTTCTTATGGGGATTTAAGTGTAACAATAAAACTTGCATTTTGTGCAAAAACAGGCCACCTTTAAATGCAACAGATAAAAATGCTTTTTAAAACGCTGCCTGGGGGAGCTGAGATGAACACTGGCGCATTTATTAACGACTTACTCGACTGGATCGACAACAATCTGGATAGCCGTCTGGACATTAACACCGTTTCCAGGCGAGCCGGCTATTCGAAATGGCACCTCCAGCGCATATTCAAAGAGCACACCGGTTATCCACTTGCCGAG
Organism: Citrobacter sp. RHB25-C09; assembly: GCF_013836145.1. Classification (NCBI taxonomy): domain Bacteria; kingdom Pseudomonadati; phylum Pseudomonadota; class Gammaproteobacteria; order Enterobacterales; family Enterobacteriaceae; genus Citrobacter; species Citrobacter sp. RHB25-C09. The sequence continues at coordinate 3,622,900 of NZ_CP057483.1, read as the reverse complement.
TATATTCGTTCACAAAAGCTGCAAAAATCGGTTGAACGCTTAACGCACAGTGACGAACCCATATTGAACGTGGCGATCGGGTTGGGATTTGACTCTCAACAGTCGTTTAATCGCAGCTTCAAGCGTCAATTTGGTCAGGCACCGGGGGCGTGGCGGCGCAGTATCGGCTGCCCCGAAACTCAACGCTTGCACCAGTAATCGCGGGATTGAAGGAAAAATGCGCGGAGAAACCATGCCCTCACTACGCGCATATGTTATCGGCAAGCCCAGGTTTAAAGAAATGACGACTGGGTTTGCCGATAGAAGACGGGGAGGGGGAGTTAGCTTACTGAACCAAAGAGCTTACTCAAATTATCCTTCGAGAGCCGTTTATCTTTCCGCCAGTGACCGTCAGGCTGTTTATGTATTAATACAAATGTTTTTCCTAGCGCCATCAGGAATTTAATTTCGGCAAGCGAGGCCATCCTTCCCTCACCAACGCTTGCGCCATTATCCTTATGAATGACAAAGGATAAATCTGTATCGCTGTTATTTGAATTAACAGGGGTTTTAGATACCAAAAAATCGGCCCATTTTACATGCATTACATATTCCCTTATATACAACTTTACGTACAAATAAGCAGTGCTCCACGTTTGAGAAAACATGGTTTATAAAATGCTAAGATCAACTTTTTTTACTTACAATCCATTGCTCAACGGTAATGCTGAGGAGTGTTCAGAGTTACTTTATTGTAAAAGTGCTTTGGTACATAGCACCAGATATCCTAAAAGAAAGATGACGGTTAACGTCTCTCCCATAAAATAAAAGCATACTATAGACTTTTCTTAATCTTTTAAATACGCATTAATCGTGCTGATGATTCGGTTTTTTCGAAATGAATATTTTTTTAAAAAAATATGAACTATCTTTAACATGATTTTTATCATTGTGTTTTATTACTGATTTTTCAATGATAATATTGACGGGTAGAAAACATCTCATTAATAAAATGTTAAGCATTAAGTTAGTTGACTATTGTTTTCTTAAACATAACTAACTTGAAACTATTTGCTATTTCTTGATTTTGATTATAATTAGCGAGAAGATATTATTAGGATGAATGTTGTCCCTCGTTTTACATGGAAGAGTCTCAATGAAGAGAAAGTGTTTATCTTTTCAGTATATTGCTTTTGCTGGAATCTTACTTATCTGTATCCTGGTATTTGCAAATACATTGTTATGTGAAGGTGGCGATGGATCGGTGGTACCTCTTTCAACGTACCTCATTGTGGTTATATCGTTATTCTTTTTGGATACCATTGCATTTGTCTTTATGCAAATGAACTATATCTCTGAAAAAAATAACTTTTCTAACTGCATCCTTGGTTTTGCTTTCTTAAGTAGTTTGATCTACTTTGCAGAAACTATAATTATTATTCAAAAACCCATTGAAGAGTATCTGTCGTTAGAGATTAAAACGAACGATACCGCTATATTTTACTTTTTCCGCCAACTCAATTTTTTACTCTTATTGGGTATTGCTTTACTGTTTGAAAATCAGGATCAGCGTAACTCATCAAGAAAGAAGCATACGTCGCTATATTTGTTAGCTTGCCTGGCAATATCTATTGCTTGCCCGATTATTGCGCATAATCTCAGCAGTTATAATCCAGAATACAACTTAGTGATTACTGGCTATACCGATCTCCGGGGCAAGGCGATCTGGGACATCAGTTATATTAATGCACTTATCATCTTTTGGACGGTTCTTGCTGTCTGTATTGTCCTGGTAACAAAACTAGACTCCAACATATGGAACAGCATTATCATTATCTGTTTTTCAGCCATTGTTTATAATTTCTTCTTACTGCTTCTTGATGTATACAACTTATCTATCTGGTATATAGGGCGAACGGTTGAAGTCATCAGTAAGCTCTTTGTCATATTTACATTAATGTATAACGTATTCAGTAAACTGAGCGAGTGCCGGGATATGGCAACAAAAGATCCCTTAACGCAAATATATAATCGCCGCTATTATTTTTCAAAGCTGGAAAAGCTTATTGGTGAAAACAGTACAAAAAATATGTGTGTGATGATGATCGATATCGATAACTTCAAAATGATCAATGATACCTGGGGCCATCCGGTCGGTGACAGAGTCATACTGACGGTTGCCGATTTAATTAAAAAGAATGTTCGTTCTGAGGATATCGTGGCTCGACTCGGCGGTGAAGAGTTTGGCATTATCATGACGGATATAAAGCCAACAGATGCCGAAAAATTTGCTGAGCGTATCCGCAGAACTATCGAAAGCAGAACGCAAAATGGTAATGGCTATAATATTCCAAAAACGATCACATTAAGCATTGGGTTGCTGAATATAGAAAACACGCACTCGACTCTTTCTCAGGTTAATCACCTGGTTGATAAGGCCTTATATGATGCGAAGCACAAAGGGAAGAACTGTGTGGTGGTGAAAACGCTTAATGCAATGAGAACGTGAACGGGAAAGAATGTTCTGCTTGCATACCCATTCCCGGGCTATGCAAGCAGAAGCAGATTAGATTACCACGGTTTCAACTTTGTTTATCTCACCCTCTTTATTAAAGTGTACCTGCATGGCCCGACTGTTTTGCAACTGCGCATAAACATTCTCTGAAACTGAATGGCTTGTTGCCAATTCTTCAGCGCTCAACTCACGAGTAAAACGACGACGGTTATGTCGGAACCGAATCTTATTGTATATTGCCCAGGCGACGAGTACGGCTGAACAAACGAGAGCGGCTAAGAAGTAAAGCGCCAGCCTTGAAGAAACTTCACTTAACCACATATGTTCACTGGTCAGGTTGATTACAAAATTTAAAAGCCAATAAAAGAAAGCGCCCCAAAGCAGCAGTGTTAAAATAAATTCAATGACGCTTTGTAACTTGCTTGTTTTTGTCTTAATGATGAGTTCCTTCATCTTATATTCTCCCAATTCCTCTGTCAGGACTGTTCCAGCGGGCTCGTTTTGTCTCGGGGAAAAGCATAGTCTGCGTAAAGGAATACAGCGTGGTGCATAGACCAAGGATCCAGAAGACAATGGGGAACCAGATGATCCAGAACAACGTAGGTGTAATTCCTTTTTCATACCGACGTTCAATGAGTATGCTGACAACAAACTGAATCAGACATAAACAGCACAACAGCAATCCCGCAAATTCTGCCGTAGCGATTTCGGCGGGTTTTACTGCCACTGGTACATGTAGACACTTATCAATAATAAGCACCAGGAAGCTGGCAAAGCAGGTAAACGCCCATGCGGTAGTCAGACAATATTCGATGAACAGCGGCCACATTCTGCGATTTTTCCAACGCCAGAGCCGGGTCATATTTTTCAGGAAAACTTCTGCCCCCCCTTGCGCCCAGCGTAACCGCTGTTTCCAAAGACCTTTTAATGTCTCAGGCATTAAGATCCAGCATAGAGCGCGAGGCTCGTAGAAAATTGACCAGTGGTTAAGCTCAAGCTTCCAGCTAATATCAATATCCTCAGTGATAATGTCCTCACTCCAGTACCCGACATTAGCCAGTGCACTGCGGCGAAAAGCAGCAATGACCCCGGAGACAGTAAACATTTGGCCATACACGCGTTGTGTACGTTTAATTAACCCAATAATGGAGGAAAACTCCCCCACCTGTATTTTGCCGACCAGCGTTGAGCGTGTACGAATTCGCGGGTTACCGGTCACCGCACCGACGCGCGGATTATTCACCATGGGTGCGACAATGTAAGCAACGGCATTCGGATCGAGACGAGCATCGCCGTCAACACAAACCAGGTATTCACTGTTAGCAGCCGCAGCACCCGTTTTCAGCGCAATCGCTTTTCCCTGGTTGGTTGCAAGGTGGATCACTCGCAACCGAGGGTAACGAGCGGCAAGTCTGTCTAAGCATCCTGCGGTGTTATCGGAAGAACCATCGTTGATGGCAATGACCTCGATGTTGGGGTAATTTTGTGACATTGCCGCTTCAATGGTTTCATCGATATTTTTCTCTTCGTTAAAACAGGGGATCAAAATAGAGACGAGTGGATCCCCCTTGAGTTTGGGGACTGGCGCTTCAGCTCCCCAGCGCCAGCGGCGCTCCCGACAAAGCCAGTAATAAATACCGCCTATGCACCAGAGAATAGACATAAAAAAGGGCCAGAAAAAAACAAACCTTAATGTCGATTCCGGAGAGAATAATAAAGCAATAGTCAGCGGAACGCATAACACCAGGCATAATATTAGGAGCGATATTAAACGATTAGTCATTTTCGGGATACCAGGCTAAAGAAAATTCAGGGCGAATGGTTTTCATATCGGGACTGTTTTTCACAAAATCATCTGGATAATATCCATAATGCTTTACTCCATTGCGTTGTAATAAGCTCATCCACTGAGCCAGTTTTACTGAGTCGATTGAAAGATGTTGCCCATCCTTTTTCCAGTTCATTGACTGCAATTCAAATATCGTTTTATCTGTGGCTCCTGTGACCTTTTTAACCTGCTGAATTAAATTGACCAACCACTTCTCATCTGCGGCTTTAGGCTTTACACCTTCCATGTAAGGCATCGCCATGACTGCGGTCCAGTCATAGTTCTGAAGAAAGTCCTCAAAATTCTGCGCAAACCACGTTTCACTCTCCGGTTGTAATACAGGTAGCGCATAGATATTTCTGGCTGTTTTGATATGTGGTCCACGGACCTTTTTAACTTTATCACTCAACACCAGCGTTAAATCGGTCAGGGTTTTGCTTTTAAAACGGGTCCATTTTTCAAACAACTGAGGATCATTTTTTATGTACTGAATATTGGTGCTGAACCCCGCATTGCCATAGGCCCTTAAGGCTGCTGGGCTGGCATCTTCTAAATCAGACAGGAGGGCATCATCATGGAATAGAATGCCATCAAAATCAGCATGGCTTGCTAAATCTTCATATAAATCGATGACTTGAAGCATAGCGATAGGGTCGTATGGTGAAAGCCGTACATACTGAGAAGCATCGATTCCAGTCGTGCCATTATTCAGAACCAATTTTTGTACTCGCGTCAGCGAGGGGGCCAGATCCCAGCTCAACACCGGCATCCAGGCATAGACTTGTACATCGGCACGCGTTCTTAATTGCCAGGCGATACGTCCAAAAATGTCTGCTTTAACCGGCAACCACCGATTCTGGAAATAGACTTCACGTACAAGACCATCACCTTTACTGTCAGCAAAGGCCTGAAGATAAACGGTGGAAATATTCATATCCTTGACCCGTTGAACTAAGAGGTCGAGGTTTCTTTCCATTTGCTGCGGGTCGGTATCGTAAACATAATCAAGGTCGATATGCATGACGCGCTGCGTCTCTGGCTCTTGCACGCCTGTAACCAGAAGCGCAAATTCCTCCAGCGACGGATTATTATTGATAAGTATCCGTGGAATAGCATCCAGTTCGGTGGCAGATGCCAGACCCGAATTCAGGGTGAAAAACATGTCATAACCCTGTTTTTTTAACTCATCAATGGCAATACCATTGGCGGCGCCATACGGCCATACCCACACCGTAGGCGCTTGTCCGCTGTGTCTCTTTATTTCGCGCGTGACTTTTTCCGCATCTTTGCGGATACGCTGGCGATATTCTTGTTCTGTCTCATAACGCTGCTTTGCTTGATCATAATAACGGTTAGCAAAAGCGGGCAATCGACTTCCGGCAGGGTTTGATGAGATGCCGAAATGGGAATTCCACGTGTGCGCGCCAATCTCAACTAAAGGGGAACGGGATAGCTCGCGAATTTGCTCCCAGTTCGCAAAGCGCTCACGCGCGATTTTTTCATCGCCAAACTGTACCTTTTGATCGGCAGGCGTATTGATCCAACTTCCCACCGGAGCCCATAACGCGGGCCATTGATATGCCTTAAGTAATGGGAACACCCGGGTATAGAAGCTGCTGTATCCATCATCAAAAGATAACAACACCGCTTTTTCAGGCAGGCGTTTTCCACCCTGATGCGCTTCGCGGATCTGCGCAATGGTTACGGGCTGGTATCCGTTTTCACGCAGCCAGGCAAATTGCTCCCTTAATGCGGATGTTCTCACCGACATGAAGCGCTGGTCGGTTTCTTTGTCTTCGACATCATGGTAGGCGATAACCACAAATCCGTTATTTGGCCATGGTTTCTCCGCCTGTAATTTTTCCCGCTGGGCAGGCTCGGTAAAATTTGCTCTGTCATGTGCTATGCACCCCGTCAAAAAGACTGTACTGACAAGCATGACTAGAAATGCCATTCCTTTGCTGATCATAATTATCCTTAGAATTTAAATGTCATATCAAATTCGACTGTTACGTTATGTTCTCTTTCTCCATCATAAGGACGCTTTTCCCAACGCAGAGTCGCGCCAACATCGGCCACGTCATTCCATGAAATACGCTGCCCGTAGGACAGTTGGGAGATCATTCCGTTGCCGTAATTCTTTTGCCAGGCGTTACCAACACTCCCGCTAATTTCCTGGGTCCAACTCTTGTCGTAATTACGCCATATGAGATGGTTGGCCTGCACTGTCCCGACAATATCGAATGATTCCTCGGGATTGAAATAAGGGGTATCCGCCTTAGTATTTCGGCCATAATAAAGTGCTGGCTGAACGTCCACTAACAGCGAAGGTGCGGTCCAGATTCGTTCCTTTCCTTCAAGCGAATATTCATAGCGATGGTTTCCATCTGAAAAATCGAGGTAGGAAAACGATGAACCGTACTCTCTGCGCTCGTTTTGATACCACCTGACATTGATCAGGCCGCTGTTAGCGGTAATATCATTTTTCATTGCCCGTAACGGAGTACGACGGGATAACCTTTCCCCCTCATATCCGATGCGCCAGTGGTCATTGAAATCATGCCAGCCGGACACGCGCGCACCGGTTTTAGTTTTGTGGTTAAAATTGCGTCCCGACAACTCTGCTTCCATCCAGTTATCCCGTGAGCGCCATTCCACACCTCCCAGCCAGTCACGAACATTTCCTTTACCTTCGCTAAAACGACTGTGAGAAAAACCGTATCCCGCGAATGCCCGGTAATTCGTTGCTAAAGGCGGGCTATAAATCACGCTCGACAGGCTGGTATCATGCTTTCCGCTGTCAGGGCCCTCGGAATCTAACCCCACGGAACCGCCAATTCTCAGTTCCGATAACTGATGGATATCATTAGCGCGTTGAAGTCGTTTAACGGCTTCATTTTCCGGATGGCGTTTAACCGCATCCTCGGTGAGCAATTTCGCCTGATTCCACTCCTGGAGCGTCATCGCGGTATAGGCTTGTTCAATTTCCAGCGTCAGATTCGCGGGTTCAATGACTTCCGCTTTTTTTAACTCATCTTCTGCCGCTCGCGGTAATCCCCTCGCCAGTAAAACGCTCGCATAATCAATGCGAAGTCCCTGGTTTCCCGGCGCTTTGCTGGCTAAATCGTACGTAATTTTTTCTGCTTGCGGTAAATCATTACCGTAACGGACTAATGATGACATTAGCTGGTAGCCCTGGAGCCATTCATCGTTAGGCAGTTGCGCGGGACTGCCCTGCATACTGCGATATGCAGGCGTTGTTCTCACCATTTTCTCTGTCAGCACCTGGGCTGGCGTAAAATGTTCACTTTCGATGTGGCTATAAAACAGGTCTGCCTTTTCTTCCATCGAAAGTGTATTAATCTCTCCATCCTCCTGATAAAACAGAGCAGACATTATTGCTTCTGCCTGTTTGGGTTGGTGATCTTTCAGATATGCCGTCGCCACCCAGTACCGCGCATATTCCGGTAAGGTCAGACCCTCGTCAGTCATGCGCTGATATTCAGCGATGGCCTCTTTATTCCGTTCCCGTGATACGAGTGCCCCCAGTCGGTCTGTCCGGGCTCTTTGATACGATGCTGCATATTCAGGTTTGTCCTTCCATTCCTTGAACATGCCTTCGTATAACGCCAGCGCACGGTCGGCAATGTTGTAGCGTTCTTTCTCAGTACGTGTCGGCATTGCTGACAACCTGACCAACTTCGCTGCCGCATCAACCCTGACTGTAGGTGAGACGGAATGCTCGTCGGTGCGACTCAAAACCGCTTCGGGTAAAAAGTTATTTTGTAGCGCGTTGAGATATTGCTCGGACTGGGGGGCTAATGCCGAAGAAAAGGACATCGCACGGGTGATGGTCAATAACTCATCTTCATAGCGACCTGAGATTTTATAAATATAAGCCTCTATTAATATGTTTTTATTGTCGGGTGCATGTTGGTTTAACGCTTTAATTTTCTCCAGGGCGACATCGTACTTTCCACTATCAGCCAGCGTCAGAATTTCCCCGCGAAGGTAATCTTTATTCACCGGATCTTTTTCGTAGAGCGCATGCCACAGATTTAGCGCATGTTGCCACTGCTGCGTATTGCGGTATGCCTTTGCGACTGCCGCATAGCCACGCAGGGGGAGGCTCTTATGCTGATATCGGTTATAAATTTCAATAACCTGTTTATCCTGCCCGCTCCATGACGCTATCTGCAGCCAGTCGGCGAGTTTATTTTCATCAAGATCTGGGTGTTGTGAGAACCATGTCAGCGCTGGCTGCGTGTTCCCTTTTCTGGCCTGTGTAATAAGTTGTTGATAGTCTTCACTTCCCAGTGCTGCGGTTGGCACTATCAACGTTAAAAAGGTAGCCAGAGCCTTTTTTTTCCATTTTGAATGAAACATTATAAAGCCTTATTCCATTATATTATTCCGTTTGCATTTCGTTAAAAAGTCAAAAAAGATCATGACCTTATTGAAAGCATTTTCCTTTTTTCAGTAAAAGAGATAAATTTAGAAATGACACAACACTTGCCAGTGAAGACAATAAGTTATGAAGCGCAAATAACCCTTGAATTAAGATAACAAACGACACAACAAGTTGATTGGGATCACCGATTATTCAACCGAAAAGAGAATGGGCTGGGCGATTGGTTTCAGTAAGTTGATTCTATAAAGAATTAACTGATAGGTTGTATAAGAATGGATGAAAGAAGACATGCTAACTCCCTGCACGCTAATGACGATATAACAGTAATTCATATAACGACGTTGAATGCTCCGACTCAACTACCGCAAGTAAAATATCAAGTGCGTTAATGCTGTTCAAAAAGAAAATCTCGAATTTATGTTACCGTTCCGTCGAGTAATAACGCATGCAATCATTTAGCGTGTCAGATTATTTGCGGGGTAACCATTCTGTTGGTACAGAATGGCCTTAACGAGGCCACGACCGAAACATTTACTGGTGCCTCCGCTCCTCATTAAACGTGCGAGTGTGGTGACGTCGTTGGGCAACCGTCTGTGCCGCCCCTCTTAAATGGCTTGAGATCCCTTTCCGGAGACACATAAGAAGTATGTAATGATCAGGCCGTCGCGAAGAGACGGCCTGTAAAGCGGGGTGAGGATTACAGCGCTGTCTGCGCGTACTTCGGCGAGCGTGGGCCATACAACAACCCACCGGATGTGCCTGCGCTTAACATGCGGTGGTTGGTCACCTGAGCGATATCATACGCCCGGTCTGTTGCCGAGTTGGCAATCTGCGTAATCGCCGCAGTGATTAGCATCCCCAGCAGGCCACCACCGTTATTATTTTGCCCTTCGTTGGATGATGCCGTCGCGCTACCGGTCCACAACTCTTTACCTGAGCGCAGATCAACTAACCGTGCCGTCGCAGTTACTCGCGTCACGCTATCGATGACCTTATAGGAGGTGCCATAATCGCTAACGGTAATATACATCACCGCATCGGCACCAAAGATCTCATGAAGTTTTTTTTGAGGAATTGCGCTGATGTCGTTCGGGTCAGTCGCACCGTTTTGTTTAAACGTTTCTTCCACTACCGCTACCGGGAAAACATAATAGCCCGATTCTGCCAGCGGCATCGTCACGCTGCTCAGTAAACTGTGGCTGGCTTTGATTTCCGGCGATTGATTTTTCGGCGGCAATACCAGGATGCTGCGGGGTTTACTTTCTTTAAATGCAGAATAGTCAGTGGACTGCTTAGTATTTTTCGCGCAACCCGTGAGTCCCAGAGTTAATGCCAGTGTGCAAAGTATAACCAAACGTTTCATTATAGTTCCCTTATTTTTTGGCCGTCAGGAAATTGATATAGGAAGCTGATTCCGGATACTGTGTTTTTTCAGCGTTAAATTCGCGTATTGCGAGTTCAGTATTTCCGGTGTTGCTGTAAAGCATACCCAGTTGAGCATGAACGCCCGGCGGTACAGGCTTATTACTGGCGCGTGACTTTTCAACCAGTTTCTGTAACGTGGCGATCTGCTCCTGCGGGCTGGTTTTATTAGTGTAATACTGATACACCGAGTCCTGATACCCATCCCATGTATAGATATTTTTCGGCGAATTGCTTGCACAACCTGCCAGAAGTAATACCGCCGCGCCAAAAGCAACCTTATTTAAATATCCCATCATCATGTCCTTTTATTTTGTATTTGACGGATTCCAACTACCGTTTTCAATGCCGGTAACCAAATTGTTTACTGCTTCACGAATGGCGAGATCTAACACCTTGCCATTGAGCGTGGAGTCATAGCTGGCGGTACCGCCGAAACCCAGAATTTCGCGGTTAGAGAGCGCGTATTCCCCTGCACCTTGTGAAGAGAACACGACTTCGGACGTTCTCACGTTAAGCACATTCAGAGCGACTTTCGCGTAGGCTATCTGTGATTTCCCACGACCAAGAATGCCAAACAGCGCAGTATCACCGGTTTCTTTACGACCGAATTCCGTTACGTCACCCGTGATAACAAAGGTAGCCCCTTTCAACTGCTGACTCTGACCGCTGATATCCGCTTCGGCTTTAATCTCTTCCATATTTGCCCGGTCCAGCACAGTAAAGCGACCGGTTTGCTGGAGATGAGTCATCAGGATTGTTTTGGACTGATTTCCCAGGCGGTCTACGCCATCAGAAAAAATGCCATTCATATAGTTGGAGCGATTATCAAATTTCCCGACGGATATTGGGCTTCGTTGTCCCTGCCAGACCGTTTGATAAGAGGCTACCTTCGCGACTTCCATCGAATGGGAAGATTCTTTCGCACAGCCGGTGAGGAGCAAGACGCTTAGAGAGAGTGAACTAAAGAGGAATTTTTTAAACATGATGAATTAATTTCCGTTAAATACTGTTATTTCCGTTAAAGACGCTATTTAAATTTCACTTAAAAATGCGCGCAGCAAAGCCTGACAAGCAGTCTGCTGTAGAAGACCCGAAGGTATAGATAAATGTATGGCAACGATAAAATAAAACTAAGTTATTGTAAATAAATAAAAAAATTTGCGTTATGGCTAATTTTTAACAATGAAAATAAACAAAAATGAAACGTATTCGATGATATTTGTAAGTAAACGCCGAGGTGCAAAGAACGGCGAGGAGCGCGAGACTTTATAAAATGCTACAGGCGCATGGATATTTTTTTCTACCATGCTTTCTGTATTCAAGAAGCCAGCTCGCTTATCCGTGATGCGATGAGCACACCGTTTAAAAATACGCGTTACTCTATGCTGGTGGATCATTCGGTTTTAAATCTGGCGGGAGACGTCCTTACCGTCAGTGAAACCGAGGATCTTACCGGGTACGTTGAGCCCAACGCCTATCGGTTTAGTATCTGATTCCACCCGCCTCCTGGACTGTGTGCTGGATCTGGCGCAGAAGCTGTCGTTAAGTATTGTGACGGTGAGGGTTGAATAGCGATGGAATTGCACAGAAGCGGTCCACCGCGTCGTGCGGTGGACCTGTTGCTTAGCGTTTACGTCCCACAAGCTGGATCATGTTGAAATAGGCGCCGGCTCCGGCCTCCATGACAGGCACCATCATCTCCTGCGCCAGTTTCGTCGTCATAAACTCATCCCACGACAGCTGACATGAGTCCATTTCGCGCACTACAGTCAGTTCAATCCCCGCCTCTTTTTCCCAGAGCGTTTTCCACCAGTTGCACGGATAGAAATACCATTCCGGTGTCCAGAAGGACTTAACAACCTCCGGTAAATTTTCAGGGGAGTAATCTTTAATGAACCCAGGCACCGCCACGCTAATAAATCCGCCTTTTTTCACAAAGGGTAGGAGCGTGGAGAGCATCGTTTCATTACCACCAAAATACTGGTACGCATCAATGCTAATGATCATATCAAAGTAGTTATGCGCAAATGGGATCGTCTGGGTCACGTCAACCAACAGCGGAACGATCTTTTCCTCCAGTCCTAATTGCGCAAAGCGTTCAGCGTTTTCGGTCGGTGAGATCCAGAGATCGGCCGCGAAGACCGTCGCATCGTATTTTTCTGCCAGCAGAATAGAGGAGATCCCCTTCCCACATCCCAGGTCCAGAATACGCATACCCGGCGTAATGGGGAGCGTCGCGGCCATTTCTTCCGTAATTCGCATGGCGTTGGGCCCCATCATGGTGTCGCGCAGAAAATCGCTGTCGTAGCTGTCAGTAAAAGGTGCATGTGTTGTCATTGTGTCACCTGTTCCTTAGCGGTTATCCGGCTGAGCACGTACGTTGTTCAGTCCGGTTATGTTGATGCGGTAAGGCTGACCATTCACGGATTTGATCAGCTTCTTGGTTTTGAGTTTTTTGAAAACGGCGAGAGTACAGTCGCTGAGCAGCAGCCCTTCGCGGCTATAGCATTCAACGGCGGTAACGCGGCCTGAGGTATCGTGGACGTGGATAATGCGTCCACCTTTAGCGAGAACGTGTAAGGTACGTTGTTCCTGACGGGATAAATTCATACTGAAAAACCTGTTAATCATCATGAGCAAAAACGAGCCAACACCCTCGGGTGTTCGCGTAAGGTTTAAGCGCAGCGATAATCAGTCCGTTCCGGGAAGAGCGGAATGCTGATTATCTGATGATGACATTCTCCAGCATCAAAGCCTCGGTGAGAGTAGATAGGTATTAACAGAGAGATGATAACACGAGGGTTCTGAAGGGGAACCCGGATAGCTACAAAACGTGAACTTACACGCATGAACTGGTGGTTATAGATGATACGCCGTTATGGTTCTGAGTGTACCCGTCAGGCTATCGTAAACCTCCACATCCGATGAGCAGATGTTCATACCGGATGCACGCAAACGCTGAACCTCGGCGGCAATACGCTGTATCCCCAGCCAGAACAGACCATCAAGTGCGTTAACCTGCAAACCACTTTCCAGCGCCAGGCGAAGCCGATCTTCCGGCTGTTTTGTCTGACTGGCAACCTGCTGATACGCTGCCGTCGTGATTTGATTTTCGTCCATTCGGCGTATTCGTGATGATAAACGGTAGCGAAAGGTGTTTGGAACATTGCTGAGATCGGCACAGATGCTGTAAACCTGTCCGCGACGTTTTTCATTGATCAGTACACTTTTCTGACTGAGTGATAACTCGCTTCGCAGTTTGTCTATTAACTGCGGCGCTCGGGTGAGGAGTAAACGAAAGGGAAGCTCGAAGCTGGTCACGTAATCGACGTTGAGCAACGCGATGCGCAGCCGATCTTCCATCCCGGCTTTTTCCTGTTGGCATTCCGCCAGGACGTCAGTCCATTGGCTGGCAATACGCGGCGACTCGTTGATTTCAGTGAAATGATATTTCTCGATCAGATAATCAATACGCCTGCTCATCTCGCTTCTTTTCCCTCTGCGTTTTGTCTGTACGTTACTTTATCAATCTGGAATCATTACAGAAAGCCTCTGAGTTCACAGTAAAGCAAACTGTGTTCAGAACGTTTACTGTACCTCTGTACCACCTCGAAAATCTGGTCAGGATAATTCAAACTCTAATTATAAACTGCTTAAAAAGCGCATAAGATTTTTATTTAAATATCCTGTTTTCAGAGAGTTAGCTATATCACGCGAGTTAAGATGATTTAATTATCGAATTCTATATCCCCCGCATACAATTTGTACATGTCTCGCTAAAGGTGAATTTAACAAGGCAAGGGTTTATTCGGAAATTGAATTATTAATACGGCAATGAAACTATGGCTATTTATATCATAAGCAATGATAATTATTTGCAGGAAGGGATCGTCTTATTAGCAAAAGATGCAGGCATGGAGATCATAGTAGACACCATACATCATTTGCCAGTTGACCAACTTACATTCGACGATACGGTGATTTTGCACCTGAATCTCAGCAACAAATGTTGTGCGAAGGATATTCCACGGCTTAACAAAAAATGTAAGCTGTTGATCATTCTGAATTCACAAAAAAATGCACTGATTTGCGACGCTGACATGATTATCAATGCCAGGGAATCGCTTTCCGCAGTGATGATGGCTATTACTCGCCTGGTGAATATGAAGAAAAGCAAAGTTATTAAGAATCATATTCTTAACCGCGTGGAGAAGATCATCATCCGGGAATCACTGGAAGGCAAGGATATTAACCTGATCGCCAAGTCCTTGTCGTTACCGCCGAAAAGGGTTTATACCTATCGCAATATTGCCTGTAAGAAACTGGGCGGTAATAAAATTCATGACCTGTTGTTAATCAAAGAAAATTTGATTGAAGAAATCGCGACGTTGTAAGCCGTACAGCCCTGGTACCAGGGCTGTAAGAGCAAACCAGGTTAGCGGGAGCAGTAAAACAGCGGGCGCTGACCAATGGTAAACAGAAAACCATGAGTACCCTGATTGAGAATGCTGTAGCTAACATCTTTATCAGGGTAAACATAAAAATCAGGCAGGATGTTCGCCAACAGCTCATCCGGTAACGTTTCAATAATCTCGAACTTATTGATTTTAGTGGAGTGCAGATGGTATGAGTCCTGATTTTCATTCCAGTCGTAAGCCACGTCTCTTCGTATCCGGCCTTTAAGCTTATTGTCCTCAATGTAAGTACCGCTGACGGCGACGACCCCATTTTGGTTTTCTAACGAGTACATGAAGTTGAGCGTGATGTTCGCCCGAACATTTTGATAATAGACCACGAGTGAAGTCGAACATTCTTGTTTGTCATAATACTTCGACATAAAAATGTTGTAGATAGCACCGATGAGCACTCCGGCAAACAAAAATACTGCGCCCAACGTTATTATTGTTTTTTTACTCACTTTCAACTCCGCGAAAAGAGAGAGTAATACAACCCGCAACAGGGGATTTCATGTAATTTTTACGGCAGACAAAAACCGAGAGTCCTGGCGAGGTTTTCGAGACAGGGAAGTACACCCATGGATACTTTTTACAATCCAGTCCTGAGCCAAGAATCAAACCTTTGAACCGTTCAAAGTTATTTTTGTTATCGTGGCTATCATCTTTGGTATAAAAATTACAGCCTTTGTCTTGCTCAACAAAACTGTAGTCAGCGAAGAACGGCCTGGTATCGGTAAAATGCCAGAAAAAATGGACCCCGATCGCGCCAATGATAAACGCAGCGGCCATCACCAGTGCGCTGATCAACCGTGGCGATTTGGCGTTATTTTCTTTCTTACTGACGGGCGCTGCGGGTTCCACGGGAGCAAATTCTGTACCTGCATCAGCGTGATAATCGATGTCCATCTCATCCTCACCTTGCAGCGTCTCAGGCACAACGTCGGTGACCTGATTTGCCGCAATGCGGGTAATTTTCACACTTTTGTCGATCTGAAACCCTTTGCGCGGCACCGTTGCGACCAGGATACGATCGGTTTCCCCGACGGCACGCAGACCTCGACGAACGATAGAAATATTCTGGTAAAGGGTATTCGCCGGTACCAGCATTCCCTCGTCTTCCCACACCTTTTTGAAGAATTCTTGTTGCGTTACCACGTCCGGCGAGGCTTCGAGCAACAGAAGCAGACAACGACTGGCGGGCGTTGTCAGAACAACGTTAAGTTCAGGATTCGTCACTGAAATTAACTTTTTACTGTCTGGTCTGAACTCAATATTATCGTTAATAATCCAGTACATATATTTTGTCACGTTGCGGGAAGGTTAAAAAAATAGAGACATAGGTGTAGATAAATCTTATACACAGTATTGCATATAATCTATATGAATACATAAGTGCTAATGATTTATGAAACTAATGTTCATTTAATCTATTGATTTTACATATAAGCGTATAAAATAAAGCAATTTATTAACATTGTAAGTTGCTTTAGCTGTAAAGTGCTTAAATAAGGGGGTTATGATAAATGTGTAGCAGAATAGCGTGAGGTAAAGCGGGGAGGCACAGCGATAACCCCAGTTCTATCCGGGAAAAATCACATTCGATACTTTGGTTAGTTGAAGTAATAATAAGCTTATCATCAAAAGTCATATGTTCATCATCCATGTTTCGTGAGCTGAAGATTAAGGTGTCGTCTTCATTCAGCGTCAAAGCTGGCAATACGCCAGTCCTCTCATCCCCGAATCAGCGCGAGCAGTCAGCCGCTTTCGGGATGTCTGATTTAAGATTAGCAGTGGCTGTCGAGAAGAAGAAACCCCAAAACTGACGTATACCCTCCAATTTAAGATGAGTTAAAACAAGTATTACGTCTGGTTTAACGATATTTTTTATTGATCAAATTTTTTGATGGTCTAATGCTGTTTAGGGTGATTTATTTTGAATTGCAAGCGGTATCATTCGTGATCTTAAACGCGATTATCCTTAACTGACTTTAAATCGGCCTTAAAATAAAACGATGTTCCTTAAATCATCTTAAATGTGGATGTTTATTCTAGTATGGTGTGTGGTTGAAATCTCCTGAATGCACATCACTTCTGGCGAAGTATGATCTTTCAGCGCTATGCTTAGTTAAGACTTTAAAAATGAGGCAAAGCTATGGATAAGGAACTTCAGGATGCGGGTTTTCGTGTCTATACCGGCGAGAAAATTGATGTCTATTTCAACACCTCTCTCTGTCAGCATTCAGGAAACTGTGTCCGCGGGAATGCCAGACTCTTTAATCTGAAGCGTAAGCCGTGGATTATTCCCGATGAGGCTGATGTCGCTACAGTTGTTCGTGTTATTGATCATTGTCCCAGCGGTGCGCTGCAATACCGTCACAAATAAGCGAGGGAAAGATGGAAATACTTGAAGGCCATAATAAATTTTACGTGAATGATGCGCAGGGTAATCAGGTTGCGGAAATCGTATTTGTACCAACCGGGGAGCATCTCAGCATAATTGAACATACCGATGTTGATGCCAGCCTGAAAGGATTGGGCGTGGGGAAGCAGTTGGTCGCCAAAGTGGTAGAAAAAATGCGTCGTGAACAGCGTAAAATAATTCCACTTTGCCCGTTTGCAAAGCATGAGTTTGATAATACGCCCGAGTACAACGATATTCGGGCCTGAACAAACGCCGGGCAAGGCAGATACTCAGCCCGGCCAATATTAATCTACCCGCTGCAGTAAATCCTGATAGAGGGTGGTTAATATTTATAACCGGGCAAAAAGCCAATCCCTTCGCCAGCCGCAGCGGCTGTCTCCATTGCGAATGTCTCAGCCTGTAATGCCCATATAACCGTGGATGCCCATATACAGCCCGACGACACCAATTAATGCGCTGGAGAAATAGGGGGCTTTTCTTGCCAGCGCGTTAAACCCACTCCAGCGCTTCGCGACCTGATGGACGCTGATCGCTGCTCCAACGCCAACCGTGACCAGCGTGATAGCCAGACCGAGGCTAAAGCACAGCACCATGGTGGCACCCAGGGTAAACGCTTTTAGCTGGATACAAATCAGTAGTACGGTTATGGCGGCCGGGCAGGGGATTAATCCGCCAGTCAGACCAAACAGGAGTATTTGACCATTGGTCACCTCTTTGCCGTGAAAGCGACGCTGGATATCATTGGCATGTGCTCGCTCATGGGCATCCTGATACGCTTTCGACCCTTCTGCCAGCCCGTGAAGGGCGTGATGATGGTGGCCATGGTCATGGTCATGATGATCGTGGTGAGGGTCATCATCGTCGTGGTGGTGGTGATCGTGATGATGATGATCGTCCTGTTGCATATCGGCCAGCCAACCGCGCTCACCCTGCCATGTCCGCCAGAACATCCAGGTGGCCGTACCTAAAATAATGATGGCTGAAATCAACTGTAGCCAGGGTTCAACCGATTCCGCCGTAAATGCCCGACTGATATACATCCCGCCGAGCGCGATCAGCCAGACAACCGCCGTATGAGAGAGCGTCGCTGCCAGTCCGAGCATAACCGCCTGCTTTACTGTGCCTTTAATGGCGATGATAAATGCCGCCATCATCGTTTTGGAGTGACCGGGTTCAAGCCCATGTAAAACGCCGAGCAGAATCGCGCTGGGAATAAAAAACCAGGCATTGCCTTGCTGAAGGAGTGTCGAGAATTCGCCCATGATAATGATTCGTAGTGGTGAGATTTTGTCAGATTCTACTCCCCCCCAGTACGGAATACTACCCCCCAGTAGATACGTAATGCTATAATCCATTAAGATTTATGTTAACGAGGTGTTGTTATGTCACACACAATCCGGGACAAACAAAAGCTCAAAGCCCGGACCAGCAAAATCCAGGGGCAGGTTGTCGCGCTGAAAAAAATGCTCGATGAACCTCATGAGTGCGCGGCTGTTCTGCAACAGATAGCGGCAATTCGTGGTGCGGTAAATGGTTTAATGCGGGAAGTGATCAAAGGGCATCTGACAGAGCACATCGTCCATCAAAATGATGAAGCGCGGCGGGAAGAGGATCTGGATGTGATCCTTAAGGTGTTGGATTCCTATATAAAATAGCCGGGACGTCGTGTGCAGGCCTGAAAAGCGAAGCGCCATCAGGCACGGCATTGCCGGATGGCGGCGCAAGCGCCTTATCCGGCCTACGGGCTAACGTCGTGTGTAGGCCTGATAAGCGAAGCGCCATCAGGCACGGCATTGCCGGATGACGGCGCAAGCGCCTTATCCGGCCTACGGGCTGGCGTCGTGTGTAGGCCTGATAAGCGAAGCGCCATCAGGTACGGTGTTTGGCTGAAAGCTGAGCCGGGAACAATGCCCCGGCACAGTTTCTTAAGAGTAGACGGTGGCCAGATTTCGCTGGGTTATATAGCGTTCAATGTGCTTATACCCACTTATCGATTCCAGCGCCTGCAACAGGCAGGCCACCGCTTTTGCATCAGACGGTTGCGCCTTATCTGTAAAACGGCTTTGCAAAGCCTCCTCACATAAACGGCGAATGGCGGGCGGAAAAGCGAGCTGCCTGAGCGCACTTTCCAGTTCACAGAAAGCCGCCTCATGTTGTGCCGTATATATGGCCAGCAGTACGGCGCTTAGCGCGCGCGTTTCTTCTTCGTAATAACTCATTTATCTATCCTGTCCGTTCGTTCCCTGTAACTGGACTCATCTGCGTCTTTGCAAATGCATTGCCATCCCGTCAGCATCTTTCATCAGTAACGGAAGAGATGTTTTCTCATCCGTAACGGGGTGAGAGTGAATGAACAACGAATTGATTCGTCCGCCCATACGCTTCTCGATGCGTTGCTTGTAGGCATAGACGCTGCGAATATCCATATTCAACGCCTGCGCTATCTGGTGCGGATTACTGCCCGCGACCATATGCCCCAGAATGGTGAATTCCATCTGCGTCAGCGTATTACCTTTGGTAAACGACAAGAGTCGCCCGATAAACACCTGGCGGATCTTCTCATTGGCGACGTCCAGACCGTCATCATGGTAAATGATGGCAGAAATGGCGGAATGGTTTTTACGCCAATAATTCGCCAACGACTGCATATTTCGGTCGCTAATCAGAATAATGCCCATGCGTGTGCTGGCAAGGTATTCTATCCACTCTTTATCCAGAAACAGGCGTAAAAAGCTGATAGAAAAATCCACAAAAATATAACCACTCAATCTGGCGTTGTGGTTATTATTTAAAATCCCTTCGATCACACCTTTGTTAAAATAAACGCTTTCTTCTGGCCACATGCAAAAACAGGCATTGGCACAATACTGTAAGCGAGGCGATTTTTCCGGCATTATTTTACAGTGCAAAGTACAACTGCTGCATGTAAGATTTTTTAATTTAGCATCCAGCCCCATATTGAGAGCCTCCCTATCCGTGATGATTTCATAATTTCATCCGTTTTAAAACAAGTCAATACTCTACAAAATGCGACTTTGATAGGGCGGAATTCCTAAAAAAGGCATATTGCTACTATTCTTAATTACGTTTCTGCACCGGTAAATATGTCTCAGACGTGATTAATGTCAGGAACATTGATTCACCGGCGAAACGAAATAAAAACAGCCCCAGGAATTTTGTAACAATCACCAGGAAAATCTATAATCTGCCAGGAATATTTATATTGCGAAAATGTTTAACTTATAGACGCAAATGGCATTAATGGCAAAATGTTGAACTTATGTTAAACTTGGCGTGCCGCTTGTAACGGTATTTTTACCTTTTCGTGGGCAATGCAGTTTCGCTGTATGTCGGCTGCTTAACGTTGCAATAATAATAATGAGTCTGTTGCGGCATAGCATCTAAAATGGTCTTAATTAAGAATATTTGATCCTTTCACAAAGAAAGTTCATTGATTTATAAGCGCTTTTATTTCTATGTTATGATCATACTTGCATATTTATTATATAATTAATGACCGCGGTATAAGATTTTTGTAGCATTGCATTCCTCTTGTGAATGTGAGAATGCGGTAGTGTTTGCGAAGTACACCCACACAACGTTATACATCATTAATAACCTGGTTGATTTTTACCCAGCGGACCGCTGTTTGACCAATAGAATTACCGGGAAAAGTGTCACTCTTCAAAGCCCTGCGAGTTTTATTCTTTTATATCTCCTTACGCATGGTGGGGTTGTTATTGCGCAACGTACGCTGATGACCGCAGGGTGGGGAGATAAAAGCAGCGTGACTTCCAGTAATACATTTTACCAGACGGTGTTGACCCTGAGAAATGCACTCACTGAGGTTGGCTTGCCGCGAGATTTGATTAAGACCGTCGCCCGACGCGGCATGATGATTTCTGCTGATATTCACTGTCCCGAAAATATTTCTTCGGGTACGGAGACGAAGCTTGCTGTCTCGACCGAAAAAAGCATGCCTGCCCTGGCGAAAGGCGATTTTTCGCGGGGAATGTGGGTGAGAGGGGCGCTGCTCCTGCTGATGCTTATTGGCACAGGAACGTCTGTAGGGATGTTTTTCCCGACGACAGAGTCATTATTTTCATCATATACAATTGTAGATGCCGCTTCTATTTCGTCGTGTACAATTTTATTAAAAGGGAAGGAAGCACTAAATACGCGTTATAACGAATTTTTGCGTAAGCATCCGAACCTTTGTCAAAACCATAATTATGTTTATCTCTCCGGGATGCACAGTGCGAAAAATATATCGGCAGTGGCCTGTCAGATGGATATAAAAAAAGTACCGACAACCAAATGCACAACCTGGTATTCGATTAATAATGAAAATTAAAAAATTGATAGCTGTTGCGCTGATGACTCTTGCCTTATTAACAGGATTGCTTTGGGGGTATTACCTCAAACAAAATTCAAGAATTGATTGTCAGGGGCGGGTCGTTTGGGATATTAACGATGAAAAATTTCAGGGCGATGTCGCGTATCAGCTGCATCATGGACAGGGGGTTGCAACAATTACTGGCGAACTTAAAAAAACGCGCGAGGAGAAGTATAAGATCAGCCGGATTGTGTACTTTAATTATCAAAATGTCCGCAACAACTACATCATCAGTTCAACCGATCTGGTTCGATTTCCTACAGACGATTTAAGCGACACGGGAAAGCAATGGGCAATGCCAAACCTCTACCTCACCGAGGGCGCGTCATTTTCTTTAAAGATTACGTCCTGGCAGGAAGGGTGGGCATTTACAACGATAGGTGGCCCCTCTTTGCTGTGTCGACGTGTTGAATAAACGGCTCAGGCGAGCCGTTTAAAAGCGTTTAGCCGAAGAACATCACCGATACGCAGAGTATGCCCACGATCAGGGTAATCAGATTACCCAGCGAGCGGTACGGCTTTAAGGTTGGGATCAGCCAGGTCGACAATGTCGGCATGATAAACAGAATCATGGCGATCAGCGGCCCACTGATGGCATAAATCATCGAAATGGCATTCGGGTTAATACAACACACGATGAAGGTGATCGCAGACACCAGCATGATAGACAGAGCGCGGTTAAAGGCGCGACTCCTTTTCACCCCGACCTGATGCAGACCGGTTTTCACCACTTCAGTTGCTCCTTCGATAACGCCAAAGTAAGTGCCAAGGAATGACTTCGACATGGCGACGACGGCGACGACAATACCGGAAATGGAAAGCCAGGCCGGCGCGTTGGGCATCATCGACAGAGCGGAAAGAATCGTTACCCCTTCATCTTTCGCCGCTTCAATAAACGAAGGGGGAATGGATAACAGGCAACTGAACACAAAAAACAGCACGCTTAAGCAGATGATCGAATAAGCGACCTTCATGATTTTTTTGCATTTACCCATGGCCAGTTCGCCGTATCTTTCACGTCTGTCGATAGCAAACGTAGAGATGATCGGCGTATGGCTAAAAGCAAAAACCATCACGGGAATCGATATCCATACCTGATGCAGCGTGTGCTGGTCGAACGTCATTTCCCCGGTCAGCAGAGAGGGTTGCCAACTGCCTGTCAGGTATATTGAGAGAAAGAGAAAGTAGGCAATCAGCGGGAAAACCAGAAACCCCATGACCCGGATGGTGGCATGCCGGCCCATCAGGAATATCAGGTTCAGAATGAGCACCACGCCGAGGCTAACCGCCATGCGGATGCCCAGGTTAATCTCAAGATGTTTTGCCAACTGTTCAGTCAGTGAGTTGGTAATCGCCACCGCGTATATCAATACCACCACAAAGAAGGCTAAAAAATAGAGCGCAGTGATCAGGCTGCCGATCTTCTTACCATAATAATGGGTGACCGCCCCCGTAATGCCTTCTCCGGCAGAGGTTCTGGACGAGAGGATGAACTGACATAGCGCCCTGTGCGGCCAATAGGTCAGTGGCCAGGCGACCAGTGCAGTAATGAACAGCACGATGGCTCCCGCTGAACCCAGTTGTATCGGGAGAAATAGAGTCCCTGCGCCAACGGCGGTGCCATACAACGCGAAGCTCCAGAGCGTCTCTTCTTTTGACCATATTTTCGACATTTCTTGAACGCATCAACTATAAAATAAACAAAAAGAAGCGCAATTTACCATAAAATGGTCTGTGCTGGGGAGAGTGTGCGGACCAGGAGAGTACGAGAAGATATGCCGGAACCGTAACGATCCCAGCAAATTTGTGAATAATCAGGCAGTAACGCGCTGTTGGCGACGTTTAACCAGGCGAGCGCGAAGCGTGTCGTATGCCCAGTTATAAAACATGGTATACGGCAGGAAGAAAAGAAAGAAGCCAATCTCCAGCGTAAACGCCTGTAGCAAACTGACGTTCAGGACGAATGCCACAATATTTACCCCAATGACGATAAACCCGCACTCAAAGCCGAGGGCATGAAAGGCACGTATTTTCGCCGTCCGGGTGACCAGATGTGCGGGCCAAAAGCGATCAAATAGCGCGTTATAGATAATGTTCCAGATCATCGCCGTCGTTGCCAGTAGCACCGTCAGGCCACCCATTTCCAGAACGGAGCGCTGCATCAACCAGGCGGTGATCGGTGCGAGGATGGCCGTGGCGATCCCTTCAAAACACACCGCATGAAAAATGCGCTCCAGTAACGATCTGCGCTGAACTGTTTGCTGTTGCATAAGCTGAACCTTTTTATAGACGCCCGAATAACGGAATGGCGAGAATTTTATCGGTTTTTATGATATCTAAAAGATAACATCCATCGATAAAGTAGATAGTTCATGCGCTACTCACCCGAAGCCCTGACCGCATTTGTTGAGACGGTTTCCTGCGGCTCATTCTCTGCGGCGGCGCGCAGACTGCGTAAGAGCCAGTCCACAATCAGCACGGCAATTGCGCATCTCGAAGCCGATCTGGGCATTCAGTTGTTCGATCGCACTTCCCGTCAGCCGGTGCTGACTGAGGAAGGTAAAAAGGTGCTTGGCTATGTGCAGGCTATTTTGTCCGCCAGCGAACGGCTTGACGAAGTGGCGCTGTCGCTGGCGGGCGAGACGGAAGCACGGCTGACCTTTGTGCTCTCAGATACCTTGCACCCTGACGTACTGGAAGAGTTGATGGTGCAGTTTGATCGGCAGTTTCCGCATACTGAGTTCGAGTGTTTGATTGGCGAAGATGTGGATGTCATCGATCTGCTGCAAAAAGAGCGTGCCCAGGTTGGGCTAATCGAAGCCCGGGATCACTATCCAACGGATATCGGCGCAACGCGCTTACCGATGCAAACATGGATGGGGCTGTACGTGGCGGCCTCCCATCCTCTGGCGGGGCAACAGAATGTGCAACTGGACCAGTTGCACACCTGGCGCGAACTTCGCCTGAATACGTATCTGGACAGTGGGACCCAGCTTGCGCGCGGGCCGGTCTGGTCGGCACCCAACTACCTGCTCTTGTTGAGCATGGCGGTGCAGGGTTTTGGCTGGTGTGCGTTGCCCTGCGCGCTGGTCGACGAATTTGCGGCAGAAAAATCACTGGTTCAGTTGGCGCTTCCGGGCTGGCCGAAGGCGATATCTATCGATCTTCTCTGGAATAAGAAATCACCGCCAGGCGCAGCGGGAAGCTGGCTGCGATATCACTTACAACAGGGAAGCATTGCGGACTAAATACCGGCGAGATGGATTTCCTTTGTGATAAAACTCACTTTTCTTAAACAATCAAGATAACAATATTTAACAATCCTCTACTATTGCGCTGTCTTCTTGCGCTGAGGTCGTCATGAAAGAGGTTGTCATCGTTGGGGCGTTACGGACGCCGATTGGTTGCTTTCAGGGAACACTGTCCCGCCATACTGCCGTTGAGTTGGGCAGCATGGTGGTAAAAGCGTTGATTGATGGCACCGGTGTGGATGCGCATGCGGTTGATGAAGTGATCCTCGGCCAGGTCCTGACGGCCGGTGCGGGACAAAACCCGGCGCGCCAGTCTGCGATTAATGGCGGATTACCCAACACGGTTTCTGCTATCACCATCAATGATGTGTGCGGTTCAGGGCTGAAAGCATTGCACCTGGCAACCCAGGCGATACAGTGCGGCGAAGCGGATATCGTCATTGCGGGCGGCCAGGAAAATATGAGCCGCGCGCCGCATGTCCTTACCGACAGCCGAACTGGCGCACAACTCGGCAACAGCCAACTGGTAGACAGCCTGGTGCATGACGGCTTATGGGATGCCTTCAATGATTACCATATGGGCGTCACCGCCGAGAATCTGGCGCGTGAATATGGGATCAGCCGCGAGCTGCAGGATGCCTACGCACTTAGCTCGCAACACAAAGCCCGCGCCGCCATAGACAGCGGGCGCTTTAAAGATGAAATCGTACCGGTCGTTACCCAGCACAATGGACAAACGGTCACGATCGACACCGATGAACAGCCGAGAACCGATGCCAGCGCTGAAGGGTTAGCGAAACTGGATCCGGCTTTTGAATTGCTGGGATCGGTGACCGCCGGAAACGCCTCCTCTATCAATGACGGCGCAGCGGCGGTGATGATGATGAGTGAGTCTAAAGCGCAAGAGCTGAACTTGCCTGTCCTCGCGCGCATCCGCGCTTTTGCCAGCGTTGGGGTTGATCCTGCGCTCATGGGGATTGCGCCGGTGTATGCCACCCGGCGTTGTCTGGAACGGGTTGGCTGGCAGTTAGCGGACGTCGATCTTATTGAAGCGAACGAGGCGTTTGCGGCCCAGGCGCTGTCCGTCGGCAAGATGCTGGAATGGGATGAGCGGCGGGTAAACGTTAACGGTGGCGCGATCGCGCTCGGTCATCCTATTGGCGCTTCCGGCTGTCGGATCCTGGTTTCCCTGGTTCATGAAATGGTCAAGCGCAATGCCCGCAAAGGGCTGGCGACACTGTGTATCGGTGGTGGTCAGGGTGTCGCGCTGGCGATCGAACGCGACTAAACGCTCTTCCTGTTTTTCCCCGCATTCATTTCACGTATTGCCGTCATTATTCGATGACGGCAATCTCGTTATGCCCATCTATTTGTTTTAATAGTGAATTTTATTAGTCCGTTTTAATTGTGTATTGCACGAGCGTGATCGTACTTACACTTTTGATAATATCTTGCAGAAAAAGTGAAACGTTGTTTTATATATGATTGAAAACACATTCCGTGAGGGATATCATTAGCGCATAAAGTAAAACGGAACAGCGTTTCGCTCTCCGTAAAGGAATTCCCGCTCAGTTTTTCACTGGAGGTCAATGTGGACGTAAGACAAAGTATTCACAGCGCGCACGCCAAAACACTGGATACCCAGGGGCTACGCAATGAGTTTTTGGTTGAACAGGTGTTCGTGGCTGACGAATACACCATGGTTTACAGCCACATCGACCGCATCATTGTCGGCGGCATCATGCCGGTGGCAAAAACCGTCTCCGTGGGCGGTGAAGTGGGTAAACAACTGGGCGTAACCTATTTCCTTGAACGCCGTGAGTTGGGGGTGATCAACATCGGCGGCGCGGGCACCATTACCGTGGACGGTCAGTGTTTTGAGATTGGTCATCGCGATGCGCTGTATGTCGGTAAAGGGGCAAAAGAGGTGGTGTTTGCCAGCGTCGATAGCGCAACGCCAGCCAAGTTCTATTACAACTGTGCCCCCGCGCATATGACTTACCCAACCAAAAAAGTGACGCCTGCCGATGTGTCACCGGTCACGCTGGGCGATAACCTCACCAGTAACCGCCGTACCATTAACAAATATTTCGTGCCGGACGTGCTCGAAACCTGCCAGCTCAGCATGGGCCTGACCGAACTGGCCCCTGGCAACCTGTGGAACACCATGCCATGCCACACTCATGAACGCCGTATGGAAGTTTACTTCTACTTCAATATGGAAGAAGACACCTGCGTATTCCATATGATGGGGCAGCCGCAGGAAACCCGTCATATTGTGATGCACAACGAGCAGGCGGTGATTTCACCAAGCTGGTCGATTCACTCCGGGGTAGGGACGAAAGCCTATACCTTCATCTGGGGAATGGTCGGTGAAAACCAGGTCTTTGATGACATGGACCACGTTGCGGTTAAAGATCTGCGCTAGTCGCGGGCGCTTATAACGCCTGTCCGTGACAGGCCTGAAAAACATAAGGACTTACAATGATTTTGAATGCATTCTCTCTCGAAGGTAAAGTCGCGGTTGTGACAGGGTGTGATACCGGTCTGGGCCAGGGCATGGCGCTCGGTCTGGCAGAGGCAGGCTGCGACATCGTTGGGATCAACATCGTTGAACCGACCGAAACCATCGAACGCGTGACTGCGCTGGGGCGTCGCTTTTTAAGCCTGACCGCCGATCTGCGCCAGATCGATGGCATTCCTGCTCTGCTTGAGCGCGCGGTGGCTGAATTCGGCCATATCGATATTCTGGTCAACAATGCGGGGCTGATCCGCCGTGAAGACGCGATCGACTTCACTGAAAAAGACTGGGACGACGTCATGAATCTGAACATTAAGAGCGTGTTCTTTATGTCTCAGGCGGCGGCCAAACACTTTATCGCGCAGGGCAACGGCGGCAAAATCATCAACATCGCATCCATGCTCTCCTTCCAGGGCGGGATCCGCGTACCGTCATACACTGCCTCCAAAAGCGGCGTTATGGGTGTAACCCGTCTGATGGCGAATGAGTGGGCGAAGCACAATATCAACGTCAACGCGATTGCGCCGGGCTACATGGCCACCAACAATACTCAGCAGATTCGCGCGGATGAACAGCGTAACGCAGCAATTCTGGAGCGTATCCCGGCGGGACGTTGGGGTCTGCCGAGCGATCTGATGGGGCCGGTTGTGTTCCTGGCTTCCAGCGCTTCTGACTATGTTAACGGCTACACCGTGGCGGTTGACGGCGGCTGGCTGGCGCGTTAATTCTCTTGCCGGATGGCGCTTGCGCCATCCGGCCTACATGTTTGTAGGCCGGGCAAGGCGTAGCCGCCCCCGGCAAAACAGATTCAGGATTTAAGAAAATCCTCGCGTACCGGCGTAAAGGTATCCAACAACGTTCCCGCCTTAAGACACACGCAGCCGTGCATAATATTGGGTTGCTTATACAATGTGTCTCCTGTACGCACCACCTGCTTTTCGTCGCCAATCGTAAATTCAAACTCGCCGGATAACACGTAAGTCAGTTGTTCATGAGGATGATGATGTAATGGGCCAATCGCACCCTGGTCGAAATTCACCTCCACCGCCATCATCTTACCGTTATGCGCAAGGATCCTGCGGGTGACGCCATTGCCAAGGTCTTCAAGCGTGGTCTGGTCATGGAAAACAATCATGTGCAATCCTGTGAGTAAATGAAATGTTGTTTCATTTAGGCTAGAGCAGGAAGCAGAAAATGGGAATAGCTCAGCAATTGAACTGGAAAGTTGATCACAAGTTTGCTTCACTGCTCTACATCGCAATTTTAAGGAGCAGGTAATGAAAACGATCGGATTGTTAGGCGGCATGAGTTGGGAATCAACAATTCCTTATTATCGTTTAATCAACGAAGGGGTGAAGCAACGTCTGGGAGGGCTACACTCTGCGCGCCTGCTGCTGCACAGCGTGGATTTTCATGAAATTGAAGAGTGTCAGAGTCGCGGCGAGTGGGACAAAGCAGGGGAGATCCTGGCCCAGGCCGCGCTGGGTCTGCAAAAGGCTGGCGCTGAAGGGATCGTCCTGTGCACTAACACTATGCACAAAGTGGCGGATTCCATTGAGACTCGCTGCTCGCTGCCTTTCCTGCATATTGCCGATGCAACGGGAAGAGCGGTGACCGCACAGGGGATGAACCGGGTGGCGCTGCTGGGAACGCGTTATACCATGGAGCAGGATTTCTATCGTGGCCGACTGGAACAGCAGTTTGCCATTGAGTGTCTGATCCCTGACGCGGACGATCGGGCGAAGATCAACGAAGTGATCTTTAACGAGTTATGCCTGGGGCAGTTTAGCGAAGCTTCTCGTCAATACTATGTGCAGGTAATTGAACGGCTGGCAGCACAGGGCGCTCAGGGGGTGATCTTCGGCTGTACCGAGATTGGCCTGTTGGTTCCTGCGGATCAAAGTCCCATTCAGGTTTTTGATACTGCCGCAATCCATGCCGGGGATGCCGTCGAGTTTATGCTGTCGTAGCCGGTCCCAGCACCTTATCTAACGCCGTAACCAGCGTGTGGTGGTGGCTTTGCAAATGTGCGCTAAACGCCTCTACGAGCGCTGATGCGGGGCGGTGTACCGGGCGAATCAGACTGACCGTGAACGGAACGGCGATGCTGAAGCGACGAACCACCACGCCGTTAGTGGCATAATCCAGCGCGGTAAGCGGGTTGACGATCGACAGGCCCGCTCCGGCGCGTACCATCGCGCAGACCGACGCCGCACTATGGGTTTCGACCACCATTCGCCGCTTGACGTCGTGCTCAGTAAACAGCGCGTCGAGCAACTGACGGTAGCTGTCGGTACGCGACAGGCTGATGTAGTTTTCACCGTGGAAATCCTGCGGGGAAAGCCTCTCCTTTTCAGCTAACGGATGCCCTTGTGGCAGCACGCAGACCTCATCCAGCGAAAACAGCTCGGTGCGCTCTGTGCCCGCTGGGGTATGTAGCGTTTCCGTCAGCCCCAGATCGTGGCGCTGGGCGGAAAGCCACTCTTCAAGCAGCGGCGACTCCTGAGGCACAATATTCAGACTTACTTCCGGGTAACGGGCGAGAAAGGGCTGGATCAGGGCAGGGAGTAGCGACTGCGAAAAGACCGGCAGGCAGACGATCGACAATTCCCCCTGACGAAACTCCCGCAGGCTTTCCGCCGCGCTGACGATGCGATCGAGTCCGTACCAGGAGCGCTGAACCTCTTCAAACAGGCGTAATCCCTGAACCGTGGGGTGCAGGCGTCCACGAGTCCGCTCGAACAGCTTTAGCCCCAGCACCTTTTCAAAACGCGCCAGTTCACGACTGACGGTTGGCTGGGAAGTATGCAGGAACTGCGCGGCTTCAGTCAGGTTACCGGCCGTCATGACCGCATGGAAGATTTCAATATGACGTAAGTTAACGGCGGCCATAATCACCTCATGTTAATTAGCCATATCATTTTTGCATAGACTCGCGATAAAACGATATTTTTTATTCTTCTGGCTCTGTGGCGTAATCATAAAAAATACTTTTGCCGGAGTCCGTTATGCCACATTCACTGTATTGCACCGATACCGACCTCACCGCGGAGAACCTGCTCAGGCTGCCTGCCGAGTTTGGCTGCCCGGTCTGGGTCTATGACGCGCAGATCGTCCGTCGCCAGATTGCGGCGTTGCAACAGTTTGATGTGGTGCGCTTTGCGCAAAAAGCCTGTTCCAATATTCATATCCTCCGCTTGATGCGCGAGCAGGGTGTGAAGGTCGATTCCGTATCACTGGGAGAAATCGAACGCGCACTGGCGGCCGGCTACAACCCGCAGACCCATCCGGATGACATTGTCTTTACGGCGGACGTTATTGACGACGCGACGCTGGCCCGCGTCAGCGAGCTCCAGATCCCGGTGAATGCCGGTTCTGTCGATATGCTGGAACAGCTTGGGCAGGTTTCACCGGGCCATCGCGTCTGGCTGCGCGTTAACCCTGGTTTTGGTCACGGTCATAGTCAAAAAACCAATACTGGCGGCGAAAACAGTAAGCACGGTATCTGGCACAGCGATCTGCCGCTGGCGCTGGCCGCGATGCAGCGCCATCAGCTGAAGCTGGTCGGCATTCACATGCACATTGGTTCTGGCGTTGACTATTCTCACCTGGAGCAGGTTTGTGACGCGATGGTGCGCCAGGTAGTTGAGTTTGGTCAGGATCTTGAGGCGATCTCAGCCGGTGGCGGCCTGACGATCCCGTATCACGATGGCGAAGAGGCGGTGGATACGCAGCACTATTTTGGTCTGTGGAACGGAGCGCGCGAAAAGATCGCTCACCATCTCGGTCACCCCGTGAAGCTGGAAATCGAGCCTGGCCGTTTTCTCGTCGCTCAGGCGGGCGTTCTGGTGACTCAGGTGCGCAGCGTGAAGCAGATGGGAAGCCGCCATTTTGTGCTGGTGGATGCGGGATTCAACGATCTAATGCGACCCGCGATGTATGGTAGCTATCACCATATTACCGCTCTGGCGGCCGATGGGCGTTCTCTGGAGAACGCGCCACGGGTCGAGACGGTCGTTGCCGGGCCGCTGTGTGAATCTGGCGATGTCTTTACCCAGCAGGAGGGCGGTAAGGTTGAGACGCGCGCGCTGCCAGCAGTGATACCCGGTGATTATCTGGTATTGCATGATACCGGCGCATACGGTGCCTCGATGTCGTCGAATTACAACAGCCGTCCGCTATTGCCGGAAGTGTTGTTTGATAACGGCAAGGCGCGCCTGATCCGCCGTCGCCAGACGATTGAAGAGCTGTTGGCTTTAGAACTGTTTTGATTTTTTGCCGGATGGCGGCGCAAGCGCCTTATCCGGCCTACGGGCTACGAGATGGCATTGTTTGTAGGCCTGATAAGCGCAGCGCCATCAGGCATTGCGTCGTTTATGCTTTAAAATACGGCCCGGTAGTTACCGAATCGCGCAACACTAATGTGCCGGTGAATGGCGGAATCGGTTCGACTTCCTCGCCGTTCACCATGCGAATGGCCTGGTCGATGGCGGTGGTGATCATCGTATCGATCGGCAGGTACACTGTCGATAATCCCGGCTCCAGCCACTTAGCGCTTGGCGCATCGTCAAAGCCAAACAGCGACACATCCTGTGGAATATTCAGCCCTGCCTGGTGGAGCGCTTTCGACGCCCCTAGCGCCATATCGTCGTTACAGGCGAACAGGGCGCTAAAGGAAACGCCTTCGCTAAGCAGTTCCTTACAGGCATCGTAACCGCGCGTCATAGTGGAATCGCCAAACTTCACCCTGGCGTCATCCCAGGGGATGCCATTTTTTTCCAGCGCCTTACGGTAGCCCATTAGACGCGACTTGCCGGTTGGCGTATGGCCAGGAACAGTAATACAGGCGATGTCGCGATGGCCCTGAGATATCAGGTAATCCACCGCCTGAAACGCAGCCTCTTCCTGCTCAAAGAAAATGGCGCGTTCGCGTGCCAGGCTCACCTCGCGGTTAATGATGACCAGCGGCATCGTAATCGAATCTGCCAGCGCTAAAATCGCCTTTTCACTCATATAGCGGGTATAGAGGATAATTGCGTCGCACTGCCTGTCGGCCAGCATCTGTACGGCTTCCTGCTCTCGCTCTGGTGTGTCGTGACCATCAGTCACAATCAGTTGCTTGCCGTGGGATTCAGTCTGTCGCGACGCCTGCTGCAACAGGCGGCCAAAATAAAAGCCATCAAACGTCGAAACCACCAACCCAATACTGTTGCTGGTACGGTTGGCCAGGGAGCGGGCAAGAAAGTTTGGCCGATAATCCAGCGCCTGCATCGCCTTAAACACTTTCTGGCGCGTGCTCTCTTTGACCTGACCGGTACCGTTCAGTACGCGAGACACCGTGGCTTTAGAAACCCCCGCGCGACGGGAAACATCCAGCATTGTTATCATGACGCTTTCCTGATTACTCGTTTGGTAACGCATTGCCTGGCTCAGCCGGTGCCGTTACGGAATGGCGACGAACCAGCGTCGGGCTGAAAACATGGGTGATCTCTGGTAGCGGGCGCTTTTCCGCCAGCGCTAACGCCAATTCTGCCGCCTGGGTCGCCATCGTCACGATTGGGTAACGCACGGTGGTCAGGCGTGGGCGGACGTAACGAGAAACCAGCACATCATCAAACCCAATCAGCGAGATTTCGCCCGGAACATCGACACCGTTGTCGTTCAGCACGCCCATTGCGCCAGCCGCCATCGAGTCGTTATAACAGGCGACCGCCGTGAAGTTTCGCCCGCGACCCAGCAGCTCCGTCATTGCCTGTTCGCCGCCGCTTTCATCCGGTTCGCCGAAGGTCACCAGGCGATCGTTGATCGGGATCTGGCTCTCTTCCAGCGCGGCATAGTAGCCTTTGAGGCGATCTTCCGCATCGGAAATAGAGTGATTGGAGCAGATATACCCAATGCGGGTATGGCCCTGTTGAATCAGATGACGGGTAGCCAACCATGCTCCGTAGCGGTCGTCCAGCGCGACACAGCGCTGCTCGAAACCGGGCAGGATCCGGTTGATGAGCACCATTCCCGGCATTTGCGTCATTAATGACGCCAGATCGCTGTCCGGGAGCATTTTTGCGTGCACGACTAATGCGGCGCAGCGGTGGCGAATAAGCTGTTCAATCGCCTGACGTTCCTTCTGCTCATTATGGTAGCCGTTACCAATCAGCAAAAAGTTGCCGGTATGATAGGCGACCTGCTCGACGGCTTTAACCATCGCGCCGAAGAAGGGGTCAGAGACATCGCCCACGACCAGACCAATAGTCTCGGTGGACTGCTGTGCCAGGGCGCGCGCATTCGCATTTGGATGGTAACTGAGCGTTGCCATCGCACTGTTCACTGCCAGGCGCGAGGCTTCGCTGGCTTTGGGAGAATCATTAATAACGCGAGAAACGGTGGCGACTGAAACACCAGCTAGTCGGGCTACATCCTTTATGGTCGCCATGACAGTACCTATTGTGGGTAAACGCTTACATTCAGTCAGTGTTACGGAAAACGGTGGGCTGTTCAAGCAGAATGCCGTTCACGACGCTGCAAATGTGAACAAACCCAGCGGAAGTACGACAAAAACCTGATATTGCAAATCTTTAGTTACACTTTGCGAAGGGCTGTTGCGATTGTCCACTGGCGAAGCAGACGGCCACAGACCACAATCAAGATCCCAGAGGTATTGATTGGTGAGATTATTCGGTACGCTCTTCGTACCCTGTCTCTTGCACCAACCTGCGCGGATGCGCAGGTTTTTTTTCGCCCGGATTTTCTGTCGCTCCTTTTGCCTGCTTCGTGTAATCTGCCACAATTATTCATGACCAAATCGTGTGCAAAGGGAGTTGAAATGCTATTGGGATTCTTTCGTAACCTGTTTCGTGTGCTCTATCGGGTACGCGTGACGGGTGATATGAAGGCGCTACAGGGAGAGCGCGTCTTAATCACGCCTAATCATGTCTCGTTTATCGACGGCATTCTTCTGGCGCTGTTCCTGCCAGTTCGCCCCGTCTTCGCGGTATACACCTCGATCAGCCAGCAGTGGTATATGCGCTGGTTAACGTCGCTGATTGATTTTGTTCCCCTCGACCCAACCAAGCCGATGGCCATTAAGCACCTGGTGCGATTGATTGAGCAGGGTCGTCCGGTCGTGATTTTTCCTGAAGGGCGTATTTCGGTCAGCGGTTCGTTGATGAAAATCTACGACGGTGCAGGGTTTGTGGCTGCTAAATCAGGTGCAACGCTGGTACCTGTACGGATTGAAGGCGCAGAACTCACCCACTTCAGCCGTCTGAAAGGTCTGGTGAAGCGCCGTTTTTTCCCTCGCATCCATCTGCATGTTTTGCCACCCACGCAGCTACCAATGCCGGAGGCGCCGCGTGCGCGCGACAGACGTAAAATCGCGGGCGAAATGCTGCATCAGAAAATGATGGAAGCGAGGATGGCGGTGCGCCCGCGCGAGACGCTATACGAATCGCTGCTGGCGGCGAAATACCGTTATGGTGCGGGTAAGCACTGCATTGAAGATATCAATTTTAAACCGGACTCCTACAGACAACTACTGACCAAGACGCTGTTCGTGGCGCGTATTCTGGAAAAATACAGCGCAGAGGGCGAGAAAATTGGTCTGATGCTGCCCAATGCCGCCATCAGCGCAGCGGTGATCTTCGGTGCGGTGGCACGCCGTCGTATTCCGGCGATGATGAACTACACGGCGGGAGTTAAAGGGCTAACCAGCGCCATTACCGCTGCCGAAATCAAAACCATTTTTACCTCCCGTCGGTTCCTTGATAAAGGCAAACTCTGGCATCTGCCGGAACAATTAACGCAGGTGCGTTGGGTTTATCTGGAAGATCTTAAAGCGGATGTCACGACGGCTGACAAAGTATGGATCTTTACGCACCTGCTGATGCCTCAACTGGCGCAGGTTAAGCAGCAGCCGGAAGAGGCGGCGGTGATCCTCTTCACCTCCGGTTCAGAAGGTCATCCGAAAGGTGTGGTGCATAGCCATAAGAGTCTGCTGGCAAACGTGGAGCAGATCAAAACTATCGCCGATTTCACCGCCAATGACCGCTTCATGTCCGCGCTGCCATTGTTTCACTCGTTTGGCCTGACGGTGGGGCTGTTTACGCCGTTGTTGACCGGGGCAGAAGTCTTCCTCTATCCCAGCCCGCTGCATTATCGCATCGTGCCTGAGCTGGTCTACGACCGAAACTGTACGGTGCTGTTTGGTACCTCGACCTTCCTTGGCAACTATGCGCGTTTTGCTCATCCCTATGATTTTTACCGCCTGCGCTATGTCGTGGCAGGGGCTGAGAAGTTGCAGGAGAGTACAAAACAGCTGTGGCAGGACAAATTTGGCCTGCGCGTTCTTGAAGGCTACGGTGTGACAGAATGCGCGCCAGTCGTCTCAATTAACGTCCCGATGGCGGCAAAACCCGATACTGTGGGACGGATCTTGCCTGGTATGGACGCCCGCCTGCTGGCGATTCCCGGTATTGAAGAGGGCGGTCGTCTGCAACTGAAAGGCCCTAACATTATGACGGGCTACCTGCGTGTTGAAAAACCGGGCGTGCTGGAAGTGCCGACAGCGGAAAATGCGCAAGGCGAACTGGAGAACGGTTGGTACGATACCGGCGATATTGTGCGCTTTGATGACCAGGGGTTCGTTCAAATTCAGGGGCGCGCTAAACGCTTTGCCAAGATTGCTGGCGAGATGGTATCGCTGGAGATGGTTGAGCAACTGGCTCTGGGAATTTCCGCAGACAAAATGCATGCGACGGCCATTAAAAGCGACGCCAGCAAAGGCGAGGCGCTGGTGCTCTTTACCACCGATAGCGAGCTGACGCGGGAGAAGTTACAGCAGTATGCCCGCGCCCACGGCGTACCGGAGCTGGCTGTACCGCGAGATATTCGTTACCTGAAACAGCTACCGTTGCTGGGCAGCGGTAAGCCAGATTTTGTGACGCTGAAAAGTTGGGTTGATGAACCGGAAAAACAAAATGGCTGAATCAGTCTCTCATAGCACGTCAATCTGGTCGAAGGGGATGATGTCGGTTATCGCCGCGCAGTTTCTCTCCGCGTTTGGCGATAATGCACTGCTTTTCGCCACTCTGGCCCTACTGAAAGCGCAATTTTATCCGGACTGGAGCCAGCCGATCCTGCAAATGGTGTTTGTAGGCGCTTACATTCTGTTTGCCCCCTTTGTGGGGCAGATTGCCGACAGCTTTGCCAAA
Organism: Citrobacter sp. RHB25-C09; assembly: GCF_013836145.1. Taxonomy (NCBI): domain Bacteria; kingdom Pseudomonadati; phylum Pseudomonadota; class Gammaproteobacteria; order Enterobacterales; family Enterobacteriaceae; genus Citrobacter; species Citrobacter sp. RHB25-C09. The sequence goes on along the minus strand of NZ_CP057483.1, from coordinate 3,586,489 downwards.
GGTCGGGTGATGATGTTCGCCAACAGCCTGAAGCTGTTGGGGGCCATGACCATCTGTTTCGGCTTAAACCCGTTTGTGGGGTACACGCTGGTTGGAATAGGCGCGGCGGCTTATTCGCCGGCGAAGTACGGGATCCTCGGCGAGATCACAACCGGCGATAAGCTGGTAAAAGCGAACGGACTTATGGAAGCCTCTACGATCGCGGCGATTTTACTCGGTTCGGTGGCGGGTGGGGTGCTGGCTGACTGGCATGTGATTGCTGCGCTGGTGGTCTGCGCGCTAGCCTATGCCGGTGCGGTAGTGGCTAACCTGTTTATTCCGAAACTGGCGGCGGCGCGGCCAGGGCAGTCCTGGAATCTGGCGAAAATGACCCGCAGTTTCTTCTGTGCCTGTGCTTCGCTCTGGCGCAACGGCGAAACCAGTTTCTCGCTGGTGGGCACCAGTCTGTTTTGGGGAGCGGGCGTGACGCTGCGTTTCCTGCTGGTGCTGTGGGTGCCGGTGGCGTTGGGGATCACCGACAACGCCACGCCAACCTACCTGAACGCGATGGTGGCTATCGGCATTGTGGTTGGTGCGGGAGCGGCAGCCAAACTGGTGACGCTGGAAACCGTATCACGCTGTATGCCCGCAGGGATCCTGATTGGCGTTGTAGTGTTGATTTTTTCTCTGCAACATGCGTTGCTCCCGGCCTATGCGTTGCTGATGCTGATCGGCGTGCTGGGTGGCTTTTTTGTGGTACCGCTTAATGCGCTGTTGCAAGAGCGCGGCAAGAAAAGCGTCGGCGCAGGCAATGCGATTGCGGTGCAGAATCTCGGTGAGAACAGTGCAATGCTGTTAATGCTGGGGCTTTACTCACTGGCAGTGCTGGTCGGTATTCCTGCTGTTGCCGTTGGGGTCGGTTTTGGCGGCCTGTTTGCGCTGGCCATTGCGGCGCTGTGGATCTGGCAACGCCGCCAGGGTTAGACCCGCGAGCTGTAGGCCGGATAAGCGCATGCGCCATTCGGCGAGAAGCCTGATGATGACGCTGATGCGTCTTATCAGGCCTACAGCGAAAGGTCCCCGTTACGGTGCCGGGTAGGTATAAACCTGGTGCACCGCTTCAATCTCCGCTAACACTTCTGCGCTGAGCTCCAGATGTAAACTCTCGACGTTCGTCTTCAACTGTTCCATCGTCGTCGCGCCGAGCAACGTGCTGGCGACAAACGGTTGTTGGCGAACGAATGCCAGCGCCATCTGCGCCGGATCCAGCCCGTGACGCTTCGCAACATCCACGTAGGCCGCCACGGCCTTTTGCGTCTGCTCGCCGCTATAGCGGGTAAAGCGACTGAAGAGTGTGTTGCGTGCACCTGCGGGCTTCGCACCGTTCAGGTACTTGCCGGTCAGGACACCGAAAGCCAGACAGGAATAGGCGAGGAGTTCCACGCCTTCATACTGGCTCACTTCTGCCAGACCCACTTCAAAACTTCGGTTCACCAGGCTGTAAGGGTTCTGGATGGTGACGATTCGCGGCAGATCATGTTTATCTGCCAGGTGTAGATAGCGCATCACGCCAAACGCGGTTTCATTTGAGACGCCGATATAGCGGATCTTGCCCGCACGCTGAAACTCGGCCAGCGCATCCAGCGTATCCAGCAAAGTGATCACTGGCGCGGAATCCGTCCAGGTGTAGCCCAGCTTGCCAAAACAATTGGTCGGTCGCTGCGGCCAGTGTACCTGGTACAAATCCAGATAATCGGTTTGTAATCGCTTCAGGCTATCGTGAAGCGCTTCACGGATGTTTTTACGATCCAATGCCTGGTTCGGGCGAATACCGCTGTCGTTATTACGCGTCGGACCGCTCACCTTGGAGGCGAGAATCAACTTTTCGCGATTACCTTGTTTAGCCAGCCAGTTACCGACATAGGTTTCGGTAAGGCCCTGCGTCTCCGGGCGTGGCGGTACCGGGTACATTTCAGCCACGTCGATCAGGTTAATCCCATTCGCGACGGCATAGTCGAGCTGTGCATGGGCGTCGGCTTCGCTATTTTGTTCACCAAACGTCATTGTGCCCAGCCCCAATGTACTTATCTCAAGCGAGCTGTGGGGTATACGGTGATATTGCATAGCCGTTTCCTTTTTATAATCACGACATAAGGATTATAAAAATGGCTTAGGGAAGGGAAAAAGGGAAGAAAAATTGTTAAGGCCAGCGCAGAGCTGACCTTAACCATCAACGTTCAATGATTTGAGAAACGTCGTCGCGGTTAATCTGCATCGCATTGCCTTGCTGATCGTGATAGCTCACCAGACCGGTATCATCATCAATTTCGGGTTTACCGTCGGTCAGGATCATACGCCCATCTTTGGTCGCCATCACATAATCACTGCTACATCCGGAAACAGCAAAAGCCAGCCCTACTGCGGAAATTACAACTGCCCATTTTTTCATCCATTTCTCCTCACGTGGCCCGCCATTAAGCATAGATTAGTAATAGCGTGAAGGGACACCCGCGAAAAGCAGGAAAATCTTAATCTGTGAAGCCAATGCGGGAAGACCCGCTCCCGACAGGGAGCGGAGCCAAAGGTTACAACGGGTTCTTTTTATTGCGCAGCAGGTTCAGGCTTTCTACGGCGATGGAGAAGAACATCGCGAAATAGATATAACCTTTCGGTACATGAACGTCGAAACTTTCCAGTATCAGGGTAAAACCCACCAGAATCAGGAAGGAAAGCGCCAACATTTTAACGGAAGGATGTCGGTCTACGAATTCACCGATTGGCCGCGCCGCAAACATCATCACGCCGACGGCAATCACCACCGCGGCCATCATAATGAACAGATGATCCGACAGACCGACAGCGGTGATCACCGAGTCGAGACTGAAGATGATGTCCAGCAGCATAATTTGCACAATTGCCCCGAGGAAGGAGGAAACACGCGTTTTTAATCCTTCCTCTTCACCTTCTATGGATTCGTGAATTTCCTTACTGGCTTTCCAGATCAGGAACAGTCCACCGAGGAGCAAGATCAGATCGCGCGCCGATATCGCCTCGCCAAAGATCTCAAACAGCGGATTGGTCAGACGGATCACCCAGGCGATTGACGCCAGCAGCGCCAGACGCATGATCATTGCACCGGCCAGCCCCAGGCGACGGGCATGCGCGCGCTGTGCTGTCGGCAGTTTTGCCACGACCAAAGAGAGAAAAATAATATTATCGATCCCAAGAACGATCTCCAGGAGCGTCAGCGTTCCGAGCGCAAGCCAGGCGTTAGGATCGGTTACCCATGCAAATAACATTGAACAAAGTCCTGCAAAAAAATGAAGCGGTAATTATATGCTTCCCGCGCGGTGGGTCAAAGTCTTACCGGCACCCCATCAGGCGCTATGAGGGCTGTAACAAGAAATGGCGTTCCAGAAGCGCACGGGTGAAGTTCTTTTTCAGATAAAAACCACGCGGCAGCGTCAGGATTGACTCGCCCTGTGCGCCAATCGCTTCTGTCAGCGCTTTGGCATTGGCCGCCTTCGGTCGCAGTTGTAAAAATTCGCCATGCCGTGCGGTAATCCGCTCAACCTGGCCTAAGACGATCATATCCATGAGCTCTTCCCAGTCGAGACGCAATTGGCGATCTTCTTCCTCGTTTGGGCTCCAGAGTACGGGCGTCCCAACTCGCCGCTGTGCGAGGGGAATACTGCGATCGCCTTCCACGGGGATCCACAGCACCCGCTTAAGCTTATGTCGCACATGGCTGGTTTCCCACGTGACCCCGCTGTTGCCCGTTAACGGCGCGACGCAAACAAAGGTTGTCTCCTGCGGGCGTCCCAGACTATCCACAGGAATAGTTTTTAACTCAACGCCTAATGCCGCGAAGTCCTGTTCCGGCTTACTTCCGGCGCTGGCGCCAAGCCAGATTTCAAGTAAAACGCCAATCCAGCCCTTATCCCGCTTTAAATCTTTTGGCGTGGCGATACCCGCAAGCGTTGCCAGTTCGCCTAATGTGTAGCCGGAAAGCTGCTGCGCCTGGTGGAGCAAAAGGGCTTCAGATTCAGGGGGAAAGCGTAACGGATGCAGTCCGGACATTGCGTCATACCTTAGTAGAAAAAATGAACAGCGATCTTATACCGCATAAAAGAAGTTTAGCGTTTTCCACATGGCTTATTCAATGCCATGATTTTTATTGATTTTTAATTTTTGAAGCTTCGAATTGCGCAACGCCACAACGGGTTTTCCATTTCTGGTCACTGAAAATGAACAGGATCTTACACCATGTTATCCACAGAAAGATGGGATAACTGTGAAAAACCACGACTACTGTTTCCATTTACAGCCTTGACGTGCGAGGAATATCGAATATTCGCACAAAAAGTGCCTAACTTATTGGCACAATCTGTGGATAAAACCGGCGCTGTTCGATCTTTCATCAGCCCGTTGATCCTCTATGTGATGGCTATCACTTTTTTGCGTTCGTACTCGCAAAATTCTTCGTTAAGATTATGAAAAACAGAAATTATTTTACATCCCGAAAAACGTAATTATTTATGCCTGAAAAGGTTTTCCCAGAGTAATTCCATACTTCTGCACAACTCTATCCACAGAAAAGGTGAATAAAATCGCCCAAATGGGTGAGTTGCTGTTTATAACTTTGTCATTAACTGTGAGTTATTCAATTGTTATTAGAGGTACGCGTCGCTAACAGAGTGGTTTACCGTCTGTCAGGAGTGTGAAACAATCATTCATATATCAGGTTTATGTTGAGGTAGTCCGGTGATTGATGACGATGGCTACCGCCCAAATGTAGGTATCGTAATTTGTAATCGCCAGGGGCAGGTCATGTGGGCCCGGCGATTTGGTCAGCACTCCTGGCAATTTCCCCAAGGTGGGATAAACCCAGGAGAGTCAGCAGAACAGGCGATGTACCGGGAACTGTTTGAAGAAGTAGGGTTAAGCCGTAAAGATGTGCGGATCCTTGCCTCTACACGCAACTGGTTGCGTTACAAGTTACCAAAACGTTTGGTGCGTTGGGACACGAAGCCGGTTTGTATCGGCCAGAAACAAAAATGGTTTCTTTTGCAACTGATGAGCGGCGACGCAGAAATCAATATGCAAACCAGCAGCACTCCTGAATTTGATGGTTGGCGCTGGGTGAGTTACTGGTACCCGGTTCGACAAGTGGTATCGTTTAAACGCGATGTCTACCGTAGGGTGATGAAAGAATTTGCAGGTGTTGTGATGGCGCTTTCGGAAACGACACCGAAGCCGCAAAACGCACCTGCCTATCGACGTAAAAGAGGTTAAGTCACGCAAATTATGCTCACCCGCCTGCGCGAAATAGTCGAAAAGGTGGCCAGTGCTCCGCGTCTTAATGAAGCGCTGAATATTCTGGTCACTGACATCTGTCTTGCGATGGATACTGAGGTCTGCTCGGTCTATCTGGCCGATCATGACCGACGTTGTTATTACCTCATGGCGACCCGGGGGCTAAAAAAACCGCGTGGTCGTACCGTGGCGCTCGCATTTGATGAAGGTATCGTCGGTCTGGTTGGCAGACTGGCGGAACCCATCAACCTCGCGGATGCGCAAAAGCATCCCAGCTTTAAATACATTCCTTCCGTAAAAGAAGAGCGCTTCCGTGCATTCCTCGGCGTGCCGATTATTCAGCGACGTCAGTTGCTCGGCGTGCTGGTGGTCCAGCAGCGCGAACTGCGTCAGTACGATGAAAGCGAAGAGTCTTTCCTCGTAACGCTCGCCACCCAGATGGCCGCGATTCTCTCGCAATCTCAGTTGACTGCGCTGTTTGGGCAGTATCGTCAGACGCGGATCCGTGCGCTGCCAGCGGCACCGGGCGTGGCGATTGCGGAAGGCTGGCAGGATGCAACGCTGCCGCTGATGGAGCAGGTTTATCAGGCCTCCACGCTGGATACCGCGCAGGAGCGTGAGCGACTGACCGGAGCGCTGGAAGAGGCGGCGAACGAATTTCGTCGTTACAGCAAGCGTTTTGCCGCTGGTGCACAAAAAGAGACGGCGGCTATCTTCGACCTCTACTCTCACTTGCTTTCCGATGCGCGTTTACGCCGCGAGTTGTTTGCAGAAGTTGATAACGGCTCGGTGGCGGAGTGGGCGGTGAAGACCATCATCGAAAAGTTTGCCGAACAGTTTGCCGCGCTCAGCGATAGCTACCTCAAGGAACGTGCAGGTGATTTACGCGCGCTGGGTCAACGCTTACTGTTTCATCTTGATGATGCTGTCCAGGGGCCTAATGCCTGGCCGGAGCGTTTCATTCTTGTTGCTGATGAACTCTCCGCAACTACGCTTGCGGAACTGCCTCAAGACCGACTGGCGGGCGTAGTGGTTCGCGACGGGGCGGCGAACTCCCACGCGGCGATCATGGTTCGCGCGATGGGGATCCCCACCGTAATGGGTGCCGACATTCAGCCGTCGGTGCTGCATCGTCGGACGCTGGTGGTCGATGGTTACCGTGGCGAGCTATTAGTTGACCCTGAGCCGGTTCTGATCCAGGAATATCAGCGGCTTATCAGCGAAGAGAATGAGCTGAGTCGTCTGGCGGAAGATGACGTTAACTTGCCTGCGCAGTTGAAAAGCGGCGAGCGGGTGAAGGTCATGCTCAATGCGGGTCTGAGTCCGGAGCATGAAGAGAAATTAGGTAGCCGTATTGACGGCATTGGCCTGTACCGCACAGAAATTCCCTTCATGCTACAAAGCGGTTTTCCTTCTGAAGAGGAGCAGGTGGCGCAATATCAGGGCATGTTGCAGATGTTCAACGACAAGCCTGTGACCTTACGTACCCTGGACGTCGGTGCTGACAAGCAACTGCCTTACATGCCGATCAGCGAAGAGAACCCCTGCCTGGGGTGGCGCGGGATCCGCATCACCCTCGATCAGCCGGAGATCTTTCTGATCCAGGTGCGTGCAATGCTGCGCGCCAACGCGGCGACAGGCAACCTGAGCATTCTCCTGCCAATGGTGACCAGCATCGATGAGGTCGACGAAGCACGACGGCTGATCGAACGCGCCGGACGCGAAGTGGAAGAGATGATCGGTTACGCGATCCCAAAACCGCGCATCGGCGTCATGCTGGAAGTCCCGTCAATGGTGTTTATGTTGCCGCACCTGGCGAATCGCATCGATTTTATTTCGGTTGGCACGAACGACCTGACGCAATACATCCTGGCGGTGGATCGTAACAACACCCGCGTCGCCAGTATCTACGACAGCTTGCATCCCGGCATGTTACGGGCGCTGTCAATGATTGTGCAGGAGTCGGAACGAAGCGGCATCGACCTGCGTCTGTGTGGTGAAATGGCCGGCGATCCGATGTGCGTAGCACTCCTGATTGGGATGGGGTTCCGTCATCTTTCGATGAACGGCCGTTCGGTTGCGCGTGTGAAATACCTGCTTCGCCATATTGATTATGAAGAGGCCAAAACGCTCGCTCAACGCAGTCTTGAGGCGCAACTGGCCACAGAGGTGCGCCACCAGGTGGCGGCGTTTATGGAGCGACGCGGTATGGGCGGGCTAATTCGCGGCGGGTTATAATTGGCAAATTGTCGGGGGCGCTTCGCTTGCCCGACCTACGGGGTGCGCAGTTGTAGGCCGGATACGGCGTTTACGCCGCTATCCGGCAAAATGGCTCAGGCCTATACACTTCTTTTACAACCGGATTCAACCGCCATGCGCCCCTTATGCTATCATTCGCTCCTTTGGCGCGCCTGGAACGTATGGGCGTGGATATCGCTCGCTGAGGCTATTCAGCGAAATAACAAGAATTTGTGGTGACAGATGACCAGTAGCTATCTGCATTTTCCGGACTTCGATCCGGTCATTTTTTCAGTTGGACCCGTCGCGCTTCACTGGTACGGCTTAATGTATCTGGTAGGCTTTATTTTCGCGATGTGGCTGGCGACGCGCCGCGCTAATCGCCCGGGCAGCGGCTGGACCAAAAATGAAGTTGAAAACTTACTTTATGCAGGTTTCCTCGGGGTGTTCCTCGGTGGCCGTATTGGCTACGTCCTGTTCTATAATTTCCCTCTGTTCCTCGATAACCCACTTTACCTGTTCCGCGTCTGGGACGGCGGTATGTCCTTCCACGGCGGCCTGATTGGCGTGATTCTGGTGATGATTATCTTCGCCAAACGCACCAAGCGTAGTTTCTTCCAGGTGTCCGACTTTATTGCTCCGCTGATTCCTTTTGGCCTTGGCGCCGGACGTCTGGGCAATTTCATCAACGGCGAACTGTGGGGACGTGTTGACCCTTCTTTCCCGTACACCATGCTGTTCCCGGGGTCGCGCACCGAAGACATTCTGCTGCTGCAAACGAACCCGCAGTGGCAGTCCATTTTTGATACTTACGGTTCTCTGCCTCGTCACGCTTCTCAGCTTTACGAGATGGCGCTCGAAGGGGTTGTTCTGTTTATCATTCTTAACCTGTTCATTCGCAAGCCGCGTCCGATGGGGTCCGTCTCGGGATTGTTTTTGATTGGCTACGGCGCATTTCGTATTATTGTTGAATTCTTCCGCCAGCCGGACCAGCAGTTCACCGGCGAGTGGGTCCAGTACATCAGCATGGGGCAGATCCTCTCTATTCCGATGATTGTCGCTGGTGTGATCATGATGATTTGGGCTTATCGCCGTAGCCCGCAGCAACACGTTTCCTGAGGAACCATGAAACAGTATTTAGAACTGATGCAAAAAGTGCTGGATGAAGGCACGCAGAAAAACGACCGTACCGGAACCGGAACGCTTTCCATTTTTGGTCATCAGATGCGTTTTAACCTGCAGGAAGGATTCCCGCTGGTGACGACAAAGCGTTGCCACCTGCGTTCCATCATCCATGAGCTGCTGTGGTTTCTGCAAGGCGACACTAACGTGGCCTACCTGCACGAAAACAACGTCACCATATGGGACGAATGGGCAGATGAAAACGGCAACCTTGGCCCGGTCTATGGCAAACAATGGCGCGCCTGGCCGACGCCGGACGGTCGCCACATTGACCAGATCACCACGGTCATGAATCAGTTGAAGAACGATCCTGACTCACGTCGCATCATCGTCTCTGCATGGAACGTAGGTGAGCTGGATAAGATGGCGTTGGCGCCGTGCCATGCTTTCTTCCAGTTCTATGTGGCGGACGGTAAGCTCTCCTGCCAGCTTTATCAGCGTTCCTGCGACGTGTTCCTCGGCCTGCCGTTTAACATCGCCAGCTACGCATTACTGGTGCATATGATGGCGCAGCAGTGTGACCTGGAAGTGGGTGACTTCGTCTGGACCGGTGGTGATACTCACCTGTACAGCAACCATATGGAGCAAACTCACCTCCAGTTAAGCCGCGAGCCGCGCGCATTGCCGAAACTGGTGATTAAGCGTAAACCCGACTCAATTTTTGATTACCGCTTCGATGATTTTGAAATCGAAGGATACGATCCGCATCCGGGAATCAAAGCGCCGGTAGCTATCTGAACGACCGCAATCCTGTCATAACCGACGCCTTCGTGCGTCGGTTTTTTTTATGCTGATTCTGTTTCCTCGCCCCCGATTCACGATTATTTGCAACCCGCCGCAACGCCATAAATTCTCTTCGTAACGCGCCGCATAATCAGCATTCTCGCCTCGTTTTTCTTTTCCGTTTCGCCATACTGCCGCAATGAAAAAACAGCAGGGTTATACACTCATCGAAATGCTGGTCACGATGCTCATTATGGTCTGCCTGAGTGCGACAGGGCTTTACGGCTGGCAGCAGTGGCAGCAACAGCAGCGCTTATGGCAAACCGCCTGCCAGCTGCGCGACTACCTGTTACAGCTACGCGAAGACGCCAACTGGCGAAACCGCGACCATACGATTATCACCGTCAGAGAGGGATCTTCATGGTGTCTTATCAGTTCGGTTACTACACAAAGCAGCTGTACGCCTCGTTCTGCGCTGATTTTTGTCCCGCGATGGAGCGACGTCGAGCTTATGGAGGTGACGCCATCGCTGGCGTTCTACGGCCTGCGCAACACCGCATGGGCCGGGCACATTCGGCTGAAAAATACCGCAGGAGAGTGGCGGCTGGTGGTATCGCCCTGGGGGCGAATTCGACTGTGCGAACGCAACGAAACGGAAGCCTGCCAGTAAAAGAAACGGGATTTTCGCTGTTGGAGGTACTGATTGCGATGGCGATAAGCAGCGTTTTGTTACTCGGCGGCGCGCGATTTCTCCCGGCACTACAACGCGACATTTTGCAATACACCCGTCGGCTCTCGCTGGAGGATGAGGTCTGGCAACGGGTATTCACCGTTGCAAAGCAGCTTCAGCGCGCCGGTTATTGTTACGGTAAGTGCGTCGGTGAACCCCTGATCATTGCCGAACAGGGGCAATGCGTCATTGTGCAATGGGATGCAAACAGTAATGGTGTCTGGGAGCGTTTTCCCGTCAAGGTGGCTGAGCAGACCGGGTATCGTCTGCGTGACAACGTGCTGGAAACACTACGCGGCGCGACATCCTGTGGCGGTAAAGGCTGGGATAAAATGACCGACCCGGAGACCGTGCAGATCGCCGCCTTTGACGTGGAACGCCACGATAGCACAGGGTTCGCACCGGCATTGACGTTACGCCTGCGTGGCATTAGCCGGGGAGCACCGAAAATAGTCATTGATGCCCAGTACAGCGTAACGGGGTTTAATCTGTGAACCGTGAACAAGGCGTATCGTCGTTGGCGTTGGTGCTACTGATGTTGGTGCTTGGTAGCCTGTTATTGGAGGGGCTGAGCCAGCAGGATGTCAGTTTAGCGTCCCGCGTGTCGCTGGAAAGCCAGGCCCTACGTCGTCAGGCCGTGGTGCATTCAGCTGCAGAATGGGGAAGGGTGCAACGGTGGGAGGGGGTATCGGATGTGCAATGTCGGCAATATAGCACCGAAAATGTGCCTGTTTGTCTGCGCAGGTTTAGCGACAACCACCTCTTGCTCATTTCATCACATGATGGTGCCTCAGTCTGGCGATTAGGGGAACGTATTAACGGCCGTGTCGTTTTTGACCCCCATGGCTGGAGCGATTTTTGCCCATTGCAGGAGGTGATGTTATGTCAGCTTCCCTGAATCAGCAGCGTGGATTTAGCCTGCCGGAGGTGATGCTGGCGATGGTGCTTCTGGTGATGGTGGTTACGGCGCTTTCAGGATATCAGCGCGCGCTGATGAACAGTTTTTATGTGAGAAGCCAGTATTTACAGCTCTGGCGAGAGGCCTGGCAGCAAACGCAACTGCAGCCGTTTTCGCCACCTGTGAACTGGCAGGTAAACCGAGTGCAGACAACGCAGGCGGGATGTGTCAGCATCAGGACAAAGCTATCTTCACCTCTGGGCAGACAGGGCGAAATGATTCGCCTGTACTGTCCGAACCGTTAGTTGTCAGGAGCCTTTATGCTACGGGTTTACCATTCAAATCGACTGGACGTTCTGGAAGCGTTGATGGAGTTTATCGTCGAACGCGAGCGGCTGGACGATCCGTTTGAACCCGAAATGATCCTGGTGCAAAGCACCGGTATGGCACAGTGGCTTCAGATGACTCTCTCACAGAAATTTGGCATTGCGGCCAATATCGCGTTTCCGTTACCCGCAAGCTTCATCTGGGATATGTTCGTTCGCGTGTTACCGGAAATCCCGAAAGAGAGCGCATTCAACAAGCAGAGTATGAGCTGGAAGTTGATGACGCTGCTGCCTCAGATGCTGGCGAACGACGACTTTGCCTTGTTACGCCACTATCTGACGGACGATACCGACAAACGTAAACTGTTCCAGTTGTCATCCCGCGCGGCGGATCTGTTCGATCAGTATCTGGTGTATCGACCAGAGTGGTTAACGCAATGGGAGTCGGGGAAAACGGTCGAAGGGTTGGGCGACGCGCAGCGCTGGCAGGCACCCCTGTGGAAGGCGCTGGTGGAATATACCGCTGAGCTTGGGCAGCCGCGCTGGCACCGTGCCAATCTCTATCAGCGCTTCATTCAGACGCTGGAAAAGGCCTCAGAATGTCCGCCGGGATTACCTACACGGGTATTTATTTGTGGCATCTCCGCCCTACCGCCAGTGTATTTACAGGCGTTACAGGCCCTGGGTAAGCACATCGACATCCATCTGCTGTTTACCAACCCATGTCGCTACTATTGGGGAGATATCAAAGACCCTGCCTATCTCGCAAAACTGCTGTCGCGGCAACGACGACACAGTTTTGAAGAACGCCATTTACCGCTGTTTCGTGACAACGGCAATGCAGGCAGTTTATTTAACAGCGAAGGCGAACAGGACGTTGGCAACCCAATGCTGGCGTCCTGGGGCAAGCTTGGACGCGACTATATCTATCTGCTTTCTGAACTGGAAAACAGCCAGGAGCTGGACGCGTTTGTCGACGTAACGCCCGATAACCTGTTGCATAACATTCAGGCCGATATTCTTGAACTGGAGAATCGCGCGGTGGCGGGCGTTAGTCTGGAAGAATATGCGCGTAGCGACAGTAAACGACGACTCGACCCGCAGGATAACAGCGTCACTTTCCACGTATGTCACAGTCCGCAGCGTGAAGTCGAAGTCCTGCACGATCGCCTGCTGGCGATGCTGGAAGCCGATCCCGAACTGACACCGCGCGATATCATCGTAATGGTGGCAGATATCGACAGCTACAGCCCGTTTATTCAGGCCGTTTTTGGCAGTGCGCCAGCGGATCGTTACCTGCCTTTTGCCATTTCCGATCGTCGGGCGCGTCAGTCACATCCGGTGCTTCAGGCGTTTATAAGCCTGCTTTCGCTACCGGATAGCCGCTTTGTCTCCGAGGACGTCCTGGCGTTACTGGATGTCCCGGTGCTGGCGGCACGTTTCAATATCAGTGAAGAGGGTCTGCGCTATCTGCGGCTCTGGGTCAATGAATCAGGCATTCGTTGGGGCATTGATGACGATAATGTGCGGGAACTGGAACTACCGGCCACGGGGCAGCATACCTGGCAATTCGGCCTGACGCGTATGCTGCTGGGCTACGCCATGGAAAGCGCGCAGGGTGAATGGCAGTCAGTGCTGCCATACGATGAATCCAGTGGACTGATTGCGGAGCTGGTCGGGCACCTGGCGTCACTGCTTATGCAGCTTAATATCTGGCGTCGCGGGCTGGCGCAGGAGCGTCCGCTGGAAGAGTGGTTGCCGGTTTGCCGGGATATGCTTAATGACTTCTTTGCGCCTGATGCGGAAACCGAAGCTGCCATGACGCTTATTGAGCAGCAATGGCAGGCAATCATAGGCGAAGGCGTGGGCGCCAGGTACGGTGATGCGGTACCGCTGTCACTGTTGCGCGACGAGCTGGCGCAAAGGCTGGATCAGGAACGTATTAGTCAGCGTTTTTTAGCCGGGCCGGTGAATATTTGTACGCTGATGCCAATGCGTTCTATTCCATTCAAAGTGGTTTGCCTGCTGGGGATGAACGACGGGGTCTATCCGCGTCAGCTTGCACCACTGGGTTTTGATCTCATGAGCCAGAAACCAATGCGTGGCGATCGTAGCCGTCGAGATGATGACCGCTATCTGTTCCTTGAAGCCCTGATCTCTGCACAGCAAACGCTCTATATCAGCTACATTGGCCGTTCCATCCAGGATAACAGCGAGCGCTTCCCCTCTGTGCTGGTGCAGGAACTGTTGGACTACATCGGGCAAAGCCACGTTCTGCCGGGAGATGAAGCGCTGACCTGCGATGAGAGCGAGGCGCGTGTCAAAGCACATATCGCCTGCCAGCATACGCGTATGCCGTTTGATGCGGATAACTATTTGCCGGGCGAACAGCAAAGTTATGCCAGCGAATGGTTGCCTGCGGCAAGCCGCAGCGGTGAAGCCCACGGTGATTTTGTTCAGCCATTAACGTTCGACATGCCGGAAACGCTTAGCCTGGAAACCCTTCAACGTTTTTGGGCGCATCCTGTCAGGGCTTTTTTCCAGCTACGCCTGCAGGTTAATTTCCGCTCCGAAGAGAGCGATATTCCGGATACCGAACCCTTTACCCTTGAGGGATTGACTCGCTATCAGCTCAATCAGCAATTACTGAATACCCTGGTCGAGCAGGAGGATGCAGAACGTCTGTTCCGTCGTTTCCGCGCTGCGGGTAATCTGCCTTACGGGGCGTTTGGCGAAATCCTTTGGGAAACACAGCATCAGGAGATGCGCACTCTGGCCGACAAAATCATTGCCTGTCGCCAGCCATGCCAGAGTATGGAAGTGGATCTTAACTGTAATGGCGTTCAGTTGACGGGGTGGCTGCCGCAGGTGCAGGACGATGGCTTGCTGCGCTGGCGACCTTCGTTAATCAGTATCTCGCAGGGAGTGCAACTTTGGCTGGAACACCTTGTCTACTGTGCCAGCGGTGGAAATGGTGAAAGTCGACTGTTTCTACGTAAAGACGGGGAATGGCGCTTCCCGCCTTTAGCGCCAGAAATGGCGGTGGCTTATCTGGCCCAACTGATTGACGGATATCGTGAAGGAATGTCCTCGCCGCTACTGGTGTTACCGGAAAGCGGTGGCGCATGGATAAAAGCCTGTTATGACGCGGCTAATGATGTCATGTTAGATGACGAAGATAGCAAACAAAAAGCCCGCACAAAGTTTTTGCAGGCATATGAAGGTAACATGATGGTGCGCGGTGAAGGTGACGACATCTGGTATCAGCGTTTGTGGCGCCAGCTTGATGCTGACACGCTGGAGACGATTGTTTCGCAGTCTCAACGCTTTCTGTTACCGATTTTCAAATTCAATCAGACACGGTAGTTGGATTGTATAAAAATTGCGCAATTAAAGGGCTTCCTTTATGATGCGTTACCTGCTCAGCGATGTGTCTGCAGGACAATAGAGCAGTAAAGAAAGTTAATGATGAGGTTTTTGAATGCCCCGCAGCACCTGGTTCAGAGCGTTACTGTTGTTTGTTGCCCTTTGGGCCCCCTTAAGTCAAGCAGACACCGGTTGGCAACCTATTTCGGACACCATCCGTAAAAGCGATAAAGATACCCGCCAGTATCAGGCCGTGCGTCTGGATAATGACATGGTGGTCTTACTGGTCTCTGACCCACAGGCCGTAAAATCGCTATCTGCATTGGTGGTGCCTGTGGGTTCGCTGGAAGATCCTGAAACGCACCAGGGCTTGGCGCATTATCTTGAGCATATGTGTCTGATGGGGTCCAAAAAATTCCCTCAGGCCGATAGCCTTGCGGAATACCTCAAACTGCACGGTGGCAGTCATAACGCCAGTACCGCGCCGTACCGTACCGCGTTCTATCTGGAAGTTGAAAACGATGCGCTTTCAGGCGCGGTTGATCGTCTTGCTGACGCGATTGCAGACCCCTTGCTGGATAAAAAATACGCCGAGCGCGAGCGCAATGCGGTCAACGCGGAGCTGACGATGGCCCGAACTCGTGACGGTATGCGGATGGCGCAGGTGAGTGCGGAAACCATTAACCCGGCACACCCAGGCTCCCAGTTTTCCGGTGGCAATCTGGAAACTTTAAGCGATAAGCCGGGTCATCCTGTGCAGCAAGCCTTAGTCGATTTCCATAAAAAGTACTACTCCGCCAACCTGATGAAAGCGGTGATCTACAGCAATAAGCCTTTGCCCGACCTGGCAAAAATGGCAGCAGCTACCTTTGGCCGAGTCCCCAACAAAAACATCAAAAAACCGGAGATCACTGTTCCCGTCGTCACTGATGCGCAAAAAGGGATCATCATTCACTATGTTCCGGCGCTGCCCCGTAAAGTGCTGCGCGTCGAGTTTCGCATCGACAATAACAGTGCCCAGTTCCGTAGCAAAACCGATGAACTGATCACCTATCTGATCGGTAATCGCAGCCCAGGCACGCTGTCTGACTGGTTGCAGAAACAAGGGCTGGTGGAAGGCATTCGCGCTGATTCTGACCCAGTGGTTAACGGCAACAGTGGCGTTCTGGCGATTTCCGCCACGTTGACCGATAAAGGGTTGGCCAATCGTGAAGCGGTGGTGGCGGCTATCTTCAGCTATCTCAATCTGTTACGCGAAAAAGGTGTCGATAAGCGTTATTTTGACGAGCTGGCGCATGTGCTGGATCTCGATTTCCGCTATCCGTCGATCACCCGTGATATGGACTACGTAGAGTGGCTGGCGGATACCATGATTCGTGTACCCGTAGCGCATACGCTCGATGTGGTTAATATCGCCGATCGCTACGATGCGAAAGCGATCCAGGCGCGACTGGATATGATGACGCCGCAAAATGCCCGCATCTGGTACATCAGCCCGAAAGAGCCGCACAACAAGACCGCCTATTTTGTTGATGCACCCTATCAGGTCAATAAAATCAGCGAGCAGATGTTTGCGGACTGGCAGAAAAAAGCCCAGGCCATTGCGCTGTCCCTGCCTGAACTTAACCCCTACATTCCTGACGATTTCACCCTGATTAAGCCGGAAAAAGAGTATGAGCATCCGGAGCTGATTATTGATGAACCCGATCTGCGCGTGGTTTATACGCCAAGCCGTTACTTTGCCAGCGAGCCAAAGGCCGACGTGAGCGTCATTTTGCGCAACCCACAAGCAATGGACAGTGCCAGGAATCAGGTCATGTTTGCCCTGAATGACTATCTGGCAGGAATCGCGCTGGATCAGTTAAGCAACCAGGCGGCGGTGGGCGGCATCGGCTTTTCTACCAATGCTAACAATGGGTTAATGTTGAATGCTGACGGTTACACCCAGCGTCTTCCGCAACTGTTCCAGGCATTGCTTGAGGGCTATTTCAGCTATAGCGCAACGAATGAACAGCTTGAGCAGGCGAAATCCTGGTACAGCCAGATGATGGACTCAGCGGAGAAAGGTAAGGCTTACGAGCAGGCCATCATGCCCGTGCAGATGCTTTCTCAGGTGCCTTATTTCTCCCGTGATGAACGTCGCGCGCTGCTGCCGTCGATCACCTTAAAAGAGGTGATGGCTTACCGTGAGGCCTTAAAAACCGGCGCTCGTCCGGAATTCCTCGCCGTGGGCAATATGAGTAAAGCGCAGGTGACAACGATGGCGCGGGATATTCAGAAACAGCTTGGCGCAAATGGCTCTGAATGGTGTCGAAACAAAGACGTTGTGGTGGATAAAAAACAGTCCGTCATATTTGAAAAAGCCGGAAGCAGTACAGATTCTGCGCTGGCGGCGGTATTTGTGCCAACCGGGTTCGATGAGTACAGCAGCTCAGCTTACAGCGCCATGTTAGGTGAGATCGTGCAGCCATGGTTTTACAACCAACTGCGAACAGAAGAGCAGTTAGGCTATGCGGTGTTTGCCTTCCCGACAAGCGTAGGGCGGCAATGGGGAATGGGCTTCTTGTTACAAAGTAGCGACAAACAGCCGTCTTATCTCTGGGATCGATATAAGGCCTTTTTCCCGACGGCGGAAGCAAAGTTGCGGGCAATGAAGCCTGAAGAATTTGCCCAGATCCAGCAGGCGATTATCGCGCAGATGTTGCAGGCACCGCAGACGTTGGGTGAAGAAGCGTCTAAGCTCAGCAAAGATTTTGATCGCGGTAATATGCGCTTCGATTCACGTGGTAAAATTGTGGAACAGATAAAACTGCTGACGCCGCAAAAACTTGCCGATTTCTTCCATCAGGCGGTGATCGAGCAGCAGGGCATGGCGATGCTGTCGCAAGTCTCCGGTAGCCAGAACGGGAAAGCGGAGTATGCGCACCCACAGGGCTGGAAAGTGTGGGAGAACGTCAGCGCATTGCAGCAAACATTGCCCCTGATGAGTGAAAAGAATGAATGATGTCGCTGAGCCTCTTAATCCTCTGCGCTTGCCCCTCACGGGCGAGCGCCTGATTGAAGCCTCTGCTGGCACGGGTAAAACCTTTACGATTGCCGCGCTCTATTTGCGCCTGCTGCTCGGGCTTGGCGGTTCAGCAGCCTTTCCCCGCCCGTTAACCGTTGAAGAACTTCTGGTGGTGACCTTTACCGAGGCCGCCACCGAAGAGTTACGTGGCCGCATTCGAAGCAATATTCATGAACTGCGCATTGCATGTTTGCGCGAATCCACCGATAACCCCCTTTATGCCAGCCTGCTGGACGAGATTGCGGATAAAAAACAGGCGGCGCAGTGGCTACTCCTGGCTGAACGGCAGATGGATGAGGCGGCGGTGTTCACCATTCATGGCTTTTGCCAGCGTATGTTAAGCCTGAACGCTTTCGAGTCCGGTATGCTGTTTGAGCAGCAACTCATCGAGGACGAATCCCTTCTTCGCTATCAGGCCTGTGCGGATTTCTGGCGTCGCCATTGCTATCCATTGCCGCGTGAAATTGCCCAGGTGGTGTTTGAAACGTGGAAAGGTCCGCAGGCGCTGCTAGGAGATATCAACCGTTATCTGCAAGGTGAAGCGCCAATGATCAAAGCGCCACCGCCGCAAGAAGAGACGCTGGCCTCTCGCCATGAAACGATCGTTAAGCGAATCAATACGCTAAAACAACAGTGGTGTGACGCGGTTGCTGAACTGGATGGATTGCTGGAGGCGTCTGGGATCGACCGCCGTAAATTTAACCGTGGTAACCAGGGCAAATGGATTGAGAAGATCAGCGCCTGGGCTCAGGAAGAGACGCAAAGCTATCAGTTACCAGAGGCGCTGGAGAAATTTTCACAGCGGTTTCTTGAAGAACGCACAAAACCAGACGGCGTTGTGCCGCGGCATCCGCTTTTTGTCGCCATTGATGAGTTGCTGGCCGAGCCATTAACCATCCGGGATTTGGTGATCACCCGTGCGCTGACGGAAATACGCGAGGCGGTTGCCCGTGAAAAACACCGCCGTGGCGAACTTGGATTTGACGACATGCTTAGCCGGTTGGATACCGCACTGCGTAGCGAAAGCGGGGATGCGTTGGCGGCAGCGATCCGTAGCCGTTTCCCGGTGGCGATGATCGATGAATTCCAGGATACCGATCCGCAACAATACCGAATTTTCCGTCGCATCTGGCAGCAGCAGCCTGAAACTGCGCTGCTGCTGATTGGCGATCCGAAGCAGGCCATCTACGCCTTTCGCGGCGCGGATATTTTTACCTACATGAAGGCCCGTAGCGAGGTCACTGCGCACTATACCCTCGACACGAACTGGCGTTCTGCGCCGGGCATGGTCAACAGCGTCAACACGCTGTTCAGCCAGATGGACGATGCCTTCATGTTTCGTGAGATCCCTTTCCAGCCGGTTAAATTTGCAGGCAAAAATCAGTCATTGCGCTTTGAATACCAGGGGCAAAGACAGCCTGCGATGACAATGTGGCTAATGGAAGGGGAAAGCTGCGGCGTCGGCGAGTATCAGAGCTATATGGCACAGGTGTGTGCCGCTCAGATCCGCGACTGGCTGAAAGCCGGGCAGACCGGGGAAGCCTTACTCTACAGTGGTGAAAAATCACGTCCGGTAAGCGCGTCGGACATCAGCGTGCTGGTGCGCAGCCGCCAGGAAGCGGCGCTGGTGCGTGATGCGCTTACCCTGTTAGCCATTCCTTCGGTTTATCTTTCCAACCGGGATAGCGTATTTGAAACGCTCGAAGCTCAGGAGATGCTCTGGATTTTACAGGCGGTGATGAACCCTGAGCGGGAAAATACGTTACGAAGTGCGCTGGCAACCTCGATGATGGGGCTGAATGCGCTCGACATTGAAACGCTGAATGGCAACGAAAATGCCTGGGATGAGGTGGTCGAAGAGTTTACGGGCTACCGGCAAATCTGGCAAAAGCGCGGCGTAATGCCCATGCTGCGTGCATTGCTGTCGGCGCGTCATATCGCTGAAAACCTGCTGGCAACAGCGGGTGGCGAACGCCGTCTGACGGACATCCTGCACATTAGCGAACTGTTGCAGGAGGCGGCAGCGCAACTCGAAAGCGAACATGCGCTGGTGCGCTGGCTATCACAGCATATTCTTGAACCCGACAGTAATGCTTCGAGCCAGCAAATGCGTCTGGAAAGCGACAAGCATCTGGTGCAGATCGTCACGATCCATAAGTCAAAAGGGCTGGAATACCCGCTGGTCTGGCTCCCGTTTATTACCAACTTTCGCGTTCAGGATCAGGCGTTTTATCACGATCGCAGCTCCTTTGAAGCGGTGCTGGATCTCAGCCACGCCGATGAAAGCGTGGCGCTGGCGGAAGCAGAGCGCCTTGCGGAAGATCTGCGTTTGCTTTACGTCGCCCTGACCCGCTCGGTCTGGCACTGTAGCCTGGGCGTTGCGCCTCTGGTGCGACGTCGGAGCGACAAAAAAGGCGATACCGATGTCCATCAGAGTGCGCTTGGCCGCCTGCTGCAAAAAGGCGAGCCGAGGGATGCTGCCGGGTTACGTGCTGCCATCGACGCCCTCTGCAACGAGGACATTGTTTGCCGCACCCCGGACACAGTCGATACTGAGGCGCTGCCTGCTTCGGTTGATATCGTGGCGTCGCTGTGGGCGCGTAGCATTCAGCGCGTGCCGGGTGATAACTGGCGCGTCACCAGTTATTCCGGGCTACAGCAGCGCGGCCATAGTATTGCGCAGGACCTGATGCCCCGTCTGGATATCGATGCCGCAGGCGTGGGTGAGGTTCTGGCAGAACCCGAGCTCACGCCGCATCAATTTCCTCGCGGCGCATCACCGGGGACGTTCTTACATAGCCTGTTTGAGGATCTCGATTTTACCCAACCGGTGGATGCCGCCTGGGTGCAAGAGAAACTGGAGTTGGGTGGATATGAGGCATATTGGGAGCCGGTGCTAACCCGTTGGATTGAGGCTATTCTACATGCGCCGCTCAATGAAAGTGGGATCGCGCTGAGCCATCTTTCTGCGCGCGATAAGCAGGTAGAGATGGAGTTTTATTTGCCCATCTCAGAGCCGCTCATTGCCGGGAAACTTGATGCACTGATTCGCCAGTATGATCCGCTCTCGGCAGGTTGCCCGCCGCTGGAGTTTATGCAGGTTCGCGGCATGCTGAAAGGCTTTATCGATCTGGTGTTTCGACACGACGGTCGCTATTACCTGCTGGATTACAAATCGAACTGGCTGGGAGAAAACAGTGCGGCCTACACGCCGCAGGCGATGGCGCAGGCGATGCAGTCACATCGCTACGATTTACAGTATCAGCTTTACACTCTGGCGTTACATCGTTACCTTCGCCATCGCATCGCGGATTATGATTATGCGCGCCATTTTGGCGGCGTGATTTATCTGTTCCTGCGCGGGGTGGATAGCGAATATCCGCAGCAGGGAATTTTTACAACCCGCCCTGATGGCGAACTGATTGCCCGGATGGACGAGATGTTTGCTGGCGTTGCGCTGGAGGAGACACCATGACGTTACAGAAGCAATTGCTTGCGGCCGTAGAGCAGAAGCAACTGCGCCCTCTGGACGCACAGTTTGCCCTGGCGGTGGCGGGTAAAGATGAGCCTGCCGTTGCGCTGGCGGCGGCGTTACTCAGCCGGGATGCGGGGGAAGGACACGTCTGTATGCCGCTATCACGGCTGGCAATAAGCGCGGATGTTCCGCCTTTTTTTGCCGCCTGCCTGAACGAAATCGGCGAGCCCGCAAGCTGGGAGGCGTGTCTGCTGGCGTCTGACGCAGTGAGTCGTGGAGAACGCCCTTCGCCAATGATCCTGCATGACGATCGACTCTACCTGAATCGAATGTGGTGTAACGAACGTACCGTTGCCTGCTTTTTTAGCGAGGTTAATCAAGCTATTGAGGTTGATGAAGCTTTACTGACTCGCACGCTGGAGCAACTGTTTCCGACGTCGGATGAAATTAACTGGCAAAAAGTGGCGGCGGCGGTGGCGCTCACCCGCCGCGTATCGGTGATCTCCGGTGGTCCTGGGACGGGCAAGACGACAACCGTTGCCAGGTTGCTGGCTGCGCTGATTCAATTATCGGACGGTGCGCGTTGTCGTATCAGGTTGGCTGCGCCCACGGGTAAAGCGGCGGCGCGTTTGACCGAGTCTTTGGGCAAAGCGTTACGTCAGTTGCCGCTGACGGATGAGCAAAAGAAACGTATTCCGGATGATGCCAGTACCCTGCATCGTCTACTGGGTGCCCAGCCGGGTAGCCAACGCTTACGCCATCACGCGGGTAACCCACTGCATCTTGATGTGTTGGTGGTGGATGAAGCGTCGATGATCGACCTACCGATGATGTCGCGACTGATCGACGCGCTACCGCCGCATGGGCGGGTGATCTTTCTTGGCGATCGCGATCAGCTTGCTTCCGTAGAGGCGGGGGCGGTGCTGGGTGATATTTGCGCCTGGGTAAGCGCCGGCTATACCCCTGAACGGGCGCAGCAGTTAAGCCGTCTGACGGGAATGCCGGTTCCGGCCGGAACCGGAAACGATGCTGCCACACTGCGGGACAGCCTGTGTTTGCTGCAAAAAAGCTACCGTTTTGGCAGTGACTCCGGTATCGGACAATTGGCGGCAGCCATTAATCGTGGCGATAAAACGGCGATCAACGCCGTTTTTCAGCACAATTTTAGTGATATCGAAAAACGGACGTTACAGCGTGAAGAAGACTACACCGCGATGCTCAATGAGGCGCTGGCAGGATACGCTAACTATCTGAAGTTGCTTAAGGAGCGAGCGGAGCCATCGGCGATTATCCAGGCTTTCAATGAGTTTCAGCTACTTTGTGCACTGCGCGAAGGGCCATTTGGCGTCGGCGGGCTGAATGAACGCATTGAGCTGGCAATGCAGCAGAAACGGCTGATCCATCGCCACCCGCATTCCCGCTGGTATGAGGGGAGGCCAGTTATGATCGCCCGTAACGACAGTGCACTTGGGCTGTTTAATGGCGATATTGGCATTGCGCTTGAACGCGAGCAGGGTTTACGGGTCTGGTTTGCGATGCCTGATGGCACAATTAAGTCAGTTCAGCCCAGTCGTTTACCCGAACATGAAACGACCTGGGCGATGACGGTGCATAAATCTCAGGGCTCTGAGTTTGATCATGCTGCGTTGGTTTTACCGACGCAGCGTGCTCCCGTCGTAACGCGAGAGTTGGTTTATACCGCCGTCACTCGCGCGCGTACTCGTCTTTCGCTGTATGCGGACGAGCGCATTTTGAATGATGCCATTGCCACTCGCACCGAACGCCGCAGCGGGCTGTCAGCACTGTTCGACAGCACGCGATAGCAATTTGCCTGATGGCGATGCAGGCGCATCTTATCAGGCCTACATCACCCCGCAGGCCGGATAAGCGTAAGCGCCATCCGGTACAGCAATTATCCCAAATCCGCCATCAATACTTTGGATTTCCGCTGGTAGTTGTACATCTCTTTTTTGCTCTTTGGCAGCAGGTCGATATCCACCGGCGTAAACCCGCGTTCCTGGAACCAGTGAATGCTGCGAGTCGTCAACACAAACAACTTACTCAGGCCGATTTGTTTCGCCTGGGCGGCGATACGATCCAGCAGGACTTCCCCTCTGGCGGAACTGCGATAGTCCGGATGAACCGCCACGCAGGCCATTTCGCCAATTTTCTCTTCCGCGAAGGGATACAGCGCGGCGCAGGCGATAGTCATGTTATCCCGCTGAATAATCGTAAATTTATCGATTTCCATTTCCAGTTGTTCGCGCGAGCGACGTACCAGAATGCCCTGTTGTTCAAGCGGGCGAATCAACTCAAGGATCCCGCCAATGTCGTTAATGGTGGCGCGACGGATCTGCTCGGCACTCTCCATAACAATCTGTGTTCCGATACCGTCCCGAGAGAACAGTTCCTGCAATAGCGCCCCATCCTCCTGATAGCTGATCAGGTGACAACGGCGAACGCCACTACGACAGGCCTTAACGGCTCCACGCAGGAACCGCACGGTGCCCGAGTTATAATCCCCGCGCGCTTCCTGCGCTTCAACGCGTGCCTGCGCTTCATTCGGGAAGAGTTCAGAAAGAATATTGCCGTCGTCGTCGATTACCCCCTGGGAAGAGCAGAAACCAATCATCTTCTCGGCTTTTAACTTAATGGCAAGTTGGGTGGCAATCTCTTCAGAAGTGAGATTAAAGCTTTCACCAGTGACGGAAACGGCAACCGGGCCCATCAGGACAATCGCGCCGCTGTCTAATTGACGGTGGATCGCCTCTTCATCGATGCGACGAATGCGTCCGCTGTGGCAGTAATCAACACCATCATCAACTCCCAGCGGCTGCGAAATAATAAAATTGCCGCTGACGACGTTAATGTGCGCACCCTGTAAAGGGGTGTTGTTCAGACTCATCGACAGGCGCGCGGTGATATCCAGTTGCAGTGTACCTGCCGCCTGCTTAACCAGCTCCAGCGTTTTAGCATCCGTGACCCGCGTATTTTTATGATACATCGGTTCATGATGATGAACGGCGAGATTGGCGTCGATCTGGGGACGTGCGCCATACACCACGACCAGGCGAATACCGAGGCTATGAAGAAGGCCGATGTCATTGACAATACTGGAGAAATTTTCATGCTCAATGGCCTCGCCGCCAAGCATAATGACAAACGTTTTTCCCCGATGGGTATTGATATAGGGAACAGAATGGCGGAATCCCTGTACCAGTTCGGTTCTACGCTCCTTCACCACGGCTTACCCTCATTGCATGATTATTCGAAATTACTGTATTTTTATTCTGTTTTGTCCCCCTGCGCAAGCATAAATTTTATCCTGACGCATGTTTCTTTTCAGTAATACCGTGAATACACAAAGAATGTTTACCCTTTTATAGATGACAGAATATGCGTCATTCGTTAAAGTTTCCGGTCAATTTGGACGTTTACTATCTCATCACCGTTAAGATTTACTTTTGCTCGGGAGAAGCATGTCGGGATCCAATCCACCAATCAGCCGCCGCCGTCTACTGCAAGGGGCGGGCGCCATGTGGCTATTGAGCGTCAGTCAGGTCGGTCTGGCTGCTGCCAGTCAGGTCGTCGCGGTTCGCGTATGGCCAGCATCCAGCTACACCCGTGTGACGGTGGAATCGAATCAACAGTTGAAGTACAAACAGTTTGCCCTGAGTAATCCAGAACGCGTGGTTGTCGATATTGAAGGCGTGAATCTCAATTCGGTTCTGAAAGGCATGGCGGCGCAAATTCGCGCTGACGATCCATTCATTAAGTCGGCGCGGGTGGGGCAGTTTGATCCGCAAACCGTGCGCATGGTGTTTGAACTTAAGCAAAACGTGAAGCCGCAGCTGTTTGCATTGGCGCCGGTGGCGGGCTTTAAAGAGCGCCTGGTGATGGATCTCTATCCCGCCAATGCTCAGGACGTTCAGGATCCGCTGTTAGCGCTGCTCGAGGACTACAACCGAGGCGATCTCGACAAACAGGTACCGCCAGCGCAAAGCGGCCCTCAGCCGGGGAAAGCCGGGCGGGATCGTCCTATTGTCATCATGCTCGATCCGGGGCATGGTGGTGAAGACTCCGGCGCGGTAGGGAAGTACAAAACGCGTGAGAAAGATGTCGTGTTGCAAATCGCTCGCCGACTGCGTGCGCTGATCGAGAAAGAAGGCAACATGAAGGTCTACATGACGCGTAACGAAGATATCTTCATTCCGCTGAAAGTGCGTGTGGCAAAAGCGCAGAAGCAGCGCGCCGACCTTTTTGTTTCGATTCACGCTGACGCCTTTACCAGTCGGCAACCCAGCGGTTCATCTGTTTTTGCGCTGTCAACCAAAGGGGCCACCAGTACGGCGGCAAAATATCTGGCCCAGACTCAGAACGCCTCAGATTTGATTGGCGGCGTGAGTAAAAGCGGCGATCGCTACGTCGACCATACGATGTTTGATATGGTGCAATCTTTGACCATCGCCGACAGCCTGAAGTTTGGTAAAGCGGTGCTGAACAAGCTCGGCAGAATTAATAATCTGCATAAAAATCAGGTTGAACAGGCCGGGTTTGCGGTACTGAAAGCGCCGGATATTCCCTCGATCCTCGTCGAAACTGCGTTTATCAGTAATATTGAAGAGGAGCGTAAGCTCAAAACGGCAACCTTCCAGCAGGAAGTTGCGGAGTCGATACTGGCGGGGATCAAAGCCTACTTCGCAGATGGCGCGACACTGGCGAGAAGGGGATAATAAAAAAGCGCTGAAAGGCGCTTTTTTTATGGATTGCATAAAATTAAATAAAACACTGAGAAATTATCATTCTTAGTGCCTTTGAAATACTACGGCATGCTACAATAGTGCGATATATAAAGAATAATCACTTGCAATCATTCATTGAAATATAATTCATGAAATGGATATCATAAATGAAATATAGAATATTAACATCTTTTGCTCTAACCATTAGCCTTTTCTTATTAACAGGTTGTGTCAAAAAAACAGCTTCGATTGATGCGCAAAAAAAATCGCATCCACTTATGGTTCAGCAGTCAACGTTACAACTAACGGATCAAGACATCTTCGGTGATGAGATCTCTCTCAATAATATTACGGAAGAAGATATTCAGACCGCTGTGATAGATGCCAGAAACGCATTTGAACTCCCGGTAAATTCTTCAATAATACTCATACAGTCGGGGACCACTGCACCGGACGAACGCATGCAACAAGAAATGCAAAAGTATTATAAGGTTGCTACTTTTTCTGGCGTTCCATTAAGTAAACGGAAATTAAAAAGTAAAAAAGAAGGAGATGATACTGATAGTGATGTTAATTATATGCAGGCTTTACGTTATATTGCCGCGAAAGGAAGGCAAAGCGCAATAATTGTCTATTGGAGCACACTAGAATTGGGCAAATTTGATAATGAGTCAAAGTCATTCCAATGGACGCGATGGAATAAAACCGAGCTTCCAGCTGGCGATTACGCATTGCGCTATTTGACCCGAGTGGTATTAACCGATGTAGCGACTGGAGAATGGTCAATGTACTACCCGGAAAATATCGAAATTCACCCTGTCCGCAAGGAGGGTTCCTCTTCTGATGTGAGCCAAAAAATCATAGAGGACCTCCTGTCACAGACCTGTGTGAAGGTGAGCAAAGATATTGTCGGGCGTTATTCATCGCCATCAATAAAATACTAATCCTGGAGCAAGAGGGATAGCAGCAGGGGATGATTATTGTCGTACTGCTGCTGGTTGTTCGAGGGTGGACATATCAAAATGTCAATTACGGAAGCGACGATGAATTCTCCAGTACATATTGAATGTCAGAAAGCAGGTAATAAAAAAGAAGGCCATTGCCATTGTTTTTATGAATGTTTCATCAAACATAAACAGCGTTTTTGAGCCAAGTAGCTTGAACAGGCCAGAAATTCCATACCGCCAGATAAAGAGGTGCGTGAGTTTTAATGGAATTACAGAAAAAAACAGAACGTCTCTGGATTTCTCGCTATTAAATGCCGCTCTTCTGTAAATGATGGCAAAGCAAAAAAACAGAGAAATAATGAAGTATATACCTTCAAATACAAAAGAACTATCGTAGATGTCCATGCTATTTATCCTCCATGATTTTATAGATACTCGATGTTGTACTGTAATCCGCAGCACCTTCCAGCATTAATTCTGGCATGCTCATTA
The DNA here is from genome assembly GCF_013836145.1 of Citrobacter sp. RHB25-C09. Classification (NCBI taxonomy): domain Bacteria; kingdom Pseudomonadati; phylum Pseudomonadota; class Gammaproteobacteria; order Enterobacterales; family Enterobacteriaceae; genus Citrobacter; species Citrobacter sp. RHB25-C09. The sequence continues at coordinate 3,559,008 of NZ_CP057483.1, read as the reverse complement.
ATTTCCACCCACGAGTATAATCTGTGCTGATATAACGAAATAGCTTTGTCGCGTCGGGTTTTAGCACCTGTCGTCCGAGCCCGAAACCGGACAGACCCAGGTCAACGACATTATAAACAATGTCAGCGTTATTATTGCTGTAACCAAGACTGCTGGCAACGCTCCGATAGGTATTTTTCGTATATCCAGAAACATCTTCCTGGTATAAAAGATAGTAGCCATTTTCATACATATTATTTGCGCCATGCGCTATCAGCGGTATGCCAAAGCCAGCGCAGGCGAGTCCCAGACTTCCTACACAAATGGAACCCCCCGCATAAATCTGCACACTTCCACTGACAAAGCCCACCCTCTTCAAGGTTATGGTAGTAAAACTATTTTTTTCTTTCATTTTTTCAGCGATGACAAATAGCCTGGCATTGTTTGAATCTAATGAGAATTTTTGTTTTGCCAGATTTTCTCTTTCTTGCTGAAGAAGAGCTATGCCACCTTTGTATGACAGGCAGTGTTGGTTGATTTCACTTTTAATAATATTCATAAAATCATTCACTTCATTGATGAATTCTATTCTGACATCACTATTAAATATAAAGTGATAGCTGATTTGTCTTACCAGGGATTTTAAATCATCAATCGCTTTGTTGAAATCATCAATGTCTTTTTGATTTTTCTGCATTTATATTTGTCCTTAATAAGCGTCTGAAGCGCAGACGCTTATTAATACCTGTTTCATTCAGAATACACGTGTATTCCATAAGCTATAGGTACTTGTCCCTGCCATACAGTGTTCCCATGATACAGAATTATAAGCGAGACTAACGGTTTCAGTAGGCTGCCCTCCGGGGTTGTTCAGATTGTCTGGGCTTAATAGTCGGAGGTCTTTTATTGTGGCATCAGTTAACTTGATGTTGTAATAAAGCTCATTCATCCCTGCACGGTTTGTACGATAAAAATTAAATTCACAGGTCAATATTTCATTTTCAGTAATAGATTTATTGAGCAGGGGAGAGGATTTGTCCACCGGTTTTTTTATGACCAGAGTCTGATGGTTGACATTCTGATTTCGGGTTAAGCCATGTGATAATTCATAAATGAGTATCTGATCCTTATGCGCGATTTGGGCTTTATTGCCGATGGATTCTGGTGTTGAACATCCGGCGGAAATCATGCCCTGGAGCTGACCGTTAAGAGTCAGATAAATAAGGTTTGCCATAGTTGCTTCCTTTTTTATGACGGTTTTTTACAGTTATTTTTTGATGCTATCGCTGGCTTGTGTTTCCCGCGGGATGTCGCTTTTCAAAAGTAGCCAGCGGCTTAAGACTCCGGCGATCCTTTCGTCAATCTCTTTTTCCAGAATCTCTGTATTTTGTTCATGTGAGAGCGTTGTCTGATATTGCGTCAGTAAGGATTCCAACGGCGTTTCCTGGTTCAGAGTCCGTTCAGCTTGCCAGACGACATTTTTAATATAAGAGAGGGTGATTCCTTCTTTCTCCCTTTGCATAATCAGGTCAGCAAAAGCCCGTAATTCCTGGCGTGTCTGTTGCCAGCCATTTAGCTGTGGGCTGTGTTGCGCTCGATATCTCAGTGCTTCATGCCATTGCGCTGTAGCCTGCTGTTGCTGCAAATTGTCTGGCCAACGGCTGTTTGCCAGGTGAGTCATAGACATGCCTGTTTCAAGCGGCCCTAAGGGTGAGGTTTTAAGAAGCTGCTGCAAGCGTAATCCATAGTCCTCAAGCTCTGGCGAGGCCCGCCAGAGAGAGGCTGCGCCCTGCGCGGTGCTATTAATCTTCCCAATCTGTTGTTGAAGAGGGTACATTTTCCACCACCAGAGTGCGGTTGCGATGATGAGTGAGCAGACGCATCCCGCCATGAATCCTTTCGCCGTGTTAGCGCCTTTTTTTCCGACTTCTGGAACGGTTAACCTCTCGGTTTGTACTTCAATCTTCACCTCTGGGGTGGCTGGAACTCTTTCTTCTACTATTTCCGGGCTATCCGGGGCATATACCAACGTTCTGATGGCCGTTTGTGTCAGGGGAGTCACCGTACGATACTTTGCCGGTTGTTCGAACCGTTTACGTGTGTTTTGCACAAAATAAAGCAGATTTTCAACTCTGGGAATTCGCTTAAGTTCTACTTGCTGGAGTTTGTCACAAATGGCCTGCAATGCCCGTTCAGCGCGGTACATGAGAGGTAAATCGGTTTCTGACCATGACAGATGTTGTCGCAGAATGTTGCCTGTGCGGGCGTTGAACCAATCCAGCATTTCGGTTCTTGCCTGTTCGCTCTGTGGCCAAAACTTATCCCATTCATGGCTAATCAGCGCAGCCAGCAGCTCCACGCCTTCGCAAAAACCGCTCAGGCCGTGAATGCGTGTCCGGGCAAGGGTGTAATAGGTTGCAGTGTGCAGATCGACACCATTATTTTTGAAGAGGGTTAACGCTAGCGATTCCACCAGCACCCAGTTCATTTCCGGCTGTGACGGATGGCTGGCTTTGTTGATTTCCTCTCTGATCGCGCTGAATTCCGGAAGGTTTCGCGGATCGTTTCCTGTCTTTATTTTTTGAATCAATTGAGCATCACTCATATCCATGAGCTCCTGAAGCCCGGCAGGCCGCAAACCCGCCGGAACACGGTCAGTAAAGGGTTTCAGGCAACTTAAAACTGCTGAACAACCCGCCGGTAAATGGATTATCTTCGTTGTCGACATGCACGCGGTAGATCATGTATCCCCCGTCTACGTTAAACCGAACGTCGAAGGTGTTGTCATCCACGCTGGTCAGTGCCCCTGCGTCAAGCAACCGGAACTGCGCCCAGGGGCCAGTAAAGCTCATACTCCGCGGGGCCATGCCGTTTGTCCCTACCAGCGTCAGTTTGCTTTCATTTCCTTCCCGCATGGTGTTTGGCCACACCAGTCGCGCCGTGAAGTTGCGCCCATGGCTGTAATCAACAAGCTGCCCATCCATGTTAAGGACACTTCGACGCTTACCGGCCGATAGCTCCAGCGTTTCAACAGCAAACTGAGTGCCAAGACCATTTTGTTGGCTGAAAAAGGTATTGCGGATTTTTTGTGCGGTCGCTAATTGATCCTGAATGTCCTGGCGGATGAGCACGTTACCGTCCTTACCCCACGTCAGGTCATTTTCAATGAACAATTTCAGATTTTCTTTATTAAACGTATCGAGTATGCCGTCTGGTTTGAAGAAGCGTTCAAAGGCATCTAAAGAAGCATCCTGTTTTGCCGAAGGATTAAAGGGATAACGTCCGGCGAGTTGGGCATTGAAGGTTTTTACAACCTTTTCGTTCCACTCAAGTTCCATATGATGAACCGCTTCGACCATGACCACGTGCCAGGCTTGATCAGCCAGTTTGCCTACCCAACGGTTAAGAGGCTCCGGAAGCGTCTTTGCCATTTGTCGGGTCGCAAAGATCGGATCGCTACTGTTTTGATCGAGTCTGAGCTGGACTGCTTTTAGCGCTGATTTCCCCGGAACTGGCGAGTTTTGTATTGCGAGCAGGTAACGGTGCAATTCTGTCAACTGCTGATAGACAGCCTGTAGCATACTGGCCTTGTCTTTTTGCTCTACCAGTAGGCTATTTTCCGGCGCGAATTCACGCCCAAGTCGGGTCAGCAACTGATAATCCGTTTCTGCCATCATGGTTTCACGGGTTTTCTCCGGTAAATTTTCCGGAGGTGGAGGCATCTGCGTATTATCGCGCAATGTCGTCAATGCTCTCTGGAACGGCTGATCCCCGCTGATGATTTGTTCCAGCGAACTGATAATCTCCGCCATGTTTTCGTAGTTCCGGACGCTGAGATTGTCCATACTCGCGTGCCATGTTGCAGTGTAATCGCTGATGTATTGTTCCGTGATATGTCGCTGTATTTCGTCTCTGTCTGCATTGCTGTAGGTGACATTGCGGTTCAGATTCAATACCCAACTGTCCATCGCTGTCAGATCCACCAGGCTATTGCGTTGTTTCACAAAATAGCTTTGTAATCCATAACGCGTCAGGAACTGAGGAATAATAAGCTGCCCCTCATCTGCCGCGACGAAGATCCCGTCAAATCCCGCGCCAATCTGATCGCGCAGGTTGAGATCGGCAGGCAGTACTCCCTGCGCCCTGGTTTTCAGACTCTGATAGACGCGCTGATAGATGGGCAACTTACTGAGTTCTTTTTGCGCGGTCACGATAGGTTTTTCATAGGGTAGATAGCGACCAATTGCATCGTTATCGCCATCAAGTCTCTGCGCATGCCAGTCGGTGTGCGCCAGCGCATAGTCCAGATGGGACATAAGTTGCGCCTGAACATCTCTCTGTCCGTGAAAATGCTCGCTCCAGCGACGTGCCATATACTGCTTAACCACGGTATCATTGCGTCCACTTTTATCTTCGAGCATGCGAATGACGCGCAGAACTTCGAGTTTCTGTTCGCTCTCTGCAGGGGCGCTATTGAGCTGTTTTATCAGTCCATTGAATAATGCAGGCAGATATCTCTGCTCTAATAAGCGCAGGTAGGTTTTCTCTACGTGGGGGCCGATTTTAATCCCCTGATAAAGCCCCAGGTTGGTCAGGGTGGTGTGATTGCGATAATCCCCATAGGCCAGCGTGGCATCGTGCATCGGATTAAGTAATGGAAGCTGTAAATTGCCATAGTCATCCATTCCCTGCGGCAGAGGGATCTCCATGAACGTTTTGGCTTGTGTCAGTACGGTAATACCGGACTGCCAGTTTACCCGGTAATAATGATGCCATCCGGCGATGAGTGAAATAATGGCGACGCCACCGGCGGCCGCTATCCAGCTCAAACGACGCCGAGAATATTTCAACCAACGGCTGTTTTCACTCGCCAGATTCGGTTCTGACAGCAAGGCACAGGGAAATAATCTTTGGGTAAAGTACGGTGATGTTTCGACCAGCGGCCATGAGCTTAGCGCATGAGTTCCCAACCGATACTGAAGGGAAGAGGACTGGACGAAAATATCATCAACCTGGCCACGCTGTATGGATGAGGTCAAATAAATACCCCGCAACATAACGTCCATATTTTCACCGGATAAGAGTCCTGACAGCACTGATATCAGGCGCTCATAAAGCCCCTGAATTTGCCGTGAGAAACTGAATAACGGCGCACGGTCACCACGTTCTGTCTGTTTAAGCAGTAAATCAGGCATTGCCTGATTGATTTGCGACATCCAAGTTTCCCAGAATCGACTGAGTTCTTCTCGCCATTGCTCATCGCGGTGCGCATCAGGCGTAAACGTGACGCCAAGGATCCGTTCGCATTCGCTGCGCTCAAGAGAGCCAAACATAGCACTGAAACCGTTCAACAAATCGAGGCGAGTTAATACCACATAGACGGGTAGCTGGCAGTGGAGATGCAGTCGTATCTCCTGTAAGCGCTGGCGCAATTGGGCAAGCTGCTTCTCCCGGTGTGACTTAGTGCTGGTGAGCAGATCGACGATGTCGAGCGTCAGAATCAGCCCGTTCAGAGGTTGACGCTCGCGGTTGATTGCCAGCCACTCCAGAAGGTGCTGCCAAAGCCGACGATATAACGTGCTCGTTTCCGCTTCCTCACCGTCATCCTGTTCAGTCAGCACGCCATCAATATCGAAAATAACCGCTGTTTCACCGACTTTCGGAGCGATACGCCACGGGCTGTCTGGTTCTCCTCTGAGCTTCTCCGGCACCCAGATATCATCCGCAGGATAACCTTCCCGCAGTAGCGTACTTTTGCCGCTTTGTTTTGGACCAATCACTAAATACCACGGAAGGTGATAGCGATAATCACGCCTGTCGAGATGACGCTGTAAACGTAATAACCAGCGGTCCAGACAGTGCTGCTGCTGGTTAAGCTCCTGACTCAGTGGATCTTTCTCTTGCTCTCGCTGTTGAAGTTGAATTCTCTCCAGCCAGTAAAGGCGTTTTATCACGCGCCAGGTCACAAAACCCAGTGCGGCCAGCACCCAGACCGCTGTGGCGAGCACTCTGTTCATCAGCGGGGCCAGAGGCTGATTTTCCCACGCCGTCCACGTCGGACCTTTCCACCAGATCCAAAGTAATGAGAGAACCCATACCAGTACCGCGACAATCAGGGCGGAAACTTTGAAGCGGGGCATTGCGGGTTTCAGCGTAGGCTTAAGTCCCTTAAGAAAGCCAGGCATTGACATCCTGATCACAACGTAACTCCTTTTATTATCTCACTGTTTTTTCAGCGACTTTTTCTTCCAGCAATGCCAGTAATGCAGGTTCCCAGTCGGGTAAAGATGTCCGTAGACCCGTGGCTAACAATATTCTGTATTGCTGCTGAGCGAGCTGGGGCATCCCGGTTTCTTCCATTAATTGCGTGGCCAGATAGTGTCGAAGGAACCGATCGCGGGGGGCGTTTTGCGGCAACGTCTCCAGGTACCGTAATGCGGATTCCAGCCCCTGTTCCTGAAGATGTTCTCGGGCAATTCGTTCTTCTTCTCCGGGCGCTACAAACGAAACAGACGTTGCTTCGGTGTTGGGTTTAAGCCAGTGCAGCGTTGGTTCAGATAAAAATGGCGAATAATCGTTAAATAACAGCGCGCTGAGAGACGGTATCCGCTGTAAAAAACGATTCACTTCGTCCTTTATGGCCTCGGCGGCATCGTCGTAGCCAAGTTGAGCGGCAATTCGTGCTGAAAGGGCGTGACCATCAAGCCAGTACGGAGCCAGCAGTAAGCTTTGCTCTACCTGGCGCCATAATTCGATATTTGGGCTCAGGGCTTTTGCCTGGTAATCCGCCATCAGATCAACGGAGAATGCTGCAAGAACGGTGCGTCCGTCGTTATCAGCCTGCGGGCCACTGGCAATACCCTGCCACACTGCGTGGCGACGCAGGCGATAACCCAGCGGATTTTCCGGTTGGCGTTCACATAAAACATCGGCAACCTTCAGCAGCGTTGCGCGTCATGCTTTGTCATCATGGCCTTCCACGTTGATTGCAGGTGTGCTTTGTTGATGAACCACCATTGTGGGTGAGATTGGGGCGCTCTCGCTTGTTTGCACTGACGTAGCGGTTACGATCGGGGTCGCAGATGACGCCTGCATACTGCGCTGATAAAGCGTAAATAGCTCGTCTACGGCGTCCGCCAGTACGGGGCAATCATTGTCCCGCCACAGCTTTGCGAGATAGGCCAGTTCACCGGGCATTGCATTACGCTGTGTTTCGCAGGCACTACGGGAAAAATTATCTGCCGCGGCTTCAAACCTTTTGATGACCTGGTGTGCAAAACGAATCTTATACGTTTTATTTTCCGGCCACGCCTGCTGCCAGTAATGTTGCACATACTGCACCAGCATCTGCGCCGCCAGCAGAAGTTCTGGGGCGTGACCGCCATGTTGCAGGGTGCACAATAGATGAACGACGAGCCTGAAATCCTTGCTTTCCGATGCCAGCAGGTTGAGTGCCTGTCGCTGTATTTCCGCGATGTCGATCTGATCGTGCGTTAGCGACCCCAGGCGGGCCACGTTATCTTCAATGTTGATCCATTGGGCATCGCTTTCGTTAATTGGCTGGCGCAGTTTTTCTTCCGGCAGTGTAGCCAGCAGGGAGTCCATCCAGGTATCCGTGGTGAGCTGATCCATATTATTCTTCTTTCCTGAACTATCCCGCCCAGTGGCAGGCCGCACGCAGAGGCATGATGGTCTGCGCCAGCCCTGCGATCGTAAACGTCATTTTTTCGCTTACGCCATTTGTTCCGCTTTCAACGGTCAGCGTTTTGGCGCCAAAAAGATGTTTAATTTCATCAATGCCCGCTAACCCCCGACTGGCTTCCAGCAGATAACCATTCTCACGAATAAACCAGCGGGTTTGCAGCGTTCCAGCCTCTGTTATCAGCGTGAGGGCGATATCGCTATCATGCTGAGGCTGTGAGAGCGCGATCTGCATACGGGTAATATTGTCTACACAGCTGAACATCAGTACCGGGCGAGGTGGAACGTTGCCAAGCGCAGGGGTCGTGATAATGACCGATGGACGATCTCCGTCGGTCTGTGTTATCAGAAACTCCGTACCGTGTCCTGTGCGCTGCTTTTCCTGATCGATGGCGCGTCGCCACGCTTCTCCTTGCGATTGTGCTTTGACTAACGCACCGGTGAAATCAGGTCTGGCGGGTACCAGTAAGCGGTCATAGCAGTCCAGTCGTTCAAGCGCCGCGACCTGTGAACTGCAACTCTGCATCTCACGAACTATTGCTGCTGTATCGTCTGGCTGGGGGAGTTTTTCCTGTGCCAGAACGATGGCTGGCAGGAGAAAGAACCCCAACAGGCCGGAAAGATGTCGATATCGCATCCTCATAATGCTACGACTTCTCCGTCAGCGATTTTCGACGCACTCTCATCGATGGCGGCGTTCTGCGGCTCGATAACTTCAGCCGTAAAAGCGCCATCAACAACATCGAGGCAAATTCGCTCTATAGGGGTTCCGGCTGCCATTTTCTGAAGTAGCTGCAGGGCAAGCGGTGGAAGAACCTCACCATCTATGATGGATTCCAGCATTCGGGCACCATTTTCCGCACGCGTCACGCGCTGAATGATTTCATCCGGCACCTGTGGTTTAACCACGACTTCTGCGTTGAAACGGGCGAATAATGTGTTTTCCAGACGGGCGAGTTTTCCGGTCACGATCGTGATGAGCGTTTCCCGGGACAATGGTAGATACGGAATGACTTCCATGCGCGCGAGCAGGGCAGGTTTAAAGAAATCGGCAAGGATCGGGTACAGAGCCTCATGCATGCTTTCCGGATCGTTCGCATAGTCAACGATGGTTTGATAGCCGAGATTAGAAGTCAAAAAGAAAACAATGTTTTTACAGTCGATGACCCGTCCCTCGCCATCGGCCATTTCGCCTTTGTCGAATGCCTGATAGAACAGATTCAGGACGTCCGGATGTGCTTTTTCTACTTCATCCAGCAGCACCACGGAATACGGTTTCTGGCGAATGGCTTCGGTTAAGACGCCACCCTCGCCGTAGCCGACGTAACCCGGGGGGGAGCCAATTAAGCGTGAAACCGTATGCTTCTCCTGAAATTCTGACATATTGATGGTGGTCAGATACCGGCGGCCTCCATAGAGCAATTCGGCCAGTTGCAGCACGGTTTCGGTTTTGCCGACGCCACTGGGGCCCGCGAGCAAAAATGCGCCCAGCGGACGACCAGGACGACGCAGATCGGCACGGGCAGTGAGAAGATGCTTATGCAGATGCTCAATAGCAAGTTCCTGCCCTTTGATTATCTCACCAATCCATCCTGGCAGTTCGGTAATAACTGACATTTCATTCTGTGAAAGGCGATTAAGTGGGACGCCAGTCCATTCGGCAATCACTGAAGCAATTTGTGTTTTATCTACGTGCGGTGAAACCAGGCGTTGTTCTTTCCAGGTGGCTTCAAGTTCCGCTGTCAGATTCAACAGTTGATGTTGCTTCTGCGGGAGCGTCAATACAGCGGAGTTGAGCGATGGCTCAAGCTCAGGCTCGTGATTTTGCTCGCCGGTATTGAGCAAATCATGACGTAGGGCGGTGATTTGTTGCACCAGTTCCCGCTGGTGCAGCCATGTCTGTTCCAGCATCTGACACTGTTTTTTTGTTATTTCATACTGCTGGTGCAATTCATCACGTCGATCGGTATTTAGTAGAAGACCAATGCGCTCTTCACGCTCAAGTTGACGGATTTCAGCCTCATACTGGCGGCACTGCGTTTCCAGTGCAGAAATTTGTTTCGGTGGAGAGGAAAGGTTTATCGCTACGCGCGCGCAGGCGGTAACGGGACGCGCACTCCCGTCCAGTGTAAAACTGCCGGGCGGAGGACTGTACCTTTATGGCTACGACAGATGTCACGGCCTGACGGAAATCGCCGGGCCGGAAGGAAAGTGTGAAAAACGGGAACGTGATGCCTGCGGACAGGTTATCGCCGTGCAGGACGGCAGCGGCGCCGTTCTACAGCGTTTCAGTTATAACCGCCGTGGGCAGATTACGGAGGCGCTGGACTGTTCCGGTAACAGAACCTGTTACCACTACGATGAACGCTACCGGCTGGATGAAATTCGCGATGCGGCGGGTGAGTGCTGGCGCAGAAAATATGACCCGTCAGGGAACGTGCTGGAGATAAGTGGCGCGGAAGGCTGGTATGAGCGGGTGGAATACAACGAACGGGGCTTACCGGTGCGCCACCGTACGGCGGACGGAGCGGAGACGCGCTATGGCTATGACGGGACCGGCTGGCTGGCATACCGGCGCGACCCGCGCGGCGGGGTGGTTTCCCGCCATCGTGACAGCCGGGGACGGCTGGTCGGGTTATGTAACGGAAACGGCGAACGCTGGCAGTTTGTCCCGGGGCCGGACGGACGTCTGCTTGAAGAGCGCGGGTTCGACGGGGCGCTGACCCGCTATGAGTATGATGTCTGCGGGCGGGTGGTGAGGCGGACGTTTCTGGCGGACACGCCCGCAGCACTGACGTGGCAGGCGGGCTATGACGCCGCCGGGCAGATGACGGGGCTGAGGACGCCGGATATTGCGCGGGTGTACCAGTATACGGCGGACGGTGCCCTCAGCAGCGCGGAAGAAATCTGTCAGGACGGCAGCCGCGACAGCCTGCGTTTTGAATACGACAGCGCAGGCCGGCTGAAGGCCGAAAGCGGGGTCAACGGGCGGGTAAGTTATCAGTACGACGCGCTGGATAACCGCACGGTGACCGGACTGCCCGACGGACGGAAGCTGAGAAACCATTACTACGGCAGCGGACACCTGCTGCAGACGGCGCTGGACGGCCTGGTGCTGTGCGAGTTCAGCCGCGACGCGCTGCACCGGGAAACCCGGCGTACGCAGGGGGCGCTGTTCAGCCTGCGGCGGTATGACCGCCTCGGCCGGGTGTCGGAGACCAGCGTACTGAGGGAAAGCCGCCCCCTGCGCGCTGAACGGGAATGGCGGCAGCAGTACGACATGCGGCACAACCTGGTGGAGAACCGGGAAATCACCGACCCGTGGCGGGAACGGCATTACCGTTACGACGAAGCCGGTCATCTGCGTGAGGCGCGACAGGGCGTGCTGCCGGCAGAGCAGTTTTACTGCGACCCGGCGGGAAACATTACGGAAAGTGAGGGTCCGGTGCGGCATAACCGGGTGACGGCGTTCAGAAATGTGCGTTACCGGTATGACGACTTTGGCCGGGTCAGTGAGCGTGTGCTGGCGACGGAAACGCAGACGCTGGAATACGACAGCTTTCACCGTCTGGTCCGGGTCCGGTGCCGTTCCCCGCAGAAACAGACGGCGGACAGGGATATCCGTTACCGTTACGATGCGCTGGGCCGGCGCACGGAAAAGCGGGTGGAAAGCTGGGTGCCGGGCGCGCTGCGCGACCTCGACCCGCCAGCCGTGAGCGGGACACGTTTTGTGTGGGAGGGATTACGGCTGCTGTCGGAGGAGCAGGACGGCAGGACAAGGCTGTATGTGTATGAGGACCAGAACAGCCACACGCCGCTGGTGAAGGTGGAGGGAAAGGGCAAGGAAACCCGTTACCGCTGGTATCACTGTCAGCCGAACGGCATGCCGGAGCGGCTGACGGATGAGAAGGGTGACATCCGCTGGGAGGGGGTGACGCGGGCATGGGGGGGCACAGCGCGGGAAGCCGGAGATGAGGAAGAGAACCTGCGTTTTCAGGGGCAGTACCTTGACCGTGAAACGGGACTGCATTATAACCTGTTCAGGTACTACGATCCGGAAAGCGGGAGGTACACGCAGCAGGACCCGATAGGGCTAAAAGGTGGGTTAAATCTTTATCAATATGCGCCTAATCCATTAAGCTGGATCGATCCGCTGGGACTGACCGCATGTTCCAAAAACGCGAAATCTTTGCGAGAGGGGCCTCAAGGAACCGTTGTCACAGTTAAATCAAAACAGGAAGCCCATGATTTATTGATGGAAGCTTTTGCTGATGCTCAAAAAGTAAGAGGGATCGGTTCGCAGGATGCCGCTGGTATTAGAAGAAAACATAAGATGGAACAATTTAAGAAAAGAGATGGTACTGTCCGTTATAGGAAAGATTACCCTATTGATTCTAATACTGGTCGTGTATACGGTCATGATGATCCTAAAGGTACAGGGCATGGTTCTTTGCCTCATATAAATATTAAACGTTCTGATGGAACAATGGTGAGGATCGATATAGATGGTTGATTTATCGATTGAAAAACTAATTATTGCTATAGAGAATGGTAAGGTTAGAGGTTTTGATGAGATAAAGGAAATAAATGGTGAAAATTATTTTTTCCAATATGCTCTTAAAAAGCAGGATGAAAAATACAATACCTATTTTTTCCGCATACCGGAAAATAAAATGGAAGTGATCGAAGATTATGCAACTGAAGAAATTAGTACGTTTTCCAATATAGAAGATGCTTTCAATTACTTTAAATTACAAAATGTTGATATTGGGAAATTTTCTCCTATTAGAGGATTGTCACCTTTTTAGATGATAAAGAAAGTCGGGTAAGATTATTAGTCTTCCCGGCTTTTTTATTATTTAATCTCCGTTCAGTGCACTAAACATTCCGTCCTTAATTCCCTTAACTACCTGTTTAGCCTGATAAAGCTGTTCGCGCAGCTCCTGCACCTCGTTGTTGTCAGCAATGATGGTCAGGCACCCGTCCGATATTTTTACGGTCACGCCGCGCCCGGTCTCAAATCCCGCCTCTTTCAGCCAGTCGCCTTTATGGTTCAGGCTGGGGTGTTGTGAATAATACCGGGCGCGCGCTCTGATGTAGCCGACTTTATAGCGGTGAAGTGACGTACTCAGCTCTTCAATAAGCTGTAACCTTCGGGATTGAGTTTTGATGCCTGAAAACGGACAGGTAAGAGAAGCGGTACTGACAGGCCGTGAGGATCGCTTGCAGGAAATATTAATTCGACTGGCATCATATGAAATGATGGGGTGATTTAAAAAAACAAAAAACCGCTAAAGCTATAAACTTTGCGGCCTCTTAATTTCAGCACTATCTGAGCAAGATAACTGAATGATGTATTGGTTGCGGGGGCCGGATTTGAACCGACGACCTTCGGGTTATGAGCCCGACGAGCTACCAAGCTGCTCCACCCCGCGTCACCGTACTGCTTGTATTTCATCAAATTTTGATTGGTTGCGGGGGTCGGATTTGAACCGACGACCTTCGGGTTATGAGCCCGACGAGCTACCAGGCTGCTCCACCCCGCGTCACCGTACTGCTTGTACTTCATCAAATTTTAATTGGTTGCGGGGGCCGGATTTGAACCGACGACCTTCGGGTTATGAGCCCGACGAGCTACCAGGCTGCTCCACCCCGCGTCCGTGGATGCGCACTATACTCTGCTAACATTTTCATGCAACCCTTTTTTCACCTGGATCACGGTTTCGGGATGAAATTGAATAAAAACAATACATTTAAGGTTAAATTTTGCGCAAATTTGCGCCAGGGCATCCATGCTCGTTTCATTAGAGGACGGGGTTTGTTATCTTCAGTGCGCATGATTTACAGATAAAAGACGAGAACAATGAAAGGACGTTGGGTTAATTACCTTGTGATGGGGGCGGTGGTTGCAATGCTCGCCGCATGTTCCTCTAAACCGACCGATCGCGGACAGCAGTATAAAGACGGGAAGTTTACCCAGCCTTTCTCACTGGTGAACCAGCCTGACGCCATCGGCGCACCGATCAACGCCGGAGACTTTGCCGAGCAGGTTAATCAAATACGTAGCGCCTCTCCCCGTCTTTACGGTAATCAAAGTAGTGTTTATAACGCCGTGCAGGAATGGCTGCGTTCCGGCGGTGACACGCGGACCATGCGCCAGTTCGGGATCGATGCCTGGCAGATGGAAGGGGCGGATAACTACGGTAACGTACAGTTTACTGGCTACTATACGCCGGTGATCCAGGCGCGCCACACGCGTCAGGGCGAGTTCCAGTATCCTATCTACCGTATGCCGCCAAAGCGCGGACGTTTGCCTTCTCGGGCAGAGATTTATTCCGGTGCGCTGAGCGACAGCTATATTCTGGCCTACAGCAACTCCCTGATGGACAACTTCATTATGGATGTGCAGGGCAGCGGCTATATCGACTTTGGTGATGGTTCCCCACTTAACTTCTTCAGCTATGCCGGTAAAAACGGCCATGCTTATCGCAGCATCGGTAAAGTGCTGATCGATCGCGGCGAAGTAAAGAAAGAAGATATGTCGATGCAGGCGATTCGTCATTGGGGGGAGACGCACAGCGAAGCCGAGGTGCGTGAGCTGTTAGAGCAGAACCCGTCCTTTGTTTTCTTTAAGCCTCAGTCGTTTGCGCCGGTGAAAGGGGCAAGTGCCGTACCGCTGATAGGTCGTGCGTCTGTTGCCTCCGATCGCAGCATTATCCCTGCGGGAACGACGCTACTGGCAGAAGTGCCGCTGCTGGATAATAACGGTAAGTTTACCGGCCAGTATGAGCTGCGCCTGATGGTCGCGCTGGATGTGGGCGGAGCGATTAAGGGTCAACACTTCGATATCTACCAGGGCATTGGTGCAGAAGCCGGACACCGTGCTGGCTGGTATAATCATTATGGTCGGGTCTGGGTGCTGAAGAGCGCGCCGGGCGCGGGTAACGTATTTAGCGGTTGATTGTGGTCTGAGGTGGTATGTCTGTTGTAATAAGTGACGCCTGGCGTCAGCGTTTTGGCGGAACCGCACGTCTGTATGGTGAGAAGGCGCTTCAGTTGTTTGCTGAGGCGCATATTTGCGTGGTTGGCATTGGCGGTGTGGGTTCCTGGGCCGCGGAAGCGCTGGCGCGTACCGGGATTGGCGCGATTACCCTCATCGATATGGATGATGTCTGCGTGACCAACACCAACCGTCAAATTCATGCGCTGCGCGACAATGTGGGCCTGGCGAAAGCGGAAGTGATGGCCGATCGTATTCGACAGATCAACCCTGAGTGCCGGGTGACCGTAGTCGATGACTTTGTCACGCCTGACAACGTGGCTGAGTACATGAACGCAGGATTTACCTATGTCATTGATGCCATTGACAGCGTCCGCCCGAAGGCCGCGCTGATCGCATATTGTCGACGCAATAAAATCCCGCTGGTAACGACCGGTGGGGCAGGTGGACAGATTGATCCAACCCAGATCCAGGTAGTAGATCTTGCCAAAACGATTCAGGATCCGCTTGCTGCAAAGCTGCGTGAGCGTCTGAAAAGCGATTTTGGCGTGGTGAAAAACAGCAAAGGTAAGCTGGGCGTGGACTGCGTGTTTTCCACTGAAGCGCTGGTTTATCCGCAGTCGGACGGTACCGTCTGTGCGGTGAAAGCGACGGCGGAAGGGCCAAAGCGGATGGACTGCGCATCAGGATTCGGTGCGGCGACCATGGTCACCGCCACGTTTGGCTTTGTAGCTGTTTCCCATGCGCTGAAAAAGATGATGGCAAAAGCTGAACGTCAGGCGTGAGTTTACTGTGCCGGAGGGCGTTCACGCTTATCCGGCCAGGTATTGCTGTATCGCAAATATCAGGCTCCGCGAGCCGCCTCTAATATCGCCTCGTTTAACGCGTTCAGGCCCTGACTCCGCGACGCGCTGAGCTGGGTGCGTAAACCCAACTCGTCAAACAGTTCCAGTGGTGAGCGGGCCTGCAACTGGGCCGCTGTTTTTCCTTCTACCGCCGTCAACAGGACTGCCAGCAGACCGCGTACGATACGACCTTCACTGTCGCCGAAAAAATGCAGCGTTCCTTTATCCGACTTCGTAAAACCCAGCCAGACGCGGTTTTCGCAGCCAGCGATCTCTTTCGCCCGCGCTTTGAATTCGTCAGACAACGCCGGAAGCTGCTTACCTAACAGAATAAGCTGGCGGTATTTATCCTCCCATTGGCTTAGCGGGAGAAAGGTATTGCGTAACGTCTCTTCGGTTACGGTTGTGCCGAACGGGTGTCCGGCGAGTAGAAGACCTGTCATTAATCCACCAGTATGTCCAGCGCGCGATCAACAGCGTTAACCAGCGCATCCACATCGTTCTTTGTATTATACGGCGCAAATGAGGCGCGCAGGGTACCCGTGACTCCAAGCTCTGCCAACAGCGGCTGGGCGCAATGTTGTCCGGCGCGCAGCGCGATACCGTATTCCGCCAGCAGTGTGACCATATCGCTATGGTGAACGCCTGCAAAATCAAAAGCCAGCAGGCTGGAGTCCTGACAGCGAAATGAACGGAAGCCGGATCGCTTCGCCAGCGCGTCTTCGGCAAGCGTCGCCAGGCCACGGCTCCAGCTCTCAGCCTGATGGATATCAATATCGGCCAGCCATTCCAGCGCAGCGCTCATGCCAATGACGCCTGCCACGTTTGGTGTGCCCGCTTCCAGCTTCCACGGCGCCTCCAGGGTCGTAAAACCCTCGAAGCTGACCTGGTTAATCATCTTTCCGCCCCCCAGCCAGGGAGACATCGCCGCCAGCAACTCTGGCTTACCATAAAGAACGCCGATGCCCGTTGGGCCGTATAGCTTATGGCCGGAGAAGGCATAGAAATCGATATCGAGCGCCTCGACGTCAGCGGGAAAATGCACAGCCCCCTGCGCGCCATCGACCATCACGATCATTCCGGCTGCGTGAGCGATTGTTATCGCGCGGGCTAGATCCGGGCAGCCGCCAGTGACGTTCGACATCTGCCCCAGCGCCAGAATTCGACTGCGCGGTGTGATTATCTCGGGCAGACGTTCCACATCTGGCAGGAACTGCGCGTTGAGCGGCAGTTTTACCACTTTTGCGCCCGTCTGCTCAGCCACCATCAGCCACGGTACGAGGTTCGCGTGATGTTCCGCAACGCTCACGATAATTTCATCGCCCGGCTGCAGCCGCGGGCGAGCATAGCTCTGGGCGACCATGTTGATCGCTTCTGTGGTGCCGCGCGTCCAGACGATGGTCTTTTCATTTGGCGCATTCAGCAGTTGAGCTACTTTCTCCCGAGCGGCTTCATAGCGTGCGGTGAGGCGCTGTGCTTCAGCAAACTGGCTGCGGTGAACGTTACCGGCGCTCAGACTATAAAACTGCTGGGTCGCCTCAATGACGGCCTGCGGTTTGAGGGCGGTAGCGGCACTATCGAGATAGACGCCGGCGTCTGCCAACGCGGGAAATTGGGCGCGAAACTGTGCGGGATTGAAAGCGTTCATGATATTCCTCAATTCAGTAAGCAGATCGTGGCGCAATTTTGCTGCTGTGACAAGAACTGTCCTGAACCAGGAATCTTCCGGTTTACCTGGAAAATACGGAGTAGTGGCTTATGCTAAATAGTGTTGGGCAAATATTTTTGCCTGTTATGGAATATGTTTTGAATAGCATAAACTGCTTTAAGGAGACGAAGATGAAGAAAACTGCCGCAATTATCTCTGCATGTATGCTGACTTTTGCCCTGAGCGCCTGTTCCGGTTCTAACTATGTGATGCACACCAATGATGGTCGTAGCATTGTGGCCGATGGTAAGCCGCAGACGGATAATGAAACCGGGATGATTTCGTATAAAGACGCTAATGGCAACAAACAGCAGATCAATCGTACCGATGTGAAAGAGATGGTCGAACTGGACCAATAACCCGCCGGCGTTAAGCCAAAAAAAAGCACCGCAATTTGGCGGTGCTACATTAATCACTATGGACAGACAGGGTAAATGTACAGGAAGTGAAAAAGGGTAGCTTTGCTACCATGGTCTGAATCGCAGACCAATTGCAAACACAACAACACAACATCACAACCGTAAGCCAAAAGTTAACCAGAACACGCATTCCAGAAAAACTTTTCGTTCCGGCTCAGGAAGTGCCGCCACTATAGGTATTTGCTGGTAGTTCCTCAACGGACAAATTATAATGGCTCAGATTAAAAAAACTAATAGGTTACACAGTGTAGCTTAATTGTTAAATTCTTTTAACATCAAAGTCTAAAAGCCATGTCAAAACGACTTCCACCTCTGAATGCATTACGTGTTTTTGATGCCGCCGCAAGGCATTTAAGCTTCACCCGAGCAGCAGAAGAGCTTTTTGTGACCCAGGCCGCAGTCAGCCATCAAATCAAGTCACTTGAGGATTTTTTGGGTTTAAAGCTGTTCCGTCGACGCAACCGTTCTCTCCTTCTCACCGAAGAAGGGCAAAGTTATTTCCTCGACATCAAAGAGATTTTTTCGCAATTAACCGAAGCGACACGTAAACTTCAGGCCCGCAGTGCAAAAGGTGCCCTGACGGTCAGTTTATTGCCCAGTTTTGCCATTCATTGGTTGGTGCCACGCCTCACCAGCTTTAATTCAGCTTATCCGGGAATCGACGTCAGGATCCAGGCGGTAGACCGTCAGGAAGATAAACTGGCGGATGATGTGGATGTGGCCATTTTTTATGGTCGTGGCAACTGGCCGGGCTTGCGCGTTGAAAAATTATACGCAGAATATTTGTTACCCGTTTGCTCGCCGCTGTTGCTGACGGGTGAGAAGGCATTGAAGACGCCGGAAGATCTGGAAAAACATACCTTGCTGCATGATGCCTCGCGTCGTGACTGGCAAACCTATACGCGCCAATTGGGACTGAACCATATCAATGTGCAACAAGGGCCTATCTTTAGTCATAGCGCGATGGTGCTCCAGGCAGCCATTCATGGGCAGGGTGTGGCGCTGGCCAACAATGTTATGGCGCAATCTGAAATAGAGGCCGGGCGTCTGGTTTGTCCATTTAATGACGTTTTGGTCAGTAAGAACGCTTTTTATCTGGTTTGTCATGACAGTCAGGCAGAACTGGGTAAAATAGCCGCCTTCCGTCAATGGATCCTGGCTAAAGCAGCGACTGAGCAAGAGACGTTTCGCTTTCGTTACGAACAATAATTTATTTAGGGTATTACCATGACCAGCCGTTTTATGCTGATTTTCGCCGCAATAAGTGGCTTTATCTATGTCGCTCTGGGAGCGTTCGGTGCGCATGTGCTGAGCAAAACCCTTGGCGTGGTGGAAATGGGCTGGATCCAGACGGGTCTGCAATATCAGGCGTTTCATACGCTGGCGATATTCGGTCTGTCGGTGGCGATGCAACGGCGCATTAGCATCTGGTTTTACTGGAGCAGTGTTTTTCTCGCGTTAGGCACAGTGCTGTTTAGCGGCAGCTTATATTGTCTGGCGCTGTCTCATTTGCGTCTGTGGGCGTTTGTCACGCCTGTTGGCGGCGTCAGCTTCCTGGCCGGCTGGGTATTAATGTTAATTGGTGCTATTCGTTTGAAGCGTAAGGGCGTTGTTCATGAATAAGGTTGTGTTGTTGTGTCGCCCGGGCTTTGAAAAAGAGTGCGCCGCTGAAATTACGGATAAGGCGGGGCGTCGGGAGCTGTTTGGTTTTGCGCGTGTAAAAGAAAACGCGGGTTACGTTATTTATGAATGTTACCAGGCCGAAGATGCTGAAAAAATAATCACCGAGCTGCCGTTCAGTTCGCTTATTTTTGCCCGTCAGTGGTTTGTCGTCGGGGAATTGCTCCAGCATTTGCCCCCGGAAGATCGCATTACGCCCATCGTCGGCATGTTGCAGGGCGTGGTGGAAAAGGGCGGGGAACTGCGCGTTGAAGTTGCGGATACCAACGAAAGCAAAGAGCTGATGAAGTTCTGCCGTAAGTTTACGGTGCCGCTGCGTGCCGCGCTGCGTGAAGCTGGGGTGTTGACGAACTATGAGACGCCGAAACGCCCCGTGGTCCACGTCTTCTTTATCGCCCCCGGCTGCTGCTACACCGGTTACTCGTTTTCGAACAATAATTCGCCTTACTACATGGGCATTCCACGCCTGAAGTTTCCTGCCGATGCACCAAGCCGCTCAACGCTGAAACTCGAAGAGGCGCTGCACGTGTTTATTCCCGAAGATGAGTGGGATGAACGTCTGGCAAACGGCATGTATGCCGTGGACTTAGGTGCCTGTCCCGGTGGCTGGACCTATCAGTTAGTCAAACGCAACATGTGGGTGTACTCGGTGGATAACGGTCCGATGGCCCAGAGCCTGATGGATACCGGGCAGGTCACGTGGCTGCGCGAGGATGGTTTCAAATATCGCCCGAACCGCAACAACATCTCATGGATGGTCTGCGATATGGTTGAAAAACCAGCGAAAGTGGCGGCACTGATGTCCCAGTGGCTGGTCAATGGTTGGTGCCGTGAAACCATCTTTAATCTCAAACTGCCGATGAAAAAACGCTACGAAGAAGTCTCGCAGAACCTGGCTTATATTCAGGCGCAGCTTGACGAACATGGCGTTAATGCGCAGATCCAGGCGCGTCAGCTTTACCACGATCGCGAAGAGGTCACGGTACATGTGCGTCGCCTGTGGGCCGCCGTCGGTGGTCGCCGCGACGAGCGGTAAAGGACAAATACGTTACTACGATGACGCACTATCGGAAACGATGTGCGTCACGTCATCCAGATGTCCAAGCCGGGCTTCCCCTGAGCGATTGAATTTGCTCTTATCGATCAGTAACAGAGCCTGCGAGGCGCGTTTAAGCAGCACGGATTTAAATTCGGCGTTAAACGTGCTGGAATCCCACAGCGCGCCGTCGCGGTCGATGCCTTCACAAGAAAAAATAAACAGATCGATATCCATTCCCTTTAGCTGCGAAATCAGCGCGGAATTGACGTAGCAGCCGTGTTTGCGCTCCAGCTTTCCCCCGGAGCTAATCAGCTCAATATGCTCGCGCTTACCGAGCTCCTGACAAATCGGATGACTGTTGGTAAAGACCTTAATGGGGATATCCGGTAACTGCCGCGCCAGATACCAGCAGGTGGAGCTGGCATCTAACGCAATCACCATCCCCGCGTCAATCCAGCTTAGCGCTTTGCGGGCAATATCGGCTTTGTGCGCATAATGACTTTTCAGGCGAATGTGGAAGGGATCGCCGCTGTCGGGGTTTTCCCGCAGGATACTTTTCGCTCGCCCGTGGTTACGCAGCACTTTTCCTTTAGCCTGCAACTCGCTGAGATCGCGGCGAATGGTTTCCCGACTGACGTTAAGCTGAACGGCCAGCGTTGCGGTAGTCAGGCTTCTCTGGTTGTTGAGCAGATCAACGATCGCCTGCTGACGTGCCGCTTTCATCTCTTTTCACCCCTGCAATTGCGTTCCGGCTGCGACTGAGATTACGGCGTTACCCCTTTTTTTAAAAGAATATTTCCGTACTTCGTGCTCTCACCGGTTATCACGATCGCAAATGCGTTTTGCGCGCGATCGTAAAAGGCGAAGCGATCAATACGGGTGATGTCGGGACACGGCGTCTGTACAGAGAGTGCTTCCCGATAGCGGATTTCAACGCTGGGATCGAGAGAATCTCCCTCAACGGCGGCCATCATTACCAGCGGCGTGCATAGCTGTCGAGTTCAAATAAGGGAATAATCGCCCGCAGTAAATCGCTCACCCTGAGGCCATCGGCACGGATGACCTGCGGCCCCATGCTGTGTGCCGGGAAATGGGCGTCGGAGAACACGATCTCGTCACCGTGCCCCATCTGCGCCAGCACCTTCAGTAATTCCGGCGAGATCAAAGGAGAAATGGTTTTCAACATCTTCGGATCCTTCAACGTGTTTGGGGATAGACGTAACGGTACTGATAGCACACCTGTTCTCTGGCCTGCTGCGGGCTGGAAAACTCGCCGACGCCATACCAGCCGTACATCGCCGCGCCGGTAACGGTCGTTTCTGCGTCATCCAGGATCTTGATGGGAATCTCAAGAACGTTGGCCTTGATCTGATTCCACAACGTATTACGGCTTCCGCCGCCGACCAGCAATAATTCCGTGGCTCTGAAGTGACCTATCTTTTCCAGCGTGTGCAGGTGATGGCGAAGTTGCTCTGTTAAACCTTCCAGCGCCGCGCGATATAAATGGCCTCGGGTAGTCGTGAGCGTGACACCTTGCCAGCCGGCTTCCGGAGAGGAGAGCAGATCGCATTGCATTCTCACGCCTTCCGAACCCGCAGATAATATACGCGCTTCATCAATCAGCGTTTGCCAGGGCGTTTCGGGTGTCCAGAGTAGCTTGCGCACCCATTCGAGAACACCGGAGGCCAGCCACTGCATACCCGGATTATACAAACCTGGTTGGCTGTCCAGCTCACAGGTGGAACCGGGAAATCGGCCCAATAAAGCGGTATCGACCCCGGCGCTACGCACCATCAGGATTTCCCATGTACCCGATGAAAGCACGGGTTCATCCTGCTTTGCGCCAGCGCCAAACAGTGCGAACTGAGTATCATGTCCAGCAGAAATCACCGGAATTCCCGCTGAAAGTCCTAATTGCGCCGCCGCTGCGGGTTGCAATGTGCCAATCAGTTCTCCGGCCTCGACCAGACGTGGGAAGAGGCGTCGTGGCAGACCCGTGGCCTGCAAAATATCGCTGCTGAAATCCCGCTGATGAATGTCCAGCATTTGACTGGTGCCTGCCATTGTGATGTCAGTGGTCATCTCCCCGGTCAAATGGTGGTTGATCAGCGATGAAATAAACAGCCATGCGTGCGCCTGCTCCAGAAGTTGTGGATAGTTTTCTTTCATCCACACCAGCTTGTACAGGGTATTAAAAGCAAAAGCGCCGACGCCGGAGATCGCCTGGAGTCGCTGCGGAGGGATGAAATGCGCAATCTTGTCCATCACGACTGCGGTACGCGGACATTTCCAACTGATCACGGGATACAGCAGTTTACCCTGTTCATCGACCAGTGCGCCGTCAACGCCGAAGGTGGTAACCGTAATGCCCCGGATGTGCCAGTCTGAAAGTTCTGTGGTCAGACGATGACAGCAGTCGGCAAAGCGATGCAAAATGGCGTCCAGCGACCATTGTTGCCAGGTGTTGTTCTCGACGGCGTTCTCGCTGGCATTGGCGACAGCGGCGCGGGCAATGATTTGCCCCTCACGGTCAACGGCAATCGCCCGGATATTGGTGGCGCCGCAGTCGAGAACGAGGATAACTTCTTGTTTCATAACCGCTCCTGAAACGTTGCCGGATGGCGCTACGCTTATCCGGCCTACAATTCAATACTTCACCGGGCAAAGCGCATTAACGCTTATACAGCGGGCCATAGTTCTGGCAGGCGCGATAATCCTGTCCTTCCATATCCATACCGTGCGCAGCCCAGGAGGAAGGGCGATAAATTTTGCCCTCTTCAACGTTGTGCATACAGACCGGGATACGCAGCATTGCCGCAAGCGTGATGAAGTCCGCACCGACGTGTCCAACCGTCAGCACTCCGTGGTTAGCGCCCCAGTTCGCCATTACCGAATAGACGTCGGAGAACGGGCCTTTGCCGGTAAGTCGCGGTGCAAACCAGGTCGTTGGCCAGCTCGAATCTGTGCGTTTGTCGAGCGTCTCATGGACCTCATTCGGCAGTTCTACGCTCCAGCCTTCTGCAATTTGCAGCACCGGACCTAAACCTTTAATGATATTTACTCGGGTCATGGTAAACGGTACGCCGCCTTCGGTGAGAAAATGCGATGAGTAGCCGCCGCCGCGAAAATACTCGTGGATCGCCGGACACCACTCGGTGGCGGCCAGGCAGGCGTCCGCTTCCTGTTGGCTAATTTCCCAGTGTGGCTTCATCGTTGGCCGGCCTTCGCTGTCCCGTTGTTTACAGGTGCCATCCAGCGCAGCGGACCCTGAATTGATCAGATGTATTATTCCGTGTTCTGCCAGCCCGGTGAGAGGTTGCCCCGTCACCCGCTTAACCGCTTCCGGTGACCAGAAGGTTCGCACATCAGCAAACACTTGCGCGGTGCCGGTTAACTGGTGGCCCAGCAGCATGGCGACGCCGTTCAGACTATCGTTTTCGGTGGCAACCACCAGCGGTTCACGCACGCCATTCCAGTCAAAAGAGCTGTTCAACAGTGCTTCGGCGGTATCGCCATTAGGGTATTGATCGGTCCAGTGGCGCTGACCCTGAAATCCTGCCGCGATGGCGTTGTAACCCAGCGACTCCTCCACGCGTCCCATCTCTGCCAGTTTACGGTTCCCCTGCATCATGTCGCGAATGCACATCGCCATCAGCAGGCTCTCACGCAGGATGCCCCGGTTTTGCTCGGCGTTACGCTGATACTGTTTTGCATTTTTATCCTCACCGTAGCGAAAGTGCTTATCCGCCCACGCCAGCGCCATTTCCAGTTCGGCTTCATCATAGATTTTGTGATCGATACGGCGGCGCAGTTCTGTCATATCAACGGACTGTACCTTCATCCCCAGCCAGGATTCAAAGAAGTTATGATCGACGATGGAACCGGCGATCCCCATAGAAACGCCACCCAGCGAGAGATAGCTTTTCCCCTTCATACTGGCTACCGCTACGCCTGCCCGTGCAAAGCGCAGCAGTTTTTCCTCTACGTCGGCAGGTATCGAGGTATCACCCGCATCCTGGACTTCCTGGCCATAGATTGAGAACGCTGGAATACCCTTTTGACTATGGGCTGCCAGCGCCGCTGCCAGATAAACCGCGCCTGGACGTTCGGTGCCATTGAAGCCCCAAATCGCTTTTGGGCGCATCGGGTCCATATCAATGGTTTCACTGCCGTAACACCAGCACGGCGTTACAGTAATGGTTAAACCAACGTTCTGACCGCTAAATTTTTCCTCGCAGGCGGCGGACTCTGCCATACCGGCAATACAGGTATCGGCAATCACGCATTCAACGGGGGTGCCACAGGCATAGCGCAATTTCTTCGTCAGAAGATCCGCTGTGGCTTTTGCCATATTCATTGTTTGCGTTTCCAGCGATTCACGAACGCCCATACGGCGTCCATCAATAACCGGGCGAATGCCAATTTTCGGCAGTTTGATCTTATTCATTGTGGTTCCTCATCTTGCGTTTAGCTGCTCTGCTGGGGGCGGATGACGTGATCTACCGTCGCAGTCGGCTGAAGGAAGTGAAATTGCTAACTCGAGTTAGCTTAGGTATTGGCGTGTTTTTTAGACAACATTTTTATGATGAGATTGTGAGAGGCTTCACGAGAAGTGGTTAAAATTCGATCTGCGTCAAATAAATGAATAGTGATAGCTTTTATTAAATTCAATAAAAATCAATTAGATAATATTAATTGGCTGTTCAGTGTCACAATTTTAAGCCAAACAATTTGGCTATTTTGGGCGGCTAAAATAGCTTTAAAAGGTCATTCGCTAACTCGAGTTAGCAATATTTGGCAACATAATCGCTGTGACGTACAGGTGTTTTCAGGAAAGATTGATATTGGCTTCCTTGAAGATACGCTTCGCCTGATTCACTGCCGGCAGTTTCAGATTATTGAGGAAAGCAACAATGTCCGAAACCTTTTTACAGATGAGTCAAATTACCAAACGCTTTCCGGGTGTATTAGCATTGAGTAAGGTAAATTTTACTCTGCGCAAAGGCGAAGTCCATGCGCTATTAGGTGAGAATGGCGCGGGTAAATCTACTCTGATGAAAATTTTATCCGGCGTTTATCAACCGGATGAAGGCGATATTATCTTTGAAGACCAGTCAGTGTCATTCAACGATCCGCTTAGCGCACAACAGGCGGGAATAACGATTATTCATCAGGAATTTAATCTTTTTCCAGAATTAACCGTCGAAGAAAATATCTTTATTGGCAGGGAGTTTTGCAAAAATAACCGTTGGCGACTGGACGAAAAGCAGCAGCGTCAAGCGGCAATGGAAATTTTGCAAAAATTAAACCTGAATATTGCACCCGATACGTTGGTTGCCGATCTGACCGTCGCGCAACAGCAAATGGTAGAAATCGCTAAAGCGATATCCGTTAACGCCAAAGTCCTGATTATGGATGAGCCAACGGCGGCGTTAACAGAAACCGAGATTGAGAGTCTGTTTCGCGTTACTCGCTTGCTGAAAGCGCAGGGAACCGGAATAGTCTACATCTCGCATCGGCTGGAAGAGTTAGCACTGATTGCCGACCGGGCTACCGTCATGCGTGATGGTCAGTATATAGCAACCGTGGATTATGAAACCGTAAAGATCAGCGATCTGATTGCCATGATGGTCGGGCGCGAGTTGGGCAATATCTATCCGCGTCGTGAGTCACGGAAGCACCAGGAGCCTGTTCTGGAAGTGAGCGGCCTTACGCGCAAAGGGGTACTGAATAACATCGATTTTACGCTTAATCGTGGAGAGATCCTCGGTTTTGCCGGACTGATGGGAGCCGGACGTACCGAACTGGCGCGGGCGATTTTTGGTGCCGACCCCATCGACAGCGGGACGATTAAGCTCAACGGCAACGCCATCGTGATCAAAGATATTTCGGATGCCATTGCGCAAGGGATTAGCTATTTAACGGAAGATCGCAAAAAGGAAGGGTTGGCGCTGAACCTGTCCGTTGAGCGCAACATTATGCTGGGCAATTACCCTGAATATTCCGACCGGCTCGGCAATGTTCATAGTAAACGTTGCCAGCAGACCAGTGAAGAACAGGTCAAGGCGCTCAGAATTAAAACCCCTCATCTTGAGCAGGCCGCCCTGAATTTAAGTGGCGGGAATCAGCAAAAGATTATTATTGCCCGCTGGGTATGTAAGGATACCGATATTCTGATATTTGACGAACCTACCCGTGGCATAGATGTGGGGGCGAAACTGGAAATTTATGAGTTAATGAATCGCCTCGTGGCAAAAGGGAAATCGATTATTATGATTTCATCTGAGTTACCGGAGGTATTAGGCATGTGCGATCGTATTTTAGTGATGCGTAATGGTCGTATTACCGGTGAATTAACTGCTGATAACGCCACGCAAGAAAAAATCATGCAATACGCGACGTTAGAGGAATAAATTATGACCATCTCTGTAACCTCTTCAGACAGTAATAATAAGAAATTAAAAATTAATAAAGAACTTTTGATGCGCCTTGCGCCGCTATTCAGTCTGATTATTTTGGTGATTTTCTTTAGCTTTAGCTCACCTTTTTTCTTTAATACCGAAAATATTATGACGATCGCGCTGCAAACATCGGTGATCGGCATTATGGCGATTGGCGTGACGTTTGTGATTATTACGTCGGGAATCGATCTTTCACTAGGCTCTGTGGTGGCGTTTTCCGGCGTGGCCGTCGGGATCTGCGCAACGCTCGGTCTGCCATTACCGATCTGTATTCTCGCTGGCGTGCTTGCCGGAGGGTTGTGCGGTTACGTGAACGGTCTGCTGGTTACTAAAATGACCATCCCGCCCTTTATTGCCACGCTGGGACTGATGATGTCCGTCAGGGGGATCAATATGGTGATGACGGACGGTCGAGCCATCTATTTTGCCGATTATCCCTCCTTCAAGTTGCTGGCACAGGGACGCCTCTTCGATGTACTGCCGTATCCGGTGTTTTATCTGGTGATTGTGGCACTCATTGCTGGATACATCCTGAAGAAAACGGTGATTGGCCGCTACGTCTATGCCGTAGGCAGTAATGAAGTGGCGGCGCATCTTTCCGGTATTAAAGTCCAGCGCGTCAAAATCTTCGTCTATGCCTTCTGTGGGCTGCTGACCGGTATTGCGGGGGTGATTCTGGCCTCGCGTCTGAACTCCGGACAGCCGACGGTGGGCGTCGGTTATGAACTGGAAGCCATCGCGGCGGTGGTCATTGGTGGTACTAGCCTGATGGGGGGCATCGGCACCATCGGCGGTACCATTATTGGCGCCTTTATCATGAGCGTGCTGAAAAACGGGCTGAACCTGATGGGCGTCTCCCAGTTCTGGCAAATGGTGGCGATGGGTATTGTGGTTGTTGCCGCCGTCTACCTCGATACGCTGCGTAAAAAGATTCGTTGATCTACGCTCCCGGCAGTCACGGGGAATATTGACCCTGACGTTAAGGGTGACACACTCACAACGGAGTACAACAATGAAAATCAGGCATTTTGTTTATGCGTTATCCCTGCTGGCGTGCATAACTTCCGGCGCGTTGGCGAAAGATTTAAACCTTCCCGTTATCAGTAAAGGTTTCCAGCATGAGTTCTGGCAAACCGTGAAAATGGGGACGGAAGCGGCAGCGAAAGAACTGGGTGATAAAACCAGCTATGTTGGGCCGGCGGATGAAACCCAGATTGCAGAGCAAATTCAACTGGTTGAAAACGCGATAGCGCGAAAACCGAACGGCCTGCTGCTGGCGGCGTTGGATGCGAATGCCCTTGCACCGCTGGTGGAAACGGCAAATTCACGCGGCATTAAAGTTGTGACGTTTGATTCCGGCGTTAACTCGGATATCCCGGTCAGTTTCGTGGCGACCAATAACCGCAAAGCCGGGGCAGAAGCGGCGGACGCGCTGGCAAAAGAGGTCGGTAACAAAGGGAAAGTCGGCATTATTGCGCATGTGGCGGGTACCTCATCGGCCATTGAACGCTCGGAAGGGTTTATCGCCCGCATGAAGGAAAAATATCCCGATATCAAAGTGCTGCCGGTACAGTACAGCGATGGCGATCCGCAAAAAGCGATGGATAAAACCATTGATATGATTCAGGCCAACCCCGATCTGGCCGGGATCTACGGCACTAATGAAGGCTCCACGCTGGGCGTCGCCAATGCCATCGACAGTCAGAGTCTGAAAGGGAAGGTGAAGGTCATCGGTTTTGATAGTACCGAAGCTATTATTAACTTCCTCAATACCGGTGTGATCCAGGGATTTGTGGTTCAGGATGCCTACCAGATTGGCTACCAGGGGATTAAAGCCCTGAATGCGGCGCTATCGGGACAGACGGTGGCGAAAGAGATCGATATTCCCGTGAAGTTTGTTAACGCACAAAACATTAATACGCCGGAAATTGACAAGCTATTACATCCCTTTGGGAAGAAGTAAATGCGTTGGGGGGCGGTGTTTTCGCCCCCGCTTATGCTTTGCGTCAAGAGCTCGCTTAACCCTCTGATGCGGAGGGACAAAAGTGTAGTATGTTTTTATGACTGGCAATTGACGCCTGGATGGTGACTGGGGCATTAACATGGCTAAAACAGTAGAACAGATAGCCAGCGATCTGAATTTGTCGGTGACGACGGTGAGACTGGTGCTAAATGGGAAAGCTGAAAAGTATCGGATCAGCCTCAAAACTCAAACGCGCATAAATGAATATGTTGAGCGCTATGGTTATGTGATTAACCATTCCGCCCGCAGCCTGAAGTTGAATAAAACGGAGACTCTTGGACTGATTGTCCCCAATATATCCAACGTTTTTTTTGCCACGCTGGCAGAAAAACTTGAGCAGCGCTGTCGTCGCTCCGGCTATCAACTGATGATTAGCTGTACCTATGATGATGTGGATTACGAGAATAAATTAACGAAAGCGTTAATTGCCCGGAATGTGGACGGCCTTTTTATTGTTCCCTCGACCTTAGAAAACCAGCAACACCATTTGCGTCAGGTAAGAAAGCCGATGGTTTTACTGGATCGTGATTTTAAGTACACCGATAACGCGCTGGTCGAAAGTCATAATATGTCGGGCGGTGAACAATTAACGCAGAACTTACTTGATACGGGAAAACAGCCCGTCTGGTTTCTGGTGGGCGATACCGGTCTACCCAGTATCAGCGACCGTCTTGCGGGCTATCTTAGCGCGCTCAGTAAAAAGGGAATCATGCACCGCGACTGGGTTCGCGAAGGTCCGGTGAATACTCCTGAGGGGGGCTATCAGATTATGCAGACGCTGATCGACGAGCAGGGATGTCCGCAGGCCTTTATTGCCTCATCGTTACCGGTACTGGAAGGCGCGGTGAGGGCCATCCGCGATCGCCTGGGGGTGATTCCGCCGGAGATCAACATCGGTACGTTTGACGAACATCCCATGCTGGGATTCCTGTCGAACAACGTATGGTCTATGCAGCAGGACGAGAACGCCTGGGCGGAAAAGGCGTTTGAGATGATGATCTGCGCCATTGAAGATCGCCCAATTAACGAGACGGTAAGAGTTGAAATGAAATTAATTAAGCGCTTAAGACAAAAATAATACGCGCGCAAAGCCGAAGGCTATTCGCCATAGAACCGATTACCCGGAGAACAGAGATGGAAAGATCCCAATTATCCTGTGAAATTATCGAAACCTGTCTTGAGATGACGCGCCTTGGCTTAAACCAGGGAACGGCGGGAAATGTAAGCGCGCGGTATCAGGATGGCATGTTGATTACGCCGAGCGGTATTCCCTACGCGCGAATGACGGAAAATATGATCGTCTATGTGGATAATGACGGTAAATTTGCAGAGGGGAAACTGCCATCCAGCGAATGGCGTTTTCATCTGGCGGCCTATCAGACTCGTCCGGACGCCAATGCCGTAGTGCATAACCACGCCATCCATTGCACTGCAGTTTCTATTCTCAATCGTCCTATCCCGGCGATCCATTATATGATTGCGGCGGCGGGAGGAAATTCGATTCCCTGTGCGCCTTACGCCACTTTCGGCACCCGCGCGCTTTCTGAGCACGTTGCCGTGGCGCTGAAAAATCGTAAAGCCACGCTGTTACAGCATCATGGGTTAATCGCCTGCGAAGAGAATTTGCAAAAAGCGCTGTGGCTGGCGCACGAAGTTGAAGTATTGGCACAGCTGTATCTGAGTACGCTGGCGGTGGTTGATCCGGTGCCGGTCTTATCAGATGAAGAGATCGCCGTGGTGCTGGAGAAGTTCAAAACCTACGGGTTACGGATTGAAGAGTAATTTGCGTCATTTGCCGGAGAAGCGTAAGCGCCATCCGGCATTTCAGGATTAATGCTGCAAACGTAACTGCTGCAAATTGCCGTCGATGTGTAAATCCGTTTGCAGACGGGCAATATCCCGACAGAGAAACGCCATCTCTTTATGGGCTTCCAGTTTCTTGCGCCACTTTTCCGGCACGGCTTCCAGGTGCGCGTAAATCCCTTCCAGGGTCTGAAATTCAACCAGTAATTGGGTTGCGCTTTTCGGTCCAATACCGGCTACGCCAGGGACTTTTGAACTGCTGATCCCCGCCAGCCCCCAGTAATCGGGTAACTGCTGCGGCTGCACGCCAAACTCTTTTTCAATAAATGGGGCATCCAGCCAACGCTTCTGGAAGTAGTCACGAATTCGCAGCGTGGGGGAAAGTAGCTGGCAATAGCCTTTGTCAGTCGAAACGATGGTCGCCTGATGCCCAGCCTGCGCCACTTTTACCGCCAGCGTTGCCGCTAAATCATCGGCTTCGTTGCCGCTGGAAACCCAACATTGCACACCGCGATGCTCAAAGGCGGCGCGCAGCGCAGGCATCTCGTTGTGCAATTCGTCTGGCATTGGCGGGCGTCCGGCTTTGTAGTCCGGGAGGCGCTGATGACGCCAGCCGCTGTTACGCGCTTCGTCATCAAATACTGCCACCGCATGGGTTGGCTGGCTATGGACAATCAGTTGCTCAAGGGCATGCTGACAGGTTTCCACGCAGGGTGATCCCTGAACGGCGTGAATGCGGCGTATTAAGTTAAGCGCGTCGACAATAAGCAGATGGACAGCCACGGTGTTCTCCCTGACAAATTTGGGGATAGGGTAACATCCAGGGCGAAATGAGGCGAATTATTGCCGGATGGCGGTATGCGCCTTATCGGCCTACAGAGCGCTTCACTGTAGGCCTGATAAGCGCAGCGCCATCAGGCAATATGATGGGCATTAATCGCAGGTGACAATCTTCATCGCCAGGCCGCCGCGCGAGGTTTCGCGGTACTTGGCGTTCATGTCTTTCCCTGTTTCGTACATGGTTTCGATCACTTTATCGAGGCACACGCGCGGCTCGCTGGTACGACGCAGCGCCATACGCGCAGCGTTGACCGCTTTCACCGAAGCAATTGCGTTACGCTCGATGCACGGTACCTGAACCTGTCCCGCGACCGGATCGCAGGTCAGACCGAGGTTGTGCTCCATGCCGATCTCTGCCGCAATGCACACCTGAGTCGGGCTGCCGCCCAGCAGTTCTGCCAACCCGGCTGCGGCCATAGAGCAGGCCACGCCGACTTCACCCTGACAGCCCACTTCGGCGCCAGAAATCGAGGCGTTCATTTTGTATAGTGAACCGATCGCGCTCGCCACCAGCATATAGCGGGCCAGAGAGTTAGCGTTCACTTCGCGAATAAACTTGTCGTAGTAAGCCAGTACGGCCGGAACGATACCGCATGCGCCGTTTGTCGGCGCAGTCACCACGCGTCCACCGGCGGCGTTCTCTTCGTTCACCGCCAGAGCAAACATGTTGATCCAGTCAACGACCGCCATCGGGTCGGTGGAGTTTTTATCGCTGCTGACCAACATACGACGCAGCGCTGCGGCACGGCGTGGAACGCGCAGTTTACCCGGCAAAACGCCTTCGGTAGTGATACCGCGCTCAATACCACCGCGCATCACTGCCCAGACGTTGGCGAAATGCTGCTCCAGCTCTTCTTTGCTGTGCAACGCCAGTTCGTTTTGCATCATCAGGCCGGAAAGTGATAACCCGGTTTCCTGGCAATGCTTCTGAAGATCGGCAGCCGATTTGTACGGGTACGGAACGTTCACCGGCGAACTGTTCGGCAGGCCGAAGTGTTCTTCATCAACGATGAAACCACCGCCAATGGAGTAATAAGTCTGGCTGTAGAGGACGCTATCGCCCGCCAGCGCGGTAATGCGCATCCCGTTCTCATGCAGAGACAGGTTATCTGCATGGAAATTCATGCATTTATCGACCGGGAATTCCACTTCATGCTGACCATTTGCCAGCAACAGACGCCCGTGCGTGTTCACATCCTGGATAAAAGCAGGGATGGAATCGATGTCGACGGTATCCGGCAAGTTGCCCGCCAGTCCCATAATGATGGCGATGTCGGTGTGGTGGCCTTTGCCCGTCAGGGACAGGGAACCATAGACATCCACCACGACGCGGGTGACATCAGTCAGAATATGGCGAGCAATCAGATCGTCCGTGAATTGCTTGCCTGCTTTCATTGGTCCAACGGTATGAGAACTGGAAGGGCCAATGCCGATTTTGAAAATATCGAAGACGCTAATCATAGGGCATCAATCTCAGGGAGGAAGCGCCGCCGGAGAGCGGCGCTGTAGAACTTAACTGAACAGGGAGTAGAAAATCGCGGAGATAGCAATCAGACCCATAATCACAACGAACACGTTGCTGATATGGCCGCTGTATTTGCGCATGGCCGGGACTTTCTGGATAGCGTACATCGGCATCAGGAACAGAATCATCGCAATGATTGGGCCACCCAGCGTTTCAATCATCCCGAGGATGCTTGGGTTCAGGGTTGCAACAATCCAGGTTGTTACCAGCATGAACAGTGCAGTAATACGGTTCAGCTTGTTGATTTCAATGGATTTACCTTTGCCGCGCAGAGATTTGATTACCATCCCGTTGAAGCCTTCACGGGCGCCCAGATAGTGGCCCAGGAAGGATTTGGTGATTGCAATCATTGCAATGATCGGTGCCATCCAGGCGATGATCGGTGCGTTAAAGTGGTTTGCCAGATAAGACAGAATCGAGATGTTCTGATCTTTCGCCGCCGCCAGGTCTGCCGGAGTCAGGCTCAGTACGCAGCTGAAGACGAAGAACATGACGGTCAGCACCATCATGATGTGGGCAAACGCCAGGATTTTAGAGCATTTTTTCTCTGCTGCATCGCCGTACTCTTCACGCTTCGCGACCGCGAAGGAGGAGATGATCGGGGAGTGGTTGAAAGAGAACACCATCACCGGAATCGCCAGCCACAGGGTCATCCACAGGCCGTTGCCAGTAGACGCCGCAGAGTCAAAGGACAGCGTTTCCAGTGCGGCACCACTCCATTGTGGGATCAGGTAGACCGCCAGCAGCATCAGCGCGGCAACAAACGGGAATACCAGGATACTCATCGCCTTAACGATCATCTGCTCACCAAAACGCACGATGGTCATCATGCCAACAATCAGGATCAGGGAGAGGATCGCACGCGGTGGCGGGGTGATCGCCAACTGGTGTGACAGGAAGCTTTCGACCGTGTTGGTAATGGCTACGCTGTAGACCAGGAGAATCGGGTAAATCGCGAAGAAGTAGAGCAGGGTAATCAGTTTGCCTGCACCAATACCAAAGTGTTCTTCAACGACTTCGGTGATGTCTTCGCCAGGGTTTTTGCCGGACAGCACAAAGCGAGTCAGACCACGGTGTGCGAAGAAAGTCATCGGGAAGGCGATAATCGCCATGATGATCAGCGGGATCATACCGCCGACGCCTGCGTTGATTGGCAGGAACAGGACGCCCGCACCGATAGCCGTGCCGTAAAGGCCCAGCATCCACATGGTATCGGTCTTGCGCCATGCGCTTCGGGAGTCAATCGAAGCAATAGTGCTGGTTTGAGTGGTTTCCATCTGTATCTCCTGGAGGAAGCTAAAAATCAGGAAAAAGTTCCTGACCTTGAAACGAAATTCTGCAATGACGATTTTTATATAATTTTTAACCGTAATAATTTGCGGGCGGAAAGATACATTTAACTAATGAATCTATCAGTGATCGCGATCTCAAATGCAATAATCTCCTTTTAAATTGCTGAAATCCGGATCATTAGTCTGTCAGAAAAACATAGAGTCGAATTTACGTGTGCCAGGAAGGGTATTAACGACATATGTTAAGAGCGTTGGAGGCTGTGGGTGCGGAGCATACACTATAAAAAGTTTAGTTTATGGTGATTTCTGGTGAGTAATAGCAATTTCGACTGATAATTCTCGGTTGCATTAGGCGGGTAATCGTTTGCGATGGCATTATTTTCCGATGATTTATAAATACGGTTAACAAAACTGTTGCGCTATCCTTTTGGTATTCATAAAAAAACCGGAAGGGCCAAAGGCGCTTCCGGTTGTGAGAACCTCCGCTGCGTCAGGCGCAGATTTCATAGCATGGAATGTAGGCAGATCCAGGGAGTTTCATACGGTGCTGCGCGACGAATCCTTGCAGCAGATCGTCCATGCGTCGCATCATTTTACTGTCGCCATGGATTTTATAAGGACCAAATTCTTCAATGGCGCGAATACCTACTTCCTTCACGTTACCCGCCACGATACCGGAGAAAGCGCGACGCAGATCCGCCGCCAGAACTTCGACCGGTTGGTCCGGATATAGCTTCAGGTTTGCCATATTTTCATGGGACGGCTCGAACGGCATTTGCAGATCCGGTGCGATACGAATGGACCAGTTAAAGCTGTAGGCGTCGCCGGTATCCCGACGGTTCTCTTTCACCAGCGGCATCGCTTTTTTCATCAGACGGGCCACTTCCGCCGCATCATCGATGATAATGCGGTAATGGCTGCGCGCTGCTTCACCCAGCGTATTCACGATAAATTCATCCAGAACGCGGAAGTAGTCTGCGCTCTCCTTCGGACCGGTGAGGATCAACGGCAGTACCTGATCTTTGTTCGCCGGGTTCATCAAAATACCCAGCAGGTACAATAATTCTTCTGCCGTTCCTACGCCGCCGGGGAATATGATGATGCCGTGGGCGATACGGACAAAGGCCTCCAGACGTTTTTCAATATCCGGCATGATGATCAGTTCGTTGACCAACGGATTCGGCGGCTCCGCGGCGATAATCGACGGTTCCGTCATCCCGATAAAGCGACTGTCCTTATAACGCTGCTGGGCGTGACCGACCGCCGCCCCTTTCATCGGCGCTTCCATCGCGCCCGGCCCGCAGCCGGTACAGATGTTCAGTTCCCGCAGGCCAAGCTGATTGCCTACCCGACGAGCGTAAAGGTATTCATTTTCGTTAATCGAGTGTCCGCCCCAGCAGACAACCATATTTGGCGCTTCGCCCACATGCAGCGCACGGGCGTTGCGCAGAATAGAGAACACGAGGTTCGTAATGTGAACGGAACTTTCCAGATCCAGATGCTGGAAGCGACCCGCATTATGGATCTGACCGTTAACGAACAGAATATCGCGCAGCACGGCAAACAGGTTCGCCTGGAGCGCGCGGATGATACGCCCGTCGACAAAAGCCTCTTCCGGTGGGTTGATCAGTTCAAGCTTTACGCCGCGCTCGCGACGCAGCACGTTAATGTCGAAACTTTCAAAGCGGGACAGCAACTCTTTGCTGTTGTCAGTCAGACTGCCGGAGTTTAATACGGCAAGCGAACAGTTACGAAACAGTTGATACAGGTCGCTGCTGGCCGTGCGTTTAAGCATATCGACTTCCAGCTGCGACAACATGTCCATAGAGCCAAGCGGGCTAATATGTGTAATCAAGTAAACTCCTTATGGGACGCAAAACGTCATTCCCTGTGATTACAATAGCCCTGGCTTATGACCTTTAACAACCTTGCGCGTGGAATCCGACGCGCAAAACAGTGAAAATAATTTACTGGCGAACCAATCTGCCGATGGCGGGAGTGAAATCGGTGTTGCTGCGCCATGGGTTAATATCCAGACCGCCACGGCGTGTGTAACGGGCATAAACGCTCAGCTTTTCCGGCTGACAGAAGCGCAGCAGGTCATTGAAAATACGTTCCACGCACTGCTCATGGAATTCATTATGGTGACGGAAAGAAACCAGGTAACGGAGCAGTTTCTCGCGATCGATTTTTCGTCCGCGATACTGAATTTGAATGGAGCCCCAGTCCGGCTGATGGGTAATCAGACAGTTGGACTTTAACAGGTGGCTTACCAGCGTCTCTTCAACCACTTTCTCACCGCTGGCCGCGCCTTGCAGGTAGTCCGTGGTGAACTGATAGTTGTCGATGCGGATATCCTGATTGTCAATGCAGCTCCCGTGAAAATGGGCAATGGGCTGCCCTTCCAGTTCATCGAGACGGTACAGCGTCACGGTGACGTTACCTTCCGCACAGGCACGCAGATCTTTTTCCAGCGTCTGGCGAACTGCCTCCCAGGAGTCAAAGCGCGTCTGGTTAAAACTGTTCAGGTACAGCTTAAAACTTTTGGATTCAACCAAATTGACGCTGGTGTAATCCAGTTCGACATGGCCAACCGCCACCTGTGGTAAGCCATTAGCATTCAGCCAGGATAATTCATACAACGTCCAGATATCGCCACCGTGAAACGGCAACGTGTCCGCTTTCAGCCCCAGCGGATCGCGATTCAGACTCCGGGGAACCCCTTGCAGGAGGCTGGGGTCGTAGTTATCCCGGTAATCTGTTGATTTTCCGAGAGTCAGGCCATCAAGCGCCCGATGGTTTTCATAAGAAGACATGTTTCACCGTCATAAACCAGATACACTATGTGACAAGTGTATCCTGGCTTGTATGAAGAGAGAAACCGGTGGACGAACAGACAGCGCTTGCCCTGAAGAGCTTTACGACGCGTTACTGCGACGAATGGCAGGAGAAAAATAACAGTTGGCCCATGAGCGAGGAGCTGTACGGCGTGCCTTCCCCTTGCATCATTTCTACTGTCAATGATGCGGTTTACTGGCAGCCGCAGCCTTTCGAAGGTGAACAGAACATAAACGCGGTTGAACGGGCCTTTGATATTGTGATACAACCTGCGCTGCATGCTTTTTACACCACGCAGTTTGCCGGGGATATGCCCGCGCAGTTCGCCAACGAAACGTTGACCCTTCTGCAAACCTGGAGCGAGGATGATTTCCGCCGGGTTCAGGAAAACCTGATTGGGCATATGGTCACGCAGAAGCGTTTGAAACTGTCGCCGACGCTTTTTATCGCCACGCTGGACAATGAGCTGGACGTGATTTCAGTCTGTAATCTTTCGGGCGAGGTCATCAAAGAAACGCTGGGAACCCGTAATCGTACCGTGCTGGCATCTTCTCTTGCGGATTTCCTTACGCAGCTTAAGCCGCTTCTGTAATCCATATCGCCCGTGTCCGTGTGAGAGATCTCTTACAAACCCTGTAGGAGATCGCCAGGTGATAAGTGAAGACTTAAAAACATCAGAATATTCAAACCTTCATTTAAACAATCAGTTAAGTGATTTATTCAGACTTTCATATGAAATTTTCCTTAAGGTATTGCCTGTAAGCACCTTGTAAGACGGGGCGAAAAAGGCGATTCTATCTACGTCGACAAGGAGTCGCACAACGAAGTGAACATCAGGATGATGACACTTCAGCAGGACACACCAGGACGGTGATGCAAGGAAAGGCTTCAGGATGAAGCAAAGTGGAAAGCGCGGGATGCGTAAAAGGACACCTCCAGGAGGGAGAACGAGAGCCGGTCAGGATGTTCGGTGGGTCAGGATGGCCAGGACGCTTCAGGATGAAGTATTCACATCGGGGTGATGTGAGCAGGATGCACAAGTTCAGGATGAACAACAGGTCGCAAGACCACTGGAAAAGTTGTCACGGATGAGCAGGGAGCACTTAATGTAGCTGGAATGCTGCGAAACGAACCGGGAGCACTGTTTTTACAGTGCTCCCTTTTTTTGTTCCTTTTTACAGATTTTATCCTTCACGCTGCTTCTTCAATGATTTTGTATAGCGCTCAGTGGCAGTGGTATCCTGCGCGCCAGATTTTTTCTTGATTGAGGTGACTTTCATGACGACTCATGACCGCGTGCGTCAGCAGCTTCACGAACTTGAAGCGCTGCTGCGGGAACATCATCACTGGCGGATGGATGAACCCGAAGCCCACCTGTTTTCCAGCACTCAGCCTTTTTGCATGGATACCATGGAACCGATTGAGTGGTTGCAGTGGGTGCTGATCCCCCGTATGCATGCTTTGCTGGACAGCGCACAGCCGCTGCCCGAGACTTTTGCCGTTGCGCCGTATTACGAAATGGCCTTGAGTGCCGATCACCCCCTGCGTGAGATCCTGCTGGAAGCGTTGCAGGCTCTGGATGCGCATTTCGCGCAAGCTGAATCCTGATGCTGGAGATTCTTTATCAGGATGAATGGCTGGTGGCGGTCAACAAACCTTCCGGCTGGCTGGTTCACCGCAGCTGGCTCGATCGCGACGAAAAAGTGGTGGTTATGCAAACTGTGCGCGATCAGATTGGGCAACATGTCTTTACTGCACACCGCCTCGACAGACCAACCTCTGGCGTACTGTTGATGGGATTATCCAGTGAAGCAGGACGCCTGCTGTCCCAGCAGTTTGAACAGCATCAAATCCAAAAACGCTACCATGCCATAGTGCGTGGCTGGCTGATGGACGACGCCATACTGGATTATCCGCTGGTGGAAGAGCTGGATAAAATCGCCGATAGATTTGCCCGAGAAAACAAAGATCCGCAGCCGGCGGTAACGCACTATCGCGGTCTGGCGACGGTGGAAATGCCGGTGGCGACCGGGCGCTATCCGACGACGCGCTACGGCCTGGTAGAGCTGGAACCGCAAACGGGGCGTAAGCACCAGCTCAGGCGGCACCTTGCACATTTGCGCCATCCGATTCTCGGCGACAGTAAGCATGGTGATCTTCGGCAGAATCGCAGCGCGGCTGAACATTTTGGCTGTAATCGACTGATGCTTCATGCCAGCCAGCTCTCGCTCATCCATCCGTTTACCGGCGAGCCGTTAACGATTCATGCCGGGCTGGATCCCGTCTGGATGCAGGCGTTAGCACAGTTTGGCTGGCAAGGACTTCTCCCGAAGAATGAAAGGGTTGAGTTTGTATCGGCCAACGTTCAGGATGATCGGTAATCGCACTCATTAATGGAGCAACGTATGGCTGAAGTCGGAATCTTTGTCGGCACAATGTACGGTAACTCGCTGCTGGTCGCGGAAGAGGCCGAAGCAATTCTCACCGGTCTGGGGCACAAAGCCACGGTCTATGAAGATCCGGAATTGGCAGACTGGGAAAAGTATAAAGATAAATACATTCTGGTGGTGACCTCGACGACAGGACAGGGCGATTTGCCCGACAGTATCGTCCCGCTTTACCAGGGGATTAAGGACCAACTGGGTTACCAGCCTGACGTTCATTACGGCATCATTGCGTTAGGCGACAGCTCTTACGTCAATTTCTGCGGCGGTGGCAAACGGTTCGACGCCCTGTTACAGGAGCAAAGCGCTCAACGCGTGGGTGAAATGCTGTTGATTGATGCCGGTGAACACCCGGAGCCAGAAAGCCAATCCAATCCGTGGGTTGAGCACTGGGCGACGCTGCTTAAATAGAAGATTGCCCGACAATCACTCCTCTACCGAACCGCAGGCCGGGTAAGGCGTAGCCGCCACCCGGCACTAAACCCCAATAACGTGAAGTACCTTCCACTGGTTTGGGCTTATGCCCCAAACAACTTTCCCCCATCCCTTTAATGTTGTGTCGATGCACGGTGAGGGAGCGACACCCCCCTTACATATACTTTTCCGGTCAAGGCAGTGAGTCATTTAACGGCAGGTAGCCGTATTAGTGCTGCAAAACTCTAACACCTCATTCTGATTACCCTACAGGTTGTGCTTTTCAGAATGAAACAGGCGAAAGCCATGATTCAGGAGTGCACCAATGAGTTCATTAAGTCAGGCCGCGAGCAGTGCGGAAAAGCGCACGAATGCCCGCTACTGGATAGTCGTGATGTTGTTTATCGTCACCTCTTTCAACTACGGCGACCGTGCCACCTTATCGATTGCCGGTTCGGAGATGGCCAAAGATATCGGTCTGGATCCGGTTGGGATGGGTTATGTTTTCTCTGCGTTCTCCTGGGCCTACGTCATCGGGCAGATCCCGGGCGGCTGGCTGTTGGACCGTTTTGGTTCGAAACGCGTTTATTTCTGGTCCATCTTCATCTGGTCCATGTTCACCCTGTTACAAGGCTTCGTTGATATCTTCAGCGGCTTCGGCATTATCGTCGCGCTGTTCACCTTGCGTTTCCTGGTGGGGTTAGCGGAAGCGCCTTCTTTCCCTGGCAACAGCCGCATTGTCGCAGCCTGGTTCCCGGCGCAGGAGAGGGGGACAGCAGTTGCCATTTTTAACTCTGCGCAATACTTTGCTACGGTTATCTTCGCCCCGATCATGGGCTGGCTGACCCATGAAGTGGGCTGGTCGCATGTCTTCTTCTTTATGGGCGGCCTGGGGATTGTGATTAGCTTTATCTGGCTGAAAGTGATCCATGAACCGAACCAGCATCCTGGCGTAAATAAGAAAGAGCTGGAGTACATCGCGGAAGGTGGTGCGCTGATCAACATGGATCAGCAAGGCGCGAAAACCAAAGTTCCCTTTAACGTG
Source organism: Citrobacter sp. RHB25-C09 (assembly GCF_013836145.1). Classification (NCBI taxonomy): domain Bacteria; kingdom Pseudomonadati; phylum Pseudomonadota; class Gammaproteobacteria; order Enterobacterales; family Enterobacteriaceae; genus Citrobacter; species Citrobacter sp. RHB25-C09. The sequence continues at coordinate 3,517,952 of NZ_CP057483.1, read as the reverse complement.
AAGTGGGGGCAGATCAAGCAGTTGATTGGCTCACGGATGATGGTCGGAATTTATATCGGTCAGTACTGCATTAACGCCCTGACGTACTTCTTTATTACCTGGTTCCCGGTTTACCTGGTGCAGGCGCGCGGGATGTCCATATTGAAAGCGGGTTTTGTCGCCTCGGTTCCGGCCATCTGCGGATTTGCGGGCGGCGTGCTGGGGGGCATCATCTCCGACTGGCTGATGCGTCGCACCGGGTCGCTGAACATCGCGCGTAAGACACCGATTGTGCTGGGGATGCTGCTGTCGATGGTGATGGTGTTCTGTAACTATGTCGACGTCGAGTGGATGATCATTGGTTTTATGGCGCTGGCCTTCTTTGGTAAGGGCATTGGCGCGCTGGGCTGGGCCGTTATGGCGGATACCGCGCCGAAAGAGATCAGCGGCCTGAGCGGCGGTCTGTTCAATATGTTCGGCAATATCTCCGGCATCGTCACCCCGATCGCCATTGGTTATATCGTCGGCACCACCGGCTCCTTCAATGGAGCCCTGATTTACGTCGGCGTACATGCGCTGATAGCAGTACTGAGCTATCTGGTCCTGGTCGGCGATATTAAACGCGTTGAACTGAAACCCATCGCAGGACAACCCTTATGACAACACAATCGAGTCCCGTTATTACGGACATGAAGGTCATTCCGGTCGCAGGACATGACAGTATGCTCCTCAATATTGGCGGCGCGCATAACGCCTGGTTTACCCGCAACATCGTCGTCCTTACTGACAACGCCGGAAATACCGGCGTAGGCGAAGCGCCGGGGGGCGAGGTGATTTACCAGACGCTGGTCGATGCCATCCCGATGGTGCTCGGCCAGGAAGTGGCCCGCCTGAACAAGGTGGTTCAGCAGGTTCACAAAGGTAATCAGGCCGCGGACTTTGACACCTTTGGTAAAGGCGCGTGGACGTTTGAACTGCGCGTCAACGCGGTGGCCGCGCTGGAGGCGGCCCTGCTGGATTTGCTCGGCAAAGCGCTCAATGTACCCGTCTGTGAGTTGTTAGGACCAGGCAAGCAGCGCGATGCGGTGACCGTGCTGGGTTATCTGTTCTATATAGGCGATCGTACAAAAACCGATCTGCCCTATCTGGATGCCACACCGGGGAATCACGCCTGGTACCATCTGCGTCATCAGGAAGCAATGAACAGCGACGCGGTGGTGCGCCTGGCGGAAGCCTCGCAGGATCGCTACGGTTTCAAAGACTTCAAACTGAAAGGCGGCGTGTTGCCTGGTGAGCAAGAAATTGAAACTGCGCGGGCGCTGAAAAAACGCTTCCCGGATGCGCGTATCACTGTCGATCCTAACGGCGCGTGGCTGCTGGATGAGGCGATCTCGCTGTGCAAAGGTCTGAATGATGTGCTCACTTACGCAGAAGATCCGTGTGGTGCAGAGCAGGGCTTTTCTGGTCGTGAAGTAATGGCGGAATTTCGTCGGGCAACCGGTCTGCCGGTAGCAACCAACATGATCGCGACCAACTGGCGTGAAATGGGCCATGCGGTGATGCTCAATGCTGTCGATATTCCGCTTGCCGACCCGCATTTCTGGACCCTTTCTGGCGCGGTTCGCGTGGCCCAATTGTGCGATGACTGGGGACTGACCTGGGGCTGCCATTCAAACAACCACTTCGATATCTCACTGGCGATGTTTACCCATGTCGGCGCCGCTGCGCCGGGCAAACCTACGGCCATTGATACTCACTGGATCTGGCAGGAGGGCGATTGCCGTCTGACGAAGGAGCCACTGGAAATTAAAAACGGACAAATTGCGGTTCCGGATGCACCTGGTCTGGGTATTGAGCTGGACTGGGACCAGGTGCAGAAAGCGCATGACGCCTACAAAACTCTGCCCGGCGGCGCGCGAAATGACGCAGGTCCGATGCAGTACCTGATCCCCGGCTGGACATTTGACCGTAAACGCCCCGTTTTTGGCCGTCACTGATTTTTGGAAAAGGAATTAATTATGAGCGCACAATTTTCGACTCCTGTTGTTACCGCCATGCAGGTCATCCCGGTTGCGGGTCACGACAGTATGCTGATGAACCTGAGCGGCGCACACGCACCGTTCTTCACGCGTAATATCGTGATTATCAAAGATAATTCTGGTCATACCGGCGTCGGTGAAATCCCCGGCGGCGAGAAAATCCGTAAGACGCTGGAAGAGGCGATCCCGCTGGTGGTGGGCAAAACGCTGGGCGAGTACAAAAATGTGCTGAACGCGGTGCGCAATCAATTTGCCGACCGTGATGCCGGTGGGCGTGGCCTGCAAACCTTTGACCTGCGTACCACTATTCATGTCGTCACAGGGATTGAAGCCGCGCTGCTGGATCTGCTGGGTCAACATCTGGGGGTGAATGTCGCTTCTCTGCTGGGCGATGGTCAGCAGCGCAGCGAAGTGGAGATGCTTGGCTATCTGTTCTTCGTTGGCAATCGCAAAGCGACGCCGCTGCCGTATCAGAGCCAGCCGGATGAGCAATGCGACTGGTATCGTCTGCGTCATGAAGAGGCGATGACGCCTGATGCGGTGGTTCGCCTGGCGGAAGCGGCTTACGAAAAATATGGCTTCAATGACTTCAAACTGAAAGGCGGCGTGCTGGCAGGGGAAGAAGAAGCGGAGTCCATTGTCGCGCTGGCAAAACGCTTCCCGCAGGCGCGCGTTACGCTGGATCCGAACGGGGCATGGTCGCTGAATGAGGCGATCAACATCGGTAAATACCTGAAAGGATCGCTGGCCTATGCCGAAGATCCGTGCGGCGCGGAGCAGGGCTTCTCGGGTCGTGAAGTGATGGCCGAATTCCGTCGCGCCACTGGCCTGCCGACAGCGACCAATATGATCGCCACCGACTGGCGACAGATGGGACATACCCTGTCGCTGCAATCCGTGGATATTCCGCTGGCGGATCCGCACTTCTGGACCATGCAGGGATCCGTTCGCGTGGCACAAATGTGTCATGAGTTTGGCCTGACATGGGGTTCGCACTCCAATAACCACTTCGATATTTCGCTGGCGATGTTCACCCATGTGGCGGCGGCCGCGCCAGGCAAGATCACCGCCATCGACACCCACTGGATCTGGCAGGAAGGCAATCAGCGCCTGACAAAAGCGCCGTTCGAAATTAAAGGCGGCATGGTTCAGGTTCCGGAGAAACCAGGCCTTGGCGTAGAACTGGATATGGATCAGGTGATGAAGGCGCACGAGCTATATCAGAAGCACGGTCTTGGCGCGCGCGACGACGCGATGGGAATGCAGTACCTGATCCCGAACTGGACCTTCGATAACAAACGTCCCTGCATGGTACGTTAAAAACATACCGGCCTGTCCTGGGCCGGTTATTTTTTGTTTGTATACTTAACGGAATCAACATGCACAGGGACAGCTTATGAAAATAGTGATCGCACCGGACTCCTGGAAGGAGAGTTTGAGCGCTCTGGAAGTGGCGAACGCTATTGAGCTCGGGTTTCGTGAAATCTGGCCCGATGCGGATTACGTCAAGCTGCCTGTTGCTGATGGCGGTGAAGGAACGGTGGAAGCCATGGTCGCCGCGACGGCTGGACGCATTGTTGAGGTCGATGTCACTGGTCCTCTTGGGGAACCGGTGACGGCATTTTATGGTTTGTCTGGCGATGCCCGTTCGGCCTTTATCGAAATGGCAGCGGCGAGCGGCCTGGAGCAGGTTCCTTCCCATCTTCGCAATCCTTTAAAAACCACCTCCTGGGGGACCGGAGAGTTGATCCGTCATGCGCTGGATGCAGGCGTAGAGCACATTATCATCGGGCTGGGCGGCAGTGCGACTAATGACGGTGGCGCAGGGATGGTGCAGGCGCTTGGTGGAAAATTGCTTGATGCGCAGGGTAACAGCATTGCGCTGGGCGGCGCGGCGCTGGAGACGCTGGTACAGATTGATGTCAGCCAACTGGATCCGCGTCTTACCGGTTGTCGCATTGAGGTCGCCTGTGATGTCACAAACCCGTTGACCGGTAAAGAGGGCGCATCTGCGGTTTTTGGTCCACAGAAAGGGGGGACGCCGGAGATGATTACCCGTTTAGATACCGCGCTGGAACACTATGCACATCTTATTGCTCGCGATCTGGACGTGGAAGTATTAACGCTGGCTGGCGGTGGTGCGGCAGGCGGTATGGGGGCTGCGCTATACGCTTTTTGTGGCGCCCAACTTCGACGGGGCATTGAGATAGTCACTGACGCTCTACATCTGGATGCGTGCGTTGCTGACGCCGATCTGGTGATCACCGGAGAAGGGCGAATCGATAGCCAGACCATTCATGGCAAAGTCCCGGTGGGCGTGGCGAAGGTGGCGAAGCGTTATCATAAGCCGGTGATCGGCATTGCTGGTAGTCTGACGCCGGATGTCGGCGTGGTGCATGAGCACGGTCTGGATGCGATATTTAGCGTGATTAATTCCGTCAGCTCTTTGGAAGACGCGTTGAAAAACGCCGCAGAGAATGTACGCAGGACCGCGCGCAACGTGGCGGCAACAATCAAAATTGGCCAGCGTATTCCCTGAACGTACCGTAGGCCGGATAAGGCGTAGCCGCCATCCGGCAAATATCGCTACCCTAATATCCGTATCGCTTCGCGCGCCACGTTATCCATTTCATCAAGCAGCTCCAGCAACTCTGGTTCCAGATCCGCTTCTTTCGTCCCGTTGCGTAACTGGCCTTCTAACAGCTGACACAGATTCTTCATGCGCGGTACGCCGCTGTATCCACAACTGCCGTGAAGTTTATGGATCAGATCCACCAGACCTTCACTGTTTTCCCCCACCAGTTGCTCTTCAATTCGGTTGCGAACCTCTGGCAAAAAATCGATCAGCATTTGCAGCATGTCTCTTGCCAGATCGGGCTTGCCAGCAGCCTGACGCAGCGCCAGTTGCCAGTCGAGTGTGGCGTTGGGGTTGACAGCGGGTTCAACCGTTTCTGCCGTGGCGATACGCGTGGAAAGCCCGGTTCCAGGCTTATAGCGCAACAACAGGTTATGCAGCTTCTCCTCTTCGATAGGCTTGGCAAGGTAATCATTCATTCCCGCGCTCAATAACTTCTCTTTTTGCCCAGCCATGGCGTGAGCAGTCACGGCGATCACCGGAGTCTGCTGCTGATGAGGAAGCTGATGGATCAACTCACATGCGCGTATCCCGTCCATCCCTGGCATCTGGATATCCATCAGGATCAGGTCAAATTGCATTTGTCTGGCGCGATCGACCGCCTGATGCCCGCTGTCACACAGTTCAACATGTTGAACCATATCTTTGAGCAACGCGCCAATCAGCTTCAGGTTTGCTGGATTATCATCAACCGCCATGACCGTCATGGCGATCTTACTTTCATCAATGGGCAACGAGGCGTCGGCTACGCTTTGACGGCTCAGTTCAACCAGTGCCGGGAGCAGACGCGTAGAGGTCAGTGGTTTTAACAGACAGCTTGCCACGCCGTCCTGCTTGAGTTTCTCGGCGTTAACCTGAGCATGGCAGGGTAACGCCAGCATCAGATTATCCGTCATCTTCGTCGCCTGTATGAGTCGCTCATGCTGCATCGTGAGCGGCTCCCTGAAGGTCACAGCCACCCCCAACAGCATAAAATCATAATGCCCAGGCACCAGCGCTGAAAATGTCGGGCTGTAGACGGTATCTAGCGGCGTCTCGCTGAGAATGTCCAGCGTACATTGGGCGGCGGCGGCATTGGGTTCAATATACGCAATTCGCTTACCAGCCAGCCCGTCTGTGGCAGGACCATCGATGATCACATTGGGATTCAGATCGAGATTAATATGGAACCAGAAGGTCGAACCCCGGTTCGGCTGGCTATGAAACGAGATATCGCCGCCCATTTCATTCACCAGTTTCTGGGTAATCACCAGCCCCAGACCCGTGCCGCCGTGGCGGCGAGAGATACTGGCATCTGCCTGACGGAAAGCCTGGAAAAGGCGCGACTGATCGCGTTCGGGGATGCCGATGCCGGTATCGCGAATTTGGACTTCGATCTGCACTTTGGTGTTACTGATCGAACGCTTCTCCACCAGAATATCGATATTGCCGTTTTCGGTGAATTTAATCGCGTTACCCACCAGATTGGTAATTACCTGCTGTAAGCGCAGCGGGTCGCCAATCACATTATCCGGCACATCATTTTTGATGTTCAGCGTCAGCTCAAGGCCTTTATCATGAGAGGAGTGCGCCAGCAGCGTGACCACCTCATCCAGCGTATTACGCAGCGCGAAAGGAATACTTTCGAGGATCAGTTTTCCTGCTTCCAGTTTCGAGAAATCAAGCACGTCATTGATGATGGCCAGCAGATTATTCGCTGAACGCTCAATGGTATTCAGGTGATCGCGCTGGGTGTTGTTGAGCTCGGTTTTAAGCGTCAGGCGCGTAAAACCAATCACGCCATTGAGCGGCGTTCGCAGCTCATGTGACATGTTGGCCAAAAATTCCGACTTAATCCGCGCCGCTTCCTGAGCGCGTTTTTTAGCAAGATCCAGCTCAACGTTCTGGATCTCCATCTGCTCAAGCGTTTCTCGCAGGTCAGAAGTGGCCTGGTCAATGTTGTGCTGCATCTCTTCGTGGTAGGCGGCGAGCGACATTGCCATGGAATTAATGCCATTTTTCAGTATATCGAGCTCACCCAGCATAAAACCTTCCACGCGACTGTCGAGCTGTCCTCGTCGAATGCGGTCCACCGTATTCACCATGTTGCGGATCGGCCCGGTCACGTCGCGCATTAAACGCCAGCCAAAAATGAGCGCTATGCCGATACAAAACAACATCATCACCGTAGAAATGAAGATTTCTTTATACTGCTGCAAACGGACCGACTTGAGATCAAGTTCCAGCGCCACATAACCCAACATGTTTTGTGAGTTTTTGGCTTCGGATTTGGAAGACTCATCCGGTGAATACGCCTCCGAGACGATCGGCGTTCGCAGAATTAACGTGTCTCCATTGCGTGTCACACTTAGCCGACGCGGCAAAGGCGAACCTGCGGGAAGCTGCATTATGGACGGTTTAAGTTCGTAATTGGACGTCACAAACAGGTGGTTGTTTGCATCGTAAACCGAAATCCCTCGCACGATATCCGAGTGCCGTCGATGCAGAACGCTGATGAGCGGGCCAATGGATTCGCGATTTTGCAGCGTCATACCATACTCGGTGGAAACCGCGAGAGGCTCAATAATACTGGCGCCGGCATCCTCCAGTTGACGCTGCAGGTCGTGATACCGGTGCACGACAAAGAAGAGACTCAACAGCAGACCGATGAGAACGGTCGGTGCCAGGATCAGAATCATCATGCGAGCGCGCAGGCTGTAGTTGGTCATGGAGTTCCGTTATGGGACAATCAGGGTCACACTGTTAAATTGAGATTAATCTCGTCGATGGCGCAATTCTACTCTGCAAAACGGCGCGTGACGACGCGCCAGATCATAACCGTTACCTGCAATGACCTCGATTCATTTGGTCAGGGCGTCGCTCGGCATAACGGGAAGGCACTGTTTATTCAGGGATTACTACCGCAAGAGACGGCGGAAGTGATCGTGACAGAAGACAAAAAACAGTATGCCCGTGCGCAAATAAAGCGTCGTTTGAATGATAGTCCGGATCGCGTTCCCCCGCGCTGTCCGCACTTTGGGGTCTGCGGCGGCTGTCAACAGCAGCATGCCAGCATCGACCTTCAACAGCGCAGTAAAAGTGCCGCGCTGTCGCGTTTAATGAAAAATGAGGTGTCCGAGGTTATCGCTGATGCGCCGTGGGGCTACCGGCGTCGTGCGCGCCTGAGTCTTAACTATCAACCCAAAACTGAGCAGTTGCAGATGGGGTTTCGCAAAGCGGCTTCCAGTGACATTGTGGATATCAGGCATTGCCCCATTTTGGTGCCCCAACTTGAAGCATTGCTGCCCTCTGTTAGGGCATGCCTTAATAACTTGCAGGGTGCCCGCCACCTCGGACATGTTGAACTGGTGCAGGCGGGCAGCGGAATACTGATGATTCTGCGCCATACAGTGGCAATAAGTGCGCAAGACCGGGAAAAACTGGAACGCTTTTCGCATTCGGAGGGACTGGCTCTGTTTCTGGCTCCGCAAAGCGAGATACTGGAAGCGGTATCTGGTCAGACGCCCTGGTATGAATCAGACGGACTACGCTTAAACTTCAGCCCGCGCGACTTTATTCAGGTGAATGAAGGTGTAAACCATAAAATGGTCGCGCGCGCGTTGGAATGGTTAGATGTACAGGCCGGTGATCGGGTGTTGGATCTGTTTTGCGGCATGGGAAACTTCACGCTGCCGTTGGCGAGGCGAGCAGCAAGCGTCGTCGGCGTAGAGGGCGTGCCTGCGCTGGTCGAGAAAGGGCGTGAAAACGCGCAGCAAAATGAATTACACAATGTGACATTTTTTCACGAGAATCTTGATGAGGATGTCACCAGACAACCGTGGGCGGCGAATGGCTTTAATAAAGTCCTGCTCGACCCTGCCCGAGCAGGTGCTGCTGGCGTAATGCAACATATTATTAAACTACAGCCTGCTCGCGTTGTTTATGTATCCTGTAACCCTGCTACCCTGGCGAGGGATAGCGAAGCGCTGTTGCGCGCAGGCTACAACATTCAGCGGCTGGCTATGCTCGACATGTTCCCGCACACCGGGCACCTTGAATCGATGGTGTTGTTCACGTGCGAGTAAAATCTTCCGGCTTGTCGACTTCGACAGGCTTGTTTCTACGAAGGAGAGAACGATGGTTGCGGTAAGAAGTGCACATCTAAATAAAGCTGGTGAATTTGATCCGAAGAAATGGATCGCAAGTCTTGGGATCTCCAGCCAACAGTCGTGTGAGCGCTTAGCCGAAACCTGGGCGTATTGCCTGCAACAGACCCAGGGGCATCCGGATGCGGAACTGCTGCTGTGGCGTGGCGTAGAGATGGCGGAAATTCTCTCTACGCTGAGTATGGATATTGATACGCTGCGGGCGGCGCTGCTGTTCCCTCTGGCGGATGCCAACGTCGTTAGTGAAGATATCCTGCGTGAGAACGTGGGCAACTCAATCGTTAGCCTGATTCACGGTGTGCGTGATATGGCGGCGATTCGTCAACTGAAAGCCACGCACACCGACGCCGTCTCTTCGGAGCAGGTCGATAACGTTCGCCGCATGTTGCTGGCAATGGTCGATGATTTCCGCTGCGTGGTGATCAAGCTCGCGGAACGAATTGCCCATCTGCGTGAAGTAAAAGATGCGCCGGAAGACGAACGCGTACTGGCGGCCAAAGAGTGCACCAATATCTACGCGCCACTGGCCAACCGACTGGGCATTGGGCAACTGAAATGGGAGCTGGAAGATTACTGCTTCCGCTATCTGCACCCCGCGGAATATAAGCGCATCGCCAAACTGCTGCATGAACGGCGCATCGATCGTGAACATTACATTGATGAATTTGTCGGCCATCTGCGTGCTGAAATGAAAACCGAAGGCGTGAAGGCCGAAGTGTATGGTCGTCCAAAACACATCTACAGCATCTGGCGCAAAATGCAGAAAAAGCATCTGGCTTTTGATGAGCTGTTTGATGTGCGCGCCGTGCGTATCGTGGCTGAGCGCTTGCAGGACTGCTATGCCGCGCTGGGGATTGTGCATACGCACTATCGCCATCTGCCGGATGAGTTTGATGATTATGTCGCTAACCCAAAACCGAACGGCTATCAGTCGATCCATACCGTGGTTTTAGGGCCGGGCGGTAAAACTGTGGAAATCCAGATCCGTACCCGTCAGATGCACGAGGACGCCGAGCTGGGCGTGGCTGCGCACTGGAAATATAAAGAGGGCGCGGCGGCGGGTGGGGCACGTTCAGGTCACGAGGATCGCATTGCCTGGCTGCGTAAATTGATCGCGTGGCAGGAAGAAATGGCGGACTCGGGCGAAATGCTTGACGAAGTGCGCAGTCAGGTCTTCGATGACCGAGTCTACGTCTTTACCCCGAAAGGGGATGTAGTAGACCTGCCGGCAGGCTCGACGCCGCTCGACTTCGCCTATCACATCCACAGTGATGTGGGGCATCGCTGCATCGGGGCGAAAATCGGCGGTCGCATTGTGCCTTTCACCTATCAATTACAGATGGGCGATCAGATCGAAATTATCACCCAGAAGCAGCCGAACCCCAGTCGTGACTGGCTGAACCCGAACCTGGGCTATGTCACGACCAGTCGTGGTCGCTCGAAAATTCACGCCTGGTTCCGTAAGCAGGACAGGGATAAAAACATCCTTGCCGGACGGCAAATCCTGGACGACGAACTGTCGCATTTAGGTATCAGCCTGAAGGAAGCGGAAAAACAGCTACTGCCGCGTTATAACTTTAACGAGATGGAAGAACTGCTCGCGGCGATTGGCGGCGGCGATATCCGTTTGAATCAGATGGTGAATTTCCTGCAATCGCAGTTCAATAAACCGAGCGCGGCGGAACAAGACGCAGCGGCGTTGAAACAGCTTCAGCAGAAAACGTATGCGCCGCAGAACCGGCGTAAAGATGACGGACGCGTGGTGGTCGAAGGGGTCGGCAACCTGATGCACCACATTGCCCGCTGCTGCCAGCCGATTCCCGGTGATGAAATTGTTGGCTTTATCACTCAGGGGCGAGGGATCTCCGTTCACCGGGCGGACTGCGAACAGTTAGTGGAACTGCGTGCGCATGCGCCGGAACGTATTGTGGATGCGGTATGGGGGGAAAGCTATTCCGCAGGCTACTCGCTGGTGGTACGCGTGCAGGCCAACGATCGCAGCGGTTTACTGCGTGATATCACCACCATCCTGGCAAACGAGAAGGTCAACGTGCTTGGCGTTGCCAGTCGCAGCGACACCAAACAGCAACTGGCGACCATCGATATGACTATCGAAATCTACAATCTACAGGTGCTGGGACGCGTGCTCAGCAAGTTGAATCAGGTGCCGGATGTGATTGACGCCCGTCGTCTGCACGGCAGTTAATCAATATGCAGCCGGGTAGGCCCGATAAGCGCATCGCCATCGGGCAAAAGTGCCGGATGGCGGCTTAGGCCTTATCCGGCCAACAAAATTGAAGATTTCAGGACATTGTAATGACTCAAATTGACCGCCTGCTTAACATTATGCAGCGCCTGCGGGACCCGGAAAGCGGCTGCCCGTGGGACAAAGAACAGACCTTTGCCACTATCGCTCCTTACACCCTTGAAGAAACCTACGAAGTGCTCGATGCGATTGCTCGCGAGGATTTTGACGATCTGCGCGGTGAACTGGGCGATCTGTTGTTCCAGGTGGTGTTTTACGCGCAAATGGCCCAGGAAGAAGGACGTTTCGACTTCAACGACATATGTGAGGCTATCAGCGATAAGCTGGAGCGCCGGCATCCACATGTTTTTGCAGAGAGTAGTGCCAGCAACAGCTGCGAAGTGCTGGCCCGCTGGGAGCAAATCAAAACCGAAGAAAGAGCGCAAAAGGCACAGCATTCTGCTCTGGATGACATCCCACGTAACTTACCTGCGCTGATGCGGGCGCAGAAAATTCAGAAGCGCTGTTCAAACGTTGGTTTTGACTGGACGACGCTGGGACCGGTCGTCGATAAAGTTTACGAAGAGATTGATGAGGTCATGTATGAGGCCCGGCAGGTGGTTGTCGACCAGGCTAAACTGGAGGAGGAAATGGGTGACCTGCTCTTTGCCACGGTGAATATGGCACGTCATCTGGGAACGAAAGCAGAAATCGCCCTGCAAAAAGCGAACGAAAAATTCGAGCGTCGTTTTCGCGAAGTCGAACGGATTGTTACCGCGCGAGGCCTGGAAATGACGGGAGTTGACCTCGAAACCATGGAAGAAGTCTGGCAAGAGGTAAAACGGCAGGAAATTGATCTCTAAGGGAATTGATCGTTAAAGGGCGTTTTGTGCGATTTTTTAAATAACAAGCGCTTGATTTGCGTCAAAAACATTTAGCCAAAAGGGGCTATTTTCTCTCCCCGTTATGTTGATGAATCACCTTGTATACTGCTTCTTCGAGTTATTCGAGTCGCAACAAGGCGGCGACTGAAAGAATCCTCAGGATCATAGAAATGCTATGTGACTGAGGTGAGTGAAGGAAGCCAACACCGGTGCGGCTTGAAGAACGAAGGAGAGGGGATAATGAAAGTTTGTGGCGTAGGTCATGTTCGGGTATACTACTTTCCCGTCCTGGTTATTCCATCGTTTCACCCTAACTTCTCAGGTTCAGCATGACAACGAACTATATTTTTGTGACCGGCGGGGTCGTATCCTCTCTGGGAAAAGGCATTGCCGCAGCCTCCCTCGCAGCCATTCTTGAAGCCCGTGGCCTCAATGTGACCATGATGAAACTGGATCCGTACATTAACGTCGATCCTGGCACCATGAGCCCAACCCAACACGGGGAAGTGTTCGTTACTGAAGACGGCGCTGAAACCGATCTGGATCTTGGCCACTACGAGCGTTTCATTCGCACCAAAATGACGCGCCGCAACAACTTCACTACGGGTCGTATCTACTCTGACGTTCTGCGTAAAGAACGCCGTGGCGACTACCTGGGCGCAACCGTTCAGGTTATTCCGCATATCACTAACGCCATTAAAGAACGTGTCCTTGCCGGTGGCGAAGGTCATGACGTTGTGCTGGTTGAAATCGGCGGTACGGTCGGGGATATCGAATCTCTGCCGTTCCTTGAAGCGATTCGGCAACTGGCGGTAGATATTGGTCGGGAACACGCGCTGTTCATGCACCTGACGCTGGTGCCGTACATGGCCGCAGCGGGTGAAGTGAAAACCAAACCGACTCAGCACTCCGTTAAAGAGCTGCTCTCTATTGGTATCCAGCCTGACATCCTGGTTTGCCGTTCCGATCGCGCGATCCCTGCGAACGAACGTGCAAAAATTGCATTATTCTGTAACGTGCCTGAAAAAGCCGTTATTTCAATGAAAGATGTCGATTCTATTTATAAAATCCCGGGCCTGTTGAAATCACAGGGGCTGGACGATTATATTTGTAAACGATTCAGCTTGAACTGTCCGGAAGCTAACCTGTCAGAATGGGAACAGGTGATTTACGAGCAAGCCAATCCGTCAGGAGAAGTGACTATCGGTATGGTCGGCAAGTACATTGAACTGCCGGATGCCTATAAGTCAGTTATCGAAGCGCTGAAGCACGGTGGTCTGAAGAATCGCGTCTCCGTTAACATCAAGCTGATTGATTCGCAGGATGTTGAAACGCGCGGCGTTGAAATTCTGAAAGATCTGGATGCTATCCTCATCCCTGGCGGCTTCGGCTACCGTGGTGTTGAAGGCAAGATCGCCACTGCACGCTATGCGCGTGAGAATAATATTCCATACCTCGGCATCTGCCTGGGTATGCAGGTTGCGCTGATTGAATTTGCGCGCAACGTAGCGGGAATGGAAAACGCGAACTCTACGGAATTTGTGCCAGACTGTAAGTACCCTGTAGTGGCGCTTATCACTGAATGGCGCGATGAAGACGGTAACGTCGAAGTCCGTACAGAGAAGAGCGATCTGGGTGGCACTATGCGTCTTGGCGCACAGGCCTGCCAGCTGTCCGACGATAGCCTGGTTCGCAAGCTGTACGGCCAGCCGGTTATCACCGAGCGCCATCGTCACCGCTATGAAGTCAACAACATGTTGTTGAAACAAATTGAAGCTGCGGGTCTGCGCGTAGCGGGCCGTTCCGGGGACGATCAGTTAGTTGAGATCATTGAGGTGCCGAATCATCCGTGGTTCGTGGCCTGCCAATTCCACCCGGAATTTACTTCAACGCCGCGTGATGGGCATCCGCTGTTTGCCGGCTTTGTTAAAGCCGCCAGCGAATATCAGAAGCGTCAGGCGAAGTAAAAAAAGTTAGAACGGCAACGCGTACCCTTGGTACGCGTTGTTTGTCTGGAGTTTTAGTTTAACTTGTACTGAGGAAAATCTAATGTCCAAAATCGTTAAAGTCATCGGTCGTGAAATCATCGACTCTCGTGGTAACCCGACTGTTGAAGCCGAAGTACACCTGGAAGGTGGTTTCGTCGGTATGGCAGCTGCGCCGTCAGGGGCTTCTACTGGTTCCCGCGAAGCGCTGGAACTGCGCGATGGCGACAAATCCCGTTTCATGGGCAAAGGCGTACTGAAAGCGGTTGGCGCTGTTAACGGTCCTATTGCTCAGGCAATCCTTGGCAAAGACGCCAAAGATCAGGCTGGCATCGACAAGATCATGATCGATCTGGACGGTACTGAAAACAAATCAAACTTCGGTGCGAACGCAATCCTGGCCGTTTCTCTGGCAAACGCCAAAGCAGCAGCGGCTGCTAAAGGTATGCCACTGTTTGAGCACATCGCTGAACTGAACGGTACTCCGGGCAAATACTCCATGCCGGTTCCGATGATGAACATCATCAACGGTGGTGAGCACGCAGACAACAACGTTGATATTCAGGAATTCATGATTCAGCCAGTTGGCGCGAAAACCCTGAAAGAAGCGGTACGTATGGGTTCTGAAGTGTTCCACAACCTGGCTAAAGTTCTGAAAGCTAAAGGTATGAACACTGCTGTTGGTGACGAAGGCGGCTATGCGCCGAACCTGGGTTCCAACGCTGAAGCACTGGCTGTCATCGCTGAAGCGGTTAAAGCAGCGGGCTACGAGCTGGGCAAAGACATCACTCTGGCGATGGACTGTGCAGCTTCTGAATTCTACAAAGACGGTAAATACGTTCTGGCTGGCGAAGGCAACAAAGCATTCACCTCTGAAGAATTCACTCACTTCCTGGAAGACCTGACCAAACAGTACCCGATCGTTTCCATCGAAGACGGTCTGGACGAGTCTGACTGGGATGGTTTCGCATACCAGACCAAAGTACTGGGCGACAAAATCCAGCTGGTTGGTGACGATCTGTTCGTAACCAACACCAAGATCCTGAAAGAAGGTATCGAGAAAGGCATCGTTAACTCCATCCTGATCAAATTCAACCAGATCGGTTCTCTGACCGAAACTCTGGCTGCAATCAAGATGGCGAAAGACGCTGGCTACACTGCCGTTATCTCTCACCGTTCTGGCGAAACTGAAGACGCTACCATCGCTGACCTGGCTGTGGGTACCGCTGCTGGCCAGATCAAAACTGGTTCTATGAGCCGTTCTGACCGTGTTGCTAAATACAACCAGCTGATTCGTATCGAAGAAGCGCTGGGCGAAAAAGCACCGTACAACGGCCGTAAAGAGATCAAAGGCCAGGCGTAATCCTGTTCTTTATCACTTAATAAAAAACCCGCTTCGGCGGGTTTTTTTATGTCTGGCGTATAGCGCAGCCGCTGCGCATGACCGGGCGGGTGAAATCTGCGATACTTATCTATTATCCCCTTTATAGAGAACGCTATGCAGTACCCGATTAACGAGATGTTCCAGACCCTGCAAGGTGAGGGTTACTTTACCGGTGTTCCCGCCATTTTTATTCGTTTACAGGGATGCCCGGTTGGCTGTGCCTGGTGCGATACCAAACATACCTGGGATAAGCTTGCGGATCGGGAAGTCTCCTTGTTCAGTATTCTGGCGAAGACCAAAGAGAGCGACAAATGGGGAGCGGGCAGTGCAGAAGATCTGCTTGCCATCATTAGTCGTCAGGGCTGGACGGCTCGCCATGTGGTGATCACCGGCGGAGAACCCTGCATTCACGATCTGATGCCGCTCACCGAACTGCTCGAAAAAAATGGCTTTAGCTGTCAGATTGAAACCAGCGGCACCCATGAAGTGCGCTGCTCCCACTCAACGTGGGTTACGGTATCACCAAAAGTGAATATGCGTGGGGGTTACGACATTCTTTCGCAGGCACTTGAACGTGCTGATGAAATCAAACATCCGGTGGGGCGCGTGCGTGACATCGAAGCGCTGGATGAACTGTTGGCGACGCTGACGGATGAAAAGCAGCGCGTTATTGCACTCCAGCCTATCAGTCAAAAAGACGATGCGACCCGCCTGTGCATTGAAACCTGCATTGCCCGCAACTGGCGCTTGTCGATGCAGACGCACAAGTATTTGAATATAGCCTGATACATTTTGCCGGGTGCGCTTCGCTTGCCCGGCCTGGATGCGGTCAGCCGTAGGCCGGATAAGACGCAGCGCGCGCCATCCGGCACACTTCAAGAATCACTCGCCGCGATAAACACAGCCCGCCGTACACGTCTCTTTCACCATGACCGCACTCAGCAGTGGCACCTGTGGTTTCATCTGATCCCAAATCCACTTCGCCAGTACTTCGCTGGTCGGGTTGGATAAACCCGGAATATCGTTCAGATAGTAATGATCAAGTCTGTCATAGGTCGGTTTAAACGCGGCTTTCAGCTCAGCGAAATCGATAATCCAGCCCGTATGGGGATCGACTTCACCAGTAACCTCAAGGCGTACCATAAAAGAGTGTCCATGCAGGCGACCGCATTTATGCCCTTCAGGAACATGGGGCAGACGGTGTGCGGCTTCGAAGGTGAAATCTTTAAACAGGGTGGTGGTCATCATCATTTCTCAGTAAGGCAAAAACCGCCGTAGGGTACCGGAAAGTCCATTTTTTAGCATTAACTAAAACGGCTTTCTGCTGGAGTTTGGGTGATTCACTAACCTGATGGAGGATTCCTTCTTATATTTCAGTGGGTTATATAATCGTTTTTGCTGTTAATAACTATAGCTAAAACAGGTTAGTCCATTTAGTTATTTGTTATTTCCAACCCTTCTTTAATTGTTATTATCACCGCCGTTAACCTTACTCTCAGTTTGGATTATATCGCTTAAATCCGCTTTGCTTACTGGAACATAACGACGCATGACGACACAGGCCCCACCTTCCGCTTTGCTTCCGCTGAACCCGGAGCAGCTGGCTCGCCTTCAGGCGGCCACCACCGATCTCACTCCTACGCAACTGGCGTGGGTTTCTGGCTATTTCTGGGGTGTGCTTAACCAGCAGCCGGGAGCGTCCGTTACGACCCCTGCCCCTGTGGCTGCAATGCCGGGCATTACGCTGATTTCTGCCTCACAAACCGGCAACGCCCGTCGTGTGGCGGAAGCCTTACGTGATGATCTGCTGGCGGCACAGCTTAGCGTCACGCTGGTGAACGCAGGCGATTACAAATTCAAACAGATCGCCAATGAAAAATTGCTTATTGTCGTCACCTCCACGCAGGGAGAAGGTGAACCGCCGGAAGAAGCCGTCGCGTTGCATAAGTTTCTGTTCTCCAAAAAAGCGCCAAAACTGGAAAATACTGCCTTTGCGGTTTTTGGCCTTGGTGATACGTCGTATGAGTTTTTCTGCCAGTCTGGCAAAGACATCGACGGTAAACTGTCTGAGCTCGGCGGTGAGCGCCTGCTGGATCGCGTTGATGCCGATGTAGAGTACCAGGCCGCTGCTGCCGAGTGGCGAGCTCGCGTTGTTGACGTTTTAAAATCAAGAGCGCCGGTTGCTGCACCTTCTCAGGCGGTCGCCAGCGGAGCCGTTAATGAAATTCATACCAGCCCGTATACCAAAGAAGCGCCGCTCAGCGCCGCGCTGTCGGTCAATCAAAAGATAACCGGTCGTGATTCTGAGAAAGATGTCCGCCATATTGAAATCGATCTCGGCGCTTCTGGTCTGCGCTATCAGCCTGGCGATGCTCTGGGTGTCTGGTATCAAAACGACCCGGCACTGGTGAAAGAGATTGTCGAACTGGCCTGGTTAAAAGGCGATGAGCCGGTTACCGTGGACGGGAAAGTGCTCCCTCTGGACGAAGCACTGCAGTGGCACTTCGAGCTAACGGTCAACACCGCCAATATTGTTGAGAACTATGCCACCTTAACCCGCAGCGACTCTCTCCTGCCGCTGGTGGGCGATAAGGCAAAGTTGCAGCACTACGCAACCACCACGCCAATCGTCGACATGCTGCGTTTCTCGCCAGCACAGTTGGATGCGCAAGCTCTGATTAACCTGCTGCGTCCGTTAACGCCACGCCTTTACTCTATTGCATCGTCACAGGCTGAAGTGGAGAGTGAAGTACACATCACCGTGGGTGCGGTGCGCTATGAGGTGGAAGGGCGCGCGCGTGCAGGGGGCGCCTCCAGCTTCCTGGCCGATCGTGTTGAAGAAGATGGGGAAGTGCGCGTGTTCATTGAGCATAACGACAACTTCCGTCTGCCAGCGAACCCAGAAACACCCGTGATCATGATTGGTCCGGGGACGGGTATCGCACCGTTCCGCGCATTTATGCAGCAGCGTGCCGCCGATGAAGCGCCGGGTAAAAACTGGTTATTCTTTGGCAACCCGCACTTCACTGAAGATTTCCTTTACCAGGTGGAATGGCAGCGCTACGTCAAAGAGGGCGTGCTGAACCGTATCGATCTTGCCTGGTCCCGCGATCAAAAAGAAAAAATCTACGTACAAGACAAACTGCGCGAACAGGGCGCAGAGCTGTGGCGCTGGATCAATGACGGTGCCCACATTTATGTCTGCGGCGACGCCAATCGCATGGCGAAAGACGTTGAGCAGGCACTGCTGGAAGTGATTGCCGAATTCGGTGGTATGGATGCCGAAGCGGCGGATGAATTTTTAAGTGAGCTGCGCGTTGAGCGCCGTTATCAGCGAGATGTCTACTAATGAGCGAAAAACATCCAGGGCCCCTGGTGGTCGAAGGTAAACTGACAGACGCCGAGCGCATGAAGCTGGAAAGCAACTATCTGCGTGGCACGATTGCTGAAGATCTCAATGATCCTCTTACCGGCGGCTTTACGGGAGACAACTTCCTGCTGATCCGTTTTCACGGTATGTATCAGCAGGATGACCGCGATATTCGCGCCGAACGCGCAGAGCAAAAGCTGGAGCCGCGTCACGCGATGCTGCTGCGCTGCCGTCTGCCTGGAGGCGTTATCACCACCAAACAGTGGCAGGCGATCGATAAGTTTGCTCATGACAACACGATTTATGGCAGCATCCGTCTGACCAACCGTCAGACTTTCCAGTTCCACGGCATTCTGAAGAAAAACGTGAAACCGGTTCATCAGATGCTGCACTCGGTCGGGCTGGATGCCCTCGCGACCGCTAACGACATGAACCGTAACGTGCTATGTACCTCGAACCCGTATGAGTCCGAGCTGCACGCCGAGGCTTACGAGTGGGCGAAGAAGATCTCCGAGCATCTGCTGCCGCGTACTCGCGCCTATGCGGAGATTTGGCTCGATCAGGAAAAGGTCGCCACCACTGACGAAGAACCGATCCTCGGCCAGACCTATCTGCCGCGTAAGTTTAAAACGACGGTAGTCATCCCGCCGCAGAACGATATCGACCTCCACGCTAACGACATGAACTTTGTGGCGATTGCGGAAAACGGCAAGCTGGTCGGTTTTAACCTGCTGGTGGGCGGCGGTCTGTCCATCGAACATGGCAATAAAAAAACCTATGCCCGTACCGCCAGCGAATTCGGCTATCTGCCGCTGGAGCATACGCTGGCCGTTGCGGAAGCGGTGGTCACTACCCAGCGCGACTGGGGTAACCGTACCGACCGCAAAAACGCGAAAACCAAATACACGCTGGAACGCGTGGGACTTGAAACATTTAAAGAAGAGGTTGAACGTCGCGCGGGCATCAAGTTTGAGCCGATCCGGCCATATGAATTCACTGGACGCGGCGATCGCATCGGCTGGGTGAAAGGTATCGACAATAAATGGCATCTGACGCTGTTTATCGAAAACGGTCGCATCCTGGATTACCCGGGGCGCCCGCTGAAGACGGGTTTGCTGGAGATTTCGAAAATCCATAAAGGCGAGTTCCGTATTACCGCTAACCAGAACCTGATCATTGCTGGCGTACCGGAAAGCGATAAGGCGAAGATTGAGAAGATTGCGCGGAAAAGCGGCCTGATGAACGCCGTGACGCCGCAGCGTGAGAACTCGATGGCCTGCGTGTCATTCCCGACCTGTCCGCTGGCGATGGCGGAAGCAGAGCGCTTCCTGCCGACGTTTATCGACAATATTGATGCGCTGATGGCGAAACATGGCGTAAGCGAAGAACATATTGTGATGCGCGTGACGGGCTGTCCGAACGGCTGCGGCCGCGCGATGCTGGCGGAAGTGGGCCTGGTGGGTAAAGCGCCGGGGCGTTACAACCTGCATCTGGGCGGTAACCGCATCGGTACGCGTATTCCACGTATGTTTAAAGAGAACATCACCGAACCAGAAATTCTGGCCTCGCTGGATGAACTGATTGGGCGCTGGGCGAAAGAGCGCGAAGCGGGTGAAGGCTTCGGCGACTTTACAGTGCGTGCGGGCATTATTCGCCCGGTGCTCGATCCCGCACGGGATTTCTGGGAGTAACATCCCCTTTGTCCGGTGGCGCATCGTTTTCGTAGGCCTGATAAGCGTAGCGCCATCAGGCAAAACGTGAGGTAATTATGTCCGTACTCGATCTAAATGCACTGAACGATCTGCCGAAGGTTGAACGCGTCATGGCGCTGGCAGAAACCAATACGCAACTGGATAAACTGGATGCCGAAGGCCGTGTGGCGTGGGCGCTGGAGAACCTGCCCGGCAATTACGTGCTCTCCTCCAGTTTTGGTATTCAGGCGGCGGTGAGCCTGCATCTGGTAAACCAGATCCGTCCGGATATTCCGGTTATCCTCACTGATACCGGCTACCTGTTCCCGGAAACCTACCAGTTTATCGACGAGTTAACGGATAAGCTCAAACTAAACCTGAAGGTTTACCGTGCAACCGAAAGTGCCGCATGGCAGGAAGCGCGCTACGGTAAGCTGTGGGAGCTGGGCGTTGAGGGAATTGAGAAATACAACGACATCAATAAAGTCGAGCCAATGAACCGGGCGCTTAAAGAGCTTAACGCGCAAACCTGGTTCGCGGGATTACGTCGAGAGCAGTCCGGCAGCCGCGCGCATTTGCCGGTGCTGGCGATACAGCGTGGGGTCTTTAAGGTGCTTCCAATCATCGACTGGGACAACCGCACGGTGTATCAATATCTGCAAAAACACGGACTGAAGTACCATCCTCTTTGGGACCAGGGCTATCTCTCCGTGGGGGACACGCATACCACGCGTAAATGGGAGCCGGGCATGGCTGAAGAAGAAACCCGCTTCTTTGGTCTGAAACGCGAATGCGGACTGCATGAAGGTTGATGGTTTCACCTTATAAAAAAACCTCCCGCCAGTTTTACTGCGGGAGGTTTTTTTATGGATGGAATATTTATTTTCTGAATTTTATTCGAAATGAAATCATTTATTCTTAAAATAATTCTTTCAATATTATTATCAACAAATATTTAATATCCTTCCTCAATTTAAGAAAATGGTAATAATAGTATTTTAAATGATTTAAAGTATGATATTTGTGAGTTTCATCAATAATTTTACTTTAAGAAAGAGGAAGATGAAAGTCTGTCTGGTGATTGAGATACATCTGTGTCGATATACAAATATTGGGGAAAAACCAACCAGGGAGATGAAAATGGCGGTGATGATTATCACTTGCTCTGTTGGCATTCCCTTGATGTGGCAGCAGTCGGTTATTGGATGGTTAAAAACGATATTTATTCCATCGATAACTATCTTCAAAAATTAGGGCTTAATAATAGTGAACAGGCTGCGCAATTTTTCGCCTGGATTTTGTGTTGGCATGATATTGGTAAGTTTGCCGATTCATTTCAGCAATTATATCGTAACGATAATTTAAGTATCGCTAATGACTATTTAAGTGAATATGAAAAAATTCCCCATGCGTCGCTCGGTTTCTGGTTATGGAATCATTATTTAAACGACGTTCCGGAACTGCTTCCACCGTCTGCGTTACCACCGCGTAAACTTAGGCGAGCGATAGGATTATGGATGCCGCTGGCAACAGGGCATCATGGTCGCCCACCGGTTCCGCTTCAGGAACTGAATAATTTCCGTCAGCAGGATAAAGATGCGGCGCATGATTTTCTTCTGGCGGTCAGGCCGTTGTTCCCTCTGATTGAAGTCCCCGCCTGCTGGGACGATGACGAGGGCATTGAATTATTTAATCATCTCTCCTGGTTCATTTCGGCTGCGGTCGTTCTTGCTGACTGGACGGGATCTTCCACGCGTTTTTTCCCGCGTCTGACCGCCGAAATGCCAATAGAAGAATATTGGCAGCTGACGAGTCGCCAGGCAAAAAATGCCATGTCAGTTTTTCCTCCCGTGCCCGCCGTTGCTGAATTTGCAGGAATAACGTCGTTATTTCCCTTTATTCTGCACCCGACGCCTTTACAACAAAAGGCACTGGAGTTGGATGTCAATCAGCATAGGGCACAGCTATTTCTTCTCGAAGATGTAACCGGCGCAGGGAAAACGGAAGCGGCATTGATCCTCGCGCATCGGTTAATGGCGAGTGGAAAAGCGCAGGGTATTTATTTTGGACTGCCCACAATGGCGACCGCAAATGCGATGTATGAGCGGATGGCTAATACGTGGCTAACGCTTTATCAGCCCGACTCCCGCCCGAGCCTGGTATTAGCGCATAGTGCTCGTAGGCTAATGGATCGTTTTAATCACTCGATATGGTCTGATGATTTAACCGGTTCAGAAGAGCCTGATGAAAACCAACCTTTCGCGCAGGGGTGTGCCGCGTGGTTCGCGGACAGTAATAAAAAAGCCTTACTGGCAGATGTCGGTGTGGGGACGTTAGATCAGGCGATGATGTCCGTCATGCCCTTTAAGCATAATAATTTACGCTTACTTGGACTCAGGAATAAGGTCTTAATCGCTGACGAAATCCATGCCTACGACGCCTATATGTCGAAAATCCTCGAATGCGTCATTGAGAAGCAGGCTCAGGATGGCAATAGCACAATATTACTGTCAGCGACATTATCGCAGCAGCAACGGGACAGACTTATATCGGCCTATGCCCGTGGGGTTAAACGTCAGGTACAAGCGCCGCAACTAGGGTATGGCGATTATCCCTGGGTGACGCATGTATCGGGAAACACCCTTATTTCTCAACATGTACACACGCGCAAAGAGGTCGAGCGTAGCGTAAACATCGGTTGGCTACATCATGAATCTGCCTGTATTCAACGAATTGAAAAGGCGGTGGGCGAGGGCAAA
This sequence comes from Citrobacter sp. RHB25-C09, assembly GCF_013836145.1. Classification (NCBI taxonomy): domain Bacteria; kingdom Pseudomonadati; phylum Pseudomonadota; class Gammaproteobacteria; order Enterobacterales; family Enterobacteriaceae; genus Citrobacter; species Citrobacter sp. RHB25-C09. The sequence continues at coordinate 3,494,836 of NZ_CP057483.1, read as the reverse complement.
TGCATCGCATGGATTCGCAACTCTGTCGATGACGCCATGCGTTCTTTTCGTCAGTTGCTGTCTGGCGGGCTGGTTTCCTCTGACAATCTAACGCTGTTTCACAGTCGTTTTGCCTTCGATGACCGCCAGCGAATCGAAAACCAGACGCTGAAATTATTCGGGAAAAGCGGGTGTGTCCAGCGCGGCGGCAAAGTCATTATTGCCACTCAGGTGATCGAGCAAAGTCTCGATATCGATGTCGATGAAATGATTTCAGATCTGGCACCTGTGGATCTTTTGATTCAACGGGCGGGGCGCTTACAGCGCCATATTCGGGATCGTGACGGTGTTCCGAAAACAGCCGGTAAAGATGAACGTGAGCCACCCGTACTTCATATTCTTGCGCCTGAATGGGACGACGCTCCTCAAGAAACATGGTTTTCAGAAGCAATGCGAAACAGTGCCTGGGTCTATCCCGACCACGGGCGACTGTGGCTGACACAGCGCATTCTTCGCGCCCAGGGGAAAATTCAAATGCCACAAGCGGCCCGTTTGCTTATTGAATCGGTTTATGGCGAAGAGGTTGAGATGCCTGCCGGCTTCGCAAAAACAGAGCAGGCGCAGGAGGGTAAATTCTACTGCGACCGCGCGTTTGCCCAACAGAGCACCCTCAATTTTGCCTCGGGCTACAGCCCGGATTGCAGCGATTTTTTACCCGATAAGCTCTCTACGCGCTTATCCGAGGAATCCATCACGCTCTGGTTAGCGCGGAAGATTAATGACGCGCTGGTGCCCTACGCCCCGGGCGAGCATGGCTGGGAAATGAGCATGCTCCGCGTACGGGAAGGATGGTGGAAGAAACATCAGGATGATTTCGACTTGCTGGAAGGTGACAAGCTTCATCAATGGTGCGTGGAACAGCATCAGAATAAAGAGTTCGCCAAAGTGATTATCGTGTCGGATGACGCAACCTGCGGCTACTCGGGAAGGGAAGGATTGATCGGAAAAACGGAGGTTTAAAGATACCTGATGGAGAATTTCTCACTGATTACCAGCCCCTGGCTTCCGGTTCGTTTCAGAGACGGTTCGCTGGGTAAGCTGGCGCCAGCTTACCTGGCGGATGAGCGCGTTGTGGATATTGCGGCAACGCGGGCGGATTTACACGGTGCGGCGTGGCAGTTCTTATTGGGCTTGCTGCAAAGTAGCTTTGCGCCGAAGAACCGCGCTCGCTGGGAAGATATCTGGCTGGATGGTCTGGACGATAAGGCACTTCAGTCGGCATTTTCGCGCTTAGAGCATGCCTTTCAGTTTGGCCCAGAGACGCCCGCTTTTATGCAGGACTTTGAGACATTACCAGGGGACAAAAGTGCTATTGCCCTTGTGCTGCCGGATATCCCGGGAGAACAAACGAAGAAACTCAACAAAGATCTTTTTATAAAACAGGGTGTCACTGAGCGGATTTGTCCACACTGCGCGGCCTTGGCGTTATTTTCGTTGCAGCTTAATGCGCCAGCCGGTGGCAAAGGCTACCGCACCGGACTGCGTGGTGGAGGTCCCATGACCACGCTCATCGAATTGCAGGAATATAAGAATAACCGCCAGACGCCGCTGTGGCGCAAGCTGTGGCTGAACGTGATGCCGCAGGATGCCTCCGGCCTTCCTTTGCCGGAGACTTTTGATGTCAGTGTCTTTCCCTGGCTTGCTGCCACGCGCACCAGTGAACAGAAAGATGGCGTGACGACCGACCTGCAGGTCAACAGACTGCAGGCGTACTGGGGAATGCCGCGCCGTGTCCGTTTCGATTTCATCACCACAGAAACCGGTACGTGCGATATATGCGCATCATCCAGCGATGAACTGTTGCGCTATATGACCACGAAAAACTATGGCGTGAATTATGAAGGCTGGAGACACCCCTTAACGCCATATCGCAAGCCTCTAAAAGGCGGTGAAGGGTGGTTTTCAGTGAAGCCGCAACCGGGCGGCCTGGTCTGGCGCGACTGGTTGGGGCTTATTCAAAACAACCAGTCCGAAAATAATGACGAATCGCCAGCTCAGGTCGTTAGCGTGTTCAACGGACATTCACTGGAGGACACGAAGGTTGGACTGTGGGGGTTTGGCTATGACTTCGACAATATGAAAGTCCGTTGCTGGTATGAGCATCATCTTCCGCAGTTGCTTACAGAAAACCTAATTCCTGACCTCCGAAAGGCCGTACAAACGGCGTCGCATACCCTCAGCGCTCTGCGAAGCGCACTTAAAGAAGCCTGGTTTTCCGATGCCAAAGGCGCGCGCGGTGATTTCAGCTTTGTTGATATTGATTTCTGGCATCTCACGCAGAGCGACTTTCTGAAACTGGTTTATGAGCTGGAAAGTGGTGCAGACCATGATGAAAAAATCAGTGAGTGCCGCAGAAGTCTCGCCCGTTTTGCCCGTCGCTATTTTGATGACCATGTTTTTACTAACCCTTATGTGAATACGGATCTGAAGCGGTGCATGGCGGCGCGAAAGAGATTAATCATCAGTCTGGCAGGAAAGCAAAATGCTAAAGCCAGCAAAACAAAAAAGCAGGAGGCTGCTGAATGAGTTTTGTGAAGGAAGAACATAAGGCCACGCTGCGTCGGTGGCATAACGAATTGCAGGAAAAGCGCGGTCTGCGCGCCAGCCTGCGGCGTAGCAAAACGGTCAATGACGCTTATATTGCAGAAGGGTTTCGTGACCTGCTCATGCAGACACAAAGCCTCTGGAAGATCAAAGGGCAAGAGTGGCGTTTCACCGCGCTGGCCGTGACGGCGGCGCTGATGGCACAGGTTAAATCGCTCGATGAGCGGCACTCTTTTGCTGAACAACTCGGGCAAAAAGAGGGGAATCGCCTCGTCATGTCCGAACTGCGCTTTGCCCGGCTCTCGGCGGTAAAAACGCCGGATGAGCTACTGCGTCAGCTTCGGCGTGCGGTGAAACTTTTGAATGGAAAAGTGAATCTTATTTCGCTGGCGGAAGATGTCTTCCGTTGGTGCCAGGAAAACAACGATCTTTTGAACTCGGTGCGTCGCGTGCAGCGACCCACTGAGTTCATCCGTATCCGCTGGGCGCTGGAATATTACCAGGCTGGCGACATTGATAAAAACGATCAACAGGGATAATCAAATGACCACTTTTATTCAGCTTCACTTACTTACCGCTTATCCGGCCGCTAATTTGAACCGCGACGATACTGGCGCCCCGAAAACAGTGGTGCTGGGTGGTGCTACGCGTCTGCGCGTCTCTTCGCAAAGTCTCAAACGCGCCTGGCGAACATCGGAACTCTTTGAACAGGCACTGGCGGGTAATATCGGTATTCGCAGTGGTCGTATTGGGCGTGAAGCTGCGAAGATCATGATCGAAAAAGGCATTGAAGAAAATCAAGCGATCGAGTGGGCAGCGAAAATCGCCGAGTATCTGGGAAAAGCGAAGAGCGATAAAAAAGCGAAAGATCCGCTGAGCAATGCTGAAACTGAACAGCTTGTCCATATCAGCCCGGCAGAATTTGATGCTGTAAAAGCGCTGGCTGCCCGGCTGGCAGAAGAGAAACGCGCGCCAAAGGATGATGAGTTAGCGTTGCTGCGTCGCGATCGTATGGCGGTGGACATTGCCATGTTTGGCCGCATGTTGGCGAACAAACCTGAATTTAATATTGAAGCCGCCTGTCAGGTTGCCCACGCGTTTGGCGTAGGCGAAACCCTCGTGGAAGATGACTTTTTTACTGCCGTAGATGACTTACGCCAGGCCTCACAGGATGATGCTGGCGCCGGACACCTCGGTGAAGCGGGGTTTGGTTCCGCACTGTTTTACACCTATATCTGCATTGACCAGGATTTGCTGATTCAAAATTTGAACGGCAATGTCGAGCTGGCTAATCAAACGCTGCGGGCTTTTACCGAAGCTGCGTTGAAAGTCTCTCCGACCGGTAAACAAAACAGCTTTGCCAGTCGTGCTTATGCTTCCTGGGCTCTGGCGGAAAAGGGGACCGATCAACCCCGTTCTCTGGCGGCCGCCTTCTATAAACCGATTATCGGCTCGGATCAGTTAACCATTTCGATACAACGCATCAGCGAGCTGCGCGAAAACATGAATGCTGTTTACGATCAGCAGACTAACGCTGTGAGTTTCAATGTCATGAATAAAGAAGGAAGCATGAAAGACGTGCTGGACTTTATCTGCGCGTAAGGAGCGCTTATGAGCCAATATCTGGTTTTTCAGCTTCACGGACCGATGGCGTCCTGGGGAGTAGATGCTCCGGGCGAAGTGCGCCATACCCATGAGTTGCCGTCACGCTCAGCCCTGCTTGGGCTTCTTGCTGCGGCACTGGGTATTCATCGTGATGATGATGCCCGCTTAAATACCTTCAACCGTCACTATCAATTTTTGCTGTGTGCCAGCGAGTATCCTCGCTGGGCGCGTGATTACCATACGGTTCAGGCGCCGAAAGAGATCCGCAAAGCACGCTATTTTAGCCGTCGGGAAGAGTTAAGCCATCCCGACCTGCTGAGTGCGCTGATCTCTAAACGAGACTATTACAGCGGTGCATGGTGGATGGTTGCGGTGGCGTCAACGCCCGACGCTCCATGCTCACTGGCGCAACTTCAGGCGGCGTTGAAGCAACCTGTTTTTCCACTGTATCTCGGACGAAAGAGCCATCCGTTGGCGCTTCCGCTTGCCCCTGAACTTATGCAGGGGAGTGCACAGGATGTGTTAATTAATGCGGGGCGTCACTATCGCGACAAACTCAAAAAACTCCACATAAACCTCCCCAAACTACAACCCACGTGCTGGTGGGAAGGCGAACATGAGGGGATGGAGGCAAACAAGATCCACCGTCGCCGCGATATGCCGCTCAGTCGCCAGCAATGGTTATTTGCGGAGCGTGCCGTAAACCAGGGGCCATTGCCCCTCAAGGAGGAAACGTGTATCTCTCCAGAATAACGCTGCATACCGCTCAACTTTCACCTGCACATCTGCTCGATATGGTGGAACGCGGCGAATACGTTATGCATCAGTGGCTATGGGCACTATTTCCCGATGAACAAGAGCGGCAGTTTCTCTATCGTCGCGAAGAATTACAGGGCGCATTTCGCTTTTTCGTGCTTTCAGCGAATCCGCCTGTAGCAAGTGAGTTATTCACGATTGAATGTCGTGCTTTTTCACCCACTTTGCATGCGGGTCAATTGTTGCGTTTCAACCTGCGCGCAAATCCAACGATTTGCAAAGCAGGAAAACGCCACGATCTGTTGATGGACGCGAAGTTCCAGATTAAAGACCAGCCTGACAGACCGGATATCTGGCTTCACCAGCAGAACGTTGCAAAGAAGTGGTTGAGCAGGCAGGGGGAGACAAATGGTTTTTCTGCGCAACAGGTGAATGTCGAAGCCTATCGACAACAGCAGGTGGTACGCGGCAAGTCGCGACAGGTCATTCAGTATAGTAGCGTGGACTATTCTGGTGTGCTGGAGATCCTCGATCCGAAGGCATTTCTGCAACGACTCATGCAGGGATACGGCAAAAGCCGTGCGTTTGGTTGCGGTTTGATGCTGATAAAACCCGGAGTCGAAGCGTGACATTTGTCCCGTTAAGTCCGATCCCGTTGAAGGATCGGACGTCAATGATCTTTCTTCAGTATGGTCAGATTGATGTGCTTGACGGCGCATTTGTGTTGATCGACAAGACGGGAATACGCACCCATATTCCTGTCGGCTCAATCGCCTGCATCATGCTGGAACCGGGGACGCGAGTATCACATGCAGCAGTCAGACTTGCTTCAACGGTGGGTACCTTGCTGGTATGGGTTGGAGAGGCGGGGGTACGTGTCTATGCGTCCGGCCAACCTGGCGGTGCGAGGGCGGATAAATTGCTGTATCAGGCGAAGTTGGCGCTGGATGACGATTTACGCCTAAAAGTGGTGCGTAAGATGTATGAGCTCCGTTTTCGCGAACCACCGCCTGCCCGCCGTTCAGTCGAGCAACTGCGCGGCATTGAAGGTTCCCGCGTCCGTCAGACCTATACTCTGCTGGCTAAACAATACGGCGTGAAATGGAATGGGCGTCGCTATGATCGCAAAGACTGGGAAAAGGGCGATGTTGTGAATCAGTGCATTAGCGCGGCGACATCTTGTCTTTATGGCATTACCGAAGCGGCCGTTTTAGCGGCGGGCTATGCCCCGGCGATTGGTTTTATTCACAGTGGGAAGCCGCTTTCGTTTGTCTATGATATTGCGGACATCATTAAGTTTGAATCGGTGGTTCCCAAAGCGTTTGAAATAGCGGCCCGCCATCCTGCGGAACCTGACCGGGAGGTGCGATTAGCCTGTCGGGATATCTTTCGCAGTAACAAACTTACCGGAAAAATTATACCGCTGATTGAAGAGGTGCTCTCAGCGGGCGAAATAGAACCACCTCAACCGGCTGAAGATATGTTGCCTCCGGCGATCCCTGAACCAGAAACGCTAGGTGACAGCGGCCACCGAGGGCGTAGCGGATGAGTATGGTTGTTGTCGTCACGGAGAATGTGCCCCTACGTCTTCGCGGTCGACTCGCTATCTGGTTACTTGAGATCCGGGCTGGGGTTTATGTCGGCGACATTTCGAAACGCATTCGGGAAATGATATGGCAACAAATCATACAGCTTGGCGGCGAAGGAAATGTCGTGATGGCCTGGGCGACAAATACGGAGTCTGGATTTGAATTTCAGACGTGGGGAGAAAACCGCCGAATACCGGTAGATTTGGATGGACTCCGTTTAGTTTCCTTTCTTCCTATTCAAAATCAATAAATTACACGCTCTTTAACATTGTGAGAATGTTGTTTTATAGTTGGTAGATTGTTGATACTAAATAAATTATTTATAATTCAGTTATATATGCTTAGTGTGTTCCCCGCGCCAGCGGGGATAAACCGTATTGCGGGGTTTTCTCTTTGTCTAACCCGATGTGTTCCCCGCGCCAGCGGGGATAAACCGGCTGTCGCTGCTGCGTGCTACATCATGGCAGAGTGTTCCCCGCGCCAGCGGGGATAAACCGGCCTCATGGTAAATTTATTGGCGTCCCGGTGTGTGTTCCCCGCGCCAGCGGGGATAAACCGTAGTTGGTTGTGCTCAGGTTTCCGGTGATGCGGTGTTCCCCGCGCCAGCGGGGATAAACCGCCGTGAAAGAGGCGCAGAGCGCGATAATCAAAGTGTTCCCCGCGCCAGCGGGGATAAACCGTTGATGGTGACACATCAGACAGCATCATTGAAGTGTTCCCCGCGCCAGCGGGGATAAACCGTCAGAGAAGCTTGTTGCTGCAGACAGGTCAATGTGTTCCCCGCGCCAGCGGGGATAAACCGTCTGGATTAATTGCTTCCATCTCAACGAGAAAGTGTTCCCCGCGCCAGCGGGGATAAACCGTCTTTTATCGGCTCATATCATGCATTGCCGGGGTGTTCCCCGCGCCAGCGGGGATAAACCGCGGTATAAAGAGCACTGATTAATTTCAGAGGTGTGTTCCCCGCGCCAGCGGGGATAAACCGTGATCCGGTCGCAGTAGGAACGAACAACTGAACGTGTTCCCCGCGCCAGCGGGGATAAACCGGCTAACGTTCGCACAAGACTACGCCGCGCCGCGTGTTCCCCGCGCCAGCGGGGATAAACCGTCCCTCTCCTGTCTCCCAGCGTGAGCCTCGTAGTGTTCCCCGCGCCAGCGGGGATAAACCGCGTTCATGGTTGCCTCAGTAGCGGATTTTCGCGTGTTCCCCGCGCCAGCGGGGATAAACCGATCACCGTTAATGGTGATAGCATGGATGGAACGTGTTCCCCGCGCCAGCGGGGATAAACCGTCAAAACGGCCAGCAGGGTCATACGTGTTGATGTGTTCCCCGCGCCAGCGGGGATAAACCGGATCTGGTAACTCAATAACAATATCGCTGAAGGTGTTCCCCGCGCCAGCGGGGATAAACCGCCGTCACCCGACGCAATTGTTGATATTCGTGAGTGTTCCCCGCGCCAGCGGGGATAAACCGCATTACTGGAGGGTTTTCTCAGAACACATCGAGTGTTCCCCGCGCCAGCGGGGATAAACCGCTGTTGCCGATCGCTTTGTAGCGTGGCCCGTCGTGTTCCCCGCGCCAGCGGGGGTAAACCGCGTCACTGTTTATGATGACAACGGAGTTTTGTGTGTTCCCCGCGCCAGCGGGGATAAACCGTATTCACATAATCCCACGTCGTCTCACCATTAGTGTTCCCCGCGCCAGCGGGGATAAACCGGTATTTCAGCCAGCGCTGGCGATGGTCAAAAAGTGTTCCCCGCGCCAGCGGGGATAAACCGTATGACCTGCTGGCGCCAATCGCTGATAACGCGTGTTCCCCGCGCCAGCGGGGATAAACCGGACACGCTGGACGTGCAGCGCGACAGCAATGAGTGTTCCCCGCGCCAGCGGGGATAAACCGTTGACGCACATCTAACAGATTCCGAACTGGATGTGTTCCCCGCGCCAGCGGGGATAAACCGCTGCCCGATCAGGCATTTACCAACGCGCTAAAGTGTTCCCCGCGCCAGCGGGGATAAACCGGTGTGGCCATTGGAAATAAGGCGATCTCATATGTGTTCCCCGCGCCAGCGGGGATAAACCGGCGACCACGAGGCCGCCCAGTACGCTGAACAGGTGTTCCTCGCGCCAGCGGGGATAAACCGACGTTGACGTTATCGAGATCAGTAGCTGGGAGGTGTTCCCCGCGCCAGCGGGGATAAACCGTTTGCTGCAGTTGCTCTTTTAACCGGTATTAAATGTCTCCGCGCAGTCGAGATAAGCCGCACTTAACCTTTCTGAGAACGGGTTTTTATTCCCTTTTCAGCAGCCGTCACGAAAGTTGAAATGAAAAATCCGAAAGAAAAAGGATGAGCTGTTTTATAGGCGACTTTGTTTTACCCTTGGTGGCGTTATTGCCGGAGGCAGTAACGTCTTTTAAAACTGAGGGAATATACAGATGAAAAAAATTATCTTCGCTGCTGCACTGACTCTGGTGTCTGGTTCTTCTTTTGCAGCAATTACTGAGACTTGTCAGAAATATTTTGATGATGTTGATGCTCTAATTGTCCAGGCTTCGAAAACAAGCGATCAGGCCAAACAACAGATGGAAGCATTGAAGCCGCAGTTGGAGCAGGCTAAGAAGCAGCTTGCAGAGTTACCGGCAGAGAATCAGGATGCAGGTTGCAAGCAGGGTTCTGACGCTCTGGTGCAAATGAAACAATCTATGGGCATTCAATAATTCTTTTTGCTAATACCCGTCATACCTCACGTTGCAGGAGTGTGGTTGCGTTCATTTTGGGTATAACCACGTAATGCAATATTACGTTCGGATTATTATTAAAATACACAATGAGGCCGGATAAATAACATTGGTTTATCCGGCCTTTATTATTAATTCGCTTTCGCTAATTCTTTTAATAATGGCAACATAATTCTCATTACATCGCGACTACGTTTCTCTATACGGCCTGGCAAGGCTTTATCAATATGCTGTTGATTATCCAGACGAACATCATGCCAGCTGTTTCCTGCCGGGAAAGAGGCGTTTTTCGCACGCTGCTGAAAACCGTCTTTTTTACCCAGATTCCAGTTGGTCGCCTCTACAGAAAGCACCGCAATACCGGCTTTATCAAACACCTCTGAGTCGTTACAGCAGCCGGTGCCTTTGGGAAAATTTTTATTCAGCCCTGGATTTGTCGTGGCAGAAATGCCGAGTCTGCGGGCAATTGCTAATGCCCGGTCACGAGTGAGTTTTCGCACCGCTTCTGGCGTGCTTTTTCCGCTATTAAAGTACAGCCTGTCGCCGACAATCAGGTTATCGAGATTGACGACCAGCAGAGTGTTTTTCTTTTCCGCCGCGCTCATTCGCTTAAGGAGATTCTCAGCGCCGAGTTTTCCTTCCTCTTCGCCGCTGGTAGCGATAAAGCGAATGGTGTATTCGGTCGGAATATCTTTCATCCGCTCTGCCAGTTCCAGCATCACGCCCAGCCCGGCGGCATTATCATCCACGCCTTGCAACGTCAGGCCACCAAGATTGGCGTCAATATCCGCATCGGTTTGCGGCGCGTAGGTATCGAGATGCGCCATGACGATAATCTGCTGAGGCGCCTTACCTTCGTGCGCGGCTATCACCGTACTGCCAGTTACGTTGTGCCAGTTTTTGCGGTTATCCCTGTCCGTGTAGATATAACGGCTATTAAAAGTGCGGATATTACTTTGATAACCCATCTGCTCAAACTGTTGGCGGATATAGTCGGCGGATAACATCTCTGCCGGAGAGCCCGTCATCCGTCCGGGATACACTGTCGCAATATGGCGGGTCTGAAAGGTGGCGATGTCGCCAGGTTTCGTGGACGAGGCTTGTGCAGAAAAAATAGAGCATACGCCGAGCGCCAGTACAGCAGAAAGACGGCGCGTTGCGGAAAACATATTGAGTCCTTTTAATAACCAGCAGGGCGCGGCCCTGAATAACCAGCAAAAATTTTATCCGCTCAGTATGAAACCGTGATCAGGTTAAAACAATTTCATTTGCTCTGAAATGCCCGAAATCCGGTGGGTTAAGCACTTTTTGATATTTGCTTTCCCGGATCGTTATTCCTTTGAGGAACTACTCATTCCAATTCGTAATTTCATTCGTTCCTTTGCGCTCCCTATAGTCGGGTTATCTGATGTGCTCGGCACTAGCGGTATTGTAAAGGAACGGTTATGGACCAAAAACGACTCACCCACCTGCGACAGCTGGAAGCGGAAAGCATCCACATTATTCGCGAGGTGGCGGCAGAATTCTCGAACCCGGTGATGCTCTATTCCATCGGTAAAGATTCCAGCGTCATGCTGCATCTGGCCCGTAAGGCATTTTACCCGGGCACGTTGCCGTTCCCGTTGCTGCACGTCGATACCGGCTGGAAGTTCCGCGAGATGTACGAGTTCCGCGATCGCACCGCCAAAGCCTATGGCTGCGAGCTGCTGGTGCATAAGAACCCTGAAGGGGTGGCGATGGGCATCAACCCCTTTGTCCACGGTAGCGCCAAGCATACCGACATCATGAAAACGGAAGGATTGAAACAAGCGCTGAATAAATACGGTTTCGATGCCGCATTTGGCGGCGCGCGTCGCGATGAAGAGAAATCGCGCGCCAAAGAGCGTATTTACTCCTTCCGCGATCGTTTCCACCGCTGGGACCCAAAAAACCAGCGTCCGGAGCTGTGGCACAACTATAACGGACAGATTAACAAAGGTGAGAGCATCCGCGTCTTCCCGCTTTCTAACTGGACGGAGCAGGATATCTGGCAGTACATCTGGCTGGAAAATATCGAGATCGTTCCCCTGTATCTGGCCGCTGAGCGCCCGGTGCTGGAGCGCGACGGTATGCTGATGATGATTGATGACGATCGCATTGACCTTCAACCTGGCGAAATGATCAAAAAGCGGATGGTGCGTTTCCGCACGCTGGGCTGCTGGCCATTGACTGGGGCGGTGGAGTCGCATGCGCAAACGCTGTCAGAAATTATTGAAGAGATGCTGGTTTCGACCACCAGTGAGCGTCAGGGCCGCGTGATTGACCGCGACCAGGCGGGCTCGATGGAGCTGAAGAAACGTCAGGGGTATTTCTAAGGAGCCGCCATGAACACCACACTTGCACAACAAATCGCGAATGAAGGCGGCGTCGAAGCCTGGATGGTCGCCCAACAACATAAGAGTCTGCTGCGTTTCTTAACCTGCGGTAGCGTAGATGACGGTAAAAGCACGCTGATTGGGCGTCTGCTGCACGACACGCGGCAGATCTATGAAGATCAGCTTTCAACGCTGCACAACGACAGTAAACGCCACGGTACCCAGGGGGAAAAACTGGATCTGGCGCTGCTCGTCGATGGCCTGCAAGCTGAGCGCGAGCAGGGAATTACCATCGACGTGGCGTACCGCTATTTCTCCACCGAGAAGCGCAAATTTATCATCGCCGATACGCCGGGGCATGAACAATACACCCGTAACATGGCGACCGGAGCGTCAACCTGCGAGCTGGCGATCCTGTTGATCGACGCCCGTAAAGGCGTCCTGGATCAGACCCGTCGTCACAGCTTTATTTCCACACTGCTTGGGATCAAACACCTGGTCGTGGCGATCAACAAAATGGATCTCGTCGATTACAGCGAAGAGACATTTAACCGCATACGCGAAGATTACCTGAATTTCGCCCAACAGTTGCCGGGCAATCTGGATATCCGCTTTGTGCCGCTGTCGGCGCTCGAAGGGGACAACGTGGCTTCCCGCAGTGAAAGCATGCCGTGGTATAGCGGCCCAACCTTGCTGGAAGTGCTGGAGACGGTGGAGATCCAGCGCGTTGTCGATAGCCAGCCGATGCGTTTCCCGGTGCAGTACGTGAACCGTCCGAATCTCGATTTCCGTGGTTATTCCGGCACCCTGGCCTCCGGAAGCGTGCAGGTAGGACAGCGGGTGAAAGTGTTGCCGTCGGGCGTGGAATCTAGCGTGGCGCGTATCGTGACCTTCGACGGCGATCTGCAACAGGCTTTTGCCGGGGAAGCGATTACGCTCGTGCTGGAAGATGAGATCGACATCAGCCGGGGTGACCTGCTGCTGGATGCCAGTGAAAGCCTGCCTGCCGTACAGAGTGCCGCTGTGGATGTGGTCTGGATGGCGGAACAGTCCTTGGCACCGGGGCAAAGCTACGAGATTAAAATCGCCGGGAAAAAGACCCGTGCGCGCATCGATAGCGTTCAGTATCAGGTGGATATCAACAATTTGACCCAGCGTGAAGCGGAGAACCTGCCGCTGAACGGTATCGGGCTGGTGAATCTGACCTTTGACGAGCCGCTGGTGCTCGATACCTACCAGCATAACCCGGTAACCGGGGGGCTGATCTTTATCGATCGCCTAAGCAACGTCACCGTGGGCGCGGGGATGGTGCGCGAACCAATAGCGCAGACAACGGCTTTTCCATCACAGTTCAGTGCGTTTGAACTGGAGTTGAATGCGTTAGTGCGTCGACACTTCCCACACTGGGGCGCGCGCGATCTGCTGGGAGGCAACTAATGGCGCAGCATGACGAAAATGTCGTCTGGCATGCCCATCCCGTCACACCGCAACAGCGCGAGCAACGCCACGGACATCGCGGTGTTGTGCTGTGGTTTACCGGGCTTTCGGGCTCGGGTAAATCAACGGTAGCTGGGGCGCTGGAAGAGGCGCTGCATGAGCTTGGCGTGAGCACCTATTTGCTTGATGGCGACAACGTGCGTCACGGCCTGTGCAGCGATCTCGGCTTTAGCGATGCCGATCGCAAAGAGAACATCCGTCGGGTAGGTGAAGTCGCAAACCTGATGGTCGAAGCCGGGCTGGTGGTATTGACAGCGTTTATATCTCCGCATCGTGCGGAGCGACAGATGGTACGGGATAGGATAGGTCACGGGCGCTTTATCGAAGTGTTCGTCGATACCCCGCTCGCCACCTGTGAGGCGCGCGACCCGAAAGGGTTGTATCAAAAGGCGCGTGCCGGAGAGTTGCGCAATTTTACCGGCATTGATTCGGTGTACGAAGCGCCTGAAGCCGCTGAGGTGCATCTGAATGGCGAACAATTAGTAACAAATTTGGTTGCGCAATTATTAGACCTGCTCAGACAGAACGATATTATCAGATCCTAAGACATCACCGGGTTAACCCGCCCGGTTCGTCAAGGTTACAGGATTAGATATGCGTAATAGCCACGACATCACTGTCATAACGTCAGAGACATTCGCCACCGACGACACCACCTGGTCTTTTCAGGGCGCCGTGGTGGGGTTCGTATCGTGGCTACTGGCGTTAGGGATCCCTTTTTTGATGTATGGCGCTAACACGCTGTTTTTCTTTATCTATACCTGGCCCTTCTTTCTGGCACTGATGCCCGTCGCGGTGATGGCGGGTATCGCGCTACACTCCTTAATGGGGGGGCGACTGCTCTATAGCGCCGTCGTCACCCTGCTGATTGTGACCGCAATGTTTGGCGCCTTGTTTCTGTGGCTGCTGGGCTAAAGCGCGACCTCCGTCCATAATTCAAACCGTAACCAACGATGAGATAATGTTCTCAGAGTCTCGGGTATACGTAACGAAGAGCAAATGTGGTACATTTGCCCGCGTTGTCGCGGCATTCCCGCGCGCAGACGTAGAGTCGTCTGCGGAAGTATGGGATGATGGTGCCGTTATTCAGGGGGCAGGATGGGTAAACTAACGCTGCTGTTGCTGGCTTTACTGGTCTGGCTACAGTATTCGCTGTGGTTCGGTAAGAACGGCATACATGACTACAGTCGCGTCAATGATGACGTGGCGGTGCAGCAGGCGACAAACGCCAAATTAAAAGCGCGTAACGATCAGCTTTTTGCCGAAATTGACGATCTCAATGGCGGTCAGGAAGCGATTGAGGAACGCGCACGCAACGAACTCAGCATGACTAAGCCGGGCGAAACGTTTTATCGTCTGGTGCCCGACGCGTCTAAACGCGCGCACACGACGGGGCAAAATAGTCAATAAACCATCCAGGGAATAAACATGGCAGCCTCTTATTTGGATGTTTGCGCCGTGGTGCCAGCTGCTGGTTTTGGCCGCCGTATGCAAACGGAATGTCCTAAGCAATATCTCTCGATCAACAATAAAACCATTCTTGAACACTCGGTTTATGCGCTACTGGCGCATCCTCGGGTGACGCGCGTTGTCATTGCTATTAGTCCTGGCGACAGCCGCTTTGCGCAGCTGTCGCTGGCGAAGCATCCGCAAATTACCGTCGTCGATGGCGGTACTGAGCGTGCGGACTCCGTTCTGGCCGGGCTACAGGCCGCCGGAAATGCCGAATGGGTGCTGGTGCATGATGCCGCGCGTCCCTGCCTGCATCAGGACGATTTAGCTCGCCTGCTCATGCTCAGCGAAACCAGTCGCACCGGTGGGATCCTTGCCGTCCCGGTACGCGATACGATGAAACGCGCAGAGCCGGGCAAAACGGCTATCGCCCATACCGTCGAGCGCACCGATTTATGGCACGCGCTCACACCGCAATTTTTCCCGCGTGAACTGCTGCATGATTGTCTGACCCGCGCCCTGAACGAAGGCGCGACCATTACGGATGAAGCCTCCGCGCTGGAATATTGTGGTTTCCATCCACAGCTTGTTGAAGGACGGGCTGATAATATTAAAGTGACCCGTCCGGAGGATTTGGCGCTGGCTGAATTTTATCTGACCCGGACAAACCATTAGGAGATTGTGTAATGCGAATCGGACACGGTTTCGACGTACACGCCTTTGGCGGAGAAGGCCCAATTATCATTGGCGGCGTGCGCATCCCATATGAGAAGGGCCTGTTGGCGCATTCTGATGGTGACGTCGCGCTTCACGCGCTCACCGACGCGCTGTTGGGCGCGGCGGCGCTGGGCGATATTGGTAAACTTTTCCCGGATACCGATGCAGCATTTAAAGGTGCAGACAGCCGCGAGCTGTTGCGCGAAGCCTGGCGTCGCATTCAGGCAAAAGGCTACACCCTGGGTAATGTTGATGTGACTATCATTGCTCAGGCTCCGAAGATGCTGCCGCATATCCCACAAATGCGGGTATTTATTGCTGAAGATCTCGGTTGTCATATGGATGACGTTAACGTGAAAGCGACCACCACGGAAAAACTGGGTTTTACCGGGCGTGGAGAAGGGATCGCTTGTGAAGCGGTGGCGTTGCTCATTAAGGCCGAAAAATGACAGAGTTTGAAAATCTCACATATCTCCACGGCAGGCCGCAAAGCACCGGATTGCTGAAAGCGAACCCGGAAGATTTTGTGGTGGTTGAAGATTTAGGTTTCGAGCCAGATGGTGAGGGTGAGCACGTTCTGGTGCGCATTCTTAAAAACGGCTGCAACACCCGTTTTGTCGCCGACGCGCTGGCGAAATTTCTGAAAATCCATGCCCGAGAAGTGAGCTTTGCCGGACAAAAAGACAAGCATGCGGTCACCGAGCAATGGCTTTGCGCACGGGTGCCTGGCAAGGAAATGCCCGATCTGAGCGCTTTCCAGCTCGAAGGTTGCAAAGTGCTGGAATATGCGCGCCACAAGCGTAAGCTGCGTTTAGGCGCGCTGAAAGGCAATGCCTTTACGCTGGTGCTGCGCGAAATCAGCCACAAGGATGAGGTAGAATCTCGTCTGCACACCATTGGCGCGGCTGGCGTACCGAACTATTTCGGCGCACAGCGTTTCGGCATTGGCGGCAGTAACCTGCAAGGCGCACTGCGCTGGGCGCAAAGCGATGCGCCTGTGCGCGATCGCAATAAACGCAGTTTTTGGTTGTCGGCGGCCCGCAGTGCGTTGTTTAATCAAATCGTCAGTGAACGATTGAAAAAAACAGACTTTAATCAAGTTGTTGACGGCGATGCGCTACAATTAGCGGGACGCGGAAGCTGGTTTGTGGCGACGGAAGAAGAGCGAGCCGAATTGCAGCGGCGCGTCGACGAAAAAGAGCTCCTGATTACCGCTTCACTCCCCGGCAGCGGCGAGTGGGGGACGCAGCGCGAGGCGCTGGCGTTTGAGCAGTCCGCCATCGCTGAAGAAAACAGCCTGCAATCACTGCTGCTGCGCGAAAAAGTCGAAGCGGCACGCAGGGCTATGTTGCTTTATCCGCAACAACTAAGCTGGAACTGGTGGGATGACGTGACCGTTGAGTTACGCTTCTGGCTACCGGCAGGTAGTTTCGCCACCAGCGTTGTGAGGGAACTTATCAACACAATGGGTGATTATGCGCATATTGCTGAGTAACGATGATGGGGTCCACGCGCCCGGTATACAAACGCTGGCGAAAGCCCTGCGGGAGTTTGCTGACGTACAGGTCGTCGCCCCGGATCGGAACCGCAGCGGTGCCTCTAATTCGCTGACCCTTGAGTCTTCGCTCCGAACGTTTACCTTCGACAACGGCGACATTGCCGTACAGATGGGCACTCCGACCGATTGTGTCTATCTGGGCGTCAACGCACTGATGCGCCCGCGGCCGGACATTGTTGTGTCTGGCATTAATGCAGGGCCAAATCTTGGCGATGATGTTATCTATTCCGGCACCGTCGCGGCGGCGATGGAAGGTCGTCATCTCGGCTTTCCGGCGCTGGCCGTCTCGCTAAACGGACACCAGCATTATGAGACTGCCGCCGCGATCGCATGCCGTATCTTACGGGCCCTGAACCGGGAACCGCTACGCACCGGACGGATACTCAACATCAACGTGCCAGATTTACCGCTGGATCAGATCAAAGGGATCCGCGTCACGCGCTGCGGCAGCCGCCATCCGGCAGACAAGGTGATCCCTCAGGAAGACCCGCGAGGTAATACTCTGTACTGGATTGGCCCACCGGGCGACAAATATGACGCCGGGCCAGACACCGATTTTGCGGCGATTGATGAAGGCTACGTTTCCATCACTCCGCTGCATGTAGATTTAACTGCGCACAGCGCGCATGATGTTCTTTCTGACTGGCTGGACAGCGTGGGGGTTGGCGCGCAATGGTAAGCAGACGCGTACAATCGCTTCTTGAACAATTGCGCGCACAGGGGATCCAGGACGAGCACGTGCTGGATGCCATTGCTGCGGTGCCGCGCGAAAAATTCATTGATGAAGCGTTTGAACATAAAGCCTGGGACAACATCGCCTTGCCGATAGGTCAGGGGCAGACGATCTCGCAACCTTATATGGTGGCGCGCATGACCGAACTGCTTGCGCTAACGCCCCAGTCGCGGGTGCTGGAGATCGGTACCGGCTCTGGTTATCAGACGGCGATTCTGGCACACCTGGTTCAGCATGTCTGCTCGGTCGAACGCATTAAAGGTCTGCAATGGCAGGCCCGTCGTCGGCTTAAGCAACTGGATTTACATAATGTTTCAACACGTCACGGTGATGGATGGCAAGGTTGGCAGGCGCGTTCGCCGTTTGACGCTATCATTGTGACGGCAGCACCGCCGGAGATCCCTACAGCGCTTATGACGCAGTTGGATGAAGGCGGCATTCTTGTCTTACCCGTGGGCGACGAAAACCAGTTTTTGAAACGGGTTTGTCGTCGGGGAGGCGAATATATTATCGACACCGTGGAAGCCGTACGCTTTGTTCCCTTAGTGAAAGGGGAATTAGCGTAAGAAGCGGTTCCGAATACCTGGAGTTTTCCTGGATATTCTTTGCCAGGTCAGCGTATCGTGAACCCATTTTCCAGTGCCTGCACGGTTGTTACGTCACTGGTTGTTTACCATTTTTTCCTGGGGGATAAATGAGCGCGGGAAGCCCAAAATTCACCGTTAGCCGCATTGCGGCACTGTCACTGGTTTCGCTATGGCTGGCAGGTTGTACAAATTCAGCTAATCCACCTGCGCCGGTCAGTTCAGTTAATGGCAGTGCGCCAGCAAATACCAGTTCAGGCATGCTGATTACGCCGCCACCGAAGATGGGAACGGCAAACACCGCCCAGCAGACGCCGCAAATTCAACCGGTGCAGCGCCCAGACTCGCAGCCAACGCAAATTCAGCCCGTCGCGGAACAGCCCGTACAAATGGAAAATGGGCGAATTGTTTACAATCGCCAGTATGGGAACATTCCGAAAGGTAGTTATACCGGCGGCAGCACCTACACCGTTAAAAAAGGCGATACGCTATTTTACATCGCCTGGATCACCGGTAACGATTTTCGTGATCTTGCGCAACGCAACAACGTCGCCGCCCCATATAGTCTGAATGTCGGTCAAACATTGCAGGTTGGAAATGCATCAGGTACGCCAATTACAGGTGGAAATGCGATCACTCAGGCGGATGCAGCACAGCAAGGAGTTGTGACCAACCCTGCACAAAATTCCGCCGTCGCTGTTGCGTCGAAACCGACAATTACGTATTCTGAGGACTCAGGTGAACAAAGTGCTAACAAAATGTTGCCGAACAACAAGCCTGCTGCGACGGTCGTCACAGCGCCTGTTACGGCACCTACGGTTAGCGCGGCCGAACCCACTGTAAGCAGTACATCAGACAGTTCGCCAATTTCCACATGGCGCTGGCCGACTGATGGCAAAGTGATCGAAAACTTTGCGGCTACCGAAGGTGGCAACAAAGGGATCGATATTGCAGGCAGCAAAGGACAGGCTATTGTCGCGACCGCAGATGGACGCGTCGTTTATGCCGGTAACGCGCTGCGCGGTTACGGTAATCTTATTATCATCAAACACAATGATGATTACCTGAGTGCCTACGCCCATAACGATACGATGCTGGTCCGGGAACAACAAGAAGTGAAGGCGGGGCAAAAAATAGCGACCATGGGTAGCACCGGAACCAGTTCTACACGCTTGCATTTTGAAATTCGTTACAAGGGGAAATCCGTAAACCCGCTGCGTTATTTACCGCAGCGATAAATCGGCGGAACCAGGCTTACACTTGCTAGTTCCGTCAAGGGATCACGGGTAGGAGCCACCTTATGAGTCAGAATACGCTGAAAGTTCATGATTTAAATGAAGATGCGGAATTTGATGAGAACGGAGTTGAGGTTTTTGACGAGAAAGCCTTAGTTGAAGAGGAACCCAGTGATAACGATGTGGCTGAAGAAGAGCTGTTATCGCAGGGTGCCACACAGCGTGTGTTGGACGCGACTCAGCTATACCTTGGTGAGATTGGTTATTCACCACTGTTAACGGCCGAAGAAGAAGTGTATTTTGCGCGTCGCGCACTGCGTGGAGATGTCGCTTCTCGCCGTCGGATGATTGAGAGTAACTTGCGTCTGGTGGTGAAAATTGCTCGCCGTTATGGCAATCGTGGTCTGGCGCTGCTGGACCTGATTGAAGAGGGCAATCTGGGACTTATCCGTGCAGTCGAGAAGTTTGACCCGGAACGCGGGTTCCGTTTCTCAACATATGCAACCTGGTGGATTCGCCAGACGATTGAACGGGCGATTATGAACCAAACCCGTACCATTCGACTGCCGATTCACATTGTTAAAGAGCTGAACGTTTATCTGCGTACCGCCCGCGAGTTGTCCCACAAACTGGACCACGAACCGAGTGCGGAAGAAATTGCAGAACAACTGGATAAACCCGTTGATGATGTCAGCCGTATGCTTCGTCTCAACGAGCGTATTACCTCGGTAGACACCCCGCTGGGTGGCGATTCCGAAAAAGCGTTGCTGGATATCCTGGCCGATGAAAAAGAAAACGGTCCGGAAGACACCACGCAAGACGATGATATGAAACAAAGCATCGTCAAATGGCTGTTCGAACTGAACGCCAAACAGCGTGAAGTGCTGGCACGTCGTTTCGGTCTGCTGGGGTACGAAGCTGCAACACTGGAAGATGTGGGCCGCGAAATTGGTCTCACGCGTGAACGTGTTCGTCAGATTCAGGTTGAAGGCCTGCGTCGTCTGCGCGAAATCCTGCAGACTCAGGGGCTGAATATCGAAGCGCTATTCCGCGAGTAAGCAAAGTTCTATCAAGGAAGGCCGGTCTCATCGAGACTGGCCTTTTTCTTTGGCAGCAGCATTGCCCTTTGGGAGAAACGTGCCATATAGCCGCCATCCGACAAATCAATCCATCATCTTACGCACCAGACGAGT
Source organism: Citrobacter sp. RHB25-C09 (assembly GCF_013836145.1). Lineage (NCBI taxonomy): Bacteria > Pseudomonadati > Pseudomonadota > Gammaproteobacteria > Enterobacterales > Enterobacteriaceae > Citrobacter > Citrobacter sp. RHB25-C09. Next base: position 3,474,239 of record NZ_CP057483.1, on the reverse strand, counting down.
GAACTGCTCACGCTCTTCATCGGATAACCGCCCCAGAAACTCATCATCCACGCGATCTCCCTGTGGAATACTTAACGCCAGCAGCGCTTCCCCTTCGGCAGTCAAATAAACAAAGCGGCGCCGCTTATCCAACGGGTCATTTTCACGTCTTACCAACCCTCGTTTTTCCATCCGGCTGAGCATTTCTGCCAGCGTCGCTTTTGAACTCACTGCCGCTTCCATCAGATTGACCTGCTCAATACCCGGGCGCTCAAAAACTGCGCGCATCACCGCATACTGTGGTTTGGTCAGCTCTGGTATTTCATGCTGCCAGCGAGCGGTATGCTGCTGAAAAAGCAGTCGCAGCAGGTGAAAAGCTTTATCGCGTAATATCATGAGGACTCCGCACAAGACATCTGCCTCTATCATAACGGGTTATTGCCGCTTTTCTAATGGCGGATACTTAAGCTATCGGTGCTACGTCCAATTATTGCGCTTGTCGTGTGGAGGGACGAAGCGTATTTTAACGGAATTGTTCGTATAAGAACGAATGTGAGGTGAGAATGAGACTGATCGTTGGGATGACCGGGGCAACGGGCGCACCGCTAGGCGTGGCGCTGTTGCAGGCATTGCGGAACATAGCCGATGTTGAAACGCATCTGGTGATGTCGAAGTGGGCCAAAACAACCATCGAACTGGAAACCCCCTTTAGTGCACGCGATGTCGCCGGATTGGCGGACTACAACCATAGTCCGGCGGATCAGGCGGCGACCATCTCTTCAGGCTCGTTTCGCACTGACGGCATGATCGTAATTCCTTGCAGTATGAAGACGCTGGCAGGTATTCGCGCAGGATACGCCGAAGGTCTGGTGGGTCGTGCCGCCGACGTGGTGCTGAAAGAGGGGCGCAAGTTGGTGCTGGTGCCGCGTGAAATGCCGCTTAGCACGATTCATCTGGAGAACATGCTGGCGCTTTCCCGCATGGGCGTGGTCATGGTTCCGCCGATGCCCGCTTTTTACAACCACCCGCAGACCGTTGATGACATCACCCAGCACATTGTCGCACGTGTGCTGGACCAGTTTGGCCTGGAGCATCCGCCGGCCCGGCGTTGGCAGGGGTTGCAGCAGATGCAGACTATTTCTAAGGAGAATGAATAATGGCATTTGATGATTTACGCAGCTTTTTACAGGCGCTGGACGACCAGGGGCAACTGCTGAAAATCAGCGAAGAGGTCAACGCCGAACCCGATCTTGCGGCGGCGGCGAATGCGACTGGCCGCATTGGTGACGGTGCTCCCGCGCTGTGGTTCGATAATATCCGTGGCTTCACTGATGCCCGCGTGGCGATGAATACCATTGGTTCCTGGCAGAACCATGCCATCTCCTTAGGCCTGCCGCCAAATACGCCCGTCAAAAAACAGATTGATGAGTTTATCCGTCGTTGGGACAAATTTCCGATTGCGCCGGAACGCCGTGCTAATCCGCCGTGGGCAGAAAATAGCGTGGAGGGTGAGGCGATTAACCTGTTTGATATCCTTCCGCTGTTTCGCCTGAACGATGGTGACGGCGGGTTTTACCTCGATAAAGCCTGTGTAGTTTCTCGCGACCCGCTTGACCCGGACAATTTCGGTAAGCAGAACGTTGGAATTTACCGCATGGAAGTGAAAGGCAAGCGCAAGCTGGGCCTGCAGCCAGTGCCGATGCATGATATCGCACTGCATTTGCACAAGGCGGAAGAGCGCGGTGAAGATCTGCCGATTGCGATTACGCTCGGTAACGATCCGATCATTACTTTGATGGGGGCGACGCCGCTGAAGTACGATCAGTCGGAATATGAAATGGCGGGTGCGCTGCGCGAAAGCCCGTACCCAATCGCCACCGCGCCGCTGACCGGTTTTGACGTGCCGTGGGGTTCAGAAGTGATCCTCGAAGGGGTCATCGAGAGCCGCAAGCGTGAAATCGAAGGGCCATTTGGCGAGTTTACCGGCCACTATTCCGGCGGACGCAACATGACCGTGGTGCGTATCGATAAAGTCTCTTATCGCACAAAACCAATTTTTGAATCGCTGTATCTCGGTATGCCGTGGACGGAAATCGACTACCTGATGGGGCCGGCAACCTGCGTGCCGCTGTATCAGCAGTTGAAAGCGGAATTCCCGGAAGTGCAGGCGGTGAACGCCATGTACACTCACGGTTTGCTGGCGATTATATCCACTAAAAAGCGCTACGGCGGCTTTGCCCGCGCGGTGGGTTTGCGCGCGATGACGACGCCACACGGCCTGGGTTACGTGAAGATGGTGATCATGGTTGATGAAGATGTCGATCCGTTCAACCTGCCGCAGGTGATGTGGGCGCTGTCTTCGAAGGTTAATCCGGCGGGCGATCTGGTGCAACTGCCAAACATGTCGGTGCTGGAGTTGGATCCGGGCTCAAGTCCGGCAGGGATCACCGATAAGCTGATCATCGACGCGACCACGCCGGTTGCACCGGATAATCGTGGTCACTATAGCCAACCGGTCTGTGATTTACCGGAAACAAAAGCCTGGGCTGAAAAGCTGACCGCCATGCTGGCTAATCGTAAATAAGGAGTAACAGATGATTTGTCCACGTTGTGCCGATGCGCAAATAGAAGTGATGGCGACTTCCCCGGTGAAAGGCGTCTGGACGGTGTATCAGTGTCAGCATTGCCTGTACACCTGGCGCAATACCGAACCGCTGCGCCGTACCCGCCGCGAGCATTATCCAGAAGCGTTTCGCATGACGCAGAAAGATATAGACGACGCGCCAATGGTGCCGAGCATTCCGCCATTGCTGGCGGAAGATAAACGTTAAAACGATGCCGGATGGCGGCTGATGCCTTATCCGGCCTACAAGACTCCAGTACGCTCGGTAGGCCCGATAAGCGTAGCGCCATCGGGCAATCAAGACCTATACCAGACTCTTCAGGCGATAAATCCACTCCAGCGCCTGACGCGGTGACAGGGAATCCGGGTCGAGATTTTCCAGCGCTTCAACGGCAGGAGACGTCTCCTCCGGGGCAGACAGCAGCGACATCTGCGTGCCATCGACCTGGGTTGCCGCCGCGTTCGGCGAAATACTCTCCAGCTCTCGCAGTTTCTGTCGCGCACGTCTGATCACTTCTTTCGGTACGCCCGCTAATGCCGCCACCGCCAGGCCGTAGCTCTTGCTTGCTGCACCGTCCTGAACGCTGTGCATAAAGGCGATGGTATCGCCGTGCTCCAGCGCATCCAGATGCACGTTCGCCACCCCTTCCATTTTGTCCGGCAACTGCGTCAGTTCAAAATAGTGCGTCGCGAACAGCGTCAGTGCTTTAATCTTATTCGCCAGATTTTCCGCACACGCCCACGCCAGAGAAAGGCCGTCGTAAGTGGACGTGCCACGCCCGATCTCATCCATCAGCACCAGGCTGTTCTCGGTCGCGTTATGCAGAATGTTAGCGGTTTCGGTCATTTCTACCATGAATGTGGAACGCCCGGAGGCCAGATCGTCCGCCGCGCCAACGCGAGTAAAAATGCGATCGATGGGACCAATTTCGACTTTTTGCGCAGGCACGTAGCTGCCGATATAGGCCAGCAACGCAATCAGCGCTGTCTGGCGCATATAGGTACTTTTACCGCCCATGTTGGGTCCGGTAATGATCAGCATCCTGCGCTGCGGTGAGAGATCCAGCGGGTTGGCAATAAACGGCTCGTTCAGAACCTGCTCCACTACCGGATGCCGCCCTTCCGTAATACGAATGCCGGGTTTATCGGTAAAGGTCGGGCAAGTGTAGTTCAACGTATAAGCGCGTTCAGCCAGGTTCACCAGCACATCGAGTTCTGCCAGCGCGTTGGCGCTCTGCTGCAACGCTGCCAGATGCGGCAGTAGCAGTTCGAACAGTTCATCATAGAGCTGTTTTTCCAGCGCCAGCGCTTTGCCTTTCGAGGTCAGAACTTTGTCTTCGTACTCTTTCAGTTCCGGGATGATATAGCGCTCGGCATTTTTCAGCGTCTGGCGGCGAACATAGTTGATTGGCGCAAGGTGGCTTTGTCCCCGGCTGATCTGAATGTAATAACCGTGTACGGCGTTGAAGCCGACCTTCAGCGTGTCCAGACCGGTACGTTCACGCTCGCGGATTTCCAGTCGATCGAGATAGTCGGTTGCGCCGTCTGCCAGCGCGCGCCATTCGTCGAGTTCCTCATTATAACCCGGTGCAATAACCCCGCCGTCGCGCACCAGCACCGGCGGCGCATCAATGATTGCGCGCTCCAGCAGTTCCCGCAGTTCAGTAAATTCGCCCATCTTCTCGCGCAGCATTTGAACGGGCGCGCTGTTGACGGTTTCGAGCTGGGCGCGAAGTTCCGGCAACTGCTGGAAGGCGTGGCGCATCCGGGCAAGGTCGCGCGGGCGAGCAGTACGTAACGCCAGACGCGCCAGAATACGCTCCAGGTCGCCCACCTGACGCAACACCGGCTGTAGCTCGCTCGTGGCATCCTGTAACGCCCCGATGGTTTGCTGACGTTCGGTAAGCGTTTTGGTATCGCGCACCGGCATATGTAGCCAGCGTTTAAGCATACGGCTGCCCATCGGGGTTACGGTGCAGTCGAGCACCGAAGCCAGCGTATTTTCTACGCCGCCCGCCAGGTTTTGGGTGATCTCCAGGTTACGGCGCGTCGCGGCATCCATAATGATGCTGTCCTGCTGGCGCTCCATGGTGATAGAACGAATATGTGGCAGGGACGTGCGCTGGGTATCTTTGACATACTGCAGCAGGCAACCCGCCGCACAAAGCCCACGCGGCGCATTCTCTACGCCAAAACCGATCAGGTCGCGCGTGCCAAACTGCAGATTAAGCTGCTGACGGGCGGTATCAATTTCAAACTCCCACAGTGGGCGGCGGCGCAGTCCGCGACGGCCTTCGATCAGCGCCATTTCGGCAAAATCTTCGGCATACAGCAGTTCTGCGGGATTGGTCCTTTGCAGTTCGGCCGCCATCGTTTCGCGATCGGCCGGTTCACTCAGGCGAAAGCGCCCAGAACTGATGTCCAGCGTGGCGTAACCGTAGCCTTTGCTGTCCTGCCAGATGGCTGCCAGCAGATTGTCCTGGCGCTCCTGTAACAGCGCTTCGTCGCTGATGGTGCCGGGCGTGACAATGCGAACCACTTTGCGTTCAACCGGCCCTTTGCTGGTTGCCGGGTCGCCAATTTGCTCACAAATAGCGACGGATTCGCCCTGATTCACCAGTTTGGCGAGGTAGTTTTCTACAGCGTGATGGGGGATCCCCGCCATGGGGATCGGCTCGCCCGCCGATGCGCCGCGTTTGGTCAGCGAGATGTCGAGCAACTGCGATGCGCGTTTTGCATCGTCATAAAATAATTCGTAGAAGTCGCCCATGCGGTAAAAAAGCAGGATCTCCGGATGCTGGGCTTTCAGCTTGAGATACTGCTGCATCATTGGGGTGTGAGAGTCTAAGTTTTCTATTGTACTCATCGGTTTGTGATGTCCATTTTCTTAATTTTTAATGAGTTAGTGATTTTTGTGGTTATCATTAGGTTTCACGGTGTCTCATCGAATATCATGACATCCTACATTTAAATGTAGGTTAAAGTGTAGCTTGCCAACCTATGGCCTGGTAAAATATGGGCACATACAGCACAACCTACATTTATGTTCATGACTGCATAAGGTGCATGATAACGGAGTCTTTATGGCAGGAAAACAAGAGGGAAAGCCACTTTCGTTTAAAGCGGTAGAAATGATGAAGCCTGGCGACAAAGATAAGGCTGATATAGGCGAAAATCGTGGCTTACGTGTCTCCTGCGGTGCAACTGGGGTTAAGTCTTTTTTCTACCGTTACACAAGTCCTCTGACTGGCAAGCTTGCTCAGGTTAAAATTGGTAACTTCCCGCAGACTTCTCTCGCCGCTGCGCGTCTTAAACTCCACGAATTAAAGCTCCTCCGACAGGAAGGTCGGTGTCCTGCGACTGAACTCAAACAAGATAAACTCCAGCGTGCGATTGAAGCTGAACAGGCTAAGATTCCTGAATTGACCATACAGGGATTAGTTGAACTGTATCTTACCGAACGTATTGAGGATCGTAAAACGAAGGACGGGAAGGTCATTCCCGGTGCCAGAAAGCCGAAAGGGCAGGCTGAGGTTCGTCGTACTCTCTATGGTGACGCTGTTAAAAGCTTAGGAACCCGGAATGCTGCTGAGATTACTCGCCAGGATGTCATTAATTTAATCAATGGCATTGTAGCTCGAGGTGCAACCGTACAGGCAGGGAATGTACTGAGGGAGCTTTCACTCGCATATGAATTTGCAATTGGCCTTGGGCGCTTTGATGACAGTTTTGCGAATCCAGCGTTGTTAGCAAAATCCAGCTTACGACAGACAAGAATCAAGCTCACAAATGGACGTGGAACACGAGTACTGAGTGAGGACGAGCTTGCAAAATTCCTTAAATGGCTTCCGGGTTCGGCTTACACGCCAACGATCAAAAACGTGTTACGTCTGACTCTCTGGACCGGCTGTCGTACCGGTGAGGTCTGTAACATGGCGTGGAGTGATGTTGATCTGGAAAAGGGGACGATATACCTGCGTGAGACTAAAACAGGTGTTGAACGTTACGTTCAGCTATCTACGCAAGCCATAGATTTCCTAAGTGTACTTCGTCTGAATTCGGATAAGTATTTATTTCCGTCTACACGAACAAGACTTCCAATCCAGCAAAAATATCTGACAGAGAGTGCGTGGCGCTTACGTGAATCCGGCCAGATGTTAGATATACCGAGTTGGACTCCGCACGATTTACGGCGGACTGTTCGTACCGGGCTGTCGCGGCTTCAATGCCCTAACGAAGTGGCAGAGGCGATTCTGGGACATACAAAAGGTGGTATGGAAGGGATTTATAACCTATACAAGTATGATTCAGAGTGCAAAAGATGGTTACAGGTCTGGGCAAACTATCTTGAAACCGTATAATCAATGATTATCTTAGTGGGATAAATGATATTCTAAATGGAATGATTCTAAGTCAGTTAGAACTTATGGGGGATTTATGAGTAGATTTGACGATACGGATAATGCATATAATGAAGAAATTCTTCAGAATAATGAAGAAGAAGTGCTTAGCACTGCCTCTGAGAACGACGTTAGCCAATTGGTCGTTTACTCACGCGATTGGACGGTTCAAACGATAGTCCAACAAATAGATGAAGGTAATGTTGATCTTAATCCAGATTTTCAACGTAGAAATGTTTGGGACAATCAAAAACGCTCAAGATTGATCGAGTCATTAATGATTGGATATCCTGTTCCAGAAATTGTATTGGCAGAAGTTATAGGCGAGAAAAAGAAGTACGTTGTGATTGATGGTAAACAACGTTTATTGGCTATATATGGATTTAGTAAGGTTGATCCTGAAATTTGGGATGGGCTTCCAAAATTAAAAAATCAAACTATTTTGGGACATAATAACGGTTTGACCTTTGATGATTTTACAGTCGAAGAAAAACGTCGCTTTCTAAATGCAGATGTTAGATGTACTTTACTTTCAGGTTATAAAAACTATGCAACACTTTATGATATTTTTTATAGATTGAATACCGGTTCATCGCCTCTAACTATGCAAGAATTGAGAAATTCAATTTATAAAGGTGAGTTTTCTAGGTTAATTATTAAGCATACTGATGAAGAAATACCCCTTCGAAATATTTTAAATATTAAGGTTGCGGATAAAAGATTTAAAGATGCAGAGTTGCTTTTAAAATATCTATATTTAGAGTTTTCAAAAGATAAGTATGGTGGTGCTTTAAGAAGAGAACTGGATCTTTTTACCAATTATATGAATCTTAATTGGGATAAATACTCGGTGGATTTAATTAAAGGATGCACGGTTTTTGATAATGCTTGTGCTACTTTATTGAATATTTTTAGTTTCGCAGATGTAGACGGCTCAGTTGCTAAGAAATGGTTAACTGAAAAAGGAGCATGGGAGTCGCGTTTCAATCGGTCTTTATTTGAAGTTCAGGTTCATTATGCTTCAAGATTGTTAGAGGATGGTATCAATATTGATAAGTCATTTTCTGATGATTTTATTGAAGGTGTGAAAGATGCTTTCAAAAATGAAAGATTTGTCAGTGCAGTTGAATCCACAACAGCAGGCGTGATACAACACAATGACCGATTTAATATATTCTTTGACTGTCTCAATAGTCGACTAAAGACGAATTATTCAGTGCCATTTAGTGTAAATATTTGACGGGGAGGAATTATGTCCTACCAGGTACATATAGACTCATTAACACAAATGGCTAATGATCTGTCAAAAACAAAAGACGATTTGGAGCGAAAGTTTCTTGCACCTTATTTTAACGACCCATTAGTGGAACCTGAAACTTTTAAATTAGATGTTAAGTCATATTGTGTCCTACTGCATGCCGCTATTGAAGATTTTATCGAAGGAGTTGTTTTAAGTGTCTATAAAGCATCTCATGATTTGTTTTTAGAGGATGGTGTTATAACAATTCCATTTATGTATTCATTACATTTGTCCGGGGTTCTTGAAAGAAGATTATCTGAGATCGCAGATGATGATGTTGAAATATCAAAAGGTGAGGTGCTTTATCCAGTATCACCCATAGAGTATTTTTTGAATTCCAATTATACTTGTGAGCCTTTTATTCATTCAATGTTAACTTCAAATCATGGTATATCACGTAAGTACATAAAAAAAATAGTTATGGTATTAGGCATACATGTCGATTTTAGTGATGTTATGTATTCAGATTGGAAATCAATTGCAGAATATCGTGGTGCCTATGCTCATTCAGATATATCATATATAGATAAAACAAAAGCCAAAAAACCTCTTTCTCCAGAAAAATGCCGAGATGCTGGGAATTCGGCTATTTCTTTCTCATATAAATTAGTAGAGTGGGCTAAAGAATCCTTAATGAAAGAGTATAAAAACTCAGTTAGTTCGCTTATTATCAAAAATAATGAGAAAAAAGAAGTTCGAGTCAAAAATGAAAAATTAAAAGAAGAGGAAGAAAAAAATAATAATAAGAAGAAAGAAGAAGAAAAGGAGAAGAAGGAACATGAAAAAGAAAAAGCACGGTTAATTAATATAGAAAGAACCAAAAAGCTGGATATTTTGTTGGAATGGGCCCAGAAGAAACATCCAGAAGTATATCATGATATATTTGGAGAGACTTGAATCATAGATATGGATGTGTATTAGCTCAGACTAGACCTGACAGTTACCTATTTTTTTAAAGGTGACTGTCAGATTAAACTGGCTTTAATTTTTCTGAACACAAATGCGCGTTTCATCAAGTAACATTTCCGTTGACGCCTAACTACAGCACATTCTCCATTGATGGACAAGCTCATTATTATAGTGAGTCAGCCATTCATTCAGATCCGATTGCAATATCTGAAGAATGCGATATGATTTTTTGCTTAACGTAGCGTGATAAAACTCGTTCAGTATCGTTTTATCAAAACGTATCGCAGATGCCTCTAGTTTTTGAGGATGTCGGCTTCGTTTTTGTGCGTTCGATGTTATTTATCGCCAAATAAAGATGATAATCATTTCACTCTTTTACCGCCGTACTCTTTACGGTTTGAAAGGTTAGACGTGCGGCGACTACGAATTATCAGCGTGTATATGCTATCATCATCAGCCAGTTTGCTATATCGATTAAAAGTATTACGTGAAATATCCATTAATTTACAGGTTTAGAATATATTGATGGTATATTTAACTAAATTGAAAAAATGACTTTGTATTTGATAACGGGATTGGTAGTATGAGGCATGAGAGTTACTTAGTGTTTTGTATAAGAATTCAACTCCGATATCAAAAAACGGTAACTCTCAACCTTTTAATTAATTATTTTAGATCAGGTTCGACTAATATAAATTATAATCCAGATACGTTTATATAGAACTGGCCTTTACCCTCATCGGTTTTCTGAATCCGGTAGGCGATTGGTAAGGAGTTTTGTAGCTCAGGTTTTGTGAACGTTAAATCAGCAGCGCACTGATAAACATCCAGACCTGATTCATGGCTAATTGTTCTAACATTTTCAACTGAAATACGCACATCCTTATCCAGTGTCATGCTTTTCTCGATTGTCTTTCTTGCAATATCTACGACCAGATTTTTTGCATCATCACTACTGCATTTCGGTGTTTTCTCGCCGCAGCCAGTCAGCACACCAGCGGCTATTAATACCAGAAGCATTGTTCTTTTCATCTAGGGTTCCTTCGTTAATTAACGATACTTTTACTTCTTATTAAATAGGCCATCCATTGCACCTGTTGCAGGGGCTCCGCAGTAACTTTCGCAACCATGTGTTATAACGCTGATCTTACCGTTATACAGCTCACTAATCACTGCAATACACTGGCTGGTATTGTCATTCCAGACCCAGCGACGCTTCTGGCTTTCTCCGGCAGCTATTTGCTGTGCTGTACCCTCTATATTGCATACGCCCGAACCATCCCGCGTTGAGGCATTAATGTTGAATTCAGCATTGCTCTTTCCCGGATTCAGGGTTAGAACCGCTCCGGGTTTTACGTACTGCGCTGCTGCGACAGGTAGCGTTATGGCTGCCATCAATAAGGCCAACAGTTTTCTGTTCATTAATTAATTCTCTATTAAGTGATACGGATGTTTTTGGTGATTTTCCCCAGTGTCAGCGGTCTGCGTTTTCCCACAAAGAAATAAACGACGTTGAATGCGGACCTGCGATGATTCCCTCGACCGAGAGAGGGCCAGTTGCGGAAAGATTCGATCTGTTCTTCTGAGTAGGGCGTGTCAGAGAAGTCAAACAGCACAAGCAAGGCTTTGCCGTCGTGCTTCATCAACTTTTTAACTTCAGTGCTATTTACAGTTGCGGAGACATTCGAACGTGCCGCAGTTGGTTTACGTACTGCAAACTCAACGGCTACATCATCAATGACAAAATCAATGTAACCGTGCCCGGATACAGTTCCCGGCAGCTTGCTTTTTACTTCTGGTGAGACATTATCTGCAAACCAACCCAGCAAATAGCAACGTACCAGAGGCAGTAATTCCCGCTCGCTACATTCGTTCAGACGCAGGGTTTTGACGAACTCCCTGCGATAAAGAGAACTGAAAAAATACTCAAAGCATACCGTTATTTCAGTGATGGTGGTTGCCATGGTTGCATCCTTTACCTGCTATTAGGTCCATTTTTAAGGGCATACCTTTCCGGCCATAATGTTTCCGGTGTCGTATCCAGAGCCCCGGCAATAATGCGCTCAGCTCTGGGATAATGACGCTCTAAGGCGTTATTTAATGTACGTGGTGCAAGGCCGTGACTGCGTGACAGTGACGCCAGCGTTAACCCTCGCTTGTGAAGTGCTGCCACAATATCGGCACGATGCCAGTTCCCTGAACTTCCTTTGCTTTGCTTTTTCTGCGATGCTGTTGAGTTACGCACAGTATTAACTCCATGGAATCAGTACATGGATATTAAATGCGAATAAAAGATACCTTTCAAGTTCTTTTGGTATCTATTTGTTGGTTTTCATATTAACGCATTGATATCTGGTGAAATTTATATGAGCAGTAAGAGATCAGTATCGGCTATAGCGACCCATCCTGAAGCTTCTGTTGAAGAGGCTAAAGACTGGCTGACAGCAGAGGAATTCACTCATATTGAGGGGATGCCGGGCACTGCGCGTGGCGCTAGGATGCGCCTGGAAAAACTGGCATCCCTGCACCCGGAAATACGTCGTAAAAGGACTGCCGGGAAAGGCGTGGTTTACCATATCAGCGCAGCCACAATGTCGCTTGATGATGAGAGAAACAGGGCTAAGGGTGAAGCGTTTACTCTCACCGACAGCGATCGCCAGCTTAGCCTCTGGATACAGTTGTATCGCAATATGTCACCAGCTTCGCGGACGCAACTGATGGAGCAGGCCCTCAGGCTGGTAAAGGACGATCTGATGTCTCAGGGGCCTGATGTTTCTGAACTGGCGGTACAAATCATGAAGCTGCCTGAAGATGAGCGTAATCGCCTCTTTGAAAAGCTGAACGGGAAGGTGTGATAGCGTCAGTTTTCCGCCATGCCAGACAGAAGGAACCACCCCGGAATCCTGACCTGTCTGACATGGCAGAATGGAAAGTATGCCATCACTTAATAATGAATAAAAACCTACTGTCAGTTATTTCATTTCTGAACTACATATTAGTTTCCCATTGTTACTATTTGCATTTAAGGTATATTTTTGATATAATAATATTGCTAATGAACTATATTTTACCCAGTCAGTACGTTGCCATGCACTTACCATTTATTAGGTGATTAAACCCCACCTGTGCTGGTGCAGACATAACGTCTTTTCAGAATATGTTGAACAGGAAAATAACTGATGAATATTGTCCATCAGGAAGGGCTAGCTATGCCCGTCGATCAAGAATTAATAAATATCATATTAAATGAAGCGGGAAATCCACCGCCGCATAAAACCAAAATTACAGCCGTCAGTCTGTTATTTAAAGACCTGAGTTACAGCGCTGAAAAGGGTGGTTACCACCCCGTCGAAATACGACTTATTTCACGCAATGATGAATGGTATTTTGATTACATCACCGACTTCGGTTATATGGGGACGGTATACCCCGAACTGGAAAAGGAAATTGATATTAGCTGGAGTCAGCAATATGTCTTTCTGGCGTACAGGGGGGACCTGCCTGTTAACGCCGGAAGGGAGTTGTTTGAACTCTGGCAATCCAACTTTATTCAGTATCACGCCATGAACGCTTACACCATTACTGTCCTGTGGGAAAGCTAATCCCGCCGCACTAATCATCACTACCTTATGGGGAATTATCTGTGACTGATAACAGAGGGATACGTGCGTCTCAACAGGGCGAACTGGACTGTCTTTGCGGTGCTTATTGCGTGGTTAACATGCTGAGCTGGCTGTATGACGGCAGGGTGAAACGACGCCCGTTAATGAACCGGCTTATTCAGGCTTATCAGCAGCGCTGGCCTTTGCATGAATGGCTGACTGAAGGGATTGAAGAGGACCGTCTGGACTGGCTGATAGCGCAGGTGTTGCAGAAAGGGCACTACGGCCGCCAGTTCCCGGTTCAAATCACCAGACCCTTTGCCGGGAAGCGGGGATTATCAGACGGGCGGCTTTTCAGGGAAATGCAGAGGTTTCTGGACGTCACTGACCACTCCCGCCTGATTATGCTCAGCGACCAGTTTCACTGGTCCCTTATCACCAAAATGGACGAAGAAACGCTCTGCTTCTTCGACAGTAACGGGCGAACCACCATGCCCCGTAAAGCTTTCTCCCTGCGTACTGGCGTAACCCGCCGCCAGCTGTTTCCCGACGCCATTTACTTCATTGAACGGGAGTTCTGACATGACCCTATTTACCCAGCGTGAAACCCGTATCCTTGATCAAGCGCGTGACATTATCAGCCGGTACTATCAGCGTGGGGTTCAACTCTGCTCCCCTGATGATGTTCGACGGTGCGTGATGGTTGAGCTGGCACCGCTTGAACATGAAGAGTTTGGCATCATCCTGCTCGATAATCAGAATCAGCTGCTGCACCGCGAAATCCTCTTCAGGGGGACGTTAAACTCGGTCAGTGTTCACCCCCGTGAAGTTATCAAGCGTGTACTGAAACATAACGCCGCCGCAGTCATCCTTGTTCACAACCACCCCAGCGGCGAGCCTGAACCCAGCCGCTGCGATATCAAGTTGACTAAAAAGCTTCAGGAGCTGCTGGAAATGCTGGATGTGCGGTTACTTGATCACTTTATCGTGGCGGGGACGGAAACGGTATCAATGGCTGAACGGGGGCTAGTGTGATGCTGAAAGTTACCTGGTTTAATGTACGTTATTGCGGGTTACGCGCATGAGCCGGGCTGCGTTGCGTCAGGTCGTGCCGGTGGTGCAAACCACCGTGTTTGATGCGTATCTTGGCGGTCTTGCACCATCGGGGCGGCGGGGCATCACCAGCCTGTTAAACCGCAGCGCCAGAATACTTAAACACGATACGGATGCAGCAGACTATCCGTGGGAACAGCTTAACTACGCCGCCGTCGCTAAAGTACGTGCGGCACTGCTGGATGACGGTTACGCCGTGTCATCGGTCAACATGGCGCTGTCAGCACTGCGGGGCGTGGCACAGACGGCCTTTAATCTCAATTGCATGGATACCGAAACGCTGGCACGTATACGGTCAGTTAAGCGTGTGAACGGTGATATCCAGCGCAAGGGAAGGGCGTTAGGCAAGTCGGAGATCCGGGCGCTGATTCAGGCCGCAAAACAGCATCCGCAACCGGTACGGCGCTGTCGTGATGCCGCCATTGTGCTGACACTTTGCGGAACGGGCCTGCGGGCCGGGGAACTGGTTAAACTTGAGCACCGGGACTATGACAACGGCATCCTGACGGTGAGGCAAGGGAAGGGGCGTAAATACCGTGAAATTCACGTGGCGGATGCGGTGGACAAGGCCATCCGCGCATGGCTTAAAGTCAGCGCAGACGAGGCTGACAGTGCGTTGTTCAAGCGAATTCAGCGCAACGGTAAGGTTGCCAGTCAGCCTCTGACAACAACCGGGTTAACGGGCATCTTGGTGGAGTTACAGCAAACTTCAGGCGTTGCGCGGTTCACCCCACATGACATGCGGCGTACCTTCATCACCCGTTTATTGGAGCAGGGCGTGGATATTAACACCGTGCGCCAGCTGGCAGGCCACAGTGACATATCCACTACTACGCGCTATGACTGTCGTGGTGAGAGCATGAAAATCAGCGCCAGCAAACAGATTCGGTGCTGGTAATGTTCAAAACAGCTAGTCCTGTACTGGGAGCCTAACGAAACTAACGTACGCTTTTTGCTCCTGGTGCTCTTTTGCGCTGCCCGCGTTTATTCAGTGCCTGCAGGTGTTCTCTCAGCAGATCGGTGGGCTGCCCATCTCGGGTGATAATTGTATCAATATCGCGGTTATCCCAGCGTGATGGCTTTCGGGCTGCGGCCGTCAGTGGTTTGTCTGCGAACAGGTCATCTGGGGTCGGAAATTGCGCCTGGTTGAGGTACAACACCATCTGTGCTGTGGAGCTGCCGTTGCCTTTTAGAGTCGTGACGCGTTGGTAAATGTCGTAGAGGATCTGGGCTTTGACCGTTTTGGGTGGGGGTAAAGCATCATAAAGTGGAAGGGTTGTGCGGGACTTTTCCAGCAGGTTATAGGCTACCTCAATACAGTAACTCATGGTCATATTCAGCGGTTCACCACTCCTTTTTTCTTCTTTTGCCCAGCCCGGATAATGCTGTGAAGCAATCATTGTCAGCTTTCTGAGTGAATCCGCACCCAGCTCAGGGTAAACTGGTATTAAATGCTTCTCTGTCATTAAAATATCCATTTTAAAGATGATTTGTGAATTTTTAAGGTGATTTATGCTTTATTCTGGTTATCTGAATACCCTGCATCAGGCACCAAGCGGCTTTAGACAAAAATTATAAATATTTGTTTATAAAAATCAATTATTTAATCTTTTATGTTCTTATACCCCGTTTTAGATCTAAATGTTGAAGCTAAAAATGCAATCGATTGCTTTGGCATGGGTAACTCAATTCTCACTTTTTACCTACGGAACCACGCAAAAACCATGGTTTAGGATACTCCCATCACATTTCAGGAGGAATCATGGCAATAAAACGAGTATTAAAAATTAATGATGTTTTGCACCGTTGTAGCATTTCAAGATCGTCTCTTTATCGCTTAATTTCCAAGGGGCACTTTCCCTCACAGCTCCGCTTGTCACCGGAAGGTCGTAGTGTCGGCTGGCTTGAAGAAGACATAGAGGGATGGATTTCTAGTCGTAAGCCTATCAACGATGGAACGCTTACATGAAAATTCCGTCAGTGAAGATAAACGAAGCGGTGATGCAGCCCCTTGTTAATCCTCAGCTCGAGGCGTTCGCAAAAGAAATTAAAAGACAGGTGCCTAAATTCGAAACTATCGAAGATGTCTACGAAAAAAGATTAAAGCGTATAAAGTCATTACGAACTATAGGGAGGCGTCTGGATAAAAGCGAGTATCTAAAATTAGCAATAAAGCTTGAAAACTGTTGGCTCGGCGGACCTTGTGGGAGCGCTGCATGTCCGGAATGCTTCAGACTACACCGACTGGAAATGATTGGGGAGGTACTTCGCTTATGTAAGAAACGGAAGAATTGGCGAGGCTTAACCTTAATATTCTATCAGGATGCACTTAGTGACAGTCAACTGCTTCAATGGCAACCCAATACATTAATAGCACGACTTCGTCGCTGGCTAAATGAATGTGGCTTTGATGAAATGGTGATTGGTGGGTTTGAATTGGATTTTCATCGAGAAGCTAATAAGTGGATGCCACATTTTCATCTCATCATTCCAAATGACAAACAGGCTATTAAAAGTCTACGTGTTAGGATGAAAAATAAGAGAAACATGAATACACGAAAGAATGTGATAAACCGTCCTATGCTCGTGAGTAAATTAAAAAATCCAATGCGACAGGTGAGTTACCGTTTTAAAGCTATCTGGTGGCGAGTCGAATCAATTCAGTATGATGATTATCATATACAGGGGAGCAAGGAAAGGAAAAGGAAGCGCTGGACTAAAAAATACCGTCTATTGCGTAAGCAATATGTTGATTCTCTGCTTAAGCTAGATTCTATTGGTATAGCCGGATTGACTTTTATGTATAAGGTAAGGAAGTATGGTGACCATTTGATATTAAAATAATGCCATAATCTATTAGCGATATGTACCAGCTGTAAACTATTTTTGCAATTTTAAATAAAATAATAGTGTTGTGTGAGAAACCATACAAGGGAACTCTCACGCCTTAATTCTGATGTTTATTACTGCAAGTATGATGTGATCTTTAAATACGATAAGGAACTATAAATGAAAGAATATAAAGAGATATTGAATAATAAAAAAGAAAAGCTATTTGTTACATTGTTGGCTCGTACAAAAATTTCAGAATTGTGTCCAGTTGCATACCGACTTATTAAAATCACTGATTTTCAAGAGATGGAGTCGACCCATGTGCTTGTACCAGCCAAGGCACTTGTCAGTGTATTGGAGTTAAAAAAAACGTTATTAACGTGCGGGCATAATCCCAATGTGACTAAAGAATACTGGATTCAAGCTCATCAAGAAGTAATTAAGGAAACCGATAAGATAATCACACTGCGCTATAAGCCAGGTTTTTATGATGATGTTTATTTGCGTGTTAACGATATAGTTATTGGCAAAGTTAAAGGGGATAAGCCTGTACTGCATCCTGGTGCTAAAAATCATTTACCAGTCGAGGATAAACAGGAGATATTAAAATTATGGAAAATGAATGTCGCTCCATATGCACTATATAGCTCGCGTATTATGTTGGCTCTGTGCTGCGGATTTTCAGGTTTTCTCCTTAAGCTTTCAGGTATGGAAGGGGGTGGGTTTCATTTGTGGGGGATGAGTAGTATAGGAAAAACGTCCAGTGCCTACATGCTGGCATCATTAGCAGGATCACCTAAAGATGTTGTCGTACTGTGGAACAATACGGATAAAGGGCTTGAGGAGATTGCCGTGGCCCATAACGACAGCTACCTAGTTCTCGATGAGTCGAAGCTGTTAGATAAAGACGTACTGGCAGCTGCTAAGATTATGCAAAACCGTGTGTATACGCTTTCCGGAGGGAAAGGGAAAACACGCTCTGCAATGTATGAGAACAAAGTTGCTGAATGGCAGGTAAGTATTTTCAGTACGGGTGAGTGCAGTCTTCAACAACTTGCTGCTTCCGGGAACGTTGAGCGCCTTGAAGGCGAAAATGTGCGTGTAATCGACGTTAATGCAGATGCTGGTGCTGAAATGGGGATCTTCGAATCACTGCCAGATGATGTCAATTCCAGTAACGAACTTGTTCATGCGATCAAGGATGCAACTCACCGTTATTATGGCAGTGCCAAACCTGCCTTTCTCAAGCGCCTGGTGGCTGATATTCAGGACGATCGTGAAAACGTGAAGCGGAAGCTTGAAAAAGGGATTGAGTTCTTTCTGGATAAGCACAAGGTAGATCGTAACTCCGGCATTCAGGTGCGTATCGCCAAACGTTTTGCAATCGCTTATGTAGCAGGTTCCATTGCTGTGAAATATGGTGTTTTGCCCTTTACAAAGCAGGAGATCATGAAAGGGATCTCAACCTGCTACCAGGATTCTCTTAAGGCAGTTTTGTCTGAACCTGAAATAACCAAACCCCTAATGGGTAACTCGTTGAATGCAATTATTGATTTTTGCAAAAAGGGTGATCTTTTAAATCTGATTGGAAATGATCGCGTAACCCAAACGGCGATTAAAAAGTCACCGGTCATTATCCACAAAGTTAAAGGTCGGGCCGTATATGCAGTTGATAAGGATCTGTTACATAACTGCTTACCGAAATCTCAGCGCAAAGGCATCCTGATGCTATTAACAAAGCAAGGGGTATTATTATCCGATGCGAATAAGGAGTATAGTACTATTCAGATTGTCTATAAGCGTAAGCAAGTTGGTCGTCGCTACTGTTTTATCTGCAAAAAGCTTGATAAGCTTATTGAAGAATAATTTTACAATATGGTAAGGGCTTAAAGGAGTGGCTTATAACCACCCCTTTTTACCTCAAAGCATTTCTTCGCCATCACGCAAAGCTACGATCCCCAGATACAGGCAAATTGGCACGGTTTTGCGATAGGCTGGACCTTGCAGATCATAAGCAATCCATGCTCCAGATATAGCCCATAGAATGGGTCCTAAGCTATTAATCCATGGGTTACGCTTGAGTAACTCTTTGACGAGTTGTTTCGCCGCCTCCCTTCCAATCATCTGAGCGATGAGACTGACGATAATGGTTTCTACGATCCCAAGTGCAATTTTGGGACCAAGGATCTGAAATACAATAGGCAAAATTGCCACTTTGCCATTCTTTTTGATATGGGAGATTATCTCCTCTCTGTCAATATCACCTACTCCCAGCTCATTGAAACATTTTGATAATTCTTCTGGCGTCTTGCTTAATAGTTCCTTCTCAACAACGGAGAGCACCAGCTTTTCAAGTTTTGATTCTATCGAGCCGCCGACTTTAACATTGACCTTTAGTTTTTTGCATACATCATCAATGATCTCCGTGGCTGGAATAGAACCTTCCCCATTAATTAAATGCCTCTTTAGATAAGCCAAATCGGAAGAACCGAAGTATTTTATTTGTGTGTCAATAAGTGATATTAATTCAGCATGTAATGCTGGGTTGTTTTGATATGCAGATAATAGTGTTTTTCTGCGCTTATCATTTGTGAAAGATACATAGCTATCCAGAGTGGCTGATATATAGTTAAAGTCTTCCACAGTACATTTCTCTAAAACTCCCTTCATATTTGCTCGCTTTTTAAGTTAAAAATCTTTCAGGTTGATATCGAAATATGGCGTCAATATCAGCTCTTCAAATAAGTCATATTCGTGGTGCGGAACCTTAACAAAGGTAGAGTTGTGATTAGGTGTCCACCATTTCTCGACGCCATAATACGCCTCTCTGGCATTGGCTTTGTGGATCAGCCGGAATGGTCTGTCCATCCAGCCATCGCTGTGTTTAGTGAAGTAGTTAACCGGGCCAGTGAACTGACCAAGCAGGTATACACCCTGATTACCGTGAGTCAGGTAGAAGTAATCGCCAATCGGAGCGTTTACAAACTCCTCTGCCTGGCTGACGGAAGACTGTCCTTTACCAGCGGTCGTGCGGTGAATGTAGACGAGCTTTTCATCAATACATTCGACCATATCCAGGAATGAGAACTCCTTCCAGCCATGTGACAGCTTCCAGAAATTGGGCATCAAATCGGTATTCATAGGCCTCTTAACCTTACGTTGTAAGTGATCGCAATCTGTTGAAATGCGGATCGATTGTGATGACTATTCTGTCGCCGAATACCCATAATCGCAACAAGGTTTGTTGATGAGCTTTTCGCTGAAATCGTTCAAAGAGGATATCGGGAGGGTATGTAGATGCGTTAACTCGCCCAGTTGCTGAAAATGGGTGATCAACACTACTCAGCACTGGTAGGCTAACCATGGTGAAAACATTTGGCGCTTTGAAAAAAGTGATTTAGTGATTTATTGATTGCGGCTTTGTAGGCGAGCCTGGTCTCTGACTGTGCAATTACGCACTCAACGCAGAGTCGGGTTGCTGTCCTTCACCAGCAATTCATCCCTAAGCAAGGGGGTTGTCCGCTTCGTCATCAGCCTGTTGTACGGAGACCAGCCCGGCAGATTCAGAGGCCAGTTACTTCACTGATTAATCGGTTAAGAGGCAGAACTGAAATGAGTGACCTGCAAAAAAACACCCTTCCAGACCGCCCAACGTTGCCGGATTTTGACCTAGTAGACCGGCGAACTACCGCTGCTGTTTAGTGTCCGATTTGCATCTCGTACAATGGTAGGGGAAAATCGGCGATGGCTTTCCCTGACTCTGATAGTTGCAAGGAACGGCGGTGTTGAGCAAATTCGAGGTTTCAAAAGAATAAAACCAGAGAATAATATGTGTCTACAACCGTTATTGAATATCACCGGGAGGAGGCTGTACCGCTTAATAACCGGTAACGTTTTACGAATCCGCTAATCCCATTCTGGCCAAACTGATATTTATTCGCTATTTACGTCTACAAGGTATATAGATATATCTATTATACTCTGTATACACTCTATCTCTATATTGTTGTATAAATGTCATTACATACTATAGCCATTATCCAGTATCAGCTATCATGAGGCTCCAGCCTCCAATATTATGATCATTATCTAGCATCTGAACCTTGTTGGGTTCACATATGATTTGCGTAATTCAGTTGTAAATAAATGGGGTCAGGGCATGGTGCTTTGATCTCAATATACAGGTGAATTATGAAACCATACATTACGCATAACAATATCCTTGTGACAGATTCAACGCTGGACTATTTCAAGTCGGTCGTTTTCAGTATTCCTTATAATAGTGTGCCAAGTCTTCGGCGTCCATTTTATCGTAATATAGCAGTATTTCTTCAGCATGTTATTTGTGTGTCGACCTGTAGTCGTAAAAACAAGAAAAAAGCAAAGATTAAGGCGAGTAAAAAATGGTCTTATTCTGTGCCAGTACCATTTGAGCTGGGTAGGGATAAACTTCCTGGAGTATTTAAGAAAAGTGGACCGACGCATGAACGTGCAATGGAGGCACTGGCAAGCGCGGGAATCATTAAACTAACCGGGTATTCCAATGCTCAAAGTTCTTGCCGGGAATATGCTGTTTCTCAACGTTTCCTGCGTAAGTTGTTTGGCAACGACCGCGAGGCATACCTTAGCCGTAAGGATCGCTACCATTATCTGACTGATATTTTCACCAAGCGTAAAAACTACTCATTTGATGATCTGATTGGAGTTGCGATCGACCGTGGGCAGAACGCTAAACATCAGCAGTCTAAACGCGATATCCCCAACGCTGCCTTCAGGGAGCTGGTAGTGAGTGTCTGGAACAACCTTGAGCCGCTTGAAATCAATCTGGATGCACTGCTGGATTACTATAATGAGAATCCCACGAAGAAGAACAAAATATTCATTTTCAACTTCCTGTCGCGATTGGCTGAAACAGGCGTGGACCTGGTGAAAGAATCACCGTTGATAGTGTCCTACAGGCAATCGTATAAAACTGCGTACCTTGGCGGAAGATCCTTTGAGGTTGGCACTGGCTTCCAGACTCTACCGTCTAAAATGAAGTGGGCGTGTCTGGCCCGTGGTCACAACTATGACATCAAGGGATGCCAGCTTGAGATACTGCGACATGAGCTGTTGAGTATTGGCATTTCGGCAAAGTCGCTGGAGGTGCTGGAAACTCAATATATCTGCCGGGTATTGCGTATTGCTGAAGAACTGGTTAAGCAATTCCGGTTTTCCAGTGTATTCAACGCAGGGTTCGTTACGCTATCGCTTAAATCCAGTACCCGACGCTTGTTGAATCGTGAGCTAGGTAAGGTAGAAGCAAAGCGAGTACTGAAACGCTGGAAGCACCTTCTGCAACCCCTGAGGCGAGATCTGGCTTTACTGTTGGATCATTACGAAGGTGTAGCAAAAACCAACCGTTATGGTAAATGCGTCACCAACGCGGTAGGGCAGCCCTTTAACATTACCTACAAAGATGTGGCAGCGCGTAAACGCAGGAAGTCAGATGTGATGCGCCGGAAGCTGCTGTCGCACATGTTACAGGGGCTGGAAAGTCAAGCTGTATACGATTACGTTGCCAGTCATAAGGGTGTTTGCGCACTGGAACACGATGGGTTCGTTTCATATGAAGAGGTTACTGACTGGTCCCACCCATACCTTTTGATTGAGAAAAAGCATTAGCACTTTTGTTCATGTGGGAGATTCCAGTAATCCACGGCACGTCACCCGTATGTAGCCATACAAGAGAAAAGACCTCGCAGCTTTCACTTCTTCTTGTCCTCTCCGCTTTAACGTGGACAATAGGGCAAAATCAAGAGGTAATAAAATGACTAATTTTTCTTCAATGGCGGCTTTCTTATGGTCTGTCGCTGACTTACTACGTGGTGATTTCAAACAGTCTCAGTATGGCAGAGTGATTCTGCCATTCACCGTTCTTCGTCGTCTTGAGTGTGTACTTGCGCCTACCAAACAGGCTGTACTTGATAAGTTACCTGTGGTTGAAAAGCTTGATGAGAACGCTGCCGATGCAATTCTTCGCCACGCTTCCGGGCAACACTTTTACAATACTTCGCCGTTGGACCTCAGTAAGTTGGGGGAAACACAGCCACGACTTAATCTTGAGCGTTACATTCGCTCATTCAGCTATGACGCGCGTGAGATCTTCGAACACTTTAAATTCTATGAGTTTATACAGCAGCTTGATGATGCCAATTTACTCTACAAAGTAGCCAAAAAATTTGCCGAGGCTGATTTGAGCCCCTCTTCTGTCAGCAACCACGATATGGGGCTGATATTTGAGGACTTGATCCGCCGGTTTGCAGAAAGTTCTAACGAAACGGCGGGTGAGCACTTTACGCCACGGGATATCGTGCGACTGACAACCTCTCTGGTGTTTGCGGACGACGATGCAGCATTGACTAAACCGGGACTTATCCGCCGCATCTACGATCCTACCGCCGGGACAGGCGGCTTCCTTTCTAGCGGTATGGAATACCTGCATGGAATAAACCCCAGTGCCAGCCTTCGGGCTTATGGTCAGGAGCTAAACCCAGAGTCTTACGCTATCTGTAAAGCGGACATGCTGATCAAGGGACAGGATATCAGCAATATCAAGCTGGGAAATACCCTCTCTGACGATCAGCTCTGGAATGAGCGTTTTGATTACTGCCTGTCCAACCCACCGTTTGGCGTTGACTGGAAAAAGATTGATACCGTTATCCGCAAAGAACATAAAAAGGGCTACGATGGGCGTTTTGGACCCGGTTTGCCGAGAGTATCCGATGGTTCTTTGCTGTTCTTGCTGCACCTGATTAGTAAGATGAATGATAACAGCCGTATCGGGATCATTCTTAACGGTTCGCCACTCTTTACCGGAGGTGCGGGCAGTGGTGAAAGCGAGATCCGCCGCTTTGTGCTGGAACAGGATCTGCTGGATGCTATTGTCGCGTTGCCGACCGATATGTTCTACAACACAGGGATTGCGACTTACATCTGGGTACTCAGCAATCATAAACCGAAAGAACGTAAGGGCAAGGTGCTGCTGATTAATGCCACAGAGCAATTTGCGCCGATGCGGAAATCTCTTGGTAGTAAGCGTAAAGAGTTAACGGAAGCGCAGATTGACGAGATTGTGAATCAGTATACGCGCTATCAACCTTCGGCAAATGTTAAGCTGTTTAAGACCTCTGATTTTGGCTATCGCCGTATTACGGTGGAAAGACCGCTTAAGCTGGCATTTTTTCCTCGCGATCCTGCTCGTCGTGAAGCGTTGCTGGCAGATAAAGACTGGTCGAAACATGGTGATTTAGAGTTATTAGCCGCTCTGAATGCAATGGATGATAAATATTTAAGCCGGGAAAAATTCAAAAAAGCATTACCGAAAGTTTCTGCTGCTCAGTTTAAGCTTTTGATAAAGCACTTAAGTGAAACAGATGAGAACGCTGACGTTTGTAAGACTAAAGGTAAACCTGAGGCTGATACTAGTTTGCGTGATTATGAAAATGTTCCATTGAGTGAATCAGTTGAGACATATTTCGCTCGCGAGGTGTTACCGCATGTACCTGATGCATGGATCGATACCGAAAAAACCGATCCTTATGATGGGCAGATCGGATTAGTGGGTTATGAAATCCCTTTTAACCGACATTTTTATCAATATCAACCGCCGCGTTCATTGGAGGAAATTGACCGAGACTTGGATAAGGTGAGCAGAGAGATTATGACTTTGCTGGCGGAGATCCATTCATGAGTTATAAAGAATACTCTGAATATAAGAATTCTGGTGTAGAATGGTTGGGGGTAATTCCATCCTCATGGCGTATATTATCGGCAAAGAGATTGTTTGGTAATAGACGAACTGTGGCTGATGATGCAGATGAACAATTGGCTGCTAGCCAAAAGTATGGAGTTATTCCTCAAAAATTGATGATTGAAAAAACAGGAAGTAAGGTTGCACTAGCCCTTAAGGGGACGGGAAGTTTTAGAAAGGTTCATAAAAATGATTTTGTTATTAGTCTGAGAAGTTTTGAGGGTGGTATAGAATATAGTGCGTATGATGGCTGTATTAGCCCTGCGTATACCGTGTTATATCCTCTAAAGAATATTAACGTCGATTACTATAGATTTTTAAAAAAATCTTCAGTGTTTGTTTCTGCATTACAAGCTACAACTGATAGTCTCCGTGATGGAAAAGCGATAAATTATGAACAATATTGCTGCATTGATCTACCTTTTCCTTCGATTGAGGAGCAAGAATGTATAGCCAGTTTTCTTGATTGTGAAATTGCGAAAGTTGATTGCTTAATTGGTAAGCAGGAGCAGCTTATTGAATTTTTGAAAGAAAAAAGACAAGCGGTAATATCCCATTCTATAACTAAAGGATTAAATGCCGATGTTAAAATGAAATACTCTGGTATTGAATGGTTGGGGGATATTCCAGAACATTGGAATGTGATAAAATTTAGTTATTGCGTCAGTATTCGTAGTGGTTTAGTCGACCCTAAGTCTGAGCAATATAAAAAATACTGGTTGATTGCACCAAATCACATACAAAGTGGTGAAGGCAGAATATTAAATTTAGAAACGGCTGAAGAACAAGGTGCTGAAAGTAGTAAGTATCTTTGTAAAAAAGGGGAGGTGATTTATAGCAAAATTCGTCCCGCTTTAGCTAAAGTATGTATTTCACCTGGAAATAATGTGCTTTGTAGTGCAGATATGTATCCAATGACGGCTCGTTCTGGTTTGACAAATGATTATTTATCATGGTTCTTATTGTCATCAATTTTTACTAGATTTGCAGTTAATCAAGCAGATCGTGTCGCTATGCCTAAAATTAATAGAGAATCTCTTGCAGAGTGTAAGATACCTTTTCCGGGAAAAAGTGAACAAATTGAAATAGCTTACTATTTGCAGAGAATTACAAAAAATTTAGATGATTTAATTGTAAAGTCGCAAGAGAGTATCCACTTACTCAAAGAACGACGTTCCACCCTAATTTCCGCCGCCGTAACTGGTAAGATTGACGTACGCAAATGGCAACCCGATGCTAAGGATGTAGCATGAGTGATATCCAGCTCTTTCGTTACGATAAAAACGGTGTCTCTGAACTGCCGGGAAAATCAGCAGCCATTGAAAAAGATCTGCAAAAACTGATCGAGTTTCATATGGAGGCTTTCCTTGGGGTTCGTTTTTTGGCGACAGAATACAGCACAGGCAAGACCCATAAGGGGCGCATTGACTCATTGGGCCTGGATGAAAACAACACGCCAGTGATTATCGAATATAAACGTCAGAGTAACGAGAACGTCATTAATCAGGGGTTGTTCTATCTGGACTGGCTATTAGATCATCAAGCCGAGTTCCGTTGGCTGGTGATGGATAAGTTTGGTAAACAGGTTGCTGACGATATCGATTGGTCCAATGCCCGTGTGATTTGCATTGCGGCAGATTTTACCAAATATGACGAGCATGCCGTTGCGCAGATTAACCGCAATATCAATCTTATCCGCTATAAGCTGTTTAACCCTGATCTCCTGATGTTTGAGCTGGTGAATGCTGCTACCGAGACTCACAAGCCTCAGCCTGTTGCAATAGAGAATCAGGTGCCGAAGCAGAAGAAAAATGCTCAACGCTATCGTCTGGATAAGTCTTCCCCTGAACTGGTTGCGCTTTATCAGAATATCTGTGATTTTGCTGATAGCTTGGGTGATGAGGTTCAGCGCAAAGAGTTACTGCTTTATACTGCGTTTCAGAAGATAAAGAATTTTCTAAGCGTCGTGATATGGCCCACAGCCAAAGAACCACACGTCAAGCTTTACCTGAAACTAAAACCGGAGCAGGTGATCATCTCTGATATCGTCAGAGATGTTACTAATTTGGGACACTGGGGAACCGGTGATATTGAGGTGGTTGTCCGTAATCAGGCAGATTTAGCAAAAGCTAAGTTACTGATTGAGCAAGCGTATCAAGAGAACTGATATGGTATCTAAATCCGCAGAACTATTATTCCAGAATCACATTATTGAGCAACTATCATCCAGTGGTTGGTTATTTGGAAGCTCATCCGGCTACGATCGTGAGAGGGCGATTTATCCAGAAGATGCGCTTGCTTATGTACAGGAAACCCAGCCGGAAGTCTGGGACAAGTTTTGCGGAATTTATCCAAAAGATACAGATGTACATTTTCTCAACGCGGTTGAGAGACATCTTTCGGCTAAAGGAACCTTGTGGACGCTGAGACATACCTTAGCGGATCGCGGTGCTCGTTTTCAGCTTTGCACCTTTAAACCCGATCATGACCTTAATCCAGACTTGCTGGTTCGCTATTGCGCTAACCGTTTACGAGTAGTACCTGAACTGATTTATTCGCCCAATGGTTATGATGGCCGCATTGATTTGACATTGTTTCTGAATGGGTTGCCTATCGCCACACTTGAACTGAAATCGGCGTTTAAACAATCGCTTGATGCGGCAAAACTACAGTATATCAATGACCGCCAGCCAAAAACCGGAAATAAACCAGAACCACTGTTGACCTTCAAACGCGGTGCGCTGGTCCATTTTGCGGTCAATCAGTATGAGGTGGCGATGACCACCAAACTGGATGGAAAGAAAACCTTTTTCCTGCCTTTTAACCGGGGAACCGCAGAAGGCGGGGCGGGTAACGATCAACCATTAGAGGGGTATGCGACAGCCTATCTATGGCAGGAAATCCTGCAACCGGATAACTGGCTGCGTATTTTGGGGCGCTACTTACATCTGGAGCAAAAGCGCGTTGATGATGCGCTTGGTCATCAGGAAATCAAGGAAACCCTGATTTTCCCGCGTTACCACCAATGGGTCGCTGTTCAGTCATTGCTGAATGCCGTTCGCGTGGAGGGAACAGGGCAAAAGTACCTTATTCAGCATAGCGCTGGTTCCGGTAAATCCAACTCAATAGCTTGGTTGTCCCATCAGTTAGCGTCATTGTACCGCCAGGATGGTAACAAGTTTTTTAATTCGGTAATCGTTATTACAGACCGCACTGTGTTGGATGGTCAATTGCAGGACACGATTTACCAGTTTGAACATCAGGATGGTGTGGTATGTAAAATCAGCCGTGAGTCGGGTAGTAAGTCTTCGCAACTAACCGAGGCTTTATCGTCTGGTACGGCAATTATCATCGTGACGATCCAGACTTTCCCGCATGTGCTCAAGGCTATTCAGGAAAGTACTGGTCTGAAAGGACGAAGCTTTGCTGTTATCGCTGATGAAGCACACTCAAGTCAGACGGGAACGACTGCTCGACAGCTTCGCGAAGTGCTGATGGCGGAAAAAATAGATGAAGAAGAAATGGATGGTCAGGATGTTATCAATGCGACGCTTGAGGCTCGTAGAGGTTCCTCTGATATAAGCTATTTTGCCTTTACTGCCACGCCTAAAGCCAAGACATTAGAGCTGTTTGGTAGACCGCCTCATCCCGAAATGCCTTTGGCGAATGACAATAAACCGAAGCCATTTCATCTGTATTCAATGCGACAGGCGATCGAAGAAGAGTTTATTCTGGATGTTCTGAAAAATTACACCAGCTATGGGCAGGCGTATCGTCTGGCGCATGATGCCGAAGATAAAGAAGTCGACCGCAAAAAAGCCAAAACGCAGTTGAGTAAGTGGGTTCGCTTACACCCTCACAATATTGCCCAGAAATCACAGGTCATCATTGAACATTTCCGTGAGCATGTTGCTCATTTACTAAATCACGAAGCGAAAGCGATGGTAGTAACCAGTAGTCGCCTCGAAGCGGTAAAATATAAGCAGGCGTTTGATAGCTATGTGCGGGAAAAAGGCTATAAACGTTTAACAGCAATGGTGGCGTTCTCAGGTGAAGTTGTCGATGAGGGCGAAAGCTACACGGAAAACTCGATGAACCCTGGCCTGCAAGGTCGGGATATGCGTAAAGCATTCGATACTGATGATTATCAGGTGATGCTGGTTGCTAATAAATTCCAGACAGGCTTTGACCAGCCGAAACTGGTCGCCATGTACGTTGATAAAAAACTCAAGGGCGTGGATTGTATTCAGACACTATCCCGTCTTAATCGTACGTATCCGGGGAAAAGCAGCACATTTGTTCTTGATTTTGTTAATGATCCTCAGGATATTCTGGCTGAGTTTAAAGAGTATTATCAGAATGCCGAACTGGTGCAGGTATCCGATCCCAACCTTGTTTATGCTATTTTCCATAAGCTGAATGAACAGCATATATGGCAATGGCATGAAGTGATTAATTTTTCTGATGCTTATTTTGACCCGAAACGTGGTCCTGAAACGCTAACGGGGTACTGTAAACCTGCGGTAGATCGTTTTACTCATCGTTACCGCTCCGCGATGGATGTATTACGAGGGGCGTTATCGACACTCGAAGATGCAAAGAAAAGCGGCGATGAAACTTGGCGAGTAAACTGCGAACGTAGTGTTAAGCAAGCTCGTGAAGCGAAGGACGTGCTGGATACGTTCAAAAAAGATATGAATAGCTTTATCCGCTTTTACGAATTTGCTTCGCAAATTGTCGATCTGGCTGATGAAGAACTGGAACGCTTAAATGTCTTTTCTCGCCACTTGTTGCCGCTGCTAAGGGAGGAACGGCTTGATGACGATCTTGATATCAGTCAGGTACAGCTAACACACTATAAGTTGTGGGAGAAGCGTACTCAGGATCTCAAGTTACAAGAAGGGGGAGAAGGACTTAAAGGGATCACCAGCGTCGGTGGCTCAATTGCTGAAAGACCGAAAGATCTATTATCGCACATTCTGGAACAGCTAAATGAGTTGTTTGGCGAAGAAACGACCGATGCAGACAAGCTGGTATGGCTTGATGGCGTAGCGGCTAAAGTTTCCGAAAATGATTCAGTGATGGATCAACTTCGCCATAACGATATCGAGCAAATCATGCTTGGGGATTATCCTCAGGCCGTACAGAATGCTGTCATTGAAAGCATGGGGGCGTTTGAGAAACATTCAGTTGCTTACCTGTCTGATAAGGATGTTGCCCGTTTAGCTAACCGTTTCATACTTGATGTACTACTTAAAGGGCTGGGCCGATGAGTGAGTCTTTGACAGGGCTTGATGTGAATTCGCGTAGAAGTTTTGGTATACTGTTTGAACGGTGTCTTTCAGCCCAGATTCTGCTTTTCAGGAGTAATTATGAGCAACAACAAAAAAACTCAGGCAAGCTACGCTAAGCCGTCTCGTGCTGACATCGTTCGCTCAGTTACAACATCTACGGCTGTTGAAACAGGGCAGTCCTCCGCGAAGATCGAAGCCTCACTTGAAACCACGCGCAAAAAGTTTGCCCATTTACGTCTTGCGGTTTAATCCCTTCTCAATGCCTCACTGACCCAGTGTTTCATTGGCTCGTAGTCCAGTGACATGCCTGCATGTATAGCCGATATATACTGGGTTTTGTTTTTCTCCCAGCTTTGATAATCCAGCGGTTTGTATCCACCCTGAACGGCCATCACGTCGGCTAGCAGTCGCGACAGGCGTCCGTTTCCCTCTCTGAATGGATGGATAAGTATTATCTCTACATGGGTTATGGCGATAGCGATGATGAGTTGTTCTTCGTCCATGCCGCTACACGGTGTGTATTGAGCCAGATACTTAGTGTCGAATTCGTTCAGCAGTTTTGGCAACTGCGCTGAGGGGGCAAACATAAAGCCGCCTTTGCTGATATTGACAGCTCTTTCTTGTCCAGCCCACTCGTAGATGTTACCTAACCAGCGGCGATGCCAGCTTTTTAGCATGGCTACGCTGAGCTGTCCTTCCGGGAACTGTTCTTCAAAAACGGACTGGTAGAGTTGTTCTAACAGGACAAGTTCAGCCTCATCCATCTCATCAGAAGTCGCGATCCCCAGCTTATTAGCCAAAACCTGCTCGCCAGAGTCTTTCTCATACTGGCCTTCACTGCTGGATACATGGTATCGGCTCATGGAGATGCCCTGTGTTATTAGAAGGATGGGAAAACAGAGGGAGTATAACGCTGGATGAGTACAGCAAACAATATTCTTAAAATCAGATAGTTACAAAAGTGTAGGTTAAAATGTAGTTTTTATTCTCTGGTGGAAAATAATCTTTAATAATCAGCGTTAACACACCAATGCATCATGGGGGTGTGGGCGTCGAGATTATCGATTGTACTCATGGAGTTATGTCCAGTTCCCTGAATTTAAATGGAGCGTGATGGTTTTCATTTTTGTTGTTATCACATAAGGGGCACATCATAGCGGAGATACGTATTTCAGGGAAAGCGAGGATCACCGACTTCTCGATCCTGATTCCGTTTCGGAATTTTACCTGAGCCTGTCACTTAAGGATGATAGTGCCGTGAAGGTTTAAGTTATAAACTATATGCATCTTATTATTGTGGAGGACGCAGGATGTCCGGCAAACGTATCGCCCGTGAAAAAGTGACGATTCAAAAGATGATCGCGCTGTACGAGAGCCAGTGCCCGCAGGCATCTGACGAACCGGAACATTACGAGGCGCTGTTTGCTTATGCGCAAAAGCGTCTGGATAAATGCGTTTTTGGCGAAGAAAAACCGGCCTGTAAGCAATGCCCGGTGCATTGTTACCAACCCGCGAAACGTGAAGAGATGAAACAGATCATGCGCTGGTCAGGACCGAGAATGCTCTGGCGGCATCCGATCCTGACCGTGCGACATTTGATTGATGACAAACGCCCTGTACCAGAGTTACCCGAGAAGTATCAGCGCAAGAAGTAGGCTATTGTCATCCAAAAAAATGCCCGATGGCGCTACCGCTTATCGGGCCTACGGGATGGTAAAATGTAGGCCGGACAAGGCGTCAGCCGCCATCCGGCACTGATCCCATTAAACCAGCGCGTCTTTATCAATCCCTAACCGCTTCATGCGTGACAATAGCGTTGTGCGCTTAAGACCCAGACGCTGCGCTGCGCCTTTCGGACCGGCGACAACACCGTTCGTCTCTTTTAGTACCCGCATAATGAGCTGATACTCGTCTTCGCCATCCTGTGCGACTTCAGTGGCAACAGGTGGTTGCGCCGTAGAAAACATGCCTATATCGGGTAATGAAAGTTGCAGTACGCTGCCGCGCGTCAACAGCACCGCGCGCTCGACCACATTCTCCAGTTCGCGCACGTTACCTGGCCACTCCATGTTGCTCAGGGTGCGGAGCGCCTCCGCCGGAATGCTGTCGATATTCCGCCCCAGACGGCGGGCAATTTTACAGGTGAAAGCCTTAACCAGCAGCGGAATGTCTTCCGGACGCTCGCGCAGTGGCGGTAGCTGGATCGGAAATACGTTCAGGCGATAGTAAAGGTCGCTGCGAAATTCGCGATCCTCGACCATTTTTTTCAGATCGCGGTTCGTGGCGGCGATCAGGCGCACGTCGGTCTGGATCAGTTTGTTACTACCGAGGCGCTCGAATTCCTGTTCCTGCAATACGCGCAACAGCTTCGGCTGTAACTCCAGCGGCATATCGCCGACTTCATCAAGAAAGAGCGAGCTTTTATCCGCCAGCTCAAAGCGACCAATGCGCTGAGCGCTGGCACCGGTGAATGCGCCGCGCTCGTGACCGAACAGATCGCTTTCCAGCAGTCCGGCAGGCATTGCCGCGCAGTTCATCTTCACCATCCGGCGTGCGTTGCGGCCACTCAGATTATGGATCGCGCGGGCAATCAGCTCTTTACCGGTGCCGGTTTCGCCGAGGATCAGCACGGTACTGTCGCTCTGCGCCACCATTTCAACTTGCTTGAGTACGCTGTACATTGCGTCGCTACGCCCGATAATCTCACCAAATTCACTGTCGACATTATTGAGCTGTTCGGTGAGTGCGAGGTTTTCATCCACCAGCCGTTCTTTCAGTCGATGGATTTCCTGATAGGCGAGGGCGTTATCTACGGCGATCGCCACGCGCTCGGCGATTTGCCGCAGCAGCTTGAGGTTGGCCGTAGTAAAGACTTTCTCTTCGCACTGCGCGAGTTTGAGTACACCGAGCATCGTGTCGCCCGACATCAGCGGCAGCAGACACAGCGTCTGGATTTGGTTACCCCATGTTTCAAACAACTTGCGCTCATAAGGAGCCAGCGCATCCTGCTCATGCAAGTTAATGAGCAGCATCTCTTTGCTTTTGAAAACCCGCTCGGTCAGGGTTCCGGCTTCGTCCACTTCGCTCTGTTCGTGCGCAGGGTGGTTTTCATCAAGATAGTGGGTGGAATAGATGCTGAGCTTATTTTTACGCGAACTGCGCAGCACAATGCTGATGTCATCGATATTGAAATAATGGTGAATCTCTTTGGCGACTTCGCTGACCAGTTCATCCATATCGAGGTGCGAGAGCACAGCGTTGGTGATAGCCACCAGAATGCCGAAGTTATCGCGTTCACGGCAAAGAAGGTCGTAATCGACGTTATTGGCTACCCGAATCTGAATCTGCTCGGCCACCACGCCAACGATCTGGGTAAAGGTTTGCAGACGTTGGTACTCTTTTTCACTCCAGGGACGATCTTCTTTGCGAATAAACTCGCAGCCGCCGAAAATGCGGCCATCCGCCGCCAGCGGCAGCAGGCAATAGTGGCCGAAGGACTCGTAAAGCCCATCAGAGGCCAGTTGCGGCCAGGTTTCGCAAAATTCGAGGTAGTTGCAGTGCAGCGCGTCGGGGCGGGAAAGGATACGGCGCAGCGGGCCGTGAGCGAGCACCGTTTCGTCTTCGTATCTGACGGTGCTGCCGTTGTCGCGGGTTGCATAATAATATGCGCGCTGCGTTTGAGCTTGCCACAGCACAATAGCTGCGCTATCGGCAAGCGCTGACCGCTTTACCAGTTGAGAAAGCGCCTCACTCAGCGACTGTAAATCAGGCTGTTGTAATAATGTACGCGTGATGTCGAACAATCCTTGCTGCCCGAGATCGCTCATCGGTGTATACGACATAGTGCTTATCCAGGAAAGTACCGCGGTGCGGTACGAGAGTTATATGAATTATAGGTGTTCGTATTTTATTTCTGCCGGATGGCGGCTTCGCCTTATCCAGCCTACGGGCAGGGTATGACTCGTAGGCCCGGTGAGCGTAGCGCCACCGGGCGATATATCAACAGATCCGTGGAAGCGGTTCTGCGTGGGGCAAATCCAGCGTGCGTTTCACGCCATACAGGCCTGCGAGCCGCACGCCTTTGCGTTCGACAACTTCACCAATCAGTGCGGCATCGCGGCCCAACGGATGCGCATGCAGCGCAGCCAGCACCTGCTCGGCGGCCTGACGTTCAACGGCAATCACCAGTTTGCCCTCGTTGGCGAAATTGAGTGCATCCAGGCCCAGCAGTTCACATACTCCACGAACGGCCGGCTTCACGGGAAGTGCGGATTCGGACAGTTCAACCCCGCAGCCGCAGGCAGCAGCAAATTCGTGAGCAACCGCATTCACGCCGCCGCGCGTTGCGTCACGCAGCGCTTTCACACCAGGAATATCGCGCAGTGACTGGATGAGTGGCGTAAGAACCGCACAGTCGCTCACCAGTTCGCCGTCCAGCCCCAGTTGCTCGCGCAGGTTGAGGATGGTGGCGCCGTGATCGCCGAGCGTTCCGCTGACCAGTAGCACATCGCCTGCGGTCAGGGTTTGTGCGCCCCAGTGAATATTAGCGGGAATCGCCCCCATTCCGGCGGTATTGATAAACAGCTTATCCGCTGCCCCGCGCTGAACGACTTTGGTGTCGCCGGTAACAATGGAAATATTCGCTTCGCGGGCAGTGGCTGCCATGCTGTTGACCACGGTTTTCAGCGTCTCCATCGGCAGACCCTCTTCGAGGATAAAACCGCAGGAGAGGTAGCGAGGGATCGCGCCGCTGACGGCAACGTCATTCGCCGTGCCGCAAATCGCCAGCTTGCCGATGTTGCCGCCAGGGAAAAACAGCGGGTCGATAACGTAGCTGTCGGTCGAAAAAGCCAGACGATCGCCTTCTGCCACCAGTTGTGCCAGATCGAGTCGCGCCTGATCCTCCTGCTCGGCCAGCCAGGGGTTTGCAAACGCCTCCATAAACAGGCTGTTGATCAACTGCTGCATTGCCTGACCACCGCTGCCGTGGGCGAGTTGGACGCTATTCATACTTCAGACTCCTGCTGACGATACTGATACCAGGCGGCGCATGCCCCTTCTGAAGAGACCATCAGAGCGCCAAATGCGGTTTGCGGATTACAGGTTTTGCCAAACAGCGGGCACTGATGCGGTTTACATTTTCCGGTCAGCACTTCGCCACAGCGCGCGCGCGGGTCGTCATAAACCTGCTGCGGTGCCGGTTGGAAATGCGCTTCGGCATCAAAGCGCTGGTAGTCTGGCGTCAGATGCACGCCGGAAGACTCGATCACTCCCAGACCGCGCCATTCGCTGTCGCCAGTGACGCAAAAAACGTCGGCTATCGCCTGCTGGGCCAGCGCGTTACCGGCATCCGGCACCACGCGGCGATATTGGTTTTCAACCAGGCTGTGGTTAGCGATTTTTTGCTCAACAAGCATCACCACGCCCTGCAACAGATCGAGCGGTTCGAATCCGGCAACCACCAGCGGACGTTGGAATTCACTGGCAATAAAATTATAGGCATCAGTACCGATGACCATGCTGACGTGTCCCGGTGCGAGGAAGGCGTCAATGCCGTTGTCGGGCTGTTCAAGCAGGCTGCGCAGGGTTGGGATCAGCGTGATGTGCTGGCAGAAAAAGTAAAAGTTCTGCACGTCGCGTAGCTTCGCCTGCTGAAGGGTAATGGCGGTGGTTGGCATGGTCGTTTCAAAGCCCAGCCCGAAGAACACAACTTTACGCGTCGGGTTTTCCTGCGCCAGTTTGAGCGCATCCATGGGCGAGTAGACGATGCGGATATCGGCTCCACGCGCTTTTGCCTGCAATAAAGAACCCTGTTTCCCCGGTACGCGCATCGCGTCGCC
The DNA here is from genome assembly GCF_013836145.1 of Citrobacter sp. RHB25-C09. Lineage (NCBI taxonomy): Bacteria > Pseudomonadati > Pseudomonadota > Gammaproteobacteria > Enterobacterales > Enterobacteriaceae > Citrobacter > Citrobacter sp. RHB25-C09. The sequence continues at coordinate 3,438,555 of NZ_CP057483.1, read as the reverse complement.
AAAGGTACAGAAGATCACTTCGGGATGGCTGGCAATTTCGACACAGCTGTCGATACGCCCCATCGGCAGGACGCAAACCGGGCAACCGGGACCGTGGATAAACTCCACGTTATCAGGCAGCAACTGGTCGAGACCAAATTTAAAGATCGCGTGGGTATGACCCCCGCAGACTTCCATAATACGCAGCGGACGTTCGGCCGTGTAAGGCAGGTGAGCCGCGCGTTCGCGCAGGTGCTCAATCAACTGCATCACCTGTTCCGGTGCGCGGTATTCGTCAACAAAACGCATTATTTCCCCTCACCATACAGCAAAGCACCCACATCCGGTTCAACCTCGAACATGTTCTGTAGCGCAGCAAGCGTGTCACGTGCTTCGCTTTCGTTGATCACACTCATCGCAAAGCCGACGTGAACCAACACCCATTGACCTGTGCGCGGCTCGCCGTGTTCATCACAGCTGCCGACCAGCGACAGATCGACGTCGCGCTGAATGCCGCAGACGTCGACTTTTGCCTGGTTGCCATCAATAGTGCGGATTTGGCCGGGTACGCCTATGCACATCGCTGTGCCTCCAGCCAGTTCAGCCACTGCTCCATCCCTTCGCCGCTGGTGGCGGAAATCAGGATGATCTCGATATCAGGGTTCACTTCACGGGCGCTGGCAAGGCACTTTTCAACGTCAAAGTTCAGATACGGCAGCAGATCGACTTTGTTGAGGAGCATCAGCGAGGCGGCGGCAAACATATGCGGATATTTCAGCGGTTTGTCTTCACCTTCGGTGACAGAAAGAACGGCGACTTTATGGCGTTCACCGAGGTCAAAGCTTGCCGGGCAGACGAGGTTGCCAACGTTTTCGATAAACAGGATGCCGTTGTCCGCAAGCGGTAAACGCGGTGCGGCATCAGCAATCATCTGTGCATCGAGGTGGCAGCCTTTCCCGGTATTAACCTGAATGGCAGGTGTACCGGTGGCGCGAATGCGCGCGGCATCGTTGACCGTCTGCTGGTCGCCCTCAATAACGGCGCAGGGCACGCTGTCTTTCAGCTTCATCAGGGTTTCGGTTAGCAGGGTGGTTTTACCGGAGCCGGGGCTGGAGACGAGGTTAAGAACCAATTGCTGGTGCGCGGCGAAGCGGGCGCGGTTGCGTTCAGCCAGACGATTATTTTTGTCCAGCACGTCGATTTCGACTTCCAGCATTCGGCGCTGGCTCATGCCTGGCGCATGCGTGCCAGCTTCGCCATGTCCATAATGCAGATCGCCTTCGGCGGTCTGGCTCGGGGTGAACTCAGACGTTTTGATGCCTGTAATTTTCATCGCCGGGCGCACGGCCGGGGCAAAGGGGGCGCTACGAAACGCCGAATGCGGGTTATGCTCATCACCCTCTATATAAAGGTTGCCTTCACCGCAACCGCAAGTAGTACACATTGCTCACTCCTGATCTATTTCTTGCAGTAAACCTGCTGCCGCCATCCGGCGATGAAGCCTAATCGATTTCGATACGCCGAATCTGTAATCCGTCATCGGCCACGATGCGCAGCGTATCGCTATTGCATTGTGGGCAACGGCGGACACGCTGAGAAAGTAAAGTGACGTATTGCTGACAAGACTCACACCAGCATTCGGCTTCTTGTTCTTCGAGGTACAGTTTACAACCTTCTGCAACCGTGCCACGGCATACCAGATCAAAACAAAACGAGAGAGCACCCGTTTCTACGCAAGAAAATGCGCCAATTTTGAGCCAGACCCCAGTTATGCGTTTTGCACCATGGGCAACGGCCTGTTGTTCGATCAATTCCAGCGCTCGCTGGCAAAGGGTAATTTCGTGCATATCGCCTCCCGAAGTGGTGGGCAGGGATAAGCAATAATTATGCCACCATGAAATGACGCCTCTTTTGGCGATGACGACGATGACGAAATGACATGTCATTTCCGCGGCGAGGTGTCGCTTTTATTTATAAAGGATCATTAAAAACAAATAGTTAAAAATTGGCATAAAAAATGCTTATCGCTGGCTATCTCTGTTAATCGGGTAACCTGACATGACTATTTGGGAAATAAGCGAAAAAGCCGACTACATCGCGCAGCGGCACCGTCGCCTACAGGACCAGTGGCATCTTTACTGCAATTCGCTGGTTCAAGGGATCACCCTGTCAAAAGCGCGTTTGCATCATGCGATGAGCTGCGGACCGGAAAAAGATCTCTGTTTCGTGCTGTTCGAACACTTTCGTATCACCGTCACCATGGCGGAAGGCTTTAATAGCCACACTATCGAATATTACGTGGAAACCAAAGAGGGCGAAGATAAGCGGCTGATTGCTCAGGCGCAATTGAGCATCGACGGGAAAGTGGACGAGCAGATAAGCAACCGCGATCGCGAGCAGGTGCTGGAGCACTATCTCGAAAAAATCGCCAGCGTCTACGACAGACTGTATATCGCCATTGAGAACGGTTCACCCATCAATCTGAGCCAGTTGGGCGCACCGCTATAAGGGCGGAACGCTGCGATATATGAGGGACAAGCGTGTCGATGGGTGTCGAAGCTGACATTTCATCAGCATGTTTTCGTCAAAAATGACTATCACCTGAGGAACGCCTGGTGAATCGTTTTGTAATTGCTGACTCCACACTCTGTATTGGCTGCCACACCTGTGAAGCCGCCTGTTCAGAGACGCATCGCCAGTATGGCCTGCAGTCTATGCCACGCCTGAAAGTGATGCTAAATGAAAAAGAATCTGCACCGCAGCTTTGCCACCATTGCGAAGATGCGCCCTGCGCCACAGTTTGCCCCGTCAACGCCATTAACCGGGTCGGCGGCGCCGTACAGCTCAATGAAAGCCTGTGCGTGAGTTGCAAGCTATGCGGGATCGCCTGTCCGTTTGGGGCGATTGAATTTTCTGGTAGCCGTCCTCTGCACATTCCGGCGAATGCCAACACGTCAAAAGCGCCTCCTGCACCTCCTGCACCGGCGCGCGTCAGCACGCTGCTCGACTGGGTGCCGGGTGTTCGTGCTATTGCGGTCAAATGCGATCTTTGTAGCTTTGATGAGCAGGGACCGGCCTGCGTGCGGATGTGCCCGACCAAAGCGCTACATCTGGTAAACAACATGGATATTGCTCGCGCGAGCAAACGCAAACGTGAGCTGACTTTCAATACCGATTTCGGCGATCTCACTTTGTTTCAGCAGGCTCAGAGCGGGGAGGCAAAATGAGCGCAATTTCTCTGATCGCCAGCGGTATGGCCTGGTTTACCGCCGCTGCCGTGCTGGCCTTTCTGTTCTCTTTTCATAAAACGCTGAGCGGCTGTATTGCCGGTATTGGCGGCGCGGTCGGCAGCCTGTGTACAGCGGCGGCGGGATTTCTTGTACTGACCCGTGGCGTGGCCGCAACCGGCGTGATGCCTTTACTGGGGCATGGCTTACAAATCACGCCGCTGAATTCCATTTGGCTGATTACGCTGGGGCTGTGCGGACTGTTTGTCAGCCTCTATAACATTGACTGGCATCGTCATCCGCAGGTGAAAGCCAATGGATTGCTGGTGAATCTGTTGATGGCGGCGGCGGTATGTGCGGTGGTTGCCAGCAACCTTGGCACGATGGTGGTGATGGCGGAGATCATGGCGCTGTGCGCGGTGTTCCTGACCGGGTGCAGCAAAGAGGGCAAGCTGTGGTTTGCGTTGGGGCGTTTGGGAACGCTACTGCTGGCAGTCGCCTGCTATTTGTTGTGGGCGCGCTACGGCACGCTGGATTTTCGTTTGCTTGATCTCCGTGTTCAGATGCAGCCGTTGGGCGCGGATATCTGGCTGCTCGGCGTGGCTGGCTTTGGCCTGCTGGCGGGTATTATCCCACTGCACGGCTGGGTGCCACAGGCGCATGCGAACGCCAGCGCACCGGCGGCGGCACTGTTCTCAACCGTAGTGATGAAGGTGGGTCTGCTGGGTATTCTCTCCCTGTCGCTGCTCGGCGGCAACGCGCCGCTGTGGTGGGGCGTCTTGCTGTTGGTGCTCGGAATGATCACCGCGTTTGTCGGCGGCCTGTATGCGTTGATGGAGCACAACATTCAGCGCCTGCTGGCGTACCACACTCTGGAAAACATCGGCATTATCCTGCTCGGCCTGGGCGCGGGTGTCACCGGTATTGCCCTTAATCAGCCGACGCTGATCGCCCTTGGTCTGACCGGCGGTCTTTACCACCTGGTGAATCATAGCCTGTTTAAAAGCGTGCTGTTTTTAGGCGCGGGCAGTATCTGGTTTCGTACCGGACACCGCGACATCGAGAAGCTGGGCGGTATCGGCAAGCGTATGCCGGTCATTTCCATTGCGATGCTGGTAGGGCTGATGGCGATGGCCGCGCTGCCGCCGCTGAACGGTTTTGCCGGTGAGTGGGTGATCTACCAGTCTTTCTTCAAGTTGGGCGACAGCGGCGCGTTCGTCGGCCGTCTGCTCGGGCCGCTGCTGGCGGTTGGCCTGGCGATTACCGGTGCGCTGGCGGTGATGTGTATGGCGAAAGTCTACGGCGTCACCTTCCTTGGCGCACCGCGCACGAAAGACGCGGAAAATGCCTGCTGCGCGCCAATCCTGATGGGCGTGAGCGTGGTGGCGCTGGCGATTTGTTGCGTGCTCGGCGGCGTTGCTGCGCCGTGGCTGCTGCCACTTCTCTCCTCCGCAGTGCCTCTGCCGCTGGAAACGGCGAATACCACCGTTTCGCAACCGATGATTACCCTGCTGCTGATTGCCTGTCCGCTGCTGCCATTCATCATCATGGCGATGTTCAAAGGCAACCGTCTGCCGTCGCGTTCACGCGGTGCGGCATGGGTTTGCGGCTACGACCACGAGCAGTCAATGGTCATTACCGCTCACGGTTTTGCCATGCCGGTGAAAGAGGCCTTTGCGCCGGTACTTAAACTGCGTCAATGGCTTAATCCGGCGTCTCTGGTTCCGGGCTGGCAGAATGCGGCGGCCCCGCTGCTGTTCCGTCGTCTGGCGCTGATTGAGTTGGCGGTGCTGGTGGTGATTGTGGTTTCACGAGGAGCCTGAGAATGAGTGTTTTATATCCGTTAATTCAGGCGCTGGTGTTATTTGCCGCTGCGCCGCTGTTGTCCGGCGTGACCCGCGTGGCGCGCGCCCGCCTGCACAATCGTCGCGGTCCGGGCGTGTTGCAGGAGTATCGCGACCTGATCAAACTGCTGGGCCGCCAGAGTATTGCGCCCGCGGATTCCGGTTGGGTGTTTCGTCTGACGCCGTTTGTGATGGTTGGCGTGATGCTCACTATCGCCACCGCGTTGCCGGTGGTAACGGTCGCTTCGCCGCTGCCACAACTGGGTGATCTGATCACCTTAATCTACCTGTTCGCTATTGCCCGCTTCTTCTTTTCTATTGCAGGACTGGATACCGGTAGCCCGTTTACCGCCATTGGTGCCAGTCGTGAAGCGATGCTCGGCGTATTGGTGGAGCCGATCCTGCTGTTGGGGCTGTGGGTCGCCGCGCAGGTGGCGGGTTCCACCCACATCAGCGTTATTACCGATACGATCTACCACTGGCCTGCTGCGCGCAGCATCCCGCTGATCCTCGCGCTTTGTGCCTGCGCGTTCGCCACGTTTATCGAAATGGGCAAGCTGCCGTTCGACCTCGCGGAAGCGGAGCAGGAGTTACAGGAAGGTCCGCTGACCGAGTACAGCGGCAGCGGTTTTGCGGTGCTGAAGTGGGGTATTAGCCTCAAGCAACTGGTGGTGCTGCAAATGTTCGTCGGCGTGTTCCTGCCGTGGGGGCAGATGGAGGCCTTCAGCGCGGGCGGTCTGCTGCTGGCGCTGGTAATTGCCGTCGTCAAGCTGCTCGTCGGCGTGCTGGTCATTGCCCTGTTCGAAAACAGCATGGCGCGCCTGCGTTTTTGCGCCACTTCCCGCGTGACCTGGGCCGGTTTTGGGTTTGCGTTTTTAGCGTTCGTCTCCTTGCTGGTGGCGTGATTTAAGAGAGTTTGAGCATGTCTGAAGAAAAATTAGGTCAACACTACCTTGCGGCGCTGCACCAGGCTTTTCCTGGAGTGGTGCTGGACGAAGCCTGGCAGACCAAAGATCAGCTGACGATCACCGTGAAGGTTAACTACCTGCCGGAAGTGGTCGAGTTTTTGTACTACAAGCAGGGCGGCTGGCTTTCCGTGCTGTTCGGTAATGACGAACGTCAGCTTTGCGGCCACTACGCGGTGTATTACGTACTGTCGATGGAGCAGGGCACGAAATGCTGGATCACCGTGCGCGTTGAAGTCGACCCGAACAAACCGGAATACCCATCCGTGACGCCGCGTGTGCCTGCAGCGGTATGGGGTGAGCGTGAAGTGCGCGATATGTATGGGCTGATCCCGGTTGGCCTGCCGGATGAACGCCGTCTGGTTTTACCGGACGACTGGCCGGATGAACTCTATCCGCTGCGTAAAGACAGTATGGATTACCGTCAGCGTCCGGCACCGACCACCGATGCCGAAACCTATCAGTTCATCAACGAGCTGGGCGACAAGAAAAACAATGTGGTGCCGATTGGCCCGCTGCACGTCACCTCTGACGAACCGGGCCACTTCCGCCTGTTTGTCGACGGCGAAAACATCATTGATGCCGATTACCGTCTGTTCTATGTCCATCGTGGTATGGAAAAGCTCGCGGAAACCCGTATGGGCTACAACGAAGTCACCTTTCTGTCGGACCGCGTGTGCGGCATCTGCGGCTTCGCCCACAGCACCGCCTACACCACTTCCGTCGAGAATGCGATGGGAATCGTGGTGCCGGAGCGCGCGCAGATGATCCGCGCTATTCTGCTGGAAGTTGAGCGCCTGCACTCGCATCTGCTGAACCTCGGCCTGGCCTGCCACTTCACCGGATTTGACTCTGGCTTTATGCAGTTCTTCCGCGTACGTGAAACCTCCATGAAGATGGCGGAAATCCTCACCGGGGCGCGTAAAACTTACGGTCTGAACCTGATCGGCGGGATTCGCCGCGATCTGCTGAAAGAGGACATGATCCAGACCCGCCAGCTGGCGCAGCAGATGCGCCGTGACGTGCAGGAACTGGTGGATATGCTGCTCAGCACGCCGAACATGGAACAGCGCACGGTAGGCATTGGTCGTTTGGATCCGCAGATCGCCCGTGACTTCAGCAACGTCGGCCCGATGGTGCGCGCCAGCGGCCATGCGCGCGATACCCGCGCCGATCACCCGTTTGTCGGCTATGGTCTGCTGCCGATGGACGTTCACAGCGAACAGGGCTGCGACGTCATTTCCCGCCTGAAGGTGCGCATCAACGAGGTCTACACCTCGCTGAACATGATCGATTTTGGCCTGGATAACCTGCCGGGCGGCCCGCTGATGGTGGAAGGCTTTACCTATATTCCGCACCGCTTTGCGCTCGGCTTCTCGGAAGCGCCGCGTGGCGATGATATCCACTGGAGCATGACCGGCGACAACCAGAAGCTGTACCGCTGGCGCTGTCGTGCGGCGACCTACGCCAACTGGCCGACCCTGCGCTATATGCTGCGGGGCAACACCGTTTCCGATGCGCCGCTGATTATCGGTAGCCTCGACCCTTGCTATTCCTGCACCGACCGTATGACGGTTGTCGATGTGCGCAAGAAGAAGAGCAAAGTCGTGCCGTACAAAGAACTTGAGCGCTACAGCATTGAGCGTAAAAACTCGCCGCTGAAATAAGGAATCGCCATGTTTACCTTTATCAAAAAAGTCATCAAAACCGGCGCACCGACTTCGTCCTACCCGCTGGAGCCGATTGCGGTTGATAAAAACTTCCGCGGCAAGCCGGAGCATAACCCACAGCAGTGTATTGGCTGCGCGGCGTGTGTGAATGCCTGTCCGTCGAACGCGCTGACGGTAGAAACCGATCTGACGAGCGGCGAGCTGGCCTGGCAGTTCAACCTTGGACGCTGCATCTTTTGCGCCCGCTGTGAAGAAGTGTGCCCGACGGCGGCAATTAAACTCTCTCAGGAATACGAACTGGCGGTGTGGAAGAAAGAGGACTTCCTCCAGCAGTCGCGTTTCGCGCTATGCAACTGTCGCGTCTGTAACCGTCCTTTTGCGGTGCAAAAGGAGATCGACTATGCCATTGCACTGCTGAAGCACAACGGCGACAGCCGCGCGGAACACCACCGTGAAAGCTTTGAAACCTGCCCGGACTGCAAGCGCCAGAAATGCCTGGTGCCGTCCGACCGTATTGAACTGACTCGTCATATGAAAGAGGCCAGCTAATGAGCAATTTACTCGGCCCACGCGACGCCAACGGCATTCCCGTACCGATGACAGTGGATGAATCCATCGCCAGCATGAAGGCGTCCTTACTGAAGAATATCAAGCGCTCGGCCTACGTATACCGCGTGGACTGTGGCGGTTGCAATGGATGCGAAATCGAGATTTTTGCCACCCTGTCGCCGCTGTTTGATGCCGAACGTTTCGGCATCAAAGTCGTTCCGTCGCCGCGACATGCGGATATCCTGCTGTTCACCGGGGCGGTGACCCGTGCCATGCGTTCCCCGGCGCTGCGTGCATGGCAGTCCGCGCCGGATCCGAAAATCTGTATCTCTTACGGCGCCTGCGGCAACAGCGGCGGTATTTTCCACGACCTGTACTGCGTCTGGTGTGGCACCGACAAGATCGTCCCGGTCGATGTCTACATACCCGGCTGCCCGCCAACCCCAGCGGCAACGCTGTACGGGTTTGCGATGGCGCTGGGCCTGCTGGAGCAGAAAATTCACGCCCGCGCGCCGGGTGAACTTGACGGCCAGGCGGCTGAGATTCTCCATCCTGATATGGTGCAGCCGCTACGCGTCAAAGTGGATCGCGAGGCACGCCGACTGGCGGGTTATCGCTACGGCCGCCAGATTGCCGATGATTACCTGCGCCAGTTAGGGCAGGGTGAACATCAGGTTACGCGCTGGCTGGAAGCGGAAAACGATCCGCGTCTGACTGAGATCGTTACACACCTTAATCAGGTCGTAGAAGAGGCACGTATCCGATGAGTGAAACGGTGGTGTTCAGTCAACTGAGCCGTAAGTTTATTGATGAGAACGATGCGACGCCTCCAGAGGCGCAGCAGGTTGTCTATTACAGCCTGGCGATTGGCCACCACCTTGGGGTCATCGACTGTCTGGAAGCGGCGCTCACCTGTCCGTGGGACGCCTACCAGGCATGGATCGCCACTCTTGAGGCGGGCAGTGAAGCCCGCCGCAAAATGGAGGGGGTGCCTAGATACGGCGAGATCGTTATCGATGTCAATCACGTGCAAATGCTGGCATGTGCGTTTGACAGGGCGCTCGCCGTGCAAAGCCCGCAGCTGCAGGCGTGGAGCAAACAGTTGCTCAGCTTGCTGCACAATATTCATCAGGAGAGCGCCATCTATCTGATGGTGAGGAGACTGCGTGACTGACGTTTTACTGTGTGTGGGCAATAGCATGATGGGTGATGACGGCGCGGGCCCACTACTGGCGGAAAAGTGTGCCGCTGAAGCAAAAGGGCGCTGGATCGTCATTGATGGCGGCAGCGTACCGGAAAACGACATTGTTGCTATTCGGGAACTGCGCCCGGATCGTCTGCTCATTGTTGATGCCACTGACATGGGGCTGAACCCTGGCGAGATCCGCATCATCGACCCGGACGATATCGCCGAGATGTTTATGATGACCACCCATAACATGCCGCTGAATTACCTTGTCGATCAGCTCAGGGAGGATGTCGGCGAGGTGATCTTCTTAGGCATTCAGCCGGATATCGTCGGCTTTTATTACCCAATGACCCAGCCGATTAAAGATGCCGTCGAGATCGTTTATCAGCGGCTCGATGGTTGGGAAGGGTGCGGCGGGTTTGCGGAACTGGACGTACCCGACGCGTAAACAGTGCCGGATGGTGGCGTGAGGACACGCCTTATCCGGCCAGCCTCACTTCAGCCTTACATTCTTTGCATTTTAATTCCGGAATCTTCCTTCCAGTTTCAGATTTGCTCACCCTTAATTTTACTGGCATTTTATACAGGTGTTTTATTTCTGCCTGTGGGCAACAAGGAACAGTTATGACTATTGAAGCTGGCAACACTGACACCGCTATCGTTAAACCGTTTCGTCGTTTAAAGGTCAGCTACGTCAGGAAGCGTCATGAAGACCCCAAAACCGGCAACACGCGGCGCTATAGCCGACATGCATCGTTAACCATTAATGGCGACTGGCTGGAACAGGCGGGTTTCCCCACCGGTACTGTGGTGAACGTGGCAGTCATGCAGGGGAAGTTAGTGATCGAACAGGCGTGAGAGGCGTAGGCCGGATAAGCGCAAGCGCCATCCGGCAATACCATCACGCCAGATCCTCTCCGTTACTGGCGATCACTTTTTTATACCACCAGAACGATTTTTTACGGGTACGTGCCAGCGTGCCGTTACCGGCGTCGTCGCGGTCAACATAGACGAATCCATAGCGTTTGCTCATCTCGCCGGTCGATGCCGCAACCAGATCGATACAGCCCCAGGTGGTGTATCCCATCAGCGGCACGCCGTCCTCAATGGCGTCGGCCATTGCCCGGATGTGCTCACGTAGGTAGCTGATCCGGTAATCGTCGTTGATCTCCCCGTTGGCATCGACTTCATCTTTCGCGCCGAGACCGTTTTCTACCAGAAACAGCGGCTTCTGATAACGGTCGTACATCATATTCATGGTGATGCGCAGGCCCAGTGGGTCGATCCCCCAACCCCAGTCACTGACCTGAATGTACGGGTTCCGCAGCGACTTCACCACGTTCGCCGCACTGGTATTTTTCGCGTTCATTTCCGCCGAGGCACAGCGTGAGGCGTAATAGCTGAACGAGACGAAATCAACGGTATTTTTCAGGATCGCATCGTCTTCAGGCGCTTTCTCAATCACCACGCCTTTTTCACGAAACACGCGAGCGGAATAGGCCGGATAGGCACCGCGTGCCTGAACGTCAATAAAAAACAGGTTTTCACGATCTTTTTCCAGTGCCGTCCAGACATCTTCTGGCTTACAGGAGTAGGGATAGAAGTTTCCTCCTGCCAGCATGCAGCCTACCTGGTTGTTTGGGTTGATCTCATGCGCGATTTTGGTTGCCAGCGCGCTGGCGATCAGCTCATGGTGCGCGGCCTGATACTTCACCTGATCCTGATTTTCACCCTCTTCAAACACCAGCCCGGCACCGGAGAACGGGCTGTGCAGCATAATGTTGATTTCATTGAAGGTGAGCCAGTACTTCACCAGACCGTCGAACGCGTCAAAACAGGTACGGGCATAGCGAGTGAAAAACTCCACCATCTTGCGGTTGCGCCAGGAGCCGTATTCCCTGACCAGATGCATAGGGACGTCAAAGTGGCAAAGGGTGACCAGAGGTTCAATACCGTACTTTTTGCATTCAGCAAATACCGCGCGGTAAAACGCGATGCCTTCCTCATTGGGTGTCAGTTCGTCACCGTTAGGGTAAATGCGGCTCCAGGCGATCGAGGTGCGAAAAACCGTGAACCCCATTTCAGCCATCAGCGCGATATCTTCTTTATAACGATGATAGAAATCGATCGCCGTATGGCTAGGATAAAACTCATCATTCCGCAGTTGAAAGCGCTTTTCCAGTCCAAGTTTTACCGGCATGCGGTGCTCGCCGTGAGGGATCATATCGACGGTGGTTAACCCTTTACCGCCTTCGCGATACGCTCCTTCAGACTGGTTGGCGGCCAGCGCGCCGCCCCATAAAAATCCTTGCGGAAATAAAGACATAGTAAACCTCAATTATTGCCAGTCAGACGCTGGCACCTTTCACAGTAGCCGGTTGTGCCGCCTGATTTTTTCTTGCCTGAGCCGCTGCGTCTTCAACAGGAATATCCTCAAAGCCCAGCAGCAGCGTTAGAACGAATGAGAGGACGACTGCCAGTGCCATGACGCCAAACACCCAGACGATAGTGATTGGATTCGCCGGATCGAAGAACTGAACGCTGGTGAAGAGTCCCGGCGCCGCCATTGAATGGCTGGCAAGACCTGCCATGCCAGCAACCGCGCCGCAGACAAAGCCGCTGATCAGGCTTGCAATCAGTGGACGCTTCAGACGTACCGCCACACCGTAAAGCGCGGGCTCGGAAATCCCGGCCATAATCGCGGACGCGGCGGCAGCCAGCGCGGTCTGGCGCAGTTCCGGGTTTTTCGTTTTCCAGGCAACCGCCAGCGATGAACCGCCCAAAGACAGGTTGGCACCAATTTCAGAGGGCATAACCATGCCTTCTTTGCCGGTTTCGGCAATGGTCTGAATAATGGTTGGGGTGAAGACACGGTGCATGCCGGTCATCACCAGCAGTGGCCACAGCGCGCCCATGATGGCAACTGAGAGCCAGCCGAGATAACCATGAATGGTATACACCAGCGCGGAAATCGCGCTACCGATCCAGATGCCAATTGGACCAATCAGCAGAATGGCGAGCGGGGCGGCGATCAGCACGATCAGCATCGGCTTCAGGAAGTTCTTGGTGACCGCCGGGGTAATACGATCCACCCAGCGTTCGATGTAAGACAGACACCAGGTCATCACCAGCGCTGGTATGACGGTATACGTGTATTTCACCGCCGTCACCGGGATCAGGGCGAACTCAACGTGTTCGCCCTGCGCGGCTTTGGCCATGAGATCAATAAAGCTGGGGTGTACCAGTACGCCTGCAATGGCTATCGCCAGCGACATATTGGTTTTAAATTTAATCGCTGCAGAGGCGGCGACCATCAATGGCAGGAAGAAGAACGCACCGTCGCCAATCACCGTCAAAATGGTGAGCGTTGAGGAGCCTTTTTCCAGCACGCCGGTCATCTCGAGGATCATCGCCAACAGCTTCAGCATCGATCCGCCGATAATCGCCGGGATCAGCGGTGACATGGTGCCGATCAGCGCATCGAGGATCCCCGCGCCAATGCGCTTAAGCGTAAGTTTGGGTTTCCCTACAGGTTCAACCGGTTGTATATCGCCAGGGAGCAGGCTGGTCACTTCGCGATACGCCTGAGAAACCGTATTGCCAATGATCACCTGGCACTGATTATCACTACGCACCACACCGAGCACGCCGCTGATGGTTTTAAGCGTGGCGCTATCAACCAGTGAATCGTCTTTAATAACGAAACGTAGACGCGTCATGCAGTGGGTGACTGCACTGATATTGTCGACGCCGCCCAGAGCCGTCACCACGGAGCGCGCCAGCGCTGCATAATTCTTAGACATAGGATTTTTATCCTGTTTTATCATTAGGGTACGTGTAATTTGTGCCGGGCGCTCTCGTGAACAATTAAGAGTAATGAAATGCTCATGAGAAACCGGTTCCACAAAATCATGATGAGTTTATGATGAGTGATCAAGGGATAATTTTTGCGATGTTTCATAAATGTGACTTATGTCACTCCTGTTTTTCTGGTGATCTATAGCATCTGGAACAACCAGGCGGCGGTGCAGTACACTGCGTTTCATTGCGAGAAAAGGGAACAACATTATGACGACGATGCTGGAGGTCGCGCAGCGTGCCGGGGTATCCAAGGCGACGGTATCAAGGGTGCTATCCGGGAACGGCTATGTCAGCCAGGAGACAAAGGACCGCGTATTTCAGGCCATTGAAGAGAGCGGTTATCGGCCCAATTTACTGGCGCGCAGCCTGGCCGCGAAATCAACGCAGACACTCGGACTGGTCGTCACCAACACCCTCTATCACGGCGTCTATTTTAGCGAGCTGCTGTTTCATGCCGCGCGGATGGCAGAAGATAAAGGGCGCCAGCTATTGCTTGCTGACGGCAAACACAGCGCACAGGAGGAGCGAGAGGCAATCCAGTATCTGCTCGATTTACGCTGTGACGCGATTATGATTTACCCCCGTTTTCTCGGCGTGGATGAGATCGACGCCATCATTGACAGCCACACTCAGCCGATAATGGTGCTTAACCGTCGGTTGCGGAAAAACAGCAGCCACTGCGTCTGGTGCGATCAAAAACAGACCAGCTTCAACGCTGTGACTGAACTGATTGCCGCCGGTCACCGGGAGATTGCGTTTATCACGGGGTCAATGGACTCTCCGACCGGGGTGGAACGTCTGTCGGGGTATAAAGATGCACTGACGCATCACGGCATTGCCATAAACGATGCGTTAATCGTGAAGGGCAAATGGACCCCTGCCTGCGGTGCGGCTGGGGTGGCTACGCTGCTGTCGCGTAAGGCGACCTTCAGTGCGCTGGTGGCAAGCAATGATGATATGGCGATTGGTGCAATCAAGCAGTTGCACGATAACGGGCTTGCCGTGCCGTCACAGGTATCCGTCATTGGATTTGATGACATCGCGATGGCGCCCTACACCATTCCTGCACTTTCGAGCGTCAAAATCCCCGTAACCGAAATGGTTCAGGAAACCATTGGGCGTCTTATTTTTATGCTTGATGGCGGCGCGTTTACGCCACCGAAAACCTTCACCGGCACGCTTATCTCGCGCGATTCCATTGTGGCGCGATCCGCACAGTAAAATTTGTCACCTGTCATCGTCATTCGTGACGATGACAGCGCTACAGACATTTTGTTTTTGGAATTATCCATATTTAACAATAAGATAAAAACTGGCATGATTTGTGAATGCTTCGGCACATTATCCGATAATGCTGGAGAGTTTGATGAACCGTTTCATCATTGCCGACGCTAATAAGTGCATTGGTTGCCGTACCTGTGAAGTCGCCTGTGTGGTTTCCCATCAGGAAAACCAGGACTGTGCGTCCCTAACCCCTGAAACTTTCTTACCCCGTATCCATGTGATTAAAGGCGTTAACGTCTCTACGGCAACGCTGTGCCGTCAATGCGAAGACGCGCCGTGTGCGAACGTTTGCCCGAACGGGGCGATCGGTCGTGATAAAGGGTTTGTTCACGTCATGCAGGAGCGCTGCATTGGCTGTAAAACCTGCGTGGTCGCCTGCCCATATGGGGCGATGGAAGTGGTGGTGCGTCCGGTCGTGCGTAACAGCGGTGCGGGGCTGAACGTCAGGGCAGATAAAGCGCAGGCCAACAAGTGCGACCTTTGCCATCACCGCGACGCAGGCCCTGCCTGTATGGAAGCCTGCCCGACCCATGCGCTGATTTGTGTAGACCGTAATAAGCTTGAACAGCTCAGTGCCGATAAGTGTCGTCGTGCGGCACTCGATTCCGCCGCATCTTTGTTGTTCTGATCGACGAAAAACCGCGTAAAATGGTTCGACTCTTTTGCCTGATGGCGCTGCGCTTATCAGGCCTACAGGCTGACTGCGTTTTGTAGGCCGGATAAGGCGAAGCCACCATCCGGCATTTCGGGATACACGGCGGCGGAATCTATAATGGAAAAAAACAACCACTCCGGCACACAGCTTCGCATTCGCGGTAAGGTGCAGGGCGTCGGGTTTCGACCTTATGTCTGGCAGCTTGCGCAGCAGCTTCAGTTGCATGGCGATGTCTGCAACGATGGTGATGGCGTGGTGGTGCGTCTGAAGGAAGATCCCGCTGAGTTTATAGTGAAACTGCATCAACACTGTCCGCCGCTGGCGCGCATTGACAGTATTGATAGCGAGCCGTTTGTCTGGACGCAGTTGCCCGCAGAGTTCACCATCCGCCAGAGCGCGGGCGGCACGATGAACACGCAAATCGTGCCGGATGCTGCTACCTGCCCGGAATGCCTTGCCGAAATGAATACGCCCGGCGAGCGGCGCTATCGCTACCCATTCATCAACTGTACTCACTGTGGCCCGCGTTTCACCATCATTCGGGCGATGCCCTACGACCGTCCTTACACCGTCATGTCCGCATTTCCACTGTGTCCGCGGTGTGATAGAGAGTACCGCGACCCGTATGACCGCCGCTTTCACGCTCAGCCCGTTGCCTGTCCGGCGTGCGGGCCACATCTTGAGTGGGTCAGCGGCGATACGCATGCGGAAAAAGACGCTGCACTGCAGGCGGCGGTTGCGTTGCTGAAAGCGGGGGGAATTGCGGCGGTGAAAGGCATTGGCGGATTTCATCTGGCCTGCGATGCCCGAAACCCTGACGCTGTCGCCACGCTGCGCGCCCGCAAACACCGACCAGGCAAACCGCTGGCGGTAATGCTGCCGAATGACCAGGGATTGCCCGAAGCGGCGCGCAAATTAATCCACACGCCTGCCGCGCCGATTGTGCTGGTGGAGAAGCGGCACGTTACCTCGCTGTGTGAGGCGATTGCCCCGGGGCTTAACGAAGTTGGGGTGATGCTGCCCGCCAATCCTTTGCAGCATCTGCTGTTACAGGAACTTAACTGCCCGTTGGTCATGACCTCCGGCAACCTTAGCGGTAAACCCCCCGCGATAACCAACGTCCAGGCGCTGGAGGATTTACACGAGATCGCTGACGGCTTTTTGCTGCATAACCGCGATATAGTGCAGCGGATGGATGATTCCGTGGTACGCGAAAGCGGCGAAATGCTGCGTCGTTCACGGGGCTACGTGCCGGATGCACTGGCGCTGCCACCGGGGTTTAAGGATGTACCGCCCATACTCTGTCTGGGCGCAGATCTGAAAAACACCTTTTGTCTGGTGCGCGGTGAACAGGCGGTCATCAGTCAGCACCTGGGCGATCTCAGCGATGACGGTATTCAGAACCAGTGGCGCGAGGCGCTGCGTTTGATCCAGAACATCTATGATTTCACACCGCAGCGCATCGTTCGCGATGCGCATCCGGGGTATGTCTCCAGCCAGTGGGCCAGTGAGATGAATTTACCGACGGATGTTGTGCTGCATCACCATGCTCATGCGGCAGCCTGCCTTGCCGAGCACGGCTGGCCGCTCGACGGTGGCGATGTTATTGCGCTGACGCTCGACGGCATCGGGATGGGAGAAAACGGCGAGCTGTGGGGCGGCGAGTGCCTGCGGGTGAACTATCGCGAGTGCGAACACCTGGGCGGTCTGCCTGCGGTGGCTCTACCGGGGGGCGATCTGGCGGCTAAACAGCCGTGGCGCAACCTGCTGGCGCAGTGCCTGCGTTTTGTTTCCGACTGGCAGAAGTATCCGGAAACCGTGGCGCTGCAGCAGCAGAACTGGAACGTGCTGGCGCGGGCGATTGAGCGTGGTATCAATGCACCGCTGGCCTCATCTGCCGGACGTTTGTTTGACGCCGTGGCGGCAGCACTGAACGGTGCGCCAGACTCACTCAGCTATGAAGGCGAAGCCGCCTGTACGCTCGAGGCGCTGGCTTCGCAGTGTGTGAGTGTAGCGCATCCGGTAACGATGCCATTGTTGGGGAATCAACTGGATCTGGCGACCTTCTGGCAGCAGTGGCTGAACTGGCAGGCGACTCCTGAAGAGCGCGCGTGGGCCTTTCACGATGCGCTGGCGAGCGGGTTTGCCACGATGATGCGTGAGCAGGCGGTCTTGCGCGGCATTACCACGCTGGTTTTTAGCGGCGGCGTGATGCATAACCGGCTACTGTCAACCCGACTTGCGTATTATCTCTCTGATTTTAATTTGTTATTTCCGCAGCAGCTACCGGCGGGGGACGGCGGATTGTCGTTAGGGCAGGGGGTGGTCGCGGCGGCGCGCGGGTAAGGGCGTTGTGATGTGCCGGATAGCGACGCATAGCGTCTTATCCGGCCTACGAAACCCCGGCATCACGCCTTCACGCCGGTAATGATTTCAACAGCGCAAACGCCTCTTTCATCCGGTCTTCGCTTACCACAAACGCGCAAAGCTGACCTTCTCTGTTCATCCCTTTGGCCACCATGCCGTCAGATTCCGCCGCAATCTGCCAGTTCAGATCGCCACGCTGGGTTTCCCCTGCCAGATGCAGCGGCAGTTCCGGCGTTTTAATTTTGACTAACATCGCAGGCAGCTTCAGCGGCGCCTTGCCGCCGAGCAGGTTTTTCGCCAGATACATCGCACTCAATTGGATCGGCTGAAGGAAAGGCAGGATCTGGCCGTTGATCTCGGCGCAGTCGCCAAGGGCATAGATATCCGCATTGCTGGTTCGCAGATAACTGTCCACACAGATACCGCGATTCACCGTTACGCCAGCACGACGCGCCAGTGCGGTTTCCGGACGCAAGCCGGTGGCGGCAATGACAGCATCCACCTCAATGTACCGTTCGCGATCGAGCGTCACGCGAATGCCGGATTCCGTTTTCTCCAGCCCCAACAGTTGCGATTTCAGCAGCAGATGCACGCCCATGTCAGTCAAGCGATGCTGTAAGCGACTACTCACTTCCGGCGGCATCAGCGAGGCGAGGAGACTGGCAGCGTTGTCGATGAGCGTCACCGCTTTACCGGCTCGATTAAAATCCATCGCCAGTTCGCTGCCAATTAGCCCTCCGCCGACGATCAGTACCCGTTGGGCGTCGTGTAGCTGCGTTTCGCAGGCGCGATACTCCTGCTGACTGTTCAAAGTGAGCATTAACTCACTGCCAGGTACCGGTGGCACAAAGGCAGTAGCGCCAATAGCGAGAACCAGTTTTTCATACTGCCACTGCTTGTCCTGACTTTTGATCACATGGGCGTCGGCATCAATATCGGTGATCCGGGTATGCGGAAAAAGCCGCAGATTATATTGCTCGGCAAACTCCCCCGCCGACTGGCGGGTGAGTTCGTCTGCGCGCTGCATCTGGCTTATCACATGGCTAAGATCGGGCTTGTTGTATTCATCCATGCTGTCGGCGGCGATCAGGGTTAACGGTATCTCCGCATCCTGCTTGCGGAGGTTTTTGACTAACTGGCGGGCGGCGAAGCCCGAACCAATAATGATGATTCCGCGGCTCATTTTGCCTCCGTTGCCAGAACGTCGAAGACCTCTTTCCCTAATGAACATTCCGGACACAGGAAATTGTCCGGAACGTCACTCCACTGCGTACCCGGTGCGACGTCCTGCATCGGTTCACCTTTCGCCGGATCGTATATCCACTGGCACACGCTGCACTGCATAGCTGGACCGAGGTCGGCTGCCGCAGCGGCGGCGCAGGCGCAGGCTTCTTCCTGGGGGGCTGTTTTTACCGTGTCCTGCGGCAACGGGGCTAGCGCCCATTGACGAGCAATTTCGCGTCCGTGCTGACGGCACAACTCCAGTGCATCCTGATCCGGACGCCATTTCGCTTTCAGGCTCAGGGACATTTCAAAACCGGCATCCTGTAAACGAGTGGATAAGCGGTCTACCGCGCCGCCGCTCCAGCCATGAGAGCCAAAGGCACTGGCGCGTTTGTTGCGAAAGCGCAGGCCGGTCATCTCTTCTACCAGGCCGGCGATTTTCGGCATCATGACGTTGTTCATGGTGGACGTTCCCACCAGCACACCTTTAGAACGGAAAACGTTGGTCAGAATTTCGTTTTTATCGCTGCGTGCGACGTTAAAGATTTTCACTGCCACGTTCGGATCGACTTCATTGATACCCTGGGCAATCGCATCTGCCATCATGCGGGTGTTATTAGACATGGTGTCGTAGAAAATGGTGATGCGGTCTTCCTGATAATCGGCCGCCCATTTCAGATACAGTTCAACGATTTGCGTTGGGTTATCTCGCCATACCACGCCGTGTGAGGTGGCAATCATATCTACTGGCAGGTTGAAACCGAGGATCTCCGTGATTTTTGGGGTGACCAGGCGGCTAAACGGCGTCAGGATGTTGGCGTAGTAGCGCTGACACTGTTCAAACAGCTCTGTCTGATCCACTTCGTCGTTGAACAGGCGTTCGTCGCAGTAGTGCTGACCAAAGGCGTCGTTACTGAACAGCACGGCGTCGCCGGTCATGTAGGTCATCATGCTGTCCGGCCAGTGAAGCATTGGGGTTTCGACGAAAATGAGCTGTTTACCGTTGCCGATATCCAGCGTGTCGCCGGTTTTTACGACGTTAAAGTTCCATTCCGGGTGATGGTGATGTCCGTTGATAGAGTCAATCGCGTTGGCGGTGCAGTAGATTGGCGTATCCGGGATCTGGGTCATCAGTTCGGTCAGCGCCCCGGCGTGGTCTTCTTCTGCATGGTTAATAATGATGTAATCGATGTCTGCGAGGTCAATCTCGCTGCGCAGGTTCTGCACGAACTCGCGGCTGAATTTGTGATCGACGGTATCGATCAGGACATTTTTCTCTTCACGGATGAGATAGCTGTTGTAGCTGCTGCCGCGCAGCGTTTTGTATTCGGTACCGTGAAAATCACGGACTTCCCAGTCACGTTGGCCAACCCAATGAATGTTATTTTTAACCAGAATAGACATAGCAACCTCAATTAATTCAGCGTTTCTAAAAAAGATGTTTTGCTAATTGCAGATTGCGTGCCAGGTTTTTATCTTATTGATTTAAACTAACTTAATTATTAATACTCATTAAAGGGTAGTCGAAATGACTATTCATAATGCTGTCATTATGACATTGTTAATTGTCAAAATGACAATGAGGTAGACATGAGTTTTTCCGTTGAGGTACTGGCGGGGATCGCCATCGAATTGCAGCGCGGCGTTGGTCATCAGGATCGATTCCAGCGTCTGATAACAACGCTTCGCCAGGTGCTCGAGTGCGATGCCTCTGCGCTGCTTCGCTATGAGGCGCGCCAGTTCATTCCGCTCGCAATTGATGGCCTCGCTCAGGATGTTCTGGGCAGGCGTTTTACGCTGGAGGGACACCCTCGTCTGGAGGCCATCGCTCGTGCCGGCGATGTGGTGCGTTTTCCGGCGGACAGCGATCTGCCCGACCCCTATGACGGGCTGATTCCGGGTCAGGAGAGTCTGAAGGTTCACGCCTGTATCGGGCTGCCGCTTTTTGCCGGACAGAATCTGATCGGCGCGCTAACACTCGACGGCATGGAGCCGGATCAGTTTGACGTTTTCAGCGATGAGGAGCTACGGCTGATTGCTGCACTGGCGGCCGGGGCGCTCAGCAATGCGCTGCTGATTGAACAGCTTGAAAGCCAGAATATGCTACCAGGTTCAGGTGTAGATTTTGAGCAGGTTAAAGAGGCGCAAATGATTGGCCTTTCGCCCAGCATGATGCAACTGAAAAAAGAGATCGAGATTGTTGCCGCCTCCGACCTTAATGTGTTGATCAGTGGGGAAACCGGCACCGGGAAAGAGCTGGTGGCGAAGGCGATTCATGAAGGATCGTCGCGTGCGGTGAATCCGCTGGTGTATCTGAACTGCGCCGCGCTGCCGGAGAGTGTGGCGGAAAGTGAGCTATTTGGTCATGTCAAAGGGGCGTTTACCGGGGCGATCAGCAACCGCAGCGGCAAGTTCGAAATGGCCGATAACGGCACGCTGTTCCTTGATGAGATTGGCGAGCTGTCGCTGGCGTTGCAGGCCAAGTTACTGCGGGTATTGCAGTACGGTGATATTCAGCGCGTCGGTGACGATCGCAGTCTGCGGGTGGACGTGCGGGTGTTGGCGGCGACCAACCGTGACCTGCGCGAAGAGGTACTGGCCGGACGCTTCCGCGCCGATCTGTTCCATCGCCTGAGCGTGTTCCCGCTTTCGGTTCCTCCGTTGCGCGAACGTGGTGAGGATATTGTGCTGCTGGCGGGCTTTTTCTGCGAACAGTGTCGGCTAAAAATGGGGCTGTCCCGCGTGGTGTTAAGTCCCGGTGCGCGGAGTCATCTGCTTAATTACGGCTGGCCGGGAAACGTGCGTGAACTGGAGCACGCCATTTACAGGGCGGTGGTGCTGGCGCGGGCAACAAGGGCTGGGGAGGAAGTGGTGCTGGAAGCGCAGCATTTCGCATTGCAGGAAGAGGCGCAAGTGCTGCCAACTCTGGCCACGGTTGATGTGCCGCAGAATCACAATCTGCGAGACGCCACCGAATCTTTTCAGCGGGAGATGATCCGCCGGGCGCTGGCGCAAAACCAGCACAACTGGGCAGCCAGCGCGCGGGCGCTGGAAACAGACGTCGCCAACCTGCACCGGCTGGCGAAGCGTCTGGGACTGAAGGATTAGATGATGCCAGCCTGATAGAAATCCTGCAGGTTAATCGCGCCGGTGAGTTTGCCGTTTTCATCCACTACCGGTGCGGCAGTGATCTTGCGCTTCATTAAAATCTCTTTGGCGTCGATGGCGCGACTGTCAGCCTGAAGCGTGATGCCGTTACGGGTCATTGCTTCGTTAACCGGCGTCGTGAGCGCTCCTCCGCCAACCAGCCAGCGGCGCAGGTCACCATCGGTAAAGACGCCCTGAACCTGCTTCTGATCGTCGCATACGGCGACCAGACCAAGGCCGGTACGGCTTAACTCCAGCATGGCATCCATTACGCTGGTGGTTAACATTACCTGCGGTACTGCGTCGTCACGGCGCATCAGGTGATGGACTTTGTTAAGCAATCGCGCGCCCAGCGCCCCGGCCGGGTGCGAGCGCGCAAAATCTTCCTCGTTAAAACCACGCGCCTGCATCACCGCCATTGCCAGCGCGTCGCCCATCATCAGGGTATTCACGGTGCTGGACGTCGGGGCCAGGTGCATCGGGCAGGCTTCGCGCTCAACGGAAATATCCAGCACGGCTTTTGCCGCCAGACCCAGTGGTGAGGTTGGCTTACCGGTCATCGCCAGCAGGGCGACGGATTTATCTTCCAGACGTGGGATGATGAGATCCAGCTCTTTTGCGCCGCCGGAATAGGAGATGAACAGCATGATGTCACGGCTTTCAATCATTCCCAGATCGCCATGCAGCGCTTCAGCCGGATGCACGAAAAAGGCGGGAGTACCGGTACTGGCAAGTGTCGCAGCGATCTTTTTACCAATATGCCCGGACTTGCCGATACCCGAGACGATCACTTTACCCTCACAGTGAATAATCATATTGGCGGCACGGACAAAATCATCACCCAGACGCTCCGGCAGACGGCTTGCTTCCTGGAGTTCCAGCATCAGGGTCTGACGGCCCGCGTTCAGTAGTGCATCACTCATTGGTTTCTCCGGTTATGATCACTTCTATTCCTTTCTCTTCCAGCGCCTGACGAAACGCCGGATCGATACCCGCGTCGGTAATCAACTTATCGACGCTTTCCAGACTACAGACCACATTGGGACTCTTGCGGCCAAATTTAGAGGAGTCCGCCATCAGTATCACTTCGCGAGCGGCGTTGCACATCGCTTTACTGACGGTGTAAACCTCGTTAAACGTGGTGACACCCGCGTTAAGGTCGATGCCGTCGGTGCCCATGAAGAGTTTATCAAAGCTGAACTGCTCAAAGGCATTTTCCGCCAGCTGACCGTGAAATGAGGCCGATTTTTTGCGGAAGGTGCCGCCGGGCATCAGGATGGTTTGCTCGTTATCTAACTCTGACAGCGCATTAACAATATGCAGGCTATTGGTCATTACGGTGATATTGCTAAAGCGACTGAGCATCGGCACCATCTTCAAAACGGTACTCCCGGCGTCGAGAATGATGGAGTCACCGTCGTGGATAAATCTCACGGCCGCTTCTGCAATATGCTCTTTTTTGTGCGTATTGATGAGGGTTTTGTGATCGATAGGCGGATCGGATTCATCTTTATTTAACATCACGCCGCCATAGGTGCGAATGACAGTTCCGGCATTTTCCAGAATGACCAGATCTTTGCGAATGGTGGTGCCCGTGGTGTCAAAGTACTGGGCCAGTTCTTCAACGGAGCTTTTACCCTGCTTTTGCAGATGCTCCAGAATAGCGGCCTGACGCTGACGAGGTTTCATTGGTGTGATTACCCTGAATTGAATGTTCAAAATGATAACTTCGCAAGCTAATAGCATTCACAACGAAATTATCCATGTTTCAGTTTAAGCGCCAATGATAGTGCATTCTGCGATTGCGGATCATGGGGAAAGATCACATCGGGCTGTAATTCATCAAGATGTTTGCCCTGAATTGCGGGAATTTTGCCGGGTCTGGCAAAAACGGTCAGGCCTTTCATAAACAACGTGTCGGTGACGCGCTGGTTTTCATCGAGCGCGACGGCGACCACAACGCGCGGTTTAAAACGTCCGCCTGACCGTCCGACACCGACGCGCCCCTGGAGGCACAGCTTGTCAAACGCCCGGTTAAAGCGGGAAATTTGCCAACCTCCGAGCGCAAGCTGGGCGCACCAGGCGATAACGGCAACGGTAATCAGTGCGGAAACCATGTTATTGCTCCTTTGATTTTGCCGGATGGCGGTTTCACCTTATCCGGCCTACGGGTAGGCCCGGTAAGCGTAGCGCCACCGGCCATCACCCATTAAAACATCACCTGTCCACCGGTGACATTGATTGACTGTCCGGTACAGTAAGATGCTTTCGTGCTGGCATAGAATAACAGCATATTCAGCACATCCTGGTAATCGCAGCCGCGTTTTAGCGGAACCTTATCAATGTAATACTGTTCCACTTCGTGTGGCTCAATGCCCAGTTTGGTAGCGTACTGCGGCAGAAGAGACTGGAACATCGGCGATTTCAGCAGGTTACCAAGCATCAGCGAATGCACAGTGATGCCGTACTCGGCCAGATCCAGCGCCAGGGACTGTGTTAACCCAACGCCGCCAAACTTCGCCGCGCTGTAGCCGGAATTGTGCTTGCTGCCCACTTTTCCGGATTTGGAGTTAATTTGAATAATGCGTCCCTGAATGCCATCGCGAATCATCAGGCGGGAGAACTCGCGAGCGCAGAGAAAATAACCCACCAGGTTCACCTGTAACGAGCGGTCAAAATCGCCGAGTTGGACGTCACTAATAAACGCCGCTTTAGCGATACCCGCGCTGTAGACCAACAGATCCACACGCCCGAAGATTTCATCGACCCCACGAGAGAGCGCGAGAACGCTTTGCTCGCTGGTGGCGTCGGCACCAAAGCCGTAGGCCATCCCTTCGCCAAATTCAGCGTTAATCTCCTGCGCCACATTTGCAGCTTTATCACTCTGAATATCCGCAACTGCGACGCGATACCCTTCAGCAGCGATCCCACGGCAAAGGAATGCCCCCAGGGTCTGGCCTCCACCAATGACAACGGCAACCTGTTTCATTTTTCTCTCCTTAAGCAACAAACTTCAAAATACAACCCGGCGCGATGTCGTCAGGTACGGGGCCCGCGACATGCACGGTACCGGGAAATTCCGCTTCGTTTTGTCCATCGAAGCGCAGGGTGATATGCCCTAGTTCACGTAAATTTTGTTCCGCCACGCTGCCCACGGCGGTCACCGGATAACGATGCTGACCCAGTTCGAAATGGGCACCCGCTTGCAACGTGCCGTTCAGTTCGCCATGACAATGGATAAAGCAAAACTCTTCGATATCCGCAGGTGCGCCTTCACGAAAGGTAATCAGCATCTGGTCGCAGAGCGCATCTGGCGCGCTCTGGCCGATACGGGTGATGGTGGTCTGATAAATCACAGTCATCTCGGAACCTCTTATTGATAAATAAATCCGGAAACAAACCAGGCGATAAGAACGGTAGGTGCACCGGTCAGGAAACGACTGACCAGTACTGACGGTACGCCGACGCGAACCGTGTCCTGCCGTGCCTCAGCCAGTGACAGACCCACCGGAATGAAGTCACAGGCCGCCTGCGCGTTGATAGCGAACAGCGCGGGCAGGGCGAGATGCGGTGGAATATTGCCAAGACCAATCTGCACGCCGATCAGGACGCCGATAACCTGTGCGATCACTGCGCCAGGGCCGAGGAACGGGGATAACAGTGGGAAGGAGCAGATCAGCGCCAGCGTCACCAGTCCCAGCGGATGGCTGGCCAGTGGTGCCAGACCGTGGGCAATCCAGTCGCCAAGACCGGAGGCCATGATGATGCCGATCAGTGCCGACACGAATGCCATAAACGGCAGAATCGTTTTCAGCACCGTGTCGATGGTGTCGCGACCAGACTGGAATAGTACGGCAACCGCGGAGCCCATACCCATACCCACTTTCGCCAGCAGGCCGTCGCTCTGTTCGGTGATTTTCTTACTGGTGTCGTAGTCGCGCCCGGCGGTAGCTGATGCAGGAGCGGGTTGCGGTGCCGCAGTCGCCTCACCAACAACGTGAATGTTGTCCTCTTTCACCCCGGAGACATAAATGTCTTCCACGATGTACTGCGCCAGCGGACCGGATTTCCCCGTCGCATGAATGTTGATCGTGGGAATTCGGCGCTTTGGATAGATACCGCAACGCAAGGTCCCGCCACAGTCAATGATCGCCACGGCAATTTCATCTTCCGGCGGCTCGCCCTCTTTAAAGCCATCTACGGCCTGCCAGCCGGTTAGCTGCGCCAGCTTGTCAACGATCGCCGGGCGCGTGCCTGCGGTGATATAGACGATTTTCTTACCTTCCGTTACGTCAAGCTCAAGCGGGCCGCCCCAGCCACCGGTCCCTTTCTCAATACGAATACGCGTCATGATGTTGCTCCTGAAAGATGGACTTTCTGCTCAAGCTGGATGCCCATCTTTTTCTCGAAGATGGCGGTCGTCAGGTCTGTCACCCAGCCACGGAAGAAGTTGGTGACCAGCCCGACCAGCAGATAACTCACCGCAAGTGGGCCTAGCGGGAGGCCAAGCGTTGTCAGGCCGCTGGCAATCCCCAGATAAACAAATAACTCGCCGGGGTTGATATGGGGGAACAGGCCGTTCATGGAGTGACAGCTATAAGACGCCGCCGCGTAGTAACTGGGTTTGTATTTCTCTGGCATAAAGCGACCCAGACTCAGGGTCATCGGGTTACAGAACACGAAGGTCCCGATGAACGGTAAAACCAGATAACGAGACAGTGGGTTTCCGGCGCAGCGTTGAGCAAAGCGCTCGATACGATGCTGACCGATGAAGTTGATTAGCGCATTCATGATAACCAGCAGGCTAATCAGCAGTGGAAGAATGCCGGTAACCATACCGGTAAACACCTCTCCACCTTTCTGGAACAGCCCGATGAACCACTCTGCTCCATGTGTAATGGTTTCGATCATTGTTCTCTCCTGTAGGGATTTTTTAATTATCTTGCCAAACGGTGACTAATTTTAATCAGATTAAAAGAAATAAAAGTGTTATTTTGATCTCAAAATGAAAGAAAAATATTTTAAAGTGAAAGTTATGAGGTGGGGGGAGTATGAAAAGTGAATCAAGATGAAGGGACAAAACGTAAATTCGGCCCGCAAGCGTCTCTGGCGCTTCCTTGTATGACGCGGGATGCTTTACCATACTTCTTCCTGGCTGAATTTGTTTAATGGATGGCTCATGTTCAAGCGTCGTTATGTAGCGTTACTTCCCCTGTGTGTGTTACTGGCTGCATGCAGCAGTAAACCGAAACCCCAAGAGACTCAAACGACAACGGGGAGACCTTCTGGCGGCTTCTTGCTTAAGCCCCAACACAATGTGATGCAGATGAGCGGCGATTTTGCCAACAATCCGAACGCACAGCAGTTCATCGACAAAATGGTGAGTAAACACGGATTTGATCGTCAGCAGCTCCAGGAGATCCTGTCCCAGGCGAAGCGTCTGGATTACGTGCTGCGTTTGATGGATCGTCAGGCGCCGACCACCCAGCCGCCGGCAGGGCCAAACGGCGCCTGGCTGCGCTATCGCAAGCAATTTATTACGCCAGATAACGTACAAAACGGCGTGGCGTTCTGGAATCAGTACGAGGACGCATTGAACCGTGCGTGGCAGGTGTACGGTGTACCGCCGGAGATTATCGTCGGTATTATCGGCGTCGAAACCCGTTGGGGGCGCGTGATGGGCAAGACGCGCATTCTGGATGCGCTGGCGACGTTGTCATTTAACTATCCGCGCCGCGCGGCGTATTTCTCAAGCGAACTGGAAACGTTCCTGCTGATGGCGCGCGATGAACAGGACGATCCGTTAGATTTGAAAGGGTCTTTCGCCGGAGCGATGGGCTACGGGCAGTTTATGCCTTCCTCGTATAAAGAGTATGCCGTGGATTTCAATGGCGACGGGCATATTAACCTGTGGGATCCGGTGGATGCTATCGGCAGCGTAGCTAACTATTTCAAAGACCACGGCTGGGTGAAAGGCGACCCGGTGGCAGTAATGGCGAACGGCCAGGCACCAGGGCTGGCGAACGGCTTCAAAACGAAATATAGCGTTTCGCAGCTTGCCGCAGCCGGGCTTACGCCGCAGCAGTCACTCGGTAATCACAGCGAGGCTAGCCTGCTGCGTCTGGATATCGGCACGGGGTACCAGTACTGGTACGGTCTGCCAAACTTCTACACCATCACGCGCTACAACCACAGCACGCATTATGCGATGGCAGTCTGGCAGTTAGGGCAGACAGTGGCGCTGGCTCGCGTCCAGTAGTTATCTTTTGCCGGATGGCGCTAACGCGTATCCGGCCTACCGGGTAAGCACCTTTAGGCCGGATACGGCACGTCATACCCAGACACAATTTTCTGAATCCTCCTCGTAATTTTATGACCTCATCCCCATCTTTGTCGGGAAAGTGCTATCTTGTCCGGCATAATTTTTAACTGACAGAGGCTGATATGACTGACAGTGAACTGATGCAGTTAAGCGAACAGGTTGGGCTGGCGTTAAAAGCGCGCGGCGCAACCGTGACGACGGCGGAATCCTGTACCGGCGGCTGGGTAGCGAAGGTGATAACCGATGTCGCCGGGAGTTCCGCCTGGTTTGAACGCGGCTTTGTTACCTATAGTAACGAAGCAAAAGCGCAAATGATTGGCGTGCGTGAAGAGACCCTGGCGCAGCATGGCGCGGTCAGCGAGCCGGTAGTGGTTGAGATGGCCATTGGCGCACTGAAAGCCGCGCGCGCCCATTATGCCGTCTCCATTAGCGGGATTGCCGGACCGGATGGCGGCAGCGAAGAAAAGCCGGTCGGCACCGTCTGGTTTGCTTTCGCCAGCGCCAGTGGGGAAGGGATCACCCGCCGGGAATGCTTTGATGGCGACCGTGACGCGGTGCGTCGGCAGGCCACGACTTACGCATTGCAAACCCTCTGGCAACAATTTCTACAAAACACTTGATACTGTATGACCATACAGTATAATTGCTTCAACAGTACAGAATTCACTATCCGGTAAAGCGCAAGCGAAACCCGGCATGACAGGAGTAATAATGGCTATCGACGAAAACAAACAGAAAGCGTTGGCGGCAGCACTGGGCCAAATTGAGAAGCAATTTGGTAAAGGCTCCATCATGCGTCTGGGTGAAGACCGTTCTATGGATGTGGAAACCATTCCTACCGGTTCACTTTCACTGGATATCGCACTGGGTGCGGGCGGTCTGCCGATGGGGCGTATCGTCGAAATCTACGGGCCGGAATCTTCCGGTAAAACCACGCTGACACTGCAGGTGATTGCCGCCGCGCAGCGTGAAGGTAAAACCTGTGCGTTTATCGATGCCGAACACGCGCTGGACCCAATCTATGCGCGTAAGCTGGGCGTCGATATCGACAACCTGCTGTGTTCTCAGCCGGACACCGGTGAGCAGGCGCTGGAAATCTGTGACGCGCTGGCGCGTTCAGGTGCCGTTGACGTTATCGTTGTCGACTCCGTTGCGGCGCTGACGCCGAAAGCGGAAATCGAAGGCGAAATCGGTGATTCTCACATGGGCCTTGCGGCACGTATGATGAGCCAGGCGATGCGTAAGCTGGCGGGTAACCTGAAGCAATCCAATACGCTGCTGATCTTCATCAACCAGATCCGTATGAAAATTGGCGTGATGTTCGGTAACCCGGAAACGACCACCGGGGGGAACGCGCTGAAGTTCTACGCCTCTGTTCGTCTGGATATCCGTCGTATTGGCGCGGTGAAAGAGGGCGATAACGTTGTCGGTAGCGAAACCCGCGTGAAGGTCGTGAAAAACAAAATCGCTGCACCGTTTAAGCAGGCTGAATTCCAGATCCTGTACGGTGAAGGCATCAACTTCTACGGCGAACTGGTCGATCTGGGCGTGAAAGAGAAGCTGATCGAGAAAGCGGGCGCATGGTACAGCTATAACGGCGAGAAGATTGGTCAGGGTAAAGCAAATGCGACCACCTGGCTGAAAGAAAACCCGGCGAGCGCGAAAGAGATCGAGAAGAAAGTTCGCGAGCAACTGCTCAACAACCAGGACTCTAAACCTGACTTCGCAGTTGATGACGGCGAAGGCGTAGCGGAAACCAACGAAGATTTTTAATCGTCAGGTGACCGTAAGCCGGGTGCGGTGAGGCTGCCATCCGGTAAAAGTTAAATTACAATCAAGGGCTGCATTTATGCGGCCCTTTTTGCATTTCTGATTTTGAAGGTGGTTATGAGTGAATCCACATCGCGCCGACCCGCGTATTCCCGTCTGCTCGATCGCGCAGTCCGCATACTCGCGGTTCGTGACCACAGTGAGCAAGAACTGCGGCGTAAACTTACCGCGCCAGTCATGGGCAAAAACGGTCCCGAAGAGATTGATGCCACGACAGAAGACTACGATCGGGTGATCGCCTGGTGCTATGAGCACAGTTATCTTGATGACGAGCGCTTTATCTCGCGATTCATTGCCAGCCGCAGTCGTAAGGGCTACGGCCCGTCACGCATTCGACAGGAACTCAATCAAAAGGGGATAGCGCGCGAATCCACTGAAAAAGCAATGCGTGAATGTGATATTAACTGGGGCATTCTGGCGCGTGAACAGGCCACCCGTAAGTACGGCGAACCGCTGCCTACGGCATTTCCAGAGAAGGTAAAGATTCAACGCTTTTTGCTCTATCGTGGCTATCTGATGGAAGATATTCAGGAGATATGGCGAAATTTTGACGATTGAGCGCATACGGGATTTTACTTCCCTGACAAGAAAACTTATCTTATTCCCACTTTTTAAATTGTCAGCCGGGCAGGGCATCTGAGCGCTGTTGCTGGTAATGATATTTCTTTAGCAAGATTTCAGGATAATTATGAGCAAGAGTACCGCTGAGATCCGTCAGGCGTTTCTCGATTTTTTCCATAGTAAGGGACACCAGGTAGTTGCCAGCAGTTCCCTGGTGCCGAACAATGACCCCACTTTGTTGTTTACCAACGCCGGGATGAACCAGTTCAAGGATGTTTTCCTTGGGCTCGACAAGCGTAATTATTCCCGTGCAACCACCTCTCAGCGCTGTGTGCGCGCGGGCGGTAAACACAACGATCTGGAAAACGTCGGTTACACTGCACGTCACCATACCTTCTTCGAAATGCTGGGCAACTTCAGCTTCGGCGACTATTTCAAACACGACGCTATCCAATATGCATGGGAACTGCTGACCGGTGAAAACTGGTTTGCCCTGCCAAAAGAGCGTCTGTGGGTTACCGTCTACGAAACCGACGATGAAGCCTATGAAATCTGGGAAAAAGAAGTAGGTATCCCGCGCGAACGTATTATTCGCATCGGCGATAACAAGGGCGGAGCATATGCTTCCGACAACTTCTGGCAGATGGGTGATACCGGTCCGTGCGGCCCGTGCACCGAAATTTTCTACGATCATGGCGACCACATCTGGGGCGGCCCTCCGGGAAGTCCAGAAGAAGACGGCGATCGCTATATTGAGATCTGGAACATCGTCTTTATGCAGTTCAACCGTCAGGCTGACGGTACGATGGAGCCGCTGCCTAAGCCGTCAGTGGATACCGGCATGGGTCTGGAGCGTATTGCGGCGGTGCTGCAACATGTTAACTCCAACTATGAAATCGACCTGTTCCGTACGCTGATTGAAGCCGTGGCGAAAGTCACCGGTGCCACCGATCTCAGCAACAAGTCGCTGCGCGTTATTGCCGACCATATTCGTTCCTGCGCGTTCCTCATTGCCGACGGCGTTGTTCCGTCGAATGAAAACCGTGGCTATGTGCTGCGTCGCATCATCCGTCGCGCGGTTCGTCATGGCAACATGCTGGGCGCAAAAGAAACCTTCTTCTATAAGCTGGTTGGACCGCTGATTGAGGTCATGGGTTCTGCGGGCGAAGAGTTGAAGCGTCAGCAGGCTAAGGTTGAGCAGATCCTGAAAACCGAAGAAGAGCAGTTTGCCCGCACGCTGGAGCGTGGCCTGGCGCTGCTGGATGAAGAGCTGGCGAAGCTTTCCGGCGATACGCTGGATGGCGAAACAGCCTTCCGTCTGTATGACACCTATGGTTTTCCGGTGGATCTGACGGCTGACGTTTGCCGTGAACGCAATATCAAAGTTGACGAAGCGGGATTTGAAGCCGCAATGGAAGAGCAGCGTCGTCGTGCGCGCGAAGCCAGCGGTTTTGGTGCGGACTACAACGCGATGATCCGCGTTGATAGCGCATCGGAGTTTAAAGGTTATGACCATCTGGAGCTGAACGGCAAAGTGACCGCGCTGTTTGTCGATGGTAAAGCGGTAGATGCGATTAGCGCAGGTCAGGACGCCGTCGTCGTGCTGGACCAAACCCCTTTCTATGCGGAATCGGGTGGTCAGGTAGGTGATAAAGGTGAACTGAAAGGCGCAGGCTTCACCTTTGCGGTGAGCGATACGCAAAAATATGGCCAGGCGATTGGTCATCAGGGCACGCTGTCTGCCGGTTCTCTGAAAGTGGGCGACGCGGTGCAGGCCGATGTGGATGAAGCTCGTCGTGCCCGTATCCGTCTGAACCACTCCGCGACGCACCTGATGCATGCCGCATTGCGTCAGATTCTGGGCACCCATGTGGCGCAGAAAGGCTCGTTGGTAAACGACAAAATTCTCCGTTTCGATTTCTCGCATAATGAAGCGATGAAACCCTCTGAGATCCGCGCAGTAGAAGACCTGGTCAACGCGCAGATTCGTCGCAATCTGCCGGTTGAAACCAACGTTATGGACCTGGAAGCGGCAAAAGCGAAAGGCGCGATGGCACTGTTCGGCGAGAAGTATGACGAACGCGTTCGCGTACTGAGCATGGGGGATTTCTCCACAGAACTGTGCGGCGGGACTCACGCCAGCCGTACCGGTGATATCGGTCTGTTCCGTATCGTTTCCGAGTCAGGTACAGCAGCGGGTGTTCGTCGTATCGAAGCGGTAACGGGTGAAGGTGCGATCGCAATGATGCATGCAGAAAGCGATCGGATGAACGAAACCGCCCAGGTGCTGAAAACGGGTATCCATGACCTGACCGAAAAAGCGCAAGCTTTTGTCGAGCGCTATCGTCAGATGGAGAAAGAGCTTCAGCAGTTGAAAGAACAGGCTGCGGCGCAGGAGAGTGCAAACCTCTCCAGCAAAGCGGTTGATATCAAGGGTGTTAAGCTCCTGGTGAGCGAGCTTGCTGGCGTTGAGCCGAAAATGTTGCGTGCCATGGTTGACGATCTGAAGAATCAACTGGGGTCGACCGTTATCGTGCTGGCAACGGTGGCTGAAGGTAAAGTGTCTCTGATTGCAGGCGTGTCTAAGGACGTGACCGACCGTGTCAAAGCAGGGGAACTGGTAGGAATGGTCGCTCAGCAGGTGGGCGGCAAGGGTGGTGGTCGTCCGGACATGGCGCAAGCCGGTGGTACGGATGCGGCAGCTCTGCCTGCAGCGTTAGCCAGTGTTCAAGGCTGGGTCAGCGCTAAACTGTAATAACTATAAGCGTAAGCCAGCGTCGCGAATTTGGCGGCGTTGGCATCAACGTTATTGACAATGATAAAGTCAGGTTGAAGTTGTGTATATCGGCTAAACTTAGGTTTAACAGAATGTGATGCCGTGACTGCTTACATGTAAAGTGTTTGTCATCGCTTACTTTTTGGCGTTATATGATGGATAATGCCGGGATACAAGAGACCCGACTCTTTTAATCTTTCAAGGAGCAAAGAATGCTGATTCTGACTCGTCGAGTTGGTGAAACCCTCATGATTGGGGATGAGGTCACCGTGACAGTTTTAGGGGTTAAGGGCAACCAGGTGCGCATCGGCGTAAACGCCCCGAAAGAAGTATCTGTCCATCGTGAAGAGATCTACCAGCGTATCCAGGCTGAAAAATCCCAGCAGTCCAGTTACTAAGGTTTCCGCGTCTCACCTCTACGGGTGAGGCGCAACCTCAATCCCTCCCTTTTTCTTCCTGTTGTCGTTTTCCCTCACTGTTATCGTAGCTTTTGCGCGTTGTGACGCCGTTTCCCGTTTCTTCTGAACTCCCCTCTGGCTGCCTGTACGGGTAATTTATCTGTTGATAAAACACTCTTTTTGCCGTTTTTGCAGACTAATTGAACGTGAAGTGTGCAAACGGTAAAAGCTCAGGAAAAATTGTTTGACTTATAAGTCTCAGAAAGTAATATGTGCGCCACGCAGCGACGAAGAGCAGAAACAAGTTCTCCGAAGCACTCGTAAGAGGCGTGTGGTGAGGTGGCCGAGAGGCTGAAGGCGCTCCCCTGCTAAGGGAGTATGCGGTCAAAAGCTGCATCCGGGGTTCGAATCCCCGCCTCACCGCCATTTGCATCCGTAGCTCAGCTGGATAGAGTACTCGGCTACGAACCGAGCGGTCGGAGGTTCGAATCCTCCCGGATGCACCATATTTATTCATGTTGCGTTAGTAGCAATGTGAATATCGAGATGTAAAGTAGTAAACCCGATGCATCCGTAGCTCAGCTGGATAGAGTACTCGGCTACGAACCGAGCGGTCGGAGGTTCGAATCCTCCCGGATGCACCATCTTCTCCGAGATAACAGCGAAGGTGTTATTTCACGGTCTGCGAGTTCATCGCAAGCACCAGGGGGGATAACGTTGCTTCCGCAACGGCCCGAAGGGCGAACGTCAGTGAGTCATCCTCCCGGATGCACCATCTCTTAGTTGATATAACGTTAACCGTGGTATCACTTCAGAAGTAAAGCAGTAAACCTGATGCATCCGTAGCTCAGCTGGATAGAGTACTCGGCTACGAACCGAGCGGTCGGAGGTTCGAATCCTCCCGGATGCACCATCTTCTCCGAGATAACAGCGAAGGTGTTATTTCACGGTCTGCGAGTTCATCGCGAGCGCCAGGGAGGATAACGTTGCTTCAGCAACGGCCCGAAGGGCGAACGTCAGTGAGTCATCCTCCCGGATGCACCATATTCTCCCGGTACCCACAAAGTCCTTTTCCCTGATCAATCCTCCTAATCGCCATCAGCGACAGAATCAATCAATTACGATAAAATAACCTCTGATTTTTTCGGTTTGCGAGAGCGCGATGTACGAACGTTATGCTGGTCTGATTTTCGATATGGATGGCACTATCCTGGACACGGAACCCACACACCGTAAAGCGTGGGACGAGGTTCTGGGGCGCTACGGTTTGCGTTTTGACCTGCAAGCGATGATTGCGCTTAATGGTTCTCCCACCTGGCGTATTGCACAGTCCATTATTGAATTAAACCAAGCCGATCTCGATCCCCACGCGTTAGCTCTGGAAAAAACGGCAGCGGTAAAAAGTATGCTTCTTGATAGCGTCGAGCCATTGCCGCTCGTCGAGGTCGTCAAAGCGTGGCACGGGCGTCGCCCCATGTCCGTCGGAACGGGCAGTGAAAGCGCAATCGCAGAGGCGCTGTTGAACCATCTTGGGCTGCGTCGCTATTTTGACGCGGTTGTCGCCGCCGATCACGTACAGCGCCATAAACCCGCGCCAGACACCTTCCTGCTCTGTGCAGAGCGCATGGGCGTGCCACCAGCACAGTGCGTGGTATTTGAAGATGCGGATTTTGGTATTCAGGCCGCGCGCGCCGCGGGAATGGACGCCGTGGATGTACGACTGCTGTGAGTGACGAGCTGTCGCTCCTGTCTCTGTTCGCGAGCAGTTTTCTCAGCGCTACGCTATTGCCCGGCAACTCTGAAATTGTACTGGTTGCTATGTTACTCTCCGGGGTCAGTCATCCCTGGGTCTTAGTCTTAACAGCAACAATGGGTAATAGCCTTGGAGGGTTAACAAACGTTATCCTTGGGCGTTTCTTTCCTCAGCGCAAGACATCGCGCTGGCAAGAGAAAGCGACTGGCTGGCTTAAACGCTATGGCGCAGTCGCACTATTATTAAGCTGGATGCCGGTGGTGGGTGATTTACTGTGCCTGTTAGCGGGATGGATGCGCCTCTCGTGGGGACCGGTGCTCTTTTTTTTATGCCTTGGCAAAGCGCTGCGCTATATTGTCGTCGCGGCAGCTACCGTTCATGGCATTACCTGGTGGCACTAATTGTGCCTGGGAATAGCCTTTAGGGTGACCACTACAATTATGCTAATTAAAACGAATTTGACAGGCGGGAGGTCAATTTGATCCCGGACGTATCACAGGCTCTGGCCTGGCTGGAAAAGCATCCGCAGGCCCTACAGGGGATTATGCGCGGGCTGGAGCGAGAAACACTGCGCGTAAATGCGGATGGCACCCTGGCGACAACGGGGCATCCCGACGCGTTAGGCTCAGCGTTAACGCACAAATGGATCACCACGGACTTCGCGGAAGCGCTGCTGGAATTTATCACGCCCGTAGATGGCGATATTCAGCACATGCTGACGTTCATGCGCGATCTGCATCGCTATACCGCAAGAAATCTGGGCGATGAGCGTATGTGGCCACTGAGTATGCCGTGCTACATCGCTGAAGGTCAGGATATCGAACTGGCGCAATACGGCACATCCAATATTGGTCGTATGAAAACGCTGTACCGTGAAGGGCTGAAGAACCGTTATGGCGCGTTGATGCAAACCATCTCCGGCGTTCATTATAATTTCTCGCTGCCGATGGCATTCTGGGAGGCGAAGTGTGGCGTTGTGGAAGGTGAAGAGGCAAAAGAGAAAATCTCCGCCGGCTATTTCCGCCTGATCCGCAACTATTATCGCTTTGGCTGGGTCATTCCGTATCTGTTTGGCGCTTCTCCGGCGATTTGCTCCTCTTTCCTGCAAGGTAAACCGACCACCTTACCGTTTGAGAAAACCGACTGCGGGATGTACTACCTGCCGTATGCGACTTCGCTGCGCCTGAGTGATCTGGGTTATACCAATAAGTCGCAAAGCAATCTCGGAATTACGTTTAACGATCTGTACGAATATGTGGCAGGATTGAAGCGGGCGATTAAAACGCCTTCAGAAGAGTATGCGGCGGTGGGTCTGGAAAAAGACGGCAAACGCCTGCAAATCAACAGCAATGTGTTGCAGATTGAAAATGAACTGTACGCGCCGATTCGGCCGAAGCGCGTGACGCGTAGCGGTGAATCGCCTTCAGATGCGCTGCTGCGCGGCGGTATTGAATATATTGAAGTCCGCTCGCTGGATATCAACCCGTTCTCGCCCATCGGCGTGGACGAGCAGCAGGTGCGTTTCCTTGACCTGTTCATGGTCTGGTGTGTCCTGGCGGATGCGCCGGAGATGAGCAGCAGCGAACTGCTGTGTACCCGCACTAACTGGAATCGGGTGATTCTGGAAGGACGTAAACCGGGTCTGACGTTAGGTATTGGTTGTGAAACCGCCCAGTTCCCGCTGCCGAAAGTGGGTAAAGATCTGTTCCGCGATCTCAGGCGTGTCGCGCAAACGCTGGACAGCATCCACGGCGGTGAGGCATATCAGAAGGTATGCGATGAATTAGTCGCCTGCTTTGATAATCCGGAGTTGACGTTCTCAGCGCGCATTCTGCGGTCTATGATTGATACAGGCATTGGTGGTACCGGCAAGGCGCTGGGCGAAGCGTATCGTAATCTGCTGCGTGAAGAGCCGCTGGAAATTTTGCAGGAAGCCGATCTTATTGCTGAGCGTGAAGCGTCAAAACGTCGTCAGCGTGAGGTTGAAGCGGCGGATAGCGAGCCGTTTGAAAGCTGGCTGGAAAAGCAGGCCTGACAGAAAAGAAAAAGGCCACTCAGGAGTGGCCAAAATTTCATCTCTGAAAACAGGGATGATGATAACAAATGCGCGTCTTTCATATATTCAGACTCGCCCCGGAACAAAGAGTTCAGTTTATTTTAAAAAATATTATCGGAGGTGGTTAAATGCCGTTGTTAGATAGCTTCACTGTCGATCATACCCGGATGGAAGCCCCTGCAGTCCGCGTAGCGAAAACGATGAACACCCCGCACGGCGACGCCATTACCGTGTTTGATCTGCGTTTCTGCATTCCCAACAAAGAAGTGATGCCGGAGAAAGGCATTCACACGCTGGAGCATCTGTTTGCAGGCTTTATGCGTGATCACCTCAACGGCAATGGTGTCGAAATTATCGATATCTCCCCGATGGGCTGCCGTACCGGTTTCTATATGAGCCTGATTGGCACACCTGACGAGCAGCGTGTGGCGGATGCCTGGAAAGCGGCAATGGCTGACGTTCTCAAGGTGCAGGATCAGAATCAGATCCCGGAACTGAACGTATACCAGTGTGGGACTTATGAGATGCATTCCCTGAGCGAAGCGCAGGACATTGCTCGCCATATCCTCGAGCGCGACGTTCGCGTCAACAGCAATGAAGAGCTGGCGCTGCCGAAAGAAAAATTGAAAGAACTGCATATCTAGCTGTCATGCCGGATGGCACCGCTAGCGCGTCTTATCCGGCCTACTCGCCGCAGCACCTGGTACAAAAAAGCCAGTTCTCAGGAACTGGCTTTTTTCTTAGTGCGCGCCTCCGCCGCCGCCGCCCGCACCGAAGGGCGGTTTGGCGAACCAGACCAGGCCAAGCAATATCAGGAAGATGCCAGCCGATATCCAGAATATTTCGTTGGCAGAAATAATCAGTCCCTGGTTGGTGATCTGCTGGGCGATCCAGCCTGATGCCTGCTGCTGCGTCATTCCCAGGCCCTGAAGCTGATCGTACATTGCCTGCGAGTTCGGGTTATACGGATTCACCGACTCGGTGAGCTGCGCATGGTGCATCGATTCCCGGTTGGTCCACATGGTGGTGGTAATCGATGTGCCGATGGAACCCGCCAGCGTTCGCGTAAAGTTCGACAAACTCGACGCCGCGGCCAGACGCTCAGGCGGTAGCCCGGAAAGCGTAATGGTCGTTAGCGGCATAAAGAAGCAAGCCACGGCGAAGCCCTGGATAAACTGCGGCCAGGCCGATGCGCCAAAGTCCATTCCCGGCTCGAACGTATACGCACGCCAATAGAAGCAGACCGCATACATGATAAAGCTGAATGTCACCAGCCTGCGCATATCGAGCTTATGGGCAAAGCGGCCGATAATCGGCGACAGGATCACTGGAATAATCCCCACCGGTGCGGAGGCCAGCCCCGCCCATGTCGCGGTATAACCATATACCTCCTGCAATAGCTGCGGCAGCAGAACGATCGCGCCGAAGTAGAGCATGTAGGCGAGGCTGATACATAAGCATCCGATGGTGAAATTTCGCGATTTAAAGAGCGAGAGATCGACTATCGGGTTGTCGTCAGTCAGCTCCCAGACGATCAGGAAGCTAATGGCAACCACGGCCACCACCGTCAGAATGATGATCTCCTGCGAGGCGAACCAGTCCAGCTCTTTACCCCGGTCGAGCATGATCTGCAAACTGCCGATCCCGATCACCAACAGCGCCAGGCCGATGGCGTCAATACGCCGTTGCTCGGTGCGGGTTTCGCGACCACGCAGGGTTTGCAGGGTCATCAGGACCACCGCAATACCGATCGGCACGTTGATGAAAAAGATCCAACCCCAGTGGTAATTATCGCTGATATAGCCGCCAAGGATCGGGCCGCAAATCGGCGCGACAATCACCGTCATTGACCACAGCGCCAGTGCGATAGAGCGTTTGGCGGGCGGATAGTTGTTCAGCAGTAAGCTCTGGGAAAGCGGGATCAGCGGCCCGGCGACGATACCCTGAACTACGCGGAAAAAGATCAGCATGTTCAGGCTGCTGGAGACGCCGCATGCCCATGAGGCGATGGCAAACGCCACCGTTGACCACATGAACAGTTTGACTTCCCCGACGCGCTTCGCCAGCCAGCCGGTAATGGGAATCGAGATGGCGTTAGCCACCCCGAAAGAGGTGATCACCCACGTTCCCTGGCTCAGCGATGAGCCAAGGTTCCCGGCGATGGTAGGGATCGCCACGTTAGCAATGGTGGAGTCCAGCACCTGCATGAATGTCGCCAGCGACAGCGCAATCGTCATAATGACGAGCTGCGCGCCCTCCAGCGGTTTTTGCTGTTGCATCACACGCACCTCAGAATTAGCCAGCGTTGGCCTGCACAATCTCTTCGATCAGCTTATTGACCGGGGCAAGGTTAATCTCGCGGGCATTACTCTCAGAAACTGGCGTAGAGCGAACCTGGCTGGCCAGCACCTGACCGTCACGGTTGCTGGTATCGACGGTGACGAGCGTCGAGAGGCCGATACGCAGCGGATGCTCCGCCAGTTGCTTCGCGTCCAGTTCAATACGCACCGGCAGTCGCTGAACCACTTTGATCCAGTTACCTGTCGCGTTTTGAGCGGGAAGCAGAGAGAAGGCGCTGCCGGTTCCCATGTCCAGACCGATCACTTTTCCGGTGTACTTAACGTCATCACCGTAAATATCGCTGACCACTGTCGCCGGTTGGCCGATACGCATATGCGCCAGCTGCGTTTCTTTGAAGTTGGCATCAACCCACAAGTTGGTGGCCGGAACAACGGCCATCAGCGGTGTCGTCGGGCTGATTTGAGCGCCAGGCTGAACGGCGCGGCGGGAGACGTAGCCGGTCATCGGACTGACGATGCGCGTACGTTCCAGCGCCAGCCAGGCGTTACGCACTTCGGTCGCGGCCTGCTGTACGGCGGGTTGATCTTCCAGCTTGCTGTTCAGGATCATTGCCTGGTTCGCGTTGTACTGCTGGATCGCCACATCAAGCTGGGCCTGAGCGCTGGCAACAGCATCACGCGCATGCTGCAACTCTTCGCGGCCAATCAGGTTCGCGTTGCCGAGCGGTACGCGGCGGTTAAAATCGCTCTGCGCCTGGGCGAGGGCGGTTTTTTGTACGTCGATGTTCGCCTGCAACTGCTTGCTGTTGATCATCAACTGATGCGTCTGACGCACGCTGGAAGCCAGCGCGGTTTTGGCTTTTTCGAATGTCTGTTTAGCATCCGTCTGGTCGAGCGTGACCAGCACGTCGCCTTCTTTAACATAGTCAGTGTTATCCGCCCAGACTTTCGTCACGCTGCCGGATACCTGCGCCATGATTTGAACCTGGTTCCCTGCCACGTATGCGTCATCGGTGTCTTCAATATGACGCAGAACCATAAACCAATAAATACCGTATGCCACGGCAACAATAACAAAGAGCAAGGTCAGAATGAGCAGCGTACTTTTGCGTTTGCTTTTCTTCTTAACCGGTTGCTGCGGGGTATGAGTCTCCGCATTTGCGCTCATGATTTTCTCCACGATCATATTACTGTCGGCTGAGCCGAGCTGTTTATCAGAAAGGCCAGCACGGTGAGATGCTGGCCAGTCAGTTTTCTTTTCTTAATCTGGAAGTTAGAGCGAGTCGACGCGTTAGCTCAGCGCCTCAAGAATGGCACCGTCCTGTTCCATTTGATCGAGACGAGTCAGGAGCTTACGGGTGATGTGCTCAAGTTGATCTTTTTCTGCGGCGCTGAGAGAGGACCACAGCTGATGCAGGCAGTGATGCTGCGGCGGCAAAACCTCGCGCAGAAAAGTTTGGCCTTTTTCGGTCAACTGCAGATGCAGGCAACGACGATCGTTGTCGCTTTCCCGGCGCTCAATCCAGCCGCGCTTTTCCAGCTCATCAGCGATACGCGTCGCGTTAGTACGGGATGACCCCAGAGCACAACTCAGTTCAGACGGCTGAATGCTGTGGTTTTCCTGAGACTCCAGCGTAATCAACGCCATAAACAACGTCTCGTTAATCCCTTGAGCTTTCAGCATTTTATTGCGGTTTTCCAGCAGCTTCCCCTGCATATGCATGCAGAGACGAGTAAGCAGAATTTCCTGATACGGAAAGTCTTCGTGGCGGCTGGCGCGAAATTTTAGCATTTGTTCAATGGGCGTAAACGAACTATCCATTTGGGCATGACCTCATTAATTTCAGCCGATATAGTAACGACAGTGACAAATAAAGTAAATGTATTATTAAACTAAAATAATTCTCACAGTTTATAAAATAGCTAACGCTTTCCAGGTCGATCCGTCGTCCCGGGCACTAAAAGCATTGGATTGATAGAGAAACAGGCGCGCGTACATAAAAATGCAGAAGAAAAACACGCTCAAACCCGAGGCGGGTGGCGTTAAGACCAAATGCAAAAGCTACAAGAAAATAACTCATGACGATCGGTAAACTGTCGTTACATCCTTCCATGTACGTTTCCGGACCGGAGCAGGACAGTGAAGCAGGGCTATCCATATAATTCTGCGCGTTATCACCAATGTTAAAATAACAAGAATGTATAATTCCTATAACCTTAACAGACTGAGGGGCTCCTTAACACCCTAAGAATACGCTCAGGAGCCTAAACCAGAGTAAACCGCTGCAATCCGCTTAAATTGCGGCTTCCTGCCGATGAAAACCTCGCCACCAGACCAGAAGATTTACCATTGCCACTGTTGCTCCTGCCAGGCAGACACCCGCCCATCCCGCATGTTGCCACGCAGTGGCGGAAACTAACGAACCGGCAGCGCCGCCAATAAAATAGCTGGTCATATAGCCTGCCGTCAGACGATTACGGGCATCAGGATGCAGGCGATAAATCACCGTCTGGTTGGTGATGTGTACGCCCTGAACCGTGAGGTCCAGTACCAGGATGCCAATGATGAGCGCCAGCACCGACCCGTGCCCCAGCCAGATGGCCAGCCAGGAGAGCAGCAGTAAAAGTAAGCTGTAGGTGGTGGTGAGATGAGAGTGGCCTTTATCCGCAAGCCCGCCAGCCGGACGTGCGCCAAGCGCACCCGCCGCACCCGCCAGCCCAAACAGGCCAATCACCCCTTCTGAATAATTGAACGGCGGCGCGGCCAGCAAAAAGGCCATTGATGTCCAGAGGATACTGAAGTTGGCAAACGTCAGGCAGCCCAGCAATGCGCGGGTCCGCAGAAATTTATCGTGGACAAACAGGCTGAAGATGGAGCCCAGTAACTGCGGGTAGTTCAGATGCGTCTCTGACTTAATTTTTGGCAGACCTCGCCATAACGCGAACGCCATCAGCACCATCAGCACAGCGGCAACCCAAAACACCGTGCGCCAGCCTCCAAGGTTAGACAGCAGGCCGGCTACGGTACGGGCGAGTAAAATCCCCAGCAGCAGCCCGCTCATAATCGTACCCACCACTTTGCCGCGTTTATCCGGGGTGGCAAGGGTGGCCGCCAGCGGCACCAGAATCTGCGCAACGACGGAAAATAATCCGGTCAGCGCAGTGCCGAGGATCATCATCGTGAGCGACTGACTGCTGGCGGTAATGAGCATCCCGCCCGCGGCGAGCAACGTCATGGAGACAATAAGCGTCCGGCGTTCGAACATATCGCCAAGCGGTACCAGAAACAGCAACCCGGCAGCGTAACCTAACTGTGCTGCGGTGACGATAAATCCGGCGGAACTGGCAGAAAGAGAGAAGTTACGCGCGATGGTATCAAGAAGCGGCTGGGCGTAATAGTTGCTGGCAACCGCCAGGCCGGTTGCCACAGACATGAGAACAATCAGTGCCGGGCTAAGCCCCTGGGGTGTTTTTGTCATTTGTTCGCGATCGTCAGTCAGATAATGATTTTATTGGAAATCAATCATAGCGGAAGTGAATGATTATTGGGAAAGTGTTGCGTGCCGGATTGTGCGGTTTTCGCAGTCTGCACGCTGTAAATAGACGAGCAGAATAATATCAGTCGCGATAAAGATCGGCTGTGGTGAGTGTCTCTGTTACCAATGAGCCTTTTCATCTCAGGAGAATATGATGAAACTTACCACCGCCCTGACAGGGCTTTCTGTGCTACTGGCTGCCGCTATTGCGCCGGCTTACGCTGCGCCGCAAGCGCACGTTGTTTGCGGTTACAGCCATACGCTTGGCGATGATGCCATCATGATGTTTGGCATGCCAAACCAGGCTATGTGGCACGACTTTTTCGGTAATACCCGTACCGACGCGGTGTCGACGTACCAGACGCTGCGCACACACGAAGCGACCACCTGCGATAACAAAGCCGATAGCTCAGCGTATTGGGCGCCGTCACTGAGGCTACCTGATGGTACCGTGGTTGCCCCTGCGTATCAGAAAACGTATTACCAGGCGAAGAACACCGCCGAACACCCGCTGCATCCTTTTCCGCCGGGACTCTCTCTGTTGGCGGGCGATCACCACGGCAGCGCGCCAAACTCCCACATCACGTTTTTATGTGCCAACGGCAAAGGCTATAGCAATAAAGCCGGAGAAGTGTGCGGTCTGCGTAAAGCGGGGGACGCAATACAGTTCAACATTGGGATACAGTTTCCGAACTGCTGGGATGGTATTCATCTGAAGCCGGGGCACGGTATGCCTAACGCAGCGTATGACAGCAACGGACAGTGTCCATCTGGCTATCCGGTGAAAATCCCGACGGTCAATATGAACGTGGCGTATGTCATTCCGGGCGTGGCGACGATGGATACCGCGAAGGTGCAGCTGTCGCTTGATCCGACCATGAACGGCGATGAGCGTGAGGAGCATTGGGGAAGCATTTACACCGCCCATGCGGACTTTATGAACGGCTGGACGGAAGATGCCGCGCGCTTTATGACCGACCTGTGCATGAACAATGGCCTCGACTGCGGGCTGAATGTACCTTATCGCTATGAAAAGGCAGTGGCGACCTGGGTCAGCAGCGAACAGCCTGATACCGTTATTACTGCACCGGAAAAATTGCTTATCCAGGATAACTGGCAAAATGGCGGGCGCATCCGCAATCCGGAAACCATGACGCTGGTGAAGTTCGCTATTCCGGCGTTACCGGCCGGTCAGGATCCGTCCCTGTTCAAATACCGCATCCGGATTTATGGTGGCAAGGTGGAGAGCAATGGCGCGGATCAAATCTTCTTCTACCCAGCCAGCAGTCACTGGGATCCGCAGAACGTCACCTGGCGGAATCGCCCGGCCTGTAACTATCGTTCAGACGCGGCGTTGTACCTTAATAACGCAAAA
The DNA here is from genome assembly GCF_013836145.1 of Citrobacter sp. RHB25-C09. Classification (NCBI taxonomy): domain Bacteria; kingdom Pseudomonadati; phylum Pseudomonadota; class Gammaproteobacteria; order Enterobacterales; family Enterobacteriaceae; genus Citrobacter; species Citrobacter sp. RHB25-C09. The sequence goes on along the minus strand of NZ_CP057483.1, from coordinate 3,393,687 downwards.
GAGTACCGAATGGTGGATGTGGACAAAGCCGTGCGTAAAGCGCTGGCGGAAGGGAAAACGGAGATATCGTGGTATATCGGCGGCGATCGGCAGGGCAATCATTATCAGTTCAACAATGCGGATACGCGGGAAAGTCTTGTGCTGATGCTGACGGGGTATAAAAAGACACCGGAAATTTAATTCTCTGTGCCGGATGGCGCTAACGCTTATCCGGCCTACATAACCGTAGGCCGGTGGCGTTCAGGTCTGCTTTATTTCTGCGCGGCCAGTGCCTCATTCACCCAGCCGTCGAACTGCTGCTGGTGGGCTTTGATCCAGCCATCAACGTGGCCCTGAACGTCCGCTTCTGACGCTTTCCCGTCATGCATCATCGCGTTCTGCGCGTTGATGTCCGCCAGCGGCAGTTTCATCAGCGAGAACAGCTTCGCCGCCGCCGGGTTTTTCTCCGCCCAGGCTTTGTTGGCAACGATATGCATGGTATTCACCGGGAAACCATAGTTCGCGCCGTTCGGCAGTTTGGTATCGATATCTTTCTGTTCGCCCGGCAGGGAGGAGAACGGCACCTGCAGCCAGACCACATCTTTACCCGGTTTCATCACGTCGCTTACCCAGTACGGCGTCCAGGTGTAGTACAGAATGGGTTTGCCTTCCTTAAAGCGGGTAATGGTATCGGCCATCATCGCGGCGTAATTTCCGTGGCTCACCTCAACCGTTTTTGCCAGATCAAACGCTTTGTTCTGATGGTTAATCACCGCTTCACAGCCCCAGCCCGGCGAGCAGCCCATCATGTCCGCTTTACCGTCGCCGTTGGTGTCAAAGATTTTGGCGATTTTCGGGTCTTTTAGCTGGGCAATATTGGTGATTTTGTACTGTTCAGCGGTTTTTTTGTCGATCAGGTAACCCTGAGCAGCGCCAGTCACAAAGGTGCCTTCACGGTAGAACTTTTTGTCCCCGCCCGCAGCGGCAAACATATCGTCATGCAGCGGCTGCCAGTTGACGGCGGTAAAAGTGGCATCGCCAGAGGCAATCGAGGTGTAGGCGACGTTGTAGTCCACTTCGCTCGGCTTGTTCACGGTGTAGCCCAGTTTTTCCAGCGCGCGGCTGACCAGCAGCGTCTGGAAGGTTTCTTCGGTGATGGTGCTTTGAATCGGCTGTACGGTAATGCCTTTACCCGGCAGGTCTGCAGCGAAAGCGCTGGTGGAGACAAGGGTGGCAAACGCTGTAGCAAAAAGTACGCTATGTCGCATCGTTGTTCCTTATTTTGATTTCATGAAAGGGCGGGTGAGAAGCCCGACGGGACCGGTTGTGTACCAACGGCGGTTGCCCCGGCTGCGTGAGTCGCGGCCTACGGCCTGAGTCAGGCGATCCAGAATAATGGCGAGGATCACGATGCCGACGCCACCCACGGTGGCCAGACCCATATCGAGACGACCAATGCCGCGCAGTACCATCTGACCCAGTCCGCCGACGGCGATCATGGAGGCGATCACCACCATGGAAAGGGCGAGCATCAGCGTCTGGTTTACACCGGCCATGATGGTTGGCATCGCCAGCGGGAGCTGAACTTTAAACAGCATTTGACGCGGGCTGGCACCGAACGAACGAGACGCTTCGATGAGATCTGCCGGTACCTGGTTTATCCCCAGAATGGTCAGGCGCACAATCGGCGGTAGCGCAAAGATAATCGTCACGACCACACCGGGTACGTTGCCGATACCGAACAGCATGACGATCGGCACCAGATACACAAACGCCGGTGTAGTCTGCATGGCATCAAGTAACGGGCGCACAATTTTGGCGGCCCGAGGACTCCGCGCCAGCCAGATCCCCATTGGCAGACCGATGATCACACAGAACAGCAGGGCGGTCAGCACCAGCGCCAGTGTGATCATCGCCTGTGACCAGGCCCCAATCGCGCCAATGGCGATCAGTGAAACAAGCGTCGCCACGCCCATTCCGACGCCGGAGATCTGCCAGGCGATCAGCGCAAAAATAATAATCGCTACCGGCGACGGCATCCCCAGCAGCAGTTGCTGAAAGCCGTTAAGGATGTAATCCACCGGGACACGAATGCCCTGGAAAACCGGACGGAAGTGAGTGACCACCCAGTCGATCCCTTCGGTCACCCAGCTATCCAGTGGGATCAGCGTCTTATGAAACGGATCGAGAATGTTGAAATGCTCAGGTGCCGGCGCGGGTGCGCTGGTCAGCCAGTCGGCGCTACCGCCATCGGCAGGTGCGCCCGCAGGCGTGCCCCAGGCATCAGCAGCTTGTGCGGCGTTGTCGGTCGCCGGTGCGGTATCCCACGGATTTGATTGATCAGCCATTGTTTGCCCCCTCGCGATCTAAAGCCTGTAGCAGCATGCGTTTTGAAATAATGCCGACATACTGCTGTTCCTCATCCACCACTGGCACCGCGCAGGGTGCCTGCCCGACGTGGGAGAGCAGTTCGCTAAGAGGAGTTTGTGCGTCCACGACCAGCGGTTCGTCGATCAACGCCCCTTCGATTCCCTGAGCCTGGGATAACGCTGCTTTCAGGGAGTCGATGGAGACCACGCCAACGTACTTATTGCCGCGCTCAATGACATAGCCATATTCCCGATCTTCGTCCTGCAATAATTTCAACGCCGACCGGGGGCCAAATCCTGGCGTTTTACGAATAATGCCGTTCGGGGTTCGGCGGGCAATATCTTTGGCGCTAAACACCTGACTAATATCGACGCCCCGGAAGAAGGTGCGTACATAATCATTCGCCGGATTATTCAGAATTTCATCCGGCGTACCGACCTGCACCACCTCACCATTTTGCATAATGGCGATACGGTCGCCAATGCGCATGGCTTCATCAAGGTCGTGTGAAATAAAGACAATCGTGCGCTGATGTTTCGCCTGCAATTTCACCAGTTCATCCTGCATCTCGGTACGAATTAACGGATCGAGTGCCGAAAAGGCTTCATCCATTAATAAGATATCAGGGTTAATGGCTAATGCGCGGGCCAGACCTACACGCTGACGCATACCGCCGGAAAGTTCATCCGGGTATCCGTGAGCGTAATTTTCCAGACCGACCTGACGCAGGGCATCGAGCGCTTTTTCGCGGCGCTCATCCGCAGAAACACCCGCTAATTCCATGCCGAATGCGGTATTATCCAGCACGGTCATATGCGGCATTAACGCAAATGACTGGAAGACCATCGCAATCTTTTTTCTGCGCACCTCGCGGAGCTCGGCCTCGGATATTTTTGCAATATCAATGCCGTCGATCAGTACCTGTCCGCGGGTGGGTTCAATCAGGCGATTGAGAAGGCGTACCATTGTGGATTTACCCGAACCGGATAATCCCATGATGACAAATATCTCGCCTTCTTCAATGGCCAGACTGGCGTCTTTAACGCCAAGCGATAGCCCTGTTTTTTCCAGAATGTGTTCTTTTGAAAGTCCTTTTTCAATATATTTGAAGGCGCGTTGCGGATGCTCTCCAAATATTTTATATAAATTCTTCACTTCTAATTTAATTGCCATGTAATAAAAAGGTTCCTGTTATTTATTTATGTCGATATGTTACCTGATAGAAATAGTGGCCTGTTTCTACCCTAACATACTGAGAATCTGAGACAACCCTGAATGTCAGAATGCAGGGAATTATAACTCAGGCGAATTGTCGGAATTCCCTGTGATATAAGGGCTGAAGGCGAATGTGCGTGGGGTGATATTTTTTGTAAATACCAACAGAATTGCGCCTGAATTTCAGGAATTCAGGCGAATATGATGAATGCTATTGAGTGTAGAACACCCTGAAATATTTGTGTGATAAAAAGGATATCAGTCCTTAATATTAGCCTGAAGTTTGTGGTGATATTTCCTTAACAAATTGGTGTTAAAAATTCCAGTCTTCATCTTTGGTTTCGACCGCTTTACCCATTACATAAGACGAACCCGAACCGGAGAAAAAGTCATGATTCTCGTCGGCATTTGGCGACAGCGCGGCAAGTATCGCCGGATTCACCTCTGCCATTTCCGCCGGGAACAGCGCTTCGTATCCCAGGTTCATTAATGCTTTATTGGTGTTGTAGCAGAGGAATGCGTTGACGTCCTCTACCCAGCCGGTGTCTGCGTACAGCGCTTCGGTATAAGAAACTTCGTTTTCGTACAAATCAATCAGTAGATCGAGGGCAAAGTTCTTCAACGCCTCACGCTCAGACTCAGTGCATTTTTCCAGACCTTTCTGGTACTTATAGCCAATGTAGTAACCGTGGACCGCCTCATCACGGATGATCAGGCGGATGAGATCGGCCGTGTTGGTGAGTTTACCGCGACTGGAGAAATACATCGGCAGCCAGAAGCCGGAATAAAACAGAAATGATTCCAGAAACACGCTGGCTATTTTCTTCTTCAGCGGCTCGTCGCTGGCATAGTGAGTAAGGATAATTTGCGCCTTATGCTGCAACGGTGCGTTTTCTTCACTCCAGGCATAGGCGGCATCGACATCTTTGCTCTGGCACAGCGTAGAGAAGATAGAACTGTATGAGCGGGCGTGTACGGCTTCCATAAAGCTGATGTTTGAGAGCACGGCCTCTTCGTGCGGCGTCAGGGAATCCGCCATCAGCGAAGGCGCACCTTTGATATTTTGAATTGTGTCGAGCAGCGTCAGTCCGGTAAAGACGCGGATGGTGAGCTGCTGTTCGGCAGCGTTCAGGCTCTGCCACGCCGGGATATCGTTCGATAACGGCACTTTTTCCGGTAGCCAGAAGTTGCTGGTCAGGCGATTCCACACTTCAAGATCTTTATCATCCTGGATCTTATTCCAGTTAATCGCGCTCACGCGTGATAGTTTCATACCGCTCTCCTTACAGTGCGCATGACACGCAGCCTTCGATTTCAGTGCCTTCCAGCGCCAACTGGCGCAACCGGATGTAGTACAGCGACTTAATCCCTTTGCGCCACGCGTAGATCTGCGCTTTGTTGATATCGCGGGTAGTGGCGGTATCAGGGAAAAACAGCGTCAGCGACAACCCCTGATCGACATGACGCGTCGCTTCGGCGTAGGTATCAATGATTTTTTCCGCACCGATTTCATACGCGTCCTGGTACATGTCGAGATTGTCGTTGGTCATAAACGGCGCCGGGTAATACACGCGTCCGGTTTTGCCCTCTTTGCGGATCTCCACCTTCGAGACAATGGGGTGAATGCTGGAGGTTGCATGATTGATGTAGGAGATCGACCCGGTGGGAGGCACCGCCTGTAAATTCTGGTTGTAGATGCCATAACGCATCACATCGTCACGTAGCTGTTGCCACATTTCTCGAGTTGGCAGCGTGATGCCGCTACGGGTGAACAGTGCGCGAACTTTCTCTGTTTTCGGCTGCCAGTCGTCTTCCAGATACTGGGTAAAGTAGTCGCCGCTGGCATAGCGCGACTGTTTAAAACCGGCAAAGGTCTTCCCGCGCTCGCGCGCTAATCGCATCGAGGTGTTCAGCGCATGCCAGGTGATGGTGTAGAAATAGAGGTTGGTAAAGTCCAGCCCTTCCGGTGACCCGTAAGCGATGCCTTCTCGTGCGAGATAGCCGTGTAGGTTCATCTGCCCCAGGCCGATGGCGTGTGAGGCGGCATTGCCTGCTTCAATCGAGGGGACGCTGCGGATATGGCTCATATCAGAAACCGCCGTCAGGCCGCGAATCGCAGTCGCCACCGTGCGGCCAAAGTCGGGTGAATCCATGGTGTGGGCAATATTCAGCGAACCGAGGTTACAGGAGATGTCATGCCCGGTCTGCACGTAATTTAGGTTATCGTCGAAAGTAGACGCGCTATTCACCTGCAAAATTTCCGAGCACAGGTTACTCATATTAATGCGCCCGGCGATGGGGTTGGCGCGATTCACCGTGTCCTCATACATGATGTACGGGTAGCCTGATTCGAACTGAATTTCCGCCAGGGTCTGGAAAAAATCGCGAGCGTTAATATATTTTTTGCGCACGCGCGGGTCGGCGACCAGTTCGTCATAACGTTCGGTGATCGCAATATCACCGAAGGGTTTACCGTAAAGGCGTTCAACGTCATAGGGTGAAAACAGCGCCATCTGCGCGTTCTCTTTTGCCAGCCGGAAGGTGATGTCAGGGATCACCACGCCGAGCGAGAGCGTTTTAATGCGGATTTTCTCATCGACGTTTTCGCGCTTGGTATCGAGAAATCGCAGAATATCCGGGTGATGCGCATGCAGATACACGGCGCCCGCACCCTGACGCGCGCCAAGCTGATTGGCATACGAAAATGCGTCTTCCAGCATCTTCATTACCGGGATCACACCGGAGGACTGGTTCTCAATGCGCTTGATGGGCGCACCGGCTTCACGCAGGTTCGACAGTAAAAACGCGACGCCGCCGCCGCGCTTAGAGAGTTGCAGCGCCGAGTTCACCGCCCGACCGATCGACTCCATATTGTCTTCAATACGCAGGAGGAAGCAGGAAACCAGTTCGCCGCGCTGCTGTTTTCCGCAGTTCAGGAAGGTTGGCGTGGCAGGCTGGAAGCGGCCCGACAGCATTTCATCAGTAAGCTGGGTCGCCAGGGCTTCATCTCCCTGGGCGAGCGTCAGCGCCACCATCACCACGCGGTCAGGAAAATCTTCCAGATACCGTTTGCCATCAAAGGTTTTCAGGGTGTAGCTGGTATAGAACTTCCACGCGCCAAGGAAAGTCTGGAATCGGAAACCGCTGGCGTGGGCATGAGCAAAAAGCGACGCCACGAAAGCGCGATCGTAGCGGGCGAGAACGCTTTCGTCGTAATAGCCGTCGCGCACCAGCGTTGTCAGACGTTCTTCCTGACTGGCAAAGGTCACCGAATTGGGGCGAACGTGGGCGGTGAAAAAGGCGTCCACCGCCTCGCGATCTTTCTCAAACTGAATGCGTCCTGCTTTATCGTACAGATTCAGCATGGCGTTCAGCGCATGGTAATCCAGCGTTTCCTGCATTACGCGCTCTGCGGTTGTCGTTGCCAAAATTCGCTTACTCCTTTGCGGACGTTGTCGATATCGCGTTGTGTTCCCATAAGCTCGAAACGATAGAGCCAGGGTACGGCGCATTTCTGTGCAACCACGTCACCTGCGCGGCCATACGCCTCGCCGAAGTTTCGGTTGCCAGAGGCAATCACGCCGCGAATTAACGCCCGGTTGTGTTCATCATTTAAAAAGCGGATCACCTGACGCGGCACTGCACCTGCCGTCCCGCCGCCGCCATAAGAGGGGACCACCAGAATGTACGGTTCGTCTACCTGAATGCGCTCGCGCTCGTTGAGCGGAATGCGAATCGCGGGCAGCCCCAGACGCAGCATAAAGCGGTGCGTATTTTCGGAGCTGCTGGAAAAGTAGACGAGCGGACTCATGCGCTGGCCACGCGGGGTTCGGGATGTAGACGGTTGATCATGTCCGGGCGAAATCCCGACCAGCTTATGTCCCCCGCAATCACCACCGGCAACTGCCGAAAGCCCTGAGTGCGTAGCGTTTCGGCCGCGTCGGGAACCAGATCGACGTTTACCATTTCAAATTCAAAACCACGGCTTTCCATTGCCCGTTTCGTGGCGTGGCACTGAACACAGTTATTGCGAGTGTAAATAGTAATGCGCATGATTCGTATTTCCGCATCAGATTAAAGAACGGCGCAAAAGGATGCGTCGGATTGTGTGTGCTGATACAAACAATACTAGATGTAGTTGAAATAACTTTCAACCATACAAGATATGGGAATAATCGATAAGGGGTGGCTTTTGGAAAATGCCCGATGGCGCATACGCTTATCGGGCCTACAGGCACAACGTAGGCCGGAAAAGGCGTTGACGCCGCCATCCGGCAGCACAACATTACATCCGCATACTGACGGCGAGGCGGTTGAAGCAGTTCATCAGACCGATGGCAAAGGTCAGGTCACTGATCTCCCGTGCGCTGAAGTGTTCGAGCAGCGGCAGGTAAACGTCATCTTCGGCATGCGTTCTGGCGATGTCGGTTACTGACTCTGCCCACGCCAGCGCCGCCTGTTCCGATGCACTGAAATGGTGGCTTACCCGCCAGCCCGCCAGCGCGTCCAGTTTACTTTGCGCCACGTCTGCTTTGCGCAGCGCCTTGCTGTGCATCTCAAGGCAAAATGCGCAGCCATTAATCTGCGAAATCCGCAGGTAAATCAGTTCCATCAGCGTGGTATCAAGCGCACTGTTTTCCAGGGCTTTTTTTGCCTGACCCAGGGCGTTATACACTTCAGGACTAAGCTCATAATAGGGCTGGCGTAACATCGTCATGGTATCTCTCCTCGTTTTGATGTCACGCAATGTAGCATTATAATGGACTGCTTCAGAGGGCCATATTTTTACTTAAAAAGCAGACCATAATGATACCGCGCTACCTGCAAATTGCCCGTCAATTGAAAACCGCCATTGAACAAGGTGAGCTTAAGCCTGGGGCCAGGCTTCCTTCCAGCCGCACCTGGTCCCAGGAATTGGGGATTTCCCGTTCCACGGTTGAAAACGCCTATGCGGAACTGGTGGCTCAGGGTTGGCTGGTGAGAAAAGGGCAGGCGGGGACGTATGTGAGCGGGCAATTAACGCCGGAGCATCGCACCGTTACGCCGGCTTTTTTGGGGGGTGAAGATCCGGTTCCTCAGCCCTTTCAGATGGGATTACCCGCGCTCGACCTCTTCCCGCGAGAGTTGTGGGCACGGGTGATGGGACGTCGACTGCGCACTCAGAGTCGTTTTGATCTGGCGTTAGGTGACGTCTGTGGGGAAGCTATTCTGCGCCAGGCGATTGTGGATTATCTGCGCGTGTCGCGCAGTATCGAGTGCCTGCCGGAGCAGGTTTTTATTACTTCCGGCTATGCGGCTTCGATGACGCTTGCACTGCGTGCGCTGGCCGCACCGGGCGAAGGCATGTGGATAGAAGACCCCGGTTTTCCGCTGATCCGCCCGGTAATAGAACAGGAGAATGTGAAGCTGCTTCCGGTCGCAGTCGATCAGGATGGCCTGGATGTCGCGGCGGGCATTCGCGACTATCCCAGTGCCCGCTTTGCCCTTCTGACCCCTGCTCATCAAAGTCCTTTGGGCGTGGCGCTGTCGTTATCCCGGCGACATCAACTTCTGGCGTGGGCGTCAAGCGCTCAGGCGTGGATCATCGAAGATGATTACGACAGCGAATTTCGCTATCACGGCAAGCCGCTGCCGCCACTGAAGAGCCTCGACGCACCGCAGCGAGTGATATACGCGGGTTCATTCAGTAAATCGCTGTTTCCCGCATTGCGCACTGCCTGGCTGGTGGTACCGATAAACCAGGTCGATCGCTTTCGCCAGCAGGCGGCACGGATGGCCTGTAGCGTTCCGGTACTCTGGCAGCGTACGCTGGCGGATTTTATTCACGAGGGCCATTTTTGGCGACATCTGAAGAAAATGCGTCAGCACTACGCGCAGCGACGGCAATGGACAGAGACGGCGCTGCGTATGCAGGGATTCCAGGTGGTGCCCCAGGAAGGTGGCATTCAGTTGGTGATAGCCGTTAAGGAGGACGATGTCGCTCTGGTGGAGGAAGCCAATCGCGCAGGGCTGGCGGTACAGGCGCTCAGCCGATGGCGGATAAATTCTGTCGGTCAGGGGGGCCTGCTGCTGTCGTTTACCAATATCAGCTCTGCTGAAATGGCGGAGCGGGTAGCAAAGAGGCTACGGCAAGCAATAGGGAAGGCCGGATAAGACGCATCGCGTCGCCATCCGGCATGTCACGCAGTTAACGACGCAGGCTCAACAGCGCCCCGACGAAAATCCCCACAGCCGCTGCTGTACCGACGCTGCACCACGGTTTTTCACGCACAAAGGTATCGGCACAACCGACGGCGTCGCGGGCAGCCTGCTGAACGCGTGTGCGTCCGTGCATACGTGCCCGAGTCTCCTTCAACAGGGCCTGCGCTTTACGGCGTGCCGTTTCGGCTTCATCTTTCGCGTCGCTTCCCCATGACTTCAGTACAGCCTCCAGGCTATCCGCTAATTGATTGACGTCATTGTGAATATCCTGCACACCTTCATCTACGTCGTTTCGGTTCGGTCGATTAAACATATGATCCTCCAGTGATTTCGATGTCGCTTTTCAGTTTAGTCCATATTTAAAACTTCAGAGGGCCGTCACGGTGTCATTTTACGTTTATGGACTTTTCTGAAAGCGTTGCTAATGCTGAATCAGGTAAGGTAAGCCCGCTGTAAAAGATAACGAGGAAGAAATATGTATTTACGACCTGACGAGGTGGCGCGCGTACTTGAAAAAGTGGGATTTACAGTAGATGTGGTCACGCAGAAAGCTTATGGCTATCGACGTGGCGAAAATTATGTCTATGTGAATCGTGAAGCGCGTATGGGACGCACTGCGCTGGTGATTCATCCGACGTTAAAAGAACGCAGCTCTTCGCTGGCCGAACCCGCGACAGATATTAAAACCTGCGATCATTACCAGAATTTTCCGTTGTATTTAGCCGGGGAGACGCACGAACATTACGGCATTCCCCACGGCTTTAGTTCGCGTATTGCGCTTGAGCGCTATTTGAACGGACTGTTCGGCGAGGCGAGTTAAAGGGGCGACTGGCGTTGCCAGTCGCTTACTCGTTTTACGCTTTAACCTGCTGGTAACGACTGACCTTAAACAGGCGGCGGCAGTAATCCAGAAAATAGCCATAGACCGCCCCCATCATCATCGATACCACAATATTTGAACTCACTGCCGCCGTAATCTGATGCCAGTCGGCACCGACCGTCAGCAAAATTGCCACATAAACCGGAGACTGGAAGGTCACATAGGCCAGCACGTCAGCCAGGTTTTTCGCCCATCCAGCAGGACTCACATTACGCGACGCTTTCATAAAGAGATCGCGATACATGCCGTATGGCCAGGCGATCAGGATGTTGATCGGAATGGCAACCAGTCTGGAAGAGAGGGATTGTTCAAAGGTCATTCCTGAGAGGAAGACTTCGATCAGCATGTTCACGACTGAACAATAAACAACCATCGCGAACGTGTCTGCTACGGCATGACGTAAGCGTGACTGCGGTGAGAACATGCTCCTGCTCCTTAATATGAAAGGGAAAAAGGGGTCTAAAATTGCGTGCTTTAGTGTTTTAGCGTGGTACCTTTGCTGATTTATAGATTATATTTCTGCATTAAAACTATCAACTAGCGTAATGTTTTTATTTTTTCGCATTTTGTCGATAAAATACTCTGCAAGTGTGGTAAAAGAGAGAGACGCGGAGTTTTCGTTTTCCTTAATAGATAACCCTATAAAAATCAATCTCTTGGTTATTTTAGGAGAAAAAGGAGAGAGGCGAGGAAAATAACGCGGCGAGCAATCACTCACCGCTGAGGGTTTATTTCACTTAAAGATTACGTTCGGCGATTCCATGGCATGATTTCGAGTAGGCGAGCCATGCCGCAGAATCCGCTAATTCCGGCAAACATCAGTCCTGCACCCACGAAACCGCTCAACAGGAAAAAACCGCTGCTGACGCTGTAACCCAGCAAGACGCCAAGCAGGGTCAGCCCGCCTGCTGCAATTTGCACCTGACGCATCAACGGCAGCGGCTGTGACTTATCTTCTGCTACCGGCAAACCCGCAGCTTTCCAGCCCTCAATACCGCCTTCCAGCAGCCAGACGTCGGCAGGTGCCGCCGCGGCCTGCAGTTTTGCCGCATTGTTTTGCGTACGTTTCCCGGACTGACAGTGAAAAATAATCTGCTCGCCTCTGAGCTTTTCTGGTAAGCCGCCCTGTTCCAGCGCCGGAAGCGGGGCCAGCTCTGCCTGCGGAATATGCTCATGCAGGTATTCATCGGCGTCGCGAATATCTATCAGTCTGGCACCCTGCTCAATACGTAACAGCGCATCGCGCGGGGAGATCGTCCCGATGGTCATACTGCCTCCTTATGGACAATAAACGGTTTTCAATGTGGCAATAATCGCATTCACTGCCGCGTTTTTAATGGAGTAGAGAATGCGCTGGGCATCTCTCTGACTGTCGATAAGTCCCTCTTCGCGCATCCGCGCCAGGTGCTGTGAGGTGGCGGAGGGGCTAAGTCCCGTTGCGCGCGCCAGTTCGCCCGCGCTGGTGCCGGGCGAACCGCAAAGCATGCATAAAATCAGCAGTCGCTTCGGGTGACTCATCGCTTTCAGCAGCACCGCCGCCTGTCCGGCGCTGGCCTGTAGTTGTTCGAGTTCATTCATAATAATTTTAGTATTTGCTAAATTAAGTAAATTCTAAACTAAATAACAGATCATTTCCAGCGCGAGTAGATAAAGGGTCAAGGGGAAAGACGTTGGTCCACAACGTGGTGATTTATCCGATTCATTCTTCCCGGTCAGCACGGCGTCTATTCAATTGCATCCCTTTTGCTACACTTCGTGTGGGTATACATTCAACTGCTGAGGTGAATATGGGTATTTTCAACTTTGTTAAAGACGCCGGGGAAAAGCTTTGGGATGCGGTGACCGGCAATCACGAGAAAGAAGATTTAGCAAAGAAGGTCCAGGATCACCTGTCTAAAACGGGTATTCCGGATTCTGATAAAGTGAATGTTCAAATCGTCGACGGCAAAGCGACCGTTTCCGGTGACGGATTAAGCCAGGAAGCAAAAGAAAAAATCCTCATTGCGGTGGGGAACATCGCGGGGATCGGAAGCGTGGAAGATCAGGTGAAAACCGCAACTCCCGCAACAGAGAGCCAGTTCTATACGGTCAAATCTGGCGATACCTTAAGCGCAATTTCGAAACAGGTTTACGGTAACGCCAATCTGTATAACAAAATCTTTGAAGCGAATAAGCCGATGCTGAAAAGCCCGGATAAAATTTATCCCGGCCAGGTTCTGCGTATTCCGGAAGAGTGATGAGTTTCAGGACTTTTGCGCCAGCAGTTTGCCGGACATGGCCTGTTGAATGATAGGAATCGGCGTTAACAGATGCTGGCGCATTAATTCGCTGGCGCGTAGCGCATCGCGCGCCAGAATTGCCTCCGTCAACGTCTGATGCTGAATGTGTTTATCCTCCAGCATTTCAACGGACAGCACCGTTTCACGCAGCCAGATAAACCGATAGCGTGCCGCGAGATCGAAAAGACGCTCGCGCATTTGCAGCAGATAATTGGAACCACAACCGGCGACGATGGCGGTATGAAATGCCTGATGGCGCAGGTCCCACTCATCCAGCATATGTTCGCTGGCGTCGCTGGCCTCGAGTTTACTGAGCAGATGGGCGCGGGCGAGGATCTCTGCTTCCCATTCGTCACCGCCGCGCTCGATAGCCAGCCCGACCAGCATGGCTTCCATATTGGCACGGGCGTCGAAAATATCGAGCAACTCCTGTTCCGACATGGACGCTACCCGATACCCTTTTTGATTCACCACCGTGACCAAATGCTCCGCCACCAGTTGCGAGAGCGCCTCTCTGAGCGGCCCAACGCCAAGCGCATAGCGCGAGGTTAATAAGCTCATACGCAGCTTTTCGTCAGGCTGATAAACACCGCGAATAATATCGTTTTTAAGCCAGCGGTATCCATCTATGGCCGTCGGATGAGAAATGGCGGTCATGGTCTTACTCCTGAACAGAGTTCCCGGCCTGAGCCGGGAAATAAACTAACGGGTATTTTGTAATGGTGTCTTTTGCCACAATACCAGTTTTTTCCAGCGCGACATAATCGGGACCGTGCAAATGATCCCCAGTCCTAACAGGGCAGTGGATATGACTTCCAGCTGTTGCGCCGGGCGAAAGAGCATCACAATCAGCACAAAGCTAATAAAGCCGATTACCAGCCAGGTCAGCCATGGATAAAGCCACATTTTCAGCTTGATCTCGCCGCCTTCCGCCAGCAGGATTTTCCGCATCCGCAGTTGGGAAACGGCAATCACCAGATAGACCAGCAGGGCGATGGCACCGGAACTGTCGATCAAAAACTTAAATACTTTTGCCGGAGCGTAATAGTTGACGACCACGGTCAAAAACGCCGCGCCGGTAGAGAGGAGAACGGCGACGTAGGGCGTTTTGCTGCGGTTGGTTTTGCCCATCACGGCGGGGGCATCACCGCGACGGCTCAGAGAATAGAGCATTCTCGATGCGGTATACAACGCCGAGTTCAGGCAACTGGTGACTGACAGCAGGATCACACAGTCCATAATCAACTTCGCGTGTGGGATGTTCAGCAGTTCCAGCACCGAGCGATAAGAGCCCACCTCTTTCAGCCCTGGCATATTCCACGGGATCAGCGCGACGACCACAAAGATTGAGCATAAATAGAAGATAGAAATACGCCAGATCACCGAGTTGGTGGCGCGAACGATGTGTTTATCCGGCGTGTCGGATTCCGCTGCGGCGATGGTGACAATTTCCGCCCCCATAAACGAGAACATCGTGATCAGCATTGCGCTCAGCACCGCGCCAAAGCCGTTCGGCATGAAGCCACCGTGATCCCATAAGCGTGAAATTCCGCTGACTTCAGCGTAGGGATAAAAACCGCTAATCGCCGCCGCGCCCAGGGCAATAAACGCAAGGATAGCAATCACTTTGCACAGCGCCAGCCAGAACTCAAACTCACCGTAGTTTTTGACGCTCAGCAAATTACTGCCGGTTAACGCCAGCGTAATGACTAACGAAAACAGCCATATCGGGACGCCGGGAACCCAGGAATTTAAAATGATGGCTGCGATATTCGCTTCGAGCGGGATCACCAATACCCAAAACCACCAGTACAGCCAGCCGATGGTATAACCTGCCCAACGGCCAATGGCTTTATCCGCGTAAGTTGAAAAGGAGCCGGTGTCCGGTGTGGCGACGGCCATTTCGGCCAGCATTCGCATAATCATCACTACCAGTAGCCCGGCAAACAGATAGGCCAGGATCACCGCAGGCCCGGCCTGGGCAATGGCTACGCTTGAGCCGACAAACAGACTTGCGCCGATAACACCGGCAATAGACAACATGGTGACGTGGCGGGATTTCAGCCCGCCTCCTAAATCATGTGATTGCGACATTTGCCCCATAGATTTACCCCGTTATTGTTATTGAAGCCGTTGGAGATGACCTTACCCATCGGCCCGGTAAGCGGCGTGTTACCGGGCATCGCAACATTGCCGGACGGCGGCGCATGCGCCCTGTCCGGCCTGCAATTACCTCTGCTTCGCCTCGGCAAAACACTCGGCGATGATGTCCAGCCCCTGGCGGATTTGCGCGTCTTCAATGGTGAGCGGCACAAGGATTCGCAGCACGTTGTAGTAGGGGCCGCAGGAGAGCAAAATCAGCCCCTTATCGCGGGCGCGCGCCACAATCTCGGCGGTTAATTTGGCGTCCGGTTTAGTGTGGTCGCCGTCTTCGAACAGTTCGATGGCGATCATTGCGCCCAGACCGCGCACGTCGCCAATCTCGCGGTGCGTTTCAGCAATCGCCAGCAGACCGTCACGCAGGGTTTTGCCGAGATCGTTGGCTTTTTGCAGCAGGTTCTCCTGCTCGAAAATGTTGAGTACCGCCAGCGCGGCAGCGCAGGCAATCGGGTTACCGGCATAGGTGCCGCCCAGCCCGCCCGGAGGAATAGCATCCATCACCTCCGCGCGCCCTGTCACGCCCGCCAGCGGGAAGCCCCCGGCGATTGATTTCGCAAAGGTGGTGAGATCCGGCGCAACGCCCATCTGCTCCATCGCAAACAGCGTGCCGGTACGACCTGCACCGCTCTGCACTTCGTCGGCAATCAGCATGATCCCGTGCTCATCGCACATTTCGCGCAGGCGCTGCATAAAGGCAGGTGAAGCGGAGTAGAACCCGCCCTCGCCCTGAACCGGTTCGATAACGATGGCGGCAATATCTTCCGGCGCAGCATCGTTTTTGAAGATGCGGTGAATACTGGCGATGGCATCGTCATCGCTAATGCCGTGCAGCGCGCACGGATACAGCGCGCGATAGACGTGACCCGGCATTAGCCCCATTCCGGCAGAATAAGGGTTTACTTTGCCGGTCAGCGACAGGGTGTAGTGGGTGCGGCCGTGATAAGCACCGCTGAAGGCGATGGTGCCCGTGCGTTTCGTCGCCGCGCGGGCAATTTTGACCGCATTTTCGACGGCTTCAGAACCGGTGGTGACCAACAGCGTTTTCTTGTCGAAGTTTCCCGGCACCTTTTTGTTCATAATTTCGCACAGTTCCAGGTACGGCTCATAGGCCAGCACCTGGAAGCAGGTATGCGACAGCTTTTTCAGCTGTGCTTCCACCGCTGAGACAATTTGCGGATGCAGGTGTCCGGTATTCAGCACCGCAATACCGCCCGCAAAATCGAGAAACTCCCGGCCCTCAACGTCCCAGACCCGGCAGTTTTCCGCGCGCTCGGCAAATATCGGGTGGATCTGACCTACGCCACGGGGCACGGCATTGCTGCGACGCTGCATTAATTCTTTATTGGTGCTCATCAGGTGTTCTCCAGTCATTTTTTGTTTTAAAGGCCAATGCACATGTATTTGATTTCTAAATAATCTTCGATGCCGTACTTCGAACCTTCGCGACCAAGTCCGGAGGCTTTAATTCCGCCAAACGGCGCGACTTCGTTCGAGATGATGCCGGTGTTTATGCCGACGATGCCGTACTCCAGCGCTTCACCAACGCGAAATACGCGGCTCAGGTCACGGGCGTAGAAGTAGGCCGCCAGCCCAAACTCAGTGTCGTTGGCTTGCGTGATGACGTCAGCCTCATCGGTAAAACGGAACAGCGGTGCCAGCGGGCCGAAAGTCTCTTCTTTGGCGACTTTTGCGTTACCCGGCACGTCAACCAGAATGGTCGGCTGGAAGAAATTGCCACCCAGCGCATGGGGTTTGCCGCCGGTGATGACGCGTGCGCCTTTTTCCAGCGCGTCGGCAATATGTTCCTGCACTTTAGCCACCGCTTTTTCATCGATCAGGGGGCCGGTGGTGACCTCTGGGTTCAGGCCATCGCCTGGCTGCAATTTGTTCACCGCCTGCTGAAGCTTCTCGGCAAACCGATCGTAAACGCCGTCCTGAACGTACAGGCGATTAGCGCAGACGCAGGTCTGCCCGGCGTTGCGGAACTTGGATGCCAGCGCGCCTTCAACGGCTTTATCGAGATCGGCGTCGTCAAAAACGATAAACGGCGCGTTGCCGCCCAGTTCCAGCGACACTTTCTTGATGTCTTTCGCGCACTGTTCCATTAGTTGGCGGCCAATCTCCGTCGAGCCGGTGAATGACAATTTGCGCACCAGTAGGTTGCTGGTCAGTTCGTTACCCACGGCGCTCGCGGACCCCGTCACCACGCTGAATACGCCTGCGGGTATACCGGCACGGTTGGCCAGCTCCGCCAGCGCCAGTGCGGAAAACGGTGTCTGGCTGGCCGGTTTAAGCACCATTGTGCAGCCCGCCGCCAGTGCCGGGCCGGCTTTGCGGGTGATCATTGCCGAGGGGAAATTCCACGGCGTAATCGCCGCCGTCACGCCAATCGGCTGCTTAATCACGATCAGACGCTTATCGGCCTGATGACCGGGAATGGTGTCGCCATAAATGCGTTTGCCCTCTTCGGCAAACCATTCAATAAAGGACGCGGCGTAGCTGATTTCACCGCGGGCTTCCGCCAGCGGTTTACCCTGTTCCAGCGTCATCAGATGGGCGAGATCGTCCTGATGCTCCAGCATCAGGTTGAACCAGCGGCGCAGAATATTTGCCCGCTCTTTGGCGGTGAGGGCGCGCCAGGCCGGCAGTGCGCGGTTGGCGGCTTCAATGGCTTCACGGGTTTCCTCCGTGCCCATTTTCGGCACGCTGCCCAGCGTCTGGCCGTTCGCGGGATTCGTCACCGCAATCACCTCGCCGCTGTGAGCATCACGCCAGAGGCCGTCGATCAGCGCCTGCTGATGAAACAAAGTGGGATCGTTAAGTTGCATGGTGGCTTCCTGTCTTAAACGTTATCGGAAAAGGCGGCGTGTAAGGTGTCCGCGCTACGTGCCGCACGTAGCGTGCGTCCGGGATTGCTCTGGTTTGCCAGCAGCGTCTGAACCTTGCTGACGATATGCGCACCGATGGGGATTGCCGACGTTGCCGCCGGAGAGGGCGCATTACAGGTGTGAATTGTTCTCGGAGTAGTGACGAACAGAAAATCGTCGATCAGTTTGCCGTCAGGAGATACCGCCTGTGCGCGTACCCCCGCAGGCCACGGTTGCAGATCGCTGAGCGTCAGGCTCGGGCAGTACTTTTGCACCAGCCGCAGATAGCCGCTTTTACACAGCGAATTTTTCATCTCGCCAAGCCCGGATCGCAGGTTGTTCTGCAACACGCGACGGATGCCGGAAGAACCTAAGATCTCCAGCGTGTCGGCCAGCGAGAAGTCGCGCTTACGGTAGCCTTCACGTTTGAACGCCAGCACCGCGTTAGGTCCAACCGTCACGCTGCCGTCGATCATCCGGGTAAGATGAACCCCGAGAAACGGCATTGCCGGGTCGGGAATAGGGTAGATCAGATGGTTCACGATCTGGTTGTGCTGTGGCGCAAGTCGGAAGTATTCGCCCCGGAACGGACAGATGATAAAACCCGGTTCGATGCCGAGCATTTTCACCAGTCGGTCGGCCATCAGTCCAGAGCAGCTAATCAGCGTCGCGCCTTCAAACTCCTCCCCCTGATGCGTGCGAACGACTACGCCCGACGCATGTTCTTTCAGGGCGCTGACCTCGGCGTTATACACAATTTCACCGCCTCTGGCCTGGAAGATGTTCGCCATCGCTGCCGTTACGTCGCGGTAGCTGACGATGCCGCTGGAAGGGACAAAAATGCTGCCAAGCCCGGTGATGTTTGGCTCGCGTTCGCGCAGCTCGTCGGCGTTCAGCCACTCGCGCTCCAGTCCGTTAGCGGCGGTACGATCCCACAGCGCGCGCATGCGCTCCATCTCCAGCGCCGAGGTGGCGACCAGCATTTTCCCGCAGCTGTCGTAGCGGATACCGTTTTGATCGCAAAAGTCTTTGGTGGCGCGATTTCCCGCGAGGCAAAACTTCGCCTTCAGGCTGCCGGGCGTGTAATAGACGCCAGCGTGGATCACGCCGCTGTTGTGGCCCGTCTGATGGCAGGCCGGGCCGGACTCTTTTTCCAGCAGCGCAATTCGCGCCTCAGGATAGACGTCAATCAGCTGCATGGCGGTCGACATGCCGATAATGCCGCCGCCAATAATCACAAAGTCATACATCCGCTGTTCCTTCACGCTTACTGATGCGTCTGGTAATGGTTGGAGGCATAAGCGAAGTAGCCGCGCTGGCGCATCAGCTCGCGGCGCAGGTCTGGATGAGAGGTAAAGCGATCGCGACCGTGCAGCCAGAACAGGTTGTTGATCAGCAGGAATTTGCCTACCGGAACCGGCACAGAGAGGATGCTTTTGCTGGTTTCCAGCGCATCGGAAAGGTCACTTAACCAGACGCCTTCTTCAAAGTCCTTCGGCTGGACGAACTGATCGATATAGCGCATGACGGGGCGACCCTGTTGGTCAACGTCAAATACCGGATGGAACACATCGTGGCTGACATTTTTGCTCGGCGGTGCCGCAAAGCGCATCGGGCGTCGCGCCAGCGGATGAGAGAAATACGTCTCCAGGTGTTCCCAGTCGTCGAGGTGCAACAGCAGTGAATTACCACCGGTCATATTCTGCTCGTCGATCTTCATCATCAGCACATAGTCGGTGATCTCTTCGACATAGGTGCCGTCGTTGTGCAGTTCCATCACGCGGTGCGGCTGGCGCAGGTAGCTGTCTGAGTTATCGACATTTTTCACCACAAAGCGTGCATAGTACTGACCGCTCATGGCGTCGAAGTTGGAACGTCCTATCAGATGCGCTACCGCCGTCGCCAGCTTGACCATCTCATCTGCCTGCGTTACGTCGTTGACGCCTTCCGCATTGATCAGCAGTGCGCCTTCAGCGCGGTTCAACAGCGTTTTCAGTAGCAGCGGCTGTAGCTGATTGCCGCATAGATCGTCGAGGATTTTGCCCACTTTGAAGCGCAGGAACGATTTGTACTCCAGCGCCTGAACCGGCCACTGCACGACTTGCTGGATAAACTGTTCTGTCGTCTGGGCGGAGAAGGTCAGCTCCAGAAGACGCGGGGATTGCGCAGAAGGTTTCAGCGTGAACCCGCTGTGGTGGGAGCCAGCATCCTCAACATTCGGTTTTACGGCAGTCAGTGCATTCATCAGAATCGATCCTCTCAGTAGATGGTCAGGGAGACATGGCGATGCTCATTTCGTAGCCATAAATTAAAAATATCTACATTTTTAGAAATCGCGGACAAAATACGACTTTTGTTTGTTTTTTGTGATCAAAAGCAACAAATATTTAACATTATAAAGAGCAGGGATAAATGGGTGAAAACATAAGGAAAAAGGTGTGACTGTTTGATAAACCGAGGGAAAATTGTTTGCGATGATTTAGTGCTGCGAATCTTAATCGGCCCTCGCGAAAGCGTTGCTAAATAAGAACTTTCACCACCAGTAAAAATTAATTAAATAACAAAGGGATAGTTTCTGAATGCCTGTTAATTGTTAAATCGCTATATCAAAAAGTGCTTTTTAAAAGCACGTTTTCGAACCGGAAAAATTAATAAAAATCTTATCTCGCAATCTAAATATCTTTATTTTTCGGTGGATGATGTAGCACAACGTGCAATAAATCATCATTAATAAAAAAACGCACCAGGATTTTATTCACACTAATAATTTTTGCCGGGTATTAATGGCCGTGCTAATAGTCATGGCGCGTATTGACATGTTTTGGGGCCGGTGCAAAACTGCGTCCATGAATGATGTAAGGGATGATAACCAAACAAACTATCCGCAATGGATAGGCGAGAAAACTCTTAATAAATTAAAACAACAATGACCATAGGTAATCTGCATTACCTGTGATAGCAGAAGGCATCCCTGACGGGAAGTACCTCTAAATGTGAGCAATAAATAAGAACTCACAAATGTTATTGGCGGAGTCGTTATGTAACAGTATCTGCGTATTTTAATTATCTCATTAAATCAACTTGATTTCGTCATTTCGACGGAGCGGCTTTCTGTTTCCCATTCTCAGACGAGGGAAGTTTATCGATCCTGTGTTTGCGTATTAAAAACTATTACACCACGTATAAACATTTTATCTGATAACGAGCATTTATTATGAACATTATTTATCGCGTTATATGGAATGAAGTCCTCAAAGTATTCCAGGTTTGTTCAGAACTGCCAGGTGGAAAAAGAAATTTATCAACAGTCAATAATATGACTGAGGTCACTTATTCTTCGCAACAACGTACTTCGTTACAACCTTTATTTAAATGGCGCTTTCTTTCTCTGATGATGCTAGCTGCGTTGCCGGGAACGGTTTTGGCAGCAGCCTCTATTGATAACGGCCAGACCATTGATGTTAATGGCACTTTATACGGTGATTATTTTACATCGATTGGCGGCGTTGGCCTGGGCACGCTAAATATTCATGATGGCGGTATTGTTACGGGACCGGAAACCCAGAAATTAATAGTTGGCAATTATGCTAAAGGCAACGGCATTGTTAACGTTGACGGTGTTGGCTCTGAAATGAGCTTAGGGCCGATGACCATCGCAGAACTGGGCAAGGCCACATTCAATATCACCAACTCCGGAATGATCCGCACCGGAGCGCTTGCCGTACTGGCAGGGTCAAAAGGCAGTCTGGCTGAAGTTAATATTTCAACCGGCGGCGTGTGGAATATCGTCAATACTGCGGGCGTCGGGCAAGACTTTAACATTGGTTATAGTGGCACCGGCATTGTGAACATTGAAAACGGCGGTCTGTTAAATGCCGGTATGACCACTATCGCCAGTTTTTCAGATGGCGTCGGGACGATTAACGTTAAAGGCGCGGGGTCGGTGATGAACACCGGCACAATGCGGGTTGGGGACTATGGCAAGGGCACGCTGAATATTACCGATTCCGGTCTGGTAAGAAGTAATGCCGATAGCCTGATGGGGCGTTCTACCGGCGGTCTGGGTGTGGTAAACGTGAATACCGGCGGTGAGTGGATGATTGCCGACAGCAATAACGTTACGAAAAAACTGGATGTCGGCGTATTCGCAGAAAGTATCATTAATATCCAGTCGGGCGGTAAAGTCACCGCCGCGCGGGTTAACCTGGGGACTAACGGCGGTACTGGTACGATTACCGTCGATGGCGCGGGTTCAACCCTGAACGCAACGGCAATATCCGTTGGTTCCTACTCTGTGGGCACGGTGAACTTGATTAATGATGGCGAAGTCAGGCTGACCGACAAGTTGTTCATCGCACCGAGTATTGGCAGTACGGGGACGGTGAATATCGGTGCAGCACACGGCGAGGCCGCCGCTGATGCAGGTTACCTGATTGGTGCCACCGGGATTTCCTTTAACTCTGTCGGTAAGGGCACCCTGGTGCTCAATCACACCACTAACGATACTGCGGGTTATACACTGGCGATGCCCATCACCGGCAAGGGAACGATCGTTCATGATGCCGGGCATACCGTGTTGACGGGCGAGAACACCTTCAGCGGCACTACGACCATTAACGGTGGCACGCTCACTTCGTCGGTAAATTCTTCTTCGGGTAAATCCGGGATTGGTACCAGCGCGGTGAATATCGCCAGCGAAGGTACGCTTGAGATCCTCGGAACCACCAACACAAGCACTAACGACTTCAGCTTCGTTAATGCCCTGAGCGGCACAGGCTTACTGAGCGTTAATCTGAACGCCGTTGACGATGTCTTCGCCTTTACCTCCGCGGTAGGAAGCGCATTTGCTGGCGTCGCGGATCTGCAAAACAGCACCTTTGCCCTGTCCGGCTTAAACAGTACTGCATTGAACAAAGCGATGTTGATGAGCACTGCCGGGAACACCACCAGCGTAAGCGGAGGTATCCAGCACATAGACGGTCTGGCATTCAATGGCGGTACCGTGTCGTTTGATGTCACCTTGCCTGGCGCGGTCGTCTCTAATGGCATTGTCGAAACGGATACTCTTATCGCCGGAGCCAACAGCTTTAGCCGTGATGGACGTAGCTATCAGGCGGACGGCACCGGGACCGTGAAAGTTAAGATCGCCGACCCGTGGAACGATCCGGGCGCTGCGGGCAACCCGGACACCACGGTGAATCTGTTGCAGCAGGATGATGCCAACATCGGCACACAACTGGTGAAAGCAACAACCGTCGTCGGTTCGGGGGGCGCTCTGATCCTCGCGGATCAAAACGGTGCGGCGATTGCGGCGGATAAATCCGTGCAAATTGCCCAGAACGGTACGGTAGTAGCGGATGGATTGTACGGGTTCCGCCTGACCACGGCGCCGGGTGACGGTCTGTACGTCAACTATGGTCTGAAAGAACTGGATATTAAAGCCGGGCAGACGCTGGTTCTGGCTGAGTACCCGAATGTCACCGGCGCGGCGGCAGATATGTCGGCGAAGATCGGTGGGACCGGGGATCTTGGCATTAATACCGCAGGACAGGTTTCGCTGTCTAACGGGCTAAATGATTACACCGGGGCAACCCTGGTTCAGGCCGGAACGCTGCGTACCGATGCGGATGGCGCGCTGGGCGATACTCGTGAACTGAACATCAGCAACGGCGCAACCGCAGACCTCAATGCGACCCGCCAGACGGCGGGTACGCTGACAGGGTTGGCAGGCTCAACGTTGGCACTCAACGGCGGTTCATTGACTCTGCTGAACGGCGGGCTGAGTGAAGGAAGTCTGACCGGTAATGGGGCGTTGAACGTCAGCGGTGGGCTTCTGACGATTGACGGTGCTAACAGTGCGCTGGCGGCGAAGACGACCATCGATAGCGGGGCAGAAGTCAGCGTTAATGATGTCCTGGGCGCTGGCTCAGGAGATATCGTCGATGAAGGGACTTTCACACTGAACGGCGTCGCCGGTACGCTGACGAATAACATCAGCGGCGCGGGCGGCATCGATGTGGCTAACACATCGGACATAGAGGTTACAGGGGATAACAGTAGCTTCAGCGGTCTGTTCAATGTTGACAGTGGTAACAAACTTACCGTCAGCGAACAGCAAAACCTTGGTACAGCTTCCGTCACGGATAACGGTTTGCTGACCATCGCAACAGACACCGACTGGACGCTGAGCAATTCTGTCAGCGGGGAAGGCGATCTGAGCAAGCGTGGCAGCGGCGTTCTGACGTTGACCGCAGACTCTGCGGCTTACGCTGGCACAACCGACATTGTTGAAGGCGACATTGCGCTGGGTAGTGATTCAGACGCCGCTGTCGATATGGCCAGTGTTCGGGTGAATATCCATGACGGTGCCCGGCTTTCCGGTTACGGCAGTGCGGCAGGTGATGTGGACGTGATGTCCGGCGGGGCTATGCAGACCTCCGACTTTACGGTAGGTGGCAATCTCACCAACAGCGGTACCGTGATCCTGGGGCGTTCCGGGTCACAACCGGGCAACCGCCTGGATGTGGACGGAAACTATGTGGGTAATGACGGGGTGATGGTCTTTAACACCGAACTGGCCGGCGATGACTCCGCCACCGACAAGCTGACCGTGCATGGCGATACCGCCGGTAATACCCAGGTTAATGTCAATAACGTGGGCGGCAAAGGGGCGCAGACGGTTAACGGCATTGAACTGGTACAGGTCGACGGCAATTCTGCCGGGAACTTTGCGCTGACCACCGGCACCGTGGAAGCGGGAGCCTACGTCTATACGCTGGCGAAGGGAACCGGCGCAGCCGCGAAAAATTGGTACCTGACCAGTAAATTTGATGGTGTTTCCCCCGTGAGGCCGCCAGTGATTAACCCTACAGCGCCGGATGCGCTGCGTCCGGAAGCGGGCAGCTATATCAGCAACCAGGCCGCTGCGAATACCCTGTTTGCTCACCGCCTGCATGACCGTCTGGGCGAACCACAGTTCACCAACGCCCTGAAAGATGAAGGGTTGGCCGGAAGCCTGTGGATGCGCCATGTGGGCGGTCATCAGCGCTCTTCCGCCGGGAACGGTCAACTGGACACCCAGAGCAACCGTTATGTTCTGCAACTGGGCGGCGATATCGCACAGTGGAGTTCGGACGGTACCGATCGCTGGCATCTCGGCGTGATGGGCGGTTATGCAAACGAGCAAAGCAACACGCACAGCGACCGCGTTCATTACGGTTCACAAGGGCGTATCAGCGGCTACAGTGCGGGCGTATACGGTACCTGGTATCAGGATGACGCTGACAAAACCGGGGCGTATGTCGATACATGGATGCTGTATAACTGGTTTGATAACCATGTGGAATCAGATAACCGCGTGAGCGACGATTACGACGCTAACGGGCTGACCGCCTCACTGGAAGCCGGTTACGCCCTGAAAGCGGGTGAATTTTCCGGAAGTCAGGGGTCATTGAATACCTGGTTCATCCAGCCGCAGGCGCAGGTGACCTGGATGGGCGTGAAGTCTGATACCCATACGCGCAAAGACGGCATCCTCGACGGCCTCGTAGAACAGGGCTTAAATTGACCTTCCCTCTGAAAACAGTACCAGTCTAAACTGAAGTCTCCGGTCTTTCTTTCACCTCACAGAGAGGCACACTGCCATGAAAAAGACCCGTCATACCGAAGAACAGATTGCGTTTGCGCTGTAACAGGCCGAAACCGGCACCCGCATCGGGGAAGTCTGCAGAAAGATGGGCATTTCTGAGGCCGGCTCAGAAGCGCCAGGCGGTGCATTTCCTGCGTGAGGCATATCGTATCAGCGTCCGTCGGGGATGCGGGTTGCTGATGCAGAGCAGAACTGTCTACCACTGGCAGAGTCGGCGTGACGATCGGGCAATAACCCAGCGCATCAGGGAAATTGCGGAAACACGAATACGCTATGGCTGTCCGCGCATTCACGTCCAGCTGCGACGAGAAGGCTGGCTAATTAACTATAAGAAAACACACCGGCTTTACTGTCTGGAAGGCCTGAATCTGCGCAGGAAACGTCCCCGCAGACATATCAGTGCGGTACACCGGCAGCAGCGTCCGACCCTGACGCACATCGATCAGTGCTGGAGTATGGATTTCGTGTCGGATAGTCTGTTTAACGGACGGCGCTTCCGGGCGCTGACTGTAGTGGATAATTTTAGTCGGGAATGTCTGGCGATCCATGCCGGAAAATCATTGAAGGGTGAGGATGTGGTCCGCGTAATGGAAGCACTGCGGGTGTTGGATAAGCGTCTGCCGGTACGTATTCAGACGGATAACGGCAGCGAATTTATCTCGAAGAGTCTGGATAAATGGGCGTATGAACACGGTGCCATGATGGACTTCTCCCGCCCCGGAAAACCGACAGATAACCCGTTTATTGAATCGTTTAACGGCAGCCTGCGTGATGAATGCCTGAACATCCACTGGTTTCTGTCGCTGGAAGATACGCAGGACAAACTCGACAACTGGCACAGGGAATACAATCATGAGAGAACGCATTCATCATTAAATGACATGACTCCGGCGGAATTCATCCGAAGTCTCCGGAAAGACGAAGAACTCTGATTTAGCACTGAACTGAATTTGGACCAGGGTCAGTTCTCTTCTGACTTCGCCGGACCAATTACAGACACAAAAAAGCCCGCAAGGCTTGCGCCGTGCGGGCTCTTAGGACTTCATCGGATGACTCTGGTAATCACCGATGGAGAATTTTGGTGGGCTGGCGGAGTCTGAATTGGTTGTATAACTTGTTGTTTAATAGCTGCTAACCTTCAGTTCAATTTTCATTTTGGTCCCATTGTTGGTCCTAAAAGAAAATGTCAGGTTTTTGCCGGGGAGGGTAGGTTACAGTAGAAGTCTCTTCGTCTGTGAGATTAGCATTTTGCTTTCCTTTAGTCTGCTCTGTATTTAACCGTTTATTTCATACTAGATTTTTAGCAAGCCGGTAGAGCGCCTTGCTCGCAGAATATCTACTACGGAAATATACGGGGTCTGCTCTTGCCATGAAAATCCCTTCCGGTCGATACGTACCAGTTCGTACTTTTCGACCAAGAAATTCACCGCATCGGCTAGAGTTATCCCCGCCTCGATATGTTCCTGAATGGCCGCGTCGTCGTGTAATGGCGTGTCGTTAAGTGCCAGACCGTAATGATGTTCCAGCAGATACGTTAACAGTTGCTGCCAGACCTGTACGGGCGACAGGTGTGACGAAACCGGCACCATGGCCGGTACAGATGAAATGTGCATGAGTTGAGTCCTGATAAAAGAAGAGAAGGTTTTACTTGATTGCAGATGCCTGAGGATAAATAACGATGTAAACATAGCCATGAGAGCCGAGAGTGTCAGCCTCGCAGGTGAGTCCGTTATGATACAACGTGACACAATGTTGATGGCGCGGATTCAGTTCACCGGATGCCAGCATTAATTCAAGCTGTTTCATCACTAGCGGAAACGCCTTATTCAGACGCAGCGCCTCCTCCTCGTTAAACGCACCGCTAATACCTGCACGGTCTGCCAGAAAATGCAGGCGACAGCCTTCCTGCACAAGTCTTGCTCCGAAGCACGGCGAGATGTCGCGCTTCAGTCCCCATGAATTTTGCATTTTCGACTCCTTATTTAGTGTCAATTGGTGGTGATGCACATCAGGCGTGCATACGGACCGTGGTTGTCTCGACGACGTTCTGCGTAAACCGCCAGCACGCCGGAAATCTCCGCGACATCCTGACCGGTGTAATGACTGGCACTGCCGTGCCATTGGTATTTGCCTGTGCAGTAGCAAAAGATACGGGAATCCGGATGTTGTCGCTGAATTGCCATTGCGGCCTTTTTATCGATGATTTTCATGGTTAGCCTCATAGCCAGCCACGTTCAGCAAAAGAAAGCACATCGCCGATGCCAACAATAAGATGATCCAGCACTCGCACCTCTACCATTGCCAGCGCTTTCACCAGATGTTGAGTGATGTTTCGATCCTGTTTACTCGGTTCTGTCTCTCCGGATGGATGGTTATGGGCCAGAATCACAGCGGCAGCGTTATGGCGTAGTGCCAGTTTCACCACTTCGCGTGGATGGACTTCGGTATGGTTAATCGTGCCCGTAAAGAGCGTCTCGCATTCCAGAAGACGGTTCTGATTATCGAGATATAAAACAAGAAAAACTTCGCGCTCCTGCAGGGCAAGACGCAGTTGTAGCCAGGTTTTGGTGAAGGTAGTGGAATTAAATTGTTCGCCAGGCTGGCGCTGATATTTTTCCAGTAAGCGGAGAGCGCGACGAATGGTGCGTGCTTCAGTTACCGGAAGATCAGGAGGTAGATTTATCTCTGACATGACAGGGCCTTGGAGGTAATAGTTAAAGTCGTTTATGAAGCAAGTTGAAGCATATTTTCAGCCATCACCCACAGAGCGCGATTGAGCTTTACGTCTCCGTCGATACCTTTGACAGCGCGGGTTTGAGCATGCTGGCCTTTCGTCGTTCGTCCCGATAGTCCGCCTTTTATCAAGTTCTCCTGAATGCGCTGGTAAGTGGTCCACAGATCGTTGCTCTCATCCTGCCAGCGGCGCGGGGAAAGGATCTGCGATTCCGTCACCGGCTGATGCTCTTCACCAAAGCGGTAGGTTAATGCCGCTTTCGCCATCGCCTGCTGTGCTGGTGGTGGTAACAAAAGCGACTGCATGGCATCGCGCTTCTCCTCCACCCGGTCAAAAATCCCCAGCACTTCGTAAGCCCCTTCAATGACTTTCTCCACCACATTGCCTTTATGTGGCACACGTACCTCACCAAAACTCTCACCGCAAATCAGCCCGTTCTGGCAGACTGCACGAAATAGCCCCGGTAACATCTGGTATGAGCTGGAGCCGTCATGGCTGTTGAGCAAAATGATTTCCGGTACCTGTTTGCCAGTGATCTGGCCCTCGCGACGCAGGCGTAGCATGTGCTTAGTGTGCTCACGCTCGCTCTGGTCGCGCACTCGGGTCTGGCAGGCAAAGAACGGCTCGAAACCTTCTTGCTTCAGGCTATCAAGCAGTGTGATGGTTGGAATGTAGGTGTAGCGGTCCGAGCGGGATTCGTGCTTGTCGGTACCAAATACACTGGGAACACGGGCCATCAATTCGTCGTTAGTCAGTGGACGGTCACGGCGTATCTGGTTAATCCGTCCGAAGCGGCTGGCTAATTTCATGATGAATACTCCTATGTGGTTAATGGTATAAACGCAGACAGGCCGCACTTCCGGTTAAGAAGTGCGGCCTGTCTGCATTTATGGGATGTTGCTGGAGGGATAGGGGGAAACTCTCTGTCGTTGATGGAGTCGACAGCTAGCTGGCCTCTATTAGTTAGTTTCGTGACTAATGTTGGCTGATTTACAACAGGTGTTTGCAGTATTATTAATCATTAACGTGTTTTTCTCGGCCTAACTGCCAACTGCGCCTGGCATCTGTGAGCGTTTTACGTTGAAGGGGTACAGTGCTATAAATCATTTTCGAAGGGGCATTTGATCATGAAGCACTATTGATCTGCACGCATATCAATAATCAGGAACTAATTGTTACCTTCATGAAGGGCTTTACTCACACGGTAATGGTTCAATATCAAAACTATAATGGGATCCAATGACTTTTAATAAGTTGCCTTTTAAATCGTCTAATGGGTGGGATATACAGCTCATGCGGGGTAATCCCGACTGTGGAACCTTCTACAAATGGATTTATGACGAACTAGCAAAAGTGACCATAAATTGGCCGCCCAAAATCACGTCACTGACAACTGGTCGACAGGGGAATTTAGGTGAATTCCTGTCGTACAAAGTAGCAATTGTTAATGGACTTTATGGAAAAAGGAAAGGTTATACAGTGGCGCTTATGGGAGCCCTTACTCCGCTTCAAGATGGGGCCCCTACAGGGTTGGATACCACCATTCTTCATTTGGATCCCAGTGGTGATACCAGTAAAGACTGCCTGTACATCATGGAAGTAAAGACTACAGGCGCTGTTAATCTAACCTATGCGACGGCACTAATTGGTGATTATAAAAAGCTCTTGGGTAAAACGACGGTAGCAGGTTCGTTAGGTCAAAGATTTAACTGGCTTCTAGGCTATTTGAAAGAGATACATGAATTCTCTGATGAAGAGATTGAGCGGGTAGGCAATCTCTTCATGCCTGAAGCAAAAGACTGTAAAGGTATCAGGTTGATACCAACTCTCGTACATGATCGCAATGTCGGTGATAAAGCTGCTGTTAACGCATTAGACCATGTTGCTGGAGAAATTGAAAAGCAAGGCTGGGGCAAGCAGACCATCGAACCTTGGAGCATTGCAATAAGCAATTTGACTAAGTGCCTTATGCATCTTTCAAATAATGTAAGTACAATGCCATGACCAATCTACCAGGTTCAGTCAAATTTCTTGATAGCGCTGCTTCATCCGCAGCAAAGGCCAGAGGTGTTGAACCTATATGGTCGACAGCTGATCCACTCGATGTAGCAACAGCACTCAAATGCATTAACGCTTTTCAAATCCGCGTTAATGTCGAAACCCTTGAAGAACTCGATGATGAGAGTAACGCTAAGCCTCTTATCGCAGCAGCTCGTATTTTACAGTCGACTGCACAGCATTTGCGGAGTGCAAACAAACTATCAAACAGCGCTGATATTAATGACTTATTGTTATATTCGGCACTTGCTTTTGCGATGCATGGTAATTTCCCTAGTGCTCATGCAGCCCTTTTAGATATATCGTCAGACTTTCTTGAGGAAAGCTTGATGTTGCGTATGGTCGTAGCAATATGCGATCCCTGTGACAAATCAGTTAGATATGGTTCGGACGATATTGAATTTGAGCCTTTTCGGCGAAGCTGGTATCGCGCTTTGCGCAATAAAGATAGCCAAGTAAGAAATAAAGAATTCCGTCATGCACTCAAGCTTTTTACTGAAACAGCGTTGGCAGGCACCATGGCGGAAGGTGCCCTGATGCTGGGTGGCCGAATGGCAGCTCACCAAGCTAAAAGATTAGCTACAGCTAACCTTCTAGATGACGCTCCTGAGATTCCAAATTGGTTTATCCGGAACTCCATAAAATCGGGCATGGTGACTTTGCTACCTCCGCAGCACATGCTTTTAAGTAAGAGACGAATTGCCAGACATGGCCGTAATACTCTCTTGACGCTTCCCACAAGCACTGGCAAAACTTTTGTTGCTGAAGCTTGTATAGCCTCTGGTTTAGTCAATGATGGCCTATGCGTCTATGTAGCACCGTATGTCGCCGTTGGAGAACAGGTGAAAGATTCACTACGGAAGCGATTTGGTGATGAGGTACCTGTTGTTCCGATGTTTGGTGGTTTCCAGTCTGAGGCCTTGAACGTCTTCTCTCAAAAAGAGATTTTCGTTGCCACGCCGGAGCGATTTGATGGATGGCTTCGCTCCGGTGAAAACATCGAACGGCTGCGTACTGTTGTTTTCGACGAGATCCATATCCTCGAAAATGGTGTTCGCGGGGCCCGTGTGGAAGGTCTGCTGTCACGACTTCGTCTCCTTCAAAGAACCAATATGGACCTTCGCATAATAGGGTTGTCGGCTGTATTGACCGAACCTCAGCTTGTCTGTAAGTGGCTTGGCGTTCAAGTTAATGACCTTCATCAGATTGGTTGGAGACCGACTGCACGTCGATTGGCGATGTGTCTTGCAAACGGTGATATGTACTGGGTCCACGGTAATGATGCTCTCCGCCCTAAAGGCGAACGAGCTACTTCGATCATGTCTGAATCTGTAAAGATCGACCTTCCAGGACAGATTCGACCAGCACCTTTTGCGAATGCAAACGAGAAAAGTGCTGCCATCAATGTTGGATCCATAGCGCGAGACCTTTTAACACGTCTCGGCTCGCCTGGTTTGGTAGTATGTCCTCGAAGGCTAGACACTAGATTGCTTGCTCGAGAATTGATGAATAGCCGTCAGTATATCGAGAACATGGAAGTCCATAGGACCGCCAAAGATATCCTTGCACGTTACCCCTATTTGGATTTTCTTGCTGAATGTCTTCTAAGTGGAGTTGCCTACCACAATGCGTCTCTTCCCTTTGATGTACGCCGCGACATAGAACGGCTTACTCGCGAACGAGCCCTATCAGTGGTCTGTGCAACCACCACGCTCGCGGAGGGAGCAGACCTGCCGTTCCGCTGGACTATTGTGGCTCATTGGCTCAGTAGTATGCATGGCGATGGCACGAGAATGAAATCAATGACTTTCCGCAACATAGCAGGCCGCTGCGGCAGGGCCGGTGCTTTTTCTGAGGGGGATACGATTCTTTTTCAAAACTTAATGGGGCCTCCTTCCAGAATAAGGAGGCAGCGGAACAAGCATCTTCTTGAAGAGGTGATGTTTTCATCCTCGCCACTTATGTCAACACTCGGGGGCGGATGGATTGAGGCATCCACTCAGGGACAGCAATTGATTGAGGCCACTTTCAGTGCACAGCTATTAGCTTGTATCGCAGAGCACCCCCAAGCTGAAAATATTGTTTCTGAGTTAGTTGATGCCTCTTATGCTGGGCAAACCGACGGAGAGGATAATATTCAACGTATTTTGTCAGAGACTATCACCAGCATTTTGGATGACAAACAGGTTGGTGGCGCAATGGCGGTGATGAATAGTCCAATCCGGCTAACTGATTTCGGTCATGCTGCAAATTTAAGTGGCTTCTCGCCTTTTACCTGTCGGTTGATGTTTCAATTCCTGTCAGGAAAAAACTTTAAATCTGGCGGTGCACTTTACAGTGAATTATTGGGGCTGTTCAATAACGTTCCCGAGCAGCCAAACGAAACGTTGAGGAAAATTTTCTCAGGATCATCACATAGGAATGTCCTCAGGGCCGACAACCTTGAAGATATGTTGACGAACTTGCTTCTGCGTATGGACTTACGCACGGTTTTTGAACTTCTGCGCAGCAAGAATTCCAAAGCTCAGCCTGATACTGTTGAGACGATGTTTGAGGAATTCGTATCATTCTTAAATAGCGTTGTTGGAAATTTCCTACCATGGCTTCTCAGAGGCCTTGAGAGACTTAGTAAGTTTGGAAGCGAGGAGGCAGCAGCAATCAATTGGTCGAATATGGCCAAGGACATCGAAGCTGCGCTAAGTGCTACGGGGGGCGAGACAGCAGCCGATGATTCTCTGGTGCCAATCGAATGAACAACTTAATATAAGGTTTTAGGTATTACATGATTGAAACACAAACATTCATGGTTACTACCACGTATTATTTCGAGTTGGCTGCCTAACAAAGTCGTTAACTTCCGCTTCTGGCACACAGCAGTCAGAGGCGGAGTTACAGTACACTAACGAACTGAAATAATGAGATGCATATTATGGTGAACCTGTTAAGGGGAGGGACCTTACGGGGGAGGGGTTTATAATGGCTATTAATACGCAGTATTAATACCTGATTTCTTTGATATTACGATTGATAGCACAACAGGGTCTGACAACTGATTGTCAGACCAGATATCGTGCATTCGAAGTTAGTACTTCGTCAGCCAGTCCCCCTGACTGGTGATGACGTTAATCTCTGCCACACTGCACGGGCCTTTAATGTAGACGGCAATCTCTTTCCCATAGTGCAACGTTGAAGGTACCAGTGCTTCAGGTTTACTACCTGCGTAGACCGTGGGCATCTTCTGAATGGGGCAGTTACCCCGGTTAACGACAACATCGTTAATGGTGACGCTGTCAGTCAATGACTGAACATGAACACGCTGCTGATGCAGATTCGGGTAATACGGATTTTTAACCTGCTCAAGACCAATCCTGACCGGTGCCTCTGCTGCATGTGTCAGAGGAGTAATTATCAGTGCCAGGGTGAGGGCACTAATTGCTGTTTTCATTATTTTTTCCTTATGTTTGCTGGAGTAGTAAGGGTTCACATCCGGGTCAGACAGCCTGATTTATCAAACTCAGGCAGAATTTTTGCGGTATTGCTGAAGGTGAAGGTAGTTGAGGTCAGTCCGGTCGCCGTTATATGAATCCGGTGTGACTGACGGACAGCGTCCCAGAAGGCTTCGAAGTTACTCCCCCCGGCATCAGACAGAGTGTCGTTAATCAGAAAGATGTCGCCGCTGTCGATTTGTGCCCGAACGCTGCGCCCGTCATCATTACCGCTGGTGAGCGTTTTGCCATCTGGTGATGTGTACTGGACGAACACATTGTCGTCCGGTGAACAGGTCAGAAGCAGTTCAGCGCCATTTTTCTCCTGTATGCGATATTCCGTGACACCCTGAACCCAGGTACGGGTCCACTGGTTTACGGCTGCGCTGGCCTGCGCTGAAGAAAGCAGCGCCAGCAAAAATGCGATTTTTTTCATGATTATCCTTAATTTTCCGTTTCTGCCAGTACCGTGCGGATATACTGGAAGTGCGGCAGTGAGTGAATGAAATGTGGGTCGGCGGTCAGTGCATCGATGTGTTTTCTGCGCAGAAACTGTCTCGGTGTCAGGCAGACATCGGTAATGCTTTCCAGCAGAAAGACCTGCAGTTGCCGGGCGTACTCTCCGACCAGATACCAGCCGTTCTCGAAATAAATCAGGCGATAAGGTGCGAACCAGCGGTACTGCTGCCCCTCTGCGGTCAGATCCAGCAGAGTTCGCTCCAGAATGGCCTGTGTGATACGCCAGAAACTGCCGAAGGGACCGGGCTTGCGCTCCGGTGGAGACTGCCAGACGATAAAAGGTGGCTCTACGGAGCTGTCAGTCAGCACCGATATCAGACGGTTATCCATCGCCGGGAACAGCTGCTCCGTGCGGGTTACTCGTGCAAAGTGCTGAATATGCCGGTTGGTGCGCAGGCCTTCGTGCTGGTGGGCCAATGACCAGCAACCCTGCTGGTATGTCAGTTCGAGGCAGCTCAGGCGTTCACGAAAATCCCGGCGTAGAGTGCGCTCCGAGATATGAAACTCCTGAGACAACCCACTAACTGACAACCGTTCCCCCATCAGCAGGCGACTGATGATGATCGCCAGCCGTGATGCCATGCGATCGTGCTGTTTTTCTTCCGCAGACATATTGAAGGGTTTCCGTTGATTACATTGATTTGTATAGATATTGCTGACGAAGACAAGCGACCAGTAGGCAGGCCGGAACCGTAACCCGCCGTGCCGGGCCTGCCATATCGGCAATCAGCCAGCCGGTGCTCAGGGCGATACCAACCGGCCCGGCCAGTACACTGATAGAGCGGGTCAGGGTCAGATAAGTCACGATGGGGAGCGTGCGCCCCAGAACAACCTTCGCAAGCGTACTGAGCATCACGACCGATAGACGATAGGCTGCAAAACCAGAAGACCGGACTGCAGTCTGTATCGCCATCAGTATCAGCGGCACCGTTGGTGCGGTCAGTTCCGTGCCCATGCTGTCAGCAAACTCCCGCAGCTCAGCCGAGGACATTTCGCTGAGGCTTTTTTCGAGCATCTTCATCAGCAGGGAAAGCTCGATGGTTTCGGTTGCCTCCTCTTTTTTGTATTTCACGCCCGTATGGTCACAGACATCGCATAACACTTCCCGGTACAACACGCCTTTCCCGCCCCTGAACATACTGGCAATACTGCTGGCACCAAAGGTCTGGATTTCAGCGGCAATCTCCTGCCAGTAATTACGGTGCGCCGGGTGAAAACGTTTGTAGTTGTCGCTGCTGGACAGCGTTTCCGTCCAGCGCAGGGTTTTATCCCTTGGGTCATGGGTAATTAGACTGACCAGTAAATCTAGGTCCTCATTATCACAACACCCCAGAAACCGCAGGTCAGCATCTTCGCGATAAACGGCCATTACCCCTCCATTCAGGTCTGTATCGTCAGGGTAAAACGATAACAAACCCGCCTGTAAGGACATGGCCGATGTGTCAGGAAAATCAGTGTGTTATACGAGTAATGACGGACAGGTGATGTCCGAAAATGAAATGCAGAAGATTATGCTGTGCAGGGCGGAGTTACCGGTAGAATAAACAAACGAATGGCGAGTTGCCCCGTCAGGCGGGTGACGAGCCAGGCGGCACCACCGTTGATTACCCCGCCCAGTAACGGGAGCAGAAGGCTTTCCCTGAGTAACGCATTACTGCTTTTCAGCAGTAATGCGTCGCAAACCACCGTCAGCAGAGCGGTCTCGGCCTGAGGGTGGCTCAGTGTGCGGGTCAGTAACCGGGTGATGATGCCACTGATGGCATCCGAACAGGCATCCCCGGCCAGCGCGCCCCAGCAAAGCAGGCGTACCCGTGGATCTGCTGTGTCATGGCCTCCGATGATGGCAACGGCGGCACACAGGCGCATCTGAATGAACAGCGAAGAGCAGACATCGGCGGTGACGGTCAGTGGCAGCAGAGCACCTCCGGCGAGCCCGCAGGAAAAGCCGGAGCCGCAGGCTTTCAGGGACTCGTACAGCACAAGTGATTCAGCCGCATCCACGCGACTCGTTTCGTTCTGCAGGTAACTGTCTGCCAGTACTATGGCAGAGTCCGTGACGGCGGTACCTTCCACCGCCAGGGCATACATCCCGTCGAACAACTGACGTAATACGGTAATATCCAGAGTATCCTCCTTAGCAATTGCCTCTGTGGGGTATCGCTGAGGTGATATAGGTCTGTCATTTTTTTATTTACGGTTTGTTCACGCTGACAATTGCTTACTGCATCTGAATTCGGCAGCCTTAAACCTGATGGTCGTAAATCTGAATGGAACAAACCTGTGTGAATAACATCATTCCGGTGTGAATATTATTCTTATTGCACCGCTCTGAAATGTTGGCGAAATGTATGCTTTTTGTTTGCTAATTTCGACGGTGGCGGAAGTTAAAAACTCCTGAACTATGAAGAGCGCTATTATTTAAACAGTGAAAAGGACATGCCGTCTTTACGTTCACAGCGAACAGGATAATTTTCCGTCCGGTGCTTCAGGGAGCGTGGTTTCTGTGTAAATTATCAGATGGCATTGTGCAGACTGTAGGTGATTGGTGTTATAAAAATGTTGTATATATGTCTACTGGACTCTTTGTCTAATAAAGACTTAAATGGTTTTAAGGAGAAGTTTTAATATTTTAATCGTCTTACTATAAAGTTAAAAAAAGCACCATCTATCCAGAGGTGCTTTTACGCTTATGATGACTCGTTATGAGAATCAAAAACCATTTGGGCTGATGATAATGTGACCCCCATCTTTTGCAAGTGCAGGCACCGTGAAAAATCTATTATAAAAAATAACACGCTCCTCCAGACAGGTCATATCAAGCCCAAAGTAACATTTCATATAGTTGTGGAGTCTACTGGTATACCAGCCATAAACCCCATTTTCTTGCATGTGAATTGGTATCGTTTCGGTTCTCTCCAGGTACCCAGGCAATTGTTGCAATTCTTTCAAAAAACTGTCGGCATCACCCTTTAACATTGCGTGAAAGCAGGCTACAGCAAGCAACTCATTATCAATGCCACCACTTTCTATACTCAGATGAGATGCCAGCGCCGTAATTGCGGCTCTGAGTTTAAAATGCCCCAGGCGCAGCGTCTCTTCTTTTAAAAGCTTCTCCAGCGGAGGTGAAAAAAACGTATTAATCGAAAACAGTCTGCGCGGCTTCTCTATGTCAACGAAGTTTAAATTCCGAATCCTTTTTAGCGCTATTTGTACAGTATCAACACCGTACCGGGAGGTCAGTGCTTTTAACAGTGTTGTTTTCACTGGTTCTTCATGACTGGCAGCAATAAAACCACGAAACTCATCTTCCGGTGTATAGGGCGGAATGGTATCTTTCAGCATCCTGTTGATCAGTTTAGGAGCAATGAGAAGATTTTTGCTTATGTTAGCGCCTCCTTTGGAGTTCGGATAGAGATGACTGACTTCAAGCTCAAGCCAGGGGCGCAGACGAGAGAGTGGCAGCCCGTCATCACCTCTAATCCATTCATCATACAGAACATTGTAAGCCCTTTGATGACGTGACTTATTCCGGTACAACTGGAATATATCGACAACATCATCCGGGTCATTAATACTTCCTAACCCGCCAGGATTATTTTTCAGCATAGATTCGATGTTAAGCCACCAGGAGTGCTTCACCAGCTTAACGATATTGTCATCATCAATAATACGGTGAGCTTTATGGCGGCATTCATTGCTGCAAAAACGCTTATTACGGGAGTTCGACAGGCTTTTGTTACAACCTTTATAGTGGCATATTGCCTTCATCCTTTCTTCCCGTCTGGAAGCATTTTGTTTTCTCCCGTTATAATGCTCAGGGCAAAGACGGAGTTTACGCTCCTCATCTTTGACCCCTATGCTATTCTGGCAGTTATCCCGCTTACAAATAGCCATAATGTTTATACCATAAACAGAATGATAGAATAATAAAATAGGGTGTCATGCCACAAGCATAACACCTGATATAACTGGGGTATAAAAGTAATACCATAATCTATTTTATTGGTTAGGTGTTAATGTAACAGTGTTTATAATTTCTTATATGTGTTATCCTTAAATACTTATAAATATACTAGCAACCGATAAATATATATCCGGTGGCATTTTATTGGTTGCATCATTTCAAATGGCAGAGGCCGATATTGTTCTCTTTTTTCTGTGACACGCTGTCACGACAGGCCTGACCCTGTTGTGGGTTAGGGGGTTACGGGAGGGCAGTGCTCCAGTAACCACTGATCAATTTCAGACTCCAGCCAGCCAACAGATTGCATGCCCAGGCGACGTTGTTTCGGGAAAGTCGCATCATAGCGAGGCGACTTAGGGTTGAGCCAGTCGTAGATGGTTGCGCGGGCTATACCGGTTTTGAGCACGACATCGCGCATACGCAGAATTTTTACAGATTGTACGGTCATGGTGGTATTTATTCCTCTTTAGTAATGGGGTATCGCAATACTAGGCGTGATCAATCAGAAGAGATAGAACGGGAGCTCGCTAGACTTTCTACACCAGCACACGTAGTTTCACTTTTTTGTTAGTGTGGACTGGGTGCGCTAATTCGGGGAAACTTTCAAGAGGAAAACGGAAAGAGGGGGGGACTGATTACATGAAAGCTAATGATAACGATCTTCTGTTTGAAGAATTGTGTAGTGATTTTGAACGTAGGCTATCAAAGTTGACGGAGCCGACGGTCTACGGGGAAGGTTATGTTCAACATCATTATCCGGGTCTATTTGAAAGGGTCTTTAATGATGCTAAAACCTGGATAACCGACTGGTATCATCAATACGAAACAGATCCCGATGAAGAAAAGATAACCAGAGACATCATGATTCAGAGTATTGCTGCTCTTACTGGAGAAGTGATGTACAACGCCGAAGTTAATGGGATGTTTGATCGTTATCTTTTTTTATCGCAGGTGTTTCGTCATATTGGTGTGATGCAGTACAAGGCTGGCTGGAAGAAGGATGGGCGGGAAACGTTGCTTTCGGCACATTACTATTTGGGTAATTGGAAAGGGGCGATGGCATATGAAGAATGGCAGCGCTATGGAGAAAACAGCCAGGCAGTCATTGAAGATAAAACACGCAGGGGAGGCGAGGCTAGGGCGCGGAAGTTTGATTGGGTGAAATCTGAAGTCATCAGACTCCTGGGTTCGGGAGCTTTGGCTGGTGAATGGAAATCAAAAGATGCGGCTATTCGGAGTATATCGGGTGAGTTAAAAACATTCATCAATCGTGAAGATAAAAAAATAAGGCAAGAGAATGAAAACACACCAAGAGATAAGCAGGAAAGGCAGCCAGTTGGGTTAATTTTCAATAACTTACATCGAACCATTTCAGACTGGTCTAGGAATGATGAAAGAGTTAAAGCTGCATTTTTAGGCGTAATTAAACGAAGGAAATAAAGTAATTTATCTGGTGTGAATATTGGTGGTGTTTAATAATTTATTGTGAAATGAGTATGGCAATGTACAAGACGCCTAAGCTAGGCGTCTTGTACAAATATGTTTATTAATGAATGTGAAATTTAACTTATGCTAAAAATTTATTACTCCAATTTGTAAGTATCTTCTCGGCTAATGTTTTTATTTCTCCCACAATAGCTTTGCGGGTATTTCTATCATGT
This sequence comes from Citrobacter sp. RHB25-C09, assembly GCF_013836145.1. Lineage (NCBI taxonomy): Bacteria > Pseudomonadati > Pseudomonadota > Gammaproteobacteria > Enterobacterales > Enterobacteriaceae > Citrobacter > Citrobacter sp. RHB25-C09. The sequence continues at coordinate 3,353,667 of NZ_CP057483.1, read as the reverse complement.
TCCTGGTGAGCTGACATTACTTTTTTTGCTAGAGTAATATGTTGATAGTCATCTTTAATAAACTCAGGTAGATCTAAGTGTTTGAATACATCAGCAACCTGTATTGAAACATTATGTGCCTCAATCCATTCTTTAACTGTTTGTGAATTCAGAAGTCCGCATAAATAGTAAGCAGTTTCTTTGTCATCAAAAGCTGAAAAATAAACTTTATGATCAGGTATGTAGGCACGAGTACCCATCAAGGGAACATCAGCGCTATCTGCTACAGCTGCATAGAATGATGAAGACATTTCGGGCCAGATTACTTTCCAAGGCTTGAATGTGTACTCACCGACATTATAAACGGCATGAAAAGGTGCACCTTTCATTTGTCTCCGATATGTTGAACGTGCTCGTAGTATTGGTTCAAATGAATCGAACCAAGCTGCAGTTTTTCTCAGTTCATGCCTATTTAAACGTTCTTCTGCTTCGGCATACTCGGCAGTTGATATTCCAGTATTGGGAACAAATGTGAAAAGACGGTCTTTATTATCAAAATCAGGCGCATTGATTTTGAGATAGCACTCTTCAAAATCCCCAGCGCCCTTAATTAGAGGGTAAAGATCTGTAGGCTCTACCCAAGCTTGTTTAACCGGACCTATGTCTTTTTTACCAGCCTCGGGTCGGCTTCGAATTTGGACATGAGTTTCATTCACGTTGAGGATCGGTACGAAGAAAACACCATTAAGGTCGGTCGTAATTCCTTTCCTGCCCTTTGTCCATGAGCATTGACGAGATAAAAATTTTATAGCTTCAAATCGGTCTGGAGTTAATATTGCCCATGGTGAGCCAGGTTCATTAACAGGGAAGGCCTCTTTTTCTTCATATTGGATAGTGTCCATGACCTCTTCAAGAGTCTGCGAAGATTTTATAGCCCTTTTTTTACCGACGCCAGGGCCCCAAACCCGGTATGAGACGGGATATTCTGGAGTATTTTTTGACTTCTCGAATACAGCAATCGTCGTGTGGTTACTGGCATCTTCGAAAGGTTTGAGACCTTTCATATCATCAACAGATAGAGGTTGAATGTATAAGGAATCTTCGCGTGAAGGCTCGATTTTGAATGTTCTGAAACCTGCTGATGATGGATTTTTAAACAACGTGCCTGTGATGACAAATGCCAAACGCCCACCGGCGTTAAGCCATTTATCTGCTACCGTATAGGTGATCATTGCGGAAATATCGAGCTCATTGCCTCCGTGCATTCGAGTATTCGAGAAAATCCCGTATTGCTCACAGGTCGGTTTTACACGCTCACGATATAATTCTGGTAACTTTGACCATCTCACCCACGGCGGATTACCGATCACTAAGTCGAAATTACCTGCGGTAGCTGACCAGAAAAAGTTTCTGACAATCCTGAACCATATTCCATTCCAATTCTGGCGATGCAGATTCAAAATCTGATCGTATGTGTAGCGCAGAGGGGCATCCCATTCTTTGAGCTGATCATCGGAAAAATAATGCCCTTTCCTAACCTTATCCATGGACTCATCAAAATCAAGCCCCAGCTCGACATCTTTACCCATGCGATTGAACATGACATCAAGATTGATGCGATCAAGCGCTAGTGCAGCTGGCAAGTGAATATCAAGCTTTGCAAACTGGCTGCCAATACGATACTGAATGATGGCGTCAGATGTTTGGGGTGACGATGCTGGAGAATATATCGCATCAGCCATTAGAACTGGGACCTCTAACTCTTGTCCTGGGCATTGCGATAATAAATCGGCAACTTCAATAAGAAAGTTTACTCTTGCAGTCTGTACAGCCAGTGGATTGAGATCAAAACCCCATACGGTGTCGCAGATAAGTTTCAATGTTTCCCTGGCGCTGAGATTTTTCTCTTTGGCCAATTGACGCTTCTTGCGAATAACAGCCAGCAAAAAAGCCCCTGACCCACACGTTGGATCAAGGACTCTTTTCGTCATAAGGCTAGGATCGCTGACTTTATTCAAGGTGAAGTCAACTAACCAGTCAGGCGTATAAAACTCACCCAGACTCTGGCGCAATTTACCCGGCACTAATCCTTGATACAAATCACGTAATACATCACGTGTTTGAGAGAGCTGGTCAAGACGATAAAGTGATAAGACAGAGAGTAACCGCCTTAAGGTTGGTAGTAATTCAGGGACCGTGTTCAAGCTAGCTACATCAAGGTACCAACTAAAAATAGCCTCCTCAACGAAACCATTTATTCCTGCTTCTTGGAAAAGAGTGGAGCGTTCTATAGCCGAGCCAAGGAATTCAAGCATCTGAGCGTCATTCTTCAACGCAGCCATACTTTGTGCTGGTTGTTCTATTGAGGTAAGCCCATGTGCTGAAATTATCTCAGCTGCCAGCAATTTGATCAGCATCGAGTTGTAGGTATGAAGAACAAAAAGTCGAGCAGAAATTGAATCTGATGGTGATCCAGACCAGGTAAATTTCAGTTCTTTTGTAATGGCTTCAGCTTGCACTATGGATAGGTCAGCAACCTGACCATACAAAGTACGCCATTCTGCAAAAAGCATTTTTACTTTGTTATTTCCGCTGATGGCAAGTTGGTGAGCTAGTCCATCGGAGAGTTGCTGCATGAAAGCTCGCGCATTAGCGGAGCCATGTCCAAAATCTGCGAGCAAGTTTTCTGTGGTAAGCCCTTTACGGGTATCTGATCGAAGAGCATCAACTACCATTTCTACTGAATCAGGGGAAAATGGCATCAAGTGTTGGGTATTGATCTCACCATCAATGACTTGGGCAAAACAAATATGCTCACCATCAATCGCAATACCGATGAAATCCGACACAGGAATTTTGGTCTCTGCTGCTTTTTTTTCTATATAAGGCAGTAGCCGTTCTTTAGTGGCATTCAAAAACGCAGGACTATCTTTCCTACCTTTAAAGTATCCAGGTGCTTTGTATTCAATGATGACGTGATTGTAACTAGCATCATTACGATCACGTTCTGCAAAAAGATGTAAACCGGTTGCGTCTTCTAAGGCTTTGTTCCAGGCAAACCGGACTTCTTCTTCTCCCTTCCATGGCTGAAGACGTTTTTCTTGAATGGTGCTGTAAGCGGATTGCTTCATGTGCTCTGGCCTAGTAACAAAGTAAAAGTATGCAACCGGGCATTATGATCGCTGTACGGCTCTACTTCAAGGATTAGAGCTCACGCTTAGATTGTGTTGATAGGTTTACTTCTTAGGAGGCAAATGTGCTGCTTAAGTGGCATGTAATTGGGTGATGACCGCTACCGCTGGAAGTTAGTGAAAATTCTGTGTAAGACTTTGATAACCAACAAGCATGTAAATATAAGGGGTAGATCAATTTCTGCGTAAATTACAGAAGCATTTTATCTGTCAATAGGTTATACACTTAAAAATTGCTATTGGATGGGAAGAATCTCCGTATTGAGAAGAACCCAGTTGATGCGAATCGAAGGTGATAAGGGATCTCATGGCAGTAGCTCCTCAAGTTTTACCACATACAGCTATTTCTACGTGGAGTGGATTTGTCTATCAGGGCAAGTTGGCGTTGTACCATTGTTTGAAGCTGATGTCGTCAGATTATGCCGTTAATCGGGATTTGAAACTGCAGTTAGAAAGCCAAGATGACTTCGCGATTTTTCGTCGCCAGCAATGCCTATCAATGCATCAGGTAAAAGCATACAAAGACCCCCGCTTTTCTGCCTATAGTGATGGTATCAGCACTCAACGAGATAATGCGAGGCAACGGGGAGTACCACTCGCTTACTTTCATGTGGCACGTGAAGTAACGAACGTTCCGGTAACGTTTGTGGCTGACTATGGACCAGTGAGATTTTATACTTACCCTACTCCGCCTGACGCAGATGGAAATGTCACACAATCGTTTTGCCCGTTGAATCAAGTAGATATGTTCATTCGAAATGAACTTTCCAGCCTGCTTGCTAATATTGCAGGGCAACCCGCATGGAAAAATTTTATTGTCGAGAATATTCAGAATACGCTTGAAGCAATAGTAAATTCGAAGGTCATTATGACCCATAGCAAGATACATGAGTCCACTCGTCATCAGACCGTAATTGCAGCCAGCGAATTCATCGATTTTTCAGAACTGTATGGCGTAATCGAAGCCGAAGATTATGCTCCGTTTGAGAATGAGGCATTCTTCCTTAGTCGTTTGCAGATTGATATTGGCACATATTACCAAGAGTTTTGTGAGCACCAAAACAGTCTCTCCCAGACTGCATGTCAAAAGTTAGATGACTACTTGGCTACAATTACTGCGCTGAATGTTGAGGGAATGAAGGCATTTCTACGCGCAACTATGCCGCATAAAAAGGGACGATTTAAAACACTCAGTGAATTTAAGGACCATTCCCTCGATCGTGATGCAATGCGACTCGGGATGTTTACGATTTTCTGGAAACTAGTCGATGCTGCACGTAGTGATGGTTCTGGAGTAGCATTCTCGTGGCTAAATGACGGGCTTTTCTACTATCCGACAGGTATCCACCATGCTGCAGAGCATCAGGAGAGTATCTGTCATGACATCATGCAACAGGCAATTAGTGAAGATGTGGAGTGTCTATTTGAGTGCGGTGCACTTATCACTAGCGCCATAGACAGACCTTCAATCTCTGATGTAATCATGGGCATTGACGCTACTGAGGGAGTGGATACCGCTGAACACGAATTACTGAGGGAAAACCGCATCGGGAATTATAAGAAGGTGGCTATGATTTCTTTAAACAATGTACCTGAGAGTTTGAAAGATGCAGAACTTGATTGAACAATTGTTGGAGTCCGAAGGATTGACGCGTAAGCTCTCCACGGACTTGGCGTTATACGAATACAGTAGTACTGGAAAGACAAATTATTGGCTGGTAATCCACGGCGAACCAATAATCACTCCTGAAATCCAGGCTGGATGGTTAAGTAAATGCAAAAATGCTACAGCCGATCCTGCTCTTGAGAAAAATATCAATTTATTGTTTGTATGGAATACTGACAGCAGCAAAGTGCTCGCCAGTAAACGAGTTCACCATATAGAAGAAGACCGCTATTTCTTTAAAAAGCATGTGCTTCCTTATACTACCGAAGAATTCGAAGCATTACGTCAACAAATTGACACTCAGGGATTTGCAACAGTTTTCCGTGAATCAATTACTACTCCTAACACCTTTACTGAATATAAATCAAACTACCTAGAAGGAGGCTGGCAAAGCCTATTATACAGGCTTGCAATAAAGCTTCCCTTTATCGCAGTCAATAGTTCGGGCAATTCTGATCTAGCCAGTCTCGAGCGAAATATTCGGGAAAAAATCCAGCGTACAGCCAATCCTAGTGTACTGGTTGCAACAGATTCAGCTATTGACTCTCTTGCAAATCAGATCGCATCGCCGAATGTGCAGCCGGAAGATTTATTGACCTTCATGGATGAGAAACTGTCTGAGGCAGGCTATGAAAGTGATCGTTAAGCGTCTAGAAGTGCGTAATTTTAAAGTTTTTGAAAAGCTTGAGTTAACCCTTGAAAGTGATCATCTCGTCGTTCTTGATGGCCCCAACGGTTTCGGTAAATCATCTTTTTTTGACGCTATGGAACTCCTATTGACAGGAAAAATCCGTCGCTATATTGAGCTTGAAGAACTGACAGTGGATCGACGTAGCCTGAAAACAGGCTGCCCTTGGCTATTCAAACAAGCAAGTATAAATGACTGGCTTTCAATTCGTGCGGAGATTGTAGTAGATGGTCAGAGTCATTTCCTTGAGAGAGCAGCCAGTAAAGCTGTATTGGACGAGCATAAAGGTGTAACTGATTTAAGGATACCTCTTTATGAATTAGTAGACTTTAGCGCGGAACGGGTTGAAGCCATTTCGCAGGAAGAAACTTATCTTTCTACCTTACTCGGTGAGCAGTATCAGCGCGATTTTGAATTATTCCATTACGTCGAGCAAGAAGAAAATACTCGGTTGTTAAAACAAAAGGAAAAAGACAGACAGGGTCAGATTGCACACCTTTTCGATATTGGCGATATTCAGGACAAAATTAATAACATTACACAGGCGTCGGCCAAAATCGGAAATTTGTGTAACCCTCAGAAAAAAATTGAACTGAAACAACTTAAAGATAAATGGGAAACAGCTAAGCAGCAATTGTTACCGGCAGGCAGTTCTGTCACATACGAAAGAATTATTGAAGTTACGGATCAGCCATGGGACCGTGATGCAGTAGAGTTTGATGTACAACAATTTGAACAGTGGCTATCAGCAGATGGAGAATTGTTTCGCCTCAGGCGTTTTGCAGAAAATTTTAAGCATTATAAAAACCAACTATATAATAATGAATTGGTGAATAAACTCCTTCCCAAAAAGGAACTACAACAGCGTCTGTTAATGTTTTATCGTCCTCTTGAACACATAGAAAAATGGGTTGCAGAGGTCGCTTGCTTTGATGCTGCACTAGCGATAAGTGACGCCTTCAAAGATATAATAAAGGCCATTAGCGAGGATCGCCTGTCGATCACTGATCCATTGGTGCCACTCCTTCCAGCCTCTATCACAGCAGAGGAATTTCAGCAACAGGTCGCCGGACTCAAACAACAGTTGACCACCGCAGACAAAGTTCAGGAATGCCACGCGGAACTAATACAGACACGTGAGCAACTGTTGGGTGCATTTAGGGAGCATCAAACACATTGCGATTCCACAAATATTTGTCCTACATGCGGGCATCCTTGGCCAACGGTAGCAGCGCTTCTCGAAGGAATCGAAAGTCAGAGCAAATCACTTGAAACTTTAGCGGCCCAACAAAATAATCAATTCTCACAAGCGCTAGTAGGCTTCAGACGCAACTGGCAGGAGCCTATCGAACTTGCTCTGCAGGCCTGTCTGGAGCAAAAGAAAGAGATCGTTGAACGTAAGCGCCACCTCGCAAGCCTAACAGAAGAGCAAATCCAGTGGCTGGAAAATTATTATCAACAACTTCAGACGGCAGGTATCAATATTCAGGATCTTCTGTCTGAGAATTTCGAGCCTGTAACGCAGCAAGCAACAGATGAACTAGAACGTCAGGTTCGGGAAAGGTTTAAACCTTTCGACGATAGCTGCATTTTTGATGATTACGAGAAGATTTATCGTGAAATATTTAAAAACGATCCACAGGCTGTTGAACAAGTTACCCTCCAACGGCTTGAATTAAAAAAAGTCTATCTGGGACAACAGCATGCCATTGCGTCTTCTAAATTTATCTTAGAGTGCGAACAGCAGTATAACAAAGAAGATCTGCTGATCAAAAAAGCTACCAGATTTAAAAAGTATCTAAGCAAACTCAAAAAAATATACGAAGACGAGAAAAGATTATATCTTGAATCCATCGTCAAAGAGATTGAGATCCTTTTTCATATCTATTCTGGCCGCCTTATGCAAAGTTATCAGCAAGGGCTAGGTATTTTTATAGAAAATGATGGTAATTCAATTGCTTTCAATGAAACACCTGGGCATGGGCATGATGCTGTCTTTTCCATGAGTTCGGGTCAGCTTTCAGCACTGGTGTTGTCATTTACGCTCGCGCTGAACCAGCGGTACGCGAAACATACTTTGTTGCTAGTAGACGATCCTGTCCAGACACTGGATGAAATCAATGTGGCAGGATTTGTAGAGTTGCTTCGTACTGAATTTCGGGACCGTCAGATAATCATGTCAACGCATGAAGATCGTATGTCGGCATATTTTCGTTATAAATACAAAAAATTTGGTATGTCGGCAGGAAGAATCAACTTCATGGAAGAAGCACGTGCAGGTATTAATGGTTGAGAATTGTAAAAGCCGCCTTCTTAGAAGGCGGTGCTGTTTTAGTCTCTCTGTTTTTGCGGCAACATTGCAAGTTGACATCAATATGTGAACTAAAGAATTTCAATTTTTTAGTGAGTTAACGAATACCATTTAATTAAGAGGTTGTTTATAGCTCCAGCTCCTCACTTCCAATTGTGGGAAACAGTGGTAGTTAATATTAAACTTATCCGGCCCATAAATCAGTGAGTATAAGCCGATACAAATTAACCAACAAGCCGCATTCCTTTCATCCCTCCTTCAGTCATGCCCCCACGATCCGCAGCCATCACAAAATCAGCCCACCACTGCATCATTGGTCGTCTCTGCTCAAGATAATCTGTACGGTTATAAGCACGGCGAACCTCATTCTTATCCACATGGGCTAATGCCGCTTCAATAACGTCAGGTAGAAAACCCTGCTCATTAAGGGCAGTACTAGCAATAGATCGCAAGCCATGAGAAACGAGCACACCACCAAAGCCAGCACGTTTAAGTGCAGCGTTTACTGTTTGGCTATTCATAGACTGATTCGGCTTGATACGGCTTGGAAAAATGAATTCTCGGCCACTACTCAAAGGCTTCATCATTTCCAGAATAGAAAGCGCCTCGTCAGATAATGGAACCGTATGATCTCGGTTCATCTTCATTCGAGCTGCTGGGATTTTCCATTCTTTAGCATCAAAATCGATCTCATCCCACCGAGCTTCCGCTGCTTCAGCGGGCCGTGAGATGGTCAGAAGTTGCCACATGAACAAACATCGAGTAGGCAAAATAATGTTGGCATTTCTCATTGTCTGCATCACTTGCGGTAACTGATCAGGGCGGATGCTCGGCATGTTCTTTTTCTGAGGTTTCTCAAAGGCTTTGCCAATATTGACACTGGGAACTGCATCAATGAGGCCTGTGTTTTGGGCGTAAATCATGACTTCATTGATACGTTGGCAAAGGCGACGGACTGTTTCTAACGCACCTCTGGCTTGAACTGGTTGGACAGCCTGAACCAAAGTATGAGCTTTAATGTCCGTAATATTGATCTTGCCAATTGCGGGTAAAACGTCTCTTTCAAGTGAGCGCCAAATATCATGAGCGTAGTCCTCTGTGACGCTGGTTTTCTTGAGGTTCCACCAACGCTCGGCAATCAACATGAACGTATTGGTTTTGGCCTCCTGAGTGCTTCTTGACAACTCCTTGTGATGTTCTTGAGGGTCGATATCTTTTGCTAATAAGGCTCGAGATTCAGCTCTAAGTTTACGCGCATCAGAAAGCGAGACTGCAGGGTAGGCACCGAAGCTCTGTTTGGTTCGCTGCCTGGTCAGCGGCCGATAGTAACGGAATTGCCAGAGCTTACTACCGCTGGACTTGATTAGCAGAGTGAGCCCGTCGCCGTCATACAACTGATAATCGGTATCTTTAGGTTTGGCGGCTTTGATTTCCGTATCGGTTAACGGCTTGGTTTTTCTTGCCATGGGGAGTCTCCATGAGTTTAGGCCCAACGAAAACAATAGAGCTTTTCGTTGGGCCTATCAATGGGCCTAAAAGGTTCGGATTTAATTAGTTCTCTTCGGACTTCGCGGGACAAATTCAAGGCACAAAAAAGCCCGCAGGGCTTGTGCCGTGCGGGCTCTTAGGACTTCATCGGATGACTCTGGTAATCACCGATGGAGAATTTTGGTGGAGCTGGCGGGAGTTGAACCCGCGTCCGAAATTCCTACATCCTCGGTACTACATGCTTAGTCAGTCTTTACATTCGCCTGGCACCTGCGGACAGACACGCCACTACCAGACTAGCCTGATTAGTTTTAACGCTTCAACCCCAGGCAGGGCATCCACGCGATCTCTTTTGGGTTTGACCTCTCTTTGATCCCCGTCTTAAGAGCGGAAGCTAGGGAGAGAGGGCTCAGAGCAGGTTATTAAGCTGCTAAAGCGTAGTTTTCGTCGTTTGCGACTATTTTTTGCGGCTTTTTACGAGGCCAACCGCCCCTCGGCATGCACCTTGGGTTTCGCAAATCCCGTCGAATCCAGAATCAGCCCCAATGTGTTGAGATAAGTATAACAGAGTTGTGACAGCCGTGACCAGCCCCAATCCCGCCCATCCTCAAGGATTTGCCGCTGAAGAACGGCTGCTGTATCGGGGCAAACGCGTTGAATCAGCGTCCGGCGTTTTTCATAATGCGCGCTTTATCCAACTGCCATTCACGCTCTTTCAGGTCTGAGCGCTTGTCATGCATTTTCTTACCTTTAGCAACGCCAATTTTTACTTTGCACCAGGCGTTTTTCCAGTACAAAGAAAGCGCAACGACGGTATGACCTTCGCGGCTTACGCGGCCAAACAGGGAGTCGAGTTCGCGCTGGTTTAGCAGAAGTTTACGCGTGCGGGTAGGATCGCAAACCACGTGAGTGGAGGCCACCGCCATTGGCGTAAAGTTAGCGCCGAACAGGAACGCTTCGCCGTCTTTGAAAATGACATAGCTGTCGCTAATGTTGGCTTTACCAGCACGCAGGGATTTCACTTCCCAACCTTGTAGGGCAAGTCCCGCTTCGAACTCTTCTTCGATAAAGTATTCGTGTCGCGCGCGTTTGTTGAGCGCGATAGTCGCTGAGCCTGGTTTGTGTGCTTTTTTCTTCGTCATAAGTGTCGTGATGTCATCGGTAATCTGGAATCGAAAAAACACCCCATTTCATCCTGCGGTGTGCAAGAGGATATCTTAGCATGAACAAGGTTGTCCCCTCCTGTGGGTTAGGCGTTTTTTTTACCTGGGGAAAAATGGTACAATTTGTGAGATTTTTGTTTATGGAAATATCTATGCCGCAGATTAGTCGAACCGCGTTAGTCCCTTACAGCGCGGAGCAGATGTATCAGTTAGTGAACGATGTTAAATCTTACCCCCAGTTTTTACCCGGCTGCACCGGTAGTCGTGTACTGGAATTGACGCCTGGGCAAATGACGGCTGCAGTCGACGTCTCTAAAGCCGGGATCAGCAAAACGTTCACCACCCGAAATCAACTGACCAGCAATCAGAGTATCCTGATGCATCTGGTCGATGGTCCGTTCAAAAAACTCATCGGTGGCTGGAAGTTTACACCGCTGAGTCAGGATGCGTGCCGTGTTGAGTTTCATCTCGACTTTGAATTTACCAATAAACTGATTGAACTGGCTTTTGGCCGGATCTTCAAAGAACTGGCGGCCAATATGGTTCAGGCATTCACTGTTCGGGCAAAAGAGGTTTACAGTGCCGGCTAAAATCGTCGTCGAGGTCGCTTATGCGTTGCCTGAGAAACAGTATTTGCAGCGTGTAACGTTGCAGGAAGGGGCGACGGTTGAAGAGGCCATTCGCGCGTCTGGTCTGCTGGAGTTGCGCACCGATATCGATCTTACTAAGAATAAAGTCGGTATTTATAGCCGCCCGGTAAAACTGGCTGATGTGCTGCATGATGGCGATCGAGTTGAGATTTACCGCCCACTGATTGCTGACCCGAAAGAGTTGCGTCGCCAGCGGGCGGAGAAGTCGGCAAATAAACAATAATCTGTGCCTGATGGCGCTACGCTTATCAGGCCTGGGTCGCGTTGCTTATGGCAATAAAAAAGGTGCTCATCGAGCACCTTTTTTGATTCTGACTCAAACCTTATTTGTTGTCGTTCAACGCAGGTTTGTTATCAATATTGGTCAACACGCCGCTGCTGTTAAAGGTCAACGTCAGTGTCTGCTGGGTTACGCCTTCATGTCCCGGTTGCTGACGGAACACATAGAACCAGGTGTTAGTCCCAAACGGGTCCGACATCATCGGGGTTCCCAAAGCATAGGCGACCTGTTGCTGCGTCATACCCACGCGAATTTTGGATACATCATTTGCCGTCAGATAGTTTCCCTGGTTGATATCAGGGCGGTATACCACTCGCTCCAGAGTGGAACAGCCTGCGGTCAACATCAATAGTACTGCTGCGGCAGCAGTCAGCGTTTTACAGCGCATAGTGATTTGATTCCTTTTCGGGCCCGAGCAGTACGTGGCTCATATGTAATATGTCGATGATAATAGACCTTTCACCACTTTAAAACCTTTTGCTTACGGGTCTGATGGCGTTTTCTTGTCTACTCTGACCGTCAAGGTGCAAAAAAGTTTACGCTGCCAGCAGTTCTTTCGCATTCGCAAGGGTGTTACGCGTCACTTCACTGCCACCCAGCAGGCGAGCAAGTTCTTGTAAACGGGCGCGTTTATCCAGCGGCTGCATATGCGTTTCAGTCATTTCTCCATCAGTTTCTTTGCTGACATAAAAATGCTGATGACCGCAACCCGCGACTTGTGGAAGGTGGGTTACACACATCACCTGCGTTGACTCACCAAGCTGACGCAGGAGTTTCCCCACAACGGCAGCGGTAGGGCCGCTAATTCCCACATCTACCTCGTCGAAGATCAGCGCTGGCGTTTCCATTTTACGTGCGGTAATCACCTGAATTGCCAGGGCAATTCGGGACAGTTCACCGCCGGAGGCCACTTTGGCTATCGGCTGCATCGGCTGCCCGGGGTTGGTGGTAACCTTAAATTCAACGCGGTCCGCGCCTTCTGCGCTAAGGTGATGTTCATCGAAATTAACATCAATGGCAAAATGCCCGTGCGGCATTGAAAGTGAGTGCATACTTTCAGTAATTAATGCACTGAGTTCCTGCGCGTAATGCTGGCGCTGTTGGTGCAACGCATGCGCAATCTCCAGCGCCTGCTGGTGGTATTTATTCACCGCCAGCGTCAGCGTTTCGAGTGAATCAGCCTGATCGTCAAGCTGCTGCTGTTCTTCCAGCAATGACTGATAATACTGCGGCAGTGCTTCGGGGCTGACGTGGTGCTTACGCGCCAGCGATATCTGTTTAGATATACGCTGTTCCAGTTCAAACAGACGATTGGGATCTAAGTCCAGACGATCGCAGTAGTGGCGCAGCTCGTCACTGGCTTCGCTGAGTTGAATCGTCGCTTCTTCCAGCATATCGAGTACGCCTGAAAGTTTGCTATCCATCCCGACCAGTTCAGTCACAAGTTGTTTTGCCGTATAGAGCTGGCTTTGCAGGTTCACGTCTTCGCCATCGGCCATCAGCACCAGCGCATTCTGGCTGGTAGACAAAAGTTGACCACTGTTTGCGAGACGCTTGTACTCTTCATCGATCTGCTCAAATTCCCCCGCCTGCGGATTGAATTCATTGAGCTCTTTCAATTGGTATTGCAGAAGTTCCGCGCGCGCGGCGCGTTCCTGGCTGAGTTGCTGATGTTGCGCCAGATCCCGGCAGCTTTGATGCCACAACTGATAGCGCGTAGCCATTTCCTGAACCAGTAATGATTCATTGGCATAGCCGTCGAGTAAGGATTTTTGATGCTCAGAACGGGTCAGTAACTGATGCGCATGCTGGCCGTGGATCTGGATCAACAGTTGCCCCAGCTCGCGAAGCTGCGAGAGGGGGACGGCGGTGCCGTTGATGAACCCACGGGAACGCCCGTCGCTGCTGATGACGCGGCGAAGTAAACACTCACGTCCATCTTCAAGCTGATTGTCTTCCAGCCACCGCAGGGCGGCGGGGGTGTCTTTCAGGGAAAAGCGTGCGCACAGATCGGCGCGCGTCGCGCCCATGCGTACCATGTCGGCTTCAGCGCGACCGCCCAGGCACAGGCCAAGCGCATCAATCGCAATTGATTTTCCCGCCCCGGTTTCACCGGTGATGACGGTCATTCCGCTCTGGAAATCGATCTCAAGTTCACGAACGATAGCAAAATTGCTGATGGTCAGTTGTGCCAACATAGCTGTTTTCCTGTATGAAAAACCATAACTGTAATTACATACAGTATAAACGGGTTTTTTGTACAGTAAAGAGCCTAATGTCAAATTAGAATAATTTTTTTGACCATCCCAGCTTGGTGCTTAATGTGTTGAAATAGCTATAGTCTTTAGGGTGGATCAGGTTCAGGTGGTAGTCACAGCGACGAATAAGTACATCTTCCCCTTCCTGGATAGGCAGTGCGATCTGACTGTCGCAACTTATCTCCAGATCGTTCCGGCGGTGAGAAAAGCGCAGGCGAATGGTGCTGCTGCTGTTAATGACCAGCGGGCGTGCGGAAAGCGTGTGTGGGAACATGGGCACCAGCGTGATGGCGTCGAGGGAGGGCGTCAAAATCGGCCCACCTGCGGAGAGGGAATACGCCGTTGAACCGGTCGGGGTGGAGATGATCAGGCCATCTGAGCGCTGAGAAAAGGCAAAGTTCTCGTCGATATAAACTTCAAATTCAATCATGTGCGCAACTTTGCCGGGGTGGAGTACCACTTCATTAATGGCCGTGCTGATGCGCTTCTGGCAGTTTTGCTGGCAAACCTGGGCCTCCAGCAGAAAGCGTTTTTCGGCAATGTAGTGGCCTTCCAGCACGTCTGCAAGTTGCTGCTGGGCGTTGTCGGGATCAAGGTCCGTCAGAAAGCCCAGATTGCCACGGTTGATGCCGATGACTTTAATGTCGTACCGAGCCAGGGTTCTCGCTGCGCCCAGCATATTCCCATCACCGCCAACGACAACGGCAAGATCTGCCTGCTGGCCAATTTCCGCAAGGGTGCCGGTTTTCACATTCTTCAACTGTAACTCATGCGCGATTTGCTGCTCGACAATGACGTCATAGCCTTTGGTGCATAGCCAACGGTAAAGCATTTCATGTGTGGTCAGTGCAGTGGGGTGACGTGGATGTCCCACAATGCCAATACACTTGAAATGATTATTCATTTTTCGAGGTCCTTGTTACGAAGATTAGTGACAATGTGAGTGCTTCCCTTGAAACCCTGAATCTGATCCCCATAATAAGCGAAGTTAGCGAGATGATTGCGAAAAAAAACGCGGAGAAATTCATGAGTAGTAAAGAACAGAAAACGCCTGAGGGGCAAGCCCCGGAAGAAATTATCATGGATCAGCACGAAGAAGTTGAGGCAGTAGAACAAGACGCTTCTGTTGAGCAGGTGGATCCGCGCGACGAAAAAATTGCGAATCTGGAAGCGCAGCTTGCTGAGGCTCAGAATCGTGAACGTGACAGCGTGCTACGCATTAAAGCGGAAATGGAAAACCTGCGTCGTCGTACCGAGCTGGACGTGGAGAAGGCGCATAAATTTGCGCTGGAGAAATTCGTCAACGAACTGCTGCCGGTCATCGATAGCCTGGATCGCGCGCTGGAAGTGGCGGATAAAGCCAATCCGGATATGGGGGCAATGATTGAAGGTATCGAACTGACCCTGAAGTCGATGCTGGACGTGGTGCGTAAATTCGGTGTCGAAGTCATTGCCGAAACCAATGTTGCGCTGGACCCGAACGTGCATCAGGCGATTGCGATGGTTGAGTCTGAAGACGTTCCGGCAGGCAATGTCCTGGGGATTATGCAGAAAGGCTATACCCTGAACGGGCGTACTATTCGTGCAGCGATGGTGACCGTGGCAAAAGCGAAAGCGTAATTGCCATCCGTAGTGCCGGGTGGTGGCTTGCGCCTTGCCCGGCCTACTTCTTACTCTGCAATACTCTCGCGTAACGGCTTCACGGGCAGGACTTTCACCTGCTTAATCATGTTGTCCTGTACATCAAGAATATCAATATCGTACTGACCGATGCGCACCCGGGTGCCGGCAATCGGGATCTCTTCCAGCGCTTCCAGAATCACGCCATTGATTGTCCGGGCATCGTCTTCCGGCAGATGCCAGTTAAACGCTTTATTGATTTCTCGCACGTTAGCAGTACCGTCGATAATCACCGAACCGTCATTTTGCGGCGTGACCTCTTCCGCAAGCGTAGGCGACATTGAGGTGGTAAAGTCGCCGACAATCTCTTCCAGAATATCTTCTACCGTGACCAGTCCCTGAATATCGCCGTATTCGTTGACCACCAGGCCCACTTTCTTTTTATTACGCTGAAATTTGATTAATTGCGTACTGAGCGGCGTTCCTTCCGGGACGAAGTAAATCTCATCGGCGGCCCGGAGCATCATCTCTTTGGTGAACTCTTTCTTTTCCGACATCAGGCGCCAGGCTTCGCGTACGCGAAGCATACTGATGGCGTCATCAAGGGAGTCACGGTAGAGCACCATCCGACCGTGGGGTGAGTGCGATAACTGTCGTTCGATAGATTTCCAGTCATCGTTAATATCAATGCCGATGATTTCACTGCGCGGCACCATGATGTCATCTACTGTGACCTTTTCCAGATCCAGCACGGACAGCAACATGTCCTGGTTACGGCGGGAAATTTGCGAGCGTGATTCGTTCACGAGGGTGCGCAGTTCATCTTTGCTCAGCGAACCACTGACCACAATATCGGTTTTAATGCCCATCATGCGCATCAGCAGGCGGGTTATGGTGTTGAGTAACCAGACCAGCGGCATCATGATGATTTGTAGCGGAGCAAGCAAAAAGCTGCTCGGATACGCCACTTTTTCCGGATACAGCGCAGCAATGGTTTTGGGGAGAACTTCGGCAAAGACCAGCACAACGAAGGTCAACACGCCTGTGGCAATCGCCACGCCTGCATCGCCATACAGGCGCATCCCGACAATGGTGCCGATCGCGGAAGCCAGGATATTGACGAGGTTGTTACCAATGAGCACGAGGCTTATCAGGCGATCCGGCTTGCGCAGCAGTTTTTCGACGCGCTTTGCCGGGCGATTACCCTGCTTTGCCAGATGGCGCAGACGGTAGCGGTTCAGAGTCATCATTCCGGTTTCTGAACCGGAAAAATAGGCTGAAATGACCACCATGACGATCAATGTGACGATCAGCGTGGTGGTGGAGATGTGTTCCACGTAGGGTTCCTTTAAGGTTTAGCTCACGATTTGCTGCAATATCCGGCTGCCAAAATAGGCCAGCGTCAGGATGCCTGCGCCTGCGACGTTAAACCATACGACACGACGACCGCGCCAGCCTTCATGATAGTGACCCCACAACAGAACAATATAGACAAACCACGCCACGATAGAGAGAACCGCTTTGTCGATATTTTCCATGCTGAACAGGTTATGCATGTAAAACAGGCCAGTACATAAAGTGAGAGTAAGCAGCACCACGCCAATCTGCGTGATATGAAACATTTTGCGTTCGATGCTCATTAACGGCGGCATTTCATTACTGAATGCCAGCTTTTTATTCTTCAACTGATAGTCAATCCACGCCAGTTGAAGCGCATAGAGCGCGGCAATGATCAGCGTTGCATACGAGAACAACGACAGGCCGATGTGGATCATCATTCCCGGAGTGGCTTCAAGGTGGGTGATAAACTCGTTCGGCATAAAGGTCGCGAAGGCCAGATTGATCAGCGCAAAGGCATAAACAATCGGCAACAGTAGCCAGCCGCGATTACGCGAGGCGACGATGGTCATCACCGTACAGATCATCAGGCTAACGAGTGAACCGACGTTCAGCAGGCTAAGGTTTTGTCCGCTTTCGTCACCCGGAAGGATCCGTGCTTCAAGCGCAATACCGTGACATACCAGCGCGATGACCGCAGAAAGAATGGCCATACGCCGCCAGCCGCTGTTTTTTTGCAGCAGGGCAGGGATAATCAGCGCAAGGCTGACAGAGTAGGCGACAAGAGCAAGCAGGGCAAAAACGGGCATAGTGGTGTCGACAGTTGGCCAATAATAAAGAGAAGCAGTATAGCGTCACGTGAGCGCTGCTCCAACCGTTGCTTCATGTTACACTGCAATATATGCGTCGCGATCGCGGCGCCACGTTTCAACATCAGGCGAGAGATAATGTTTGATAATTTAACCGATCGTTTGTCGCGCACACTGCGCAATATCAGTGGCCGTGGGCGCCTTACTGAAGACAACGTTAAAGAAACGCTGCGCGAAGTGCGCATGGCGCTGCTGGAGGCTGACGTTGCGCTGCCGGTAGTGCGTGAGTTTATCAATCGCGTAAAAGAGAAAGCGGTTGGTCATGAAGTTAACAAAAGCCTGACGCCAGGGCAGGAGTTCGTCAAAATCGTCCGTAACGAACTCGTTGCGGCGATGGGTGAAGAAAACCAGACCCTGAACCTGGCCGCGCAACCGCCAGCCGTGGTGCTGATGGCGGGTTTGCAAGGG
Organism: Citrobacter sp. RHB25-C09; assembly: GCF_013836145.1. Lineage (NCBI taxonomy): Bacteria > Pseudomonadati > Pseudomonadota > Gammaproteobacteria > Enterobacterales > Enterobacteriaceae > Citrobacter > Citrobacter sp. RHB25-C09. The sequence goes on along the minus strand of NZ_CP057483.1, from coordinate 3,335,758 downwards.
GCGGGTAAAACCACCAGCGTCGGTAAGCTCGGTAAATTCCTGCGCGAAAAGCACAAGAAGAAAGTGCTGGTCGTTTCTGCTGACGTTTATCGCCCTGCGGCGATCAAACAGCTGGAGACATTAGCCGAGCAGGTTGGCGTGGATTTCTTCCCGTCTGATGTTGGGCAGAAGCCGGTCGATATCGTTAACGCTGCGCTGAAAGAAGCCAAACTCAAATTCTACGACGTGCTGCTGGTGGATACCGCTGGTCGTTTGCACGTTGACGAAGCGATGATGGACGAAATCAAACAGGTGCATGCTTCTATCAATCCGGTAGAAACCCTGTTTGTCGTCGATGCGATGACCGGTCAGGATGCGGCCAATACAGCGAAAGCGTTTAACGAAGCGCTACCGTTGACCGGCGTGGTACTGACCAAAGTCGACGGTGACGCCCGTGGTGGTGCCGCGCTCTCTATTCGTCATATTACCGGCAAGCCGATCAAATTCCTCGGGGTTGGCGAGAAGACAGAAGCGCTGGAGCCGTTCCACCCGGACCGTATTGCCTCACGTATCCTCGGCATGGGCGACGTGTTGTCGCTGATCGAAGATATCGAAAGCAAGGTTGACCGCGCTCAGGCTGAGAAGCTGGCCACTAAACTGAAGAAAGGCGACGGTTTCGATCTGACCGACTTCCTGGAACAGCTGCGGCAGATGAAAAACATGGGCGGCATGGCAAGCCTGATGGGCAAGCTGCCGGGCATGGGGCAGATCCCTGACAACGTCAAATCGCAGATGGATGACAAAGTGCTGGTGCGCATGGAGGCGATCATTAATTCGATGACGTTGAAAGAACGCGCGAAGCCAGAAATCATCAAAGGTTCCCGCAAACGCCGTATCGCCCAGGGCTGTGGGATGCAGGTGCAGGACGTTAACCGCCTTCTGAAACAGTTCGACGACATGCAGCGCATGATGAAGAAAATGAAGAAGGGCGGAATGGCGAAGATGATGCGCGGCATGAAAGGTATGATGCCCCCCGGCTTCCCGGGAAGATAATATTTACAGGCCTGGCTCATTTGCCATTTCGGCACCGGGGTGTGCTCGCCATCCTCACGTACTGCGTGTACGCTCCGGTGGCTGCGCACACGCCGGCACCGAACTGACTTCACCGCCGACGGCCTTCTACAGCAGAGTTATTAACTGCTGATTGCAATTTCCCCAGAAATCAGTAAAATTTTCGGGCTTTTAATATGACACCGGGCTCCGTTCCTCGATGGGGCCCGGTGTTTTATTCACACAAGAGGATGTTATGGTTACTATTCGTTTAGCTCGTCACGGCGCTAAAAAGCGTCCGTTCTACCAGGTTGTTGTTACTGACAGCCGTAATGCACGCAACGGTCGCTTCATTGAGCGCGTTGGCTTCTTTAACCCAATCGCTAGCGAAAAAGAAGAAGGCACTCGCCTGGATCTGGATCGCATCGCTCACTGGGTTGGCCAGGGCGCGACTATTTCTGATCGCGTTGCCGCGCTGATCAAAGAAGCAAACAAAGCAGCTTAATCTGTCACGGTGGTCATGATGAGCAAGCAACTCACCGCGCAAGCACCCACTGACCCCATTGTTTTGGGGAAAATGGGGTCGTCTTACGGTATTCGTGGTTGGCTCAGAGTGTTTTCTTCCACTGAAGACGCCGAAAGCATTTTTGACTATCAGCCCTGGTTTATCCAGAAGGCGGGTCAGTGGCAGCAAGTACAGCTAGAAAGCTGGAAGCACCACAATCAGGATCTGATCATCAAGCTGAAAGGCGTTGAAGATCGTGATGCCGCGAATCTCCTGACCAATTGCGAAATTGTCGTTGATTCTACGCAACTGCCTCAGCTTGAAGAGGGTAACTACTACTGGAAAGACCTGATGGGCTGCCAGGTAGTGACTACGGAAGGCTACGATCTCGGTAAAGTCGTCGATATGATGGAAACCGGATCGAATGACGTTATCGTCATTAAGGCAAACCTGAAGGATGCGTTTGGTATCAAGGAACGCCTCGTGCCGTTCCTCGATGGGCAGGTTATCAAGAAAGTCGATCTCACTACACGGACTATCGAAGTAGATTGGGATCCTGGTTTTTAAACCACCGGATAAGCGGTAAATGACGGCGTGATGGGGATTGGCTTGTGTTTATAGGTATCGTTAGCCTGTTTCCAGAAATGTTTCGTGCAATTACCGATTACGGGGTAACTAGCCGGGCAGTTAAAAATGGCCTGCTGAACATCCAGAGCTGGAGTCCTCGTGACTTCACGCATGACCGGCACCGTACCGTGGACGATCGTCCATACGGCGGCGGACCGGGGATGTTAATGATGGTGCAACCCTTGCGGGACGCCATTCATGCAGCAAAAAGCGCGGCAGGTGAAGGCGCAAAGGTGATTTATCTGTCACCTCAGGGACGCAAGCTTGATCAAGCAGGCGTCAGCGAACTGGCCAAGAATCAAAAACTGATTCTGGTGTGCGGTCGCTACGAAGGCATTGATGAGCGCGTGATCCAAACCGAAATTGACGAAGAATGGTCAATCGGCGATTACGTTCTCAGTGGTGGAGAGTTACCAGCAATGGTACTGATTGATTCCGTTTCCCGGTTTATCCCGGGGGTTCTGGGTCATGAAGCATCGGCAACGGAAGATTCCTTTGCAGATGGATTGCTGGACTGCCCACACTATACCCGGCCTGAAGTGTTAGAAGAGATGGAAGTCCCGGCAGTGTTGCTGTCAGGAAACCATGCTGAGATACGTCGCTGGCGTTTGAAACAGTCGCTGGGCCGCACCTGGCTTAGAAGACCTGAACTTCTGGAAAACCTGGCTCTGACTGAAGAGCAAGCAAGGTTGCTGGCGGAGTTCAAAACGGAACACGCACAACAGCAGCATAAACATGATGGGACGGCGTAATACGCCCCCGAATATCAGTTTACCCAGGATAAGAGATTAAATTATGAGCAACATTATTAAGCAACTTGAACAAGAGCAGATGAAGCAGGACGTACCTTCCTTCCGTCCGGGTGATACCGTGGAAGTGAAAGTATGGGTTGTTGAAGGTTCCAAGAAACGTCTGCAGGCATTCGAGGGCGTGGTTATCGCTATTCGTAACCGCGGTCTGCACTCTGCATTCACTGTTCGTAAAATTTCCAACGGCGAAGGCGTTGAGCGTGTCTTCCAGACTCACTCTCCGGTAGTTGACAGCATTGCTGTTAAACGTCGTGGTGCCGTTCGTAAAGCTAAACTGTACTACCTGCGTGAGCGTACTGGTAAGGCTGCTCGTATCAAAGAGCGTCTTAACTAAGATATCGCTCAGGCGACATCCTGTTAGAAGGGGCTGGCCAGTTGGTCAGCCCTTTTTTTATCTGCAATAAAGCGCTCGTTATGGCGTACTGATGACCACGGCGACACGGCGGTTCTCAGCGCGGCCTTTCGCCGTCTGGTTGTTTGCAATAGGATATTTTTTGCCTAACCCCTGCGTCGTCAAATTCCCCCTTGGGACCTTCGCTCCCGCCGCCCAGGCATCGGCAACTACGTTAGCGCGCTTAAGCGACAAGGCTTCGTTATAGCCATCTTCACCGTAATTATCGGTATGCCCGTCCATACGCGCATGGGTCAGCCCTACCGAAGAGAGGCGACCTGCCATCGTCTGGATCTGATGCTGGCTTTCCGGGCGAAGTTTGTAATCGTTTTTATTAAATAAAATGGTATCCGAAAGTCCTAAAGACCAGTCCCCTGAGGACTCAGTAAAACCGTATGACTGCATAGCCGCAATTTGCTCCGCAGTGAATTTTCCCTGAGGCGCCTGACAGCCTGTCAGAATCAGCGTTGAAAGAATGAAAGGGGATAAAAGACGATTAAACATGTGTGCCGTTCCTGTTTTATTCCAGCGCTCTGCGCTGATGTTTGGCCAGATACATATTACGATCGGCCAGTTCTTGCAATTTCTCCGCTGAGGAATGCTCCCATGCGAGTGCATAACCTATGCTCAGCGTCATGTTCGTTAAATGCCCGTTATGCAGGTCAAAAGGACGCGTGAATACGCGTGATAATGCAGAGCAGATTCGTTGTACCTCATGCTCTGAATGGACGTCGTAAAGCACCATCGCAAACTCATCTCCCCCGAGTCGATAGGGTTGATGACGCTTACCGCCAAACTCGGCCATCCGCCTGGCAACTTCTATCAGCACCAGATCTCCTGTCGCATGACCCCAGGTGTCATTGACGTGCTTAAAATTATCCCCATCCAGAAACAGAAGTGCGGTACAGCTGCGGGCTGTACTGTCTGTCATGAGGGCATTGATACTGCTACGAAATGCCGCACGGTTTGCCAGCCCCGTGAGCGGGTCGTGTAATGTCGTTCGCAGCAGCTGCGCATTTTTGGCCTGTAGCCGCAGTTGCCACTCTTCCATCTCATCCAACAAACTATTAAAGTCCTGGGCAAAATGGTGAAATTCTTCTATTCGCTCTTCTGATACGCGGCGGGAAAAGTTACGGTTAGTCCGCACATCGTGAACAACGTCGGTAATATTTTGCAGCGCTTCAACAACACCGTTGTGCAGATGGCGAGACAAGATGATGGCGATGAAAGAGGCCAGCAGAATTGAGCCAGTCAAAACGCCTAACGAAAGCCAGATAAAGTGACTGATCAGGCTGTCGCGAGCGGTCAGGCGAACTTCACCGATAATCTTACCGTCATGCCAGACCGGTTGGGCAACAGGCACAGGAAAAAGCCAGTGACTGACGAAATCGCTGAGCTTGTCGACTGACTCCTTGTGATCGTGAATTATCAAACAAAAGGCGCTGCCAATAATACAGTCGGTATTTTGTTCAGCAATTAATAACAGCGCTTTTGAAGGATAGGTGTTAGCTAATGTCACCTGATATTCAGGCGATTCGCTGCCAAAATAAAAACCATCACAACGGGTGGTTAACGCTTCCTGTTCTGAGTGGATGATAACGGGAAGATAGGGCAGAGAAGTATTATTATTGTCAGCAAGCGTGCGGGTAAATTGGGATGATGAAAATATACACAACGTGGGTTGTCCGGAAAGCGCAGGCCAGCGCGTATAGCTGACGATGCCGGAAACTATGGCGCGTACGGATTTCGCATCTTCTGTCATTTCCTGGGCGAAAAGTTGCGGGCCTGGAAGCAGTAGCACCAAAATCATAATAAGTCGGTGAGAAAATTTCATAACAAGACCTCACCTGGGCCAGGCGAATCCCAATAAAATAAATGATTGATTATTTAGATTAAAATAACATTATTTTGCCGAAACGTCATCACGCCTTGAACGATAATAGCGTCTGCTTAAGTTAAATCTTACGCGATATGGATTATTGAAGGTTGCGTTTAATTCAGCCGTACGGATGAGTTATTTTCATCGGCACCTTTTTGCCAGGCATCGTGTAGCTGAGTGGCATTTTCGACGGTATCGCAACTGGTGGGGAATGCCTTCCCGCTCAATCCTCTGGCATAGACAAAATCGTGCTGACAGGTTTTGCGCTGGCCTTCGGAATAGCCTTGCAAATACTGCGTCCGGTTGATCCCGGAATCGTTAAATGCATCCGCCAGGCTTTCATTATCCCTTACCGCAACGCCGGCAATAGCGTCCTCGATGCCTGCATCGTACCAGTCGGTCGTTGTCAGGTTGGGGGCGAAAGTATAAGGATCGATCTGACATCCGCTAAGAAATAATATGATGGCTGCACTGGCGATTCGCTTCATTGCCTGCTCTCCTGTGTTTTTCAAAGCATAGCGGATTGGCGGATATTGGGTGTAAATTTAATTGTACAAAATAATGGTCTGTTTAGTGGGTTAATTTATTGCTGTAAAATATTCTTTACGTATTTTGGATTGAAATCTTTACTAGCTGTGTTATCGTTACGTCATCCTCACTGAGGATAACTATCGCAAACGAGAAAACACAGGATCGCCATCATGCAAAAAGACGCGCTGAATAACGTACATATTACCGACGAACAGGTTCTGATGACCCCAGAGCAGCTCAAAGCGGAATTCCCGCTGAGCCTGGTGCAAGAAGAACAAATCGCGCAATCGCGTAAAACCATTTCTGACATCATCGCGGGGCGCGATCCGCGTTTGCTGGTGGTGTGTGGTCCGTGCTCAATTCACGATCCTGAAACAGCGCTGGAATATGCTCGTCGATTTAAAGCACTCGCCGCAGAGGTCAGCGATAGCCTCTACCTGGTGATGCGCGTCTATTTTGAAAAACCCCGTACCACCGTCGGCTGGAAAGGGCTAATTAACGATCCTCATATGGATGGCTCCTTTGATGTTGAAGCAGGTCTGAAGATTGCGCGTCAACTTCTGCTTGAACTGGTGGATATGGGGTTGCCTTTAGCAACAGAAGCGCTGGATCCGAACAGCCCGCAATACCTGGGCGATCTGTTTAGCTGGTCGGCAATCGGCGCACGTACTACGGAATCACAAACGCACCGTGAAATGGCCTCGGGTCTTTCGATGCCGGTCGGTTTTAAAAACGGTACGGATGGCAGTCTGGCAACCGCAATCAATGCTATGCGCGCTGCGGCGCAATCTCACCGCTTTGTGGGCATTAACCAGGCTGGGCAGGTTGCTCTCCTGCAAACTCAGGGCAACCCGGATGGGCATGTGATCCTGCGCGGGGGCAAAGCGCCAAACTACAGCCCTGCGGACGTCGCGCAGTGTGAAAAAGAGATGCAGCAGGCGGGACTCCGTCCGTCACTGATGGTAGATTGCAGTCATGGTAACTCCAATAAAGATTACCGTCGTCAGCCCGCCGTGGCGGAGTCTGTGGTTGCACAAATCAAAGATGGCAACCGTTCGATCATTGGCTTAATGATCGAAAGTAATATTCACGAAGGCAACCAGTCTTCTGAACAACCGCGCAGCGAAATGAAGTACGGTGTATCCGTTACCGATGCCTGCATCAGTTGGGAAATGACAGACGCGTTGCTGCGTGAAATTAACAAAGACTTGAACGGCCAGTTGGCGGCGCGCCAGGCTTAAGAGGTTCGTTATGGTTGCTGAGTTGACCGCATTACGCGATCAAATTGATGAAGTAGATAAGGCGCTGCTGGATCTGTTAGCGCGCCGTCTGGAACTGGTGGCTGAAGTTGGCGAAGTGAAAAGCCGCTTTGGCCTGCCGATTTACGTGCCGGAGCGCGAAGCGACCATGCTGGCTTCGCGCCGTACAGAAGCGGAAGCGCTCGGCGTACCGCCGGATCTTATTGAGGACGTGCTGCGTCGGGTGATGCGCGAGTCCTATTCCAGCGAGAATGATAAAGGGTTTAAGACGCTTTGCCCTTCGCTGCGTCCGGTGGTGATCGTCGGCGGTGCTGGTCAGATGGGGCGGTTATTCGAAAAAATGCTCACGCTTTCTGGCTATCAGGTGCGGATCCTGGAACAGCAGGACTGGGATCGTGCGCAGGAGATCGTCGCTGATGCAGGCATGGTGATCGTTAGCGTACCGATCCATGTGACAGAAGCGGTGATCGCGCGATTACCGCCGTTACCATCGGACTGTATCCTTGTCGATCTGGCTTCGGTGAAAAACGGTCCGCTACAGGCAATGCTGGCTGCACACGCAGGTCCGGTGCTTGGTCTGCACCCCATGTTCGGGCCGGACAGCGGTAGCCTGGCGAAACAAGTGGTTGTCTGGTGCGATGGGCGTGATCCGGAAGCGTATCAGTGGTTCCTGGAGCAGATTCAGGTCTGGGGCGCGCGATTGCACCGTATCAGCGCCGTTGAGCACGATCAGAATATGGCGTTTATCCAGGCGCTGCGTCACTTTGCTACTTTTGCGTACGGTCTGCACCTGGCGGAAGAAAATGTACAACTGGAACAGCTGCTGGCGCTCTCCTCGCCGATATATCGCCTGGAACTGGCGATGGTCGGGCGTCTGTTTGCCCAGGACCCGCAGCTTTACGCCGATATCATCATGTCGTCAGAAAGCAATCTGGCGTTGATTAAGCGCTATTACAAACGCTTTGGCGAAGCGATTAGCCTACTGGAGCAGGGCGATAAGCAGGCATTCATCGACAGCTTCCGTAAGGTGGAGCACTGGTTTGGCGATTATGCGAAGCGCTTCCAGCATGAAAGCCGCACGTTATTACGTCAGGCGAATGACAGTCGGCAGTAAAATGCTAACGCGCCTTATCCGGCCTACGGTTCGGGAGTTCTGCAGGCCTGACAAGCGTAGCGTCATCAGGCATTGGTTGCCGGATGGCGGCGTAAACGCCTTATCCGGCCTACGGTTCGGGGAATTCTGTAGGCCTGATAAGCGCAGCGCCATCAGGCATTGGTTGCCGGATGGTGGCGTAAACGCCTTATCCGGCCTCCGGTTAGGAGTTCTGCATACCGGATAAGCGCAGCGCTATCCGGCTTGTTAACCTTTAGCTCGGATCGACCGGTACGACGTTCTCACTTGGATAACAGCCCAATACTTTCATAGATCGGGTAATCTCTCCCAACTCCTTCAGCGCGGATTGCATCTCCGGAGATTCCAGGTTGGCCTGGATATCAAGATAAAACATCTCTTCCCACGGATTACCATGAATCGGTCGGGATTCCAGCCGGGTCATGATCAGATTATGTTTGCGCAGCACTAATAACGCTTCCACTAGGGCACCGGCCTGTTGTCCCGTTGCCATCAGTAGTGTCGTTTTCGCCGGAACCTGATCGGAAACGTTAATCGCTTTTCGTGCCAGTACAATGAAGCGGGTAATGTTTTGCGTCTGGTTTGCTTCAATACGCTCTAATACCTGCAAGCCATGCAACAGGCCACCGGCCTCACTGCCCAATGCCGCAACGTGCGGGGAATTTGCCTGTGCGACTTTTTCCATCGCCGCAGAGGTGCTTTCGGTGTACTCAATTTTCCAGTGCGGGTAGCGATTGATGAATTTGCTGCACTGCTGGAACGGTTGTGGGTGACTGTAGACCGTTTCAATGGTATCCAGATCCGTTGTACCGGAAACCAATACGCAGTGATCGATCGTTATCGTCATCTCTCCCACGATAGAAAGCGAGGTATGTTGCAGCAGGTCGTAGACATCATTAATGCTACCGGAACTGGTGTTTTCAATTGGCACTACTGCGTAGTCTGCCTGGCCGGTTTCGACCTGATTAAAGATATCGGCGAATTTCGCGCAGCCGCTTTCAATAAATTGTTCAAAATGGCGAGCGGCATATTGGCGCGCAGCAAGATGCGAATAAGAGCCTTTCGGGCCAAGGAAAGCAACGCGTGCAGAATGGGGATTGATCTTATTTAAGTGCTGTTGAAGCAGGGCCTGCTGGGTAAGAACGGAATCTTCAATAATCAGTTGAAACAGGCGGGTAATGTAGTGCGCATCAAGATGATGAGTTTTGCCCAGCGTAATCAGTCGGTCCAGCAGATCGCGCTCGCGGTCAATATCCCGCACCGGGCGATGGGATTCGAGCTTGGCCTTGCCGACTTCAACTGCCAGACCACGTCGCTCGGCCAGTAGCGCCAACAATTTTGCATCCAGCGCACTGATCTTATCGCGCAGAGCCAGTAATGGGTTTTCCGATGTCATAGTGTTGCCTTTCTTGTTATCAATAAAAAAGGCCCCCCGTTGTGGGAGGCCTTATTGTTCGTCTTCGCATTCTTTTTCACACGACGAAAGCCTCCCATTCAGGGGAAGGTAAAAAAGAATGCGAAGAAGAACGGGGTAAGTTTCATTTCAGTTTCCTTAGGTGACGTAAGTAAAGTACCTGTACTGTTTTCACCCTGTCAACAAAAAACGCGCCCGAAGGCGCGTTGGCGGATAGACTCAATGTAAGGGATTACTCTTCTTCTGCTTCGACGAAGTTGGCGTCTTTTACTGAAGTTGTTGCACGACGGGCTTCGCCTTTGTGCTGCACTTTATTGAGCTGCCGTTCCAGCTTGTTGATCAAATCGTTAATGGCGGTGTACATATCTTCATGTTTTGCGCTGGCGACCAGATGTCCGTTCGGTGTATTGATGGTGGCATCAGCGATGAAACCCTGTGGCTCCTTGGACAGAATGATATGTGGATTAATGAGGTGAGTTTGCCATTTTTCTAGTTTGGCGAGACGGTCTGCGACATGTTGGCGAATTGCCGGAGTAATTTCCATTTGTTTGCTGGTAATGTTCATTGTCATAAATTTTACCTCTTGTCTTTCCCGTCTTGGTGATTCCAGCATACCGTTCCTAATGTCAAAATGTGTGATTTAAATCACATTATTTTGTCACTTTTTGTCAAGGGGACCTTTTTGTGAGATATCGCAGGAAGAGGTGATTTTTCCCTTGAGGAAAGCCGAAAAGCAGGCCATATTTGATGGGTTGGGTCACAGGTAATACGTTGTGAAAACGACGCAGAATGGATAAAAAAACGGCAGCTCTCGGGCTGCCGTTTTACGTTGAAATGAATATCAGGTATTGCTGCTGTTGGCGGCAATAATCTTCGCCACTTTGTCAGCCTGTGCTGTCATTTGCATTTCACGGTAGGCGTTTTCCATCATCGGCAGGGCATCACGCGTCGCCTGTGCATCCGGGAAGTCACGCAGCATGCCTTCTACGCGGTTAACAACCGCAACCCATGCACCGCGTTGGGTATAGTAGTCTGCAACGGAATATTCATACTTCGCAAGACGATCTTTCAGGAACACCAGGCGCTTTGTGGCATCCGTTGTGTACTGGCTGTTCGGATAACCGCGAACCAGTTTCGAAAAGTCATTGAACGCAGCTCGTGCATGTTGCGGATCGCGATCGCTACGATCGACACCAAAGAAACCCTGAAGTGCGCTATCATCCAACGCCATGTTGGTCAGGCCACGCATATACATGACATAATCAATATTAGGATGCGTCGGATTCAGGCGAATGAAACGATCGATGGCAGCCTGAGCAAGCGGCAGGTCGGCGTTTTTATAGTAGGCATAGATGAGATCTAACTGCACCTGCTGAGAATAAGGTCCAAAAGGATAGCGGTTATCTAACGCTTCCAATTGCGTTATTGCCTGTTTCCAGTTACCGTCCTGCAGCTTTTGCTGAGCAGTCGCGTAGATTTCATTCGGCGGATTATCGGGCACCTCTTCCGTTGAACCAGAGCAACCCGCCAAAAACAGGCTAAAAGTGGCTACTGCCACCAGATATTTCATGCGCGTCATGACGTTTTGACTTTCCTCAAAATGTTTACGGGAGATTCTCTGTTCCTGCTCCCGGTTAAGACCAGCTACAATAGCACACTATATTAAACGGCAAAGCCGTAAAACCCAACGTTAAACGAAGAAGCTGTATATGGCACAACGAGTACAACTCAACGCAACGGTCTCCGAAAATCAACTCGGTCAACGCTTAGATCAAGCTTTGGCCGAAATGTTCCCTGATTATTCGCGATCGCGCATAAAAGAATGGATTCTCGATCAGCGCGTGCTGGTCAACGGTAAACTTTGCGACAAACCCAAAGAAAAAGTCTTAGGCGGAGAACTCGTCAGCATCGATGCTGAGATTGATGAAGACATCCGCTTCGAACCACAGGATATCCCACTGGATATCGTTTATGAAGATGATGACATTATTGTTATCAACAAACCACGCGATCTGGTTGTTCATCCTGGTGCAGGTAACCCTGATGGTACGGTACTCAATGCGTTACTGCATTATTACCCGCCGATTGCTGACGTCCCGCGCGCGGGCATTGTCCACCGTCTGGATAAAGATACGACCGGCCTGATGGTCGTGGCGAAAACCGTTCCAGCACAAACGCGTCTGGTTGAAGCTTTGCAACTGCGCGAAATCACCCGCGAATATGAAGCGGTCGCCATTGGTCATATGACGGCAGGGGGGACGGTGGATGAACCTATCAGCCGCCACCCGACCAAACGTACGCATATGTCGGTACACCCGATGGGGAAACCTGCGGTGACCCACTATCGTATTATGGAACATTTCCGGATTCACACGCGTCTGCGTTTACGTCTGGAAACGGGACGTACCCACCAGATCCGCGTTCATATGGCACATATCACCCATCCGCTGGTGGGCGATCAGGTCTATGGTGGTCGTCCGCGTCCGCCGAAAGGCGCATCGGAAGAATTCATTACAACCCTGCGTAAGTTTGACCGTCAGGCGCTGCATGCCACCATGCTGCGGTTATACCACCCGATCTCTGGGATCGAAATGGAGTGGCATGCGCCAATCCCACAGGATATGGTGGAATTGATTGACGCGCTGCGCGCCGACTTTGAAGAACATAAGGATGACGTGGCCTGGCTATGAGTAAGCTTATTGTCCCGCAGTGGCCGCTGCCTGAAGGGGTTGCAGCCTGTAGTTCCACGCGTATTGGCGGAGTAAGTTTACCGCCGTATGATTCCCTTAATTTGGGCGCCCATTGCGGCGATAACCCGGAGCATGTGGAAGAGAACCGCAAACGTCTGTTTGCTGCGGGTACTTTGCCCTCAAAACCGGTCTGGTTGGAACAGGTCCATGGTAAAGATGTCCTGAAACTGACCGGCGAGCCTTATGCGTCTAAACGTGCGGACGCATCCTACAGCAATACGCCGGGCACCGTTTGTGCGGTAATGACGGCAGATTGCCTGCCGGTTCTGTTTTGTAACCGTGCAGGGACGGAAGTCGCGGCGGCCCATGCGGGCTGGCGTGGGTTATGTGAAGGCGTACTGGAAGAGACGGTTTCCTGTTTCGCCGATCGTCCCGAGAACATTCTTGCCTGGTTAGGTCCGGCAATCGGTCCCTCAGCATTTGAGGTGGGCGCAGAAGTGCGTGCGGCGTTTATGGAAAAAGACGCCAATGCGCAACGTGCTTTCATGTCTTGCGGCGAAAAATATCTGGCGGACATTTACCAGCTTGCGCGCCAGCGTCTGGAAAATGTCGGCGTTCAACAAATCTACGGCGGAGAACGCTGTACATTTAGCGAAAATGAGACGTTCTTCTCTTATCGTCGCGACAAGATCACGGGTCGTATGGCAAGTTTTATTTGGCTGATATAACCTAAAGAATCAAGACGATCCGGCACGCGCCGTTTTCTTTTCACATAATTCAGGTCATTAACCTTGAATAATTGAGGGATGACCTCATTTAATCTCCAGTAGCAAAATAGACCTGTTATGGGAGGAGTTATGCGTCTGGATCGTCTTACTAATAAATTCCAGCTTGCTCTTGCCGATGCCCAGTCGCTCGCACTGGGGCACGACAACCAATTTATCGAACCTCTTCATTTAATGAGCGCCTTGCTGAATCAGGAAGGGGGATCAATACGTCCTTTGTTAACGTCTGCTGGCATTAATGCCGGCCAGTTACGCACTGCCATCGATCAGGCATTGAGCCGTTTACCACAGGTGGAAGGTACCGGTGGCGATGTGCAGCCGTCACAAGATCTGGTGCGGGTACTGAATCTTTGCGACAAGTTGGCGCAAAAACGTGGGGACAACTTTATTTCGTCGGAACTGTTTGTTCTGGCGGCGCTTGAGTCGCGTGGCACGCTCGCCGATCTTCTGAAATCGGCGGGGGTAACGACGGCCAACATCACTCAGGCAATTGAACAGATGCGAGGAGGTGAAACCGTGAACGATCAAGGAGCTGAAGATCAACGTCAGGCTTTGAAAAAGTACACTGTCGACCTGACCGAGCGTGCCGAGCAGGGTAAGCTCGATCCGGTGATCGGCCGTGATGAAGAGATCCGCCGTACCATTCAGGTACTGCAACGCCGTACTAAAAATAACCCGGTGTTGATTGGTGAGCCTGGCGTCGGTAAAACGGCGATTGTGGAAGGACTGGCGCAGCGCATTATTAACGGTGAAGTGCCGGAAGGTTTGAAAGGTCGTCGTGTACTGGCGCTGGATATGGGTGCGCTGGTGGCAGGTGCCAAATACCGTGGTGAATTCGAAGAGCGCTTAAAAGGGGTGCTGAACGATCTCGCTAAACAGGAAGGTAATGTCATTCTGTTTATCGACGAACTGCACACCATGGTGGGCGCGGGAAAAGCTGACGGCGCTATGGATGCCGGTAACATGCTCAAACCAGCGCTTGCGCGAGGTGAATTGCACTGCGTGGGGGCGACTACCCTTGACGAATATCGCCAGTACATCGAAAAAGATGCGGCACTGGAGCGTCGCTTCCAGAAAGTGTTTGTGGCTGAGCCAAGTGTTGAAGATACCATCGCTATTTTGCGTGGTTTGAAAGAACGCTATGAGCTGCACCACCATGTGCAGATTACCGACCCGGCGATAGTGGCGGCAGCAACGCTGTCTCACCGCTACATTGCAGACCGTCAGCTGCCGGACAAAGCCATCGACCTGATCGATGAAGCCGCGTCGAGCATTCGTATGCAAATTGACTCCAAGCCAGAGGAGCTCGACAGACTCGACCGCCGTATCATCCAGCTCAAACTGGAACAGCAGGCGTTAATGAAAGAGTCTGATGAGGCGAGCAAGAAACGCCTCGATATGCTTAACGAAGAACTGGATGATAAAGAGCGCCAGTACTCTGAGTTAGAAGAAGAGTGGAAAGCCGAAAAAGCATCGCTTTCCGGAACGCAGACGATTAAAGCTGAACTGGAGCAGGCGAAGATCGCTATCGAACAGGCGCGTCGCGTGGGCGATCTCGCGCGCATGTCTGAGCTTCAGTACGGGAAAATTCCGGAACTGGAAAAACAACTGGAAGCGGCCACGCAGTCAGAAGGTAAGACGATGCGTCTGTTGCGTAATAAAGTGACGGATGCGGAAATTGCCGAAGTGCTGGCGCGCTGGACCGGTATCCCAGTTGCGAGAATGCTGGAAGGCGAACGTGAAAAACTGCTGCGCATGGAGCAGGAATTACACAGCCGCGTGATTGGTCAAAATGAAGCGGTGGAAGCGGTATCGAACGCGATTCGTCGTAGCCGCGCAGGTCTGGCGGATCCGAACCGCCCAATCGGCTCCTTCCTGTTCCTCGGTCCAACCGGGGTCGGTAAAACCGAATTGTGTAAGGCACTGGCAAACTTCATGTTTGATAGCGATGACGCGATGGTGCGTATCGACATGTCCGAGTTTATGGAGAAACACTCTGTCTCTCGTCTGGTCGGTGCGCCTCCAGGATATGTTGGTTATGAAGAAGGGGGCTACCTGACAGAAGCGGTACGCCGTCGCCCTTATTCTGTGATTCTGCTGGATGAAGTAGAAAAAGCACATCCTGATGTGTTCAACATACTGTTGCAGGTGCTGGACGACGGACGCCTGACGGACGGGCAGGGCAGAACGGTCGACTTCCGTAATACGGTGGTCATCATGACCTCAAACCTGGGCTCCGATCTGATTCAGGAACGTTTCGGTGAGCTTGACTACGGCCATATGAAAGAGCTTGTGCTCGGTGTTGTGAGTCATAACTTCCGCCCGGAATTCATTAACCGTATAGATGAAGTTGTTGTATTCCATCCGCTGGGTGAACAGCACATTGCCGCTATTGCGCAGATCCAGTTGCAGCGTCTTTACAAACGTCTGGAAGATCGTGGCTACGAAATCCACATCTCTGATGACGCGCTGAAACTGCTGAGTGCTAACGGCTACGATCCGGTGTATGGCGCACGGCCATTGAAACGCGCAATTCAACAGCAAATCGAAAACCCGCTGGCGCAGCAAATCCTGTCGGGTGAGCTTATTCCAGGTAAAACGATTCGCCTTGAAGAGAACAATGGGCAGATTGTCGCAGTTCAGTAACGTGCGGTGAAATATTAAAAGGGCTCTCCGGAGCCCTTTTTTGTTTAAAAACCAGCCAATAATAGCCATTTCTGGTGAGTTTTGCCTGGAAAGTGAGCGGTTGAAAGGTTTTTTGTGTTTTTGACTTGTCAGCCGGAAATTAGTCCCTATAATGCGCCTCCACTGACACGGAACAACGGCACGCAAGCCGCCGGGTCAGCGGGGTTCAGACCAGAACCTCACAGAGAAAAGCGAAAATAAACGCTTGACTCTGAAGCGGGGAAGCGTAATATGCACACCCCGCGCCGCTGAGAAAAAGCGAAGCGGCACTGCTCTTTAACAATTTATCAGACAATCTGTGTGGGCACTCAAAGTGACATGGATTCTTAATGTCCTCGGACACTAAATGAATACCAAGTCTCAAAGAGTGAACACGTAATTCATTACGAAGTTTAATTCTACGAGCATCAAACTTAAATTGAAGAGTTTGATCATGGCTCAGATTGAACGCTGGCGGCAGGCCTAACACATGCAAGTCGAACGGTAACAGGAAGCAGCTTGCTGCTTTGCTGACGAGTGGCGGACGGGTGAGTAATGTCTGGGAAACTGCCCGATGGAGGGGGATAACTACTGGAAACGGTAGCTAATACCGCATAACGTCGCAAGACCAAAGAGGGGGACCTTCGGGCCTCTTGCCATCGGATGTGCCCAGATGGGATTAGCTTGTTGGTGAGGTAACGGCTCACCAAGGCGACGATCCCTAGCTGGTCTGAGAGGATGACCAGCCACACTGGAACTGAGACACGGTCCAGACTCCTACGGGAGGCAGCAGTGGGGAATATTGCACAATGGGCGCAAGCCTGATGCAGCCATGCCGCGTGTATGAAGAAGGCCTTCGGGTTGTAAAGTACTTTCAGCGGGGAGGAAGGTGTTGAGGTTAATAACCTCAGCAATTGACGTTACCCGCAGAAGAAGCACCGGCTAACTCCGTGCCAGCAGCCGCGGTAATACGGAGGGTGCAAGCGTTAATCGGAATTACTGGGCGTAAAGCGCACGCAGGCGGTCTGTCAAGTCGGATGTGAAATCCCCGGGCTCAACCTGGGAACTGCATTCGAAACTGGCAGGCTAGAGTCTTGTAGAGGGGGGTAGAATTCCAGGTGTAGCGGTGAAATGCGTAGAGATCTGGAGGAATACCGGTGGCGAAGGCGGCCCCCTGGACAAAGACTGACGCTCAGGTGCGAAAGCGTGGGGAGCAAACAGGATTAGATACCCTGGTAGTCCACGCCGTAAACGATGTCGACTTGGAGGTTGTGCCCTTGAGGCGTGGCTTCCGGAGCTAACGCGTTAAGTCGACCGCCTGGGGAGTACGGCCGCAAGGTTAAAACTCAAATGAATTGACGGGGGCCCGCACAAGCGGTGGAGCATGTGGTTTAATTCGATGCAACGCGAAGAACCTTACCTGGTCTTGACATCCACAGAAGAATCCAGAGATGGATTTGTGCCTTCGGGAACTGTGAGACAGGTGCTGCATGGCTGTCGTCAGCTCGTGTTGTGAAATGTTGGGTTAAGTCCCGCAACGAGCGCAACCCTTATCCTTTGTTGCCAGCGGTCCGGCCGGGAACTCAAAGGAGACTGCCAGTGATAAACTGGAGGAAGGTGGGGATGACGTCAAGTCATCATGGCCCTTACGACCAGGGCTACACACGTGCTACAATGGCATATACAAAGAGAAGCGACCTCGCGAGAGCAAGCGGACCTCATAAAGTATGTCGTAGTCCGGATTGGAGTCTGCAACTCGACTCCATGAAGTCGGAATCGCTAGTAATCGTGGATCAGAATGCCACGGTGAATACGTTCCCGGGCCTTGTACACACCGCCCGTCACACCATGGGAGTGGGTTGCAAAAGAAGTAGGTAGCTTAACCTTCGGGAGGGCGCTTACCACTTTGTGATTCATGACTGGGGTGAAGTCGTAACAAGGTAACCGTAGGGGAACCTGCGGTTGGATCACCTCCTTACCTTAAAGAACCTGCCTTTGTAGTGTCCACACAGATTGTCTGATGAAAAGTAAATAGCAAGGCGTCTTGCGATTGAGACTTTACGTCCCCTTCGTCTAGAGGCCCAGGACACCGCCCTTTCACGGCGGTAACAGGGGTTCGAATCCCCTAGGGGACGCCACTTGCTGGTTTGTGAGTGAAAGTCACCGGCCGTCATATCTCAAAACTGACTTACGAGTCATGTTTGAGATATTTGCTCTTTAAAAATCTGGATCAAGCTGAAAATTGAAACGACACACAGTCAATGTGTGTTCGAGTCTCTCAAATTTTCGCAATCAGAAGATAACCTGTAAAAGGTGAAGTGAGCGAAGTGAAGACAAGGCGTACCGCACGCAGCGAGCGCAGTGGACTTAATGTCCATGAGCATCGCGAGTACGGAACAACGCAGTATTCACAACGCGCAACAAACCGGACAGAACAAGACATCTTCGGGTTGTGAGGTTAAGCGACTAAGCGTACACGGTGGATGCCCTGGCAGTCAGAGGCGATGAAGGACGTGCTAATCTGCGAAAAGCGTCGGTAAGGTGATATGAACCGTTATAGCCGGCGATGTCCGAATGGGGAAACCCAGTGCAATTCGTTGCACTATCGTTAACTGAATACATAGGTTAACGAGGCGAACCGGGGGAACTGAAACATCTAAGTACCCCGAGGAAAAGAAATCAACCGAGATTCCCCCAGTAGCGGCGAGCGAACGGGGAGCAGCCCAGAGCCTGAATCAGCATATGTGGTAGTGGAACGGTCTGGAAAGGCCGGCGATACAGGGTGACAGCCCCGTACACAAAATCACACATGTTGTGAGCTCGATGAGTAGGGCGGGACACGTGGTATCCTGTCTGAATATGGGGGGACCATCCTCCAAGGCTAAATACTCCTGACTGACCGATAGTGAACCAGTACCGTGAGGGAAAGGCGAAAAGAACCCCGGCGAGGGGAGTGAAAAAGAACCTGAAACCGTGTACGTACAAGCAGTGGGAGCCTCTTTTATGGGGTGACTGCGTACCTTTTGTATAATGGGTCAGCGACTTATATTCTGTAGCAAGGTTAACCGAATAGGGGAGCCGAAGGGAAACCGAGTCTTAACTGGGCGTTAAGTTGCAGGGTATAGACCCGAAACCCGGTGATCTAGCCATGGGCAGGTTGAAGGTTGGGTAACACTAACTGGAGGACCGAACCGACTAATGTTGAAAAATTAGCGGATGACTTGTGGCTGGGGGTGAAAGGCCAATCAAACCGGGAGATAGCTGGTTCTCCCCGAAAGCTATTTAGGTAGCGCCTCGTGAATTCATCTTCGGGGGTAGAGCACTGTTTCGGCTAGGGGGTCATCCCGACTTACCAACCCGATGCAAACTACGAATACCGAAGAATGTTATCACGGGAGACACACGGCGGGTGCTAACGTCCGTCGTGAAGAGGGAAACAACCCAGACCGCCAGCTAAGGTCCCAAAGTCATGGTTAAGTGGGAAACGATGTGGGAAGGCTCAGACAGCCAGGATGTTGGCTTAGAAGCAGCCATCATTTAAAGAAAGCGTAATAGCTCACTGGTCGAGTCGGCCTGCGCGGAAGATGTAACGGGGCTAAACCATGCACCGAAGCTGCGGCAGCGACACTATGTGTTGTTGGGTAGGGGAGCGTTCTGTAAGCCTGTGAAGGTGTACTGTGAGGTATGCTGGAGGTATCAGAAGTGCGAATGCTGACATAAGTAACGATAAAGCGGGTGAAAAGCCCGCTCGCCGGAAGACCAAGGGTTCCTGTCCAACGTTAATCGGGGCAGGGTGAGTCGACCCCTAAGGCGAGGCCGAAAGGCGTAGTCGATGGGAAACAGGTTAATATTCCTGTACCTGGTGTTACTGCGAAGGGGGGACGGAGAAGGCTATGTTGGCCGGGCGACGGTTGTCCCGGTTTAAGCGTGTAGGTGTGTGTACCAGGTAAATCCGGTTCACTTTAACACTGAGGCGTGATGACGAGGCACTACGGTGCTGAAGTGACAAATGCCCTGCTTCCAGGAAAAGCCTCTAAGCATCAGGTAACATCAGATCGTACCCCAAACCGACACAGGTGGTCAGGTAGAGAATACCAAGGCGCTTGAGAGAACTCGGGTGAAGGAACTAGGCAAAATGGTGCCGTAACTTCGGGAGAAGGCACGCTGATATGTAGGTGAAGCGACGTGCTCGTGGAGCTGAAATCAGTCGAAGATACCAGCTGGCTGCAACTGTTTATTAAAAACACAGCACTGTGCAAACACGAAAGTGGACGTATACGGTGTGACGCCTGCCCGGTGCCGGAAGGTTAATTGATGGGGTTATCCGTAAGGAGAAGCTCTTGATCGAAGCCCCGGTAAACGGCGGCCGTAACTATAACGGTCCTAAGGTAGCGAAATTCCTTGTCGGGTAAGTTCCGACCTGCACGAATGGCGTAATGATGGCCAGGCTGTCTCCACCCGAGACTCAGTGAAATTGAACTCGCTGTGAAGATGCAGTGTACCCGCGGCAAGACGGAAAGACCCCGTGAACCTTTACTATAGCTTGACACTGAACACTGGTCCTTGATGTGTAGGATAGGTGGGAGGCTTTGAAGCGTGGACGCCAGTCTGCGTGGAGCCGCCCTTGAAATACCACCCTTTAATGGCTGGTGTTCTAACGTAGGCCCGTGATCCGGGTTGCGGACAGTGTCTGGTGG
Organism: Citrobacter sp. RHB25-C09; assembly: GCF_013836145.1. Classification (NCBI taxonomy): domain Bacteria; kingdom Pseudomonadati; phylum Pseudomonadota; class Gammaproteobacteria; order Enterobacterales; family Enterobacteriaceae; genus Citrobacter; species Citrobacter sp. RHB25-C09. Next base: position 3,315,346 of record NZ_CP057483.1, on the reverse strand, counting down.
GTAGTTTGACTGGGGCGGTCTCCTCCTAAAGAGTAACGGAGGAGCACGAAGGTTAGCTAATCCTGGTCGGACATCAGGAGGTTAGTGCAAAGGCATAAGCTAGCTTGACTGCGAGCGTGACGGCGCGAGCAGGTGCGAAAGCAGGTCTTAGTGATCCGGTGGTTCTGAATGGAAGGGCCATCGCTCAACGGATAAAAGGTACTCCGGGGATAACAGGCTGATACCGCCCAAGAGTTCATATCGACGGCGGTGTTTGGCACCTCGATGTCGGCTCATCACATCCTGGGGCTGAAGTAGGTCCCAAGGGTATGGCTGTTCGCCATTTAAAGTGGTACGCGAGCTGGGTTTAGAACGTCGTGAGACAGTTCGGTCCCTATCTGCCGTGGGCGCTGGAGAATTGAGGGGGGCTGCTCCTAGTACGAGAGGACCGGAGTGGACGCATCACTGGTGTTCGGGTTGTCATGCCAATGGCACTGCCCGGTAGCTAAATGCGGAAGAGATAAGTGCTGAAAGCATCTAAGCACGAAACTTGCCCCGAGATGAGTTCTCCCTGAGACTATAAGTCTCCTGAAGGAACGTTGAAGACGACGACGTTGATAGGCCGGGTGTGTAAGCGCAGCGATGCGTTGAGCTAACCGGTACTAATGAACCGTGAGGCTTAACCTTACAACGCCGAAGATGTTTTGGCGGAATTGAGAGAATTTTCAGCTTTGATTACAGATTGTAGTGCGCAATAGTTTGCGCAGCGGCAAGGCGGCAAGTGAAGCGACGGAAGGAGCATACATAAGTATGTGACTGAGGTTCGCGAATGCGGCCAACGCAGCTGATGCGATAAAATATTGCGTACTGAGCACAAAGAATTTGCCTGGCGGCTTTAGCGCGGTGGTCCCACCTGACCCCATGCCGAACTCAGAAGTGAAACGCCGTAGCGCCGATGGTAGTGTGGGGTCTCCCCATGTGAGAGTAGGGAACTGCCAGGCATCAAATAAGTGAAGAGCCCATCCTGACGGATGGGCTTTTTGCGTTTTTACCCCGCAGAGTTGCCGGATGGCGGCTTCGCCTTATCAGGCCTACAGCGCCGACCTACAACGTCATCGCTGCCTAACCCAACCCGAAATTCCTGGCCTTACTCCGAGTTCTATTCCTGCTAACTGAAACCGCGATCCCTGTCACACATTATTATATAACAATTATATAACATTCCGTTTACTAAAAAAATAGCAAACACAACCGATGAGCGCCATCGGATATTTGGCAGGAGTTTAATTCAAATGACAGAAAGCAGTGTCACTGCGAGCGGGTCGCTGGAAGAGAGTGATACCCGACGTCGTATATGGGCGATTGTAGGGGCGTCATCCGGGAATCTGGTGGAATGGTTTGATTTCTACGTTTACTCTTTTTGTTCGCTCTACTTTGCCCACATTTTTTTCCCATCTGGAAATACCACGACTCAACTTTTGCAAACCGCAGGCGTCTTTGCTGCTGGCTTTTTGATGCGTCCCATTGGCGGCTGGTTATTTGGTCGGATCGCGGATAAGCATGGCCGCAAAAAATCCATGCTTTTGTCCGTGTGCATGATGTGTATGGGATCGCTGGTTATTGCCTGCCTGCCGGGCTATGACTCTATCGGTACCTGGGCTCCTGCACTGTTGCTCCTGGCGCGCTTGTTTCAGGGATTATCTGTCGGAGGAGAATACGGCACGAGCGCAACCTACATGAGCGAAGTTGCTGTAGAAGGGCGCAAAGGGTTCTACGCTTCTTTTCAATATGTTACGTTAATTGGCGGGCAATTACTAGCGCTGCTGGTCGTGGTTGTCCTTCAGCACACGTTAGATGATGCCTCGCTAAGAGAGTGGGGCTGGCGTATTCCCTTTGCATTAGGTGCAGTACTGGCCGTTGTTGCACTCTGGCTACGTCGCCAACTGGATGAAACCTCAAAGCAAGAAACGCGCGCCCTGAAAGAGGCGGGTTCTTTGAAGGGGTTATGGCGAAACCGCAAAGCGTTCATTATGGTTCTGGGGTTTACCGCCGCAGGATCGCTCTGCTTTTATACCTTTACCACCTACATGCAGAAATATCTGGTCAACACAGCAGGCATGCATGCTAACGTAGCCAGCGGAATTATGACGGCCGCGCTGTTCGTCTATATGCTCGTGCAGCCGCTATTTGGCGCACTCTCTGACAGAATTGGTCGACGTACTTCCATGCTGTGTTTCGGTGCGTTGGCGACATTGTTCACTGTACCTATTTTGTCTGCGCTTCAGAATGTCACTTCGCCGTATGCTGCGTTTGGTCTGGTGATGTGCGCGTTATTGATAGTCAGCTTTTATACGTCAATAAGCGGTATCCTGAAGGCTGAAATGTTTCCGGCACAGGTTCGCGCTTTGGGGGTTGGCCTTTCTTATGCCGTGGCAAATGCCCTGTTTGGCGGATCTGCAGAATACGTTGCCCTGTCGCTCAAATCTGTCGGAATGGAAACGTCATTCTTTTGGTATGTCACCGCGATGGCAATAGTGGCGTTTCTGGTATCGCTCATGTTGCATCGCAAAGGGAAAGGGTTACGTCTTTAGTAATGTGCCATTTGCCAGAGAGCGTAGCCGGTCGTCGCACCTGCCACATCCCAGGCAAAATCTTTCCAGCTCCAGCCGCTCCCATCGGGGCGGCTGTCCCAAAGCTCCTTCGACGCCCCCAGACTTAGTGAAAATATCACACCAAAAGCTGCGCTGCGGTCGCGGTTCAACCCCTGATGCTGCGCGTATTCATTGCCCGCCGCTGAGAGCATTGCCGACGCGATAAAATGCTGAGCTTTATCCTGACCGCCCCACTTATCCTGCGCCATATGGCTACAGCCGGAAAGGATGAATCCACACAAAAGAACAGTAATGCGCACCGTTTTCTCCATAGAAAAAACCCCGTTCAGGACGGGGTTTTGCTTACAGAATGCGGCTGATCAGTCTGTCAATGCGAATACGGCGTAATCGACGGATCAGTTTGCGTACTTTAACCGGATAGTCGGCAATACTTTGCAAATCGCGATAATGTTTCACGATTGTTGTATTGGTACGGATCAGCTCCAGCTCTTTTTCTCTCTGCGGAGCCAGTTCCTGCTTAGGATCGTGGATCAGGATCGCGTTTTCAAGATCCAGGCGCCACGCTCGCGGGTTAAGGTTGTTCCCGGTTAGCAGCATCCACTTATCATCAACCCACATTCCTTTCAGATGGTACGTATTGTCATCATCTTTCCACAGACGAACGACCAGTTGATCGGTATTAACGTAATACTGTAAGCGGCTCAGGAAGCGGCGCAGGTTAATTTCATAGAGATAAGGCAGTGCGCCGATAATCTTGAAGGGTTCATTTTCTGGAATGTAAAAATCATTCGCCGTTTTATCACCGACGATGATCTCAACCTTCTTCCCTTCGCGAAGCAACTGAATGATGTTCCGCACAAGAATAGCTGGCAGGTTGAAATAGGGGGTACAAATCGTGAGCTTATGCTCCGCACAGGGCATAAGATGGAAAATGGTCTTATTCAGTAAGCTGGATTTTCCCAGCCCCACAAGCGGAGTTACGGACAACTGTTCGTTGTCAGCGTTACCCTGGAATTGGTATGAGGCATCGCGTAACTCCTGACGATACAGGCGAATATCGTTTTTAATTTCAGGGCTTTTCGGGCGCTGCGTATTATCCAGACGATTAACGCCCCGGCCGTTCATCAGGTTCTGCGTGACCCATTCGAACATGATGTCAGCCATTTGCGCATTACGAATCAGCTGATACCGATCGTAACGGTATTTATCATGCTGATGCAGATAAACGTCATTCAGACTGGCACCGCTATAGAGAACGCTGTCGTCAATGATGAATCCTTTAAAATGCAATACGCCGAGGGCTTCCCGAGTATTAACCGGGACGCCATAAACGGGGACGTCTACACCTGGATTTTCATGCGCCATCCGGCAATACCAGTCAGCATTGGTGTTGGCAGCCGCAGCGCCAATTCGCCCGCGCTGGGCACGGTGCCAGTCGACAAGAACGCGAACATCCAGTTCAGGACGTTGCCGTTTAGCCTCGTAGAGCGCATTCAGAATGCCTTTACCGCCGTCATCTTGCTCCAGATACAGAGCAACAATGCAAATACGGTTCTTCGCGCTGGCTATCTTCTCCAGCAAGATCTCCCTGAAATTAGCGGGAGCGTAAAAGAAATCGACATCATCAACTGATTGAGAAATCTTAGGTAGTTGGGCAAGGTGTTGTTGATGTTTATTACGCTTAAATTTTGACAACATCACAGTGCATTTCTTCTCTGTTCATTGAAGGGTCGTCTGTACAATGCAGACGACATAAGCGGGCAATGATAACACTGTCCGATGAAAAGTGGTCAACATTTCCAGTGCCTTACTCATGACTCACCAGGCTTTGCCAGGTTCAGCGTCAGCCCAACGATACCCTCTTCAAGTTGGATATCGACGCTGAAACCGAGCTTGCGAGCCAGCGCCACCATGCCACGATTATTTGGCATCGTAATACCATTCAGCCGACTGAGTCCGTGATCGCGTGTATAGGTAATCAATTTTTCCATTAACCGGCGACCTAATCCTAACCCTTTGAGATCTGAACGAACCAGCACAGCAAATTCTGCATCGATATTATCCGGGTCGGAGATGGCACGCGTTACGCCAAGGATCTCTTCAGTTTGATCAACGCGTCTTACCGCAACAAACGCCATTTCCCGATCGTAGTCGATCTGGGTCATGTTAGCTAAATCTTCATGAGTAAATTCGTTGATCTCGCTAAAGTAACGGTAGTAAAGATCTTCTTTTGTGACCTGAGAAATGAACTGCTGAAGTTGTGGCTCGTCTTCAGGCAGGATAGGACGGAACAGACAACGATCGCCATTTTTCAATTCCACCCACTCCTCTAATTGCTGAGGATAAGGGCGGACAGCGAGACGGCTTTCATTGTCGCCCGTGAAGGGGGCGATATCCAGCGTGACGTCAAGCGCCGTGAATTCCCCGGCAGAAGCCAGCAGCGGGTGAATATCGAGCCGCTGAATTTCAGGACAGTCAACAATCAGGTTGGAAACCTGTACCAGCAGTTGGCTTAAACCAGCAACATCCAGCGGACGCAGCGCACTACGACCGCGGATCTTTTTGCTCTTGATCCCCTGAATGACTAAATAACGTGCAAGATTCATGTTCAGCGGTGGTAACGCCACCACGGCCTGCTCTTCAGGACGCCACTCAACGCCGCCTTCACCCAGCATGATCAGGGGACCAAATACCGGATCGTGTTCAACCACAACGCGAAGTTCCTGTGCACCCGCACGGTTCGCCATGCTTTGCACCAGCAGTCCGTGAATGCGCGCCTGCGGCCAGGCCATCTTCACGCGGTCAAAAATGGCATTGGCGGCCTGTTGCACTTCGTTTGCTGTACGCAAATAGAGCATAACGCCCTGAACTTCAGATTTATGTGGGATATCCGGCGAACGTAACTTCAGCGCGACCGGGTAGCCGATCTGCTCGGCAATATGCACCGCTTCGGCGCTGTCGCTGGCAATCCAGGTCGGGAGAGTATGTAAACCATAGGCCTGAAGAATTGGCTGAACTTCATGCGTGTCGAGCGAACTGGCACCGTCAGCAATCGCCTGCTGCAGGAGATCGTGCGCTGCCAGGGTATTGGTCGTCAGGTTACTGGGCAGGGCGGGCGTTTCCCGCAGTTGTTTCTGGTTTCGCCGGTACTCCACCATGTGCATAAAAGCGGTGATGGTGCCTTCCGGTGTACGGTAGGTGGGCACACCGGCTTCACTGAATAGCCGTCGGGCTTCCTGTGATGAATGCTCCCCGCACCAGTTAGTTAACAGCGAAATGAATTTGCCGCGTGGATGGTGTTTGATCGTTTCAATCAACGCCTGGGCGCTTTCGGTGCCAGGCGCTGCGGCACTTGGGGAGTGAATCACCAGCAAAGCGTCAAAATCCTGACTGGCAAGCAGGATATCCAGGGATAAAGAGTAGTGCTCAATACTGGCGTCATCCCGAAGATCAAGCGGGTTTGCTACTTCAACGTGTTGTGGTAGCGCATCGCGCAGTTTTTGGCTGGTTTCTTCGCTCAACGTGGCCAGCTTACCGTTGCGCACCCAAAGCTCATCAAGCGCCAACGCCGCAGGCGCAGCACCGTTACTGATGATCATCAATCTGTCGCCACGCAATGGCCGCATATGACTGAGCGTTTCGACCGCTGAAAAGAGTTCGTGGGTATCGCGCACACGCAGCAAACCGGCGCGCTGGATGGCGGCGTCCCATGCAGGGTCCATTCCGGCGCTGGAGTGTAACAAACGCTGTGCTGCCGGGCTGCGGCCGCTTTTAATCACCAGTATCGGCTTGTTACGCGAGGCACTGCGCGCTGCGGACACAAAGCGCCGTGCATCGCTGAGATGTTCAAGGTAAAGCAAAATTGCACTGGTTTTGCTGTCGCGCGCCAGGTAGTCCAGCAGCTCGTCGACATCAATGTCCAGACTATCGCCCAACGCAATAAAGTAGGAGAAACCCATCTCCCGCTGTTGCGCCCAGTCGAGGATGGTATTGGACACAGCGGCGGACTGAGAAATAAAAGCCAGCTTGCCGCGCTTAATAGGAACGGGAGAAAAGCTGGCATTCAGACCTTGCCACGGAGCAAGAAGTCCCAGGCTATTTGGCCCCAGTAAGCGCATGTTAAAGCGTTGCGCGCAGCTGAGGAGTTCACTTTTTTGAGTCGCTGGCGCAGAGAGGATTATGCAGGTTTTACACCCTTTTTCCCCCAACGCTTCCAGTAATGCCAGGTTACGACTGGCGTTGGTACACAGTACAGCCAGGTCGGGGGTAAAGGGGAGGCTGGCTATATCCGACCAGGCCAGAACGCCTAATACGGCTTTCCAGGTGGGCGTCACCGGTAAGACGGGACCATTAAAACCTCCCGCCAGCAGATTGCGCATCATCAGGTAACCCGCCCGGTTGGGCTTCATTGATGCGCCGATCACCGCGATTGATTTGGGTCGTAGAAGCGCTTCCAGTCCTCGCTGACTCATACCGGTTTCCCTTACACAAAAGTGACCGAATGATTTTAAACGCTTTCTACCGATTCTGCTGTGACGCTTCCCTGATGTTGAGTTTTTCCTGCAAGATAGCGTGTCTTGAAGCAGGTGAAGTGATCGCTCAGGGCGCTTGCTGCAGTGGCATCATCGGCCAGGTCCAGCAGGGCAATCGCCACTTCTGCCGTGCAGTATTGCCCTTCGGCATGGACTTCACGCAGGTGATAGGTTGAAAGACGCGACAGATCCACAGAAATCACTGGCAGAGCGTCGAGATAGGGGCTTTTACGAAACATTTTGCGCGCTTCCGGCCAGGTGCCATCAAGCATAATAAACAGCGGTGGTTTACCTGTAGGCGGTGTGAAAATCACTTCACGCGCTTCCCCGGCATAGGATGCAGGAAAAACGACCATCGGCTGGTAATCCGGGGTGTTGACAAGATCCAGCAGCGCCTGGGGTGGCTCAGTACGAGACCACTGAAATGCGGTCGTGTCAGGCAAAATATCGGCAACAAGGCGCCCGGTATTGCTTGGCTTCATCGGTTCAGTATCAAACATCACCAGGCAAAAACGGCTTTTCGCCTGAGAGGGGGACAGCGTTTCGCACAAACAGAGTTTGAGCGGCAGCAAACAGCGCTGGCAGCGACGGATGCGGTTACCTCTGGCGAGAAAAGGGCGAGTGGCGCGCGCCAGGCGCTCTGCGCGAAGCTTAAGAACAGCGTTTTCAGTCATAGAGAATGCGATGAAAAATGCTATTGTCGCAGAGGTGAAAACGGGGCACAAGATGTGCCCCAGAGAGATTACAGTGATTCGTTGAGCCAACTGTCAAACGGCGCTTTAGGTACCGCGCCATTCAACATGTCGACAACCTGACCATTTTTGAAGATCATAATCGTCGGAATGCTACGGATACCGAATCGCGCGCTCAGTTCACGTTCCGCTTCTGTGTTGACTTTCACGAAGCGAACCTTGCCGCTGCGCTCTTCAGCGACGTCTTCGAAGATTGGCGCAAAGTTACGGCACGGGCCGCACCAGGGGGCCCAGAAGTCGATCACAACGGGAAGATCGTCTTTCAGCAGTTTATCCAGCGTTTCACCGGTCGCATTGATCACCTCACCGTCGAAGAGATCGTGACCACAGCGTCCGCATTTTGCCGCATCTTCAACCCGATCGTCGGGAATGCGGTTGATGGCCTGGCAGCTGGTACAAACGGTATTCATAACTAACCTCTGGATAGATAGGTGTAATGAGCGGCTGATAAGCCGGTATGTTTCCAATATGTTACATATTATCGATGAGACTGTTTTAAACAACAATGCGTTTTATTCAATACGTACAATAGTCATAAGCTTTTAAATGAAATAATGGCTTACCTGGTGCACATCAGGTAATCTGCGCGCTTCGCGCAGCGCTGGTGGAGAAAAGCATGAACGATGAATTGAAAAATAAAAGCGGCAAGGTCAAAGTGATGTATGTCCGCAGTGATGATGATTCTGATAAACGTACCCATAACCCGCGTACCGGGAAAGGGGGCGGGCGTCCAGGAAAATCTCGTGCTGACGGTGGCCGTCGCCCCGCCCGCGATGAAAGACCCTCTCAAAGCCGCGATCGCAAGCGTGAGGACTCACCGTGGCGTACCGTGTCTCGTGCGCCGGGTGATGAAACGGCTGAAAAAGCCGATCACGGTGGTATTAGCGGTAAAAGCTTTATTGACCCTGAAGTATTGCGTCGTCAACGCGCGGAAGAAACCCGCGTCTACGGCGAAAATGCCTGTCAGGCTCTGTTCCAGAGTCGTCCGGACGCGATTGTTCGCGCATGGTTCATTCAGAGCGTCACCCCTCGCTTTAAAGAGGCGCTACGCTGGATGGCCGCGAACCGCAAAGCCTATCATGTGGTTGATGAAGCTGAACTGGCGAAAGCCTCTGGTACTGAGCATCACGGCGGCGTCTGTTTCCTGATTAAAAAGCGTAACGGCACTACCGTTAAGCAGTGGGTGAGTCAGGCTGGTACGCAGGACTGTGTTCTGGCACTGGAAAAGGAATCTAACCCGCATAACCTCGGCGGTATGATGCGCAGCTGTGCCCACTTTGGTGTGAAGGCCGTTGTGGTACAGGATGCAGCCCTGCTGGAATCTGGTGCGGCGATTCGTACAGCCGAAGGTGGTGCAGAACACGTTCAGCCCATTACAGGCGACAGTACTGTTGATGTTCTGGATGACTTCCGTCAGGCGGGATACACCGTGGTGACCACTTCCGGAGAGAATGGCAAACCGCTGTTCAAAACCGAGCTGCCAGAAAAAATGGTGCTGGTGCTGGGGCAGGAAGCTGAAGGCCTGCCTGAAGCGGCGCGCGACGCCAGCGATCTGTGCGTCAAAATTGACGGCACGGGCAATGTTGAAAGCCTGAACGTTTCGGTTGCTGCAGGCGTGCTGCTCGCCGAATGGTGGCGTCAGAACAAAGCGTAACTGACACTGAGGCCCGGTAGCGCTACGCTTGCCGGGCCAATATACGGCGATCTACCCGTAGGCCGGATAAGCCGCATTAGCGTCGCCATCTGGCAAACTGACTCACCTTACTCACTTTCTGCCGGTAACACTGGCATCCAGTCGATCGGCTTCTCGCCACGTTGTTCCAGCCACTGATTTGCCAATACAAAATGATTGCAGCCAAAGAACCCACGGTGTGCCGACAGCGGTGATGGATGTGGAGCTTTCAGCACATGGTGACGCTTCTGATCGATAATCGCCCCTTTTTTCTGAGCATGGGAACCCCAGAGCAGAAAAACGACACCTTCACGATGTTCATTGATGAGGCTGATTACCTTATCGGTAAACGTTTCCCAACCCAGACTGGCATGTGAATGGGCCTGACCGGCACGAACCGTAAGCACTGTATTCAGCAGGAGCACACCCTGGCGCGCCCAGCTTTCCAGATAACCGTGAGTCGGACGGGTAAAGCCGGGAAGTGAATTTTCCAGCTCTTTATACATGTTGAGTAATGATGGTGGCGTCGCAATCCCGGGACGTACCGAGAATGCCAGTCCATGGGCCTGCCCGGGGCCATGATACGGATCCTGCCCAAGGATCACGACTTTGACATCCCCCAGTTCAGTAAAGCGAAACGCATTGAACACATCTTTTTGCGGCGGATACACGGTTACCCCAGCCTGACGTTCTTCGGCGACGGTGTGTAACGTATTTACAAAGTAGGGCTGCTGTTTTTCTTCTGCCAGTACATCATGCCAGGTTAATTCTGTGGTCATTTCGCTCTCCTGCGAATTTTCAATCTCCCTAGCTTAACTGCTTCTTTCTATGGCGCAAAATTCTCTCCCGAACCCTGAGCATAACGCGCTGAGTAAAGTTGAAAATTTATGTAAAAAGTTGATACTTTCATGATGCGTAACTTGATGTAAAACAATAATTTCACTACATCACCATGTTTACGGTGTGGTTTTTGTTGATTTAAATCAAAGAATCGCGGGGGTAGGGGGGGTATATATACACTCAAGCAACAATGGTTTTACCAATTGGCCGCGTGTCGACCAACTCTAATCAATTAAAATTGCCGGGGAGGCATCACATGATTACAGGTATCCAGATTACTAAAGCCGCAAATGACGACCTGCTGAATTCCTTTTGGCTGCTGGACAGCGAAAAAGGTGAAGCACGTTGCATCGTTGCAAAAGCAGGTTATTCAGAAGACGAAGTGGTCGCAGTAAGCAAACTGGGTGAAATTGAGTACCGTGAAATTCCGATGGAAGTGAAACCGGAAGTTCGCGTGGAAGGTGGTCAGCATTTGAACGTTAACGTTCTGCGCCGCGAAACGCTGGAAGATGCCGTTAAGCATCCGGAAAAATATCCGCAGCTGACCATCCGTGTTTCTGGTTATGCCGTGCGTTTCAACTCACTGACGCCAGAACAACAGCGCGACGTTATCGCTCGTACCTTTACTGAAAGCCTGTAAGGCTTAACGTTCAATTAAAAACGCCGGGTTTATCCCGGCGTTTTTTTACTCTTTGTCCGTCTGCGCTGGCGTATTCGTACCGCTCGGCTTACGGCGCTTACCGATATTTTTGGCGTCGCGATGGCGAACCTTCACACGCGGCTTCTCTTTTTGTTTCTCTTTTTTCTTCTCTTCACGTTTCGCGAGTGCTTTCTTCGATGGTTTGCCCGTCATCTTTTCACTCGGTGCACGTGAGGTGGGGCGAAGCTCATCAATAACGCGTGATTTTAGCGGCTCTTCGATATAGCGGCCAATTTTCAGTAGCAACAGATGATCGTGCGCTTCCACCAGAGAAATCGCGGTACCTTTACGGCCTGCACGGCCCGTACGGCCGATGCGGTGAAGATAGGTATCCCCGCTGCGCGGCATGTCGAAGTTAATGACGTGGCTCACATCAGGAATATCGATCCCACGGGCGGCAACGTCAGTGGCAACCAGTACGTTAACGCGACCGTCGGTGAGACGCTTAATGCCTTCGTTACGTTTGATCTGCGCCATCTCGCCTTCAAGATAGCAGTTGTTGATTCCTGCCAGACGCAGCTTTTCGGCTAATTCATGAACGCGCTCACGCTTACGTACGAATACGATGGTGCGCGTCGCATCATCCTGTTTTAGCAGATGCTTCAACAACTCGAATTTATGTTCGAAATTATCCGCACGGTAGTACCACTGGTGAATTTTTTTACGCTCACGGGTGGATGGGATCGCGGAAACTTCTACCGGATCTTCCAGCAGACGTTCAGCAAAATCTTTAATGGCATCGCCTTCCAGCGTCGCGGAGAACAGTAGGGTTTGCTTACGCCAGCGGGTTTCACCCGCGATATGTTCGATATCCTGAGCAAAACCCATATCCAGCATACGGTCAGCTTCATCAAGGATCAGCGTTTCAACTGCGCGGCAGTCAAAATTCTCTTCTTTTATGTACTGCAGCAGACGACCGGTGGTGGCGACCACGATATCCTGGTTTTCACTAAAGACTTCGGCGTGGTTCATATACGCAACGCCACCGGTAATCGTCGCGATGTCCAGGTGCGTATTCTTTGCCAGTTCACGGGCATGATCCGCAACCTGCATCGCCAGTTCGCGTGTCGGCGTAAGGATTAAAATACGTGGCGGCCCTGATTTTTTGCGCGGGAAGTCGAGCAGGTGCTGCAACGCGGGCAGCAGATATGCCGCCGTTTTACCGGTGCCTGTCGGCGCAGAACCGAGTACATCACGGCCTTCGAGCGCAGGCGGAATGGCGGCAGCCTGAATGGCGGTCGGGCGAGTGAAACCTTTTTCCTGGAGGGCTTCCAGCAGGCTTTCATCGAGTTCAAGTTCGGAAAAAGTCGTTACAGTCATGTTCTACCTCTGTGTGGGGCGCTGATTATAGACGTTACGGCTGTAATCTTCATCTGTTTGTATGGATATCGCTTCTCAGGTATTGTTTCTTCCGGTGCTATCGCCGTATTTCTGCAAGGTTTTTATTTCATGCCCCAGTCTACATCCTTCCTTCGTCGTAATGGATTTACTTTTAAGCAGTTTTTTATCGCGCACGATCGCTGTGCAATGAAAGTTGGAACGGACGGAATTCTATTGGGGGCGTGGGCACCCGTTGCCGGGGTAAAGAAGATCCTTGATATCGGCACGGGCAGCGGGTTGCTGGCCTTGATGCTGGCACAACGTACCGATGACAACGTCACTCTCGATGCGGTTGAACTGGACAACGACGCGGCTGCTCAGGCTCAGGAAAACATCTCGCAGTCAAACTGGGCGAATCGCGTGACCGTTCACGCAGAGGATGTTCAGCTTTGGGCTGCGCGCCAGACGGCGAAATACGATCTTATCATCAGCAATCCCCCTTATTATGAACAGGGCGTTGAATGCGCTACGCCTCAGCGGGAGCAGGCGCGATATACCACGACGCTGGACCATTCGGCGCTGCTGGCGACCGCGACGGGCTTGATTACTGAAGAAGGGTTTTTATGCGTGGTCCTGCCGGAGAATATCGGTCATTCATTTACCCAGCAGGCGTTAAGTATGGGCTGGCATCTGCGCTTGCGGACTGATGTGGCAGAGACGGAAGCGCGCTTGCCGCATCGGGTGTTGCTGGCATTCTCGCCAAAAAAGGGAGAATGCTTCAGCGACAGGCTGGTGATTCGAGGGCTAGATCAGCGTTATTCCGAAGGCTACACGGCGCTGACCCAGGCCTTTTACCTGTTTATGTAAGCCGTTAACGGCGAAAGAATCGACGGACCCGAGTCGGCCTGTAGCTCGGGGTAATCGAGCGTGTAGTGAAGCCCACGGCTCTCTTTACGCATCATTGCGCAGCGCACGATCAGTTCCGCAACCTGCACCAGGTTGCGCAGTTCCAGCAAATTGTTCGACACGCGGAAGTGAGCGTAATATTCATCGATCTCTTGTTGCAACATCGTGATACGCCGCAGGGCACGCTCCAGGCGTTTGGTGGTGCGCACTATGCCGACGTAGTCCCACATAAATAAACGCAGCTCATGCCAGTTATGTTGAATCACCACCAACTCATCCGGATTTTCCACACGACTTTCATCCCAGGCGGGAAGTGTGTTGACGCCGCGAGCGTAAGGCATCCGCCTGTCGATATCTTCAGCGGCTGACCAGCCATATACCAGACATTCCAGCAGCGAGTTCGACGCCATCCTGTTTGCACCATGCAACCCGGTGTAGCTCACTTCACCAATCGCATACAGCCCATCGACATCGGTACGTCCATAGTCATCGACCATCACACCGCCACAGGTGTAATGCGCCGCAGGAACAATGGGAACCGACTCTTTCGTCAGGTCTATCCCAAGGCCCAGCAGCTTTTCATAAATCATCGGGAAATGCTGACGCACAAACTCCTCTGGTTTATGGCTGATATCAAGGAACATGCAGTCTGCACCGAGACGTTTCATTTCATGGTCAATGGCACGGGCAACGATATCACGCGGGGCCAGTTCGCCTCGTTCGTCAAAGTCCGGCATAAAGCGAGTGCCATCCGGGCGCTTAAGGTAAGCCCCTTCGCCGCGTAACGCTTCGGTGAGGAGAAAATTACGTGCCTGCGGGTGATAAAGCGCGGTGGGGTGAAACTGATTAAATTCGAGGTTAGCGACCCTGCATCCTGCACGCCAGGCCATGGCGATACCGTCGCCGGAAGAGATATCGGGGTTCGTCGTGTATTGGTAGACCTTAGACGCGCCGCCGGTCGCCAGGACGACGGATTTTGCGTGGCAGGTTTCAACAGTCTCTTTATTACGATTCCAGATCCAGGCACCCACTACCCGGCGGGTTCCCGGCAGACCAATTTTGTCAGAGATAATCAAATCCACGGCGTTGCTGCGTTCGAGTACTCTGATATTGGGATGATTCTGCGCCTGACTGACTAATGTGGTTTCCACTTCTTTGCCGGTGGCATCGGCGGCATGCAAAATGCGACGATGACTATGGCCGCCTTCTCTCGTCAGATGATAACTTTCCTCACCATTAGGCTGAACGTGGGTATCAAAAAGCACGCCCTGATCGATCAGCCACTGTACGCAGGAGCGGGCATTACTGGCGACAAATTGCACTGCATGCCGATCGCAGATACCGGCACCGGCAATGAGCGTATCTTCGACATGTGAATCGATGCTGTCCGTCTCGTCGAAAACGGCGGCGATCCCACCCTGAGCATAAAAAGTGGAACCTTCGCTGACCGGGCCTTTGCTCAGCACTATTACCTGGTGTTTTTCGGCAAGACGCAGTGCCAGAGACAATCCGGCAGCGCCGCTACCGATGATCAACACGTCACAAGAGAGTTCAGGAGTGGTTTTCATGATTTTTGTTTAATGTACTAAACAGTGTTTGGTCAGCATAGCACCATAATGCGCGATTCAGCACGTTTTATTTTGAGTTGTGTTGTAATCGCTAAACATAGAGTTGGGCTATTGGCGAATGTCTGATCACAGACTTAATTGTGTGTAGCGGGCCGTAAGCGCCAGATTAGATGATGAAATAAAGCGGCCGTTGGGTTACTCTTCAGGCAGTTACTCGCCAGATCTAAACAGAATGTGCGTAGTTCAGACACGGTAGACTTATAATGAGAGATAATGACCGTCTACAAAATGACAAACAAAAAGCAGATGCGTAACGGAACTTTACAAAAACAAGACACTCTAATCTATTGCTTGCTCACAGTGCAGCTAATGGAGTGGCGTTTCGCGAACGCGTGGAATTATGGCTTGAGGAGACTTTACCTCGGATGAGCGAGCAGTTAACGGACCAGGCCCTTGTGGAACGGGTCCAGAAGGGAGATCAGAAAGCTTTCAACTTACTGGTGGTGCGCTACCAGCATAAGGTGGCGAGCCTGGTTTCCCGCTATGTACCCTCAGGTGATGTGCCTGATGTGGTGCAAGAATCATTAATAAAAGCCTATCGTGCGCTGGACTCGTTCCGGGGAGATAGTGCTTTTTATACCTGGCTGTATCGTATCGCAGTCAATACAGCGAAGAATTACCTGGTAGCTCAGGGGCGTCGTCCGCCATCCAGCGATGTAGATGCAATTGAAGCAGAAAACTTCGAAAGTGGCGGTGCACTGAAAGAAATTTCGAACCCTGAGAACTTAATGTTGTCAGAAGAGCTGAGACAGATAGTTTTCCGAACTATTGAGTCCCTCCCGGAAGATTTACGTATGGCAATAACCTTACGGGAGCTTGATGGTCTGAGCTATGAAGAGATAGCCGCTATCATGGATTGTCCGGTAGGTACGGTGCGTTCACGTATCTTCAGGGCGCGGGAAGCTATTGATAATAAAGTTCAACCGCTTATCAGGCGTTGACGATAGCGGGATACTGGAAAAGGTATTAGGCATGCAGAAAGAAAAACTTTCCGCTTTAATGGATGGCGAAACGCTGGACAGTGAGTTGCTCAAAGAACTGGCTCACGACCCGGAAATGCAAAAAACCTGGGAAGGCTATCATCTGATCCGCGACAGCATGCGGGGTGATACGCCTGACGTGCTTCATTTCGATATTTCTGCTCGCGTGATGGCTGCTATTGAACAAGAGCCTGTTCGCCAGACGACGCCATTAATTCCTGAAGCCCAACCGGCACCGCACCAGTGGCAGAAGATGCCTTTCTGGAAAAAAATGCGTCCGTGGGCAGCGCAACTCACCCAAATGGGCGTGGCGGCGTGCGTATCGCTTGCAGTTATCGTTGGTGTCCAGCACTATAATGGACAATCTGAAACGTCCCAGCAGCCCGAAACGCCGGTATTCAATACTTTACCGATGATGGGTAAAGCCAGTCCGGTCAGCCTGGGAGTACCTACTGACGCTACCGCAAGCGGCGGACAACAGCAGCAGGTACAGGAGCAGCGTCGACGCATCAACGCCATGTTGCAGGATTATGAGCTGCAACGTCGTCTGCACTCCGAACAGCTTCAGTTTGAGAAGGCACAAACGCAGCAAGCTGCTGTACAGGTGCCAGGAATTCAAACTCTAGGAACGCAATCGCAGTAATGAAGCAACTTTGGTTTGCCATGTCACTTGTGGCTGGTAGCCTGTTCTTCTCTGTAAACGCCTCGGCCAACACTGCGTCCGGGGCGTTGTTGCAGCAGATGAATCTGGCCAGCCAGTCACTCACTTACGAGCTGTCATTTGTCAGCATCACTAAACAAGGCGTAGAGTCTCTGCGTTATCGTCATGCTCGGCTGGAAAACCGTCCGCTTGCACAACTGCTGCAGATGGATGGCCCCCGTCGTGAAGTGGTGCAACGTGGTAACGAAATAAGCTATTTCGAACCTGGTCTTGAGCCGTTCACCCTGAACGGTGATTACATCGTCGATTCTCTGCCTTCGCTTATTTACACCGACTTCCAACGCCTCGCCCCGTATTATGATTTCATTTCCGTGGGACGAACTCGTATTGCCGATCGCCTGTGCGAGGTGATTCGCGTTGTGGCGCGTGACGGAACGCGTTACAGCTACATCGTCTGGATGGATACCGAAACCAAACTCCCGATGCGTGTCGATCTACTGGATCGCGATGGCGAAACGTTAGAACAGTTCCGGGTCATCGCGTTTACCGTGAATCAGGACGTGGGCAACAGCATGCAGACGCTTTCAAAGGCCAATCTGCCGCCATTGCTTTCAGTGCCGGTGGGAGAAAAAGCGAAATTCAACTGGAGTCCCGGCTGGTTGCCGAAAGGCTTTAGCGAAGTATCCAGCGGTCGCAGGCCTCTGCCAACGATGGACAATATGCCCATTGAATCGCGCCTTTATTCCGATGGCTTGTTCAGTTTCTCGGTTAACGTGAACCGTGCAACACAGACCAGCACCGATCAGATGTTGCGGACCGGACGTAGAACGGTCAGTACCAGCGTTCGCGATAACGCGGAAATTACCATTGTGGGCGAACTGCCGCCACAAACTGCGAAACGTATTGCCGACGCCATCAAATTTGGAGTCGCGCAATGATCAAAGAGTGGGCGACAGTTGTCTCCTGGCACAATGGTGAGGCGATAGTCAGCTGCGACGTTAAAGCGTCCTGTAACAGCTGTGCATCCCGCGCTGGGTGCGGCAGTAGGGTGCTGAATAAACTGGGACCGCAGACAACGCATACGATCGTCGTACCCAGCGATATCCCGCTAGAACCTGGCCAGAAAGTGGAGTTGGGTATTGCTGAAGGGAGCCTGCTGGGCTCTGCCATGCTGATTTATTTGTCTCCGCTGGTTGGTCTCTTTCTCGTGGCGTCACTTTTTCAGGTACTGTTCGGCACCGATCTCGCTGCACTCAGCGGCGCGGTGCTTGGCGGTGTCGGCGGGTTCCTGATCGCCCGTGGTTTTTCTCGCAAGCTCGCCGAGCGCGAGTCCTGGCAGCCGATCATTCTGAATGTCGCACTCCCGCCCGGACTGGTGCGTGTTGATACGACTTCAACCGAAAATGGTCAATGATATCTTTGCCTGATGATGCTGCGCTTATCAGAGTTACGCATGCATATCGTGAGTAGGCCGAAACAGGCGTTTGCACTGTCATCCGGCAAAACTTTCACTGACTTTGCTAAGCTGTTTCCAGTTCCCGCTATCCTTACTCCAGGAACATTTCCTCGCCTTCACGTTGTAGTGTAGAATGCGGCGTTTCAGTTAAACAGACGTTAAGCTCAGAACAGCGACTTCTCAGAGCCTGTCCAACCAGGCGTAAGGCACAATAATTCACTATATGAAGAACATACGTAACTTTTCGATCATTGCTCACATCGATAATTGACACCTCGTCACCCTCCGCAAACCTCCGACAAAATCCCCTGAAGATCCCCATCAAATAAGCTCTTACAAAAATAATACTGGTTGCATGTACAGCCAACCTGCGACAACATAAGCCATGGTTTTTGTGTCCACCAGTGCGTCCATATTCTATGATGGACACGGAACCTCTCGTTCTGATGGACACACGCAGGGATAAATCATGGTTATTTCAGATAGTTATCTAAAGTCGTGCCTCGGGCGCGAACGCGAAAAAGTTGAAGAGAAAGCAGATCGGGATGGTCTGTGGGTGCGTGTTTCCAAAAAGGGCGCCGTTACTTTTTTCTACCGATTCCGCTTCTTGGGTAAGCAGGACAAGATGACGATCGGCAGCTACCCGGAGTTCGGATTAAAAGCCGCACGCGATGAAGTAGCTAAGTGGGCCGCGATTCTTGCCCGGGGAGAAAATCCACGAATCAGGCAGAGCCTCGACAAAGCGAAAATTAACAGTCAGTACACTTTCGAGGAACTGTTTCGCGAATGGTACTCCATGGTGTGCATCCAAAAAGAAACGGCTGAACAGATCCTGCGCACGTTCGAACTTCACGTTTTTCCTAAACTCGGGAAATATCCGGCGCATCAGTTGACTTTGCACAACTGGCTTACTGTTCTGGACCGGTTGGCACAGGGTTACAGTGAGATTACCCGCCGGGTGATCAGTAACGGGAGGCAGTGTTATTCGTGGGCGGTGAAACGCCAGTTGCTGGAGGTTAACCCACTGTCTGAAATGTCTGGTCGTGATTTCGGCATCCAGAAACAAATGGGCGAGCGAACACTGGACCGTAAAGAACTGGCGATTGTCTGGCGAGCTATTGAGGATTCCCGGCTAATTGAGCGAAACAAGATCCTCTATAAATTGTCACTGATATGGGCGTGCAGGGTTGGCGAACTCCGGCAGGCTGAAGTCGCACATTTTGATTTTGAAGAAGGGATCTGGACTGTTCCATGGGAAAACCATAAGACAGGGCGGAAGAGTAAGAAACCGATAATCCGTCCTATCATCGCTGAAATGCTCCCCTTGATAAAGCGGGCGATCGAGCTGGCGCCGGGGCGCTTTGTTTTCTCGAAATATGAAGACAAACCGATGAGCGAAGGTTTTCATATGAGCATCAGCAGCAACCTGGTTAAGTTCATGTTGAAGGCGTATAACGAGCAGGTGCCACACTTTACGATTCATGATCTGCGTAGGACTGCTCGAACGAACTTCTCAGAGCTGACTGAGCCGCATATTGCCGAGATGATGCTCGGACACAAACTGCCTGGAGTGTGGTCGGTGTACGACAAATACACTTACATAGAAGAAATGAGAGAGGCCTATAGTAAGTGGTGGGCTCGACTGATGAGCATCATCGAGCCCGATGTATTGGAATTCACGCCACGTCAGACCGGATAATACGTCCCTTGCTGTCGCGGGGAAGATTCAGGTGAGACATAGGGCGCCGGACTGAACGTGACATTTCCCGTACTTGCCACTCGTGAACTTTAGTTTTCAGCCATTTGTTAGAGCCTCCCATGTATGAACAGTCTGGTTCAGGGAAAGGGTTACTGTTACTCGGTCGCTTACGATAACGCTCCAGCGTTCTGGCTGAGATCCGCAATTGGCAGCAAATTTCTCGGGTACTCATCAGATCGAAGTCTTTTATTTTTTTGCTCATCATCTCTCCAGTGGCCCCGACCGGGGCCGTTATTGATTATTCGTTATCAGTTAAATCGACCGGGTAACGTTCTCAGTCGGCGCATTCCAGTCATTGCTGTTGCCACATAGCTTTTATGGCGGTTTACAACCTCTACCCAGATTTTCACGCCGTCCACGTTCACCGTGTATGTTTCCTTCCTGTCGCTACGACCATAGTCTCCATATCGTTCAACATGCTTAGCCAGTGCTGCATCGCATGCCCGGCGGCCAAGTGGCGATTGCTTACTGCGATTAATAAGGCGCATAAATACCCCTCAGGCGGGGAGGGTGTTGCCCCTCCCGGCGCTGTTAGCCGATGTACTCCGGTTTCATGTCGTCCAGGGTGATGCGGTACTTATCGTGAAGTTCGTCTCCAAGATGCCTACGCGCCGAGGAGAGAGTTTTCTCTACCGCTTCAAAGCATGTTGCAGCATCAGGTTCACCCGGCTGAGGAAGGGCATTGATTGCTTCGTCAATCAGAGAGCGATGCTTGACCAGGTGATACTGGCGCGTGGCTTTATTTTTCAACTCCGTGAACAATGCCGTTCCCAGCGCTGGTTTCGCAGAGTTGATATCGTTCCCTACAGCAGTTGCATCTTCTAAGGTTTCAGCAGATTCAATGCGGCTACGGAATTTCTCGGCCATATCACCTGTGTTTACATCTGACTTCTGAGCGCTGGCGGCCTGCGTATTTTCAGAATTTATCACCTGCATCGTGATGCTTTGAGCCACCTGCGTTGGGTTGATAATTTTCTCTTCCCGCTCTTCGAGTTCGTCTGGCGTATAGACGCCAAGAATGACGTCAGGGCAGAAAAGGCGAGCCCAGCGCTTCACTGCGAGGTAAGCAAGCTGCTGGCGCGGATCGTCAGCCCAGAGCGTGGAATTACGAACGCGAGCCTGAGCAAGAAGCAGATCGAGTTCTCGTGGTTGCTCCTCACCTTTCAGGCGCGCTTTGATAATGATGCCGATACCTTCTTCATCAGCCATTGTCCAACCCGGTACGCGATATTCGCCTTTTTCACCTTTTCTGATGTTGAACTTGCCGATGACCTTTTCCCATGGGCCATACCATTCATATTCAAAACGGCTTGCCAGTACGCCACTGCGGGAAATAACTGCGTTAACCAGTTGAGCTTCGTAACCCAGAACGCCATTGATAAGGTGCGTTTTCTGCGCCACAGCGAAAGGATTCATCTGCCATTGTGCGGCCTGCATAGCTACTGCCATGCAATCTGCTGCATTGCCCTGCAGATGGCGAGGAACCGTTGCAGCACCCTGGGACATCATCTGAGCGAATGCACTGATAGCGTTCAGGTACTGCGAGTCAAACAAAGCAATGTTTGAGTTAACTACCGCATTCTGATCGGCAACAGTTATGTTTTTGTTTTCCATAGTTTCCCCCTTAAGCCATTTCACGCAGCACATCGAGGCGGCGCAGGTCGTAATCGTTCAATTCGTCGGTGTAGTCTTCGGTGATTGGTGCTGGCCATTCACCTGTATCCATAGCGTTGGCAATAGCTCGAATGGTCTGTCGATACTCAAGCTTTCCAAGTTCCAGTAGTGATTCAGAAGCCCAGACAACAGCCACCCAGTGATAGCCTTCGTCTTTGTTCACGAAGATCCACGCGAATTTGTCCAGGTCGGCAACGTTGCAATACATACCGGCGCTCAGGTGGTAATCGCGCATAGTAATTTCGCGGTGAAGTCGTGATTTCAGTGAATCCTCTTTCACATCCCACATACTTATTGTTTTGAGGTCGAAGCCGATACGCAGACCTTCGTACTCGAGTTCAACATCTGGTCGAACGCGGATTTCAAGCCCGGTGTCGTCATCAATGCCGAAATAGCTGACTTCAACGGCGCGTGTTGGGTTTTGCAGTAACTTACCTGCCTCAGGGTGAGCATAGAGCGCAGACTGGATAGCCAGCGCGGTAGCGTATTGCTGGCGGGTAACCAGGATTTTATCGCCCGGGTTTTCGCGCCATGCGTCAAGCAGTTCGTCGGCGAACACCAGTTCAGGTTTGACGGCTTTTACTGCCTGAATCAGATCCGCTTTGGTTCCTGATACTTTCAATGGTTGGGGCTTCTGTGCTTCCTGCGCAACCAGATCAGGATTGATGATTGCCAGTTGATCAAGCAGAGCATCACGGCTGCCGCTGGTTTTCACCTGTGCTGGCAGGGTGGCATTGTACTCTTTGATGCAGGCTTTCATTGCTGCTGCGGTTTGTTTCTGTCCGTCATCAATACGCTGGAACTCCTCAGGCAATTCCATGTAGCTATGCCCGGTTTCTTCCAGTGATGCACCCAGCGGCACCTGTGCTGGCAGGGTGGCGTTGTACTCTTCGATGAAACGCTTGATGTCGTCAGCACTGAGCAGCGCCGGAAGACTGTTGTTGTAGTCGTCGATAACTGCGCGGATCGTTGCTGTCGTCGTGAGAACACCTTCCGGGATAACCGGTTCAATGCTGAATTCTTCATCCAGAATTTCAGGCTGCAACGCTAGCGCATGGACGAGATTTCCCATATCCAGAACTTTGGAACGTTCTTTCTTGATGGTTTTAGATACGTGGCGGCCGTCGTAATACATCAGGCTCACTCGTGCGTCTTTCACCATCGTTGAACTGATACCATTTGCGGCGTGATAAACGTCGTTGGGTACGGCTTCATAACGGCCAGGCTCAAAGTATTCCGGCCACGCTTGTTCTGGATCTGGTTCGTCCTGTTGCGCTTCTGGCTCGGTTTGTTGCACTTCTGGCTCAGAATGGCTGACAGAATCGATGTTTTGGCTTACAGAATCGGAATTCTGGTTTACATCGTCCTGTTCCGGGTTTGCGAGACTCGGTGCGCCGGCTGCTAGGATATCTGCGGCTGACTCTACGGAAACTGTTTCTTCAACAGTGCCAGCATCGCTTTCGTCTGTCTGCAGCGCATCAGTATCCTGTTCTTCATCACCGTCAGTTTCTTGAACCTGCACATCGCTGGTGGCCTCCACTTCCGTTTTTTCGCCTTCATTTGAGGCGGTTTCCCCCATCAGCCCTTCGATGGAGAAGATGCCGCCGCCCAGGTTCCCAACCTGAGGTTGTGCGGAGGTTTCAGTCGGTTCGCTGATACCTTCTACGAACTCACCACGTTCTGCGTCCAGACGGTCAATTTCTTCAACTGCATCTTTTTCAGGTACATGTCGGGCAGCAGAAAGGGTTTCCGCTGTCGGTTTTTCGTGATTACTCTCGGTCAGGTTTGCGTTGATGTAGCGACGTAAACTAACCGGAAAATGATGTACGTTTTCACCAGCGCCGCGGATAAGAGCAAAAATAGCGGCTCTGGAGTAATCAAGAATGCCGGGAGTTTCGCGCAGTGCTACAGACCACTCTTTAAATGGACTTTCTTTTTTCTGAAAGATTTCTTTTGCTCTACGGTAAACGCTTCCCGGACACTCATAAATATTGAAATCCATCGGGAGAGTGGCAAGAGCAATTTCAATATCAAGAGAGTTGAGATCGTGGTTCAGTTCTGGATGACGGTCAGTTTTAATCCCGCCTCCGGCATTAGTACCGCTGGTGGTTCTCTGAATCTGAGATACCCGATTTCCTTTAGCCCATTCTTTAACAAGTAACCCGCGATCGATATATTCTGTATCGAACCAGGTTTTAAGGAACCGGATTAAAAGCGCCAGTTCCGGTATTCTTCCATCGATTGGGAATACGGTTACAACCGCTTTTACTGCTTTATGAATGTCATGCTCAATGGCTTTTTTGAACTCCTGAACATTCTCGGCAGCCAGCAACAGATTCTGCACATACGAATTATCGGTATCCATTTCCAGTTCGCGAATGGCCTTTTTCTGCTCGGTATCGACATGATAGAGATATTCGCCTTCGCCAATGAGTTGCGCGAGAACGCGGTGACGGAATGGCATAGTTGCAACGACAGTCAGCTCCGGCGAGGAACCTGATGTCTTCACGCCTTCTTCATTGCCAAAGGTTTCTGTATGGTCTTCCAGCACTTCGCCTGTTTCGGTATCAACACCATCAACGATACGCTGACTGGCGGCGGCAACGGCTTCAGATGATGGCAGTGTCACGCCTGGAATTTGCGCCCAGGTCATGTTGTCTCTGCCGAGCTGGTAGAAATCGCAAAAGGTTAAGCTCAATTCGCCTTCCGGCGGCAGATCGTTAACAACAGGGAAATTAGTAGCGACAGCTTTGAAATAATCTTTCAGCTTTGCGCCAGATTTAATCAGGAGATAATCCAGTGTTGCATTTGCCGCTTCAAAATCATCGCTGCACCAGAGAACAGCATCTTTCTGGCCTGATGATTTTTTTGCTTTGCGGACTAAAAATACGGGATTAGTACCACTCATTGTTTTATCCTCACTTCGTGTAGAATGGAGGCGCCTTAATTGCACCTCGGTTTTACCAGGTAGAATGTCCGGTTCGCTTTGGTCGGTGAGACCGGACAGGGCAAGCCCACCTTGTGTGGGCTTTTTCTTAATGAACGGTGCTGAAAACTTTTTCTGAGTAATCGAGCTTGTAGCTGCGGTAGTTACCAAACCCGGCGTTATCGCCATCACTCACTTTCACGGACAGCATTGAAATTGCCTCTACAGCGCAGAGAGGACAGTCGAACTTGCCGAACACATAGCCACCGTCGAGAATGACCGTGACCACACCCGTTTCGGCTGAATGAATAACGCCTGATACTTTCTTCTCGCAGTTGAATACAGCAACTTCTTTATTCACTGCTTTCAGGTTTATTTCGATTTTTACGATTTCCATAAAATCTCCAGTTATTAAATTAAGGGTGTAAGAAGCCGCGCCAAATTAATGGCGAATTTTTCATTTCATGTTTCAGGGGTACTAATTAACTTTCGTGCGCCATCTGGTCGTATTCAGCGCATTGTTTAGAGCAATATTCTTTTTCTTTCTGTGCCAGTTGCGTACCGTTGAGATAGAGCAGGGTACTCTTTACTTCTGCGCCTTCTTCAACAGGCTTGTGGCAATAACCACATTCTTTTTTCATCACCTGTCCTTAAAGTGTTTTGGCAACTCTCCGTTTTGAACGATACCTTCGAGCGGATAACAATCAGTGATACTGCTTTGCTCACTGGCTGCGGATTCACACTGTTCCTTGCTTCCGTATACGCCGATGATGCCTTCCTGGAAGTCTCCGTTTGCCATGGCGATCGTCAGCACTAATGCGTACAGAGTTCCCATCAGTGTGTCCCCGCAGGTACAAGATTCGGTTCGATGGTTCGTGAGGCATACGGGCGGCGAATGTTGCGCAGATTTCCCTGCGGTTCGTGCCAGTAGGTGCCGTCTCGGTAGTCGAATGAAACCTGCCATGCTGCGCCGGTACGGATGTTCCGCATTGGGACGGCGCGACCGTTGTTTGGTATTGCATTCGCGGTTTTCATGACAGAGCCTCTTTAAATTCTGCAAAACTGAGTGCTTCCTCGCCATCGGCGAGACCTTCAAAATATTCCTCGTATGCTTTTTCCATCTCACCCTCGATACCTTGTTGCTGGAACTCAGTGAACTTCGCTGGTGGTGCCGCGGCGCTGATCTTCACGGTTGAGCTTTTTCACTCTGCAATTCACCACCGCGAAGCTCACTTCTGTGTTTGCCCTTGTCGCCAGGCTGGCGGAACGTTTCAAACCTACTGCGCGTTAATCTCACCACCTCATTCCGGTCTTCGTATGCCCCGGACGGCTACTTCGTGGGCGTCCTGCTTTGGTGGTTGTGTTGATGGAGTAATTAAACACAATGTTTATTTGCGTGTCAACATAATGAGTGTTTTTATATAAACAAAAAGTTTAGTTGGTTGCGCTCGTTGGCACGAGTAGTATGTTTTGTGGTCTATTTTGTGGTTATAAAAAAATCGATGAGGGCGGGCTATGGAAAAGTTCTACGTGGGTTACAACGATGTATGTCAGGCGGTAGGTAGAGCGACGCTGAATCTGATATCACATGGAGACGCGCCAACTACTGAGGCGATCATTTCAATGCTTGAGTCGCTGGGGGATATTGAGCAGAACGATTTTTGGCGACAGGTGTTCAGGTTTGCAGCTGAGGAAGTGCGAAAAGGGTAAGCAAAAGAAACCCGGCGCGGTGGCCGGGTCGATTCTACCCAAATGGTAGCTCAATATTCTTGATAGTTGTTGGCTTAAGTATTTGTTCACATTGTGTTTTAAAGAATATTTTTACGTTATATTCAAAGAACCATCGGTTTTCATCAAGTAATTCTGGTGTTAAATCGATACTGTCTGGATAAGTGAATACTAAACGTAAACCAAATTGCAGGTTAAACGTTTCATGGATTGCCCCATCACTGGTCGTGCTGAGACCTACAACCTTTGGGGAAGCAGTTATCTCAATTATACTTAGTGCTTCATCGGATTTTAATTTTTTACCGGCTTCGACAGTAATCTCACCGATCTCAGCTTCAAAATTGCCCCTATTAGTACCACTTTTCAAAGGGGTATGCTTGAAATGTATGTTGCTAGTGCTGACCTCAATGAGCCTTATCTCTGATAACATAAAATACCCACATCATTGTTGTCGTTGCTAGAGCCAAACTTACTTCCTATCACAAAGCGCACAATTTTTGTTTCACTAGTATCTTTCAGTTCGGGTTCACTAGTCTCATATTGCCTTAATGGTGGAATGATGTGATGTGAGACATCAACCCCATTTCTGAAAACAGAGACCCTTGCTTCAGCACCCAGTGCGTATGATATGTCGGATAATGTTCTCAGGGTCATGTTTCTGGTTCCATCAAGCAGCTGCGAAACATGGGAAGGTGATTTACCAAGTTTCCTGGCAAGCTCACCTTTGGTGATGCCTGCATCTTGCATGGCTAGTAGGAGATCCTCCGTGGTGTTGAACACCAATCGTTCGGAAGCCATCTCCCTTTCACTGACATAGGGAAGTTCGAAAACTTCGCCTGCAGAATTGTTGTCAACAGTCATCTAATCCTCTCTCGATTCGTTCCCAGTTGTTACGGACCTTCTGGGTATCAGAATCACTTAGGTCATCAAAATCCTTGTAGATGTAATGACTTATGAAATAAGTCATGAATACTCTTTCTGACTCCCAGTAATAACCTCTGATGGGTATCTTCTTTATAGCCCAAAAATTTTTGCTGGGTTTTCCATTGTAAGAAGGTAAAACCCCCTCCTTTCTAACACTTAGGTCGGGAGTCCTCTTACCAGAGGCTAATCGCTCTATTTGCAGTCTAAGATTGACTACCATAGTTTTTTGCTTTTTGGCTGGAGTCACGCTCCGGATGACATCAGATAGCGTTTTAAGAGCCCCATTACAATGAGTTACTGTGAAGCAGTTACCTTTAAATGTATGTTGAACCATCTACTAATCCATAGTTAACATATATATTAACTCACAAAATGCACGCGAGCCACCATCATCGTACACAGATAATCCAAAATCGTTGTTAGCAACTTAGCTACCCCACTATGGTAGCGGCTGCGATTGTTGACAGACGAAGCTCACCTTTATTTCCAAGATTCATGTGCTTAGAATAAAAAAACATCTAGGACTTCAGGAAAAGCACATAGATGCGGTACATATTTTGTTGCTCTTCTTCTGGTTGTTAGCGATAAAACTCACAAAACTTACTTTTCCGCTTCACAATAACACCATTACTGTAACCACTACGAATGCTATCAATAGCACTGCCATAACGATGACCGCAAAAGTTGTTGAGTCCTTAAAGTAAGTCTTTTCATGCCCATTCACAGGACCAATGAGCATGATCCAGATGAAAATGAAGGTAAAGCAAAGAACAGCGATGGAAATTAAAAACAGGCCAGCTTTCAATAATGTCCCTCGCCATTTTCATCAGATGCTACTTACTCAGTATCACCCTTAATCCGCCGCCCCATATACTTGGCGTACAGTTCGTCGAGTTCTTTCAATCGCAGAGATACGATCCGCAACATGTTCTGTTGTTCTTCTTCGTTTGGGAGTTGATTATAGAGTTCCAACAGTCTCCGTTCGTCGTGTCTCAAACCGTCCTTAGCATCCACGTCCTGACCTAGAACCCACTCAAGACTTACGCCTAGCGCATCGGCAAGTTTTATTGCTGAGCTTTTTCCTATCGCTCCTCTGACAAACCAGTTGTTGACTGATTGTGCGCTCACACCACAGATTCTCGCTATATCCGCTTTGGATATGCGCTTCTTCTCGATGATTTCATTTAACCGCCGAACCTGCGGGTTATCTGTTTGATGTGTGTTTTTTCTCATATATCAAGATTCTAAACTAAAAGTTTATCGCCTCAACATTCATAATGTTGACTTGAACATAAACATAATGTTTAATTTGGTTCGTTATTACTTGGAGCCAAATATGAAAGCACTTGATAAAGCAATATGCATCGTAGGGGGTGCAACCCGTTTAGCAGAAAAGCTCAATGTATCCCCAATGACGGTCAGTCACTGGCGTCACCGTGACAATGGATTCGTACCGGCTAACCGTGTCATTCCTATTTTCAATGCTACAGGTGTAACTCCACATGAGTTACGCCCTGATTTGTACCTCAACCCTACGGATGGGTTACCAGTTCAGGAGGCGAGGGCATAACCATGCAGTCACTGTCACTTCATCAAAATATCGGATATCAACCGGCTGCGATGATAAATCGCAATCAACCTGTTTCGGTAGATAAACATGACCAGATCCGCGATGCCGTTCGTGCGTGGGCGGGTGTAGATGGTCAGGACGTAGTTACGGCTCTGATCATCGAAGAGTACCGGGCGCAAGGGGGTGACGAGATCACTTTCTCTGGTGACCTCAGCCGAAAACGCCAGAAGCTGTTCCGCTTCCTGGACAACCATTTCAACAGCGAACGGTACCGCGAGAACGTTCGCCAGCTGACTCCGGCAATCCTCGCGGTTCTGCCGATTGAGTTTCGCAACCGCCTGCTGCCAGAGGACAACATCATGGCTCGCCTGGCACGTATGGAGAAGGAAACCAGCGAAGCGAAGATAGCTGTCGCAATGGATGCGCCGCGTCATCAGAAGCTGAAAGAGCTGAGTGAGGGGATTGTGGAGATGTACCGCGTTGACCCTGGGTTAACCGGTCCGCTGATGGAAATGGTGCAGATGATGCTGGGTGCGATGTGAGGGGAAACAGCGATGAACCACATCGAATTTATCGAAAAGCACGTTCGAGAAGAACTAGTCCGGCAGGGCTTTACTGCGGCAGTGGCGCAGGGGGGGCATTTCAGGCTGTCGATATGTACAAGCGCATGTCTCAGGCGAGTCGAAAGGGGAGGATTTTTGATGATGTTTTGCGACACGCAAAGCTATGGGCAGAGAAGCAATCACTGCCTGCAGACAAGTTTGAAAAGAAGCGCGTTAAGCGTAATCAGCTGCAACCAGGGCTGTTCTGAAAGGGTGAAGACTGTTGTGCGCCAACACAGCCAGTCTTCGGGTGCAAAAACGGTAGGTAATTGCGGAGATCAGTATGTCAAATACCGCTGAAGTTATCAAATTTCCCGCCCCGCTACAGGGGCAACAGGAGAGCCGCATGGCTGAGCTGGAGAACGGCTATTTGCGTTTAGCCAACCAGATTCAGGATGCCCTGTGTATCGTCGAACTATCAGGCCGGGAGTTCCGTGTGCTGAATGCCATCGTTCGCCTGACTTATGGTTGGTCGAAAAAATCAGACCGGATCGCCAACAGCCTTATTGCCGACAAAACGACGCTGAAGGTCAAGCACGTCTCTGAGGCTGTGCTGAGCCTTGCCTATCGGAACATCATCATTCTGCGCCGAATTGGGCAAACCAGATACATCGGGGTTAATACCTGCCTAGATAAATGGGCTTATACCAAGCCAAATTGCATGAAGTGTCCGGCGGCGTTCCCGGCTGCTGAAGTCGAAACATGGGTTATCAACGCCCCTGAATTCATGATTAGCAATCCCCAGAATCAGGGACGGTTATCCCCGAAAACAGGGATGGCTATCCCCGAAAATAGGGATAGTGATTTCACCCCTCAAACCATCCCCGAAAACAGGGATGGTTATCCCCGAATTCAGGGAATGCTATCCCCGAAAACAGGGAACACCAAAGACATTCTTCCAAATACAAATATAAATACAGATCTAACCCCCTCTAATCCCCCAAGGGGGAAGGTGAAGTTTGACCCTATGACAATTCCCGTTCCTGAATGGCTTGATCCAGTGTCCTGGAATGAGTGGGTTGCCTACCGCAAGCAGTCTGGCAAAGCCATCAAGACCGAAATGACAGTCACCAAAGTATTCAAGCTACTGAAGACGTGCCTGGACGAAGGGCATGACCCGGTTGATGTGATCAACACCAGTATCGCCAACGGATACCAAGGACTGTTCAAACCGAAGTTCGCTCTCAACGACCGCAAAACGGGGAGGGATGTGAACCGCGTTTCCGAGCCAGATAAAACCATCCCAACCGGATTCAGGGGGTAACGGTGAAAAACATTGTTAATTCCGGCAGCGCTCTTGAGCGCCTGAAAAAACTCATACCGCCAGGCGTTCAGCCTAAGTTCACCAGCGCAGCAGAGCTTCTGGCGTGGCAACGGGAAGAAGGACTGAAACATTGCGAAGAGCTCGACAAGCTGAATCAGAAAGCGCGTACAGAGAAAATCTTCGGTCGCTCTGGCATCCAGAGCCTGCATCGCAGCTGCACGTTCGCCAACTACGAAGTATCCGGTGAGCAACAGCGCAAGGCCTACACCATGGCGAAAAGCTACGCGCAGAACTTTGGGGCTGGCTTTGCGAGTTTTGTATTCAGTGGCGGCCCTGGTACCGGGAAGAACCATCTGGCTGCTGCTATCGGCAATCATCTGCTGGCTGGTGGACATAGCGTGCTGGTGGTGACTATCCCCGATCTGATGCTACGGGTGCGTGAGTGCTATGACGGCGGGCAATCGGAAGCGTCACTGTTAGATGACCTCTGCAAAGTCGATTTGTTGGTGCTGGATGAAGTCGGAATTCAGCGCGGCAGCAGCGGCGAGAAAGTCATTCTGAATCAGGTTATCGATCGTCGTCTGTCCTCCATGCGACCGGTTGGCGTACTGACGAACCTGAACCATGAAGGCCTGCTTGATGCGTTGGGCGCACGGGTTATCGATCGCCTCCAGATGGACGGCGGGATGTGGGTGAATTTTGACTGGGGAAGCTACCGGAAAAACGTTAGCCACCTCCGGATCGTTAAATAATTTCCTGGAGGTTTTATGGAAACCGTAATCGATGTTTTAAAAGCAATGGGTAAAGCAACATACCGTGAAGTCGCGGCACGCCTGGAAATCGAACCTGTT
Organism: Citrobacter sp. RHB25-C09; assembly: GCF_013836145.1. Classification (NCBI taxonomy): domain Bacteria; kingdom Pseudomonadati; phylum Pseudomonadota; class Gammaproteobacteria; order Enterobacterales; family Enterobacteriaceae; genus Citrobacter; species Citrobacter sp. RHB25-C09. Next base: position 3,284,010 of record NZ_CP057483.1, on the reverse strand, counting down.
GAAGCGCTGAATATGCTCCGCGAACAGCGTGAACAGGGATTGTGTGATTTTTTCGACGGCGGATGGGAAGTAACAGGCAATGCTGGCGGAAAAACAAGTATTCGGTCAGCGCCAGCGAAGACTGTACTGCGTGCGAAAAATTTAAACGACACCTCAAAAAAACCGCTGCGCGGTGAGGTTACAGAGCCGATCAAACCTGAGGCAATCGTCGCACTACTAACCGAAAACGGGGACATGGATACCGTAGCGCTGGCATCGGCTGTCGGACGAGATCCAAGAGGCTTAGCGTCAAATCTATGCCTGATGGCAAAGCGCAGACACATTAAAAAAATCGGTCAGGGGAAAGGCGTTAAGTGGGGACTTCCTGACGAAACGAAAATTATCCCGGAACCAGTGTTTGCAGAACTTCCGGATATTGAGATCAAGCCGAAAGTTGCAAGTCTTCCTGCGCTGGCGCCATCGGCAGAACCGGAACCGACCAACACCAGGACAGAAGAATTCCTGGAGAGCATCCCTGTACTGAGAAAACCATCTCAGCCAATGCAGATCCCATCACTACGGGAAATCAGCAACCAGATCCGCAAAGTCAAATCCAACCTGCACGGACTGGAGAAACTCCGTTTAGCCGTTCGGGAAGTTAACAAACATCGCCGTGCGCTGAGTTTATTTATCGGGGAGGGGAAATGAGCTTCTTCTCTATGAAAAAAATGGGTGTTCCCGGCAAATGTCCTGCGCATATGCGTGCATGGACGGTCGCTGAGGATGAAACGTTGATCGCAATGTACCCGACAGCCACTTTCAGGGAAATAGGTTTGAGGCTGAATCGGAGCGAGGCAGCGACGCGATATCACGCCCGCCAGCTTCGCCACGCAGGCCTGCTGCAACCAAAGCACATAGCCTTCACCCTGGATGATGATCGATTTATTCGTCGCAATCGTCATTCGTTAACTGCAAAAGAGATAGCGCTATTACTCGGTCGTTCTACAGAGAATATCTATCGCCGCGCGAAATTGCTGGGTGTAAGTCTGGCGAAATGTGGCGATTCACACTGGAGCACAAAATATCCGGATGAAGATGTTGAGCTGATGTGTGCACTACGTGCTGACGGAATGCGGGTATGTGATATTGCCGAAAAATTTGAGATAGCTCCGCAGATGGTCAGTTGGCTGTGTAACAAACGGCTGATGGCTGTTGATGCCATGACTGTGAACCGGGAGGCCGCGCAATGATCTCCCTGCACAACGCAGATTGCTTCGATGTTTTCCCGCGACTCTCCAGCGGTACCGTCGACCTGGTATGTGCTGACATGCAATTCCTGTTATGGGATGCGCAACGTCGTGCCGGTATCAGTGACGAGCAGATTAACCAGGCGATGGTAGAAAAGCTGGCTGTTAACAAACAGCGCCAATGGCCAGAGCCGCTAGACGGTGAGCCACGTCTGCACATCAAAGCGGATCAGCATCAGGGAGATAAGTGATGGATCCGCAACTGGAATACGCCACGAAGCGTATCGTCGAGCTGGAAAACCTGTTGCTGGTGAATGTTGAGGATACTGTCTGGCCTGCCGAAGTGGGAATGGTATATAGCCAGATTGAAAGTGCCGGGGATCTCCCGGCACATCACCAGCGCCGCCTGAAACATCACATCAATCGCATGTGGCTGGAGAAAATGCCGGTACCGGACATCATCACAGCGGCACAGTCACTGGCCAGCGCCATGGAGAAATACGCGTGAGAGAAATCATCGTTGATAATTTTGCTGGTGGTGGTGGTGCTTCAACCGGTATTGAAATGGCGATCGGCCGCAGCGTTGATATTGGCATGCGTATGCTGCAACCGCACGAGCTATACCGCGCGCAGGGCTTCCCAGAGTGGTACATCATCGACCAGGACTACCGGGGCAAGAAGTACGCGAAGGATAAACAGGTTGCCCGCTGCGGTAACGCGGTGCCACCGCCGTTCGCTGAAGCGCTGGTGCGTGCTAATTTGCCGGAGCTTTGTCAGCAGAAACAAATAGCGGCGTAATAAAACATTGCTAATTCAACCCGCTACGGCGGGTTTTCTTTTTTTACTACTGACAGAAAATTAACAATTTGTGCTCTTAAAACGTTGATCATTTCCGTGCATAGGTATACTGTATAAAAACACAGTAAATGCAATGGAGGCCATTATGAAAGTTGAATTAACCATTGATCGCATGAAAGAACTTCCTAAAGGCGCAGTACCAGCACTGGAGAAAGAATTGCTTAAGCGCCTGAATGATCACTATGACAATTGCAGGCTCACAATCCGCCGTGCCGGGTCCGATGGGTTAAGTGTTTTTGGTGGTGACAAGGACGATAAAAAGAAAATTGAATCAATCCTCCAGGATACCTGGGAAAGCGCTGACGACTGGTTTTATTAGAATTGCGCTTAAGGCTGGCGCGCATTTTTCAGAATACCGCAATTTGCGTAACCCTCTGATGCTGCTGCCGACAATCTTTAATCGCGTCTGTTAGTCGCTCGAAGGGAGAACATAAATGTGAGTGATTCAGCTTTGCAAACGTCAGAAGACAACTGGTATGACATTGTAAGAAGGTCTGACGGCTGCGTGGTGTTTAGCTTTCCTTCATCGGGCAGGCATCTAATTTATCGCGTCAATGGCATGGTTTCTATGCGGCCTTTGCTGGATGATGAAGAGGTCTTTACTCCTAATGGTTTTATGCAGTTTATTCACCGTCTCGGCTACCGGGTAACCCCACCTTCTGATAATATGAAATCAACGGTCTGAACAACCGTAACCTACTGCGCCACGGAGAGAAACCATGGCGCACGAACTACAACTCATCAAGCAGTCATCAGGAATCCTGATCCCCGCGACGCCGGAGACCAGCGATATTCTGCAATCAAAAATCAAACTCGGTGCCGTGCTGGTGGCTGAGTTCCGGCAGGTGAGGAATCCCGCATTCCATCGCCGTTTCTTTGCGCTCCTGAATCTCGGGTTTGAATATTGGGAACCTACCGGCGGGGCGATATCCAGCAATGAGCGTAAGCTCGTAAATGGTTATGCTAAATTCCTCGCGGTATTTGGTGGAAACGAAGGCGCACTGCTGGATGCTGCCGAGCAGTATCTGGAGCAGGTAGCCAGTCGTCGAATTACCAATGGGATCAGCCTGTGTAAATCCTTTGACGCGTACCGTTCCTGGGTAATTGTCGAGGCCGGCCACTACGACGCAATTCAACTACCTGACGGAACTCTTCGTAAACACCCCCGCAGCATAGCTTTCGCCAACATGGACGAAACCGAGTTCCAGCAGCTGTACAAAGCTGCGCTTGATGTTCTGTGGCGCTGGGTATTGTCCAGGACGTTCCGCACGCAGGAGGAGGCCGAGAACGCCGCCTCCCAGCTTATGAGCTTTGCGGGGTGACTCTGATGAAATATTCGTACTTCCATCACACTGACTGCACAACGCAGCAGGCCGAAGAGCTTCTGGCACGTTATCAGCGCCGCGGCGTTAAGGTCGAACGTAGCCTGAATTCCGATTACATCACCTGGACCGTCAGCGCCCGGCTGCCGGAGGGGAAGAAACCTCCGCGACCAAGTCGCTGCTGGCAAAACAGGGTGTGGGGGTGAGCGTGGCTATTTATCGCAGCAAAAAATGGCTCGCCGCCGTCAGGCAAATCGAGCGTTGTGTTCTTTGTGGAGCATGGGGAACGCAGGTGGCACACCGGAACGAAGGGAAAGGCATGGGAATAAAAACCGATGACTGTGCGACAGCTGCGCTCTGCGTTTGCTGCCATGACAGCATTGATAACGGGAATAAGCTGAACAGGGAAGAGCGCCGTCAGCTTATGGACCGCGCGATTGTTCTGACAGTGATTGAAGTTGCCCGTCGAGGGCTGGTGGTGCCCGCATGAAAATTTACGAAATTACGCCGATAGGCAAGCCCATAATGACTCAGCGTGACCGATGGCATAAACGGCCAGCAACAGCAGCGTACTGGGCATACAAAGAACATGTCAGGTTGCTGGGCATCCGTCTACCTGAGTCCGGATATCACGTCACGTTCGTTATCCCCATGCCAAAGAGCTGGAGTAAGGCAAAGCGGGCGCAATATGTCGGCCAGCCACATCAACAAAAGCCGGACAAAGACAACCTGGAAAAAGCTTTGCTGGATGCAGTGTTTGACGAGGATAGCCATGTCTGGGACGGGCGTGTTACCAAAATATGGGGAGAAACCGGGCAAATCATTATCGAGGAGGCCAAATGAAGCCAGAAAAGCTCGAGATACTCCGCACTCGTTGGCAGCGCCTCCGGATTTACCGCCGCCCGGGATCCGTGCTGGTGGATTACCGTATCCTCCGTAACTTCGTTCGCATCTATCATTCAGCAGGAGCCGCATAATGAACCTCGAATCAATCGCTAAATATTTCGCGCCAAAATCACCGATGTTCAGTGACTCCTCGAGGGCGACTGCCTCCGACAACCTGACCGGAACTGATGTTATGGCCGCGCTTGGGCTGGTTAACGCCAAGTGTGGTTTTGGCTTCGATTTGTACCTTGCAAAAATTGGCATCAGCAGCCCGGATCGGGCTATGGAGGCTCTTTATGAATCATCCATTGAACTTTGCCGACGCTTCAAATCAGTTTCAGAACTCAATGAAGAAATCCGTCGGCGAGTTCTCGAAATTTTGTGTGCTTTTGCATATCAGGATTATGCCCGCAGCGCGGCAAGTGTCAGACGCTGTGATTGCTGCGCTGGTAGCGGCTTCATCGAAGCTGATGTCTTCACAAACAAGGTCCAATACCCGGACGGTAAGCCTCCGGTATGGGCGAAGGCTACAAAAGGTGTGTTCCCGTCGTATTGGGAAGAATGGAAGTCTGTACGGGAGACCGCGCGGGTTATGTGCAATACCTGTAACGGCAAGGGTGTTATCAGCAATGCGTGTCGCTGTCATGGGAAAGGGAAGGTACTGGATAAGAAGGCGACTGAGTTACAGGGCGTTCCGGTGATTAAAGTTTGTGAGCGGTGTACTGGCAGAGGTTATGCCAGGTTAAAATTCTCCAATGTGTTGGAAGGTATCCGCACCACATGGGATGTGAAGAAAACGACGGCATATGAACAAGTGCAACCGTTGTTTGAACTGCTGGTGGAGGAATGTCATCGTCAGGAGAGTTACGCAGACAGCGCCTTAAAATCTGTCACAAGGTAGAAATAATTTTCTCTAAATATTCTTTTCATAGAAAATAACTGTTGTGTTTCTCGGAAATTATGTCTAATATCAACTCTAACGCTGGGAATCCGTTCAATCGTTTCGACCAGCAATAAAACATTCAAGCCCTGCGGATTCCACCGTGGGGCTTTTGCGTTTCTGGAGATAACGGCGAGACGCTACTCTAGCCTGAACATTAAGGGAGGGTTTTCATTACGCTATCAATCTCCCCTCCTTCAAATCTTGAAGTCCAGCCGCAGGAGCCGCAATGGTAAGGAAAGTCATCGAATCCACTTCCGACCTGTTTAAGACAGTTGGGGCAATAAACCGCGCTGATATACCCACCCGCGGGATTTTTTCTAAAGGCCGCACCCATGTGCTCGACAAACTCATCCTTTTCCCTGTAAGCCGCTACCTCCTTCGCAAGTTCTACGCACTTGGCCTTCGCCTCGGCAAGTTCTTCTATGGTGGCAGCATGGGCTTTTTGAAGTACGTCGATCTGCTCTCCAATGAAAGCGATGCGCTCGCGCAGGACCTCGTTACTCTGCACAGCGGAAAGCGCACCGATCCCATTCTTAAGGGACGCAATAAGTAATCCAACATCCATGATTATTCCCTGATTGTCTGTGGAATGACCAATTTAGCAATTTCCTTTGTCTGTGGAAAGCAGGGAAACCACGCGCCGGGCGTGGTTAAATATCCCGGTAATAAATCGACTATTGGCTGCGCATTTGCGTGGCCTTTTCTATTTTCAGGATCACGGGAATCAATCACTACGTGCTTTGTTGATAAATCCAGCCCGTGAAGCCTGACCCTTTTCATACACACACAGCGCCATCCGAAAAATCGGAGGTGAGGCTATGACCAGAATGAGCACCATTTACAGCAGACTTTCATATGGAACAGGAACCACGCTGACCGGCTGCGGTGTATCAGCGAAGGCATATGCCGAAACAGCTAAAACAGCAAAAGAGGTGTCCTGGATGTTGGCCGACAGAATTGCAGGGTTAAGCCTGAGCGACTGGGCAATTATTGTCGGTATCGCATGCACTGTTATTACCTGTGCAGTGAACTGGTATTTCCGCTGGAAAGAACGGGAGGATCGTCGCAATGGCTATGCCACAAAAGCTGAAGAATAGCGTTATTGCAGCTATACCCGCTGGCGCTATTGCTATCGCTGCGGCGTTGATTACTGGCCCAACGGGTAATGATGGCCTTGAAGGTGTGCGCTATCAGCCTTATCGGGATGTTGTTGGGGTCTGGACTGTCTGCTGGGGCCATACTGGTAAAGATATTATTCTCGGCAAGACCTACACCAAAGCAGAGTGCCAGGCGCTGCTGGATAAAGACCTGAATATTGTCGCCCGTCAGATTAACCCATATATCAACGCTCCTATCCCCGAAACGATGAGGGGGGCGCTGTACTCATTTGTGTATAACGTTGGCGCGGGAAACTTCAAAGCCTCCACACTGCTACGAAAAATCAACCTGGGTGATTCGAAAGGCGCATGTGAACAACTGCGACGCTGGACATATGCCGGTGGTAAGCAGTGGAAGGGTTTAATCACGAGGCGTGAGATTGAGCGTGAAGTTTGCCTGTGGGCAGAGAAACCTCAGGTTCTGGGGGATGGACTCGGGCCGCTTAACCCTGGCATTCCGGTGTCAGTTCCGGGAGTGTTCTGATGAACCTGCGCTCTCAACTTATTGTCGTTGCATTGCTGGTGGTCTCTGCGTTTATTGCTGGTAGCGTATGGAATAACCGCGGCTGGGAAAAGAAGTGGGCGGAACGTGACAGCGCGGAATCATCGCAAACAGCGAACGCGCAGACCGCAGCCCGCATGATTGAACAAGGGCGCATTATTGCCCGTGATGAGGCTGTAAAAGATGCACAAGCACAAGCCGCTAAATCTGCTGCCACTGCTGCTGGCCTGTCTGCCACTGTTAGCAAGCTGCGCACCGAGACAACAAAACTTGCCACCCGCCTGGATGCCGCAAAGCACACCGCAGATCTTGCCGCTACCGTCAGAAGCAAAACAGCCGGAGCCGACGCCGGAATGCTCGCCAACATGCTCGGAGATATTGCAGCAGAAGCTAAACGATATGCTGGAATCGCTGACGAACGCTATGCCGCCGGGATGACATGTGAACGCATTTACGATTCGGTGAGACAGTCGAATAACAGGAAGTGGCAAAAAGCGGGGACGAATCCCCGCTAGCTGTTAGCCAACTTTGCGATAAGGGTAGCCAGCTTTTTTGATGTGGGCATCAAAATACTGACCTTTTGACGGTGCATTCATTAGCGCCGTGTGCACGGCAGAAGGAACCCGAGAGTATTGATAAATGCCACTGCTATGGAATGCAATTTCCAGCGTTGAAGTGGCCTGGTCATAACCTACTGATTGGAGATTAGAAGATGAAACAGGTTGACGAATCAAAGCAGTTTCCTCGTTTGAATGGGAAAAGTCCCGAGGAAATCGTAGAGCTATTCAAAGGGTATAACTTTGTCGACGATCATGGTCATCGACTGGATATGTGCCAGGACTTCAAAGATTTGGTTGAGCTTGCAAGTGAGACCTGATGGCATTACAGAAGCCATTCCGAGGAGTGGCTTCGATAATGTGACGTTAATATTGCTGATTCTCAGTGGTCCGACTTAGCGAGAGAGGTCCCGCTGAAAAATCCTGATTTCCGTTCATCTTTAACGAACCATTCGCAATAGTACTGATTACGTTCGTCATCAAAGTAGCTTACGGTCATCAGGGGGCCACCGGACTTCAATTGGACAACGGTTCCATCTTCCAATTTTTCAGACATTTAATCCTCCATATCAAAAAAGAAATTGATCGCCTTAACTTGTAGATAGGGATGCCATGACGCTAGCGCCCCATTGATTTGCATAACCAATATGTACTGACAACTTTATAAAAGCTAGAGATCTTTATGGCAAAACCGTCCTCGAGTGAGCTTCCGCAACGCCCACTTCCACCAGTTAATTTCATTGGCCCCGATAACTGGCAGCCCTACACCAGATTGATCCCCGCCAATGAAGTGCATGAGTGGATAAGCCGACAAATCCTCAGCGATAGCGGAAGCATCCATAATCCTGACCACGCCCATTTAATTGAAGCTGATTTGTGCTTTATGTGGGCTTCAGAATCGTTCGCGAAAAAAGGGCGATATGTTCTCGGTCAGGCCGAACAGGTAATGCTTCGTGCCGGTGGGTGGCAGAAAGCCAGAATGGAACAGCAAATGTATGAATGGTTCGGGCGCATCCCGAAATTCATCATCACGCTTGCAGCCGACTACTGCTCACAATGCAGCGACCTCGAATTCTGCGCACTGGTAGAGCATGAGCTTTACCACATCGCCCAGGCCACCGATGACTATGGCGCGCCAAAGTTCAATAAAGAGACCGGGCAGCCAGTGCTTAAACTGCGTGGCCACGATGTCGAAGAGTTCGTTGGTGTTGTGCGTAGATACGGAGCGAGCACCGATGTGCAAGAACTGGTGGACGCAGCCAATCAACCTGCAGAGGTGGCAAAACTTAACATCGCCAGAGCGTGCGGGACGTGCATGTTGAAACTGGCATAAATTTGGAATGCTTTGGAAGGATGGTGATTTATGGCTGCGCTAAAACCAGAGGTGAAGGCTGCCATTGTTCAAATGCTTGCGTGCTATGACACCCTGTCGATTGTTGTTGACGCTATCCAAAAAGATTTCGGCATAAAAGTCACCCCGCAGCAAGTCGAATCGCACGATCCGACGAAGGTGAGTGGAAAAGGGTTAGCAAAAAAATGGGTTGATCTGTTCAACGCAACTCGCGAACGCTTCCAGAATGAAATTTCAGATATCCCGATCGCCAATAAAGCCTACCGGCTGCGTGTCCTGCAAAGGATGTCGATGACCGCTGAGAATATGAAAAATATCGGTATGACGGCCCAACTCCTCGAACAGGCCGCGAAAGAAGTTGGCGAGGCATATAGCAACAAGCAGAAGCTTGAACATTCAGGCCCGAATGGTGAGCCCATACAGCATAATCACACAGTAAGCGCGGAGGATCTGACTGATGAGCAGCTCGCCGCAATTATCGCTGGTAAGTAAGCAGGAAGCAGCGGCAGAGTTACTCAAGCGGCGCAACGCCCGGGCCAGCCTCCACGACTTCATTCAGTACATTAATCCCGAATACATCACCAGCAAGTTCTCTCAGACGGTCTGCGATGCTCTGGATCAGTTCCTGCTGGATATGATGAACGGGCTGCGCCCGATACTGATTCTTGGTGCGCCGCCTCAGCATGGTAAATCGGATATCGTTTCGCGTTATCTGCCAGCGTATTTCTTCGGAAAATATCCTGAAATGCGCGTAGGTGCGCTGTCATACTCTGCTGACCTTGCCGGAGATATGAACTCCGATGTTCAGCGCATTATGTCTACGCCGGAATACCGCAACATATTTCCGGGTGCCTGGTTGGGAAATAAGCCAACTGATGGTGTGGCCGTAAAGCGTAACACTGACGAATTCGGTATAGCCAACCATAAGGGGACGTATGTTTGTGCTGGCGTAGGCGGCCCGTTAACGGGTAAGAAAATCGATCTCGGTATCATCGATGACCCGATAAAAAACGCCAAAGAAGCACTCAGCCCGACGACCAAAAAATCTATCTGGAACTGGTACGTTTCCACGTTTAAAACGCGTCTGTCGAAAAACAGCGGCGAAATCATCATGGCGACCCGCTGGGCGACGGATGACTTATCCGGGCGTGTGGTGGAAATCACGCCGCGCGCCAAGGTGCTGGCGTTCCCTGCTATCAATGAGCAGGGCGAAGCGCTGGTGCCTGAACTGCACCCGAAAGAAAAGCTGCTCGAAACCAAAACCATTCTCGGGGATTACTTCTGGTCTGCGATGTATCAGCAGTCACCAAAACAGGCCGGCGGCTCAATCTTCAAAGACGAGTGGATCAAGTATTACCTCCCGAAAGACTTGCCGACCAACTTCGATATTGTCGTCCATAGCTGGGATATGACCTTCAAAGACAGCGAGGGCACCGACTACGTTGTCGGGCAGGTATGGGGTAAAAAAGGCGCCAATGCTTATCTGCTTCACCAGGTGCGCGCGCGCATGAGCTTTACCGCAACACTCAAAGCCGTTAAACGCATGGCCGACGAATACCCCAAAGGCCTGCGCAAGCTGGTGGAGGACAAAGCCAACGGACCGGCGGTTATTGATTCGCTGAAAAGCACCGTTGCGGGGCTTGTTCCTGTTGAACCGGACGGCAGCAAAGTTGCCCGTGCGCATGCGATCACCGCTGTATGGGAAGCGGGTAACGTTTTCCTTCCCCATAAAGACATCGCACCGTGGATCACCGAGACGGTCGAGGAAATTACCACGTTCCCTGTCGGCGCGAACGATGACGTTGTCGATGCAATGACGCAGGGGCTACGCGATTTGTATCAGAGAAAAACACTCAGCCCACTGGACATCATGTAATGACGAAAAAAAATATCGTTGGTCGTCTGAATGATGGCCTGGTTAGCTTAATGACCTCGCTCGGCGAGAAGATTGGCGCAGTGCGGTATAGCAGCAGTAAGCCTGACGTACCTGATAAAGAGCTGCTCGCGATGTATAAAAAATCGTGGGTGGTTAAAAAGTACATCAACAAAACCGCCGACGACATGCTGAAGTTGCCCCGTAAATTTTCGGGCGATGTCGATAGCTCCATAACCAAGCGCATCGCTGATGCCGAAAAAGAACTGAAATTGAACGCAGTCTTTCACAGCGCGCTGGGGTGGGCCTCCCTGCTGGGAGATTCGCTAATCGTGGCTATCACTGATTGTGCCGATGACCAGATCGCCTTACCGCTCAATTTGCAGAGCGAAGATATCGTTAAATTCCTGGTGTTTCGAAAAGGTGAGTACACGCCGGACAGTAATGTCATCACTGACATACGTTCGGACTGTTTTGGTGAACCGCTGACGTATCAACTTGACGTCGGAACGAAGCAACTCAGATTTCACCATAGCCGCTGCTGCCGAACGAAGCTTGGAAATCACAGCATTAAGGATCGCGCGAAGTTTGGCACGTCAGACCTTCAGGCGCCCTACGAGCATATCAAAACGTTCGACACTGCAATCCTGAGCACCGGCGACACCATTCAGGAAGCAAATGTCGATGTGCTGTTTATCCCCGGCATGAATAACCAGATCGCAGCGGGTCAGGAAGGACAGGTGCGCGAGTACGCCAGGGTGATGAAGGACACCAAATCTTCAACAGGGATGTTATTGATTGATGCTGGTGATACTCAGGCGCAGGGGCGCTATGAGCAGAAAAACGCGCAATTTACCGGGCTGTCGGATGTGATCAGCAAGATGGCGATTGTGCTGGCCGGGGCGCTGGACAGACCGATAACGGTTCTGTTTGGTGAGTCGGCCAGCGGGTTCAGTAGTGGCGAGGAAGACAATAAATCCTATTACGAGACGATTAACGGTCTGCAGGAGTCCCGGCTTCGCCCTATGCAGGATTTCGCCGACCAGTTCACGCTGGACAAACTCGCCATTACGGAAAGCCTTACCTACGAATACCCGACAATCGACAGCATTAACGAGGCTGACGAAGCTAACCGGTTTAGCCAGTATGCGACGGGCTTCAATACGCTGGTAACGTCGTCAATTCTGACGGAAGAGGTTGCCATCAGGGAGATGGTAAACCGCGGCGTGCTGAAGACTGTTACCGAAGCTGAAATCAAGGCGATAGTCAGCGCCGGGGCGAATGCTGGCTTCTGAGGGGATTATGGAATTAAAACTGCTTCTTGAGCGTAAGCAGGGACGTTTGAAACCGCGTCGTCGGCGAATGCGTCCACCGACCGCCAGTAAGCGAGCAGAGGTATGGTATCGGGACAGGTTGACGGATTTTATCGACAGCATGGTCCAGGCGTTTATTGACGAGTTGGGTAAGCCTGTGATTGCCGATGCCCCTGATAGCACACCTCTCTCGATTACGACGCGTCTTTCCGCTGTCATGCAGCGTCTGGCGAGCATTTCAATTCAGGAGGTTGCCGCCCGACTCTCTGCCGGATTCGTTACACGGGCAAACCTGCAGAACAAAGAGCAGACGCAGCGCACTTTCTCTCAGGCTTTTGGGATTGATCTGACCGGGATGCTCGGCGATGGCGCGATAAAGCCAGAAATGGAAAAGGCGGTTAATGACAACGTTGACCTGATCACCTCCATCCATACCGACTTTATCCACGATATCGGCGCGGCGGTTTTCGAGAACATGAAAGGCGGTGGCCGACATGAAAACCTCATTGACCTGATTAAGGAGCGTGGGGAGGTCACCCGCAATCGTGCAAAGTTCATCGCTCGTGACCAGACCTCAAAACTGAACGCAGACCTGACTGAAGCGCGCAATGTGGCGCTTGGTCTTGACCTGTATGAGTGGGGAGGTACTGGCGACGAACGTGAACGGGAAAACCATTTCGTTCTGAACGGTATGCTTTGCAAATATTCGGATCCGACAGTTTATTCAGACGACGGCGGAAAAACGTGGAAGAAACGTTCCACCATCGGAGCATTTATCGGTAAGCCAGGAGAAGACTATCAATGCCGGTGCCTGGCTCTCCCTTACGTCTCATGGGATTAATCAATGAAGTGGAAACGAACACCGCAGGGGTATGTGATTACCACTGCGACGATCACCCGCGCCGGGCCGATTGAATATTACGGTCACGAGCTGGGGCTCACTGGCAGCGATGCCAACAAAAAAATCACTGTTGTCCGCACTCTCGACGAATTATCAAAACCTGAAACACTCGCTTCATTCAATGGCCTCCCGTTCACCATAACGCACCCCGACGACGGGGAAGTCACCGCCACTGACCACAAAGACAAAGCATCCGGGCATATCGCCAATACCCGTATCGAGGGCGGCGAGGTGGTCTGCGACGTTTATCTGACGGATGCCGTTGCAATTAAGACGCTGGAAGAAACGGGGATACGTGAAGTATCCGTTGGATATGAGCCTGCTGAACTCGAGGAAAGAGGCGGGAAGTATTACCACATCAACATTCGCGGCAATCATGTCGCGGGCGTGGCAGAGGGGCGCTACGGGCCTCAGTGTAAGTTAAACGACAAAAAAGGTAAGCCGATGTTCAAAACATTAACTGACGCCCTGAGTTTCCTGAAGGGCAAAAAACTGAAGGATGCGGACGGTGCAGCGCTAACTCCTGACGAACTGGTCGGCATGATCGCCGCGCTGGAAAAAGCACTGCAAGAACTCCAGGGGCAAGGGACTGACGAGGCGACGGCAAAGGCTCAGGAAGTGCTGGCGCAACTCGCTGACCTTAAAACCCAACTGGAAGGCATGACGGGGGCACCATCGCCGAACGATGAAGATCCTGCCGCTGGTGGTGATGACAAGGACGCAAAAATCACTGCGCTGGAAACCGAAAACGCCGATCTGAAAGCGAAAATTAAAACGCTGGAAGAAGAACTGGAACAGCTGAAATCCGGCAATGAAACCAGCACCACGCTGGCAGACGCGAAAGCCCGTTTCCCTAAAGTCAGCTTCAATGATGCCAAATCAGCGCGTGACGTGCGCGCCGCCGTACTGGTGAGCACTAAAGCATTTAACGATGCTGAGGTCAAAGCAATGACTGACAGCGAAGTCCGTGCGGCTTATGCAGCCATTCAGGCCACCTCGAAGCCACGCAGTGAAATCGGTGCTCATCTGTTTAACGACTCCGCGAACAAAAGCACTAAAACCGCAACTCAACGCCTTGGGGGTAAATAACTATGACTTTCGGATTCACTGACTGGGATGGTGCCGACGGCACTATTAAACCGGGTTCAATCAAACGCGCCTCCAGCTCTAACGACAAAGTCTGGGGGGAAGAGAACCTGACCGAAACGAAGTTGCCCTACGGCACGTTTGTAGCTGTCAACCCGGACGGCGGCGTGATGCCTCTCGCAGCTGGCAAACGCATTCATGGGATTGTGGTGCGTGATATCTACGGTGATGGTGCACCGCACAACAAGCAGGTCAACGTCGGGCATTTTTCCCACGGCGATTGTGTTGGCGCGCTGACAGTCGATGACGCTGATTTTACTCGTGGCGCGGCGGCATACATCGTGGCGACGGGCGCCGATGCCGGAAAGGTGACGACAGAAGCAGCCGGAAATATTGATTTAGGCTACTGGGTGGAAGATGTAAGCGCGGGTAATAACTGCGTGGCTATCACCCTGGGCTACGTACAACAGGCAGTTCAGCAGACGGAAGGAGCATAACCAATGCCTATGGAATCAGCAGATTTCGAAGAAGTGCTGCAGGAAGCGCTAACTGAGCGTGATATGCAGTTGCAGGAAAAAGAACTGCCAGAGATCAACATCGGTGAAGCCCTCCCGGTTAAAGAAGGCCTCGATTTCTCTCGGGACTATGTGGATTTCGGTGTATCCGAAGTGGTCGGTTCGGTTAAAGACGGCATCATTGGTAACAAGACAAACAGCCTGAAAACCATTGATAGTGATATCGAATGGCTGAAAGCACCTGTCGGCCAGTGGGCTAAAGCCGCTACCTGGACTCAACAGGAACTGGAGAAAATCGCACGTCTGAACATCAACCTGCAGACCAAAAAGCAGGATGATCTGTATGCCAACGCCCTTGCAACCATCCAGTATGCGGGTTACGTCGGCCATCGCGGCGTTAAAGGTCAGGAAGGGTTGCTGACAGGGACGATGGTTCAGCTTATCACCGACACGTCAGGCAAAACCATTGCCGAAATGACCTCTGATGGGTTCGTGAAACTGGTGCTGGATGCTTACAACGCGGCATGGCGCAAATCCAGTTACCGTATTCAGCCAACGCATATCGCCATGGACGCCAGCGACTTTATGCTCGCCATGCAGAAATTCGACCCGAATCCGATTGTTGTGGGTACTGACCTGCTCCCGATTGCGGCGATGGATCGCATTATGGCGGCGCTGCGTAAGGCTTCTGGTAATGAGTCCTTCAACATTACTTTCGTGAAAGTCCCGAGCAATTACGCGGTAGGTATCAAATCGGGTAAAACCCGCCTGGCCATATACACCTACGAAGCCGATTACGTCGAAATGGAAGTGCATATGCCGGAGCTGCTGGCGGCACGACAGCGTGATCTGCTGACATATGAGTGTGGCTATCGTTCTGCCTTCGGTGGCGCGATGTGGAAACAGCCGCAGTCCGCGGTGTACGTGGATTACAAATCCTCTCCGGCAGAGTAATCACAGGGGGTAGCATGGAATTCACCGTTCGTTACCCCGAGTTCGCCAGTGTTGCCCCTGCACGCATAGAGGGGGCGCTACAGGATGCAGCTAACCAGATGAGCCGCAAGGTGTGGAACAAGCTCTACGAGCAAGGGCTTCATGCTTTAGCGGCGCATCTGCTGTATGCGGCTGGCGCGCTCACTCCCTCCGGAAGTAGTAACGGGAAACCCCTACAGACAATCACCAGCCGATCCGTTGCAGGTGTGTCTCTGGGCTACTCTGCGCCCGATGCCGGGTTTGGGGCCAGCCATGATGGATACGGCTCAAGCTCATTCGGTCAGGAGTACCTGAGGCTTCGTAAGCTGGTAGGTGTGCATGTACTGGCAATACGGTAGTTATCAGGGAGTGGTTTTTTATGACTCCGGAAGAAACGCTAAAGCTTACCACCGAATACCTGAAGAACCTGCAGGCGATGAAAACGCATTACGTTGCAGTAGGTTTGCCAGCGGGCAAGGTGGGAAATAAAACCCACGATGACGGAACATCGATAATTGAGATCGGGGCGGTTCACGAGTTCGGTGCTGAAATCGATCACCCTGGCGGGACGGGGTATATGGCAACCGGTGGAAAAGCTACGTTTACCCGCAAGACCTTCATGGGACCGGTTAGCGGCTTTACGGCAGCCCACAAGATAACTATTCCCGAACGCTCCTTTCTTCGCGCTCCTTTCACCCTCAAAAAGTCGGAAATTAATCGGGCAATCGAAAAGGCCTGTGAAGCCGTAGGCTCCGGGTGTATGGATGCTGACACCGCTTTAAATTTGATAGGCGCGACGGCGCGAAATATCAGCGTGAAGGCCTTTGAGACTGCCGGGTATGGCACGTGGCCGGATATCACTGCTGCAACTAAAAAGGCTAAAGGATCGTCTGCGCCGTTAATTGATACAGGCGCCCTGCGTGGTGCCATAACGTGGGAGGTTCGTAAGTGAGCGACTTATCAGACCTTGATATGAGCGAAGCGTTAATCGGCTGGGAACAGCCTGTAAAACTCAAAACCCGCACTGAAACCACCATCGATTTTGAACCGGTCGTGACTGTTAACAGCCAGGACATTCTGGCGGTGGTGCAAAGTGCGAACAAAGAGAATCTGACGCTGGATAGCCTGGACTGGTCGAAAGAATATCTGCTGATTCATGCACGGCTGAAAATTGAAACCGGTCAGTTTATTGAGAAGGGAGGCAAGGACTACAAAGTCGTGTCCCCGGCCGATTTTATGGATTACGGATTCTGCGCTGTCATCGCCGAGGAAACCCGGCTCTCGCTACTGGTGCCAACGCCATGACACAACCCCATCTGAAAGCTGTCGCGCGTTTCGTGCGTGACCTTCTGGACTACGACGAGCAACTGATCAAGTTCGACCGTCGGAACGTGCAGGCGTCCGACTTTTCCACCAGTTATATCGTGGTAAACGGCTCACTACCGCAATCAGTGCTGGCCCGGGGCCAGCGCTTTAATGGTGACGCTGAAGTGATGACATATAGCGCCTCAGTGAGCCACGCGATTGTACTGGAGTTTTACGGGGATAAGGCTTACGTCAACGCTGAAAGCTTCCTGATGCTGAGTGAAAGCCAGCACGCGAACGAACTGCGCCGCACGCATTCACTCACCATCATGGCTGTCTCAAACATCATCGATGTGGGGCAACTCCTGGGGCAGTCCCACGGTAATCGTGTTCACCTGAGTTTCAATGTTCAGTATGCCCCTGCTCGGGACGTGCAGACGCTGCGCATCGATACGCCGCAGTTTCAATTTTTAGAGGACAAATAAATGTCGGCATCAATTAATAACGTCATTAATGTGACGCTTCTCGAAGAGGGGCGGGCGGCGGCGCGCGATAACATCAACGTCTGCGCAATTCTGACCAGCCAGACGGGCGTATTGAGCACCGCTGAACGCTGGCGTTCATACAAAAGTGCATCTGCTGTCGAACAGGACTGGGGGGCTTCTTCGGTCACCGCAGCTTTTGCGAATGTGTTTTTCGGGACCAGTCCTAACCCGGTATCCGCGGGCGGCACGCTGATCGTCGGTTACTGGAACGCTGCCGGGGAAACGCTGCCTGCGACCAGCGGTGTACTGCGTGGCGGTGAGATTTCTCAGGCGGTCTTACTGCCAGCGTTACGCGAGAAGTCTGACTGGTCATTCAGTATTGAGATTGACGGTACGAAGCACGATGTGACCGAAATTAATGGCATGACGGCGACGACACTGGCAGATGTAATCGCCCAAATCCAGGCGAAAATTACGCCAGATGTTGCATCGGTTGTTTTTGATGGCAGCCGTATAGCGATTACCAGCAAATCGACAGGGACTAACTCTGTTGTTGGTTATCCGACAGTGCTGGATGGTGGCTCTTTTATTGGCGATCTGCTGGCGGTTGCGGAGGGTTCCGGCGCTTCGCTGGTAAATGGTAGCGCATCAACTGAGATTTCACCTGAAACACAACTGGAGTCTCTCAGTAAACTTAAAGCACAGGTCAACATAAAAGGTGCAGCTTTCATCGACAAAATTCTCGATGTGCAGGTGCCGTTGATCGCTTCATGGGCTAAAGCGAATGCGGTAATCGTGTATGAGACATTTACCGGTTTGGCAGCTCTGGAAGTTGACCCGACTAACCCTGCATGGGCGGTCACACTCGCCAGCCAGAGTAATTTCCGCATGCTCTACAGCAAAGCAGGCAACCGGAAATTTGGTGTCAGCTATATGGCGCGCACGCATACCGTTAATTTCAACGGAGAACGCACTGCAATCACTTTGCACCTCAAAACGATGAACGTGCCGGCCGAAAGTTATGAGCAGACGGAGATCGACAAAGCGAAGCGCGTAGGTCTCGACATCTACACCACGATTAAAGACGTTCCCTGCGTGCTGTCGAGCGGTGCTAATGATTTTGTCGACAACGTCTATAACCTGATGGCCTACGTTGACGCAGTGCAGACGGATTCCTTCAACCTCCTTAAAACCACGCCGACTAAAGTCCCACAAACCTATTATGGCGTTGATCAGTTAGAGGACTGTGTAGAGAAAACCACGCATGGGTTTGTGAAGGCTGGGGTGTTCAATCCGGGTACCTGGACGCTGCCTGACTTCTTCGGGGATCGGGATATGTTTCTGCGAAATATCGAGCAAAACGGGTATTACGTGCTGGCCGGTGACCTGAAAGACCAGTCAACCGCAGACAGGCAGGAACGCAAATCCCCGGTTGTTCAGGTAGCAGTGAAGAATGCTGGTGCTGTTCACAGTGCCGATATCATCATCAATTTCAATAAATAAGGAGCGGTAAATGTCTCAGATTGTTATCAGTGCAGATACCGCGACCATCGTTCTGAATGGGCGAATCATCACGGATATCGCTGCGGGGGACTACGTCACGCTGACGCCATCCAATCCGCTTACAAGCCGCGCCAATAGTGCGAATAACGGCGTCACAATCTCCGGGCGTGTTGATGCCGGGGTGCATGTGATGGTGATACGTGTCCAGAAATTTTCTAACGATGATATCTGGCTTAACCAGCAGCGCAACGCCGCGATCCCCGTTGTCCTTAACGGCTCAGTTAAAGAGTCGTTCGTGCGCGACGGTGCGGCACTGAAGGAAACCTACGATCTACAGGCCGGTTCTATCACTACACAACCGACGCAAACCAAAAACAACCAGGACGTTAACGCACTAATGGAATACACCATTGAGTACCGCAATGTCGTGCGTAACGTATAAGGCCAGATATGTCTAAAGAACAGCAGAAAAAAGCACTCGAGATGATCAAGGCGGTCTACGATGACGGTTTTGCTGAGATTAACGGCAACCGCTACGACTTTGCAGCGATGACGCACAAAAAACGCCGCAAGGTTTTTGCCTTCTTCACAGGCATTGCCTCTGAGTTATCGCGGCAGTCTCTTGAGTTTCTGGACTCAGAGCGATTCGAGGAAATTGAACGCCTGATGTCCGATTACGTTCTGTTTGACGGTGTGCAACTGTCCAAGCAGCCGGAACACTTCGAATCCTACCCTGGTGATTACGTCATGCTAATCACAACAGCGCTTCAGGTTATCAGCCTGCCTTTTATGGGCGGGAGCAATATGAACTCACGTTCAGAAGCTCCAGACGTTCAGAAATTTACGTTAAATCCTCGAACATAAGCGACGACATGAGCATGTATCTGGCGCTATCAAAGGCCGGATACGGCCCCTATCACGAACTTGTTAAATTAGACACACCTGAGCTGTTTGACATGCTTGAGTTCGAGAATATCAGCGCAGACATTCAACACTACGAGATGGAGAAGGCGCGGAATGGCGATAGTTAACGAGCTTATTACCAAATTCGGCTTTATCGGTGATCTGGCGCCGCAGGAAACCTTCAATGCGAATCTGAAAGCGTCTATTGGTCTGCTTGCCGGTCTTGGGGCTGCTATCGCCGGTTCGGCTGCAGGAGTTGCTGGCTGGGTGACGTCTGTCAGTCAGTCTATTGATCCGCTGGTCCAGTTCTCCCGGGAAACGGGTGTGGCGATCGAGACCGTTCAGACACTGGGTTACGCGGCGTCCGTAAATGGTTCAAGTGTTGATGCGTTGCAGGCTTCGCTCGGTGAGATGACAAAAAGAGTGGGGGAGTTCGTTTCCACCGGAGAGGGGGAAGCAAAAGACGTTGCTGAAAGGCTGGGCCTTCAGTTCAAGGATATGAACGGGCAGGTAAAAAACTCCGATGTGATTTTTCGTGAACTGGCCGACAAACTGCACGGCATGAGCCAGGCAGAGAAGTTTTCTGTTCTGGATAAGATGGGTATAGACCGTTCCATGGTGCAGTTGCTATCCATGACGGGCGAAGAAATATCATCGTTGCAGAACAAGGCTGAGGCGCTTGGTGTTGTGACGCAAGACCAGGCCGATCAGTTTGCGGCCTACAACGATTCTCTGACTACGCTGGGGAAAGGTTTTGATGGTATCAAATTTCAGGTTGCCGTCGGATTTGTGCCAGTGCTGAAAGACCTGGTGGATGGGTTTACGGACTTTCTCATTGCAAACAAGGATCTCATCAAAAACGGATTGACCTATCTTGGAGAAATTATTTTCTCCGTCATGGGGATGATCCGCCGATTCCTGCCGATAGTTGCTGCTATCACCATTGCATTTGCCGCGTGGTGGTTGGTTACCGGAGGACTGGCAACAGTAATGGGCGTGCTGATGTCACCAGTAGTCCTTATCACCGCAGCCATACTGGGCATCGTTCTGGTTATCGATGATTTGCTGACTGCTATGGAAGGCGGCCAAAGTGTTATTGCTGATTTCTTCAAAGACACCTGGGGGATCGATATCGTCCCAGGTTTGTTGGCGATTAAAGACGCTGTCATGGTGGTGGTCGATTACATTATCGAGATATTCAAACAGGGCATTGAGAATATCAAGCTGCTCTTTAGCGCGCTAAGTAAGCTGGTCACAGGGGATTTCCAGGGGGCCTGGGATGACGTTGTGAAATCCTTCACCGAGAGTGTTGCATTGCTGAGAAAGCCCTTTGATGAGTTTATGCAGTGGGTTCTCGGGCTGTTTGCAAACCTCGGCGAGACCATCAAAAACACGATTAACAACGCGGCCTCAAACGCCTGGAACGCCACAAAATCATTCTTCGGGTTTGGTGAGGATGAACAGCAACAGGGTGTAACCGGCGGCGGTAACGGTGGCATGAGTCCTGATGGTATTCCTTACGGCATGAATGCTGCGGTGGGGATCGCTGGTGGTGGCGTGACAAGCAATTCAAGCATCAACCAGCAGAACACGATTCACATCAACACATCCGATCCAGTTGTCGCCGGGAATACTGCGGCAGATAGCCTGCAACAAAACATGAAGGATGCCAACCGGTTGAGTGGCAGAGGAGGGCGTTAATGGGAATTCTGGACGGCCTCATGCAGGCGCAATCTTCGGGCAAAGATACTGTTAAAAAGGTAGGGATCGGCGGGTTCTCAATGTTTGCCCGGGTGAGTGACGCTACTGAATACCCATCTCAGGTTCCTGTAGACGTACTGGAGGATGGTAGTAATGCGTCTGACGATATTATTAATGGCCCGCTGACGATAAAAATCAGTGGTGTTGTTGCCGATATCTATGTCGATGCGAAACCAAACTCTTCTTTTAGCCTGATGCCAGATTATTCGAAGTACGGTGAGGTGCTGGAGTATATCCCCGCAAAGACGCAGCAGCAGTTGCAGAAAATGAATGAGATTGCCGACCGCGCAGAGCAGGCCATCTTAAAGGCAAAACGCCTGGCTGATAAAGGAGCCGACCTGTTTGGGCTGGTGGGCAACCCGTCTACTGGTGGCGCTAAAGGTATACGTGAGCAATTTCTCGACTTCATTGAGGGGGTGTACTACGGCAAGCAGCTTATTTCCGTGGAGGTGGATTATCGCACCCATGAAAATATGGCGTTAAGCGGCCTGACCATCAGTACCGACAATCAAACGATGGAAACTAAGTTTGAAGCCAGTTTTACAAAAATCTCCTTCACTCAACTGACTACCGCACCGATAGAGCAGCACTTTAAATCGCCGTCGGCAGCCGCTAAATCAAAAACGGCGGGTGTTGCTAATAAGGGGGCGCAGACGCCCGCTGATAATTCTAAAAAAAGTAACGGGACCAGCCGGTCAAAATCAGTCATGACCTCGTTAAAAGGGGCGGCGAAATCTTTATTCTAATGAGAGTAACGCATGGATCCGATAACCAACATCACCGACGAACCTATCCAGCGCCACGTACTGCTGTTCGAGCGTGGTGAGGCTGTGGTCACTATTCGTTATCTGCCCACGGTAGAAATGTGGAAAATGCGCGTCGAGTACAACGGTGATTACATCGACGGCGTGAAACTGTCGCTGGGAACGCTTCATTTTCGGCACAAGAACTGGCCTTTCGATATCGCGTTACTTTGTACTGACAGCTCCGGCATTGACCCGTATCGGGCTGATGACTTCGCCAGTGGGCGCATCGAATTGTATCTGGTCACGCAGGAAGAGATGATTGATATTCGCGGGGGAGACGTGCCGTGATGGATACTTTTTACCGTGACTATCGGCTGACGGTGGGGATCGGCAATCAAGCAGTGGTTATCGAGCCACCGATCACCGTGTCATTCAAGGCGCTGGAAACCGTGGACAAGAAGTCACTCGGCAAGCTGAGTGTGTCCATCAACGGGCTAAAGCCCTCCACGCGTCTGCAATTGCTCAAGTCCGAAGATGAAGAGAAGTATATCCCGGTTCGCCTCGAGGTGGGTTACGACGGCAAGCTGCGCCAGGTATTTCAGGGTTCGGTTAAAAGCGGGGCGGTAAAACGTGAAGGTGCGATCCACATCGTCAGCCTTGAATGCGAAGATGGCGGTCACGACTATATCAATTCCTTCACATCGCGCACGGTGCGCGGTAAGGATCAGGTCGTCGATTCCGTTTTGCAGGACATGCCAAACACGAAAAAAGGCTCTGTGACGAAGCAACAGGCGCTTATCAGGCCGAAGGTTCTGGTAGGTAGCTCCAGTAAAATTCTTACCGATACCCTTGCGCCTGACGAGTCATTTTTCATCAAAGATGAGCGCGTCCACATCCTAAAGGCTAATGAGGTTACATCGGGTAACATTCCAGTCGTGAATGCGCGTAGTGGCCTACTTAACACCCCTCAGGCTACGAAGATTAGCGCGCAGGATGACGGCGGCCAGAAGGGGCAAAAACCCACTAACAACCCAGAAACCGATCCGGGGGGTAGTAACAAAGAGAAGGTTGACTCAAGCACACTGGTCCCTCAATCGAAAGGGCAGATCGTATTCGATACGAAATTGAATCCTATGCTGACCATCGGTGGGCTGTGCTCTCTGGAAAGCGTAACTAACCCTTCATTGAATGGCGTTTATAAGATCTATCAGATTGAAACCAGTGGGCAGTATACCGGCGGGGCATGGAGTCAAAAAGTGACAGCCAGACCAGCCGGAAATTACAAAGTGATAACCTAGGAAATATCATTCCCGATAACATATCGAAATATTTTTTGTAAGGTGATATTATCCGAATCCCTTTGCAAAGGAGTTTTTGGGATATGTCCTATATCGATTCAAATTTGATTGGCAAGGAAGAGGTTTTGTACCGCGGAGAAGTCACTCTCCTAGCTCTGATACCATGGGTTATCTGGGGTTTGATTCTGGCCCCGGTAACGGCTTTTGTTGGTCTGATACTTATACCGCTGGGTTACCTGATTCTTCGCTCCAACGAGGCCGGGATAACAAATAAGCGATTAATTGCAAAAGCTGGATTAATTAAGCGAGACACCGTAGAAATTCCGATCAAAAAGGTTTCAAGCTTGCAGATTAAGCAGGGTATAGTTGGGCGCATCTTCGGTTACGGCTCTCTGGTAATTAGTGACACTGGTTCTGCGCATGCCCCAATACGCTTCATCAAAGACCCAATGAGATTCCGTCAGCGATTCTTTGAGGCGCAGGAAGCTGCTGAGTCCGCGTAGTTGCAAAATATTAATGACATAAACCCGCTTCGGCGGGTTTTTTTATGGGCGCAATTCATGATTGAAGAACTTCACGACACCATCGGTCAGGGGGTGAATTTCGCGCTGGTCGATGTTCACACAATTGTCGTCGCAAAGATAACATCTGTAAACGATAAAACGATTGGATGTACACCTGTTGTTAACAGGGTTGTGGATGGTCAATCACGTCAGTTGCCTGAATTCATTGAGGTTCCTCCTGTAATTATTCAGGGTGGTGGAAGTTATATTGCAGAGCCAATTTCTGAGGGTGATTACTGTCTGGTCCTTATCTCAGAGCGTTGCTATGACTCATGGTATGCAGGAAGCGACTTTGTTTCTCCGTTAGAAATGAGAATGCACGATTACTCTGACGGCTTCGCGTTATGTGGCGTCAACCCCCAGGCAACTGCCATAAGTATCCCGACCGAACGCAGGATGATTAAGGGAGATAGTGACCACGACGGGTCGATGTACCTGACCGGTGATATTGAGCAGACCGAAGGAAAAACAACGCTCGAAGAGTGCGAGGTGCTTGGCCTAATGAAATATGGGACGCTACAAACCGAAGGGAAAGGTGGCGTAACGGGTTCCTTCAGGAGTGACGACGGCAAAACAATCACAGTAACCAACGGCATTATTACGGGGATCGCATGATTGTATCAGCGCTGGATAAAAACAATGACTGGACGTTTGGTCGAGGACGGAACAATTACATTACTGGTGGCGCCGCGATAGCCCAGAAAGTGAAGTGCCGCATCCGCTCGTTCAAAAACGATAATCCTCTCAACATGGATGACAACATCGACTGGCTTTACCTGTTATCAGAAAAAAACACCGAGCAGGAGATTCTGCGGGAGATAGAGCGTGTGACGCTGGCGACGGATGGGGTCATGCGCATCACCGCCCTGGCGATGGAGGTCAATAAGTCCACCCGGTCACAAAAAATCGAACTCAGCATTGAGACCGTCTATGACCAGCAGACGATCACCTTCCCGGTCAACGGAGAGTTGAAGAATGGCACTACAGTTTAACGACAACGGCCTTGAGACAAACACTCTCCGGGAGTTATTTCAGGAACTGAGCGACGGATATAAGGGAATTTATGGTCAGGATATTGATTTAGACCAGGAGTCACCTGACGGTCAACGCGTGGCAATCGAAGCTCAGGCTCGGGCAGATATTGAAGCCGCGCTGCAATGGCTTTATTCCCAAATTGACCCCGATTTTAATACTGGTGATATGCAGCAGATTATCGCCAAACTTCACGGACTTTTCCTTCGCCCTGGATCTCGTTCTCAGCGTGACCTTAAAGTCACAACAGACAGGCCTTTACTTCTCTATAGCGGGTACAAGATACGGGACCAGGCAAATCAGGTCTGGGTTATCCGACAGGATGTGACTGTTCCGGCGGGCGTCACAACAGTCACCTTTTTTGCTCAAAACTTTGGGAAGGTTACAGGACTGGTGACCGATACCTTCACTCAACTCACACCAGAACCTGGGGTTTTGAGTATTATCACTGATTCAGATGTTGTGGTAGGGCGGGATGAGGAAACACCCGAAGAGTTCAGGCAGCGTAGAAATCGGTCCCTTGAGAATCCAGCGACAGGTAGCACCGGTGCGATTTTCGCTAAAGTTGCTCAACTGACAGGTGTAATTGATCTGAATATCGGTGAGAACGACACGAAAATCGACGATCAGACTACGAGCATCCCAGCGAATTCTATATGGCTTGTCGTGGAAGGCGGCGCGATCTCTGAAATTGTAGAGGTCATGGTAAAACAGAAAGGAGGTGGAACGGGAACTAAAGGCAGCATTACCGGACGTTATACAGAAACGCTGGTTCGGCCTGACGGTACCACATTTCTGATAGCCCATGAACTTCAGTTTGATCGACCAGTCTACAAACCGCTTCATATCAGGCTCACGGCCCGCCGAAAGGTGCAAAATGAACCGATAGATATCGATACGCTCAAAAAATCTCTTGCGTCACGCATCATGCATATTGGCGAGTCTGTGGATGCTAACGAATTTTATGAGAATGGGTATGGAGTAGGACGGGTGAATTTTGTGCTGACCAATCTGCAAATTAGCAGTAATGGGGCAGATTACACCGATGCTGAGTTATCACCAGGCTTTCAGGGAAAGTTCACGCTGAGTGTGGAAAATATAGACGTTAACGAGGTGGTCCAGTGAATGACGACATCATTAACCGCTACACGCTAATGCTCATCAAGCAGTATTGGGAAAAGAAAAAAGCAAGGTCAGAGATACAGTCCATGCTCAGGCACTGGCAAATCATCGCCGATTTTATTCGTAACCCGGATAACTTTGATCTCGACCGGGTTACCGGATACCGGCTTGATGTCATTGGCCGGATAGTCGGCCTTCCCCGTAGCGTGCCGGCTGTTATTGCTCGTGTATTTTTCGGGTTTGAAGAACATCTGAATACCGCAGGCTTCGACAGTAAATCTAATGCAGCGTATGTCGGAGCACCTTTCTACAGCAAGTTTTCCCCGGCATATGGTGACTACCAACTGGCTGATAATGAGTATCGCAGGTTCCTCCGGGTCAAAATTGCGCGAAACGCTGCAGGTGCAACGATAGCGTCAGACGATCGAGTTAGCCTGCAGGATGTTATACAGACGGCATTCAACGGCGAAGCTTACGTGACCGACAGAAAAGACATGACGCTTGCGCTGAACGTTTCGCCGCGGGTATCAGTTGAAGAGTTACGCCTGATTGTGAAGCTTGGCCTGCTGCCGAAACCTGCTGGCGTTCGATACGATTATTTTTATCGGGTGACTCCTGGTCTGACATTCGGTTTCTCGCGAAACCCTTCGGCCAGAGGATTCGCCAGCAAGTTTAATACCGCCTACCAGGGCGGTTTTTTTTCGAGGAAAATCAATGTCTAAGATTGCACGATATCAGGGAAATGTTCGGGCTTTTGCCTCTGATGCACAGGGAATGGAAAGAACCGTTTTTGGTGGAACAAATCAGGCAGATGACCTGACCTCGCAGATCACGGCATCTTTCCTTCGCGGATGGGGAATTGTTGGCGCTTCCGAACACCCCTCGCTTGAGGACTTCAATGCGGCAATGTATGCAATGAGTCAGTTCATTGCGTATCAGCACCAAATGGGGGTTCCAGAGTGGCATGCAGAACAGGAGTATCATATCGGTTCGATCTGCACACACAGCGGAGAGCCTTATCAGTCCCTGGAGGATGGAAACATTGGCAACGAGCCGCCATCATCAAATTGGACTCCTGTTTTGACGTCAAAAAACGGTCTCGCAAACCTTGGTTTGGAAGAGTCAGCCTTTGGCTATAAAAACATGGTGGTTTTTTCTGCTCCCGGTGTTGTGAATTGGGTTGTGCCTGATGAGTTACGCAAAGGCAGAAAATGCTACGTGAAAGTCATTGGTGGCGGAGGTTCTGGCGGACGAGCTGCCGGAGGCGGAGGTGGCGGTGGTGGCGGCATCGCCGAAAAATTAATTGACCTTACAGAAGTAGAGTCAGTCACCCTGACAGTTGGTAATGGTGGTATCGCGCCAGCGGCGGGAACCAGCAATATTGCAGGTACTAATGGTGGAACTACTTCATTCGGTTCAATCTTGTCAGCAACAGGCGGGACTGGCGGTGCAACTCCGTCAGGTGGAGCCTGCGGCGTTGGTATCGGTGGCGATTTTAATACTTCACTTGGCCCAGGAAATCCTGGTTCTTCTTTCTCGACCAGTTTCGTTGGTGGTGGCGGTGGTGGCCCCGGAGGACAAGGCGCTGTTGATACATCCACACATGACGGAATTGATGCGTATGGGCCAGGTGGAGGAGGTGCCGGAGCCGCGCTGGGCGCACCGGCAGTTGCCGGACGCGCTGGTAAAGGTGGAAACGGTGTAATTATTATCAGGTGGTAAATATGTGGGCAAGAATAGAGAACAACACTGTAGTTGAAATAACGGATATCGATCCTGCTGGTCGCTTTCACCCATTATTGGTTTGGGTAGAATGCCCGGACTTTGTGCAGCCGGGCTTTACCTGTGACGGTGAGGTGTTTACACCTCAGGTGGAGCAGGCCAGTTAATATCCGGTGTGCTGGAGGAGTCGATAGACTCCAGTGCGTCCAGATAATCCAGCCACAGATTGTACTGCGCCAGTTCGTCTCCCGTCAGGCGTCCAATCGCGGCTTTACCAGGCCACTGCTTACTATTCATGTGGGCATTGGCCTGGTCAATTAACAATTGTTTTTGCGATTCAGCGGCAGCCACTTCTTCTTCATGAGTTGCTGGAGGGATTTCAGACCATGCAGGTAACCCGTCATCCCCAGCTACTCGAATCATTCCATCAGGCGGGCCCCCCATATATTCCATTGAAACATCATCAGGAATGTCAATTGCATCAGATAAGTTCCAACCCGCCGTCATGTAACTGTCAAGCAAACTGACGGGGAAAAATGCATTATTAATGGCCGACCATTTATAAATATTCATTCTATCTCCCGATAGCTCTGTAAATGAAAAACTCACCAGTAGCCGGGGAGCCTGTTACATCCAGAACCCCTGATACTCCCGTCTTAGTAAGAGTGTCCAGGCTCACCCCCCAGGATTTCACGCCCGAATTTCCGGTCTGAGTATTCGTCACTTCACCAATTTGAACTGTCAGGCACTGTCAGGCACTCGGTCGGGAAAGGGACAGGAAATGTTGCGACTGCAATCCCTGTTGATGAGTTCGCTACCGCAGATTGTCCCCATTGCTCGATGTATCCGTCAGGCGTTCTCCGCCAGTTAACTCCGGATGTAAAATTTGCAAGATGAACCGCATCTCCTAAACCAACCTTTGCAATAACGGCCATTTATCATCTTGACAATATTTCTTCTTTTCGCGTCATGATGACAAAGACTTAAGTGGAAAGAGCACTAATTGTCGAACGCATTCGTGCCGGTTTAGCAGTTACGGGCACGGAAGGTCGGATCGGAGAGTAGGACAACCAAAGTTAACCGCTGAGCAACTGGTACAGCCAATCTGTTAAAATAACTGGATCTTTGAAATAGGTACGTAATAATTATAAGGATATTTACACCAATGGAGAAAAGGACGGGGTGTGCTGACCTTTTATGAATTTGCCGTGATAAATGCCAGGCTAAGAAGCATCAGTGATACCTGGTCTGATTTATGGGGCTGTCTTTACTACCTGCCGGTAGGGGTTGGTAGAATAATCAGGCTTCACTATAGCGACCTTTCCGGCGAATGGCTTACTTTCAAACAGAGAGGGCGATTAAAGGAGGTGAGAGTGTTAGCTCCATCTCCTGTGAGGAGCCTAATCAGGAGGCGAAGAGAAGCATATCCTGATGATGTTTATGTGTTCCAGAGCCATTCAAACCGTGTTAAAGCGAAGAAAAATCCTGTTACTGTTATTGCATTCAATCGTGCGCTCAAAAAAGCATCCGCTGGTGTTACTGACACCATAGTGACCAGTAAATGCGCATAACACACATGGTGCCGCAACCGCACCGTATGGAAGAACGGGGGCGGTTGGCCCATACAAGTGCTTAGCTATCGCTTTTATCTGGATTGTTTGATAATCCAATTCCAATTTTAATTAATGCAAACGTTATTACACACAGGGAAATGGCAGTTATGGATAATACTAATATCAGATTGGTGATCATAAGGCTTCTTTTTAGTCATAGGATTCCTTTCTTAGACATTTATTGAGGTGGAATGTTCATTATTTAGTTTAAGCCAGAAATTGCGGTGTTAAAGGAATAAGTTGCCGCAACCACACCGTATGCAAGACTACGGTTGCGGCTGGCTGGCGATCGTTCGATCGTGCGAGTATTGAATGATTGCCCGCCGGTGCGGTTCCTACATATGCAATATGACAAAACAATGCTCTTATTCTGAAACCAGCCACATATCAGATTCTTCAAACATTTCTTCCAGCATGCGGTTCAGCCGTTCTTTCTCAGTTTTGGTGCAGTCGCTGTTTAAGGCGTTAGCCTGCATTGGCTTCACCCTCACCTCAGCATCAGGAAAAATCCGGTGCACCCGCTTCGTCAATTCGGCCAGAATGATGTTACTTGCACCTGGCAACCCGGCAACGTTTCTCTTGTCATAAACCAGCTCAACAAACATTTTTACCTTCTCCCTTTACTGGTTGGATATACAGTATATATACTGTGTTTTTATCCAGTGTCAATAGTAGATAGAGGTAACTATGGGCTTCCCTTCTCCGGCAGCGGACTACGTTGAGCGCCACATATCGCTAGACGAGAAATTTATTGAGCATCCATCAGCTACATACTTCATGAGAGCAGGGCAGACATACTGGAGAGAAGGCATCATGAATGGTGCCTTGCTAGTGGTAGATAGCTCCCTGATACCTTGCGATGGCTCTCTGCTCATCTGTAGGTTAGATGGTGAGCTAAAGATAAAACGCTTCCGCGTGCACCCAAGACCTCACCTGGTGAATCTGGAGAACGGTAAGCGCGAAGATATACCAGACTCAACGGGTGACTACAATGTGACTTCGCCAGTATTTGGGGTGATCACTTACATCATCAATGATGCACGATCGGGAGAGTTTGATGATTGTCCGGTGTTATAAAAGTAACGTAACATCGTATGTTAATGAAGAGATCGTATGCTGACGATTTCAGCGCTACAGTGTAATATGCACGCCAGTCATTGATGGGGTAGTTAATGTGGAATGTCCACCGCTGTGTCCATCAAGAAATAATTATCAGCATAGCGAGTTAAAAAATTCATATTTATGAAGAACATAAGAAATTTCTCCATCATTGCTCACATCGACCACGGTAAATCGACGCTGTCTGACCGTATTATTCAGATCTGCGGTGGCCTGTCTGACCGTGAAATGGAAGCGCAGGTTCTCGACTCGATGGATCTTGAGCGTGAGCGCGGTATTACCATTAAAGCGCAGAGCGTGACGCTCGACTTTAAAGCGTCTGATGGTGAAACTTACCAGCTTAACTTTATCGACACCCCTGGCCACGTTGACTTCTCGTATGAAGTTTCTCGCTCGCTGGCGGCCTGTGAGGGCGCATTGCTGGTGGTGGATGCCGGGCAGGGCGTTGAGGCGCAAACCCTGGCGAACTGCTACACCGCGATGGAAATGGATCTCGAAGTGGTGCCGGTTCTGAACAAAATTGACCTGCCAGCCGCCGATCCTGAACGTGTAGCCGAAGAGATTGAAGATATCGTCGGTATTGATGCCACTGACGCCGTACGCTGCTCGGCGAAAACCGGCGTAGGCGTCACCGACGTCCTGGAACGTCTGGTGCGTGATATTCCGCCGCCGGAAGGCGATCCGGATGGCCCGTTGCAGGCGCTGATCATCGACTCCTGGTTCGATAACTATCTTGGCGTTGTGTCGCTGGTACGTATTAAAAACGGCACCATGCGCAAAGGCGACAAAATCAAAGTGATGAGCACCGGGCAGGTCTATAACGCAGACCGACTGGGGATCTTCACACCAAAACAGGTCGACCGTACCGAGCTTAAATGTGGCGAGGTCGGTTGGCTGGTTTGTGCAATTAAAGACATTCTCGGCGCGCCGGTTGGTGATACGCTGACTCAGGCACGTAACCCGGCAGAAAAAGCGCTGCCAGGTTTTAAAAAGGTGAAGCCGCAGGTTTACGCCGGGCTGTTCCCGGTCAGCTCTGACGACTACGAGAACTTCCGTGACGCACTCGGTAAGCTGAGCCTCAACGACGCCTCGCTGTTCTATGAGCCAGAAAGTTCAACCGCGCTGGGCTTCGGCTTCCGCTGTGGCTTCCTGGGTCTGCTGCACATGGAGATCATTCAGGAACGTCTGGAGCGTGAATACGATCTGGATCTGATCACCACCGCGCCGACCGTTGTGTATGAAGTGGAAACCACTTCCAAAGAAACCATCTATGTTGACAGCCCGTCCAAGCTGCCGCCGCTGAACAACATCTATGAACTGCGCGAGCCCATCGCGGAATGCCATATGCTTCTGCCGCAGGCGTACCTGGGTAACGTCATAACCTTGTGTATTGAGAAGCGCGGTGTGCAAACCAACATGGTTTACCACGGAAACCAGGTGGCGTTGACCTATGAAATCCCGATGGCCGAAGTGGTTCTCGACTTCTTTGACCGTCTGAAATCAACCTCTCGCGGTTATGCCTCTCTGGATTACAACTTCAAACGTTTCCAGGCGTCCGATATGGTGCGTGTTGATGTGTTAATCAACAACGAACGTGTCGATGCGCTGGCGCTGATCACTCACCGTGATAACTCACAGAGTCGTGGTCGTGAGCTGGTGGAGAAGATGAAAGATCTGATCCCACGTCAGCAGTTCGATATCGCGATTCAGGCAGCCATCGGTACGCATATCATCGCGCGCTCCACGGTTAAACAATTGCGTAAAAACGTTCTGGCGAAATGCTATGGCGGCGATATCAGCCGTAAGAAAAAGCTGCTGCAGAAGCAGAAAGAAGGTAAGAAACGTATGAAGCAGATCGGTAACGTCGAACTGCCTCAGGAAGCGTTCCTCGCCATTCTGCATGTCGGCAAAGACAGCAAATAATAAATAGGAGTTGGCATGGCGAATATGTTTGCCCTGATTCTGGTGATTGCCACACTGGTAACGGGCGTTTTGTGGTGCATTGATAAATTTATCTTCGCACCAAAACGGCGGGAGCGTCAGGCTGCGGCGCAGGCCACTACCGGTGATGCACTGGATAAAACAACGCTGAAAAAAGTCGCGCCTAAGCCAGGCTGGCTGGAAACCGGCGCTTCGGTTTTCCCCGTGCTGGCGATCGTATTGGTCGTGCGCTCCTTTATCTATGAACCTTTCCAGATCCCGTCAGGTTCAATGATGCCGACGCTGCTGATTGGTGACTTTATTCTGGTAGAGAAATTTGCCTATGGAATTAAAGATCCGATTTACCAGAAAACGCTGATCGAAACGGGGCACCCGAAACGCGGCGACATCGTGGTCTTTAAATACCCGGAGGATCCGCGCCTGGATTATATCAAACGCGCAATCGGTCTGCCGGGCGACAAAGTGACCTACAACCCTGAAACGAAGGAAGTCACTATTCAGCCAGGCTGCAGTTCTGGACAGGCATGTGAAAACGCGCTGCCAGTCACCTACAGCAATGTTCAGCCGAGCGATTTCGTGCAGACATTTGCCCGTCGCAATGGCGGAGAGGCGACCAGTGGTTTCTTTGAGATGCCGCAGGGCGAAACGAAAGAAAATGGCATTCGTCTGGCCGAGCGAAAAGAAACGCTTGGCGAGGTGACGCACCGTATTCTGACCGTGCCCATTGCGCAGGATCAGGTGGGAATGTACTACCGCCAACCAGGTCAAAGCCTGGCAACGTGGATTGTGCCACCGGGACACTATTTCATGATGGGTGACAACCGTGATAACAGCGCCGACAGCCGTTATTGGGGATTTGTTCCTGAAGCGAACCTGGTAGGGAAAGCGACCGCCATCTGGATGAGCTTCGATAAACAAGAAGGTGAATGGCCAACGGGCGTTCGTCTCAGTCGCATCGGTGGTATCCACTAATCGCGGCTAAAAATTCACGTTGTCGTCTTTTTGTGGCGACAGCGTGAATTATTTCTTAGATAAATCTTCCCTGGCTAACGACATCCCCTGTCGTTGTGTATAGAATATTCCCCCGAAGTTTCAGGTTGGCGCCTTTAGGTCGCCACGGCACACGAAACAGCGTTGGTCCCCATATACGA
The DNA here is from genome assembly GCF_013836145.1 of Citrobacter sp. RHB25-C09. NCBI lineage: Bacteria > Pseudomonadati > Pseudomonadota > Gammaproteobacteria > Enterobacterales > Enterobacteriaceae > Citrobacter > Citrobacter sp. RHB25-C09. The sequence goes on along the minus strand of NZ_CP057483.1, from coordinate 3,250,285 downwards.
ATGTACTGAAGCTGCCTTAGCGCGGCGGGTTACTGTCATGTATATCAGGTCTGTTTCGTGTGCTGCATTGTTGACGCATTTATTTATTGGTATCGCATGAACCCCATCGTAATTAATCGGCTTCAACGGAAGCTGGGCTACACTTTTACTCATCAGGAGTTGTTGCAGCAGGCATTAACGCACCGCAGTGCCAGCAGCAAACATAACGAGCGTTTAGAATTTCTCGGCGACTCAATTTTAAGCTTTGTCATTGCTAATGCGCTTTATCACCGTTTCCCACGCGTGGACGAAGGTGATATGAGCCGTATGCGTGCCACGCTGGTGCGTGGGAATACGCTGGCAGAACTTGCCCGTGAATTTGACCTCGGTGAGTGCCTGCGTTTAGGTCCGGGTGAGCTGAAAAGCGGTGGTTTCCGCCGTGAATCTATCCTCGCGGATACCGTGGAAGCGCTGATCGGTGGGGTATTCCTCGACAGCGATATTCAGACCGTCGAAAAACTGATCCTCAACTGGTATCAGAGCCGTCTGGACGAAATCAGTCCGGGCGATAAGCAAAAAGATCCGAAAACGCGTTTGCAGGAATATTTACAGGGTCGCCATCTGCCGCTGCCGTCATATCTGGTGGTACAGGTCCGTGGCGAAGCACACGATCAAGAATTTACTATCCACTGCCAGGTCAGTGGCCTGAGTGAGCCGGTGGTTGGCACCGGTTCGAGCCGTCGCAAGGCGGAGCAGGCTGCCGCCGAACAGGCGCTGAAAAAACTGGAGCTGGAATGAGCATCGATAAAAGTTACTGCGGATTTATTGCCATCGTCGGTCGTCCGAACGTTGGCAAATCCACCCTGTTGAATAACCTGCTTGGGCAGAAGATTTCGATCACTTCCCGCAAAGCGCAGACCACGCGTCACCGTATTGTCGGCATCCATACCGAAGGGGCGTACCAGGCGATTTACGTGGATACCCCTGGGCTGCATATGGAAGAAAAGCGCGCCATCAACCGCCTGATGAACAAAGCGGCCAGCAGCTCCATTGGTGACGTAGAACTGGTCATCTTCGTGGTGGAAGGCACCCGCTGGACTGCGGACGATGAGATGGTGCTTAACAAACTGCGCGACGGCAAAGCGCCGGTGATTCTGGCCGTTAACAAAGTGGATAACGTACAGGAAAAAGCCGATCTGCTGCCGCATCTGCAGTGGCTGGGGCGCCAGATGAACTTCCTGGATATTGTCCCGCTGTCAGCGGAAACCGGTCTGAACGTCGACACCATCGCAGGTATTGTGCGTAAGCATCTGCCGGAAGCTGTGCATCACTTCCCGGAAGATTACATCACCGACCGTTCTCAGCGCTTTATGGCCTCTGAAATCATCCGGGAAAAGCTGATGCGTTTCCTTGGCGCAGAGCTGCCATATTCGGTGACTGTAGAAATCGAACGTTTCCAGACCAACGAGCGTGGCGGTTACGACATCAACGGGCTGATCCTCGTTGAGCGCGAAGGACAGAAGAAGATGGTGATTGGCAACAAAGGGTCCAAAATCAAAACCATCGGTATTGAAGCGCGTAAAGACATGCAGGAAATGTTCGAAGCCCCGGTTCACCTTGAACTGTGGGTGAAAGTGAAATCCGGCTGGGCCGACGACGAACGCGCACTGCGTAGTCTCGGTTACGTAGACGACCTTTAATCACCTTCTTGTTACCCATACGCTATGACTGAAGGGTGGCAGCGCGCATTTGTTCTGCACAGCCGTCCGTGGAGCGAAACCAGTCTTATGCTGGACGTCTTCACGGAAGAGTCCGGTCGCGTGCGTCTTGTTGCCAAAGGCGCACGTTCCAAACGCTCAAATTTGAAAGGCGCTCTTCAGCCTTTTACCCCTCTGCTGGTTCGCTTTGGCGGGCGTGGTGAAGTTAAAACCCTACGCAGCGCTGAAGCAGTATCCCTTGCGCTCCCCCTGAGTGGCATCACTTTATACAGCGGTCTGTACGTCAACGAATTGCTTGCTCGCGTGCTGGAGCACGAAACTCGCTTTTCCGCGCTCTTCTTCGATTACCTGCACTGTATCCAGGCGCTGGCTGGCGCGACCGGAACGCCGGAGCCTACGCTGCGTCGTTTTGAACTGGCACTCCTCGGGCATCTTGGATACGGCGTAGATTTTCTTCACTGCGCGGGAAGCGGTGAGCCGGTGGACGACACCATGACCTACCGTTACCGGGAAGAAAAAGGCTTTATTGCCAGCATCGTTATCGACAACAACACCTTTACCGGACGCCATCTGCGGGCGCTGTATGAACGTGAATTTCCAGATGTTGATACCCTACGGGCTGCGAAACGCTTTACCCGTATGGCGCTGAAGCCGTATCTTGGGGGTAAGCCTTTAAAGAGCCGCGAATTATTCCGGCAGTTTATGCCGATGCGAAAATAAAATGACGAGGATTGTGATGGCTGAATTACTGTTAGGCGTCAATATTGACCACATTGCTACATTACGTAATGCCCGTGGTACCGCTTATCCGGATCCGGTACAGGCGGCATTTATTGCCGAACAGGCAGGTGCCGATGGCATCACCGTGCATTTGCGCGAAGACCGCCGCCATATTACCGATCGTGATGTACGCATTTTGCGCCAGACGCTGGATACGCGCATGAATCTGGAAATGGCCGTCACCGAAGAGATGTTAGCGATTGCCGTTGAGACGAAGCCACACTTCTGTTGTCTGGTGCCGGAGAAGCGTCAGGAAGTCACCACGGAAGGCGGTCTGGATGTCGCCGGGCAGCAAGACAAAATGCGTGATGCCTGTAAGCGTCTGGCTGACGCCGGGATCCTCGTATCACTCTTCATTGACGCTGACGACGCGCAGATTAAAGCCGCTGCTGACGTTGGTGCCCCGTACATTGAAATCCATACCGGCTGTTATGCCGATGCTAAGACCGACGCCGAGCAGGCGCAGGAACTGGCGCGCATTGCCAAAGCGGCAACTTTCGCTGCGAGTCTTGGCCTGAAAGTGAATGCGGGTCACGGCCTGACATACCACAATGTGAAAGCCATTGCAGCCTTGCCGGAAATGCACGAACTAAATATCGGCCATGCGATTATTGGCCGGGCGGTAATGACCGGTCTGAAAGAGGCGGTAGCCGAAATGAAGCGTCTGATGCTGGAAGCGCGCGGCTAATGGCGATCCTTGGCTTAGGTACCGATATTGTGGAGATTGCTCGTATTGAAGCGGTGATCTCCCGATCCGGCGACCGGCTTGCCAGACGCGTCCTGAGCGATAACGAGTGGGGCATCTGGCAAACGCATCAGCAACCGGTTCGCTTTCTGGCTAAACGTTTTGCGGTCAAAGAAGCCGCAGCGAAAGCCTTTGGCACCGGAATCCGTAATGGTCTGGCGTTTAATCAATTTGAAGTGTTTAACGATGAACTTGGCAAACCGCGCCTGCGGCTTTGGGGCGAAGCATTAGCGCTGGCAGAGAGACTGGGGGTCGCTCATATGCATGTGACGCTGGCCGATGAACGCCACTACGCCTGTGCCACGGTGATTCTCGAGAGTTAGGTCAGGGACTGATGCATTTGTTGGCTTGATAAGCGTAGCGCCATCAGGCAGTTTAGCCGCGTTAGCTTATAGCTTGTCGGCGTGGTGCATTAGCACAAACTTGTCCCACAGCTGTTCTTCGGATTCAACATGCTGCGGATCTTTCAGGATGGTGTTGGGGATCGGGCACACCTTCTGGCAGGTGGGCGTTTCGTAATGCCCAACGCATTCGGTGCACTTGTCGCTGTTAATCTCATAGATGCTATTACCCATAGAAATGGCCTCGTTCGGGCATTCGGGTTCGCACATATCGCAATTGATACATTTTTTGGTGATTAACAGCGCCATCAGGAAATTCTCAGAACCAACACAAACAGGGCGGGCATTATACACAAAATCATTCAAGTTGTATCAAGGCGGCAAGTCTGAGAATCCCCAGGCGCTTACTTAAGTCAGTGACTGGGGGGAGCAGACGCAGCCAACGCAGAGACAGCTTGAAGGATGACGTGTATATACGCGCATTCTTTGCTCAAACCAGTTTTTTTACCAGCGCCTCGCTGTGGCGAATTCGCTCCGGCGCATGCTCCAGATCCTGCTGTACCAGCGCCATAAAAAGCAGGTCGCTCAGCATCATCTGCGCGTGGGTAGAGGAGATGGCGGCGCTGCGCGTAGCCTGTTCTTCGGCAATGGTGTACAGGCAGCGGGTAGCGCGTTGTTGCAAAGCATTGGGCGAAAAACCGGTGATCGCGAGGATCTTACCGCCGACGCGTAACATTTCGTCTGCCGCCAGATTCAGCTCCCGGCGTTCGCCGCTGTAAGAAATCGCCAGCAACAGATCGTCGTCCGTCAACGCCTGAACCGCCGCAAGCAACGCGTGCATATCACGCTCAACCGCGACGTTAAACCCGATCTTCATGAGTTTCCAGGCAAAGTTCTGCGCGACCAGTCCAGACGCGCCGATCCCTGTCACCACGATACGTCGGGCGGTACGCAGCAACGTCACGCTTTCCAGCAGCTTCTCTTCGCTATTGACGTCCAGCGTGGCATGCATTGCCGCAATATTTTCTTTGATCAGTTTTTCACCCACCAGGCAAAGGGGGTCGTCGCCGCGAATTTGGTTATGTACCGGAACGGAATGCGGGCTGGAAGTGCTTGCCAGCGCCTCGCTTATCGCCAGCTTCAGCGCAGGGAACCCTTTGTAGCCGAGTTTTTGCGCAAATTTCACCACGCTGGACTGACTCACACCAGCCTCGCTCGCCAGCTGCTGGGAGCTGAGATGCCGTGCAGCGTCAGGTTGCGCAAGAAGATACTCTGCGAGTTTTTTGTCGCTTTGCGCTAATCCCAGGTAACGCTGACGAATGCGAATCAAACAGTTCATGGTTTCTCCGGAGGAAAACGTGAGGGCGATAACAATTCAAAATTTCATTCGCCTCAGGGAATATTATATTCCATTATTGGTAGATAATATGAATTAAAAATTCCTGAGGACCCAAAATGAATCTCGGCGCTTTAGTTTCTGAAACCCGTAACCCGCAAACCATGGATCTTGATGCGTTGTCCACGCTTGAACTGGTTCACCGCTTTAATCAACAGGATACCCTGGTCGCGGAAGCCGTAAAAGCCACCTTATCTGATGTGGCCCGTGCCGTAGATGCTGCTGCTGAAGCGTTAAAATCCGGAGGTCGTATTATCTATATGGGGGCCGGCACCAGCGGTCGTCTTGGGGTACTGGATGCCTCGGAATGCCCGCCGACCTTTGGGGTTCCCCATGGGCTGGTGGTCGGGTTGATTGCTGGTGGTCCGGGGGCCTTATTGAAAGCCGTCGAAGGGGCAGAAGACAACGCGCAACTGGGTGAGGATGATCTCATCGCGCTGAACCTCACGGCGAAAGATAATGTGGTGGGACTGGCTGCGTCCGGTCGCACGCCGTATGTGATTGGCGGTTTGCGATATGCGCGCAAAATCGGCTGCGCCACGGTCGCCATTTCCTGTAATCCAGGCTCCCCGATTGCTCAGGAAGCGGAAATCGCCATTTCACCGGTAGTGGGCCCCGAGGCGCTGACGGGGTCGACTCGGTTGAAATCTGGCACGGCGCAGAAATTGGTACTCAACATGATCTCGACTGGCGCCATGGTGAAATTTGGCAAAGTTTATCAAAACCTGATGGTGGATATGAAAGCCACCAACGTCAAACTCATCGATCGTGCCTGCCGGATGGTAGTAGAAGCAACGGGTATGACCCGTGCCGAGGCCGAGGCGTTGCTCAGGCAAACAGATTTCGAAGTAAAACCCGCCATTCTGATGGCATTGACGGGGCTTAGCGCCGATGCGGCGAGAGAAAAACTGATCGCGCATCAGGGCTTTTTACGTGCAGCACTCGCTGATTAACTGAGGTAGTTATGGATAAAACAGTGGCCCTTGCCCGCGAGATATTGCTGGGGATTGGCGGAGAGAAAAACATTCTGCGCCTGGAAAATTGCATGACGCGCGTCAGGGTTGAAGTTAAGGATGACGCATTACTGGATATTCCTCGTCTGAAGCAATTGCCTGGCGTCAGCGGTTACGTAAAGCAGGGTGAGCAGCATCAGTTAATTGTTGGCCCCGGCAAAGCGGCAAAAGTTGTCGATGCGATGCGTTCCCTGTTGGCGAACGGCGCTGAGCGTCCTGCCGGCGATGAGATTGAGCGGACCAAAGCGCAGGTAAAAGCGAAATACAAAGCGCCGATGAGCGATGCGCTGCGTAAGCTGGCCAACGTCTTTATTCCGCTGATACCGGCTTTTATCGCCTCTGGGTTAATCACCGGTATCATCAACATTCTCAAACGCCCGGATATCGTCGGCGATTTTGCGACGCATTACCCCAATATGCTGGGACTGATGGGCATCTTCGGCAGCGCCGTGTTCGCCATCATGAATATTCTGGTGGGGGTAAATACGGCTAAAGTCTTTGGCGGCTCATTGGCTATGGGCGGCGTGATGGCGGGAATTCTGTCGAGTCCGCAGTTGGCGCAGATTACGCTGTTTGGCGAAGCGCTGCAGCCCGGGCGCGGTGGGGTGATCGCTGTGCTGCTGGTGGTCGCGCTGATGTGCTGGATAGAGCGGAAATTCCGCGAAATATTACCCGGTTCACTGGAGCTTATTTTTAACCCGCTGCTGACGACGGTGATTACCGGTACGATTGCCATCGTCGCGTTGCAGCCGCTGGGCGGTTGGATCGCTGAATCTATCGCGCACGGTGCCTCATGGGCGATCGATCGCGGCGGCGTTGCCGTGGGGGCGGTACTGGCGGGCACGTTCCTGCCGTTAGTGCTGACCGGCTTACATCAGGGGCTGGTACCTATTCATGTCGAACTGGTTCAGGCGCATGGCTACAACGCACTGTTCCCTATTCTGGCGATGGCGGGCGTCGGGCAGGTAGGGGCGTCTATTGCTGTGCTAATGAAAACCCGTAATACGCGCCTGAAGAAAGTCATCAAAGGCGCATTACCGGTAGGATTGCTCGGCATTGGCGAACCGTTAATCTTTGGCGTTACCTTGCCGCTGGGAAAACCGTTTATTGGCGCCTGCCTCGGCGGCGCGGTTGGCGGAGCGCTCATCAGCTACTGGAAGGTCGCGACCGTCATTACCTTTGGCATTTCCGGATTACCGTTGGCGTTAACGATTGTGACCGGAAAAGTCATGCTCTATCTGTTAGGCTATCTGGTAGCGGTAATCGCCGGGTTCCTGTTTACCTGGCTATTGGGGTTTAACGATCCAGAGGAGTAAGGTTTGGCCAATCACGATCGGCGTGTTGTATTTTTTGACCTGGACGGTACGTTACATCAGGAGGATATGTTCGGCAGTTTCCTGCGCTATCTGTTACGTCGCCAGCCGCTGAATGCGCTGCTCGTACTGCCGTTGCTGCCGGTTATTGCGTTGGGGCTGCTGATCCAGGGACGTGCCGCCCGCTGGCCGATGAGTTTGCTGCTGTGGGGATGCACCTTTGGTCGCAGCGAGAGGCGTTTGCAAGCGCATCAGGCTGATTTTGTCCGCTGGTTTCGCGCTAACGTGACCGCGTTTCCGCTGGTGCAGGAACGTCTGACGACCTATCTGTTAAGCTCAGATGCCGACATCTGGTTGATTACCGGCTCCCCGCAGTCGCTGGTGGAGCAGGTCTATTACGACACGCCGTGGTTACCCCGCGTCAACCTGATAGCCAGTCAGATGCAGCGTGGCTACGGCGGTTGGCTGTTGACGATGCGCTGTCTGGGGCATGAAAAAGTTGCGCAGCTGGAGCGCCAGATTGGTGCGCCTCTGCGCCTCTACAGTGGGTACAGCGACAGTAAACAGGACAACCCGCTGCTCTTTTTTTGCCAGCATCGCTGGCGCGTCACGCCGCAGGGGGAACTCCAACAGCTGGAATAGTTGAAAGCATAGCTAGCATGTATAATGCGGCCGCTATGATTATCGGAGTATCCCTTTTGTCAGAAGTCGAATTTAGCCACGAATACTGGATGCGTCATGCGTTAACGCTGGCGAAGCGTGCCTGGGATGAACGTGAAGTCCCGGTCGGTGCCGTATTAGTGCACAACAACCAGGTCATAGGAGAGGGATGGAACCGTCCGATTGGTCGTCACGATCCTACCGCTCACGCGGAAATTATGGCGCTGCGGCAGGGCGGACTGGTGATGCAAAACTACCGTCTGATCGATGCCACTCTATACGTCACCCTTGAGCCGTGCGTGATGTGTGCCGGGGCGATGGTGCACAGCCGTATCCAGCGCGTCGTGTTTGGCGCACGTGATGCAAAAACGGGGGCGGCAGGGTCGCTGATTGATGTACTCCATCATCCTGGCATGAACCACCGCGTCGAAGTGAGCGAAGGCGTGTTAGCTGATGAGTGCGCGGCAATGCTGAGCGATTTCTTTCGCATGCGCCGTCAGGAAATCAAAGCGTTGAAAAAATCTGCCCATAACGACCCTCAGGTCGGCTAAGGCGCGCCAACGCTCGCCCGGTCTGTCGTCTTTTTCTTCTGCTGCGGAAGTAGCGGCGAAGGGGGATGCGGCAGATAGCTGGACGATGATTGCGACAGGAAAGAGGAGAGCGGCAGCCTCTGCTTGCCCAACGTCATCGGTGAAACTGCCGGGTAATCTGCGGCCAGCTTCAGCTCTTCCGCCACCTGCTTCTCTTTTTCGAGCAAATACCCGACCAGGCTTATCTGATATTTACGGATATTTTCCACGTACGTATAGGCTTCATGGCCTCGCGCATAGCCGTAGGTCAACTTGCTGTAATACGGTTTCTGGCTGAGCAGGGGAAGACGCTGTTTGACATCTGCCCAACTGTCCGGGTTCCCCTTGGTTTTTGCCGTTAGCGCTCTGGCGTCGAGCATATGCGCATAGCCCATATTGTAGGCGGCCAGCGCGAACCAGATGCGCTCTCCCTCCGGGACGCTTTCCGGCACTTTACTCATCATGTCCTGTAAATAACGCACGCCGCCGCTGATGCTCTGTTCTGCATCGGTGCGGTCGGTGATTCCCAGACTCTGTGCGGTATTTTTGGTGAGCATCATCATGCCGCGGACACCGGTTGGTGAAGTGGCCTGCGGATCCCAATGGGATTCCTGCCATGAGATGGCGGCCAGCAGTCGCCAGTCAATTTCCTCGGCGTATTTTTCAAACAGTGGCTTGAGCTCGGGTAGCATGGCGTCCACCGCACGCAGGAAAGTGCGGGTGTCTACATAGTCAAAGTCATCACCATGCCCAAGGTATTTTTCTTCAAGACGTGCCAGCGTGCCATCCTCATTCATCGTATTGAAGAAATCGAGCAGGGCGGCAGAAAGAGTATTGTCCTCATCCAGAGCGCTAAACCAGGTCACCGGTTGTTCATCGGTCACATCCAGCGCAACCGCCAGTTCCGGGTGAACCCGCTGGTACAAACTAATGGCGACAGAATCTGCAATGGTGTAGTTAAGTTTGCCCGCGATCACGTCATCCATCAGTTCCGTGACGCCTTTTTTGGCATCGGTGGTCCAGATCAGTTCGGGAAACTTTGTCTCTTTGAGGCGCTGCAAATCATTCGCTACGACGTGTCCCGGGGCGAGTGTGAGCTGGCCTTCTTTTATACTGCCGAGCGTGCGGGGGCGATACTGGCCTACTTTATAGACAAGCTGTTGTGAGACGGAGTAGTAGGTTGGGCCTGGCTGGTAATTTTTAACGCGCTCGCTGTTGTAGACCAGACCGGCCGCCAGCAGGTCGGCATCGCCATCATCCAGATCGTCAAACAGCTGGCTGATGTTCTGGCGCACGGTTACCTTTAGCTCCACGCCCAGATAGTTGGCGAACTGTTGGGCCAGTTCGTAATCCAGCCCGAAGGGTTTTCCGTTAAGCGTGGTCCAGGTTAACGGGGATTCAATAGTACTCACCCGCAACTCGCCCCGCGCCTGGATGGCAGCGATACGGTTGTCTGCTTTACCAAACCACGGGATAGCGGGCCAGAGAGCCGCAGCCAGCAGCAGCGTCAAAATGCCGATAAACAGATAATTAATCTTTATTTTTTTCAATTAGTTAATTCTCTGAACGGTACGTTGTCTCGGGATGGGAAAAGTCACTGGAAGATCGGGAGTATTCATCAATGAGCGGCATTTTGCTTAAACTTCCGCCAGTTGGCAACTAATTACAACCATTGGCCGCATCGTATGATAAGACGGACGGGAGATTTTATTTCGACGCAAACGGTTTCGTCAGCGGCTCAGATTCTTTATAATGACGCCCGTTTCCCCACTTGGGCACACCGAAAGCTTAGAAGACGAGAGACTTATGATGGAAATTCTGCGTGGTTCGCCTGCACTGTCGGCATTCCGTATTAACAAACTGCTGGCGCGCTTTCAGGCTGCCAACCTCCAGGTCCACGATATTTACGCCGAGTACGTCCATTTTGCCGATCTAAATGCACCGTTAAATGAAGATGAGCACGCGCAGCTTGCTCGCCTGTTAAAGTACGGTCCCAGCCTGAGCAGTCATACCCCGAAGGGGAAACTGCTGCTGGTGACGCCTCGCCCTGGCACCATCTCCCCCTGGTCTTCCAAAGCGACCGATATTGCCCATAACTGCGGTCTACAACAGGTCGATCGCCTTGAGCGCGGCGTAGCTTATTACGTTGACGCCTCAACGCTGACCGCTGCGCAATGGCAGCAGGTAGCCGCTGTATTACACGATCGCATGATGGAAACGGTGTACTCTTCATTGACCGATGCGGAAGCCTTGTTCGTTCATCACCAGCCGGCACCGGTTGCCTGTGTCGATCTGCTGGGCGAGGGCCGCCAGGCGCTCATCGACGCCAACCTGCGTCTGGGACTGGCGCTGGCGGACGATGAAATTGATTATCTGCAGGAAGCGTTCACTCGCCTGGGACGTAACCCTAACGACATCGAACTCTACATGTTTGCCCAGGCTAACTCAGAGCACTGTCGTCACAAGATTTTTAACGCCGACTGGATTATCGACGGCGAACAGCAGCCGAAGTCGCTGTTCAAAATGATTAAAAACACCATGGAACAAACGCCTGATCACGTGCTGTCTGCCTATAAAGACAACGCGGCGGTGATGGAAGGTTCCGAGGTGGGGCGCTATTTTGCCGACCACGCCACCGGGCGCTATGACTTCCATCAGGAGCCTGCGCATATCCTGATGAAGGTAGAAACCCACAACCACCCGACGGCAATTTCCCCATGGCCTGGTGCCGCGACCGGTTCCGGCGGTGAAATTCGTGACGAAGGCGCCACCGGGCGCGGCGCGAAGCCGAAAGCCGGTTTGGTGGGCTTCTCCGTATCTAACCTGCGCATTCCTGGCTTTGAACAGCCCTGGGAAGAGGATTTCGGTAAGCCAGAGCGCATTGTTACCGCACTGGATATTATGACCGAAGGCCCTCTCGGCGGTGCGGCGTTTAACAACGAATTTGGACGTCCAGCGCTGAACGGCTATTTCCGTACCTATGAAGAAAAAGTGAACAGTCACAACGGCGAAGAGCTGCGCGGCTATCACAAGCCCATCATGCTGGCGGGCGGGATTGGCAACATTCGCGCCGATCACGTGCAGAAAGGCGAAATCGTGGTTGGCGCCAAACTGATCGTTCTCGGCGGCCCGGCGATGAACATCGGTCTCGGCGGCGGTGCGGCGTCGTCAATGGCGTCCGGTCAGTCCGATGCCGATCTCGACTTTGCCTCCGTACAGCGTGATAACCCAGAAATGGAGCGTCGCTGTCAGGAAGTGATTGACCGCTGCTGGCAGTTGGGCGATGCCAACCCGATCCTCTTTATCCACGACGTCGGTGCGGGCGGTCTTTCCAATGCTATGCCAGAACTGGTGAGCGACGGTGGGCGCGGCGGTAAATTCGAACTGCGCGATATTCTCAGCGATGAGCCGGGTATGAGCCCGCTGGAAATCTGGTGTAACGAATCTCAGGAACGTTACGTGCTGGCGGTAGCGGCTGATCAGCTGCCGCTGTTTGACGAACTGTGTAAGCGTGAGCGTGCGCCGTACGCGGTGATTGGTGAAGCCACCGAAGAGCAGCACCTGTCGCTTAACGATCGTCATTTCGACAACCAGCCAATTGACCTGCCGCTGGATGTATTGCTTGGCAAAACGCCGAAGATGACTCGCGACGTGCAGACGCTGACGGCGAAAGGCGACGCGCTGAACCGTGCGGATATCACCCTGGCCGAAGCCGTGAAGCGCGTATTACATCTGCCGGCGGTAGCAGAAAAAACCTTCCTTGTGACTATTGGCGACCGTACCGTGACTGGTATGGTATCCCGTGACCAGATGGTCGGCCCGTGGCAGGTGCCGGTAGCGAACTGCGCGGTCACCACCGCCAGCCTCGACAGCTATTATGGTGAAGCGATGTCGATTGGCGAACGTGCGCCGATAGCGCTGCTGGACTTCGCCGCCTCTGCCCGCATGGCCGTGGGTGAAGCGTTGACCAACATCGCGGCAACGCATATCGGCGATATCAAACGTATCAAGCTTTCCGCTAACTGGATGGCGGCAGCCGGTCATCCTGGCGAAGATGCCGGTCTGTATGAAGCGGTGAAAGCGGTGGGCGAAGAGCTTTGCCCGGCGCTGGGTCTGACGATTCCGGTCGGTAAAGACTCCATGTCAATGAAAACCCGCTGGCAGGAAGGGAACGAACAGCGCGAAATGACCTCGCCGCTGTCGCTGGTGATTTCCGCCTTTGCCCGCGTGGAAGATGTGCGTCATACCGTTACCCCGCAGCTTTCTACCGAAGATAACGCGCTGCTGCTGATTGATCTTGGCAAAGGCCACAACGCCCTGGGCGCAACGGCGCTGGCGCAGGTGTATCGTCAGTTGGGCGATAAACCGGCAGATGTGCGTGACGTTGCGCAGTTGAAAGGTTTTTACGACGCGATGCAGGCGCTGGTCGCGCAGCGTAAACTGCTGGCCTGGCATGACCGCTCCGACGGCGGTCTGCTGGTGACACTGGCGGAAATGGCGTTTGCCGGTCACTGTGGCGTGAACGTCGATATCGCTACACTGGGCGAGGATCATCTGGCTGCACTGTTCAACGAAGAGTTAGGCGGTGTGATTCAGGTTCGTGCGGAAGATCGCGATGCAGTAGAGGCTCTGCTGACGAAATACGGTCTGACCGACTGCGTACATTACTTAGGCCAGGCCGTAGCCGGCGATCGCTTTGTCATCGCGGCGAACGGTCAGGCAGTCTTCAGCGAAAGCCGCACTACGCTGCGTGTCTGGTGGGCAGAGACCACCTGGCAGATGCAGCGTCTGCGCGACAACCCGGAGTGTGCCGATCAGGAGCATAACGCGAAATCCAATGATGCCGATCCGGGTCTGAACGTGAAGCTCACCTTCGATATTAATGAAGATATCGCTGCCCCGTACATTGCTACCGGCGCGCGCCCGAAAGTGGCGGTGCTGCGTGAGCAGGGAGTTAACTCCCATGTGGAAATGGCGGCAGCGTTCCACCGTGCGGGCTTTGATGCCATTGACGTCCACATGAGCGATCTGCTTGGCGGGCGTATTGGCCTCGGGAACTTCCATGCGCTGGTCGCCTGCGGTGGGTTTTCTTACGGCGATGTACTGGGTGCGGGTGAAGGCTGGGCGAAGTCTATTCTGTTCAATAACCGCGTGCGCGATGAGTTTGAAACCTTCTTCCACCGTCCGCAGACGCTGGCGCTGGGCGTATGTAATGGTTGCCAGATGATGTCGAATCTGCATGAGCTGATCCCGGGCAGCGACCTGTGGCCGCGCTTCGTGCGTAACCATTCCGATCGCTTTGAAGCGCGCTTTAGTCTGGTTGAAGTGACCCAAAGCCCGTCGCTGCTGTTGCAGGGGATGGTAGGATCAATGATGCCTATCGCGGTTTCTCATGGCGAAGGGCGCGTCGAAGTCCGTGACGCGGCGCACCTGGCGGCGCTTGAAAGCAAAGGACTGGTAGCGCTGCGCTTTGTTGATAACGTTGGCAACGTGACTGAAAACTATCCGGCAAACCCGAACGGCTCGCCAAACGGCATTACTGCGGTCACCACCGAAAATGGTCGCGTGACGATTATGATGCCGCACCCGGAGCGCGTGTTCCGTACTGTCAGCAACTCCTGGCACCCGGAAAACTGGGGCGAGGACGGACCGTGGATGCGCATCTTCCGTAATGCGCGTAAGCAGTTAGGTTAACCCACCTCAGGCACGTCCGGAGAGACATTTCCCGGACGTGCTGCTTTCCAGTTTCGGAGAGATCCAAAGGACACAGCTGACTATTTTTAGTACAATCGTTCCCGTCGTTTACAGGGAAGGGAACGGATTATGAGGCTGATCAAGACAGTTAAGTTGTATTATACGCAGGGTACTTCAGACAAAGTGTATGAAGTCGATCTCTGTGAGCAGCCAAACGACGACGCTAACCGCTATTGGGTGAATTTTCGTTACGGAAGACGTGGCACCACCCTGCGGGAAGGAACCAAAACCGTCACGCCTGTTGATCTGGCCCAGGCGGAAGCCATTTTTACCAGCGTGGTGGTGGCTAAAACCAATAAAGGCTATCGCGAATCCTCTCTACGTCGGTTGTTAACCACGCCAACCTCTTCCGCGTCACTCTCCGAACGGTTAAGCCAAATCGATGGCATCAACGAAAGCCTTCAGCGCGCCCGTAGCATATGGCGCCTGCCACAGCAGCCGGATCCGGTGCTGGCGGCATGGCTGGAAAAAGGGCTCAGCTCGCAAAACCACTGGCTGGAAAATTATGCCCGGTTGAGAACGCTGGGGCGAACCGGTGAGGTGCGCAATCTGACCAAAGTGAAAACGCTTTTGGCCAGCGAATCGCTGCCCCTGCGCCATCTGGCGTATGAAGTCTGGCTACGTCTCAGCGATGAGGCTGAACGCAGCGTGCAGCAAGCGCAACTGCTCGCCACGCTACCGGGAGAACTGGCCTCGGCAATCACTGCAAACGACAGCACTGCACTGGACATCCTGCTGGCGCAACGAATTAACGAGCATAATCCCGACGCCAGCGAGCGATTAAAAACGCTGTACCTGTTAGCGCTGGACAATGCGCCGTTACATCAAAGCCTGCTGCGCCTGGTGAAAGACTTACCTTTCCGTCCGAATCTATTTAAAGGCATCCGCTATCTGTTCAAAATGGCCGAGTTTCGTCTCGATGCCGCCATGTTCGCCCTGCTGGTCTGGCGCTTTGATACGACGCGTGAATTCTACAGCGCTGACTGGGACTGGGCCTGGCTGGAAGGGACAGGCTACATCAAACCGAGTGCTGAGCTGGTGCGGGCCGACAGCCGACTGGCCTATTCGAAAAAGACGCGACATTACCTGCGTCGTCACAGTTGGCGTTCGCTCCAGCGTCTGGGGGTTACTGGCGATCCGCGTTACGTCGATATGGCCAGCGCTCTCCTGCTGCAATATCACGACACGGACTTACTGCCAGAAAGGCCATGTTACAGGGGAACCTACGCTGCTGATGCACATCTCTTCGCCTGGAACGCCATCCTGCGCTTACATAATCCGCGTTATCAGCGTCATTCTCAGCGCGCATTATGGATTCGGTTGTCAGAAGGCCGCGATACCCAACGAGGCGAGGCTTTCCCTGCGTTGTGGGATCAACGCCCTGACGCCCTGTTAGCTCTGCTGTTGCACAGCGACAGTCATGCCGTCATCGAGTTTGTGCTGCGGGCACTGAAAGACAACAGTGAATTCTGTCGAAACCTTACCGATCAACAACTGGCGAAACTGCTTGCCCGTCCCTCTGCGGTGATTGCGGAATGGGTGTTGGCGCATCTGGCGGGGCGTCCACTGAGCCATGCGCTGCTGGTGGCGTTAATTCAGAGTCCGCATTCGCAGGCCCGAGTTATGGCGCTAACGCAGCTTAACGCTCTGAGCATGTTGTTTGACGACACTGAACTCTCAGTCGCGCTATTGCTTACTGACGATGAGGAGATAGGTCGCTGGCTGGACGCGCGCTTAATCCAACAGCCGCTTAACGGCGTGCAAAAAGATGCGCTAATGCAGGCGCTGTTGGCGCAGTTGAGCCTGGCGACCACCGGCTTTTCGCCTCAGCATGCGCAATGGCTGTCAATCTGCTGTACCACCCATCTGAGTGCGGCGGTGCACTCTGTGTCGCTGGAAATTCTGAGTACGTTGTTAGGCCATGCGGACGTTGGCGTACAGATCCTGTCGGCGCAACTGCTGGTCAGCAGTCGCTTTACGCTCAACGATCTGCCGCAGGCGCTCGTGTCTCAACTTCATCATTCCCCTGTGGCGGCCGTTCGTGCATCGGGGATTGCGCTGCTGGGCAAACAAAGCCCAGAAACATTGCTACGTCAGTTGTCGCTGTTAGTTGACCTGTTAAGCTGCGGCGAGGAGGCAGAGCGCCAGGCATGCTTTGGGCTCCTGCAACAGTTGGCTCGCAGTGACGCCTCAGCGGTGTTTGCCGCGTTATTCCCGTTGCTGTTTCAGAAAGAGGCGCAAGAGGGCGCGCATCAGGCGCTGCTGACCTTTATCAGGCAACATCTCTCGCCGTGTCTGGAAACGCTGGATAAAGATACCCTCTGGCGGCTCATTCAGGCGCGCGCTTCGGCGGCTCAGACGCTGGGCGGGGAAGTGTTACAGTCCCGTTCTCCGCTGGAATTTAGCGTCAGGCAGTGGGTCGTGCTGGCTAACCATCCTGAACGTGCCATTCGCGACTATGCGCTGCGGGCATTTGAGCAACACGTTGACGTAGTGCGGGAACAGAGCCGTGAAGCGCTGGCGGTGCTGGAAAGCGACTGGCCTACAACCCGCGAATTTGCTTTCGCCTATTTCCGTCAGCACTATCCGGCGCAAAGCTGGACGCCGGAGCTGATTGTTAATCTGTGTGACAGCAACCGCGAGGATGTCCAGGCCTGGGGGCGTGAGCTGCTGCAAACCTTCTTCCATCGCGATCGGGGAGAGGAGTACCTGTTGAAGCTCAGCCAGCACCCCTCGGTGACGGTGCAGACATTCGTCACTCACTTTTTTGCCGACTACGCGGCAGGAAAACCGCAGGTTATTCTGGCGTTAAGGCCCTGTTTTTTGGCGATATTATCGCAGATTAATCGAGGGCGCGTCGCTAAAGATCGCACCCTGGCATTCCTGGCGCAGCAGGCAGAGTGCAGCCCGCAGGTGCTGGAAATGGTGAGTGAGCTACTGACTCGCCTGTCGCTTACGGTGGTGCAAAAAGATAAAGCCCCGTTGATAAAAACGATGCTACAGCTGCAAAAGCGGCATCCGGAATTGACATTACCGCTTGAAATTGTTGTCCGATCCGCACAAGGAGCGCGCCATGCAGGTTAACTATCGCTATCAGGGAAAGAGTAGCGTTTCGGACAAAGGGCTGACCTTTGCCCCCGATAGCCTGCGTCAGCCGGCATTTTTCGTCGGAGAATTGAAGCAAAAGCTGGCGTTCCGCGAGGCGATCTCCGCGCTGCATAACGTGGTGATTTCTGACATGCGCTTTCAGCCTAAAGATCGTACCGACTATCTGAACTGGCTGGCCGGGGAAGAGCAGCGGCTGCTGGCGGAATTTATTGCGCAAAAGGGACATATTCAGCAAGACATCAGCGATATTCGCCAGCAGTTACAAAAGATAAACGGTGAGGCCGATAAAATCCTCGCCCCTTATCGCCAGGCGCAGAGAGCCTATTTTAACTATCTGTATAAAGAGAACATTGATGCCTGGTACGTGCTGGACCCGGTGATCACCGTGCATCCGGACGAGGTGTTCTTTGAATGCTTTTCGGAAGATGAATCCAGTTATGGCAAGCTCAGTTGCCATTATGACGTCTTCGACGCTATCAGCGAGCAGGCCTTCGGCACCACGAATATTGACTACTCAGAAGGGCTGTATCAGGCGTTTCAAAAGATCCGTGACTATCGCCCTACGCAGTTAAAAATCGACCCGGATGGTTTCGCGGTACAAACCGATGGCATCGCCTGTGAAGAGAAAAAAATCGATCTCCCGGATAGCTGGGTGCGCGGTTTTTTGCAGGTCAGTTCTGCCATGACGCTGCCCATGGTGAAATTCACCCTCGAGCCGATGGACATACACAACATTTGTTATCGTCTGCGACGCAGGAAAGAGCGTCTTGGCCCCCGCGCGCTGCGCTTTGAACTGACGCCGGGGCAGCCGGTAAAAATTATTTTTGAGCCGTGGAATGAGACGTTGGTTTGCCCGCGTTCGCTGTATCAGGGCGACCAACCGCGTTCTATTCGCGTCTGGGGACGGCGGCGTCTGCACATCCTCGAGCGGCTGATTCCGGTTGCTGAAAAATTTGATGTCTGCCTGCTGGACGACGGCATGCCGTCATTCTGGATCGCCGATCTCGGCGCAATGTGCTTTACCCTCGGTCTTTCCGGATGGAGCGCCAATGACTGGTCGGCGCAGGGCAATTTCGATCTGCTCGCACCTCGCGAACAGGTGGACGCCATGACGCAGGAGCGCGTCTACCATACGCTGAGTCAGGGACATATGGCCTCAAGCGGCGTGCTGGCAGCCAGTTTGCAACTGGAAGAAAGCGTGGTGAAAGCCGCGTTAGCGGCCTATAGCCAGCATGGTCAGGTGCTCTACGACATCAGTAAAGATCTCTGGCGCGTCCGCGATCTCTGCCGCGAGCCGATCCCATTAGACCAGTTGCGTTTCCAGAACGAACGCGAAGAAAAGGCGCTGAATTTTGTGCGCGCCGGACTGGTCACTGTAGACAACTGTTTGAGTAATGCCTCCGGGACGGAAATGAGGGGGTCGGTATTGGATAATGCCGTGCGGTATCCGGTAAAACTGACGCTGGACAGCGATCGGTGCCTGACGACGGGAGAGTGCAACTGCCATTTCTTCCATCAGAATCGCCTGCGTCGAGGCCCGTGCGAACATATGTTAGCGCTGCGCCAGGCGGCGAAGGTAAAAGCATGATGAAAAGGATATTTACTGCTGATATAATGAGCACTAATAGCGGCGTGGCAAGCGAACCTTGCATCCCGGATGGTGGATCGCCATTCAGGTTTTATGACTGCCCACGCGTCACTGATGCCATCTTCACTGGGCAGAGTGTGAGTACCTGTCACTATTGCGGTATGGTTTCGAAGAAACCAATGAGTGACAGGTACTCCACTCTGCGTCGAGTGGACGACCTCAGCACCAGGAACTCTTCGAAGGCTTTTTCCGCCACGCCGCTATCCCTTCCTTTAGCCTCTGCTTTTTATCCCGCATTACGATCAGGGAGTGTTCGTCATGTCTGAATCACCGAAACTGACCCGTCAGCAACTCTATGAGCGCATCCGCGAAACCAGCAAGGAAGAGGTGATTCTGGCGGAAATGATCCGCCTGGGGTTCTGGGATGGCGAACAGAAAAAGCCCGATCTGACCGCGGAATTTATCGCCCAGCGGGCGGCGCTGGAAAAACGGCTTGCAGAGTTAGGGCAACAGCAGCAGTTGTACAGCGATCCGCAAAAAGCCTTACGTGAACTGCACAAGGCGCGGAAAAAAGCCGCGCTGGAAAAACGCGAGCAGACGCGCATCGCCCGTAACCAGGCGCGCTATGAACGCGCACAGCAGTGGCATCAGAAGCAGCAGTCTGAGATAAGTTGGCTTGGCGAGGGGTTTTCGTTTGGCCTTAGCGATACCACGCAGAATGAAGCCCGGCTGAAGCAGCAAAACCTGCCGCTGCTGGCAGACAGTCAGACACTGGCCACGTTGATGGGGATCACTATCAACGAACTGCGCTTCTTGTGTTTTCAGAAAGACGTGTCGCGGATTAACCACTACCGGCGGTTTTCGCTACTCAAAAAAAGCGGCGGAGAGCGGCTGATATCCGCGCCGATGCCGCGTCTGAAACGCGCCCAGTACTGGATCCTGGAAAACATACTTAACCGCGTGAAGCTGCATGATGCGGCACATGGCTTTGTGGCCGGGCGCAGTATTTTGACCAATGCGCTGCCACACGTCGGCCGCGCGGTGGTGATCAACCTGGATATGGAGAATTTCTTTCCGACGGTAAGCTATCGCCGGGTGAAAGGACTGTTTCGTCAGTTGGGTTACGGCGAACAGATCGCCACTGAACTGGCGCTGTTGACGACGGAGCCGGAAACCGAACAGGTCGTGCTTGACGGTGAAAACTGGTTTGTGCAGCAAGGTGAGCGCTTTTTACCGCAGGGGGCGCCGAGCAGTCCCGCGATCTCCAACATCATCTGCCGCCGTCTCGACAGTCGTCTGCATGCGATGGCCCATAAACTGGGCTTCGCCTATACCCGCTATGCCGACGACATGACTTTTTCCTGCGCGGATAACCGCGGCAATGTTCAACAACTGCTGTGGCGCTGCAAACAGATTGTGCAGGATGAAGGCTTCCGGGTTCATCCGCAAAAAACGCGGGTGATGCGCAAACCGCAGCAGCAACAGGTGACCGGGATCGTGGTCAATGAGAAGCCCTCATTAGATCGTAAAACCCTGAAACGTTTTCGCGCGTTGTTGTTCCAGATCGCAAAAGATGGTATGGAGGGAAAACGCTGGGGGCCGGGTGAACTGATGGCGAGCATTGAAGGCTATGCGAATTTTGTCGCGTTGGTCGCACCGGGAAAAGGCATTCCTCTGCAAAAACAAGTCACTGACATCAAGCGCCAGTATGGTTACGCCACCCAGCCGGGACGGATCACCGCGCTAAACAAGAAACTCTTCCGTGCCAAAGCGGCGCGCGGGGAGTCGCCACGCGATAGCTGGTGGCAGGCGCAAGGGCCATCGGCACCAGAGCTGGAACAGACTGCGCTACAGAAGCAGGCATTGCGGCGAGCCGCTTCAGCCGCTGAAGATGTTCCGTCGGCAGCGAAGAACGCGAGTGTGCCTGACGACTTCGCGGAGACACCGCCTGAAAGGCCCAAAAAATCATCGCGGTTGTGGTGGTGGTTCCTGGCATTTGTGGTGTATCTCATTTTCCGCTGGGCTTAGCGGCACGTGTTTCCTGTTGTCGGGAATTTGCGACAATCCGCTATTCAGCGTGTCTCCAAAATGAGACATTTAACCTACTGATTTTTATAAGATTTGAAAATGAGTATTAGAGGTGTTGCTAATAAGCGACACTTAGCCTGGAAATTGTTCAGTGCTTAAGTATCGTAGGTTTTGCTTAAAGTTATTGTGGTTCAATGCGTTAATAAAACGTTTTGAAAGTTGGCATAGATACTGCATAATAATACTCAGTGGCTCATTCACCTTCTTATGTCAGCCCCTTCGGGACGTGCTACATAAACTTCGAATGACGCACAACAAGGTGCCTGCCGTCCAACTTCTGATAACAGCGTAGCTTTATCAACCATCGGGCGAAACGTCGAGTTAGGCACCGCCTTATTCCATAACAAAGCCGGGTTTATCCCGGCTTTGTTGTATCTGACGTTTCCCTCAGTTAGCATCATTCCATTCCTGAACAGTGAGAGTGACGCATTGAAGCGCTGGTCCCTATTTCCCCGATCCCTTCGACAGCTGGTGACGCTGGCATTCTTGTTGATTCTGTTACCGCTCCTGGTACTCGCCTGGCAGGCGTGGCAAAGCCTCAACGCGCTGAGCGCTCAGGCGGCGCTGACTAACCGCACCACGCTTATTGACGCGCGTCGCAGTGAAGCAATGACCAACGCCGCGCTGGAGATGGAGCGCAGCTATCGCCAGTATTGCGTACTTGACGATGCCAGACTGGCGAAGGTCTATCAGAGCCAGCGTAAACGCTACAGCGAGATGCTGGATGCGCATGCCGGCGTCTTACCGGACAATAAGCTTTATCAGGCGTTGCGTCAGGATCTGAACGATCTCACCCAGTTGCAATGTCAGAATAGCGGGCCTGATCCGATCGCCGCAGCGCGACTGGAGGCTTTTGCTCACGCCAACACGGAAATGGTCCAGACAACGCGCACGGTGATTTTCTCTCGCGGGCAGCAGCTACAGCAGGAGATCGCCGAGCGCGGACAGTTCTTCGGCTGGCAGGCGCTGGTGCTGTTCCTTGTCAGTCTGGCGATGGTGCTGCTGTTCACACGTATGATCATCGGGCCGGTAAAAGGCATTGAACGTATGATTAACCGGCTGGGGGAAGGGCGTTCGTTGGGCGATAGCGTGACGTTTACCGGGCCGCGCGAATTGCGTTCCGTAGGACAGCGTATCATCTGGCTGAGCGAGCGCCTCTCATGGCTGGAATCCCAGCGCCATCAATTCTTACGCCATCTTTCCCATGAGTTAAAGACGCCGCTGGCCAGCATGCGAGAAGGCACCGAACTGCTGGCGGATCAGGTTGTCGGACCGCTGACGGCGGAGCAAAAAGAGGTGGTTGGCATTCTGGATAGCAGCAGCCGGAACTTGCAAAAGTTGATTGAGCAACTGCTTGATTACAACCGCAAACTGGCGGACAGCGCGATTGAATTGGAAAGCGTAGAGATTGCTCCCCTGGTCGATATGGTGGTTTCTGCTCACAGTCTCCCTGCTCGCGCTAAAATGATGCATACCGATGTTGAATTGACAGCGGAGCACTGTCTGGCAGAGCCGATGCTGCTGATGAGCGTACTGGACAATCTTTATTCCAATGCGGTGCACTACGGGGCTGAATCCGGTAACATCCGTATTCACAGTCGCCAGCAAGGGGCAACGGTTATCATTGATGTTATTAACACCGGAACACCGATCCCTGAAGCGGAGAGTGCCATGATTTTTGAGCCTTTTTTCCAGGGAAGCCATCAGCGAAAAGGGGCGGTGAAGGGCAGCGGACTGGGACTAAGTATCGCCAGAGACTGTATCCGCCGTATGCAGGGAGAACTGTATCTTGTCGATGAGAATGCACAAGAAGTCTGCTTCCGTATCGCGCTGCCGCTTTCAGCAACAAGAAACGATTAAATAATACTAAGACTGGTGAATATGCCTCAGTTTTTTGTCCACATTTTTCAACGTTCTTTTCTCCGGCAGGCGATCCTTGCGGGTTGCCCCTGTCTGGTATTGCTGGGCTGCGTTCCCCATGCAGTAAAGCCTGCGTCTGATGACGTCACGCAGGAAAAGATCCCGACCTATCAACTGGCGGATTATCTTTCTGTCGACTGTAGCGATATCTGGTCGTTGCAGGGGAAAACCACAGAAACCAATCCGCTCTACTGGCTACGCGCGATCGACTGTGCCGATCGTCTGTTACCTGAACAGTCGCGCAATGAAGCCCGCGCGTTGAGCGCTCCAGGCTGGCAGAACGCCCTGAAGCGCGGAATTTTATTGGCGAATGCCAAAATCACGCCGCTTGAGCGTCGCGATAACGTCTCGCAACTGGATGCGCAAAGCACTCAAATTCCGCCGCAGGTGCGCCCCCTCTATCAGCTCTGGCGCGACGGGCAGACGATGCAATTACAGCTATCGGAAGAGCGTCAGCGCTACAGTAAACTGCAACAAACGACGGACGGCGATCTCGATACGCTGCGTCAGCAGCACCAGCATCTGCAAAATCAGCTCGATCTAACCACCCGTAAGCTGGAAAACCTGACCGATATTGAGCGTCAGCTTTCCACCCGTAAGCCCTCGGGAAACTTCAACCCGGAGGCGACACAGAATAGTGACAAGCCTGACGGTAAAGCATCCGAGCCAGCACAAGATGAGGTAACGCCATAATGAGTCGCAAACCGGCACATTTGTTGCTCGTGGATGATGATCCTGGTCTGCTGAAGCTGCTTGGTATGCGGTTGACCAGCGAAGGGTACAGCGTGGCAACGGCGGAAAGCGGGGCCGAAGGGCTGCGGGTGTTGAACCGCGAAAAAATCGATCTGGTCATAAGCGACCTGCGGATGGATGAAATGGACGGTATGCAACTGTTCAGTGAAATCCAGAAGGTTCAACCGGGAATGCCGGTGATCATTCTAACCGCACACGGTTCGATTCCGGACGCGGTCGCCGCAACGCAGAAAGGGGTATTTAGCTTTCTGACCAAACCGGTCGACAAGGACGCGCTGTATCAGGCGATTGACGGAGCCCTGGAACAGTCTGCCCCCGCGACCGACGAGCGCTGGCGCGAGTCTATCGTCACGCGAAGCCCATTGATGCTGCGTCTGCTTGAGCAGGCGCGGATGGTCGCTCAGTCCGACGTCAGCGTCTTGATCAACGGACAGAGCGGAACCGGGAAGGAGATTTTTGCGCAGGCGATTCACAATGCCAGCCCGCGCGGAAATCATCCATTTATCGCCATTAACTGCGGCGCGTTACCGGAGCAATTACTGGAATCCGAGCTGTTCGGGCATGCGCGCGGGGCGTTTACTGGCGCGGTGAGTAACCGAGAGGGGCTGTTTCAGGCCGCAGAGGGCGGGACCCTGTTTCTCGATGAAATCGGTGACATGCCCGCGCCGCTACAGGTCAAACTGCTGCGCGTATTGCAGGAACGCAAGGTCCGGCCGCTTGGCAGTAACCGCGATATCGACATTGACGTGCGCATTATCTCGGCGACCCACCGCGATCTACCAAAAGCGATGGCGCGCGGCGAGTTTCGCGAGGATTTATACTATCGTCTGAATGTGGTGAGTCTGAAGATCCCGGCGCTGTCCGAGCGTACTGAGGATATCCCCCTGCTGGCGAATCACTTACTGCGCCAGTCAGCTGAACGTCATAAGCCGTTTGTCCGCGCGTTCTCAACGGACGCGATGAAGCGCCTGATGACCGCAAGCTGGCCAGGCAACGTGCGGCAACTGGTGAACGTGATAGAGCAATGCGTCGCGCTAACCACCTCGCCGGTGATCAGCGATGCGCTGGTCGAGCAGGCGCTGGAAGGCGAAAACACTGCGCTGCCCACCTTTGTTGAAGCCCGTAATCAATTTGAGTTGAATTACCTGCGTAAATTGCTGCAAATCACCCGTGGCAATGTCACCCACGCGGCGAGAATGGCGGGGCGCAACCGGACGGAGTTTTATAAACTCTTGTCGCGACACGAGCTGGATGCAAACGATTTCAAAGATTAACGCAACAAGATATGTTACGTTTAGCGGATTAAAAGACAGGCGACCTTTTCAAGGAACAGCATGAAAAAGATTGATGCGATTATTAAACCCTTCAAGCTTGACGATGTGCGTGAAGCGCTGGCAGAAGTGGGTATTACCGGCATGACAGTGACCGAAGTGAAAGGCTTTGGCCGTCAGAAAGGCCACACTGAACTGTACCGTGGTGCGGAATACATGGTGGATTTTCTGCCGAAGGTGAAAATTGAAATCGTCGTGCCTGACGATATTGTCGATACCTGCGTGGATACCATTATCCGCACGGCGCAGACGGGCAAAATCGGCGACGGCAAAATTTTTGTGTTCGACGTAGCGCGCGTAGTCCGTATCCGTACTGGCGAAGAAGACGACGCAGCCATTTAAGCCGCGTCACTCTGTTGGCCTGATAAGCGCTGCGCCATCAGGCACTGCAATTGCCGGATGGCGGCCTGACCGCCTTATCCGGCCTACAAATAACAGGCTCTTACAGCACCTTATGTGGGCCGAAGCATTCGTAATGAATGTTTTCGTTGTTCACGCCCAGCTCAACCAGTTGCTTCGCGGCAAACTGCATAAACCCGACCGGACCGCACAGGTAGAACTGCATATGTGGAGCGCTAATCGCCGCTTGCATCGCCGTCAGGTCCATCAAACCTTCGCTATTAAACGCACCGTTGGCGCGATCCGCTTCGTTCGGCACGCGATACCAGGTATGGGCGGTAAAGTTGGGCAGCGTTTTACCCAACTCGCTGACTTCATCGGCAAACGCATGAACGTCACCGTTTTCGGCTGCGTGGAACCAGTTAACCTGCGCGGTATGGTTCGCTTTGGCCAGCGTATCAAGCATTGCCAGCATCGGCGTTTGGCCAACGCCTGCGGAAATCAGTGAAACAGGGGTATCCTGCGCAACGGTCATAAAGAAGTCGCCCGCCGGAGCCGCTAAATGCACCACGTCACCGACATTTGCGTGGTTATGCAGCCAGTTAGAAACTTGACCGCCATCTTCGCGCTTAACGGCAATACGGTAACCCTTGCCATCCGGTTTACGCGTCAGTGAGTACTGACGAATTTCCTGATGCGGGAACCCTTCCGGCTTCAGCCAGACGCCCAGGTACTGGCCTGGCTGATATTCCGCGACGGCACCGCCGTCAACCGGTTCAAATTCAAAGCTGGTGATTAAGGCGCTGCGCGGGGTTTTGGCTACGATGCGGAATGGACGCGTACCTTCCCAGCCGCCAGTTTTACTGGCATTTTCGCTGTAGATCTGGGCCTCACGGTTAATAAATACATTTGCCAGAACACCATAGGCTTTTCCCCACGCGTCCAGAACTTCCTGACCCGGATTAAACATTTCGTCCAGCGTTGCTAACAGGTGCGTACCGACGATGTTGTACTGTTCAGGTTTGATCTGAAAGCTGGTGTGTTTCTGGGCGATTTTTTCCACTGCTGGCAGCAGCGCCGGCAGGTTTTCGAGATTGCTGGCATAGGCGGCAATCGCATTAAACAACGCTTCACGCTGATCGCCATTACGCTGGTTACTCATATTAAAAATTTCTTTGAGTTCAGGGTTATGAGCAAACATGCGATCGTAAAAATGGGCGGTCAGTTTCGGACCAGTTTCAACCAGCAGGGGAATCGTGGCCTTTACAGTAGCGATGGTTTGAGCGTCAAGCATACGGTCTTCCTTTATGTAAAACTTTAATAATGTATTTTAAATGCATCTTATAAAAAATATCCCTGCTTTGTAAATGGTTCTTTGTCATTTTGCGTTTCAAAAGTTACAACGTGAAAAATCTGCATCACAAAGCTGAAAAGAATTCCAATGAATTTCGTAAGGCCTTCATTCCGCAAAGCCTTATGTGGCATGAAGGTAATCGTTTGCGTAAATTCCTTTGTCAAGACCTGTTATCACAGAATGATTCAGTTATACTGTTGCCCGTTGTCCAATTGGACCGCCTTTTAAGGCCAAAATTTTATCGTTAGCTGAGTCAGGAGATGCGGATGTTAAAGCGTGAAATGAACATTGCCGATTATGATGCCGAACTGTGGCAGGCTATGGAGCAAGAAAAAGTACGTCAGGAAGAGCACATCGAACTGATCGCCTCCGAAAACTACACCAGCCCGCGCGTGATGCAGGCGCAGGGCTCTCAGCTGACCAACAAATACGCTGAAGGTTACCCGGGCAAGCGCTACTACGGCGGTTGCGAATACGTTGATATCGTTGAACAACTGGCTATCGACCGTGCTAAAGCGCTGTTTGGTGCGGACTATGCTAACGTTCAGCCGCACTCCGGCTCCCAGGCTAACTTCGCGGTCTACACCGCGCTGCTGCAACCGGGCGATACCGTTCTGGGTATGAACCTGGCGCAAGGCGGTCACCTGACTCACGGTTCTCCGGTTAACTTCTCCGGTAAACTGTATAACATCATCCCTTACGGTATCGATGAGTCCGGCAAAATTGACTATGACGAAATGGCGACGCTGGCGCAGACTCACAAGCCGAAGATGATCATCGGCGGCTTCTCCGCTTACTCCGGTATTGTTGACTGGGCTAAAATGCGTGAAATCGCAGACAGCATCGGTGCGTACCTGTTCGTGGATATGGCGCACGTTGCAGGTCTTATCGCCGCTGACGTCTACCCGAACCCGGTTCCGCATGCCCACGTTGTGACCACGACTACCCACAAAACCCTGGCGGGTCCGCGCGGTGGTCTGATCCTGGCCAAAGGCGGCGATGAAGAGCTGTATAAAAAACTGAACTCTGCGGTATTCCCAAGCGCCCAGGGCGGCCCGCTGATGCATGTGATTGCCGGTAAAGCGGTAGCACTGAAAGAAGCGATGGAGCCAGAGTTCAAAGTCTACCAGCAGCAGGTTGCGAAAAACGCCAAAGCGATGGTTGAAGTGTTCCTGAGCCGTGGTTACAAAGTGGTTTCTGGCGGTACTGAAAACCACCTGTTCCTGCTGGATCTGGTTGATAAAAACCTGACTGGTAAAGAAGCAGACGCAGCGCTGGGCCGTGCGAACATCACCGTCAACAAAAACAGCGTACCAAACGATCCGAAGAGCCCGTTTGTAACCTCCGGCATTCGTATCGGTTCTCCTGCTGTGACTCGCCGTGGCTTTAAAGAAGCGGAAGTGAAAGAGCTGGCTGGCTGGATGTGTGACATCCTGGACAATATCAATGATGAAGCGGTGATTGAGCGCATCAAAGGTAAAGTTCTGGATATCTGCGCGCGCTTCCCGGTTTACGCGTAATTCCTTTCTGTTCGCGGATGGCGGTGTGTACGCCGCCATCCGGCTTCTGCTTTAGCATTTTTAACATTCTCTCTCTTCCTTTCTCCCGCCGTTTAAATGTTAATTTAATGTTTACTTGCCAGGCTGCCCGTTTATCGCCAGACTATCGCCTCCATAAGGGAGGGAATCATGGTCCTGCACTCCACGCGCTGGTTGGCGCTCGGTTATTTCACCTATTTTTTTAGCTACGGTATTTTTCTTCCTTTCTGGAGCGTCTGGCTCAAAGGACTTGGACTGACGCCGGAAACTATCGGTTTACTGCTGGGCGCAGGACTGGTGGCGCGTTTTCTCGGAAGCCTGATCATCGCTCCTCGGGTCAGCGATCCCTCACGACTGATCGCTGCTCTGCGCATTCTCGCACTGTTGACGCTGGTCTTTGCGCTGGCGTTCTGGTTCGGCACCCATGTCGCGTGGCTGATGGTGGTGATGGTGGGCTTTAACCTCTTTTTCTCCCCTCTGGTGCCGCTGACGGACGCCCTGGCCAATACCTGGCAAAAGCAGATCACCATGGATTATGGTCGGGTACGTCTGTGGGGATCGATCGCCTTCGTGATTGGCTCCGCACTGACCGGTAAGCTGGTCAGTCTGTACGACTACCGGGCGATTCTGGCGCTGTTGACCTTAGGTGTCGCCTCGATGCTGTTAGGGATGCTGATCCGACCCAGCGTGCTGCCGCAGGGGCAGAGCCGGCATCAGGAGAGCGCCGGTTGGCCAGCCTGGCGTTCGCTTGTAACGCAGAGCTGGCGCTTTCTGGCCTGCGTTTGCCTGTTGCAAGGGGCGCATGCCGCTTATTATGGCTTCAGCGCGATCTACTGGCAGGGGGCGGGGTATTCCGCGTCGGCAGTCGGTTATCTCTGGTCGCTGGGGGTCGTGGCTGAAGTGATCATCTTTGCCCTGAGCAATAAACTGTTCCGCCGTTTCAGTGCCCGCGACCTGCTGTTGCTCTCTGCGGTTTGTGGGGTGATTCGTTGGGGGCTGATGGGCTGGACTACAGCCCTTCCGTGGCTGGTCGTGGTGCAAATCCTCCACTGTGGCACCTTTACCGTTTGCCACCTGGCGGCGATGCGTTATATCGCCGCGCGGCAGGGAAGTGAAGTCATTCGTTTGCAGGCGGTCTATTCCGCCGTCGCGATGGGCGGCAGTATCGCCATCATGACTGTTTTTGCCGGGTTCCTCTATCAGTACCTGGGTAACGGTGTTTTCTGGGTGATGGCGCTGGTGGCATTACCTGCCATTGTGCTGAGGCCAAAAGTGCAGGCCTCAGCCTGATTCCAGAATTTTACGGATCTGCTGCTGCTGATGTTCAGACAGCGCCTGCGTGGTATGAATGAGCGGCGGCGAAAAGAGCGGCAGCGGCGTGGTATACGGCGTCACGATTAGCGCCACGCCACGCGGCGCGCCCTCGTGCTGGTAGGTCTGCATCGGCATTGTTCTGATATTGAGCGGCAGCAACGTCAGTTCCCGCAGCTGCTGCTCGATCTGGCTTTCCAGTTCGCTATCCTCTCCGGTCAGTAAAACGATCTGTTTTTCATGCAAGTCATTCTCTTGCATGAGCCAGGCGCCAAAGATCACCGCCACCAGCCCGATCTCTTCTTCGGAAAACTGCGTGTCATATTCCTCAGCAAAACCGTCTAAGGCATCGCGGGTCGTGCGCATCAGGCGTGGGTAAAGCCGCGCGAATTCGTCAGGGAGTGTGTTGTCAATCCCGATGGAAAACAGGCTGCGGTTCAGCGCCTGGGCAAGGTGAATGTAAAGCTGATCGTGTAGCCCCTGCTCATCATTGAAGCGCACCTGTCCCCGTTCGCGAAAACGCAGGACCAGACGCGTAATTGCCAGGCGAAGTCGACGGTCTTTCTGATGACTATCGCGGATCGGATCCGGAATACGAATCATCAAAAAGAGCAGAGCCATAAACAACGATTCGTTAAATGGCGCATTTTGCATCACTCGCCGCTGCCAGTGGCGACCAATTTCCTGAGCAAGAAGGTATTCATCGCACGACTGGGCCCAGTGCTGTTGCACAGGGGTAAATTCCGGCGAGATACCCGCATGATGCTGCAACAGGCAATACTGCAAATAGAGACGCAGAAACTGAATATCACGACACTCAAACGTTTTTTGCAGGCGACGACCGCAGAGATTAATCAGCGCGTGTAGATTAGTGTCGTCATACAGCGTGCGCAGAATCTTCCTCTGCTTCAGCTCAGTCTTTAATGCCGGCGTAAAGTGTTGGTTGATATAGGTCGGGCATAAGCGTAATCCGCGTCTGAGCCAGTGCAGCAGGCAGAGACGCTGGTTAAGCGCGGTACCTTCAATCTGATAGCTCCCATCATGGCCTGCGACAATGCTAAGCTGATGATAACGCTGGATCTCTATACCCGTTTCGGTGATATCCGCATGGGCAATAGCATCATCGACGCCATTTAGCGCACTGATTGTTTCAGCGGTGACACTCTGTCCCGGCTGGAAAAGCGTCAGCAATAGCTGGCAACGGCGCTGGGGAGCGGAAAGTACAGATGGTGGAGCAAGCGTTGGCATCATCTGTCGGGCCTCCCGTAAGTAAGTCTCATAAGAATAGCTAAAGATTTTCCTCTGCCATTACGAATGAAATGCTTTGCTTCAGGAATGCAGGAGAAGGTCACAGAATTTTTTACAGCAGGCGATGAAAAAGGAAGTTGAACGCAGCGACATAACACTATTTTTCGCTGTTTTATTTGGTGGTGAAATGCGAAAAGCCCCGCGATCTATCGCGGGGCTGGGTGGGAAGGTGATCGCTAGCGATGGCTACGCTGGCTGAGCGTTAACCCGACGTCGCCGCCAGGGTGTACCGCCAGCAGTGTCTCTTTCGAATACCCGCTTTCGCTCATCAGGCAGGCGCAGGCGGCATCAAAAAGCGCAATCACCAGCATAATCGAGGTGGTGGCGAGCATATTCAGTGGGTCCGCTTCACGCTGCACGCCCGTAGAAATCACCAGCCGCGATGCTTTGGCAATGGCAGAGTCGGCGTTTTCTGTCACGCTGAGTATCGGCACGTTTTTCGCAGCAAGTCCGGGCAGTAAACGGGTTAGTTCATCCGAATTACCGCCGCGAGATAGCATAATGACCAGATCGTTGTCGCGTAAAAAACCCAGATCGCCGTGAGCGGCGTCGGTGGCGTTGAGGTAGATGGCCGGGCGCTCAACGCAGGCCAGCATATGGGCAATTTTACGCGCCGCAACCCCCGAGGTCCCTACACCGGTGACGACGATCTTTCCCGTACACCCGCGCAATTCCGCCATGAGAGCATTCCATTCAGGTTCGCTTAAATGGTCACTCAAACCCGCCAGCGCTTCGCTGTATAGCGTCCAGGTTGCGGTAGCCTGCTGCCACGCGCTCGTCATGCGTCCCCCTGCATCAGTTGGCGGTACTTAATATGATCCTGATACATCTGGTGGAACACCTGATACTTCCGGTCGTAATACTGCTTAATGAGGTTGGTCTGCGGGGTGACCGTTTTTCCAATACGACTCATCGCCGACATTGCTTCCGGGAGGGTATCGAAGACGCCTGCCGCAATGGTGCCCATCATTGCACCGCCCAGCAGCATCGCTTCACTCTCTTCAGGCAGCAGCATAGCGCAACCGGTCGCGTTGGCATGCTCCTGAACAAAGATCGGGTTCTTCGTACCGCCGCCGCTCGCCATGATGGTGTCGATGCTGTACCCGCTCTGGTTCATTGTCTCAATGATATGGCGGGTGCCGAGCGCGATGGCCTGGATGGTAGCCAGATACTGCAACGCCATATCCTCCGGTGTGCGGGATAGTTTTAGCCCGCTGATTGCACCGGTGAGCGTCGGGTTAGCACGCGGCGAACGGTTGCCGTGAAAGTAGGGCAGGATATGAATATCGCGGGTTAAAAAGGCGATATTCTCCGGCTCTCCCGCCATTTTGCGTAACAGCGCGTTCAGGATTTCGTAAATGGTTTGCCCTTGTGATTTTGCCTGCGCCAGCAGCGTCTCATAGCATGGGTGCGACTGAATAATATGGTCGATGAGCGCCCCGGTCGCCGACTGACCGCCTTCATTGAGCCAGTATTCCGGCAGCACCGCCGAATAGTAAGGTCCCCAGACGCCGCCAATAAAGCGCGGCTCTTTCGATATCGCCATATGTCCCGTTGAGGTACCGCCAATCAGAGCAACACGGCGGTCAAAGTCGGCTACTTCGCCCGAGACGCCGCAGGCACCGAGCGTACCGAGGGTACCGGCATGGGCGTCAATAATGGAGACGCTAACGGCGGTGCCCGGAACCAGCCCCATTTCGCTGGCAGCGCGCTGAGAAAGGCCGTGCCCGAGCGGTTCCCCCATGGTTTTGACGTAGCGGCCGATTTTTGCCGCATCGTGTTGCAGGAGATCTTCCAGACCAATCTCGCGGAAATAACTGGCGTCCCATTTATCTTCATGGCCCATGTACGTCCATTTGCACACCGTCGAACACAGCGAGCGGGTATCATCGCCCGTGGCGCGCCAGGTCAGAAAATCGGGAAGATCAAAATAGTAGCCCGCGTTTGCCCAGGTATTCGGCATATGCTGTTTGAGCCATAACAGCTTCGGCGTTTGCATCTCCGGAGAGATGATGCCACCCACATAGTCCAACACCCGATGATGCAGCGCGTTAATACGCTCGGCCTGGGTGATGGCGCGGTGATCCATCCACACGATAATATTCTGCTCGCTACGCCCTGAAGGGCTGACGGTCAGCGGCTTACCTTCTTTATCCAGCACCACCAGCGAGCAAGTAGCGTCAAAGCCTAACCCTTTGACCTGAATAGGATTGATATCGGACTGGTTAATAGCATCGCGAACGGCGTTGCACACTGCCTGCCAGATGTTATCGGACGACTGCTCAACGAAGTCGGCCTGCGGACGGTAAATTTCGATGGCGCGGGTGGCCTGACCGACCATTCTGCCATTGAGATCGAACACCCCTGCGCGGGCGCTTCCGGTCCCTACATCCACACCAATAAAGTAACTCGCCATAATTTTTCTCCTGAAATCAGGCTTTACGATTCTGTAATGCGATAAAGAGGATCAGTACCGCGCCCCAGAGCGCCATCGTCAGATAGCTACTGATCCCCAGCAAATTGAAGCCGCTCTCCAGCATCTGCAGCACGACCAGCGCCAGCACCAGGCCGAGAATGCGGCCGAACCCACCATCCGGATTAATACCGCCCAGCACCGAGGCGAGGATGGTGACCAGCAGATAGGATTCGCCATATCCGGCTTTTGCTGAATTGAATTTGGCCATCATTAAAATCGCCGCCACCCAACCGAGGAGTGCGGAAATGACATAGACGGAGATTTGCACCCGTATGGTGTTGACGCCGCTGTAGCGGGTTGCCTGTTCGTTTGAGCCCATCAGGTACAGGCTGCGTCCAAGCGTAGTGTGTTCCAGCAGTACCCACAGCAGCACTGCAACCACGAAAAAGAGCAGCAGCGCGACGGGGATACCGGCCAGCGTCGCGTTGCCAAGATACTGAATCGCCGTCGGGAAACCGGAAATCACCGTGCCGTTGGAAAGCAGGATATTCAATCCGGAAATGAGCGTCATGGTGCCAAGCGTGGCCAGAATAGGCGAGACGCCGACCCAGGCAATCAACGCACCGTTTAATGTACCGATCGCCACCGCGACCGCCGCACCAGCCAGCAGCGCCAGCGCAAGAAACAGGGGACTGTCCGGATGGCTGACAATCACCGCCGCCATCACTAGCGAACAGGCGTTAGCCCCGGCGATGATCGACAGGTTAATGCCGCCTGTCAGCATGGTCATCCCCATTCCCAGCGCCAGCATTCCGAGAATCGGCAACTGTGAGCCGATGGACTGGAAGTTAGCGACGCTAAAAAAGCGTGTGCCTAGCAGTGCTGAAAACACCACGGCGACGACCAGAATGATCACACACTGCAGGCGGATGATGGCATCACCGGGTAATACGTTTGCGAATGCTTTCATCTTAAAGCTCCCTGGCCAGTTTGCGTTTTTCATTCCACGCCGTGGCGCTAATGCTGACGAGGATAATGGCGCCGCTGAACACGGTATGCCAGTACGAGGAGACGCTGAGCAGCGTCAGGCCGTTTTGTAAAAAGGCCAGCAGAATCACCCCCAGCAAAGTACCGGTTAGCGTGCCGCGACCGCCGCTCATGCTGGTACCGCCGAGCACGACCGCCGCCAGGACTGTCAGCTCAAAACCGAGCAGCGAGTTTGGCGCTACGGACTGGGTGATCTGCGCCTGCACCACAGCAGCGACGCCGGCCAGAATGCCCATATAGCCGTAGACGTAGAAATGCAGCTTCAGCAGATTCAGTCCGAGGCGGGAAGCGGCGTCGCGGTTGCCGCCCATTGCGTAAATCTGGCGACCAAGGCGGGTGTGGTTCATCAGGAGGGCGGTGAAGAGAATCACGGCCGCCAGGCATAGCAAGGGGAGGGTGAGGCCGTAGTCATAGCCGTCTGCGGCGGTGAACGAGAACCAGTTGATGCCATTCATAAACCAGTCCGGAAAACCGTACAGCCAGGTGCCCTTGGTGGCGTAAACCAGCAGACCGTAATAGACGTTCAGTGTTGCGATGGTAATGATGATGGCCGGCACGCGCAGCCAGTAGACCAGAAAACCGTTCACTAAACCGAGCAGCAGCCCAACCGCGCAGGCCAGCGTCAGCGCCAACATAAAGTTGCCACCGTGGGCAATTACCCAACTGGCCATGGCATATTGCGCGATGGCGGTCATCGCCGGGAAGGAGATGTCGATACCGCCGGAGATCAGCACCACAAACAACCCACAGGCCAGAATGCCAAGGATAGCGTAGCTGGTGGCGACATCCGTCAGGTTGCCCAGTGACAGAAACTCATCGGTTTTCACACTCAGCCCCACCGCCAGCGCAATCACCAGCAGCCCGAGCCAGAATTCATGTTGCCCGACTAAGCGGGAAAGACGCACGTTAATCATGGATGACCTCGACTACCTCAGCAATATCCTCTTCACGGCAGCGATGCGGGTTAAATTCGGCGACCAGTTTTCCCCGGCGCATCACCAGCACGCGGTGGCTGTTGTAATAGGCTTCCGGGATCTCATCGCAAATCATCAGCACCGCCATTCCCTGTTCCGCCAGGTCACGGGCAATCTGGTAGATCCCTTCTTTGTTAGCGATATCGACGCCCACCGTGGGCGAATCAAGAATCAAAATACGCGGGTTAGTCGCCACCCATTTGGCGATGGCGATGCGCTGGGCGTTACCACCGGAGAGCGTTTTCACCGGCAACTGCGGATCGGAAACTTTGATGTTGAGTTCACGGATCAGATCGGCGACCAGTGCCTGCGCTTTAGCGTGATCGAGCAGGCCGCTGCGCGTGTGCAGTTTGTCGAAAACGGTGACGATGGTGTTGTCGTAGATCGACTGTTCCATGATCAACCCTTGGGTCAGGCGATCTTCTGAGACATAGCCGATCCCGTGCTTAATGGCGTCATGATTATTGCGTAGTCGAACTGGCTTGCCGTTAATGCGGATTTCGCCGCTTTCCGGTTGGGTCATCCCAAACAGGCTCAGGCAAAGCTCAGTGCGACCGGCACCCAGCAGACCTACGATCGAGACAATTTCACCACTGCGTAGCGCCAGGTTGATATCCTGATATTTACCCCGGCGGGTTAAGTTACACAGTTCCAGCATGGGGGCCTGCTCGACAGGCGGTTTTTCCGGTAATGGACTGTAGTGAAAGCGTTGTCCGGTCATCAGGAACGCCAGCTCATGGCTGTCGAGTTCGCTTGCCGGGTATGTGCCTACCAGTTTGCCATCGCGCATCACGCTGATCCGGTCCGCCACTTCCATCACCTCGTCAAGACGGTGACTGACGAAGACGACGCAGATCCCGTCGGCTTTAAGCTCGTTAACGACGCGCAGCAGACCGTTTACTTCCTGGCGCGTCAACGAGGCGGTAGGTTCATCCATAATGACCAGTCGCGCGTCAGCGGCAATGGCGCGGCAGATGGCGACCAACTGGCGGTCGGCAATCGAGAGCTTTTCCACTTTTTTGTCCGGATCGAGAGTGACACCAATCCGCTTCATTGCTGCCAGCGCCTGTTGTTTCATTGCGCCACGACGCACCCAAATGTCGCCACCGGGCAGGTAGCGGTTAACGGCAATATTTTCCGCCACGCTGAAGTTGGGAAAGAGGGATAAATCCTGATAGATAACCTGAATGCCAAAATGAGAGGAGAGCTGCGGCGACAACGCGTGCAGCAGTTTGCCGTCCAGCAGGATTTGCGCCCCTTTTTCTGGCTGATAAACCCCGGAAATCACTTTAATTATGGTGCTTTTGCCGCAGCCGTTTTGCCCCGCCAGACAGTGAACTTCGCCTTTCTTTAGCGTCAGGTTCACATTATCCAGCGCCAGCACGCCCGGGAATTGCTTGCTGATATTCTCAAGTGTGATAAATGCGGTGGTGTCTGTCATGGACAATACCCCTGCGAGCGCCCCGAAGGGCGCTGAGTGTTAATGGTGTTGATACGCCGCTCAGACGAGAGGCGTTGGGTTTCCCTGGTGTTGGCTTAGAGCCTTAGAAACCGAGCGATTGTGCATTATCTTTGGTGACTTCGAGGATCTTGTTAAAGCGGATCACTTTCTTCTCCATGTCGACATCGGCTTTCCCTAAACCCTCAATCGTAAGATCCGGGGTTACGTCTTTACCCTGCAACAGTTGATTCGCCACTGTTACCAGCGCGTAACCGGCATCTTTCGGATCCCACAGCATCGCTTTTTTGATATCGCCACGCATCAGATAAGGTGCAGCCTGCGCGGGCATGGCGATCCCCACCACAGCGACTTTATCTTTAGCCCGTTTTTTCTGCACCGCCTGACCTGCACCGATAGGACCCAGCGAGCCGAAGCCAATAATGCCCTTCATCTGCGGATAGGTTTTCATCAGATCCAGCGTGGTGGAGTAGGACTTATCAATACTCTCCGCCACTGGCAGGCGAGTGGTGACTTCGAACATATCCGGGTATTTTTCTTTTTGATACTTGATGGCGTAGTCGGCCCAGGCGTTATGTAACGGCACGGTCAGCGATCCAACATAAATCGCGTATCCGCCTTTACCGCCCATGTCTTTCGCCAGTTCATCAACGTTGGCCTGCGCGTATTTTTCACTGTCGATGGTTTCGATATCCCACTGACCAATCTGCTGATCCGGAGATTCATGCGTCAGGACGACAATGCCTTTCTCGCGTGCTTTTTTCAGCACGGGCTCAAGAACTTTCGCGTCATTAGGTACCACAATGATCGCGTTCACGTTCTTGGCAATAAGATCTTCAATGACCTTCACCTGCTGCGCCGGATCTGGCGTAGAAGGGCCGGTCTGATAAGCGTTAACATCCAGTTTCTTTGCTGCTTCATTGACGCCGGTTTCCATGCGGTTGAACCACGGAATGCCGGTGACTTTAGCAACCACAGCAATTTCATACTTTTCTGCCGCAAAGGACGTGCCGGACAACATGCATGCAGAAGCCAGGGTTGCGCTGAGTAATGCGAGTTTAAATTTCATAGTTGTACCTTTTGTAGGGACCAGGGCAAGTCACGACTGGAGGTTAGCAACGAAGGGAAGAGGTAATGAATCATAAGTTTTATAAATGTGATCGATAACCAATGATGTTAAAATATAGATAATTTATGGTTAACTTTAGGTTAATTTTTATGTTCGTGGTGGAAGTGTGCAAAAAATAACTGTTAAAAATAACGAATAATTAAACATATAATTAACAAGTTATTATCAATTCCATGAGGGGAACGATTTTATTAAGCGTTGTGTCGCCAGAACCGCATGGGGAAAGTTTTAAAAGTGAGAACTGAATCGAGTCCAGAAATCAACGCTCATCAACATGCCATTCGATGATATTCTCTCGGGTAATCTTGCCAGGATAGTCTGCTTTTGGCCTGAACGTGACCGTGAGGATCCGATGTCATTCATTAAACACCGGGCTTTGCCCTTTTTACTCGCTTTTATAGCCTTCAGCGCGGGCGCACATCCTCATAGCTTCATTCGGCTAAAAACAGAGATTGTCACCGACAATCATCAACTCGTGGCGCTCAAAATGCGTTGGACTATGGACGAACTCACCTCCGCGGACCTGCTTTATGATGCAGGCGATGCAAAGCCAGGTTCAGACATCTGGAAAAAACTGGCAGCGGAAGTGATGGCGAATGTTCTGGCTCAGCACTATTTCACCGGGATGTGGCACAACGGGCAGAAGATAAAGTTTAAAAATCGGCCGACGGAATATGGTATGGAGCGTGAGGGGCATGAGGCGGTGCTCACGTTTGTGCTGCCGCTGGCACAGCCGCAGCCGCTCAGTGGACAGCATTATACCTTTACGACATTTGATCCCGCCTATTATGTCGACATGAGCTACGAACAGGATAGCGATGCGCTATTACCGGAAGCACTGAGTAAGCAGTGCAAGCTGACCGTTGAGACGCCCGCGCCCAGCGAAGACATCCTGAAATTTGCTCAGTCGCTCGACAAAGAAGACGCGCCGCCAGAGGATATGGCGCTGGGGGAACAATTTGCGCAGAAGGTGACGTTGGTATGTCAGTAATCTTAACGGGCCGCAGTCGTTCGCAACGCTGGCTTCAACTTTGGCCGCTGGCGCTGTTTTTACTGGTAGCGATCGCGGCCGGCGTAGGGTTATGGCAGAGCTGGCCGCAGGTGATGGTCAAAAGTATCAGTTGGCAGCGGGAAGTGAATCAGCAAATGAGCCTTTTGCTGAAAGCGGTTGCCGCGAATCCCACCCAGGCAGGCGGTTCGCTCCTGCTGTTCAGCTTTGTGTATGGTGTGCTGCACGCGCTGGGGCCAGGTCATGGAAAGGTTGTCATCACCACCTGGCTGGCGACCCATCCGGCAAAGCTGAAGTCGAGTATTGGTCTGACGCTGGCCTCATCTTTGCTACAGGGGCTGGTGGCAATTGCTCTGGTAGTGCTGGTGCTCGGCATCCTGCAACTGCCGGCAAGACAACTGCATCTGAGCGGATTCTGGCTGGAGAAAGGAAGCTACGCCCTGGTGGGCGTCCTGGGGCTTTTTCTGTGCTGGCGAGCGGTGCGGAAGCTGCGTGTGCTGCTGCGTAAACCCAAATTTACTGCCTTTACGCCGCATCATGTGCATCATGAAAACTGCGGGTGCGGGCATCAGCATCTTCCCGATCCTGAACAGCTAAAAGGTGGCGACGACTGGCGCGCACGGCTGATGATTATCCTGTCGATGGGAATGCGCCCGTGTTCAGGGGCAATCATGGTGCTGCTGTTCAGCAAAGTGATCGGCGTCTTTGCCTGGGGAATGGCCTCTGCGCTGGCGATGGCGGCGGGCACGTCACTGACGATTACCTCTCTGGCCTTGCTGGTACATGGCTTCCGCTCGCTGGCGGTAAGACTCAGCGCGAATAAAGCGCCAGTACTGTGGCGGCAGATAGGATGGTCCACGCTGGCGTTAGCCGGTGGCGCGATCTTAGTGGTTGCTGCGGTGGTGATGTGGTTGAGTGCGGTGCCGGTGGGAAGAGGTCTAAGACCATTTTAAAAAAGCCGGATGGCGGCTACGCCTTATCCGGCCTACATGATGCGTAGGCCCGGTAAGCGAAGCGCCACCGGGCATGGCGGAATTAACGCTTCAGCGCGTCGCTCAGTTCGTCACGCATGCTTGCCAGCATCGCTTTCACTACGCGCGGGTTACCTGCCACGATGTTGCCGGTCGTCATGTAGTTATGGCCGCCGGTAAAGTCACAAACCAGTGCGCCTGCTTCGCGAGCAATCAGCTCACCCGCAGCGAAATCCCACGGGCGCAGACCAATTTCAAAATAACCGTCAACGCGCGCGGCGGCGACATAGGCCAGATCCAGCGCGGCAGAGCCGGTGCGGCGGAAATCGGCGCATTCGGTAAACATTTTACCGAGGATATTCATATAAGAGGTGGCGTGCTGCTTCGCTTTGAACGGGAAGCCGGTCGCAATGATCGTGCCATCCAGATCGCGAGCGTTGCTGCCGCGCAGGCGATAGCCGTTCAGCTGTGCGCCCTGACCGCGCGTGGCGGTAAACAGTTCATTACGCATTGGATCGTAAACAACGGCGACTTCAGTACGGCCTTTAATGCGTACTGCGATAGATACCGCGAAGTGCGGCAGGCGTTTTACAAAGTTGGTGGTGCCATCCAGTGGATCGATAACCCATTGAACATCCTGATCGGTACCTTCATGTTCACCGCTTTCTTCGGTAATGATGGTGTGCTGTGGGTAAGACTTACGGATCGTTTCGATAATAATCGCTTCGGCGGCTTTATCGACGTTAGTCACGAAATCATTGCTGCCTTTCTGGCTGGTTTCTACTGAGTCAGGCGTTTCGTAGTGTTTGGCAATTACATTACCCGCCTTGCGCGCTGCGCGCACGGCGATAGTCAGCATCGGATGCATCGGTCACTCTCACTGGATGTTAAAGAACGGGGAAACGAAAACGGCGCAGAGTATAGCAGCGAATTCGGAACATGTCCTGAATTTATGGTACGATAGGCGAATAATCTTTAGCCGAAGAAAGACAATGCTGCAAAATATTCGAATCGTGCTGGTGGAAACCTCTCATACCGGCAATATGGGGTCTGTTGCCCGCGCAATGAAAACAATGGGGTTGACCAATCTGTGGTTGGTTAACCCGCTGGTTAAACCCGACTCCCAGGCCATCGCTCTGGCGGCGGGTGCCAGCGATGTGATTGGTAACGCGCAGATCGTCGATACCCTCGACGAAGCGCTGGCTGGATGTAGTCTCGTGGTGGGCACCAGCGCGCGTTCACGTACGCTGCCGTGGCCGATGCTCGACCCGCGCGAATGTGGTTTAAAAAGCGTCGCAGAAGCGGCAAGCACGCCGGTGGCGCTGGTCTTTGGCCGTGAGCGCGTAGGCCTGACCAATGACGAGCTGCAGAAATGTCATTATCATGTCGCGATTGCCGCCAACCCGGAATACAGTTCGCTGAACCTGGCAATGGCCGTACAGGTTATCGCATATGAAGTGCGTATGGCCTGGCTGGCTACCCAGGAAAACCCGGACGCGGTGCATGAAGAAACGCCGTACCCGCTGGTTGACGATCTGGAGCGCTTTTATGGTCACCTTGAGCAGACGCTGCTCGCGACGGGGTTCATTCGTGAAAGCCATCCGGGGCAGGTGATGAACAAATTGCGTCGTCTGTTTACCCGTGCGCGTCCGGAAAGCCAGGAGCTGAACATTCTGCGCGGGATGCTGGCGTCGATAGAGCAACTGAAGAAAGATAGCTGATGTCTGAGTGCCGGGTGGCCTTCGCTTATCCGGCCTACGCGATGTGCTGACATCCGGCGAACGAATACCGCACGGAACGACAAATACCTGACTAAAACAGTCAAGTAAATAGTTGACTGATTTAGTCGGGAATGTCAGACTTGGCCCTGCTATGCAATACCCCTATTTTACAATAAAAAACCCCGGGCAGGGGCGAGTTTGAGGTTAAGTAAGACATGAGACTGACATCTAAAGGGCGTTATGCCGTGACCGCAATGTTGGACGTTGCGCTCAACTCCGAAGCGGGCCCGGTACCGTTGGCTGATATTTCTGAGCGTCAGGGAATTTCCCTTTCTTATCTGGAACAGCTGTTCTCCCGTTTACGTAAAAATGGTCTGGTATCCAGCGTGCGTGGGCCAGGCGGTGGTTATCTGTTGGGCAAAGACGCCGGCAGTATTGCCGTAGGTGAAGTGATTAGCGCTGTTGACGAGTCGGTTGATGCCACGCGTTGCCAGGGCAAAGGCGGTTGTCAGGGCGGCGATAAATGCCTGACCCACGCGCTGTGGCGCGATCTGAGCGACCGTCTGACCGGTTTCCTCAACAATATTACATTGGGCGAACTGGTGAATAATCAGGAAGTTCTGGACGTGTCTGGCCGTCAGCAAACCCATGACACGCCGCGCACGAATCGTGCTCAAGAAGCGATCGACGTTAAGCTGCGCGCGTAAAAAAACGATAAAGATTTCAGAATCAGGCCGGGGCGTTGACGCGTCCCGTCAACACGGTCGTACATCCAGCCGGTTGCCTGATTCCTTGCATTGAAGCGATGTACGGAGTTTATAGAGCAATGAAATTACCGATTTATCTCGACTACTCCGCAACCACGCCGGTGGACCCGCGTGTTGCCGAGAAAATGATGCAGTGTCTGACGCTGGACGGAAACTTTGGTAACCCAGCTTCCCGTTCACACCGTTTTGGCTGGCATGCTGAAGAGGCGGTGGATATCGCCCGTAATCAGATTGCTGACCTGGTGGGTGCCGATCCGCGTGAAATCGTCTTTACCTCCGGTGCGACCGAATCCGACAACCTGGCGATCAAAGGTGCAGCCAACTTTTATCAGAAAAAAGGCAAGCACATCATCACCAGTAAAACCGAACACAAAGCCGTACTGGATACCTGTCGTCAGCTTGAGCGTGAAGGGTTTGAAGTGACCTACCTCGCGCCGCAGAGCAACGGCATTATCGATCTGCAAGAACTGGAAGCGGCAATGCGTGATGACACCATTCTCGTTTCCATCATGCACGTGAACAACGAAATCGGTGTCGTGCAGGATATTGCGACCATCGGCGAAATGTGCCGTGCGCGCGGTATTATCTATCACGTTGACGCCACCCAGAGCGTGGGCAAACTGCCTATCGACCTGAGCCAGTTGAAAGTGGATCTGATGTCCTTCTCCGGCCACAAAATCTATGGCCCGAAAGGGATTGGCGCGCTGTATGTGCGTCGTAAGCCACGTATCCGCATCGAAGCACAGATGCACGGCGGCGGCCATGAGCGCGGTATGCGTTCTGGTACTCTGCCTGTTCATCAGATTGTGGGTATGGGTGAAGCCTATCGTATCGCTAAAGAAGAGATGGAAACCGAGATGGCGCGTCTGCGTTCATTGCGTAACCGTCTGTGGAATGGCGTGAAGGATATGGAAGAAGTCTATCTGAACGGTGACCTTGAGCACGGCGCGCCAAATATCCTCAACGTTAGCTTTAACTACGTTGAAGGCGAGTCGCTGATCATGGCGCTGAAAGATCTGGCGGTTTCCTCTGGTTCTGCCTGTACCTCTGCAAGCCTTGAGCCTTCCTACGTGCTGCGCGCACTGGGTATGACTGACGAGCTGGCGCACAGTTCTATTCGTTTCTCTTTAGGTCGTTTTACTACCGAAGAAGAGATTGATTACACCATCGATTTAGTTCGCAAATCTATTGGCCGTCTGCGCGACCTTTCTCCGCTGTGGGAAATGTATAAGCAGGGCGTGGATCTGAACAGCATCGAATGGTCACATCATTAATCGGTACCGATAAGGAGAATTCAACATGGCATACAGCGAAAAAGTCATCGATCATTACGAAAATCCACGTAACGTGGGTTCTTTTGACAACAGCGACGAGAACGTAGGCAGCGGCATGGTGGGTGCACCAGCCTGTGGTGACGTGATGAAGTTGCAGATCAAAGTCAACAATGAAGGTATCATTGAAGACGCGCGTTTCAAGACTTATGGCTGCGGTTCCGCCATTGCGTCCAGCTCCCTGGTCACCGAATGGGTGAAAGGGAAATCTCTGGACGAAGCTCAGGCGATTAAAAACACCGATATCGCTGACGAGCTTGAACTGCCGCCAGTGAAAATTCACTGTTCTATCCTGGCAGAAGACGCGATCAAAGCCGCCATTGCGGACTATAAAAGCAAACGTGAAGCAAAATAAGAAGAGTTGAGGTTTTATTATGTCGATTACACTTAGCGACAGTGCAGCAGCGCGAGTAAATACCTTCCTGGCAAACCGCGGTAAAGGGTTTGGCCTGCGTCTGGGCGTGAGAACGTCGGGCTGCTCAGGTATGGCGTATGT
Organism: Citrobacter sp. RHB25-C09; assembly: GCF_013836145.1. Classification (NCBI taxonomy): domain Bacteria; kingdom Pseudomonadati; phylum Pseudomonadota; class Gammaproteobacteria; order Enterobacterales; family Enterobacteriaceae; genus Citrobacter; species Citrobacter sp. RHB25-C09. The sequence continues at coordinate 3,206,059 of NZ_CP057483.1, read as the reverse complement.
ACTGGAATTTGTTGATGAACCGGCGGCAGAAGACACCGTGTTTGAAGACAAAGGCGTTAAGGTGGTTGTCGATGGCAAAAGCCTGCAATTTCTGGACGGTACGCAGTTAGACTTCGTCAAAGAAGGTTTGAACGAAGGGTTTAAATTCACCAACCCTAACGTAAAAGACGAATGTGGGTGCGGCGAAAGCTTCCACGTATAACGCGCTTATCGATAACCCCACACGCAAGATTGACGTGTGGGGTTTGTTCTAACAGGCTACCCCTGAGATAGTTATGGATTACTTCACTCTCTTCGGATTACCCGCGCAATACCCGATTGACTTCCAGGCACTGACGGTCCGTTTTCAGGATCTCCAACGTCAGTATCACCCTGATAAGTTTGCCAGCGGCACGCAGGCAGAACAGCTCGCCGCCGTGCAGCAGTCCGCCACTATCAATCAGGCCTGGCAAACGCTGCGTCACCCGTTGATGCGGGCAGAATATTTACTTTCCCTACACGGTTTCGATCTTGCCAGCGAGCAGCACACAGTGCGCGATACCGCATTCCTGATGGAACAACTGGAACTGCGCGAAGAGCTCGACGAGATCGAACAAGCGAAAGACGAAGCGCGGCTGGAGAGCTTTATCCTGCGCGTGAAAAACATGTTTGAAAGCCGCCATCAGCAGATGGTGGAACAACTGAATCGCGAAACGTGGGACGCGGCGGCTGATACCGTGCGAAAACTGCGTTTCCTCGATAAACTGCGCAGCAGTGCAGAACAACTCGAAGAAAAACTGCTCGATTTTTAATATTCGGAAGCAATTATGGCCTTATTACAAATTAGTGAGCCTGGTCTGAGTGCTGCGCCGCATCAGCGTCGTCTGGCGGCGGGTATTGATCTCGGAACCACCAACTCTCTGGTCGCCACCGTGCGTAGCGGCCAGGCCGAAACGCTGGCCGATCACGAAGGGCGTCATCTACTGCCATCGGTCGTTCACTATCAGCAGCAGGGCCACTCTGTGGGCTACGCCGCGCGTGAAAATGCCGCGCTGGACACGGGCAATACCATCAGTTCTGTAAAACGCATGATGGGGCGTTCTCTGGCAGATATCCAGGCGCGTTATCCGCATCTGCCTTATCGTTTTCAGGCGAGTGAGAACGGCCTGCCTATGATTGAAACTGCGGCGGGGTTACTGAATCCGATCCGCGTTTCTGCTGATATCCTGAAAGCCCTGGCCGCCCGTGCTGTTGAGTCGCTTTCCGGTGAGCTGGACGGCGTGGTGATCACCGTTCCGGCATACTTCGACGATGCTCAGCGTCAGGGCACCAAAGACGCAGCGCGTCTTGCTGGCCTGCACGTACTGCGCTTGCTCAATGAGCCCACCGCAGCGGCGATTGCCTACGGTCTGGACTCTGGTAAAGAGGGTGTGATCGCGGTTTATGACCTCGGGGGTGGCACCTTCGATATCTCCATTTTACGCCTGAGCCGCGGTGTGTTCGAAGTGCTGGCGACGGGCGGCGACTCCGCTCTTGGCGGCGATGATTTCGACCACCTGCTGGCTGACTATATCCGTGACCAGGCCGGGATTGCCGATCGCAGCGACAACCGCCTCCAGCGTGAACTGCTCGACGCCGCTATTGCCGCGAAAATCGCCCTCAGCGATGCTGAATCCGTGACCGTTAACGTTGCAGGCTGGCAGGGTGAAATTACCCGTGAACAGTTTAATGAACTGATTTCCGCACTGGTTAAGCGCACATTGCTGGCCTGTCGCCGCGCGTTGAAAGACGCAGGGGTTGAGGCTACGGAAGTGCTGGAAGTGGTGATGGTCGGTGGTTCAACGCGCGTGCCGTTGGTGCGTGAGCGCGTCGGCGAATTCTTCGGCCGTTCGCCGCTGACCTCGATCGACCCGGATAAAGTGGTGGCGATTGGCGCTGCGATTCAGGCGGATATTCTGGTAGGTAACAAGCCGGACAGCGAAATGCTGCTGCTCGATGTGATCCCGCTGTCGCTGGGCCTCGAAACCATGGGCGGCCTGGTAGAGAAAGTGATCCCGCGTAACACCACGATTCCGGTGGCCCGCGCGCAGGATTTCACTACCTTTAAAGACGGCCAGACCGCGATGTCAATCCACGTCATGCAAGGTGAGCGTGAGCTGGTGCAAGACTGCCGTTCCCTGGCGCGCTTTGCGCTGCGTGGGATCCCGGCGCTGCCAGCGGGTGGGGCGCATATTCGCGTGACCTTCCAGGTCGATGCGGACGGTCTATTGAGCGTGACCGCCATGGAGAAATCCACCGGCGTTGAATCGTCAATTCAGGTTAAACCGTCCTACGGTCTGACCGACGGTGAAATCGCCTCAATGATTCAGGATTCGATGAGCTTTGCCGAGCAGGACGTAAAAGCGCGTATGCTGGCAGAGCAGAAAGTCGAAGCGGCGCGGGTGCTGGAGAGTTTAACCGGTGCGCTAGCCGCTGATGCCGCGCTGCTCAGCGCCGCAGAACGTCAGCGTATCGACGATGCCGCCGCGCACCTGAGCGACGTGGCGCAAGGCGATGATGTTGACGCTATCGAACAAGCCATTAAAAACGTAGACAAACAAACCCAGGAATTCGCTGCTCGCCGCATGGACCAGTCTGTCCGTAGCGCGCTGAAAGGCCATTCCGTGGACGAGGTTTAAAATGCCAAAGATCGTAATTCTGCCCCATGCGGATCTCTGCCCGGATGGCGCTGTTCTGGAAGCTAAGACCGGTGAAACCATTCTCGACGTTGCCCTGCGTAACGGTATCGAAGTGGAACACGCCTGTGAAAAATCCTGCGCCTGCACCACCTGCCACTGTATTGTGCGTGAAGGTTTCGACTCGCTTGCTGAAAGCAGCGAAGACGAAGATGATATGTTGGATAAAGCCTGGGGTCTGGAGCCAGACAGCCGTTTAAGCTGTCAGGCAGCGGTGACCGACGAGGACCTGGTCGTGGAATTCCCGCGTTACACCATCAACCACGCACGCGAGCATTAATATGGGACTGAAGTGGACAGACAGCCGTGAAATCGGCGAGGCGCTCTACGACGCAAATCCGGATCTCGATCCTAAAACCGTACGATTCACCGATATGCATCAGTGGATCTGCGATTTAGAAGACTTTGATGACGATCCCAACGCATCCAATGAAAAAATTCTGGAAGCGATTCTGCTAGTCTGGTTAGACGAGGCCAGCTAAGTCACATTACGGGCTGCCTTCAGGCGGCCCGTTTGCTAATAAGGATAAAAAAATGACCGAAGCGATGAAAATTACGCTCACTACGCAGCCAGCCGATGCGCGCTGGGGCGAGAAAGCCATTTACAGCATTAATAACGACGGTATTGCACTGCACCTTAACGGAAAAGATGACCTGGGTTTGATCCAGCGCGCGGCCCGCAAAATTGACGGCCTGGGTATTAAGCATGTCCAGCTTACCGGTGAAGGTTGGGATGCAGATCGTAGCTGGTCGTTCTGGCAGGGTTATAAAGGCCCGAAAGGCAGCCGCAAGATTGAGTGGCCGGAACTGGACGATGCGCAACGTCAGGAACTGGAAAACCGTCTGACTATCATCGACTGGGTGCGCGACACCATTAACGCCCCGGCGGAAGAGTTAGGGCCGGAGCAACTGGCGCAGCGTGCTGTGGACCTGATGTGCAGCGTGGCGTGCGATCACGTGACGTATAGCATCACCAAAGGCGAGGATCTGCGCGAGCAGAACTATATGGGGCTGCATACCGTGGGTCGCGGTTCTGAACGTCCGCCGGTGCTGCTGGCACTTGATTACAACCCGACGGGCGACAAAGAAGCACCGGTGTATGCCTGCCTGGTGGGTAAGGGCATTACCTTTGACTCCGGCGGCTACAGCATTAAACAAAGCGCTTTTATGGACTCGATGAAGTCCGACATGGGCGGTGCGGCAACGGTGACTGGCGCGCTGGCGTTTGCCGTGACTCGCGGTTTGAATAAACGCGTGAAGCTCTTCCTCTGCTGTGCGGATAACCTGATCAGCGGCAATGCGTTTAAACTGGGTGATATTATTCGTTATCGCAACGGCAAGAATGTGGAAGTGATGAACACCGATGCGGAAGGGCGTCTGGTGCTGGCGGATGGTCTGATCGACGCCTGTGCGCAAAAACCAGAGCTGATTATTGATGCTGCAACTCTGACCGGGGCGGCGAAAACGGCGCTCGGTAATGATTACCACGCGCTGTTCAGCTTTGATGATCAACTGGCGAACCGTCTGCTGGCAAGTGCGGCGGCAGAAAATGAACCGTTCTGGCGTCTGCCGCTGGCGGAGTTCCATCGCAACCAATTACCGTCAAACTTTGCTGAGCTGAATAACACCGGCAGTGCGGCGTACCCGGCAGGGGCGAGCACAGCGGCAGGTTTTCTGTCCCACTTCGTAGATAATTATCAACAGGGCTGGGTGCATATCGACTGCTCTGCGACCTATCGCAAAGCGCCGGTCGAACAGTGGTCCGCGGGCGCAACCGGGTTAGGCGTACGCACAATTGCGAATCTGCTGATCGCGTAATGAATGTCTCTATGTAGGCCGGGCAAGCGAAGCGCCACCCGGCATTTTCGCGGCGGGGGCGCTTCGCTTGCCCGCCCTACATCTCCTTTACTGTGATGCCTATGTCAGAAACCAAAAACGAATTAGAAACACTGCTGGAAAAAGCAGCAACTGAACCGGCACACCGTCCGGCATTTTTCCGCACCTTACTCGATTCCACCGTCTGGGTACCCGGTACCGCCGCAGAGGGTGAAGCTGTCGTTGAAGACAGTGCGCTGGATCTCCAGCACTGGGAAAAAGAAGACGGCACCACCGTTATTCCTTTTTTCACTTCTCTGGAAGCCTTGCAGCAGGCAGTGGAAAACGAACAGGCGTTTGTGGTCATGCCGGTGCGCACGCTGTTTGAAATGACGCTCGGCGAGACGCTGTTCCTCAACGCCAAACTTCCGACCGGAAAAGAGTTTATGCCTCGTGAGATCAGCCTGTTAATGGGTGAAGAGGGGAATCCTTTGAGTACGCAGGAGGTGCTGGAGGGCGGGGAATCGCTGATCCTTTCCGAGGTCGCTGAACTACCAGCCCAGATGATTGACTCGCTGACCACGCTGTTTAAAACCATCAAGCCGGTGAAGCGGGCGTTCCTGTGCTCCATCAAAGAAAGTGCTGATGCGGAATCTAACCTGTTGATAGGCATTGAGGCTGACGGCGATATCGAAGACATTATTCAGGCGGCGGGCAGCGTGGCGACCGACACCTTACCGGGCGATGAGCCGATTGATATCTGTCGGGTCGTGAAAGGTGAGAAGGGCATCAGCCACTTCATAACCGAACATATCGCCCCGTTCTACGAACGTCGCTGGGGCGGATTTCTGCGCGATTTCAAGCAGAACCGGATTATCTGATACCAGCGCAGTGCCCGTTTGCGAGACGGCGGAAAGGGCCTGCGTTGCTCTGGCAACATAGCCAGTTGGCAAGGCCGCGAACCGAACCAGCATAAAAAAACCGCTCAATTGAGCGGTTTTTTTATGGGCACAATCAACGCATAAATCAGATTTTATTAGCTTCTGCCGGTTCAACCGGTAAATCATCACGCGCGCCCCATTCGCTCCATGCGCCGTCATAGAGTGCAACGTTCGCAACCCCGAGGGTTGCCAGTGCCAGTACCACGACCGCCGCCGTTACGCCGGAACCACAGCTGGCAATAATCGGCCGATCAAAGCTGACGCCATGACCGAAGAAGATGGCATCCAGTTCGTCTGTGGTTTTCAGTTCGCCTTCAAAAACCAGTTCGGTCCACGGTACGTTCAGTGCGCCTGGCACATGGCCGCGTCGTAATCCCGGACGGGGTTCATCCACTTCAGCATTAAAACGGGCCGCCGGGCGGGCATCAACAATCTGGGCGTTTTTTTCGTGACTTGCCAACAACACATCGTTCACCCGCGCTACGGCTTCCGGGGTAAACGCGGCGTCAAATTCCCCTTCCGGCAGCTCAACGTCGCCCTCTACCAATGGCAATTCATCCCGCTGCCAGCCGGCCAGACCACCCGCGAGAATGGAGACCTTTTCCACGCCAAAGGTGCGCAGCATCCACCAGGAACGAGGCGCGGAAAACAGGTTCCCTTCGTCGTACACCACCAAATGCTTATCCTGGCACACGCCCAGTTCGCGCATGGCAACGGCGAAGGCCTCCGGGCGCGGCATCATATGCGGCAGAGGGGAGGTATGATCCGAAAGCGCTTCAATATCGAAAAATACCGCACCGGGGATATGTCCCGCGCGATATTCTTGCGCTACGTCGCGATCTTCCTGTCCCGGAGGGGCCATACGGGCGTCGATGATTTGAATTTGCGGATCGTCTATATGTTCTGCAAGCCAGTCGGCGGCGACAAAAAAGGCGGTAGTCATGGGTATCTCCATGTTAAACAGGTGTCCGGCAAATTGTCGGATCTTTGCCGGGAGGGGACAAGTACAAGAGACCGTTTTGTCTGGTGATACCACACTTCTTAATTAAATTCAGACTACACAAAGGGGATAGAGACTTACACAAAGAAAAATCTCACGCATAATATCTGTTCTACGTTGCTAACGGGCCTCGCTGGCCAGGGATGAAAAATGAATCATATACGCGTAGCCGCCTGCATTATTATGCTGGCGCTGGCAGGGTGCGACAATAACGACAAAACCACCACGGTGGCGAAACCCGACGCGCCTGCCGCGCAGACCGCGCCGGCTAAACAAGATCCTGCCCAGTTGCAAAAGCTGGCGCAGCAGAGCGAAGGTAAATCACTCACCCTGCTGGATGCCTCCGAAGTGCAACTGGACGGCGCATCCACGCTGGTGCTGACTTTTTCTATTCCTTTAGACCCCGAGCAGGATTTTGCCCGCACCGTCCACGTCGTGGATAAGAAAAGCGGCAAAGTTGACGGGGGGTGGGAACTGTCGCCGAATCTCAAAGAGCTGCGTTTACGTCATCTGGAACCGAATCGCGATCTGGTGCTGACCATAGATCGCGAGCTAAAGGCGCTGAACAACGCGACCTTTGAAATTAATTACGACAAGACCCTCACCACCCGTGATATCCAGCCAAGCGTGGGGTTCGCCAGTCGCGGCTCATTACTGCCAGGAAAAGTGGTAGAAGGGCTACCGGTAATGGCGCTGAACGTTAACAACGTAGACGTTAACTTTTTCCGTGTGAAGCCGGAGTCGCTGGCGGCGTTTGTCAGCCAGTGGGAATACCGTAATGCCCTGTCAAACTGGGAATCTGAGAACCTGCTGAAAATGGCGGATCTGGTCTATACCGGTCGCTTCGATCTTAACCCCGCACGGAATACCCGCGAGAAACTTCTCCTGCCGCTGAGCGAGATCAAACCACTCCAGCAGGCGGGCGTCTACGTCGCGGTGATGACCAAAGCCGGCCAGTATGAGTACAGCAACGCCGCAACACTGTTTACGCTCAGCGATATTGGCGTGTCGGCGCATCGCTATCAAAACCGCCTTGATGTTTTTACGCAAAGCCTCGAAAACGGCGCAGCACAGCAGGGCGTGAATGTCGCATTGTTGGATGAGAAAGGGCAAACCCTGGCACAGGCGACCAGCGATGGTAAAGGCCACGTTCAGCTTGAGAATAACAAGGCTGCGGCGCTGGTGCTGGCGCGTAAAGAAGGGCAAACCACGCTGCTGGATCTGAAACTCCCGGCGCTGGATTTAGCCGAATTCGATATTGCTGGCGCACCGGGCTACAGCAAGCAGTTCTTTATGTTTGGCCCGCGCGATCTCTATCGTCCCGGTGAAACCGTGATCCTCAATGGGTTGCTGCGCGACAGTGACGGTAAGACGCTGCCCGATCAGCCGGTGAAACTGGACGTGATTAAGCCAGATGGACAGGTGCTTCGTACCGTTGTCAGTCAACCAGAGAACGGGCTGTATCGCTTTACCCTGCCGCTGGATAGCGGCGCGCCGACGGGTATGTGGCACATTCGTGCGAATACGGGTGATAACCAGACCCGGACGTGGGATTTCCACGTGGAAGATTTTATGCCGGAGCGGATGGCCCTTAACCTTTCCGGGCAAAAAACACCGTTAAGTCCCGCGGATGCCGTGAATTTCTCAGTCGTTGGCTATTACCTGTATGGCGCTCCGGCTAACGGTAATTCGCTTCAGGGGAAACTGTTTCTGCGCCCACTGCGCGAGGCGGTGCCAGCGCTGCCTGGTTTCCAGTTTGGCAACATTGCCGAAGAAAACCTGACGCGCAGTCTGGACGAAGTACAACTCACCCTGGATGACGCCGGCCGCGGCGAAGTGAGTGCTAACAGTCAGTGGCGCGATACACGCTCGCCGTTGCAGGTCGTACTGCAAGCCAGTTTGCTGGAATCCGGCGGGCGTCCGGTGACGCGTCGTGCGGAGCAGGCGATCTGGCCGGCTGACACGTTGCCGGGGATCCGGCCACAATTCGCCGCCAAAGCGGTGTATGACTACCGTACCGATACGACGGTTAATCAGCCAATGGTTGACGAAGGCAGTAATGCCGCATTCGACATTGTTTATGTTGATGCGCAAGGCGTGAAGAAAGCGGTAACGGGCTTACAGGTCCGTTTAATTCGCGAACGTCGCGACTACTACTGGGACTGGCTGGAAAGCGAAGGCTGGCAGTCGCGCTTTGATCAAAAAGATTTGGTAGAAGCCGAGCAGACGCTGGATCTACAAGCAGACCAAACGGGTAAAGTGAGCTTCCCGGTTGAATGGGGTGCCTATCGTCTGGAGGTTAAGGCGCCTAACGAGGCTGTCAGCAGCGTCCGCTTCTGGGCCGGTTACAGTTGGCAGGATAATAGCGACGGCAGCGGGGCGGCGCGTCCGGACCGCGTGACGCTGAAGCTGGATAAACCAGCCTATCGCCCCGGCGAGACGATGAAGCTGCACATTGCAGCGCCGGCGGCAGGTAAAGGCTACGCGATGGTGGAATCCAGCGAAGGTCCACTGTGGTGGCAGGAGATTGACGTACCGGTGCAGGGGCTGGATCTGTCTATTCCGGTTGATAAATCCTGGAATCGTCACGATTTATATCTGAGTGCGCTGGTGGTGCGGCCAGGGGATAAATCGCGCTCTGCAACGCCAAAACGTGCCGTGGGTCTGTTGCATCTTCCGCTGGGAGATGAAAATCGCCGTTTACAACTGGCGCTGGAAAGTCCCACCAAAATGCGTCCGAATCAACCATTGACCGTGAAGATCAAGGCCAGCCGGAAAAATGGCGAAACGCCAAAGCAGATCAATGTCCTGGTATCGGCAGTGGACAGCGGCGTGCTCAATATTACCGATTACGTTACGCCAGATCCGTGGCAGGCATTCTTCGGACAGAAACGCTACGGCGCGGATATTTATGATATTTACGGTCAGGTGATTGAAGGGCAAGGGCGTCTTGCGGCGCTACGCTTCGGGGGCGATGGCGATGAGCTGAAACGCGGTGGCAAACCCCCGGTTAACCACGTGAATATCGTGGCGCAACAGGCGCAGCCGGTTACGCTTAATGAGCAGGGAGAGGGCACCGTCACGCTGCCGATTGGCGATTTCAACGGTGAGCTTCGCGTGATGGCGCAGGCATGGACGGCGGACGATTTTGGGAGCAATGAAAGCAAGACTGTCGTTGCCGCGCCGGTGATTGCCGAGCTGAATATGCCACGCTTTATGGCCGGCGGGGATACCTCCCGGCTGGTGCTTGATGTCACCAACCTGACCGACCAACCGCAGACCATTAACATCAATCTCGCGGCAAATGGACTGCTTGAACTGCTTAGCGGTCAGCCTGCTCCGGTTAACCTTGCGGCTGGCGTTCGGACCACGTTATTTATTCCGGTTCGTGCAAAAGAGGGATATGGCGACGGAGAATTACAGGCCACGCTGAGCGGGCTGAATTTGCCAGGAGAAACGTTGGGTGCTCAGCATAAACAGTGGAAAATTGGCGTCCGACCGGCGTTCCCGGCGCAAACGGTGAATCGCGGTGTGATGCTGCAACCGGGCGAAAGCTGGTCGGTACCCCCTGACACACTGATGAACTTCTCTCCGGTCACCACTCAGGGACAACTGTTGTTTAGCGGCAAGCCGCCGCTCAATCTGGCGCGCTATATCCGCGAGCTGAAGGCGTACCCCTATGGGTGTCTGGAGCAAACCACCAGTGGCCTGTTCCCGTCGCTCTATACCAATGCTGCCCAGCTAACTGCGCTGGGAATTGCCGGTGATAGTGACGAAAAACGTCGTGCGGCAGTCGATATCGGCATTTCCCGTCTGTTGCAAATGCAGCGGGAAAACGGGGGCTTTGCTCTCTGGGATAAAAACGGTCCAGAAGAGTACTGGCTGACCGCCTACGCGATGGATTTCCTGATCCGCGCAGGCGAGCAGGGATATAGCGTTCCAGCAGAAGGCATCAATCGCGGGAATGAACGGCTGCTGCGCTATTTGCAGGATCCGGGAATGATGTCCATTCGCTATACCGACAATACCCAGGCGAGCAAGTTTGCCGTGCAGTCCTACGCGGCACTGGTCCTGGCACGACAACAGAAGGCACCGCTTGGCGCGTTGCGTGAACTTTGGGAGCGTCGCGGTCAGGCTGCGTCCGGTTTACCGCTGCTACAGTTGGGCATCGCGCTGAAGACGATGGGGGATGCGAAGCGTAGTGACGAGGCTATTACGCTGGCGTTGAACACGTCGCGTGTTGATGAGCATCAGTGGATGGCGGATTACGGCAGCTCGCTTCGCGATAACGCGCTTATGTTGGCATTGCTGGAAGAGAACAAGCTGAAGCCAGAAGTACAGAACAGTCTGCTGGCTACGCTCTCTGAACAGGCATTTGGTCAACGCTGGTTGTCGACCCAGGAAAATAATGCCCTGTTCCTGGCGGCGCGAACGCTGCAGGATCTCCCGGGAACCTGGCAGGCGCAAACCTCATTTGCCGCAGAGCCGTTGACCGGCAATAAAGCGCTAACCCGCAATCTGGATGCTGATGCGCTGAGCGCTTTGCAGGTGAGCAATAGCGGCAATCAGCCGATGTGGCTGCGTCTGGATGTCAGCGGTTACCCGCAAGTCGCCCCAACGCCTTCCAGCAATGTGCTGAAAATTGAGCGTTATGTGCTCGGTACCGACGGGCAGAGCAAGTCGCTGGATTCACTGCGCAGCGGCGAACTGGTCCTGGTGCGTCTGGAAGTCAGCGCCAGCCAGAACGTGCCGGATGCGCTGGTGGTGGATCTCCTGCCTGCCGGACTGGAACTGGAAAACCAAAATCTGGCCAACGGCAGTGCCAGCCTGCAGGATAATGGCAGTGAAGTTCAAAACTTGCTCAATCAAATGCAGCAGGCCGATATTCAGCACATTGAGTTCCGCGATGACCGCTTTGTTGCCGCCGTTGCCGTTAATGAAGGGCAGCCGGTCACGCTGGTTTATCTGGCGCGCGCGGTCACGCCGGGTACCTATCAAATGCCGGTGCCGATGGTGGAATCGATGTACGTTCCGCAGTGGCGGGCGACAGGCACGGCCGAAGCGTTGCTGATTGTTAAGCCGTAAATGAAGCAATTATCGGGTAAGCGCGGCGGCTGGCTATGGCTGGTCGCCGCGTCTCTCTTTCTGGTTTTTACCGTCTGGGTGGCCGATAAACTCTGGCCGCTGCCTCTTCGCGAGGTGAATCCCGCTCGCGTGGTCGTCGCTGAGGACGGTACGCCGCTGTGGCGTTTTGCTGATGCGGAGGGGATCTGGCGCTACCCGGTGACCATTGAAGAGGTGTCGCCCCGTTATCTTGAGGCGCTAATCAATTATGAAGACCGCTGGTTCTGGAAGCACCCTGGAGTAAACCCTTTTTCTGTGGTCCGCGCCGCCTGGCAGGATCTGACTTCTGGTCGCGTGATTTCTGGCGGCAGTACGCTGACCATGCAGGTAGCGCGGCTGCTGGACCCACATCCCCGCACCTTTGGCGGCAAGTTCCGCCAGATCTGGCGCGCGCTTCAGCTTGAGTGGCATCTCTCAAAACGTGAAATTCTGACGCTGTACCTCAACCGCGCACCGTTTGGCGGTACGCTACAGGGCGTCGGTGCCGCAAGCTGGGCCTATCTTGGTAAACCGCCCGCACAGCTCAGTTATTCAGAAGCCGCGCTGCTGGCGGTACTGCCGCAGGCACCGAGTCGCTTGCGCCCTGACCGTTGGCCGGAACGCGCCGAAGCTGCCCGCAATAAGGTGCTTGAGCGGATGGCAACACAGGGGATCTGGTCGCACAAGCAGGCGCAGGAATCTCGTGAAGAACCCGTCTGGCTCACGCCCAGACAGATGCCCCAGTTAGCGCCGCTCTTTTCACGGATGATGCTGGGAAAAAGTCAAAGCAATAAAATTGTCACCACACTCGATGCTGGTCTGCAACGGCAACTGGAAGAGCTGGCGCAAAACTGGAAAGGCCGGCTTCCGGCGCGCAGTTCGCTGGCGATGATCGTGGTCGATCACACCACGATGAGCGTGCGCGGTTGGGTCGGTTCGGCAGATCTGAATGATGACGCCCGCTTCGGGCATGTGGATATGGTCAGTGCGATCCGGTCGCCGGGTTCGGTACTGAAACCTTTTGTCTACGGCCTGGCGCTGGATGAAGGGCTTATTCATCCCGCGTCTTTATTGCAGGACGTTCCGCGTCGCACGGGGGATTATCGTCCGGGTAATTTTGATAGCGGCTTTCACGGCCCTGTCAGTATGAGCGAGGCGCTGGTGCGCTCGCTGAATTTACCCGCCGTGCAGGTGCTTGAAGCCTATGGCCCGAAACGGTTTACGGCGCAACTCAGAAACGTGGGGCTGCCTTTGTATCTGCCCGCTGGCGCCACACCGAATTTATCGCTCATCCTTGGGGGAGCGGGCGCGCGGCTTGCAGATATGACGGCGGCCTACAGCGCGTTTGCGCGCCACGGTAAAGCTGGAAAACTGCGCATGCAGCCCGCTGACGCGTTAACAGAACGTCCGCTGATGTCGCCGGGCGCAGCCTGGATCATCCGGCGAATAATGGCTGACGAAGCACAGCTGTTACCGGATAGCGCGCTTCCTCGCGTGGCGCCGCTGGCGTGGAAAACGGGCACCAGCTACGGCTATCGTGATGCATGGGCGATCGGCATCAATGCGCGCTATGTCATTGGGATTTGGACGGGCAGGCCCGATGGTACGCCCGTTGCCGGACAATTCGGTTTTGCCAGTGCGGTACCTTTGTTGAATCAGGTGAACAATCTGCTTTTGTCGCGTAGCGCGTCATTGCCTGAAGATCCTCGTCCTGAATCAGTCAGCCGCGATGTGATCTGTTGGCCCGGTGGTCAGTCTCTGCCACCTGGAGATGCGAACTGCCGTCGCCGTCTGGCAACCTGGTTACTGGACGGGAGTCAACCCCCCACGCTGTTACTCCCGGAGCAGGAGGGCATAAGTGGCATTCGCTTTCCCGTCTGGCTGAATGAAGAAGGCAAACGTGTTGCCGCCGATTGTCCGCAGGCTCATGAGCAAACGCTGATAGTCTGGCCGCTACCGCTGGAGCCGTGGCTGCCGTCCTCTGAACGCCGCAGCGCGCGATTGCCTCAGGCATCAATCTCCTGTCCACCGCAGGGACAGGAAGCCGTATCACCGCTGCAATTGTTGGGCATTCGCGATGGCGCGATCGTGAAGCGTTTGCCGGGGGCAACGGAGGCAAGCATATCCCTTCAAAGTAGTGGGGGAGCAGGCGCGCGGTGGTGGTTTCTTAATGGTGAACCGCTGAAAGCGCGTGGGCGCAATGTCACGTTACGTCTTGAGGAAAAAGGCGATTATCAGCTGCTGACAATGGATGAAGGCGGGCAAGCTGCGACGGTGCGGTTTAGTCTGCAATAGACCATATCGAGTAAGTTTGTTGCTAATACTCATCTTATTTTAAAAAAATGTTACCTTCGTCCATATGCAATAGCCTGGATGCTCTTTATAATCCGCGCCAGGTAAACCACAACAAAACAAATTTCAGAGGTAATAATGGCTATTGAACGTACTTTTTCCATCATCAAACCAAACGCGGTGGCAAAAAACGTTATTGGCAGCATCTTCGCTCGCTTTGAATCAGCAGGGTTTAAGATTGTTGGCACCAAAATGCTGCACCTGACCGTTGAACAGGCTCGCGGTTTTTACGCTGAGCACGAAGGTCGCCCATTCTTTGACGGTCTGGTCGAGTTCATGACCTCTGGTCCCATCGTGGTTTCCGTACTGGAAGGTGAAAACGCAGTACAGCGTCATCGCGACCTGCTGGGCGCGACCAATCCAGAAAACGCGCTGGCGGGCACGCTGCGCGCTGATTACGCTGACAGCTTCACCGAAAACGGCACTCATGGTTCCGATTCTCTGGAATCAGCAAAACGTGAAATCGCTTTCTTCTTCGCCGAAGGCGAGGTGTGTCCACGTACCCGTTAATTAAGAATGTATTAATTTCGTAAATGCCGTGTGCAAACGTGGCATCCTTGCGCCAGAATTTGTACAATGCAGCGCCCCAGGACGAGCACCGCTCCCTGGGGCGCTTCTTTTTAACCCTCCAGGGGCCATAACGTGTAACAACGAGGCCGGAATCAATTATGTCTGAATTAGTGAACACCTCCGAAGTCGCCATACCTGCGGTTCCAAATAAAAATGGAAAAATTAACCTACTGGATCTGAACCGTCAGCAGATGCGCGAATTCTTTAAAGAATTAGGCGAGAAGCCGTTTCGTGCCGACCAGGTTATGAAATGGATGTACCACTATTGCAGCGATGACTTTGATGAGATGACCGACATCAACAAGGTTTTGCGCGGCAAGCTGAAAGAGGTGGCGGAGATCCGCGCACCGGAAGTGGTAGAAGAACAACGCTCTTCCGATGGCACCATTAAATGGGCGATTGCCGTGGGCGATCAGCGTGTTGAAACGGTTTATATCCCGGAAGAGGATCGCGCCACCCTGTGCGTTTCATCTCAGGTTGGTTGTGCGCTCGAGTGTAAATTCTGCTCGACTGCACAACAGGGCTTTAACCGTAACCTGCGCGTGTCTGAAATCATCGGCCAGGTGTGGCGTGCGGCGAAAATTGTCGGTGCGGCAAAAGTCACCGGTCAGCGTCCGATCACCAACGTGGTGATGATGGGCATGGGTGAACCCCTGCTGAACCTGACCAACGTGGTGCCAGCGATGGAAATCATGCTGGATGATTTCGGTTTCGGCCTGTCCAAACGTCGCGTAACGTTGTCCACGTCAGGCGTAGTTCCTGCGCTGGATAAACTCGGCGACATGATTGACGTTGCGTTGGCTATCTCTCTGCATGCGCCAAACGACGAAATTCGTGACGAAATTGTACCTATCAACAAAAAGTACAATATCGAAGCTTTCCTCGCTGCGGTGCGTCGTTATCTGGATAAATCCAATGCGAACCAGGGCCGCGTAACCATCGAATACGTGATGCTGGATCATGTCAACGACGGGACGGAACATGCGCATCAGTTGGCTGAACTGCTGAAAGATACGCCGTGCAAGATTAACCTGATCCCATGGAACCCGTTCCCGGGTGCGCCTTATGGACGCAGCTCCAATAGCCGAATCGACCGTTTCTCTAAGGTACTGATGGGCTATGGTTTTACGACTATCGTACGTAAGACGCGTGGTGATGATATTGATGCGGCCTGCGGACAGCTTGCCGGAGACGTGATAGACCGAACCAAACGTACTCTGCGTAAACGCATGCAGGGCGAGGCAATCGACGTGAAAAGCATCTGACTTTCCGTGCGTCACAGTCGGTTTTTTGAACTGTGACGCATAGTAATTTGAATGATGCCTCAGGTTGTACTCGTCCAGTCAATAATATCGGTGCGTTTTCGCTGACTTTAGGGCAGTATGTAATGGTGCAACAATAGTTTAGCCGTTTGGCTTAAGCTGTTTTGTCACAAGTTACCTGGCGGGATTATACTCTGTCGCTAAGGTTAACTGACCAGATGTTTCGCGGTGTGGGTGAGCATTGTGGCTCACCGGCGCCTGAGCCTAAATTTACACCAGCAGCTGTAGCGAATGAATACTGAAGCCACCCAAGACCCAGATAAAGCACAATCCACCGGCGTTCGCCTACGCAATGCCCGTGAACAACTCGGACTCAGCCAACAGGCCGTCGCAGAACGACTCTGCCTGAAAGTGTCCACAGTACGCGATATTGAAGACGATAAGGCGCCGACCGATCTGGCGTCGACGTTTTTGCGCGGGTACATCCGCTCTTATGCGCGTCTGGTCCATATTCCTGAAGAAGAACTGCTGCCGGCTCTGGAAAAGCACGCACCCGTTCGTGCGGCGAAAGTCGCGCCGATGCAGAGTTTCTCATTAGGTAAACGCCGCAAAAAGCGCGATGGCTGGTTAATGTCATTTACCTGGCTGGTGCTGTTCGTGGTCGTCGGCCTGACGGGCGCATGGTGGTGGCAAAACCACAAGGCGCAGCAGGAAGAGATCACCACAATGGCCGATCAATCCACTGCTGAGCTGAACGCCAGCAATGAAACGGCGCAGAGCGTGCCGCTTGATACCAGTGGTTCAGCAAGTCAGGACAGTCTGCCTGTGACCACCGGTCCTGCGGAAACCGCTACCCCCCCTGACACCACGGCGACGGCTCCTGCGGTAGAACCGCAGCAGAATGCAGTCGTTCCGCCTTCTCAGGCTGACGTTGATACCGCTACTGCGGCACCCGCTGCGCCTGTAACGCCTGAGGGCGCTGCGCCACTGCCGATGGATCAGGCTGCGATTAACACCGCCGCAGACCCCAACGCGTTGGTGATGAATTTCACCGCCGATTGCTGGCTGGAAGTGAGCGATGCGACAGGTAAAAAGCTGTTTAGCGGAATGCAGCGTAAAGATGGCAATTTAAACCTAACCGGTCAGGCGCCTTATAAGCTTAAAATTGGCGCTCCGGCTGCGGTACAGATCCAGTATCAAGGAAAACCTGTCGATCTGAGCCGTTTTATCAGAACTAACCAGGTTGCGCGTCTGACCCTCAATGCCGAACAATCACCGGCACAGTAACAGACGGGTAACGCGGGAGATTTTTCATGCATAACCAGGCTCCAATTCAACGTAGAAAGTCGAAGCGTATTTACGTTGGGAACGTGCCGATTGGCGATGGTGCTCCCATCGCCGTACAGTCGATGACCAATACGCGGACTACGGATGTGGAAGCGACGGTCAATCAGATTAAAGCGTTGGAACGTGTCGGCGCTGATATTGTTCGTGTTTCCGTCCCAACGATGGATGCTGCAGAAGCATTCAAACTGATTAAACAGCAGGTTTCTGTTCCGCTGGTGGCCGATATTCACTTCGACTACCGTATCGCCCTGAAGGTAGCGGAATACGGCGTGGACTGCCTGCGTATTAACCCGGGCAACATCGGTAATGAAGAACGCATCCGTATGGTCGTGGACTGTGCGCGAGACAAAAATATTCCGATTCGCATCGGCGTGAACGCCGGATCGCTGGAAAAAGATCTGCAGGAAAAATATGGCGAACCGACCCCGCAGGCCTTGCTGGAATCGGCAATGCGCCACGTGGATCATCTCGATCGTCTCAACTTCGATCAGTTCAAAGTGAGTGTGAAAGCGTCGGACGTTTTCCTCGCCGTAGAATCTTATCGCCTGCTGGCGAAGCAGATCGATCAGCCGCTGCACTTAGGGATCACCGAAGCCGGTGGCGCGCGTAGCGGTGCGGTGAAATCGGCGATCGGTCTGGGCCTGCTGCTCTCTGAAGGGATCGGTGATACCCTGCGCGTTTCGCTGGCGGCCGATCCGGTAGAAGAGATCAAAGTTGGGTTCGATATTCTGAAATCGCTGCGCATTCGCGCACGCGGGATCAACTTCATTGCCTGCCCAACCTGCTCGCGTCAGGAGTTTGACGTGATCGGTACGGTGAATGCGCTGGAGCAGCGTCTGGAAGATATCATCACGCCGATGGACGTTTCGATCATAGGCTGCGTGGTCAACGGACCGGGCGAAGCGCTGGTATCCACGCTGGGCGTCACCGGCGGTAATAAGAAAAGTGGTCTCTATGAAGATGGCGTTCGTAAAGATCGTCTGGATAATAGCGATATGATTGACCAGCTTGAAGCCCGCATCCGCGCCAAAGCGACAATGCTCGATGAAGCGCAGCGAATCAACGTGCAGCAGGTTGAAAAATAATAACGTGTTGGGAAGCGAAGCGCTTCCCGTGTATGATTGAACCCGCATCGCTCCCGTATCGCTCGGGGAAGCGCTGAGGGTTCATTTTTATATTCAGAAAGAGAATAGACGTGGCAAAAAACATTCAAGCCATTCGCGGCATGAACGATTGTCTGCCTGGCGAAAGCGCCATTTGGCAGCGCATCGAAGGCACTCTCAAAAACGTGCTCAGCAGCTACGGTTACAGTGAAATCCGCTTGCCGATTGTAGAGCAGACCCCGTTATTTAAACGTGCGATTGGTGAAGTCACTGACGTCGTTGAAAAAGAGATGTACACCTTTGAGGACCGAAATGGCGACAGCCTGACTCTGCGTCCTGAAGGTACGGCAGGCTGTGTACGTGCCGGCATCGAGCATGGTCTTCTGTACAATCAGGAACAACGACTGTGGTATATCGGGCCGATGTTCCGCCACGAGCGTCCGCAGAAAGGGCGCTATCGCCAGTTCCATCAGTTGGGTGTCGAAGTGTTTGGTCTGCAAGGGCCGGATATCGATGCTGAGCTGATTATGCTGACCGCGCGCTGGTGGCGTGCGCTGGGCATTGCCGATCACGTCAGCCTGGAGCTGAACTCCATCGGTTCGCTCGAAGCGCGTGCCAACTATCGCGATGCGCTGGTCGCTTTCCTCGAACAACACGTTGAGAAACTGGACGAAGACTGCAAACGTCGCATGTATTCCAACCCGCTGCGCGTGCTGGATTCGAAGAACCCGGACGTACAGGCGCTGCTCAACGATGCGCCGCAACTGGGCGACTATCTGGACGACGACTCCCGCGAGCACTTTGCCGGACTGTGTAAACTGCTGGAAGCCGCCGGGATTGCGTATACTGTTAATCAGCGTCTGGTGCGTGGTCTTGACTACTATAACCGTACCGTATTTGAGTGGGTCACCAGCAGTCTGGGTTCACAGGGCACCGTTTGTGCCGGTGGACGTTATGATGGGCTGGTCGAGCAACTCGGCGGACGTGCAACCCCGGGCGTGGGCTTTGCGATGGGGCTGGAACGTCTTGTTTTACTTGTTCAGGCCGTTAACACGGAATTTAAAGCAGATTCTGTTGTCGATATATACCTGGTCGCTTCAGGCGCGGAAACGCAGTCTGCAGCAATGACGTTAGCCGAACGCCTGCGTGACGAAATGCCCGGCGTGAAGTTGATGACTAACCACGGTGGTGGCAACTTTAAGAAACAGTTTGCCCGTGCCGACAAATGGGGCGCCCGCATTGCACTGGTACTGGGTGAGTCCGAAGTGGCTAACGGTACAGTGGTAGTGAAAGATTTGCGCTCCGGTGAGCAAACTGCAGTTGCACAAAATAGCGTTGCAACCCATTTGCGCACGTTAATGGCTTAAGGAGAAGGACTGCGTGGAAATTTACGAGAACGAAAACGACCAGGTTGAAGCGATTAAACGCTTCTTTGCCGAAAACGGTAAAGCGCTGGCTGTTGGGGTGATTTTAGGGGTTGGCGCACTGATCGGCTGGCGTTACTGGACCAGTCATCAGACTGAATCCGCGCGCTCTGCTTCTCAGTCCTACCAGTCTGTGGTGACGGAGATCGGCTCCGGCAACGCCGACAAACTTTCCGCAGCGGAGAAATTTGCCGCGGAGAACAAAAACACATACGGCGCGTTAGCTTCCATGGAGCTGGCGCAGCAGTTTGTCGACCAAAATCAGCTTGATAAAGCCGCGACCCAGCTTCAGCAAGGGCTGGCGGCAACGAGTGATGAAAACCTGAAAGCTGTGATTACATTGCGTCTTGCACGTGTTCAGGTACAGCTTAAGCAAGCGGACACTGCGCTGAAAACTCTGGACACCGTAAAGGGAGAAGGGTGGGCAGCGATTGTTGCCGATCTGCGTGGTGAAGCGCAGCTGAGTAAAGGTGATAAACAAGGTGCGCGTAGTGCATGGGAAGCAGGCATAAACAGCAAAGCCTCCCCGGCACTGAGCGAAATGATGCAGATGAAAATCAATAATTTGTCCATCTGAGAGGGACCCGATGCAATTGCGTAAATTACTTCTGCCAGGGCTGCTTTCTGTTAGCCTGTTGAGCGGCTGTTCACTGTTTAGTGGCGAAGAAGACGTTGTTAAAATGTCCCCATTACCGGTGGTTGAAAATCAGTTTACCCCGTCTACCGTCTGGAGCACGTCTGTAGGCAATGGTATCGGTGATTTCTACTCTAACCTGCATCCAGCGCTGGCGGATAACGTGGTGTATGCCGCTGACCGTTCGGGCGTGGTTAAAGCATTAAATGCTGCCGATGGAAAAGAGGTGTGGGCGGTGAACCTGGCTGAGAAAGATGGCTGGTTTTCTCGTACTCCTGCTCTGTTGTCAGGCGGTGTGACAGTGGCGGGCGGCCATGTGTATCTGGGCAGCGAAAAAGCGCAGGTTTATGCGCTCAATACCGCTGACGGTACCGTTGCATGGCAAACCAAAGTGGCAGGCGAAGCGCTGTCGCGTCCGGTGGTGAGCGATGGCCTGGTGCTGATTCACACCAGCAATGGTCAGCTGCAGGCATTGAATGAAGCTGATGGCGCCATTAAATGGACCGTTAACCTCGATATGCCGTCCCTGTCCCTGCGCGGTGAATCTGCTCCGGCAACGGCCTTCGGTGCGGCAATTGTCGGCGGCGATAACGGCCGTGTCAGTGCGGTGCTGATGCAGCAAGGCCAGATGATCTGGCAGCAGCGTATTTCACAGGCGACCGGTTCTACTGAGATTGACCGTCTGAGCGATGTCGATACGACGCCGGTTATCGTCAATGGTGTCGTTTATGCGCTGGCGTATAATGGCAACCTGACGGCGCTGGATCTGCGCAGTGGCCAGGTGATGTGGAAACGCGAACTGGGTTCGGTGAATGATTTCATCGTCGAAGGCAACCGTATCTATCTGGTGGATCAGAATGACCGCGTGATGGCGCTGACCACTGATGGCGGCGTTACGCTGTGGACGCAAAGCGATCTGCTGCACCGTCTGTTGACCTCTCCGGTGCTGTATAATGGCAATCTGGTTGTTGGAGATAGCGAAGGTTATCTGCACTGGATTAACGTCGAAGATGGCCGTTTCGTTGCGCAGCAAGAGGTTGACAGTTCGGGCTTCCTGACCGAACCGGTGTCTGCCGATGGCAAACTGCTGATCCAGGCAAAAGACGGTACCGTGTATTCCATTACGCGTTAATCGTCCCGGTCGTACGCTTTAAAAAACGGCTCCTGGTGCAGGGGCCGTTTTCCTGTTTTTAACAACGGCGCAAAAATTCGCGTCTGTTGTCTGATGATTTATAAAATGAGGCTTTAAACATGGTACCTGTGGTCGCGCTTGTCGGGCGCCCTAACGTCGGAAAATCCACGTTATTTAACCGTCTAACCCGCACCCGAGATGCGCTGGTTGCGGATTTCCCGGGTCTGACTCGTGACCGTAAATACGGTCGTGCGGAGATTGAAGGCCGCGAGTTTATCTGTATTGATACAGGCGGTATTGATGGTACCGAGGACGGTGTCGAAACGCGTATGGCCGAACAGTCGCTACTGGCGATTGAAGAGGCTGACGTGGTGCTGTTTATGGTAGATGCGCGCGCGGGGCTGATGCCTGCGGACGAAGCCATTGCCCAGCACCTGCGTTCTCGCGAAAAACCAACATTCCTTGTAGCCAACAAAACCGACGGACTCGATCCGGACCAGGCGATCGTTGATTTTTACTCGCTGGGTCTGGGTGAAATTCATCCCATCGCCGCTTCTCATGGCCGAGGCGTATTGAGTCTGCTGGAGCATGTGCTGCTGCCGTGGATGGATGACGTCTCGCCGCAGGAAGAGGTGGATGAAGATGCGGAATATTGGGCACAGTTCGAAGCCGATGAAAACGGTGAAGAAGAGCCTGAGGATGATTTCAACCCGCAGGATCTGCCAATAAAACTGGCGATTGTCGGTCGCCCGAACGTGGGTAAGTCAACGCTGACTAACCGTATTCTGGGTGAAGACCGCGTTGTGGTCTACGACATGCCAGGCACCACCCGTGACAGCATTTATATCCCGATGGAGCGTGATGAGCGTGAATATGTGCTTATCGATACGGCTGGGGTGCGTAAGCGCGGCAAAATTACCGATGCGGTAGAAAAATTCTCTGTCATCAAAACGTTGCAAGCCATTGAAGATGCTAACGTGGTTATGTTGGTCATTGATGCACGTGAAGGCATCTCAGACCAGGACCTGTCATTGCTGGGCTTTATCCTCAATAGTGGGCGCTCACTTGTTATTGTTGTGAACAAATGGGATGGGCTAACCCAGGAAGTGAAAGAGCAGGTTAAAGAGACGCTGGACTTCCGTCTGGGCTTCATCGATTTTGCACGCGTCCACTTCATCTCTGCACTGCATGGCAGCGGCGTGGGTAATCTGTTTGAATCTGTACGTGAAGCCTACGACAGTTCCACCCGTCGCGTGAGTACTGCAATGCTGACGCGCATCATGACAATGGCGGTTGAAGATCACCAGCCACCGCTGGTGCGTGGTCGTCGTGTGAAGCTGAAGTATGCGCATGCCGGTGGCTATAACCCGCCGATTGTGGTGATTCACGGTAACCAGGTCAAAGACCTGCCGGATTCCTACAAGCGCTACCTGATGAACTACTTCCGCAAATCGCTGGAAGTCATGGGAACGCCGATTCGCATTCAGTTCAAAGAGGGTGAAAACCCGTATGCGAATAAGCGTAACACCTTGACGCCAACCCAGATGCGTAAGCGTAAACGTCTGATTAAACACATCAAGAAAAGTAAGTAATCATTCAAGCCCTCTCTTCTGAGAGGGCGCACATCCAGATTCGGAGACTGCTATGGAACTCACCTGTCCAGACTGTCAACAGCCGCTGGAACGCAACGGCGAAACTGCGCACTGCGCGACGTGCAATACGGATTATCCCCTTGTACCGCGTTGCCCGGACTGCCACCAGCCGTTACAGGTTTTAAAAGCCTGCGGTGCGGTGGATTACTTCTGCCAGAACGGGCACGGTCTGATCTCAAAAAAACGCGTTGAGTTTGTTCTGACGCGGGCTTAGTTGCACACGCAGTCCTCTCCATTTTGCCAGAGTTCGACAAGCGACGCTGGCGCATCGTTTTCTGGTACCAGTACGATAATATCGGTATATCCCGCCTGATTATGCCGGGTCCAGACAATCTGAATACGAAAGTAGCGCTGATCGCCCCGGCCCGGTGAATCACCCTGTCCCGGTGGTGCGCCGACAGACAGACTTTGCCGCAGAATATCAGCGATTCGCTGGCGTTGTGCTTCAGACAGGGTAGACAACGCAATTTTACGCTGTTTGCTGAGCTTTGGTATAAACGCAACGCCGCCTTCACGCGCAAGTTCTACCACGGCGTCATCAGTTAATTCAGGGATGTCCATTACATCACTCCTGTCTCTTTCCAGGCGTCCTCAATGGCCTGCGCCGTTTCTTTACCGCTGCGCTTTTTACCATGATGAATGGTTAAGCGGGCAAAATCGATAAAGTCGGCGTCCTGCGTCAACTGCCGGTCACAAACGGTATCGTACCAGGCATAGCCCGCTTTTTCCCATGCGTATCCGCCTAATGCCGTCGCCGCAAGGTAAAATGCCCGGTTAGGAATACCGGAGTTGAGGTGAACGCCGCCGTTATCTTCCCGTGTCTTAATGAAATCTCGCATATGGGCAGGTTGTGGATCTTTGCCGAGCAGCGGATCGTCATAAGCGGTGCCAGGTGCTGACATGGAGCGTAACCCCTTGCCGTTGATACCGTCAGCCAGTAGCCCCTCGCCAATCAGCCAGTCGGCTCGATCGGCGGTTTGCCCCAGATGATATTGCTTCACCAGCGCACCGAACACATCAGAGAGCGACTCATTGAGCGCGCCTGCCTGCTCAAAGTAGATCAGCCCGGCTTCGGATTCCGTGACCCCATGCGCCAGTTCGTGGGCTACAATGTCAATAGCAATCGTGAAACGGTTAAAAATCTCGCCATCGCCGTCACCAAACACCATTTGTTGCCCGTTCCAGAAAGCGTTCTGGTACTCGCGTCCGTAATGAACCGTACCGGTGAGAATTAAGCCCTTATTATCCAAGGAGTCACGCTGCCAGTGCTTCCAGAAAAAATCATGGGTTATCCCGAGATAGTCATAGGCTTCATCGACCGCCACATCCCCATTTGAAGGATGTCCTTCATAACGCACCTGCGTACCCGGCAACTCCTGGGTCTGCCTCGCGTCATAGATATCGCGTTCCAACTGCCCGGCTTTGTTCACGTGCGGCGCAGCGGGTTTACCTGGCATATGCGCCATCAGGTTTTGCACATGGGTGAGTGTTTGCCTTGCGCACTTCTGCTGCGGCTCAGACCCTAATTCAATGATGCGACGCA
Organism: Citrobacter sp. RHB25-C09; assembly: GCF_013836145.1. Classification (NCBI taxonomy): domain Bacteria; kingdom Pseudomonadati; phylum Pseudomonadota; class Gammaproteobacteria; order Enterobacterales; family Enterobacteriaceae; genus Citrobacter; species Citrobacter sp. RHB25-C09. Next base: position 3,181,467 of record NZ_CP057483.1, on the reverse strand, counting down.
GGATATAAGGCGGGATCACACTGTAGGCATAGGGCATATCGCTCTCCTTAATTCTGGCAAGGCCGAATAAAAAACATACAGTCTAAGTGTAAGCCATCGCGAGGGATCTGCGGTTAAGTCGGACAAATCGCCTGGCTGAAAAGTGGCGCATCCGCCTTTCTGGGTTTACTTTTTTACGTCACAGAAAGAGAGGAACACGATGACAAAACACCTTGTGTTGGGCGTAACCGGTTTTTCTTTGATAGCCGTGACCTACGGGATGGCAAGATTCTCGTGGGGCATCATGCTGCCTGATATCCGCCAGACAATCCCGTTCTCTCCCCAGGGTGCCGGGCTTATCGCTGCCTGCAGCTACATAGCCTACTGTTTGTCGGTATTTCTCGCCTCCTTCCTGACGAACCAGTTCGGTCCGCGAGTCCCGGCTATGCTGGCGGCGATCGCTGCCGCGGTGGGGCTACTTATCCTTGCAATGGCACCTTCACCCCTGTGGCTTGCAACAGGTCTGTTTATTGCCGGCTTTAGCTCCGGTCTTGCCTCGCCATCTCTTGCGGGGGCCGTAAGCCAGGACATACCTTCGAAGCGGCAGACGCAGGTGAATACCGTCATCAATGCAGGCACGAGCGGCGGAATCATTCTCTCAGTGCTGGTGTTACTGGTACTGCCTGGCCAGTGGCGTGCGGCCTGTATCGTCTTTGCCCTGCTGGCACTGGTCTGCTTAATAGCAGCCTGGCGTTTCCTGCCAGGCTCAGGTTCAGATCGGCAGGAACAGCGGCTGCACTGGCGCAGTATGCTCACGAAAAAGGGGATGTTCAGACTGCTATTGATTGCCTTTGTCAGTGGTACCGCCAGCGCCGCGTGGTGGAGTTTTGGTCCAGAGATATTACAACGACATACCGGGCTTGAGAGCGTGACGACCAACATGCTTTGGTTGGTTAGCGGTGGCGCCGGGATAGTTGCCGTATTTACCGGGAGTGCGGCGAGGCGAATAGGGATGCGGGGTGTTTATCGCGGATCGCAAATTCTCATGGCGCTCTCGCTGGCTCTGTTGGCGTTTAGCCACGGCTTTCACTGGTGGCTGTTTGCGGTGGTTGCAATGAGCGGAGCAGGTTACGTCATATTATCCGGTGTGCTGTTGGTGAGGGGGGCGGAAATAACGGAACCTTCACCGGCAGCTGGCGTGAGTCTGGCTTTCCTGATGCTGGCCGCCGGGCAGATAGTGGGCTCGGTGGCTTTCGGTCAACTCTTTGGCACCCTTGGCGCGGTTGGGGCACTGGCGGTGTTTTCTACGCTCTCCTGGGCGATGCTGTTGATGACGCCTGATTAACAGCTTGACCGGTGTATCAGGATTTTTTCGCGGCGCGCGATTTCTTCATGAGCGTGACGCCTTTCACTTCGCTTTCCACCCAGCCGTCGCTGACCCGGGTAGTTAGCGTATCGCCAGGCTTCACCTGTTTGGTTTCTTTCAGCACTTTGCCATCGGCGCTACTGGTAACACTGTAGCCTCGCGCCAGCGTGGAGAGCGGGCTGACGGCTTCCAGATGTGTGACCGCATTACCGAAGCGTTCACGCGTCATACTCAAACGTACGCGTATATTCTCGGCCAGACGATACTCCAGTTGTTGAATCCGACTCTGAGCCCGGTGAATGCGCGGCTGAGGGTTTTGTTGATTCAGACGTTGCACCAGACGAAGCTGCCGTTGGCTGGTGCGCTTAAGCTGCGTGTCGACTGCGATGCTCATCCGCTGTTGTAATCGTTCCAGCGCCGTTTGTTGCCGCGCGAGGCGCAGCTGTGGATGCTGCTGTTGCAGACGATGAAAGAGCTGCGTAAATCGACGGCTGCGGTTAGCAAGGAAATAGTCCATTGCCATCCCCAGACGCTGCTGGGCGGATTGGATCTGACGTAACAGTTCCTGCTGGTTTCGGCTGACCATCTCTGCGGCGGCCGAAGGGGTCGGTGCGCGCAGGTCGGCAATAAAATCAGCAATGGTCACGTCCGTTTCGTGACCGACGGCGCTCACTACTGGAATGCGGCTGGCAAAAATGGCGCGCGCGACACGTTCGTCGTTAAAACTCCATAAGTCTTCCAGCGAACCGCCGCCGCGACCGACAATCAACACCTCGCACTCGTTGCGCTTGTTCGCCATTTCAATGGCGCGAACGATTTGCCCCGGTGCGTCATCTCCCTGTACCGCAGTAGGGTAAATAATCACAGGCAGGGAAGGATCGCGACGTTTCAGTACGTGAAGGATATCGTGAAGCGCCGCACCCGTTCTTGAAGTGATAACGCCCACGCAATGAGCGGGGGAGGGCAGTGGCTGTTTGTGCTGCTGATCAAACAGCCCTTCGGCCTGGAGTTTGGCTTTTAGCTGCTCGTATTTTTGTTGCAGCAGACCTTCACCTGCCGGCTGCATGCTCTCAACAATAATCTGATAGTCGCCGCGCGGTTCATACAGCGTGATATTGGCGCGTACCAGCACCTGCTGACCGTGCTGAGGGCGAAACGTGACCCGGCGATTGCTGTTGCGGAACATCGCGCAGCGCACCTGCGCCGTGTCATCTTTAAGGGTGAAATACCAGTGACCCGACGACGGCTGGGTGAAGTTTGAAATCTCACCGCTGATCCAGACCTGCCCCATTTCTTGTTCTAACAGCAGACGCACCGTCTGATTCAGGCGGCTTACGGTAAAAATAGCGGAGGTTTGAGAGGATAACATGTGAGCGGGATCAAATTCTAAATCAGCAGGTTATTCAATCGATAGTAACCCGCTTGCCGGGGATCGCAAGCATTATTTGCAAAAAAGTGTGGATGCAATCGGTTACGCTCTGTATAATGCCACGGCAATATTTATCCACCCCCAGGTCAGAGATATTGCCCATGCTACGTATTGCTAAAGAAGCTTTGACGTTTGACGACGTCCTCCTCGTACCCGCTCACTCCACCGTTCTGCCGAATACTGCCGACCTCAGCACGCAGTTGACGAAAACCATTCGTTTGAACATTCCTATGCTCTCCGCAGCAATGGATACCGTGACTGAAGCGCGCCTTGCAATTGCTCTGGCCCAGGAAGGCGGCATCGGTTTTATCCATAAAAACATGTCTATTGAACGTCAGGCTGAAGAAGTTCGCCGCGTGAAAAAACATGAATCTGGCGTGGTCACCGACCCGCAAACCGTTCTGCCGACCACCACCCTGCGCGAAGTGAAAGAGCTGACCGAGCGTAACGGTTTTGCCGGCTACCCGGTTGTCACCGAAGGTAATGAGTTGGTAGGTATCATCACCGGTCGTGACGTCCGTTTTGTCACCGATCTGAACCAGCCGGTTAGCGTCTATATGACCCCGAAAGAGCGTCTGGTTACCGTGCGTGAAGGCGAAGCGCGTGATGTCGTGCTGGCCAAAATGCATGAGAAGCGCGTTGAGAAAGCGCTGGTGGTGGACGACAGTTTCCATCTGCTCGGCATGATCACCGTAAAAGATTTCCAGAAAGCAGAACGTAAACCGAACTCATGTAAAGACGAACATGGTCGTCTGCGCGTCGGTGCCGCCGTTGGCGCAGGCGCGGGCAACGAAGAACGTGTAGACGCGCTGGTTGCTGCTGGCGTTGACGTGCTGCTGATCGACTCTTCACACGGTCACTCCGAAGGCGTTCTGCAACGTATTCGTGAAACCCGTGCTAAATACCCGGATCTGCAAATCATCGGCGGTAACGTCGCTACCGGCGCAGGCGCACGAGCACTGGCTGAAGCGGGTGTGAGCGCGGTGAAAGTGGGTATCGGTCCTGGCTCCATCTGTACAACGCGCATCGTGACCGGCGTGGGTGTTCCGCAGATCACTGCCGTTTCTGACGCAGTCGAAGCGCTCGAAGGCATGGGTATTCCGGTTATTGCTGACGGCGGTATCCGCTTCTCCGGCGACATTGCAAAAGCGATTGCCGCAGGCGCAAGCGCGGTCATGGTGGGCTCTATGCTGGCTGGTACCGAAGAATCTCCGGGTGAAATCGAACTGTACCAGGGCCGTTCATACAAATCTTATCGCGGCATGGGTTCATTGGGTGCGATGTCCAAAGGCTCTTCTGACCGTTATTTCCAGAGCGATAACGCAGCCGACAAACTGGTACCGGAAGGTATCGAAGGCCGTGTTGCCTATAAAGGCCGCCTGAAAGAGATCATTCACCAGCAGATGGGCGGCCTGCGCTCCTGTATGGGGCTGACCGGCTGTGGTACTATCGACGCGCTGCGTACTAAAGCGGAATTTGTGCGCATCAGCGGTGCGGGTATTCAGGAAAGCCACGTCCACGACGTGACCATCACCAAAGAGTCCCCGAACTACCGTCTGGGCTCCTGATTTTCTTCGCCCGACCTTCGCGTCGGGCGATTTATTTAATCTGTTTCACTTGCCTCGGAATTAGCGTCAATGACAGACAATATTCATAAACATCGCATTCTTATCCTTGATTTTGGTTCCCAGTATACTCAGCTGGTTGCGCGTCGCGTGCGTGAACTTGGCGTTTACTGCGAACTATGGGCATGGGATGTCACGGAAGCACAAATTCGCGAATTCAACCCAAGCGGCATCATCCTTTCCGGTGGCCCAGAAAGTACGACTGAAGATAATAGCCCGCGCGCCCCACAGTATGTGTTTGAAGCCGGTGTGCCAGTATTTGGTGTGTGCTACGGCATGCAGACCATGGCAATGCAGCTGGGTGGTCATGTTGAAGGTTCTAACGAGCGTGAATTCGGTTACGCACAGGTTGAAGTGGTTACCGATAGCGCGCTGGTGCGCGGAATCGAAGATTCCCTGACTGCAGACGGTAAACCGCTGCTGGACGTCTGGATGAGCCATGGCGATAAAGTGACGGCTATCCCGTCTGACTTCGTCACCGTTGCCAGCACCGAAAGCTGCCCGTTTGCCATTATGGCGAATGAAGAAAAACGCTTCTACGGCGTGCAGTTCCACCCGGAAGTGACCCACACCCGTCAGGGGATGCGTATGCTGGAGCGCTTTGTGCGCGACATCTGCCAGTGCGAAGCTCTGTGGACCCCGGCAAAAATCATCGACGACGCCGTTGAACGTATTCGTCAGCAGGTTGGCGATGATAAGGTCATCCTCGGTCTTTCCGGCGGCGTGGACTCTTCCGTCACCGCGATGCTGCTGCACCGCGCTATCGGTAAAAACCTGACCTGCGTCTTCGTCGACAACGGTCTGCTGCGTCTGAATGAAGCCCAGCAGGTCATGGACATGTTCGGCGACCACTTCGGTTTGAACATCGTTCACGTGGAAGGTGAGCAGCGCTTCCTGGACGCGCTGAAAGGCGAGAACGATCCGGAAGCGAAACGTAAAATCATCGGCCGCGTGTTCGTGGAAGTGTTCGATGAAGAAGCGCTGAAGCTGGAAGACGTGAAGTGGCTGGCGCAGGGGACTATCTACCCTGACGTGATCGAATCTGCGGCTTCAGCAACCGGTAAAGCACACGTCATCAAATCTCACCACAACGTGGGCGGCCTGCCGAAAGAGATGAAGATGGGCCTGGTTGAACCGCTGCGTGAGCTGTTCAAAGACGAAGTACGTAAAATTGGTCTGGAGCTTGGTCTGCCGTACGACATGCTTTACCGTCACCCGTTCCCGGGCCCGGGTCTTGGCGTGCGCGTACTGGGCGAAGTGAAGAAAGAGTACTGCGACCTGCTGCGTCGTGCGGATGCTATCTTCATCGAAGAACTGCACAAAGCCGACCTGTACAACAAAGTAAGCCAGGCGTTTACCGTGTTCCTGCCGGTTCGCTCCGTTGGTGTCATGGGCGATGGCCGTAAATACGACTGGGTTGTTTCCCTGCGCGCAGTCGAAACCATCGACTTTATGACCGCGCACTGGGCTCACCTGCCATATGATTTCTTAGGCCGCGTCTCTAACCGCATTATCAACGAAGTGAATGGCATTTCCCGCGTGGTGTATGACATCAGCGGCAAGCCACCGGCTACGATTGAGTGGGAATAAGTCTGTCCCCGCCGTAAGCTGATTCAAACCCCTGTCATGCAGGGGTTTTTTATTTCTCTGGCGACAAACGGTCAACAGAGATGCATCTGTTCAGGAAGGGAAACATTAGCGCTGCGCAGGCGTCTCGACGGAGAGGCTGGATTGTTGAGCGTCTTTTTTGTCCTGATGATGATGCCAGGCACCAATAGAAGAGTAGACGAAGCGTCCAAAGAAGAGGATAAAGCTGATAAGCAATACGATACGGGTCATGCGACTGTTAAATCGATGTCGTTTTCGCATACTGGTTGCCTGACTCACAAAAGGTTCCTTAAGGGATGCCCACACGGGCGATAAGTACATTAAGGCATACTGTGTTGCGATGGTCAATTCTTGATGATGTAAAATTGCGTCAGTAGTTTCATAGATTGGTGTTATGGAAATTGGCCGTAATATTTGCATTAATAATGTCAAAATGATAACTCAGCGAAATAAAAGTAATTATTGATTAATACGAATAAAATTATTTGATTTATGTCAAACGCCGATAGCCAATGCCTAATAGAATCGACGCGTTATGTATGATGGATCTTTCGTCATCCAGGTAAGGTCAGGTGGGATGCCTGTCTGATTAACCCCCTTCAGGATTTTGGGGCAGCCGAGCATCTATGAAACTTAATAAAAAATATATACAAAACAGAGATAAGTGGTGGGGGCTCCCGCTTATTTTGCCGTCCTTGCTGCAGCCATTAGTGACTTATGCAAATACCTATGCGCATGTTGGTTCTGGTGAGGTGGTGCTCTTCTACTTACCGCTGGCCTTGATGATGAGCCTGATGCTCTTTTTCGGCTGGGCGGCATTACCGGGAATTGTACTGTCGATTTTGCTGCGCAAACTGCCGCTAGTGGGCCTGAGCGAAACTTTAACCATCATTACCCATTACCTTGTCGCCATCGTGCTGAGTTGGGGGGGCTATCGTGTCTTTACGCCGCGTCGGAATAATGTCTCTCACGGGGTTCCACATCTGGTCTTTCCGCGTATTTTTTGGCAGGTATTTTTTTCTGCGACATTATTTCTGGTTCTTTTTCAATTCGCAGGCTTTGTTGGAATATACAAAAACAGAGTGAGCATGATGGGTGTCACGCCTTTTAATATCAATGCATTAATAAACTATCAGGCGTTATTAGTGGGTAATTTAATTGGTATTCCACTCTTCTATTTTATTATTCGTGCAATACGCAATCCGTTACATCTGCGTGGCTATTATGACCAACTCAAACGGCAGTTTGATAAAAAGGTGACCAAAACAGAAGTAGTGATATGGGGAATGGTGCTGTCGGCACTGTTAATATTGCTCTGCATGCCATTAGATGTAAATAGCTCATTATTCAGTACAAATTACACAATGTCACTCCTTCTCCCCGTTATGTTATGGGGAGCGATGCGCTATGGCTATCGATTTATTTCACTGACGTGGGCGCTGGTTTTAATTATTGCGATTCATCATTATCAGAGTTATATGCTGCAGTACTCCGGATACGATGTGCAACTGGCTATTACGTCGTCGAGCTTTCTCGTTTTTTCTTTCATCATCAATTACATGGCTGTGCTGGCAACGCGTCAGCGGAGCGTGAATAGCCGCGCCCGACGGTTGGCATTCCTGGATCCTGTCGTGCATCTGCCGAATCTGCGTGCATTAAACCGCTCCCTGAAAAATGCGCCGTGGTCCGCGCTGTGCTATTTACGCGTCCCTGAACTGGAAACCCTGGTAAAAAACTATGGCATCATGCTGCGGATCCAGTACAAACAGAAGCTATCGCACTGGATCAGCGAAAAGCTGGATGCGGGTGAAAGCGTGTATCAGATGGCGGGTAACGACCTGGTACTACGTCTGAACACCGAATCGCATCAGCAACGCATTGAAGCCCTTGATGCACATATTAAGCAGTTTCGCTTTGTCTGGGATGGCATGACCTTCCAGCCGCAGGTGGGCGTGAGCTATTGCTATGTGCGTTCGCCAGTGAATCATATCTATTTATTGCTGGGTGAGTTGAGCACAACGGCCGAACTCTCGGTGATGACCAATACGCCAGAGAATTTAGAGCGTCGCGGCGCACTGAATTTGCAGCGTAATTTGCGTGACAAAGTCGCGATGATGAATCGGCTGCAACAGGCGCTGGAATACAACCATTTTTGTCTGATGGTCCAGCCTATCCAGGGGATTCGCGGTGATGTCTATCATGAAATCTTGCTGCGATTACAGGACGAACAGGGGGGAATGATCACGCCTGATGTCTTTTTACCCGTTGCGCATGAATTTGGCCTGACATCCAATATCGATCTTTGGGTCATTGAAAACACGCTGCGTTTTATGACCGAGAACCGGGCGCGGATGCCGGCGCGTCGCTATGCCATTAATCTGTCATCACCCTCCATTTGTCGGGCGAAATTCCCGCTGGAAGTGAGCCAGTTGCTGAGCAAATACCAGATTGAAGCCTGGCAACTCATTTTTGAAGTGACGGAAAGCTACGCATTAATGAATGCCGAACAAGCGCAAATCACGCTACAGCATTTGCAGCAGTTGGGCTGCCAAATTGCGATTGATGATTTCGGCACGGGTTATGCCAGCTACGCAAGGCTCAAAAATGTGAATGCTAACATTCTGAAGATTGACGGCAGTTTCATCCGTAACATGGTTTCAAACAGCCTCGACTACCAGATTGTTGCTTCGATCTGCCATTTGGCGCGGATGAAAAAAATGCAGGTCGTCGCCGAATTTGTAGAAAATGAAGAGATTCGTCAGGCGGTAACGACGCTGGGAATTGACTATATGCAGGGATATCTGATTGGCGCACCGCAACCCTTAAGCGAGACGCTGAAAGAGCAGGTGCCAGTGGCGGGCACCTGAATCTCTTTTACGCCGCAATATCGGGTGCAGGCTCTTCTTCGATCGTCAGGCTCCAGCCGGTGACCGCTTCCCAGTACTGCTGCTCTCTTTCCAGATCCAGCAGAACCAGCGCGTTTTGGCTGAACCAGTCATGGGGGAAACGCAGCGTCCAGTGACTGTCGTCAGTGTTAAGCGTTAGCGTCGGCGGCGTCGTGGTCGCCTGGCGCTGATTATTGAGCAAGACACCCAGGCGCAGGAGTTGAATGAGCGGCAGATACTGTTTCTTACGGAACAGCGTAAAGCGCGGCAGATCGTCAAGCTTGATTGCTTTACGATGATAGCGAACCAGCGTAGCCATCATGGTTTGCTGTTCCTGGTTAAAACCGGGTAAATCGCTGTTTTGCAGTATATAGGCGGAATGACGGTGTAGACCGCTATGGTTAATGTTCAGGCCCACTTCGTGCAGCATTGCCGCCCATTTTAACAGCGCTTCGAGCTGAGGATGTGCCAGCTTAGGCTGCTGGGCGTGCCACTGCTCGTACATGTGCATGGTGGTATCCAGCACGCGTCTGGCCTGCTCACTGTCGATATTGTACTGGTTTGCCAGGCTGCTGGCGGTCCGGCTGCGTACATCCTGATGGCGGAAACGGCCTTCCATTTCGTACAATACGCCTTCGCGCAGAGCGCCATCAGAAAGACGGAGTTCATGGATGCCCAGGGCATCAAAAACACCGCACAGAATGGCCAGCCCCGGAACAAAGACCGCTTTTCGCTCTTCAGACAACCCCGGCAGACTCAGCGCTTCAAAGCTACGATGTTGAAGAACTTCTGCGACCAGTCTGTCGAGACGTTCCGGGGTGACAAACCCGTCTTTTTCACCCAACGCCAGCAGCACTTCGTGCGCGGCTTTGATGGTGCCAGATGCCCCCAGTGCGACATTCCAGCCCTGAATTCTGAATTGCCAGGCTAACGTTTCAAGCTTCTGTGCTGCCGCCATACGGGCGCGCTGGAAATTCTCTTTGCTGATTGTGCCACCCTGGAAATAGATCTGCGCAAAGCTGACGCAGCCCATACGACGGCTTTCAACCAGTTTGGGTTCAAAATTTTCCCCAATGACCAGTTCCGTTGAGCCACCGCCGATATCGATCACCAGCTTGCGCCCCTTTTCCGGCTGGGTGTGTTCAACCCCCATGAAAATCAGGCGTGCTTCTTCGTTGCCAGAAATGATCTCAATAGGGTAGGGGATCACTTTTTCTGCGCGTTTCAAAAAATCGGTCGCGTTCAGCGCTTCACGAAGCGAGTGCGTGCCCACAATACAGACGCTGGAAGGGGCGAAACCCTGCAGGCGCTCGGCGAACAGCGACAGGCAGTTTAAGCCCCGCTCCATTGCCTCTTCGCTCAGCATATTGTCTGCGCCAAGTCCATCGGCCAGATGGACTCGCTGTTTCAGGCGGCCAATGATCTGCATTGCGCCATCAACCACTCGGGCAATGACCATGTGAAAACTGTTTGAGCCGAGATCGACCGCCGCAAACTCCTGCGGTCGAGGGGTCTTATCATGTATTGGCATAGCGTTAGTCAGGTTGTTCGAGTGATTTGATATAGTCGTAAATCGCCAGTTGTGCCTGCACTTTGCGGCGATTTCCACGCGGTACGTAGCGATTACTCAGTTCTTTGTCGATATAACGGGCTTTTACCGTGTCGCTGAACAGGATATCAATAATATCCAGCACGCGCTGCTTAAGGCGAGGATCGAGTAGCGGCGTTGCCACTTCGATGCGGTAATCAATATTGCGCGTCATCCAGTCCGCTGAGGAAAGATAAACCTGCTTATCGCCACCGTTCTCAAAGATATACACGCGATCGTGTTCAAGGTAACGATCGACAATACTGATAACGCGAATATTGTCGCTAATGCCTTCCAGATTCGGGATCAGAGAGCACATCCCGCGGATCAACAGGTTGACCGAGACACCGGACCCTGAGGCCGCGTACAGACGATCGACCAGCCCTTTATCCACCAGATTATTGAGTTTCAGGGTGATGCCGGAAGGTAACCCTTGCTGGGCGTTGGCAATTTCTCGGTCAATCATTTCATACAGCAGGCGACGCGAGTTTTGCGGTGAAACCAGCAGATAGTCAAACGTGACCGGACGATACGGGTTTTCAATAAAATTAAACACGCGGCGGACTTCATTGGTAATACGCGCATCGGCGGTCAGTAACGAGTAGTCGGTATACAACCGCGCCGTTTTTTCGTTGAAGTTACCGGTACCGATATGTGCGTAGCGCACCACTTCATCGCCTTCTTTACGCGAAATCAGGAACAGCTTGGCGTGGATTTTCAAACCCGGCGCAGAGAAGATCACATGGACGCCTGCTTCCGTCAGGCGCTTGGCCCAGTGGATATTCGCCTCTTCGTCAAAGCGTGCCTGCAGTTCAACTACCACCGTCACTTTTTTCCCGTTATGGGCGGCGTGGATCATTGAGTCGATGATGCGTGAATCTTTCGCGACGCGATAGATGTTGATTTTGATCGCCAGCACGCTGGGGTCAAACGACGCCTGACGCAACAGTTCCAGTACGTGCTCAAAGGTGTGGTACGGGTAGTAAAGCAGGACATCGCGCTCGCGAATGGCATCAAATCCGTTGCGGAATTTCTCTTTATCAAACCAGAGGTGACGCAGGCGTGGCAGCGGTTTGTTCACCAGGTTGGCTTTGCCAACGTTAGGGAAGTTAATGAAATCTTTAAAATTATGATAGCGTCCGCCAGGAACGATAGAGTCGTAGCGTGAAATCGTCAGTTTCTCACGCAGCACTTCGACCAGCGCGTTAGGCATATCGCGCTGATACACAAAGCGCACGGGCTCGGCGGTTAAACGCTGTTTCAGACTGGAGGACATCAGCTCCATCAGGCTCGATTCCATTTCGTGCACCAGATCGTACTCGGCGTCACGGGTCATTTTCATCGAGTAAGCGTTCAGCGCATCGTAGTCGAAGAAGCCTTTAAAGATATCGTCCAGGCAGTAGCGAAGAATATTGTCTAACAGGATCATCGGCTTGCGGCGGCGCGGCGCTTCCGGCGGCAGATTCACAAAGCGGGGAACCTTGTCAGAGGGAATTTCCAGCAGCGCGTAACGAATGGCATCACCACGAATAATTTCCACCGCCAGATAGGTATAGTCATCCTTCAAAAACTGAACGAGATCCGTTTCGCGGTTAATTAAAATGGGGGTGATGTGCTTACGCAGATACTGTTTAAAATAGTGGCGCAACCAGCTTTGCTGGTTCACTGAGAGCTGGCGTTCGTTAATCAGAAAAATTTGACTGCGCGCCATCTCCAGCAGCAGTTCGTTATACAGGCCATCAAATTCCTGGTCGGCTTTTAACACCCGGGACTGAATTTTGCCTAACAAATGGCGAGAATGGGAATTCGAACCCTGTTCTTCGCTAATAATTATTCGGCGCTTCAATTCCGCAAAGCGAACTTTGTAGAATTCATCAAGGTTATTGGAATAGATGCCTAAGAAACGCATCCGTTCAATCAGCGGGTTTGATTTATCCGCAGCTTCCTGGAGCACGCGTTCGTTGAACGCCAACCAGCTAAGTTCTTTCTCGATGTATAGTTTTTCCTGACCCATTAATACCTGTACTCCGTTTTATCCACGGGACATGACCTGATGATGATAAGCAGTGTTCTCAGATGTCCAACTGTGCCAGAAAAGTATGACAATAAACCGTCTGATAGCAAAGGGAAAGAGGGAGAACATTGAGTGTCGGCCGGAGGGGACTTATTACGCCGCCATCCGGCCAGTCGTGCTCTGTTGCCGGATGGCAACGCTGACGCGTTTTATCCGGACTTAAGGAGGTACTACTCGTCTGCGGCATAACCCTGCGGCGACAGACGTTGGCCGTCCAGCCAGGCCGCGTTGTCGCGCATCTTTAGCCGACCTTCGACAAACCAACTTAGCACCAGCGGATAAATCGCGTGCTCCTGAACCTGAACGCGGGCGGTGATCTCGTCTTCATCATCACCCTCAAATACCGGCACCTTAGCCTGTAATATCACAGGGCCACCGTCCAGCTCGTCAGTGACAAAGTGCACTGACGTACCGTGCTCCTCGTCACCATTTTCCAGCGCCTGGCGATGGGTATGCAAACCGGGATATTTAGGCAACAGGGAGGGGTGAATATTGAGTAAACGCCCACGATAATGCATGACAAATGCCGGGCTTAAGATACGCATGAAACCCGCCAGAACCACAACGTCTGGGGAATACGCATCTATTTCATGAATGAGTTCACGGTCAAATGCTTCACGACTGTCAAACCGATCGGCGGTCAGAACGTGTGCAGGAATACCCGCTTCCTGAGCACGTTCAAGGCCGAACGCGTCGGCCTTGTTGCTAAATACTGCCCGCAGGGTGCCTTTGATTTTATTCTGTTTGCAGGCATCGATAATCGCCTGCAAATTACTTCCGTTACCGGAAATAAGCACCACAATATTCATCATTCAATAACCACACGCTGTTCGGAATCAGAGGCTTTGATGATACCGATTTTCCAGGCGTTTTCACCTTTTGCCTGCAGCAGGGCAAGGGCTTTGTCCACTTCTGCCACAGGCAGGGCGATAACCATGCCGACGCCGCAGTTAAAGGTGCGATACATTTCATGCTGGCTGACGTTACCGGCGTTTTGCAGCCAGTTGAAGACCGCAGGCCACTGCCATGAGGATTCATCAATTACCGCCTGGGTGTTGTCCGGTAGAACGCGTGGGATATTTTCCCAGAAACCGCCGCCAGTCAGGTGGGCAATGGCGTGAACGTCAACCTTCTCAATCAATTCGAGGATCGATTTCACGTAAATACGGGTTGGCGCCAACAGATGGTCGGCTAACGGTTTACCGTCGAGCTCCGTCGCTTCCGGGTTACAGCCGCTGACTTCCACAATCTTGCGCACCAGCGAATAACCGTTGGAGTGCGGACCACTGGAGCCCAGGGCAATCAGCACATCGCCATCGGCTACTTTAGAACCGTCGATAATTTCTGATTTTTCTACCACTCCGACGCAAAAACCGGCGACGTCGTAATCTTCACCGTGGTACATCCCCGGCATTTCAGCGGTTTCACCGCCAACCAGCGCACAGCCAGACTGCAGACAACCTTCCGCGATACCGTTAATCACGCTGGCTGCGGTATCCACATCCAGTTTACCGGTGGCGTAGTAGTCAAGGAAGAACAGCGGCTCTGCACCCTGAACCACCAGGTCGTTAACGCACATCGCCACGAGATCGATACCGATAGTGTCGTGGCGTTTTAAATCCATTGCCAGGCGCAGCTTTGTTCCTACGCCGTCAGTGCCGGAAACCAGTACCGGTTCACGATATTTTTGCGGCAAGGCGCACAGCGCACCGAAGCCACCCAGACCACCCATGACTTCCGGGCGGCGAGTTTTCTTCACTACGCCTTTGATTCGATCCACCAGAGCATTGCCTGCGTCAATATCCACACCGGCATCTTTGTAGCTAAGAGAGGTTTTATCGGTCACTGCTTGGGTCCCCACGCGTTTGCGGTAGAAAGTAAATTCGGCGCAATTCTAACAGGGATAGCAAACGTTTGCGAGCCTGCGATGTATCCGTTTTTTTCTGCTGGTTATTTCTTCCTTTTCTTCAAAATAGACCGTTTTTATGAGCTACCCCACGAAAATGAAACCGGGTACATTTTCCTGCTTGAAAGCCTGACCATGATTGCTCAGTATCATACTGAAACCGGTTTCTGTATTGCCATGGTGAATCGAAGAGGGGAACTATGTCTGGATTTAAAGCGAATTTCATGTGGGGTGGGGCGGTCGCTGCTCATCAGTTAGAAGGGGGGTGGCAGGAAGGCGGAAAAGGGATCAGCGTGGCTGATGTCATGACCGCTGGCGCTCACGGCGTCGCGCGAGAAATTACCGATGGCGTATTGCCAGGTAAAAACTACCCCAACCATGAAGCGATTGATTTTTACCATCGCTACAAAGAAGACATTAAGCTTTTTGCAGAGATGGGCTTTAAATGTTTTCGCACGTCTATCGCCTGGACGCGTATATTCCCGCTGGGCGACGAAACGCAGCCGAACGAAGCGGGGCTGCAATTTTATGACGATCTGTTCGATGAATGCCTGAAGTACGGCATAGAACCGGTGATAACGCTGTCGCATTTCGAAATGCCTTATCATTTGGTGACGGAGTACGGTGGCTGGCGTAACCGTAAGTTGATCGACTTCTTTGTGCGCTTCGCGAAAGTGGTATTCACCCGCTATCAGCATAAAGTGAAATACTGGATGACCTTCAATGAGATCAATAACCAGGCGAACTTCCAAGAAGATTTTGCGCCGTTCACCAATTCCGGACTGAAATATCAACCGGGCGAAGATCGCGAGCCGGTGATGTTTCAGGCGGCGCACTATGAACTGGTGGCCAGCGCGCTGGCGGTAAAAGCGGCGCGTGAAATTAACCCCAACTTGCAGATCGGCTGCATGATTGCCATGTGCCCGATTTATCCGCTGACCTGCGCGCCTGATGACATGATGATGGCGATGAATGCGATGCACCGTCGCTACTGGTTTACCGATGTGCATGTGCGCGGGAAGTACCCGCAGCATCTTCTCAACTATTTTAACCGTCGCGGTTTTAACCTTGATATCACCGATGAAGACCGGGCGGCTCTGATGCAAGGTTGTGTCGATTACATTGGTTTTAGCTATTACATGTCGTTTGCCACCAAAGCGACTGCCGATAACCCACAGCTTGATTACGACGAATCGAAAAGTCTGGTGTCGAATCCCTACGTGCAAAAATCAGACTGGGGTTGGCAAATCGACCCGGTTGGGCTGCGCTATTCGCTGAACTGGTTCTGGGATCACTACCAACTCCCGCTGTTTATCGTTGAAAACGGCTTTGGGGCGATTGATGTGCAACAGCCAGACGGAACGGTTGATGACAGCTACCGAATTGAGTACCTGGCGGCACATATTCGTGAAATGAAAAAAGCGGTTGTTGAAGACGGTGTTGACCTGATGGGGTACACCCCATGGGGTTGTATTGACCTGGTGTCCGCCGGCACGGGCGAAATGAAAAAACGCTACGGTTTTATCTATGTTGATAAAAATAATGACGGCAGCGGAACGCTGGCTCGCTATCCGAAAAAGTCCTTCGCCTGGTATCAGCAGGTGATAAAAACTAACGGTGAATCTCTCTGATTTCAACCGCTTGCTTATTAGCCCCGCCTCAGATGCGGGGCTTGTTTTATACTCATCATCCAAACGTAACGCGCTTTGCTTGATCCAGGTCATGCAGACGTTATGTTGCGCCATCGAGGAAAAGCGGTATAATCCGGCGATTTTTTTTGTGGTTGCCACCCGTCTGAGGAAAGGAGAAGAGTATGAAGATCGTGGAAGTCAAACACCCACTCGTCAAACACAAGCTGGGTCTGATGCGTGAAAACGACATCAGCACTAAACGCTTTCGTGAACTCGCCTCGGAAGTAGGCAGTCTGCTGACCTACGAAGCGACTGCGGGCCTGGAAACTGAAAAAGTGACCATTGAAGGCTGGAACGGCCCGGTCGAAGTTGACCAAATCAAAGGCAAAAAAATTACCGTCGTGCCTATCCTGCGCGCAGGGCTTGGGATGATGGAAGGCGTTCTGGAAAACGTACCGAGCGCACGTATCAGCGTTGTTGGCATGTACCGCAATGAAGAGACGCTGGAGCCGGTACCGTATTTCCAGAAGCTGGTTTCCAATATCGACGAGCGCATGGCGCTGATCGTTGACCCGATGCTGGCAACGGGGGGCTCTGTTATCGCCACCATCGATCTGCTGAAAAAAGCGGGTTGCAGCTCTATTAAGGTGCTGGTGCTGGTTGCAGCGCCTGAAGGCATCGCGGCGCTGGAAAAAGCGCATCCGGACGTAGAGCTGTACACTGCATCAATTGACCAGGGGTTGAATGAGCACGGATATATTATTCCGGGGCTTGGCGACGCCGGCGATAAGATTTTTGGTACTAAATAAGTGAAGAGCTAATTACTAGCCGACTTTAAGAGTCGGCTTTTTTTTAAATAAAATAAGCTAACTGCTAATAACACAACACTTAGAGGAAATCGCTATGACGCGCCGTGCTATCGGGGTGAGTGAAAGACCGCCGCTTTTACAGACAATCCCGCTTAGTTTGCAACACCTGTTCGCCATGTTTGGCGCAACCGTGCTGGTGCCCGTTCTGTTTCATATCAACCCGGCTACCGTTCTGCTCTTTAACGGTATCGGTACCTTGCTGTATCTGTTTATTTGTAAGGGAAAGATTCCTGCCTACCTGGGATCAAGTTTTGCCTTTATTTCACCAGTACTGCTTCTGCTGCCGTTGGGATACGAAGTGGCATTAGGCGGCTTTATTATGTGTGGCGTGCTGTTCTGCGTGGTGTCATTCATTGTGAAGAAAGCCGGAACCGGCTGGCTGGACGTCATGTTCCCACCTGCGGCAATGGGTGCAATCGTTGCCGTCATCGGTCTTGAACTGGCAGGTGTCGCAGCGGGAATGGCCGGACTGCTGCCGGCAGACGGGCAATCACCGGATTCCAAAACCATTATTATTTCCATGGTCACGCTGGCGGTTACGGTGTTCGGATCGGTACTGTTCCGTGGTTTCCTGGCAATCATCCCCATCCTGATTGGTGTACTGGCGGGCTATGCGCTGTCGTTTGCGATGGGTGTTGTTGATACCACGCCGATTGCGCAGGCACACTGGTTTGCCTTGCCCACGTTCTACACGCCTCGCTTTGAGTGGTTTGCTATATTGACCATTCTACCTGCGGCGCTGGTGGTGATCGCTGAACACGTTGGTCACCTGGTGGTAACGGCGAACATCGTCAAAAAAGATCTTGTCCGCGATCCGGGCCTGCACCGTTCCATGTTTGCCAACGGTCTGTCGACGGTGATTTCTGGTTTCTTCGGTTCCACCCCCAATACTACCTACGGTGAAAATATTGGTGTTATGGCGATCACTCGTGTGTACAGCACCTGGGTTATCGGTGGCGCAGCGATCTTCGCCATCCTGCTCTCCTGCGTGGGGAAACTGGCTGCGGCGATTCAGATCATCCCACTGCCGGTGATGGGCGGCGTCTCTTTACTGCTGTACGGTGTTATTGGCGCATCGGGTATTCGCGTGCTGATCGAATCTAAAGTCGATTACAACAAGGCGCAAAACCTGATCCTGACGTCGGTGATTCTGATTATCGGCGTCAGCGGCGCGAAGGTTCACATTGGTGCGGCGGAGCTAAAAGGCATGGCGCTGGCAACAATTGTCGGGATCGGCCTGAGCCTGATTTTCAAACTGATCAGCGTATTGCGCCCGGAAGAAGTGGTTCTGGATGCTGAGGATGCTGATACGCCACAGCAATAGCATCAAACCCGGGCAGTGTTCCTGCCCGGTTCTATCGCAACAGAAATTTGTGGTAAACTCATCGCGATTTTGTGAAATCTGAACTGAGGTCACTCTGAACACACCGGCACAGCTCTCTCTGCCACTCTATCTGCCTGACGATGAAACCTTTGCAAGTTTCTGGCCGGGGGATAACGCCTCTTTACTGGCCGCGCTGCAAAACGTGCTGCGTCAGGAACATAGTGGATACATCTACCTCTGGGCGCGTGAAGGCGCAGGCCGCAGTCATTTGCTGCACGCAGCGTGCGCTGAACTGTCACAGCGTGGCGATGCGGTGGGTTACGTGCCGTTGGATAAGCGAACCTGGTTTGTTCCGGAAGTCCTCGACGGAATGGAGCAACTGTCACTGGTGTGTATTGACAACATTGAATGTGTCGCGGGGGATGCGCTGTGGGAAATGGCCATTTTCGACCTCTACAACCGCATTCTCGAGTCAGGAAAGACGCGTTTACTGATCACTGGCGATCGCCCGCCCCGTCAGCTCAACCTTGGTCTTGCGGATCTGGCCTCGCGCTTAGACTGGGGGCAGATTTACAAGCTGCAACCCCTGTCTGATGAGGATAAGCTTCAGGCGCTACAATTGCGTGCCCGGCAGCGCGGTTTTGAACTGCCGGAAGACGTAGGGCGTTTTCTGCTCAAACGACTGGATCGTGAAATGCGCACCCTGTTTAACACGCTTGATCAACTCGATCACGCCTCTATTACTGCCCAACGCAAGCTGACTATTCCGTTTGTGAAGGAAACCCTAAGACTGTAAGGGATCAACGTTATAGCACAATGACTCTGGTTGGTGTAATTCCTCTTCGCTGACGCCCGTCACAGTGAGAATAAGCGAGAGATCGAGCCCGTTTTTCAGCATTTCTTTGGCAATGTGCAATGCGGCAAGTTTTTGCCCTTTTTTCAGTCCTTCTTCACGTCCTGCATTTTTCAGATACTCTTCCGGTGTCATAATTGTTTCCTTGTATTCTGGGGCGTGATTTGCCAGCGTTTGGAAAAACATTTCTGGATTATCTAATTTTCCACTTTTTAATATATAATGCAATACCGTTTTTAGCTGCTCATGGGTGATGGTTTTCCGGTTTATTAATATTTTTAGCTGATTTGATAATTCATTTAAATCACGCAGACGAATATGCTTTTGTAATATTTCCAGAATGGCAACTCGCCGATGCTGCATTATTTCATCATCAGGCGTCACGGTAATATCCACGAGTGGAAAGGCTCCGTTGTAAAACTTTTCTGCTAATGAGGGCAGGGCAAATTCGTCCAGCCAGCGCATGGAGTAAGGATACGGGCTGACGAGGCCGTGGTAAAAAAGCACGGGAATCACCAGAGGGAGCGAGTCATGCCCGGCCTCAAGGTGACGCTGCATCGCGGCGATAGCGTAACGCATCAGGCGAAAGGCCATATGTCGATCGGGAGAGCTTTGATGTTCAATTAACGCGTAAATATAACCTTTACCGGTTTGTGTATTTAGCGAATACAAAATATCGGAATAATAGGCGCGCATATTCTCCTCAACAAAACTCCCCGATTGAAGGCATAGTGTGTTGAGATCACAAATTTTATGTAACGCTCGGGGTAAATGAATATCTAAAAAGTCGCGCGCCGTTTCGGGATGGGATAAGAATTGCTTAAATATCGCGTCGTGCGGGGTGGCAGTAGTCCTGTTATTCATGACATCCTTTTCCTTCTTTAATTAATACAATGAAAGCTACCACGTAATAAAACGGAGTAACGTTTCATTATTAAAGATTGCGAGAAGGCTCGGGAAAAATCGACGAGGGGGAAAGAAATGCCGCAGTCATCTTCGACTGCGGCATGTCGATTAATCGATGATCTCCAGCACCTGTTCCGGCGGACGACCGATTCGCGCCTGACCGTTTGCGACGACAATCGGGCGTTCCATCAGTTTTGGATTCTCGACCATTGCCTGGATCAACGCATCTTCTGTCAGCCTTTCATCATTAAGATTCAGTGATTTATAGAGATCTTCTTTCTGGCGCATCAAATCGCGGGCGCTGGACATGCCCAACATCGTCAGTAATTGATGGATCGTCGCTGCATCAGCGGGTGTTTCGAGATAAAGCACCACTTCAGGCTCAACGCCCTTAGATTGCAGGAGGCTAAGCGTTTCGCGGCTCTTTGAGCAGCGCGGATTATGATAAATTTTAACAGTTTTTGCCATGGTGAATCCTGGTTACATTTTAGTGTACGGCTTAAAGCGTTCCTGCAACTGACGCAACTGGTCGATACGCGCATCGTACCGCGCCTGCTGTTGGCTCCCCAGTTTAGCCTGCGCACTGGCGCTGCTCAGCATTGAGATAGCCTGATCGAGGCGACCGGCCAGCGCGTAGCCTTCAGCACGAGCGGCCAGCTCCTGATCGCGATTATTCAGTGCAGCTTCCGTTTGTGCCAGTAAATCCCAACCGTTGCCGTCGTCTTTATTATTAAACGTATAGCGATTGAGGATCGTCGCGGCTTCTCCTGGCTGGTTAGCCTGAAGCAGGGCATTGGCAAGGTTAAGTTGCAGGACGGGGTTTACGCGCAGATCGCGGGCTTTTTTCAGTCGGGCAATCGCGTCGCTGGTTTTCTTTTGTCCGAGGTCGATATCTGTCGCCAGGTCAAGATACCAGGCGTTGTCAGGTTCCGCAGCCAACAGCGGTTGCAGCGTTTTTCGCGCCTCATCATATTTGCTGGCTTCCATGGCCTGGAGCGCCCGGCCATATTGTGCAGCGCGCTGCTGACGCACGTTGCCTTTTGCCCACTCATCCAGCAGGTCACCGGTCAACTGATTACGTCCGGAATTGTACATTCCCAGCGTTCGCGCTTTTGCCATATAAAAATCTTCCGATGACTGCACCACCACCGGACGCATCTGGTTAGCACGGTTGCGAGTATCCGAAAGGCGGCTTTCCGGAAGCGGGTGAGTCAGCAGAATTTCAGGCGGTCGGGAGGAGTAACGCGCCTGATCGAGCAGTTTTTCCAGAAACGTCGGCATAGCCTGAGGATCAAACCCAGAGCGTTGTAAAACCTGAATGCCGATACGATCCGCTTCCTGCTCGTTTTGCTGAGTGAAGCTGATCATCCCCTGACGGGTTCCCGCCAGCGTACCGGTCAGTGCTGCCATTCCCGCCTGAGGACTGGCCATCGCGAGGAGGATCGAACCTAATGCGCCCACCCAGGTCAACGGCGCATTCCGCTTTTGATCTTCCATAGCGCGAGCAAGGTGACGTTGGGTGACGTGGGAAATTTCGTGCGCCATAACTGAGGCGAGTTGGCTTTCGTTATCTGAATAACGAAACAGCGCTGAATGCAGGACGACATTTCCGCCAAAAAAGGCAAAGGCGTTGATTTCGTCGTTATTAATCAAAAAGAAATGAAAAGGGGTTTTGACGGAATCCGCATGGGATACCAGGCGCATTCCTAAGGTGTTTATGTACTGAACAAGGAGCGGATCGTTAATCAACGGCGCGCTGCCGCGCAGCTGGCGCACATAGTAATCTCCCATCTGCATTTCCTGGCCGATGGAAAGCGTACTTGCTGCCGAGGTTCCCATGTCCGGCAAAGTGTCCGCCGTATCGGCGAACGCGGGAGCTACCTGACCGAGCGTCAGCGTAGCGATGAGGGTAGCAACCAGGTTTTTCTTGAACTGCCTGAACATAACCTCTGTCCTGTTTTCTTTAAGATAGTCATTTGACCGATGCCGGGCAGTATTGTTCCCGTTCCGCCAGCAATGGCAGTGTAACGGTGAATTCAGACAATGAATACCCCGAACAAATGGCTTTTCAGTTTCCCGAAACAGCAATAAAAAGCGAAGTCTTTTTTGTGACATTTCGATACAATTCGGGATCGCAATCCCGCTATTGAGCTTTGGGAAGGTTTTATGCTCGAAATGTTGATGCAATGGTATCGCCGTCGCTTTAGTGACCCCGAGGCGATTGCTTTGCTGGTCATTCTGGTTGCCGGTTTTGGCATTCTTTTCTTTTTTAGCGGATTACTGGCGCCGCTGCTGGTTGCCATTGTGCTGGCTTATCTGCTGGAATGGCCGACGATGCGGCTTGAAGCCATTGGCTGTTCCCGCCGCTGGGCAACGTCCATTGTGCTGATTGTATTTGTGGGCATTTTGCTGCTCATGGCCTTTGTAGTCATGCCGGTTGCGTGGCAGCAGGGGATCTACCTGATTCGCGATATGCCCGGCATGCTCAATAAACTGTCTGATTTTGCCGCCACCTTGCCGCGTCGTTATCCTGCATTAATGGATGCAGGCATTATCGATGCCATGGCGGAAAACATGCGCTCCCGAATGCTGACCATGGGCGATTCGGTCGTCAAATATTCACTGGCCTCTCTGGTTGGATTACTGACGCTGGCGGTTTATCTGGTACTCGTTCCCCTGATGGTCTTTTTCCTTGTCAAAGACAAAGAGCAGATGTTGAATGCGGTGCGCCGGATTTTACCCCGTAACCGGGGGCTGGCGGGGCAGGTCTGGAAAGAGATGAATCAGCAGATCACCAACTACATCCGGGGAAAAGTTCTCGAGATGGTGGTGGTCGGTGTTGCGACCTGGTTGGGCTTCCTGCTGTTCGGGCTGAACTACTCGTTACTGCTGGCGGTGCTGGTGGGGTTTTCTGTGCTTATTCCGTACATCGGCGCGTTTGTCGTAACCATTCCGGTCGTGTGCGTTGCGCTGTTCCAGTTTGGTCTGGGTACCGAGTTCTGGAGCTGCTTTGCGGTCTATTTGATTATCCAGGCGCTGGACGGCAACCTGCTGGTACCGGTCCTGTTTTCTGAAGCCGTTAACCTGCATCCGTTAGTCATCATCCTTTCCGTGGTTATTTTTGGCGGTCTGTGGGGATTCTGGGGCGTTTTCTTTGCTATCCCGCTGGCAACGTTGATAAAAGCCGTGGTTCACGCCTGGCCAGATGGTCAGGTGGTTGACGAGGTTTAAGCAGGTTCATCCGGTGGCATTCTGTCACCGGATTGCGCATTTTTCTCCTTCCCTAAATGTTTTCCGAATATGGCGACCGAGTGTCGTTTTTCTCTGTTTTTGTCTTTAACTTGGCCGACGTGATGAATTTCTATCACCTAAGGAAAAGACCAACAGGAGAACAACAATGGGTCACAACATACACACGCAACAAAAGGTCGGATGGGGCGGGTATCTCGCTTTTTTCATGACTATTATTTTCTTTTCAGGCATGTTTGCAAAAAGCACCGAATGGTGGCGCGTATTTGATTTTACCGTGCTCAACGGTGCCTTTGGGCAGATCAACGCGGCGGGAGAATCGGCAGTGTCGTTTCGCGGCGCGGGGGGCTCCGGGGCGAAGGATGGTTTTCTGTTTGCTCTGGAACTGGCGCCTTCAGTGATTTTGTCGCTGGGGATCATCTCCGTGACGGAAGGGTTAGGCGGATTACGCGCCGCGCAGCAACTGATGACGCCCATCCTCCGCCCCCTACTCGGTATTCCTGGCATCTGTTCTCTGGCGCTGATTGCTAACGTGCAAAATACCGACGCGGCGGCGGGCATGACCAAAGAGCTGGCGGAGGAGGGCACTATTTCTGAACAGGAACGCGCCATTTTTGCCTGTTGGCAAACCAGCGGCAGCGCTTGTATCACCAACTACTTTTCCTCCGGTGCAGCCCTGTTTACGACGATTACAGTTCCGGTGATCACGCCACTGGCGGTGATACTGGTATTCAAATTTCTTGGTGCGAACCTGCTAAGGCTGTGGATTTCGCAACTGGAAAATCGTCGTTTGCAGCAGGAGGCCTGATATGACCACGCAAGTACGCAAAAACGTTATGGACCTGTTTATCGACGGGGCGCGACGCGGTTTTACTATTGCCACGACCAGCTTGTTACCTAACGTGATCATGGCTTTTGTGATTATTCAGGCACTGAAAGTCACGGGGCTACTGGATATTGTTGGCCGGGTGTTTGAACCCGTGATGGCGTTGTGGGGGTTACCGGGTGAGTCGGCAACCGTACTGCTGGCGGCGGTCATGAGCATGGGCGGCGGCGTTGGGGTTTGTGCCAGCCTGGTTATTGCCGGTTCGCTTTCTGGTCATGATGCGACCGTCCTGCTGCCCGCTATCTATCTGATGGGTAATCCGGTACAAAATGTGGGACGCTGTCTGGGGACGGCGGGCGTTCATCCGCGTTACTATCCACATATTATTACCGTGTGCGTCATTAATGCGCTGCTCTCTCTGTGGGTTATGCAACTTATTGTTTAACAAGGAAGGTTATGAACTGTTCAATTCTGAATCTCACGCTATTTCAGCACGGTCGCGTCTACGCGCCTGAAGACCTTGGGCGACAGGATATCCTCATCGCCGGAAGCAAAATTGTGGCTATTGCGCCGTCTATTGCGCCGGGAGATTTCCCGGGGTGCCAGTGTGTCGATCTTGACGGCGCAGTTGTCTGTCCGGGCTTTATCGATCAGCACGTTCATCTGATTGGCGGTGGCGGTGAGGCGGGCCCGCATACCCGAACGCCTGAAGTTCGCTTATCACGTCTGGTGGAGGCGGGTATCACGTCAGTGGTGGGGCTGCTGGGTACCGATGGCGTTACCCGCCATCCTGAATCCCTGTTGGCGAAAACCCGTGCTCTGGAGACCGAAGGGATCAGCGCCTGGATGTTAACCGGTGCCTATTCGCTTCCGTCACCCACGATCACTGACAGCATCGAACGTGATGTCGCCTTAATTGATAAAATCATTGGGGTAAAGTGCGCAATTTCTGACCATCGATCTTCTGCGCCGCAGGCGGCTGCGCTGGCAAACATGGCTGCACAGTCACGCGTGGGCGGCCTGTTAGGACAAAAGCCGGGCATCAGCGTGTTTCATATGGGAAGCAGTCCACGCATGCTGGAGCCACTGTACGAAATCCTGGCGCACTCGGATGTACCAATCACTAAACTACTGCCCACTCACGTCAATCGCGCTGAGCCGTTGTTCCATGCGGCGCTGGAATACGCGCTCGACGGCGGCTACATCGATATCACCAGCAGCATTGATGAACCGATCGATCCGGCCACGGCAATTATGACCGCGCTGGCGAGCGAGGTTCCGCTGTCGCGCCTTACGCTGAGTTCGGACGGCAACGGCAGTCAGCCGAAGTTTGATGAACGGGGGAACCTGACGGGAATTGGCGTGGCGGGATTTGAGTCACTGGCAGAAACGCTTCGCCAGTTGGTTCAACAACACCATTTACCACTGGCGCAGGCGCTATGTCCGTTGACTCGCACGGTGGCTGAATTTTTAGGGCTTGAACATAAAGGTCGTCTGGCCGTGGGCTGTGATGCCGATCTTCTGGTACTCAATGAAGCGCTGGAAGTGAACCATCTGTGGGCGAAAGGCAAAATGGTGGTACGGGACGGGAAAGCGTGCGTGAAAGGGACGTTTGAGTAAATCCTGTTTTGCCAGAGTGTAATGCATAAGCGCCTTATCCGGCCTACTCGTTACGGTAGGCCGGATAAGCGTAAATCGGTAGCGCTACATCAGGCGTTAGCCTGCAACCAGTTCAGCACCACATCATGGTGATTACTGGTTTTGAAGTCATCGAAGACGTGCTCAACTTTGCCGTCAGCATCAATCAGGAAACTGATGCGGTGAATGCCGTCATAGGTTTTCCCCATAAAGGATTTTTCACCCCAAACGCCAAACTGTTCGCAAACCTGGTGATCCTCATCGGATAGCAGGGTAAAGTTCAACAACTCTTTTTCGGCGAATCGGGACAGTTTTTCCGGTTTGTCGGTGCTGATACCCAGCACGTCTACTCCCGCTTTTTTTAACTCATCCATGTTATCGCGAAGACCGCAGGCCTGAACGGTACAGCCGGGTGTCATGGCTTTCGGATAGAAATAGACCAGAACACGCTGTCCCTGGAAGTCGGTTAAATTTACTTGTTCTCCGTCTTGATCGGGCAAGCTAAATTTCGGTGCGATGTCACCGGCTTTCAGTGGATTCATTACTTAACTCCATCCTGTTCATCATGTTGTGAATAATTAACAACGTTAATACTGCCTTGCGCATTGAGTTCTGTACATAGGGCTTTGAAGGCTTGTTCAATATTTACCGAATCGTTCAGCCCCGGACTGTGGGCGGTAATCTGAATATGTAATTGTGAAGCTCTTTCATTTTCAGCAGGTTGCGTACGAGAAACCAGCTCCGCGATATTCATCTGATGATTGTCGAAAAGGGCAGTAAATCGTTCAATTAAATGTGGGGAATCCGGCACATCTACCTGAACCCATACCGTCGCAGGCATTGGCAGACGCGGACGGGCAGTGGTGCGCTTCATCACAATCAGTAAATCCAGCTCTGCGCCTTTTAGCGGCAACGTTGATTCGATCAGCGTAATGGCATTCCATGTACCTGACAACAACATGATAAACGTAAATTCATCCCCCAGCATGGCCAGGCGGCTGTCTTCGATGTTACAGCCACAACTGCTCACGTGGCGGGTGATCGTGTTCACAATTCCAGGGCGATCGGCACCCAGCGCAGTAATAACCAGGTAATGTTGTGATGACAGTGTCAAACCTGTTCTTCCTTAGAGAGGTGGGTTAATCATAAGGAAAGCATAAAAAAAACCGGCATACAACAATCAGAACGGCTCTGTTCGCTTGCTTTTATTGTCGTACCAAACGTACCATTGAGAAACTTGTTTGCACAGAGGATGGCCCATGTTCACGGGAAGTATTGTCGCGCTTATCACACCGATGGATGAAAAAGGTAATGTCTGCCGGTCAAGCCTGAAAAAACTGATTGATTATCATGTCGCCAGCGGCACATCGGCGATCGTTTCTGTGGGGACCACCGGCGAGTCTGCCACGCTGAGCCATGATGAACATGGCGACGTAGTGATGATGACCGTAGAGCTGGCCGACGGACGCATTCCGGTGATCGCCGGAACAGGCGCGAACGCAACCGCAGAAGCCATTAGCCTGACGCAGCGTTTTAATAACAGCGGTATTGTGGGTTGCCTGACGGTCACGCCTTACTACAACCGCCCGACCCAGGAAGGCCTGTTCCAGCATTTTAAAGCCATCTCCGAACATACTGACCTGCCGCAAATTCTGTATAACGTGCCATCCCGCACGGGTTGCGATATGCTGCCGGAAACCGTTGGCCGTTTAGCGGAATTAAAAAATATTGTCGCGATTAAAGAGGCCACAGGGAACTTAAGTCGAGTTCACCAGATCAAAGAGCTGGTTTCAGACGATTTTGTGCTGTTGAGCGGTGACGATGCGACCACGCTGGACTTTATGCAACTGGGTGGTCATGGCGTCATTTCCGTAACGTCAAACGTTGCTGCGCGTGAAATGGCTGAAATGTGCAAACTGGCGGCAGAAGGGCGATTTGCCGAAGCGCGGGTGATTAACCAGCGCCTGATGCCGTTACACAACAAACTGTTTGTCGAACCCAATCCAATCCCAGTGAAATGGGCATGTAAGGAGTTGGGCCTGGTGGCGACCGATACGCTGCGTCTGCCGATGACGCCGATCACGAACAGTGCTCGGGATATTGTCAAAGCGGCGCTTAAGCATGCCGGTCTGCTGTAAAGTTTAGGGAGATTTGATGGCTTACTCAGTACAAAAGTCGCGCCTGGCCAGGGTTGCGGGTGTTTCGCTTGTTTTGCTGCTCGCAGCCTGTAGCTCAGATTCGCGCTACAAGCGCCAGGTGAGCGGTGATGAATCCTATCTGGATGCCGCACCGCTTGCTGAACTCCATGCTCCAGCAGGAATGATTCTGCCGGTGACTTCGGGCGACTATAACATCCCGGTAACCAACGGCAGCGGTGCCGTGGGCAAAGCACTGGATATTCGTCCGCCAGCACAGCCGCTGGCGCTGGTGACCGGTG
Organism: Citrobacter sp. RHB25-C09; assembly: GCF_013836145.1. NCBI lineage: Bacteria > Pseudomonadati > Pseudomonadota > Gammaproteobacteria > Enterobacterales > Enterobacteriaceae > Citrobacter > Citrobacter sp. RHB25-C09. The sequence continues at coordinate 3,153,274 of NZ_CP057483.1, read as the reverse complement.
CGCGTACCCAGTTTGCGGGTGATACTGCCACGCTGCTGGTGGAAAACGGGCGTGGTAACACATTATGGCCGCAGGTCGTCAGCATCATTCAGTCGAAGAACTATGCGATTGAAAAACGTGATGATGCCAGCCAGACGCTGACAACCGGTTGGGTTGACTGGAACCGTCTGGATGAAGACGAACAGTACCGTGGTCGTTATCAAATCTCGGTAAAACCGCAGGGTTATCAGCAAGCGGTGCAGGTGAAACTGGTGAATCTTGAGCAGGCGGGCAAGCCGGTTGCGGATGCCGCTTCACTGCAGCGTTACAGCACTGAGATGATGAACGTTATCTCTGCGGGTCTTGATAAGTCCGCGACTGACGCCACCAACGCAGCGCAGAACCGCTCAGCCGCGACCATGGATGTACAAAGTGCCGCTGATGATACCGGTTTACCGATGCTGGTGGTGCGTGGTCCGTTTAACGTCGTCTGGCAGCGCCTGCCGGCAGCGCTGGAGAAAGTGGGCATGAAAGTGACCGACAGCACCCGCTCTCAGGGCAGCATGGCGGTCACCTATAAGCCGCTTTCTGATAGCGACTGGCAGGAACTGGGCGCTCGCGACCCGGGCCTGACCTCAGGCGACTACAAACTGCAGGTCGGCGATTTAGATAACCGCAGCAGCATGCAGTTTATCGATCCGAAGGGGCATACCCTAACGCAGAGCCAGAACGACGCGCTGGTAGCCGTCTTCCAGGCAGCGTTTAGCAAGTAAAAATGAAGGGCTGAAGAAATTCAGCCCTTTTTAATTTCGTGCTACGCAAACGTGTGCGTGGCATAATATTTCCCGTTTTGAATACATTGATCACACCCAGGAGTAATGAAGATGCAAAAGCAAGCTGAGTTGTATCGTGGTAAAGCGAAAACCGTTTACAGCACGGAAAACCCGGATCTGTTGGTGCTCGAATTCCGCAATGATACGTCAGCAGGGGATGGCGCGCGCATTGAGCAGTTTGATCGTAAAGGTATGGTGAACAACAAATTCAACCATTTCATCATGACCAAACTGGCCGAGGCGGGTATCCCTACTCAGATGGAGCGACTGCTCTCGGACACCGAATGTCTGGTGAAAAAACTGGATATGGTGCCGGTTGAATGCGTCGTGCGTAACCGTGCGGCAGGCTCGCTGGTCAAGCGTCTGGGTATTGAAGAGGGCATCGAACTGAATCCCCCGCTGTTCGATCTGTTCCTGAAAAACGATGCAATGCACGACCCAATGGTCAATGACTCCTATTGCGAAACCTTCGGCTGGGTGAGCAAAGAGAATCTGGGGCGGATGAAAGAGCTGACCTACAAGGCGAACGACGTGCTGAAAAAGCTGTTTGATGACGCCGGTCTGATCCTCGTCGACTTCAAACTGGAGTTCGGTCTGTATAAAGGCGAAGTGGTGCTCGGCGATGAATTCTCCCCGGATGGTAGCCGCCTGTGGGATAAAGAAACCCTCGACAAGATGGATAAAGACCGTTTCCGCCAGAGCCTGGGTGGTCTGATTGAAGCTTATGAAACCGTGGCGCGTCGTCTGGGCGTGAAGCTGGACTAAGCAACCTTTCGGGCCGGGGAACTCTCTCCGGCTCGCACTCCGCATTCCTGATGTTCTTTCCTATGGTAATCTTGCGCTGAACCGCCTACGATCATCATCATAATGTATATATTGTTGAGGTGTTTATGCGCTGGCAAGGGCGTCGTGAAAGTGACAATGTAGAAGACAGGCGCAACAGCCCGGGCGGCGGCCCTTCGATGGGTGGCCCCGGGATGCGTCTTCCAGGGGGGAAGGGCGGCCTTATTCTGCTGATCGTGGTGCTGGTGGCCGGTTATTATGGCGTGGACTTAACTGGCCTGATGACCGGGCAACCCGTCTCACAGCAGCAGTCTCCGCGTTCCATTAGTCCGAATGAGGACGAAGCAGCAAAATTTACCTCGGTCATTCTGGCAACAACGGAAGATACCTGGGGTCAGCAGTTTGAAAAAATGGGCCGCACATACCAACAGCCGAAACTGGTGATGTACCGTGGCGCGACGCGCACCGGGTGCGGTAACGGGCAATCGGTCATGGGGCCATTTTATTGCCCGGCGGACGGCACCGTTTATATCGATCTCTCCTTCTATGACGACATGAAAAATAAACTGGGCGCGGAAGGCGATTTTGCCCAGGGCTACGTGATTGCGCATGAAGTGGGTCACCATATTCAGAAACTGCTGGGCATCGAACCGAAAGTGCGTCAGCTCCAGCAAAATGCGTCACAGGCAGAAGCTAACCGGCTCTCTGTACGCATGGAACTGCAGGCCGACTGTTTTGCTGGCGTCTGGGGTAACAGTATGCAGCAACAGGGCGTGCTCGAAACCGGAGACGTGGAAGAAGCACTTAATGCCGCTCAGGCCATCGGTGACGATCGTCTGCAACAGCAAAGCCAGGGGCGAGTGGTGCCGGATAGCTTCACCCATGGTACATCAGAACAGCGTTATACCTGGTTCAAGCGTGGTTTCGATAGCGGTAACCCGGCACAATGTAATACCTTTGGCAAAGGTTTCTAAACACTGAGGCAGGGATGTCAGGTAACACTGCGCTAAACGCGTTAACCGCGCAAATGGCCCAGGAAGGCATTCGTTGCCTGCTGGTGTTAAGTGGTGAAGACCACTGGTGCCGTGAGCAGGCGCAGCGGTTTCGCGAATCATTACCCGGCGACTGGCTATGGGTTTCCTCCGCCGCGTCAGAGGGAACGTCACCGGCGCTGCAAACGCTTCTGGGGCGCGAGTTTCGTCATGCCGTTTTCGACGCATCACAGGGGTTCGATGCCGCCGCGTTCGCCGCGTTAAGCGGGACGTTGCGCGCGGGAAGCTGGCTGGTACTCATGACACCGCCCTGGGATGTCTGGCAGAAATGTCCGGATTCGGACTCGCTGCGCTGGAGCGATTGCTCGTCTCCGATCCCTACGCCTCACTTTGTTCACCATCTTCGCCGCATTATTGCGGCAGATCCTCAGACGCTACACTGGCAACAGCATCTGCCGCTTCGTCTGCCTGCGTTCCCTGAACGTTGCCCGTGGCAGGCTGCCACGGGCGAACCGTTACCGGAACAATCCGCCATTCTCCAGCAACTCTTACAGATGCCAACCGGCATCGTTGCGCTGACCGCCGCCCGCGGGCGCGGTAAATCGGCGCTGGCGGGCCAGCTTATTTCTCGCTTCAACGGTACGGCGATCGTCACCGCACCGGCAAAAGCGGCAACGGATGTGCTGGCTCAGTTTGCCGGAGATAAATTCCGCTTTATGGCCCCCGACGCGCTCCTGGATTCGGATACGCAGGCGGACTGGCTGGTCGTGGACGAAGCCGCCGCCATTCCCGCACCGCTTTTGCATCGTCTCGTCGCGCGATTCCCCCGCACGTTGCTAACGACCACCGTACAGGGCTATGAAGGCACAGGGCGCGGCTTTTTACTGAAATTTTGCGCGCGTTTTCCCCATCTGCTGCGTCTTGAGCTTCGGCAACCCGTGCGTTGGGCACAGGGGTGCCCGTTGGAAAAATGGGTCAGCGATGCGCTGGTGTTCGACGATGATAATTTTGCCACCACGCCGCAGGGCGACATCGTAATTTCGCCGTTCGAGCAGGTGCTATGGCAGACGCAACCTGCGGTTCCACTCGCGGTTTACCGGCTGCTTTCCGGGGCGCATTACCGCACTTCACCGCTCGATCTCCGCCGGATGATGGATGCGCCTGGCCAGCATTTTCTTCATGCTGCCTGCGGTTCAGAGATCGCCGGGGCGCTCTGGCTGGTTGATGAGGGGGGGCTCTCCGCTGAACTCAGTCAGGCCGTCTGGGCTGGCTTTCGTCGCCCGCGAGGCAATCTCGTTGCGCAGTCGCTGGCAGCACACGGTGGCGATCCGCTGGCGGCCACGCTGATCGGGCGTCGGGTGAGTCGTATCGCCGTGCATCCCGGTCGACAGCGAGAAGGCATCGGCCAACGGCTTATCTCCCGCGCCCTTGTTGCAAACTGCGATTACCTGTCCGTAAGCTTTGGCTTTACGCCAGAATTGTGGCGCTTCTGGCAGCGCTGCGGCTTCATTCTGGTGCGGATTGGGAATCACAAGGAAGCCAGCAGCGGCTGCTATACCGCGATGGCGATGCGTCCACTGAGTGACGCAGGTAAACGTCTGGCTGAACGTGAGCATTACCGTTTACGACGCGATGCGGACATATTGTCGCAATGGAATGGCGAGGATATTCCGGTACAGTCATTAAAAGCGTCTACCCTTAATGATGATGACTGGCTGGCGCTGGCGGGGTTTGCATTCGCGCATCGTCCATTGCTGACGTCATTAGGTTGTCTCAGTCGTCTGCTTCACCATACGCAACAAACGTTGCCTGCGCTGCATGGGCGTCTGCACGATAAACTCAGTGACGCGCAGCTCTGTGCGATTCTGAGTGTTGCCGGGCGTAAAGCCCTGCTGGCGCTTCAGCGCGAAGAAGCGGCACAGGCATTGTTAATGCTCGATGCTGAGCGTGCGCAGCGGTTACGCGACCGGATTCTGCAAGAGTAATTTTTTCACTAACACCTTCAATTTTCTGGCATGGTCATTACGACTGTGAGGCGTAGAATTAACGACATCAGTTAAGGAGATCGCCATGAAATATGACCATTTTGTCGTTCAAAGTCCGGCTAAACCCGCTCAACAGTTATTACTGTTGTTTCATGGCGTGGGTGACAACCCGGTCGCGATGGGCGAAATCGGCTCCTGGTTTGCCCCTCTATTCCCGGATGCGCTGGTCGTGAGTATCGGCGGCATCGAGCCCTGCGGTCCTGAGGGACGGCAGTGGTTTTCAGTACAAGGGGTGACGGAAGAGAATCGTCAGACGCGGGTAGATGCCATTATGCCAGTATTTGTTGAGACGGTACGTACCTGGCAAAAACAGAGCGGGGTCGGCGCAAATGCAACGGCGCTGATCGGTTTCTCACAGGGGGCGATCATGGCGCTTGAGAGTATCAAAGCCGAGCCGGGTCTGGCTGCAAGGGTGATTGCGTTTAACGGACGCTACGCCAGCCTGCCAGAAACGGCATCAACTGCGACCACCGTCCATTTAATTCATGGCGGAGAGGATCGGGTGATTGAGCTTTCTCATGCAGTTGCCGCGCAGGATGCGCTGATAAACGCGGGTGGCGACGTGACGCTGGATATTGTGGACGATCTCGGTCATGCGATAGACGATCGCAGCATGCAGTTTGCGCTCGATCACCTGCGCTATACCGTACCGAAGCACTACTTTGATGAAGCGCTAAGCGGCGGCACGCCGGGCGATGATGACGTTATAGAGATGATCTAACCCCTATAAACTGGCCGGATGGCGGCTTCGCCTTATCCGGCTTACGTATTATTTCTTCGGCTGGTCTTTTTTCGGCCAGTCGTCATCATCATCCCACTTATCGTTAAAATCACGATGCGGAGGAAGCTCCGGCTTGTTGGCGAGGAATTTCTTATGGTCGACACGCTTGAGATCTTTAATCACATTTAGCAGTACGCCCACCAGAAAAACCAGTACCAGGATCCACCAATACTTAGTTAGCCAGTCCATGCAAATTACCCCTTACCAGCACACGCGTCAGGCGACGAGTTGCTCCATGATACGTTGATACATACGGGCAAGCAGTTGCAGATCGGCGGCATTCACACATTCATTAATTTTATGAATTGTGGCATTCACCGGTCCCAGCTCGACAACCTGCGCGCCCATACGAGCGATAAACCGTCCATCGGACGTACCGCCCGTGGTCAGTAACTGCGGTTTAATTTCATTATAGTGCTCGATGGCGTTGACCACCGCATCAACCAGCTTTCCGCGATCGGTCAGGAAGGGCTGACCGGAAAGCCACCAGTCCACGGTGTAGCGCAACTGATGTTTATCCAGCAGTGCATGCACACGTTGTTTAATCACCTCGTCAGTCAGTTCGGTACTGAAACGGAAGTTAAATTGCACGAAAAGTTCGCCGGGGATGACGTTATTACTGCCGGTGCCTGCCTGAACGTTAGCAATCTGCATACTGGTTGCCGGGAAGAATTCATTGCCCTGATCCCACTCAATGCCCACCAGTTCATTGAGCATCGGCGCGGCGCGATGAACCGGGTTATCGGCCAGATGCGGATAAGCGACGTGCCCCTGCACGCCATGAATGGTCAGATTGCAGGTCAGAGAGCCACGACGACCGTTTTTGACGACATCTCCTACCACCTCGGTGCTGGACGGTTCGCCCACGAGGCAGTAGTCCAGGCGCTCATTGCGCGCCATCAGCGCTTCTACCACCTTCACGGTGCCGTTCTTAGCGCTGGCCTCTTCATCAGAGGTGATCAGAAACGCCAGACGTCCTTTATGGTTAGGGTGTTGAGCAACGAAGCGTTCCGCCGCGACCACCATTGCCGCCAGCGATCCTTTCATATCGGCCGCGCCGCGACCAAACAGCATTCCGTCACGGATCGTCGGCTCGAAAGGTGGGTTGATCCAGCGGTCGGCATCGCCCGCGGGCACCACGTCAGTATGGCCGGCAAAGGCCAGCGTTTCGCCCTGTCCGCGCCATGCCCAAAAATTCTGTGTATCCGCAAAATCCATGCGCTCAACGGTAAACCCTATTGCGCGCAGGCGCTCAATCATCAAAGCCTGACATCCCGCATCATCCGGACTCAGGGAAGGGCGGCGAATAAGCTGCTGTGTCAGCTCAATAACCGGGCACGACATAGACTACACCTCGTCAAAAAACTGCTGATAACTGGATTCACTAAAACCCAGCAGCATAGGCTTACCGGGCGCGCAGAGCAATGGGCGTTTGACGATCGCAGGCATTTCAGTCATTAATGCGGCGGCGGATGCTGCATCAGTGATGGAATTCCGCGTGGCGTCGTCCAGTTTGCGCCAGGTGGTGCCACGCGTGTTCAACAGAGGTTCCCAGCCTAATTCGTTGATAAACGTCTCGAGTAGCGCGTTATCCAGTCCGTCGACCCGGTAATCGTGAAAGCGGTACTCAATGTTCTGCGACTCCAGCCAGCGTCGGGCTTTCTTTATGGTATCGCAATTCTTAATGCCGTAGAGGGTAATCATCTGCATCCTTATTATCTAAAACTGACTATTTAATCATTATTACGGGTAAAATTAATTATTAATTTGTCACTTAATCGTGATCGGAAAATATAACATTGTTGAAGTATTGTGAATAATAATTCCTGTCAGCGATTATTTACTTGCTTAAAGGTAAATTCAGATTTTACCACTTGCATCAGGCTGTTTTTTAATCGAAATTGAACGAGTCGTAGATATTGTATGATTGTTTCAAAATATTGCAGTAAGTCACATAAAATTTATGGGTTCAACGCCATAGTGATGGCATATCTCCCAACACCCCGGAGGAAGTTATCACAGTAATCGGTTTTATTATCTTCACCAGGTGATAGTGGTTTTGTAGAATACCCATAATAAGAAGCAGAGGTAGTTATGATTGAACGTGAACTGGGGAACTGGAAAGATTTTATCGAAGTCATGCTTCGTAAATAAATTTCTGGAAGGGATCCAAATAACAGAACATACCGTGTGAGACTCATCACACAGAGAAGGCGACCCATTAGCAGGTCGCCTTTTTCATGGCTTATTCGGGGCGGGGTTTCAGCGGAAAACGCCGGCGAACCAGCACAAAGAACAATGGTACGAAGTAGATGGCCAGCACCGTTGCCGAGATCATACCGCCCATCACGCCCGTACCGACCGCATGCTGGCTGCCGGAACCTGCACCGTTGCTGATCGCCATCGGCAATACGCCGAAGATAAACGCCAGCGAGGTCATCAGGATCGGACGTAAACGCTGCCGACAGGCATGCAGTGTTGCATCCAGCAGATCGTGTCCTTTTTCGTTCATCTCATTAGCAAATTCGACAATCAGAATCGCGTTTTTCGCTGAGAGGCCAATGACCGTCAATAATCCCACCTGGAAATAAACGTCATTTTCCAGACCGCGCATCCACGTTGCCAACAGCGCACCGATGACCCCCAAAGGCACCACCAGCATTACCGAGAACGGGACCGACCAGCTTTCATACAGCGCCGCCAGACAGAGGAAGACGACCAGCAGGGAAATTGCGTACAACGCCGGAGCCTGTGCGCCGGAGAGTCGTTCCTGGTAGGACATCGCGGTCCACTCCAGGCCGAATCCGACGGGGAGCTGACGAACCAGCGACTCCATCACATCCATTGCCGTACCGGTACTCACGCCCGGTGCGGCTTCCCCAACAATCTCAATGGCGGAGTAGCCGTTATAACGTTCCAGACGCGGTGAGCCGGTTTCCCAGCGAGAGGTGGCGAAGGCCGAGAAAGGCACCATGCCGCCGCTATTATTGCGCACGTACCACAGGTTGATATCGTCTGGCAGCATGCGGTATTTCGCTGCCGCCTGTACGTACACCTTCTTAACGCGGCCACGATCCATAAAGTCATTGACGTAGCTCGACCCCCAGGCCGTCTGCAGCGTATCGTTGATATCGTCAATGGAGACGCCGAGCGCTTGCGCTTTGCGTTGGTCGATATCAATTTGTAATTGCGGGCTGTCATCCAGACCGTTATGCCGCACCCGGGTTAGCGCGCTCTCTTTAGCCGCCAGTTGTATCAGTTGGTCACGCGCTGCCATCAATGCGTCGTGCCCGGCACCTGCGTGATCCTGCAACTCCATATCAAAGCCTGCTGAACTGCCCAGGCCGCTGATTGCCGGCGGACTGCTGGCGAACACGCGCGCTTCGTTGATTTTGCTAAAGGCTTTGGTTGCCCGCTCGATAATGGCAAACGAAGTGCCGGTTTTGGGATCACGCGCGTCCCAGTCTTTCAGGCGAATAAACATACGCGCGACGTTCTGACCATTGCCGCCAGGCCCAGACCCCACCGTGGAGAAGACCGACATGATGTTGTCTTTTTCATGGGTGAAATAGTACTGCTCGACCTTCTGCACCACTTTTAAGGTTTGCTGTTGCGTTGAGCCGCTGGGGAGTTGAATGGAGGTCGTGAACATTCCGCGATCCTCCTGTGGCAGGAAGGAGGTCGGCAAACGCAAGAACAGGAACACCATACCGCCAAGCAACAGCACGTAAATCACCATCCAGCGCAGGCTGCGATGCAAAATGCGGGCAACGCCTTTTTCGTAACGCTCGGCGTTGCGGTTAAAGGAACGGTTAAACCAGCCGAAAAAGCCCGTCTGTCCGTGATGCTCGCCCTTATGCAGCGGTTTAAGCAAGGTGGCGCACAGGGCAGGGGTGAGGATCATTGCCACCAGCACGGACAGCACCATCGCCGCCACGATGGTGATTGAAAACTGGCGATAGATAGCCCCCGTAGTACCGCCGAAAAACGCCATCGGCACAAACACGGCGGAAAGCACCATCGCGATCCCGACCAGCGCCCCCTGAATTTGCCCCATCGATTTTCGCGTAGCTTCGCGTGGCGAAAGCCCTTCTTCGCTCATAACGCGCTCAACGTTCTCCACGACCACAATGGCGTCATCAACCAACAGACCGATAGCGAGCACCATCGCAAACATCGTTAGCGTGTTAATACTGTAGCCAAAGGCGTAAAGCACCGAGAAGGTTCCCATCAGCACGACGGGCACCGCAATGGTGGGGATCAGCGTAGCGCGGAAGTTTTGCAGGAACAGATACATGACGAGGAAAACCAGCGCGATGGCTTCCAGCAGCGTTTTTACCACATCCTCAATCGAGGCTTTAACGAAGGAAGTGGTTTCAAAGGCCACTTTGTATTCCAGCCCATGCGGGAAATACTGCGCCAGCTCATCCAAACGTTCGAGCACCAGCGTCGCCGTTGCCATCTCATTAGCACCGGAAGCCAGTTTGACCCCCAGCCCGGAAGCCGCATGTCCGTTGAAGCGGCTGAGATAGTCATACTTTTCCGCCCCCATTTCGATGGTGGAGACATCCCCCAACTTCACTTCCGAACCATCCTGATTAACGCGCAGCGTAATATTGCGGAACTGTTCAGGCGTTTGCAGCAATGACTGGGCGTTAATGGTGGCGTTCAGCGCCTGGTTATCGATAGACGGTGTTCCGCCAAGTTGCCCCACGGCAACCTGGGCGTTCTGTGATTCAATCGCGTCGGTGACATCTTTCGCCGTCATCTGAAAACTGTTCAGCTTCGCCGGATCCAGCCAGATGCGCATCGAGTACTGGGAACCGTAGGCGTCGATATCCCCAACACCGTTCACGCGGCTTAGCGGATCCTGAATATTACTGGCTACGTAGTCCGCAATATCCTGCTTATCCATTGATCCGTCGGTCGAAACGAAAGCGATAGTCAAAATGTTGGTATCGCCGGTCTTACGCACCGTCACGCCCTGATTCTGCACGGCCTGCGGGAGTTTACGCATTGCCGACTGCAGTTGGTTTTGCACCTGCTGCACGGCTTCATCCGGATCGGTTCCCGCAACAAAGCTGAGCGTGACGGAGGCCTGCCCGGTCCCGCTACTTTGCGACGACATATACATCAGATTATCGAGGCCAGTCATGTTCTGCTCGATAACCTGGGTAACGGTATTCTCCAGGGTTTGTGCGGAGGCCCCCGGATAGTTGGCGTTGATGCGCACGTTGGGCGGCGCGAGATCGGGGTACTGCTCAACGGGCAGGGAAAAAATCGCCAGGGTACCTGTCAGACATAACAGGATAGCCAGCACCCAGGCAAAAATGGGGCGATCGATAAAAAAATTCGCCATCAGAAAGAGGACCTCATTATTCTACGTATCTTTATAGGTATGACTTGCTTCACTGTAATGGGAAGGTACGAACCAAACGTGGAGAAAAAAAGGAGATAATGTAAATTATCATGCCTGATTCCCCCGTTTGTCAGCTTCCTGCGCACTCTCACGCATTTTTCGCGCATCTTGTTACGTTAATGGGCTCTCTTCCTCGTCAGAAGAGCGGAAGCTAATACTCACTAACGTCCCGCCGTCTGAAGGCTGTGAAAAGCTCAATGTGCCGCCAAGGCGTTCAGCACGCTCACGCATAATGTTCAAACCGTAATGCCCGGCGGGCTCGTTGGGCTCACCGATACCCACGCCATTATCACGAATATAGACCGTATGATTGCCGTCCGGCGCGGTCACGCAGCTCACGGCAATTTCACTGGCGTTGGCGTGCTTCATCGCATTGAGCACCGCTTCACGAATAATTTGCAATAAATGCACCTGCATTTGCGCATCCAGCGCCAGCGTCGGTAAGCGGCAATCGAGAGAGAGTTTAGCGGGCGTTTGCCCTTGCAGCGTTTCCAGCATTTCGTGCAGCGCGGAGGGGAGATCCGCCTGCTGCAACGTCAGACGGAAGGTCGTCAGCAGCTCGCGCAGTTGGCGATACGCGTCGTTCAGGGCCCGGGAGAAATCATCCATAATCGTCTGCGCCGGGAGGTTATCTTCCGGGATGGACCGCTTCAGCAGCGTGAGCTGAATGCGCAGATACGAAAGCACCTGCGCGAGGGAGTCATGCAGTTCACGGGCAATCGTGGCGCGTTCTTCCATCAGTAACAACTGCTGGAAATGTTTTTGCGCGTGGTTGAAGTACAAACCGCGCCCGAGCATCGTCGAAACGCTGTTGAGCAGCGGTATGGCGCTGACAGCATGCTGGCTCTGCCAGTGAAGCTCGCCGTAGACCGTTTCCTGCATCGTGACGGGGAGGATTTGCATGGGCAGATCGGGACGTTGTTCGCCTTCGCTAATACGCCAGTTTTCCCCGACGGTGAGTTCGAGATACTGCGCGGCTTCATTGTCGCGCACGATGCGCAAAATATGGCGGAAGCAGTGAACGTCAATCTGGCTGGTATTGAGCGCCTGAGAGCACTGATACAACACCTCCAGTCGGCGCTTAGCTTCATGCAGGTCGCGCGTTTTTTCTTCAACGCTGGCTTCAAGCGAGCGGTACAGCTTGTGCAGTTCGCTCGACATCTGATTAAAAGTTTTTGCCAGTAGACCCAGCTCGTTCGGCAAGTGGGTATCCAGCGGGGGCGAATCAAACTGACCATGTTCTATGCGCTGACTGGCCATGACCAGTTGGTTCAGTGGACGCACCACCTGATGGCGAATGCGACGTAGGGTGAAAAAGACAAGGGTAAAAATGCCGATGCCGCCTGCCAGAGAAATGCCTACCACCAGCATTACTTTGCGTTCGGCATAGTGCTGTAGCGCCAGGACGAACAGATCGATCTTGTCGACATAGGCATTAATGTGGGTCTGATACCACTCAAGATCGCCGCTGATTAGGCGTTGGTTCATCTCCAGCCAGTTTGCATGCAGTTGCCCATAGTGGCTTTTCACCGTTTGCGGAACATACCAGGCATTCAGATTGCTGAGTGCCGGGGAGTTCAGCGCCTGCTGGAAGAGCAGGCGATGGGCGTTCAACTGTGGGCTATTACTTTGAAGATCGTAACCCAGACGGTAGCTCTGCATACGCAAAGACCCCGCCACGTTTATGGCTTCGGCATCGCGTAAGCTGCTAGTCAACGTGAGTAAAGCCACGCCGGTCGAGAGAATCGACAACAGGACGATGTAAAAAAAGGCCCGGGCCAGGCTGGCCGAGACGGGGCGTTTGACGATCACTCGCGTGATTTCCTTTTACAGTGCTTACGGTGAAGTCACTCTCAAGTTTTTGAAACACAATTTCACTTGAGCTGAAATAAATTGATCTGCCACAGGTTCTGTAGAAATAGTTGTGCTTCCTGGGCAAATGAACATTGCCGACGCCCTTCTTCGTCGGGTAATAACACTCTTATAAAGAATAAGGTTTTTACAACCAAAAAAGAAGGTCGTCATGAATCGTTTTATTATGGCCAACAGCCAGCAATGTCTGGGTTGCCATGCCTGTGAAGTCGCCTGCGTTATGGCTCACAACAATGAGCAGCATGTGTTGAGTCAACGCCATTATCAGCCACGAATTACGGTGGTAAAGCATTTACATCAGCGCAGCGCGGTGACCTGCCACCACTGCGAAGATGCCCCTTGTGCCCGAAGCTGTCCGAACGGGGCAATACGCCACGTCAACGATAGTGTACAGGTCAATCAGCAAAAATGTATCGGCTGTAAATCCTGTGTGGTGGCCTGTCCGTTTGGCACCATGCAGATTGTCCTGACGCCCGTCGCGCAGGATCGGGTTAAAGCCACGGCGCATAAATGCGATCTTTGTCATGGGCGAGAGAATGGGCCGGCCTGTGTGGAAAACTGCCCGGCTGACGCGCTCAGTCTGGTGACAGAGTCGTCGCTAACTGGGTTAGCGAAGGCCAGGCGTTTGCGCACCGCACGTCAGGAGAATCAGCCGTGGCACGGGGAAGCAGTCATACAGGCACCGCGCACACGGAGTAAAATTGAACAAATGCACGCGACTCCGGCGCGCGGTGAAGCGGATAAGCTCGCTATAGACGCGCGCAAAGCCAGCTTTGATGAAATCTATCTGCCGTTTACGCCTTCCCAGGCAGAACAGGAAGCGTCGCGCTGTCTGAAATGTGGCGAGCACAGCATTTGCGAATGGACCTGCCCGTTGCATAACCACATTCCGCAGTGGATTGAACTGGTGAAGGCCGGAGATATCGATGCGGCGGTGGAGCTTTCGCATCAGACCAACTGCCTGCCGGAGATCACCGGGCGCGTCTGTCCGCAGGACCGACTTTGCGAAGGCGCCTGCACCGTCCGCGACGAGTACGGTGCGGTGACCATCGGCAATATCGAGCGCTTTATTTCAGACCAGGCGCTTGGCAAAGGCTGGCGGCCAGATCTCAGCCACGTGCAGAAGGTCGACAAACGTGTCGCCATTATTGGCGCAGGACCGGCGGGGCTGGCCTGTGCGGATGTGCTTGCCCGTCATGGGGTGAGCGCCACCGTTTTTGACCGTCATCCGGAAATCGGCGGATTACTGACCTTTGGTATCCCGGCATTCAAACTGGATAAATCCCTGCTGGCGCGCCGTCGGGAAATCTTCAGCGCGATGGGCATTCATTTTGAGCTGAACTGCGAAGTGGGCCGAGACGTAAAAATGGAAGCGCTTTTACAGGATTATGATGCGGTTTTTGTTGGCGTCGGCACCTACCGTTCCATGAAAGCTGACCTGCCCAATGAAGATGCGCCAGGCGTTTACGACGCGCTGCCGTTTTTGATCGCCAATACTAAACAGGTCATGGGGCTGGAGGAACTGGCAGAGCAGCCGTATATCGATACCGCAGGGCTGAACGTGGTGGTACTGGGCGGCGGCGATACGGCGATGGACTGCGTACGCACCGCGTTGCGACATGGCGCAAGCAAGGTGACCTGCGCCTACCGTCGCGATGAAGCCAATATGCCGGGTTCGAAGAAAGAGGTAAAAAATGCCCGCGAAGAGGGGGCAAACTTCGAATTCAACGTTCAGCCGGTGGATCTGGCGCTGAATGATGAGGGACGCGTCTGCGGCGTTCGCTTTCTGCGTACCCAGCTTGGCGAGCCGGATCCACAGGGACGTCGCCGACCGGTTCCCATCGCAGGGAGCGAATTTGTGATGTCGGCAGATGCCGTCATTATGGCGTTTGGCTTCCACCCGCACGGTATGCCGTGGCTGGAGACACACGGGGTTAAGGTGGATAGCTGGGGGCGCATCGCGGCAGACGTCGAGAGCCGATACCGCTATCAAACCAGCAACCCGAAGATATTCGCAGGCGGTGATGCGGTACGCGGGGCGGATCTCGTGGTCACGGCGATGGCGGAAGGGCGTCATGCCGCGCAGGGGATAATTGACTGGCTCAATGCCTGATGACGCTTTGCTTATCCGGTCTACATCACCCGTAGGCCGGATAAGGCGCGAGCGTCGCCATCCGGCATATTTCGGCCTAATCCCACGCTGACAAACTCGATTTCAGGGCATAGTATTGTTCCTCTTCTTACGCTGTGGAGCCGGTATGTCGCAAAAAATCACCCTCATCAAAGACAACGTCCTTTCCGACAACTATTTCATCCTGCGCAACATTACTTACGATCTCACGCGCACGAACGGCGAAGTTATCCGTCATAAACGAGAAGTGTACGATCGCGGTAATGGTGCCACTATCCTGCTTTACAACTCAGAGAAAAAGACGGTGGTACTGGTTCGCCAGTTCCGGGTCGCTACCTGGGTAAATGGTAATGAAAGCGGCCAACTGATTGAAACCTGCGCCGGATTGCTGGACAACGACGAACCGGAAGCCTGCATCCGCAAAGAAGCTATCGAAGAGACGGGATATGAAGTTGGTGCAGTGCGTAAACTTTTTGAGCTGTATATGTCCCCTGGTGGTGTGACCGAGCTTATCCACTTTTTTATCGCTGAATACAGCGACAGCCAGCGTGCTAACGTGGGCGGTGGTGTGGAAGATGAAGATATCGAGGTACTGGAATTACCGTTTAGTCAGGCGCTGGAGATGATTAAAACCGGAGAGATACGAGACGGTAAGACCGTGTTATTGCTCAACTATTTACAATCCTCGCATTTAATGGATTGATATTTAAAGAGTAATTATCTTTACAGTTTCTTTACGCTATCCGATAAATCCGATTGAGCATGGCCCACAGCACAACGAAGATACGCGGGTGTTGTTCCTGTGAATGTTGGGGTTATTTCCGTCCATGCGCTATCGCGTTTTTTTACTTTTCCTGCTCGGCCTGTTGCCGATACGGCTTCTGTGGGCGGCTCCGGCGCAACAGGCATTTTCCGACTGGCAAGTAACCTGTAATAACCAAAACTTCTGTGTCGCACGAAATACCGGCGAGCATCACGGGCTGGTGATGACCCTGAGTCGCAGCGCCGGGGCGCATACCGATGCTGTTTTACGTATTGATTTAGATGGCTTTACCCCTCCCACCGGCGAGGCTGACATAGCCCCGCGCCTGCTGCTTGACGGTCAGCCACTGACGCTGACCGGTGAACGCTGGAAGATCACGCCGTGGCATTTGATGACTGATGATGCCAAAACCATCACTGAATTTATTCAGCAGGTCCAGGAAGGAAAGGCAATCACACTGAAAAAAGGTCACCAGGTCATTTCGCTGGCAGGGCTGAAAGCCGCGTTGCTGTTTATCGACGCACAACAAAAGCGCAAAGGGAGCGAAACCGCGTGGATCGAAAAAGGCGATGAGCCGCCGCTCAGCGTTCCACCTGCACCGGCACTGAAAGGGGTGGCGGTGGTGAATCCGACGCCGACCCCGCTCTCACGGGAAGAACGCAACGACCTTCTTGATTACGGTAACTGGCGGATGAATGGCATTCGCTGTTCACTTGACCCTTTGCGTCGTGAAGTCCGGGTTTTTGCCCTCACTGATGATAAAGCCCTGATGCTAATTTCTTGCGAAGCCGGCGCGTACAACACGATCGATCTCGCCTGGATTGTCTCGCGTAAAAAACCGTTGGCCTCCCATGCCGTTCGGCTACGCCTGCCGTTTAACAACGGTGCGGAAAGCAATGATATGGAGCTAATGAACGCCGTATTTGACGAAAAGACGCGGGAGTTAATCACGCTGGCAAAAGGGCGGGGGCTAACGGACTGTGGGATCACGACCCGCTGGCGTTTTGATGGTCAGCGTTTTCGTCTGGTGCGATATGCCGAAGAGCCGAGCTGCGACGGCTGGCATGGGCCAGATGCCTGGCCCACCTTATGGATTACGCGCTAAGCCGTTGCCGGATAGCGGCTTCGCCTTATCCGGCCTACAGGAAGCGCCATCGGGCGCTAAACTTTCAACACGTTATGCGCTTTCTCAACGATATTCTCGATCGTAAAGCCAAAGAACGGGAACAGCTTCTCTGCCGGTGCGGATTCACCGTACCCGGTCATGCCGACAATTGCCCCCTTCAGTCCCACATACTTGTACCAATAGTCGGCAATGCCCGCTTCAACTGCCACGCGCGCGGTGACGTTTGACGGCAGCACAGACTCCCGATACGCCTCATCCTGAGCATCGAAGGTATCCGTCGATGGCAGAGACACCACGCGCACGCTATGGCCTTCACCGGTCAGTTTTTCCGCGGCCCCGAGCGTAATTTCCATCTCTGAACCGGTGGCGATCAGAATGATATCCGGTTTACCACCGCCGTCTTTCAGGATATATCCGCCGCGTGCGATTTCCTTCACCTGCTCCGGTGTGCGTTCCACCTGCGCGAGATTCTGCCTTGAGAGGATCAGCGCAGTCGGGCCGTTATGACGCTCGATTGCCAGCTTCCAGCCGACCGCCGCTTCAACTTGGTCACACGGTCGCCAGGTGCTGAAATTTGGCGTTAAGCGCAGGCTCGCCAACTGCTCCACCGCCTGGTGCGTCGGGCCATCTTCCCCAAGACCAATGGAGTCGTGGGTATACACCATGATTTGCCGTGCCTTCATCAGCGCCGCCATGCGCGCGGCGTTACGCGCATACTCGACAAACATCAGGAAGGTGGCGGTATAAGGGACAAAACCCCCGTGATGGGCGATACCGTTGGCGATGGCCGTCATACCGAATTCGCGCACGCCATAGTGGATGTAATTCCCTGCGAGGTCTTCTTTCAGTGAGGTGGATCCTTTCCAGATGGTCAGGTTGCTTGGCGCCAGGTCCGCTGAGCCGCCTAATAGCTCTGGCAGCAGCGGACCATAAGCGTTAAGGGTATTCTGCGAGGCTTTGCGGGTGGCAATTTTGGCCGGATTAGCCTGCAATTCGTTGATGTATTTCTGCGTGGTTTTTTCCCACTCTTTCGGCAGGCCGCCGCTCATCCGGCGGGTAAACTCTGCCGCCAGATCGGGATAGGCCTCCTCATAAGCGGCGAATTTCTCCTTCCAGCGCTGCTGCGCTTTTTCACCTTTCTCGCGAGCATCCCACGCGCGATAGATCTCTTTCGGCACCTCGAATGCCGGGTGGTGCCAGCCCAGTTTCTGTCGGGTGAGCGCCACTTCTTCTTCCCCCAGCGCTGCACCGTGCGCTTCTTCTTTACCCGACTTGTTTGGCGAACCAAAGCCGATAACCGTGCGGCAGATAATCAGGGAGGGTTTGTCTTTAACGCTCTGAGCTTCCTCAATGGCTTTTTTCACAGCTTCCGGGTCGTGGCCGTCAATCTCATGCACCACATGCCAGTGATAGGCTTCAAAGCGTTTGGCGGTATCATCGGTGAACCAGCCTTCGGTTTCACCATCAATGGAGATCCCGTTGTGATCGTAAAAACCGATCAGTTTACCCAGCCCCAGCGTCCCCGCCAGTGAGCAGACCTCGTGTGAAATCCCTTCCATCAGACAACCGTCGCCCATAAACACATAGGTGTAGTGATCGACAATTTCATGGTCCGGCTGGTTAAACTGCGCCGCCAGCGTTCGCTCGGCTATCGCCAGACCGACGGCATTTGCCAGCCCCTGACCGAGCGGTCCGGTGGTCGTTTCGACGCCGGGCGTATAGCCAATTTCCGGGTGTCCTGGCGTTTTGGAATGCAACTGGCGGAAGTTTTTCAGCTCCTCAATGGGTAGGTCATAACCCGACAGGTGAAGCAGGCTATAAAGCAGCATAGAGGCGTGACCGTTTGAAAGAATAAAACGGTCGCGGTCGTACCAGGTGGGATCGGTCGGGTTATGGCGGAGAAAATCGTTCCACAGGACTTCGGCGATATCCGCCATCCCCATCGGTGCGCCCGGGTGGCCGGAATTGGCTTTTTGAACGGCGTCCATACTGAGCGCGCGAATGGCATTGGCAAGGTCTTTACGGGACATAAAAAGCTCCATGGCAAGGTTTAGAGTTTGGCAGCAAGCAGGTCTTCCAGTTTGCGTTGGTCAACAGCGAACAGGCGGATGCCGTCAGACAGTTTTTCAACCGCCATTGCGTCCTGGTTATGTTCCCAACGGAATTCAGCTTCAGTCATTGGCGTTGGGCGTGGGAACGTGTGTGAAGAAGGCACCAGCTTGCGTACCACTGGCTCTTCTTTTTCCTGCAGTTCTTTCAGTAGATTAGGGGCAATCGTCAGACGATCGCAGCCCGTCAGCGCGAGGATCTGTCCGGTGCGGCGGAAGCTGGCACCCATGACGATGGTGTCATAGCGATGCTGTTTAAAGTAATCGTAGATATTACGTACCGACTTAACGCCCGGATCTTCCTCTACCACATACGGATCCATCGGGCTGCGTGTCTGGTACCAGTCATAAATGCGCCCCACAAACGGGGAGATCAAAAAGACACCGGCTTCCGCGCAGGCACGTGCCTGAGCAAAGGAGAACAACAGCGTCAGGTTGCAGTGGATCCCCTCTTTTTCCAGCGTTTCCGCTGCACGAATCCCTTCCCAGGTGGAGGCTAACTTAATCAAAATGCGTGATTTATCGATGCCCTGCTGTTGGTACAGGTCAACCAGGTGGCGGGCTTTCTCAATGCTCTTTTCTTTATCGAAAGAAAGGCGTGCATCGACTTCGGTCGATACGCGACCGGGGATACTTTTCAGAATTTCCGCACCAAAATTCACTGCCAGTTTGTCACAGGCTTCGGCAACCTGTTGTTCCTGGGTTTGACCGTGTTTTTTCCCCCACTGGATGGCGTCATCAATCAGGTGACCGTAGTGCTCCAGCGCAGCCGCTTTCAGTAGCAGCGAAGGGTTGGTGGTGGCGTCTTCGGGTTGGTAATGACGAATAGACTCAATATCGCCACTGTCTGCCACCACAGTGGTGAATTGTTTGATGCCGTCTAGCTGGTTCATAGGAAATACTCCTTGAAAAGTAAAGTGTTAGATGAGTGCGTTAATTCACACTTCTGGAAAATTCAGGCGCTGCATAACAAAAAAGCATAGCAGACAGGCATGGTATTGCTGGCTTAAGCAGGTAACATGGATGTTATGAGTTGATTACGAATTCTTTATTGGAATTGTCAGAGTTTGGGGATGTTCAAAGTTTGTGTCGCGCGGGAAGGTGATAATGTGCGGCGCACTCAACTGCCGCGTCACTTTTTTGATAGATACGTGAAAGGAACAATAAGATGGATGACCAGTTAAAACAAAGCGCCCTTGATTTCCACGAGTTTCCGGTACCGGGTAAAATCCAGGTTTCTCCCACCAAGCCTCTCGCTACGCAGCGCGATCTGGCGCTGGCCTACTCGCCGGGCGTTGCGGCGCCTTGCCTTGAAATCGAAAAAGATCCGCTGGCGGCGTACAAATACACCGCGCGCGGCAACCTTGTCGCGGTGATCTCCAACGGTACGGCGGTGCTGGGCTTAGGCAATATCGGGGCGCTGGCGGGCAAACCGGTCATGGAAGGTAAGGGCGTTTTGTTTAAAAAGTTCGCCGGAATTGATGTCTTCGATATCGAAGTCGATGAACTCGACCCGGATAAATTTATCAACGTGGTTGCCGCGCTGGAGCCGACGTTCGGCGGGATCAACCTCGAAGACATTAAAGCGCCTGAGTGTTTCTACATTGAGCAGAAGCTGCGCGAGCGCATGAACATCCCGGTTTTCCACGACGACCAGCACGGCACCGCGATCATCAGTACGGCCGCTGTTCTGAATGGCCTGCGGGTGGTGGAAAAGAATATCTCCGACGTGCGGATGGTGGTTTCCGGCGCGGGCGCAGCGGCCATCGCCTGTATGAACCTGCTGGTGGCGCTCGGAATGCAGAAGCACAACATCGTGGTCTGCGACTCAAAAGGGGTGATCTACAAAGACCGTGAGCCAAACATGGCGGAAACCAAAGCGGCCTACGCGGTTGTCGATGACGGCAAACGCACGCTGGATGACGTTATCGAAGGTGCGGATATTTTCCTCGGCTGCTCTGGACCGAAAGTGCTGACCCCTGAGATGGTCAAGAAAATGGCCCGTGCGCCAATGATTCTGGCACTGGCAAACCCGGAACCTGAAATCCTGCCGCCGCTGGCAAAAGCCGTGCGTCCCGACGCCATTATCTGTACCGGTCGTTCAGACTATCCGAACCAGGTGAACAACGTGCTGTGCTTCCCGTTCATCTTCCGTGGCGCGCTGGACGTTGGTGCAACGGCAATCAACGAAGAGATGAAGCTGGCAGCGGTTCACGCCATTGCCGAACTGGCGCACGCCGAACAGAGCGAAGTCGTAGCCTCGGCCTATGGCGATCAGGATCTGAGCTTCGGCGCGGAGTACATCATTCCTAAGCCGTTCGACCCGCGTCTTATCGTCAAAATCGCCCCTGCGGTGGCCAAAGCGGCGATGGATTCCGGCGTGGCAACGCGCCCGATTGCCGACTTCGACGCCTACATCGATAAGCTGACGGAGTTTGTCTATAAAACTAACCTGTTCATGAAGCCCATTTTCTCGCTGGCGCGTAAAGCGCCGAAGCGCGTGGTGCTGCCGGAAGGGGAAGAGGCGCGCGTACTGCACGCCACGCAGGAGCTGATCACGCTGGGTCTGGCGAAGCCGATTCTGATTGGTCGTCCGAGCGTGATCGAGATGCGCATCCAGAAGCTGGGACTACAGATCAAAGCGGGTGTCGATTTTGAGATCGTCAATAATGAATCCGATCCGCGCTTTAAAGAGTACTGGAGCGAGTATTACCAGATCATGAAGCGTCGCGGCATTACGCAGGAGCAGGCTCAGCGCGCGGTGATCGCTAACACCACGGTGATTGGCGCGATCATGGTGCAGCGTGGCGAAGCCGATGCGATGATCTGCGGTACCATTGGTGACTACCATGAGCATTTCAGCGTGGTGAAAGAGGTCTTTGGCTACCGCGACGGCGTTCATACCGCCGGGGCAATGAACGCGCTGCTGCTGCCGAGCGGCAACACCTTTATCGCGGACACCTACGTCAACGACGATCCAACCCCGGACGAACTGGCAGAAATCGCCGTGATGGCGGCGGAAACCGTGCGTCGTTTTGGTATCGAACCGAGAGTCGCGCTGCTGTCGCATTCCAACTTTGGTTCGTCCAACGGTCCTTCCGCCAGCAAAATGCGCGCCGCGCTGGAACTTATCAAAATGCGTGCGCCTGAGTTGATGATCGATGGTGAAATGCATGGTGATGCTGCGCTGGTGGAAAGCATACGGAATGATCGGATGCCGGACAGCCCGCTGAAGGGCTCTGCCAATATTCTGGTAATGCCAAATATGGAAGCCGCGCGTATTAGTTACAACTTGCTGCGCGTTTCCAGCTCCGAAGGGGTAACGGTTGGCCCGGTACTGATGGGCGTCGCAAAACCGGTACACGTATTAACGCCGATCGCCTCTGTTCGTCGAATCGTTAATATGGTGGCGCTGGCGGTAGTGGAAGCGCAAACTCAACCGTTGTAATCCAGGTTTTATTTATTCCAGCGCGGGATTCTCCCGCGCTTTTTTATTTCCCCTTTCTAAGTGATCTACTTCACCTTTTAAATCACCTTGCCGAATTTTGTTATTTACTCTGACAAAAAATTGCCACGATAAGCTCAGTCTCAGTACAGGCGGTGGCAAATGGATAAAGAACGCATCATTCAGGAATTTGTGCCGGGCAAACAGGTCACGCTGGCGCATCTCATTGCGCATCCGGGCGAAGAGTTGGCGAAAAAGATCGGCGTTCCCGAAGCCGGGGCCATCGGTATTATGACGCTGACGCCCGGTGAAACCGCAATGATTGCGGGCGATCTGGCGATGAAGGCCGCCGATGTGCATATCGGTTTTCTCGACCGGTTCAGTGGTGCGCTGGTGATCTACGGCTCCGTCGGCGCAGTAGAGGAAGCCTTATTACAGACAGTCAGCGGTCTTGGGCGTTTATTAAATTTCACATTGTGCGAGCTAACAAAAAGCTAATTCGGAGTGCGTATGAAACGTATTGCGTTCGTTGGCACCGTCGGCGCGGGAAAAACAACCCTTTTTAATGCGCTACAGGGTAATTATTCCCTCGCCAGAAAAACGCAGGCCGTGGAGTTTAATGAAAATGGCGATATTGATACACCTGGGGAATATTTCAGCCATCCCCGTTGGTACCACGCCTTAATTACCACGTTGCAGGATGTAGATACGTTGATTTATGTCCATGCCGCAAATGACCAACAAAGTCGTTTACCTGCCGGGCTGCTGGATATTGGCACGCGTAAACGACATATCGCCGTTATCAGTAAAACGGACATGCCGGATGCCGATGTCGCTGCAACACGGCAATTACTGCGGGAAACAGGTTTTCATGAGCCGATCTTCGCGCTCAACAACCATGACCCACAAAGCGTGCAGTGCTTAATCAACTATCTGGCAACGCTCACCGAACAGGAGGAAGGGGCAGGTGAAAAAACTCATTACAGCAAATGATATTCGTGCGGCGCACGCACAAGGCGAACAGGAAATATCGGTTGTTTTGCGTGCCAGCATCATTACTCCGGAAGCACGCGAGGTCGCGGAGCTACTGGGCATCACCCTCGTGGAATGCGACGAAACTACACCGGCAGCAGCGCGCGGCGATGAGGGCAAAACCGAAACCCAGCGCATCCGTGAAACCATTATCGCCCAGCTGCCGGAAGGCCAGTTTACCGAGAGCCTGGTCGCGCAGTTGATGGACAAGGTGATGAAGGAGAAAGCGTCACTGGAGCAGGGCGGAATGCAGCCTGGTTTCAGATCGGTGACCGGTAAAGGCGGGATCAAAGTTGTCGATGGCAGCAGCGTCAAGTTTGGCCGTTTCGACGGTGCCGAGCCGCACTGTGTGGGCTTAACCGATCTGGTGACCGAACAGGACGGCAGCAGCATGGCCGCCGGGTTTATGCAGTGGGATAACGCCTTTTTCCCATGGACGCTGAACTATGACGAAATCGACATGATCCTGGAAGGCGAGCTGCACGTGCGTCATGAAGGGGAAACGATGATTGCCAAAGCCGGGGACGTGATGTTTATCCCGAAAGGCTCCAGCATTGAATTCGGTACGCCGTCGACCGTGCGCTTTCTCTACGTGGCATGGCCGGCAAACTGGCAATCGGTATGAAAGATTTCATCACCGAAGCGTGGCTCAGAGCGAACCATACGCTCAGCGAGGGAGCAGAAATACATCTCCCCGCCGACGCCCGCCTGACGCCTTCTGCCAGGGAGTTGCTGGAAGGTCGCCGCCTGCGCATCAAGTTTCTTGATGAACAGGGCCGTCTGTTTGTCGATGACGAACAGCAGCAGCCGCAGCCGGTACACGGTTTAACCAGTAGCGACAGCCATCCGCAGGCCTGCTGCGAACTGTGCCGCCAGCCGGTAGCGAAAAAGCCCGACACCCTGACCCATTTAACCGCCGACAAAATGGTCGCCAAGAGCGACCCGCGCCTCGGCTTTCGTGCCGCGCTGGACAGCACTATCGCGCTGGCGGTGTGGCTGCAAATCGAGCTGGCGGAGTCCTGGCAGCCGTGGCTGGCGGATATTCGTTCGCGGCTGGGCAACATTATGCGTGCTGATGCCATGGATGAGCCGCTGGCGGCGCAGGCAATTGTCGGGCTTTGCGAAGACGATCTGCACCGGCTGTCTCATCAGCCGCTGCGCTATCTCGATCACGATCATCTGGTGCCGGAAGCGAGCCACGGCCGTGATGCCGCGCTGCTGAATCTGCTGCGTACCAAAATTCGCGAGACGGAAACGATCGCCGCTCAGGTGTTCATCACCCGCAGCTTCGAGGTGTTGCGCCCTGACATCATGCAGGCGCTGAACCGCCTTTCCAGCGCGGTCTACGTGATGATGATTCTCTGTGTCACGAAACGTCCGCTCACCGTCAGCCAGATCCAACAGCGACTGGGAGGTGAACAATGATTATTGAACGCGCCCGCCAGCTTGCCCAGAGCGCTCCGGCGCGGGTGGTCTTTCCGGACGCCTTAGACGAGCGCGTGCTGAAGGCCGCGCACTATCTGCAACAGCATAAGCTGGCGCGTCCCATTCTGGTGGCCAGTCCGTTTGCTCTGCGCCAGTTCGCGCTTAGTCATCGTATCGCGCTGGACGGGATTCAGGTCATCGACCCGCACAGCAACGTGGCGATGCGTGAGGCGTTCGCCCAGCGCTGGCAGGCGCGTGCAGGCGAGAAAACACCGCCGGATGCCGTTGAAAAACTCAACGACCCGCTGATGTTTGCCGCGGCAATGGTCAGCGCGGGCAGCGCTGACGTCTGTATCGCGGGCAACCTTTCTTCGACCGCCAACGTGCTGCGTGCAGGTTTGCGCATTATCGGGCTCCAGCCGGGCTGCAAAACGCTGTCCTCCATTTTTCTCATGTTGCCGCAGTACGTCGGCCCAGCGTTAGGGTTTGCCGACTGTAGCGTGGTGCCGCAGCCGACGGCGGCGCAGTTGGCGGATATCGCTATCGCCAGCGCTGATACCTGGAGCGGGATTACCGGAGAAGAGCCGCGGGTGGCGATGCTGTCGTTCTCAAGCAACGGCAGCGCCCGTCATCCCAACGTCGCGAACGTTCAGCAGGCGACGGAGATTGTCCGTGAACGCGCACCCCAGCTCATCGTCGACGGCGAGCTGCAGTTTGATGCCGCCTTCGTGCCGGAGGTGGCTGCACAAAAAGCCCCCGCCAGTCCGCTACGCGGTAACGCCAACGTGATGGTCTTTCCATCGCTGGAGGCAGGAAATATTGGCTACAAGATCGCCCAGCGTCTCGGGGGCTATCGCGCGGTCGGGCCTCTGATTCAGGGGCTTGCCGCACCGCTTCATGACCTTTCCCGAGGCTGTAGCGTACAGGAAATTATCGAACTGGCGTTGGTGGCATCTGTGCCGCGCCAGACTGACATGAGCCGCGAACGCGACTCGCAAACCCTGGTTGTATAAACGGTCCCGTTCTGGACCCCATGAGAGGAAAACACAATGGAAGCATTAGGAATGATTGAAACGCGGGGCCTGGTTGCGCTGATTGAGGCCTCAGATGCGATGGTCAAAGCCGCACGCGTGAAGCTGGTTGGTGTGAAGCAGATTGGCGGCGGTCTGGTGACTGCCATGGTTCGCGGTGATGTTGCAGCGTGCAAAGCAGCCACCGATGCAGGCGCCGCCGC
Organism: Citrobacter sp. RHB25-C09; assembly: GCF_013836145.1. Classification (NCBI taxonomy): domain Bacteria; kingdom Pseudomonadati; phylum Pseudomonadota; class Gammaproteobacteria; order Enterobacterales; family Enterobacteriaceae; genus Citrobacter; species Citrobacter sp. RHB25-C09. The sequence goes on along the minus strand of NZ_CP057483.1, from coordinate 3,127,306 downwards.
CGCTCAGCGTATTGGTGAGCTGGTTTCTGTGCACGTCATCCCGCGTCCGCACGGCGATCTGGAAGAGGTTTTCCCGATCAGCTTCAAAGGCGACAGCAACATCTAAGCAGGACTCGTGGTGCCGGATGGCGCTGCGCTTATCCGGCCTACGGTTCGGATTTTGTAGGCCGGATAAGGCGCAAAGCGCCGCCATCCGGCAATGAGGAGGCGGGAATGAAACTGGCAGTCGTCACAGGACAAATCGTTTGCACCGTACGTCATCAGGGACTGGCGCATGACAAATTGCTGATGGTGCAAATGATCGACGCCGAGGGCAACCCGGACGGGCAGTGCGCCGTCGCCATCGACAGCATTGGCGCAGGTACCGGCGAATGGGTGCTGCTGGTGAGCGGCAGCTCGGCGCGTCAGGCGCACCGCAGCGAGGCATCTCCTGTCGATCTCTGCGTGATTGGCATCGTCGATGAAGTGGTGGCTGGCGGACAGGTGATTTTCCACAAATAGGACTGAACATCATGAATCAACAGGATATTGAACAGGTGGTAAAAGCGGTGCTGCTGAAAATGAAAGACAGCAGTCAGCCTGTGGCTGCCGTTCATGACATGGGCGTTTTTGCCTCCCTCGATGATGCGGTAGCGTCAGCCAAAGTCGCTCAGCAGGAACTGAAAAGCGTGGCAATGCGCCAGCTTGCTATCCATGCGATCCGTGAAGCGGGCGAAAAACACGCCAGAGAATTAGCGGAACTTGCCGTCACTGAAACCGGCATGGGACGCGTTGAAGATAAATTTGCCAAAAACGTGGCGCAGGCGCGCGGCACGCCGGGCGTGGAGTGTCTCTCCCCGCAGGTATTGACCGGCGATAACGGCCTGACGCTGATAGAAAACGCGCCGTGGGGCGTGGTGGCGTCAGTTACGCCGTCCACCAACCCGGCGGCCACGGTGATCAATAACGCGATCAGCCTGATTGCGGCGGGAAACAGCGTCGTCTTCGCTCCGCATCCGGCGGCGAAAGGCGTTTCACAGCGCGCGATCACGCTGCTTAACCAGGCCATCGTCGCGGCCGGCGGCCCGGAGAACCTGCTGGTGACCGTTGCCAACCCGGATATCGAAACCGCACAGCGGCTGTTTAAGTATCCCGGCATTGGCCTGCTGGTGGTGACCGGCGGCGAAGCGGTCGTTGACGCGGCCCGTAAGCATACCAACAAACGCCTGATTGCGGCAGGTGCCGGTAACCCGCCGGTGGTGGTCGATGAAACCGCCGACCTGGCGCGTGCCGCAGAGTCCATCGTTAAAGGTGCATCGTTTGATAACAACATCATTTGTGCCGACGAAAAGGTGCTGATTGTCGTCGACAGCGTCGCCGACGAACTGATGCGTCTAATGGAAGGCCTGCAGGCGGTGAAACTGACCGCCGCGCAGGCGGAACAGCTTCAGCCAGTTCTGCTGAAAAAGATCGATGAGCACGGCAAAGGCACCGTCAGTCGCGACTGGGTCGGTCGCGACGCGGCGAAAATTGCCGCCAGTATTGACCTTAACGTCCCGCCGCAAACCCGTTTGCTGTTTGTTGAAACGCCGGCAAAGCATCCCTTTGCCGTTACCGAACTGATGATGCCGGTCCTGCCGGTGGTGCGGGTAGCAAACGTTGACGAGGCGATTGCGCTGGCGGTTCAGCTAGAAGGCGGTTGTCACCATACGGCGGCGATGCACTCCCGCAATATCGACAACATGAACCGGATGGCGAACGCCATTGATACCAGCATCTTCGTTAAAAACGGCCCCTGCATTGCCGGGCTTGGACTCGGCGGTGAAGGCTGGACCACCATGACCATCACCACGCCAACGGGAGAAGGGGTGACCAGTGCGCGTACGTTCGTCCGCCTGCGTCGCTGTGTGCTGGTGGATAGTTTCAGAATTGTATAAGGGATAAACATGGCGCACGACGAACAACGCTGGCTCACGCCGAGGCTGCAAAAAGCCGCAGAACTCTGCAATCAGTCGCCTGCCGCGAGCGAATCCGCACTGTGGCTGGGGGTGGATTTAGGCACCTGTGATGTGGTGTCGATGGTGGTCGACGGCGACGCGCAGCCGGTTGCGGTATGCCTTGACTGGGCCGACGTCGTGCGTGACGGCATCGTTTGGGATTTCTTCGGTGCAGTCACCATCGTGCGCCGCCATCTCGATACGCTGGAGCAACAGCTTGGCTGTCGCTTTACCCATGCGGCGACGTCGTTCCCGCCAGGAACCGACCCGCGTATCTCTATTAACGTGCTGGAGTCCGCCGGGCTGGAGGTGAGCCACGTGCTGGACGAACCGACCGCCGTGGCGGATCTGCTACAGCTGGATAACGCGGGTGTGGTGGATATTGGCGGCGGCACCACCGGGATCGCCATCGTCAAACAGGGCAAGGTGACCAGGTCCGCCGATGAAGCGACAGGTGGGCATCATATCTCTCTGACGCTGGCTGGAAACCGCCGCATCTCACTGGAAGAGGCGGAGCAGTACAAGCGCAGCAACGCGCAGGAAATCTGGCCGGTGGTGAAGCCGGTCTACGAAAAAATGGCGGAGATCGTCGCCCGTCATATTGCCGGGCAAGGCATTGCCCACTTATGGCTGGCGGGCGGTTCCTGTATGCAGCCGGGCGTGGACGATCTGTTTCGCAAACGCTTCCCGGAATTGCAGGTGCATTTACCCCGTCACAGCCTGTTTATGACACCGCTGGCGATCGCCAACAGCGGGAAAGAGAAAGCGGAGGGAATCTATGCAAGCTGATCTGCAGACGGCGCTCTTTCAGGCATTCGACACCCTGAATCTGCAACGGGTAAAAACCTTTAGCGTACCGCCAGTAACGCTATGCGGGCTGGGGGCGCTTAGCACCTGCGGACAGGAAGCGCGGGCGCGTGGGCTGACGCATCTGTTTGTCATGGTCGATAGCTTCCTGCACCAGGCGGGAATGACCGCACCGCTTGAGCGTAGCCTGGCGATGAAGGGCGTGGCGATGACGGTCTGGCCGTGTCCGATGGGCGAGCCGTGCATTACCGATGTGTGCGCTGCGGTGGCGCAGTTGCGCGAGTCGCAGTGTGATGGCGTGGTGGCCTTCGGCGGCGGTTCAGTGCTGGATGCGGCCAAAGCCGTTGCGCTGCTCGTCACCAACCCCGATCACACGCTGGCGCAGATGACAGAACAGAGCATATTGCGTCCGCGCCTGCCGCTAATTGCGGTGCCGACTACGGCGGGAACCGGCTCAGAAACCACCAACGTCACGGTGATTATTGACCCAGCTACCGGACGCAAGCAGGTGCTGTCACACCCGACGCTGATGCCGGATGTGGCGATTCTTGACGCGGCGCTGACCGAAGGCGTACCGCCGCACGTTACGGCCATGACCGGCATTGATGCGCTGACCCATGCCGTCGAGGCGTACAGCGCACTAAATGCCTCCCCGTTTACCGACAGCCTGGCGATTGGCGCGATTGCGATGATCGGCAAAGCGTTGCCGAAAGCGGTGGGCTACGGCCATGACCTTGCAGCGCGTGAAAGCATGCTGCTCGCCTCCTGCATGGCAGGAATGGCCTTTTCCAGTGCAGGTCTGGGGCTGTGTCATGCCATGGCGCATCAGCCAGGCGCGGCGCTGCACATCCCGCACGGCCAGGCGAACGCCATGCTGTTGCCGACGGTAATGGGGTTTAACCGCCTGGTGTGTCGCGAGCGCTTCGGGCAGATCGGGCGGGCGCTGATCAATAAAAAAGCGGATGACCGTGATGCCATCAGCGCAGTGAGCGAACTGATCGGTGAAGTGGGGCTGACAAAGCGGCTCACCGACGTTGGCGCAACGCCTGCGCATTACAGCGGCTGGGCACAGGCCGCGCTGGTTGATATTTGTTTACGCAGCAACCCACGAACCGCCACGCAGGAACAGATTATCGACCTGTACGCGGCGGCATAACAAAGCAGGATGTAGGCCGGATAAGGCGAAGCCGCCATCCGGCAATGACGAATGAAGCTGTTTTAATGCCGGATGGCGACGCTGGCGCGTCTTATCCGGCCTACAAATTGCGTCTGGCAAATGGAGATAAGGCTATGGGAATTAACGAAATCATCATGTACATCATGATGTTCTTTATGCTGATTGCCGCCGTGGACAGGATCCTGTCGCAGTTCGGCGGGTCGGCGCGCTTCCTCGGTAAATTCGGTAAGAGCATCGAGGGATCGGGCGGCCAGTTTGAAGAAGGCTTTATGGCGATGGGCGCACTCGGGCTGGCCATGGTCGGGATGACGGCGCTGGCGCCGGTGATGGCGAAGCTGCTCGGCCCGGTCATCATTCCACTGTATGAAATGCTCGGCGCGAACCCGTCGATGTTCGCCGGAACGCTGCTGGCCTGCGATATGGGCGGCTTCTTCCTCGCCAAAGAGCTGGCAGGTGGCGATGTCGCAGCGTGGCTATACTCTGGGTTAATCCTGGGCTCAATGATGGGGCCGACCATCGTTTTCTCCATCCCGGTGGCGCTGGGGATCATCGAACCTTCTGACCGCCGCTATCTGGCGCTCGGCGTGCTGGCCGGTATTGTTACGATCCCCATCGGCTGTATCGCCGGCGGTCTGGTCGCGATGTACTCCGGCGTTCAAATTAACGGCCAGCCGGTGGAATTTACCTTCGCGCTGATCCTGATGAATATGATTCCGGTGCTTATCGTCGCTGTGCTGGTGGCGCTGGGGCTGAAGTTCATTCCGGAAAAAATGATTAACGGCTTCCAGATCTTCGCCAAGTTCCTTGTGGCATTGATCACGATTGGTCTGGCCGCTGCGGTGATCAAATTCCTGCTCGGTTGGGAACTGATCCCCGGTCTGGATCCCATCTTTATGGCCCCTGGCGATAAGCCCGGCGAAGTGATGCGCGCCATTGAAGTGATCGGTTCTATCTCCTGCGTGCTGCTCGGTGCCTATCCGATGGTGCTGCTGTTGACCCGCTGGTTTGAAAAACCGCTGATGCGCGTTGGCAACGTATTGAAAATCAACAATATGGCGGCCGGTGGAATGGTTGCAACGCTGGCAAATAACATCCCGATGTTCGGCATGATGAAGCAGATGGATACGCGTGGCAAAGTGATTAACTGCGCTTTCTCCGTCTCCGCCGCTTTTGCGTTGGGCGACCATTTAGGCTTCGCGGCGGCCAACATGAGCGCCATGATTTTCCCGATGATCGTCGGCAAGCTGATTGGCGGTGTGACAGCCATTGGCGTGGCAATGATGCTGGTGCCAAAAGATGAAAACGTCCCGGCAGAAACCGAAGCGGAGGCGCAATCGTGAACACTCGCCAGCTATTGAGCGTGGGTATTGATATTGGCACCACCACCACTCAGGTGATCTTCTCACGCCTTGAGCTGGTTAACCGTGCGGCAGTGTCGCAGGTGCCACGTTACGAATTCATCAAACGCGAAATTAGCTGGCAAAGTCCGGTCTTCTTTACCCCCGTCGATAAGCAGGGCGGGCTGAAAGAGGCCGAACTGAAGGCGTTAATTCTGACGCAGTACCAGGCAGCAGGCGTCGCCCCTGAAACGGTGGACTCCGGGGCCATCATCATTACCGGCGAGAGTGCGAAAACCCGCAACGCGCGTCCGGCGGTGATGACGCTCTCCCAGTCGCTCGGTGACTTTGTGGTCGCCAGTGCCGGGCCGCATCTGGAGTCGGTGATTGCCGGTCACGGCGCGGGCGCACAAACCCTCTCCGAGCAGCGGATGTGCCGGGTATTGAATATCGACATCGGCGGCGGTACCTCGAACTACGCCCTGTTTGAGGCCGGGAAAGTCAGCGGCACCGCCTGCCTGAACGTCGGCGGACGACTGCTGGAAACGGACGGGCAGGGGCGAGTGGTTCATGCGCATCAACCGGGACAGCAGATTGTTGACGAGGTGTTTGGTCCTGGCACGGATGCCCGTGCGCTCACCATTGCACAGCTTGGACAGGTGGCACAGCGGATGGCGCAGCTCATTGTTGAAGTGCTTGAAGGCACGCTTTCGCCGCTGGCGCAGAGCCTGATGCAAACGGCATTGCTTCCCGCAGGCGCAAAACCGAATGTGATTACGCTTTCCGGCGGCGTGGGGGAGTGCTACCGCAATCAGCCAGCCGATCCGTTCTGCTATGCGGATATAGGTCCGCTGCTGGCAACGATGCTGCATGAGCATCCGCGCCTGCGTGAGATGAACGTGCAGTTTCCGGCGCAGACCGTGCGCGCCACGGTGATTGGTGCTGGGGCACATACGCTGTCGCTTTCTGGCAGCACCATCTGGCTTGAAGGCGTTCAGCTACCGCTGCGCAATTTACCAGTAGCCATCCCACAAAATGACGGAGATCTGGTCAGCGCGTGGCAGCAGGCGCTGACGCAACTCGATCTGGACCCGCAAACGGACGCTTACGTACTGGCGCTTCCCGCCACGCTTCCCGTGCGTTACGCCGCAATACTTTCGGTCATCGACGCGCTGACCGCTTTCGTCGCGCGTTTTCCCAATCCACATCCCCTGCTGGTGGTGGCCGAGCAGGATTTTGGTAAAGCCCTGGGCATGTTATTGCGCCCACAGTTACAGCAACTCCCGCTGGCGGTTATCGACGAGGTTTCCGTGCATGCGGGGGACTATATCGACATTGGTACGCCTCTTTTTGGCGGATCGGTTGTGCCGGTGACGGTGAAATCACTCGCATTTCCTTCCTGAGGGAACGACTTATGAAACTAAAGACCACATTGTTCGGCAATGTTTATCAGTTTAAGGATGTAAAAGAGGTACTGGCAAAAGCCAACGAACTGCGTTCGGGGGATGTGCTGGCGGGCGTCGCGGCGCAAAGTTCGCAAGAGCGCGTGGCGGCAAAGCAGGTGCTGTCAGAAATGACGGTAGCGGACATTCGCAACAACCCGGTGATCTCCTATGAAGAGGACTGCGTCACGCGTCTGATTCAGGACGATGTCAACGAAACCGCCTATAACCGCATCAAAAACTGGAGCATCAGCGAGCTGCGCGAGTATGTGCTGAGCGATGAAACCTCCGTTGACGATATCGCCTTTACCCGCAAAGGGTTGACCTCGGAAGTGGTGGCGGCGGTGGCCAAAATCTGCTCTAACGCGGATTTGATCTACGGCGGCAAGAAAATGCCGGTGATTAAAAAGGCCAACACCACAATTGGTCTTCCGGGCACCTTCAGCTGCCGCCTGCAGCCGAACGATACCCGTGACGACGTGCAGAGTATCGCCGCACAGATCTACGAAGGGCTTTCCTTCGGCGCAGGTGATGCGGTTATTGGCGTTAACCCGGTCACTGACGACGTGGAAAACTTAAGCCGCGTGCTGGATACCGTGTACGGCGTCATCGACAAATTTAACATTCCGACCCAGGGCTGCGTACTGGCGCACGTGACCACCCAGATCGAAGCGATTCGTCGCGGCGCGCCGGGGGGGCTGATCTTCCAGAGCATCTGCGGCAGCGAGAAGGGCTTAAAAGAGTTCGGCGTTGAGCTGGCAATGCTCGACGAAGCGCGCGCGGTAGGGGCGGAGTTTAACCGCATCGCGGGCGAAAACTGCCTGTACTTTGAAACCGGGCAGGGTTCAGCGCTCTCCGCTGGGGCAAACTTCGGTGCCGATCAGGTGACGATGGAAGCGCGTAACTACGGGCTGGCGCGGCACTACGATCCGTTCCTCGTGAACACCGTGGTGGGCTTTATCGGACCCGAGTATCTCTACAACGACCGCCAGATCATTCGTGCGGGCTTAGAAGATCACTTTATGGGCAAGCTGAGTGGCATCTCAATGGGTTGCGACTGCTGCTACACCAACCACGCCGACGCCGATCAGAACCTCAACGAAAACCTGATGATTCTGCTCGCCACCGCGGGCTGTAACTACATCATGGGCATGCCGCTCGGCGACGACATCATGCTCAACTATCAAACCACCGCCTTCCACGATACCGCGACCGTGCGCCAGTTGCTGAATCTGCGTCCGTCGCCGGAGTTTGAACGCTGGCTGGAGACGATGGGCATTATGGCTAATGGTCGTCTGACCAAACGGGCGGGCGATCCGTCACTGTTCTTCTGATGACGCGGGGATGACAAAACATGGATCAAAAACAGATTGAAGAAATTGTACGCAGCGTGATGGCGTCAATGGGACAGGACGTGCCGCAACCCGCCGCATCGTCAGCGCAGGGATGTAGCAAGCCGCAGTGCGCGACGCCCTCAGCAGGTGAAAGCTGTGCGGTGGATTTAGGCTCTGCCGAAGCAAAAGCGTGGATTGGCGTTGAGAATCCACATCGTGCGGATGTTCTGACCGAACTTCGCCGCAGCACCGCCGCACGCGTTTGCACCGGTCGTGCCGGTCCGCGTCCGCGTACCCAGGCGCTGCTGCGCTTTTTGGCTGACCATTCACGCTCCAAAGACACCGTTCTGAAAGAGGTGCCGGAAGAGTGGGTAAAAGCGCAGGGACTGCTGGAAGTTCGCTCAGAAATCAGTGACAAAAATCTTTACCTCACGCGCCCGGATCTGGGGCGCCGTCTGAGCCAGGAAGCCATCGACGCGCTGAAATCGCAGTGCGTGATGAACCCGGATGTGCAGGTGGTGGTGTCCGATGGCCTGTCAACGGATGCCATTACCGCCAACTACGAAGAGATCTTGCCACCGCTGCTCGCCGGGCTGAAACAGGCCGGGCTGAAGGTCGGGACGCCATTCTTCGTGCGCTATGGTCGCGTGAAGATTGAAGATCAGATCGGCGAAACCCTCGGCGCGAAGGTGGTGATCCTGCTGGTGGGTGAACGTCCGGGGCTGGGGCAATCAGAAAGTCTCTCCTGCTATGCGGTGTACTCACCGCGCGTGGCAACTACCGTCGAGGCCGACCGCACCTGTATTTCCAATATCCATCAGGGCGGTACGCCACCGGTAGAAGCGGCAGCCGTTATCGTCGATTTGGCCAAACGCATGCTGGAGCAGAAGGCGTCCGGCATCAACATGACCCGTTAAGGAGGCATTATGCCAGCTTTAGATTTGATTCGACCCTCGGTCACCGCGATGCGGGTGATAGCCTCCGTGAACGACGGGTTTGCACGCGAACTTAAATTACCGCCGCATATTCGTAGCCTCGGTCTTATCACGGCAGACTCTGATGACGTGACGTATATTGCCGCAGACGAAGCGACAAAACAGGCAATGGTGGAAGTGGTGTATGGCCGTTCACTGTACGCAGGGGCGGCCCACGGGCCGTCACCGACCGCCGGTGAAGTGCTGATCATGCTGGGTGGACCGAACCCGGCAGAAGTTCGCGCCGGTCTGGACGCTATGGTTGCGCACATTGAAAACGGTGCAGCCTTCCAGTGGGCAAACGATGCACAGGACACGGCGTTTCTGGCGCACGTCGTATCGCGTACCGGTTCTTACCTCTCGTCTACTGCAGGTATTCCGTCTGGCGATCCGATCGCTTACCTGGTCGCCCCGCCGCTGGAAGCCACGTTTGGCATTGATGCGGCGATGAAGTCAGCCGACGTTCAACTGGTGACCTATGTGCCGCCGCCGTCTGAAACCAACTATTCGGCAGCGTTTTTGACCGGAAGCCAGGCCGCCTGTAAAGCCGCCTGCAACGCCTTTACCGACGCGGTTCTGGATATCGCCCGTAACCCTATTCAGCGCGCGTAACGGAGGCTTGCGATGATCAATGCACTGGGGTTACTGGAAGTAGAAGGGATGGTCGCCTCCGTCGATGCGGCGGATGCGATGCTTAAAGCCGCCAACGTTAATTTGCTGAGTCATGAAGTGCTCGACCCTGGCAAGGTGACGCTGGTGGTTGAAGGCGATCTGGCGGCATGCCGTGCGGCGCTGGATGCCGGAAGCGCCGCGGCTCAGCGCACCGGGCGCGTCATCAGCCGTAAAGAAATCGGTCGTCCGGATGAGGATACCCAGTGGCTGATCGGCGGTTTTAAGCGAGCGATGAAGCAGCCCGAGCCGCAGCCGAGAACGGCGGTGCCGTCTGAAGAGGCCGACGCGCTGCTGGCACAGCTCGCCACCACCCGTCAGGGCATGACGGCAGGGGAGGTTGCGGCGCATTTTGGCTGGCCGCTGGAGCAGGCCAGAAGTGCGCTGGAACAACTCTTTACGGACGGGACGTTGCGTAAACGCAGTAGTCGCTATCGCTTAAAAAATTAACCAGTCGGAGGTGCCGGGTGTGATTATCGCACCCGGCGTAAAAGATCATGAAAAAGACCCGAACTGCAAATCTGCACCATCTTTATCATGAAGCGTTACCCGAAGACGTTAAACTTACGCCGTTGGTTGAAGTGGATAACGTTCACCATCGACGAACCTCGGATGTTTACGAGCACGCCCTGACGATTACCGCCTGGCAGCAAATTTACGATCAGCTGCACCCGGGAAAGTTTCACGGCGAGTTTACGGAAATTCTGCTTGATGATATTCAGGTATTTCGTGAATACACCGGGCTGGCGCTGCGCCAGTCGTGCCTGGTGTGGCCGAACTCGTTTTGGTTTGGCATTCCGGCCAGGCGTGGCGAACAAGGGTTTATTGGTGCGCAATGTCTGGGCAATGCTGAAATTGCCACCCGCCCTGGCGGAACGGAGTTCGAACTCAGTACGCCGGATGATTACACCATTCTTGGCGTGGTGATTTCGGAGGAGGTCATTACGCGACAGGCGCAGTTTTTACATAATCCGGAGAGAGTGCTGCATATGCTGCGCAACCAGTCGGCGCTGGAAGTGAAAGAGCAGCACAAGGCGGCGCTGTGGGGATTCGTTCAGCAGGCGCTGGCGACCTTCAGTGAGAACCCGGAAAATCTTCGCCAACCCGCAGTGCGTAAGGTGTTGGGGGATAATTTGCTGCTGGCGATGGGGACGATGCTGGAAGACGCTCAGCCATTCAGTACGCCAGAAAGCATCAGCCATCAGGGCTATCGTAAGCTGCTGTCACGGGCGCGGGAATATGTGCTGGAAAACATGTCAGAGCCGCTGACGGTGCTCGATCTCTGTAATCAACTGCACGTGAGTCGGCGCACACTACAGAATGCTTTTCATGCCATCCTCGGTATTGGCCCTAACGCGTGGCTGAAACGCATTCGTCTGAATGCGGTACGCCGGGAATTGATCAGCCCCTGGTCGCAAAGTTCAACGGTCAAGGATGCGGCGATGCAGTGGGGATTCTGGCATTTGGGGCAGTTTGCCACGGATTACCAGCAGCTGTTTGCCGAGAAACCGTCGCTGACGCTGCACCAACGAATGCGCCAGTGGATGTAGGATTGGCGACTGATGCCGGATGGCGTCGCATTCGCGTCTTATCCGGCCACAAATCGCACCAATATTGTAGGCCGGATAAGGCGTTAGCCGCCATTCAGAAGTGCGTCATCACACCCAGTCACGAACCTTGATAAACTCACTGAGCGCCGCTTCCGGGCTGCCGTCTTCCGGCTGATAGTCATACTCCCAACGCACCAGCGGCGGCATCGACATCAGAATCGATTCGGTGCGCCCGCCGGTCTGTAAGCCAAACAGCGTGCCGCGATCCCAGACCAGATTAAACTCCACATAGCGGCCGCGACGATACAACTGGAAATCGCGTTCGCGCTCGCCCCATGCCATTTCTTTACGGCGCTCAACAATCGGCAGATAAGCGTTCGTATACCCCTCGCCGACCGCCTGCATAAAGGCAAAGCAGTGGTCAAAATCCGGGGTATTCAGATCGTCAAAAAACAGTCCGCCAATGCCGCGCTGCTCGTTGCGGTGCTTCAGAAAGAAATAGTCGTCGCACCACTTTTTATAGCGAGAGTAGACATCTTCGCCAAACGGCTGACAGAGATCGCGCGCCGTCTGGTGCCAGTGAACGGCATCCTCTTCGAAACCATAATAAGGCGTCAGGTCAAAACCACCGCCAAACCACCAGACCGGATCGGCACCCGGTTTTTCGGCAATAAAGAAACGCACGTTGGCGTGGCTGGTGGGAATGTAGGGATTAAGCGGATGCACCACCAGCGAAACGCCCATCGCTTCAAAGCTGCGCCCTGCCAACTCCGGGCGATGCGCCGTAGCAGAGGCTGGCATGGCGTCACCGTGGACGTGAGAGAAATTGACGCCCGCCTGTTCAAAAATACCCCCGTTGCGCAGTACCCGACTACGACCGCCGCCGCCCGCCTCACGCTGCCAGCTATCCTCAACAAATCCAGCTCCGTCAATAGCTGTAAGCTGCTGGCAGATGTCATCCTGCAGGGCTAAAAGGAACTGTTTTACGCGCTGTGCATCGGGTTTCATGATTAACGTTTCTTCGAATGGGCTTTTTGGTTATCAAACCAGTGAAAATAGCTCACGACGCCGTTGGCGATGGCGGTCGCAATTTTTTGCCGGAATGCGGTGGTGCCCAGCAGACGCTCTTCTTCCGGGTTGGTGATAAACGAGGTTTCCACCAGCACCGAGGGAATTGAAGGTGATTTTAGCACCACAAAGGCCGCCTGTTCCGTTGAACGGCTGTGCAACTTGTGTACCGGCTTGATCTTCTTAAGAATGTGCGATCCCAGCGTCAGGCTGTTCTTAATCGTGTCAGTCTGCACCAGATCGAAAAGCACTTGCTGTAGCAGATGGTCTTTGTCGGTCGCTTTTTTCCCGGCGACTTCGTCGGCGCGGTTTTCGCGATCTGACAGATATTTCGCCATGGCGCTACTGGCCCCGCGATTGGAAAGCGCGAAGACCGACGCGCCCGCAGCGTTGGGGTTAGTAAATCCATCTGCGTGAATGGACATAAACAGATCGGCACCGTGCTTATGGGCGATCTCGACGCGGTCGTATAAGGGGATGAAGGTATCGCCTGAACGCGTCAACCGACAGTCGATTCCCTGGCTGCGCAGGATAGAACGGACATTTTTGGCTATCGCCAGTACAACGTGTTTCTCTTTAGAGCCGTTACGACCAATCGCGCCGGTGTCAATACCGCCGTGGCCGGGATCCAGTACCACAATCCGCTTACCGCCTGATTTCTTCCTGGCAGGCTGGCTGTGGCCATTGCTGGTTTTCAAAGGCGCTTCTTTTGCTGTGGCGTTCAACATCCCGGTTAAAGTCAGCGCAGCCAGTCCGGCTTTCAGCACCTGGCGGCGCGATGTGAGAGTTTTTAGGGGTTTAAAAGTACTCATACGGCCTGAATGGTAAAATAATCGTTCGAATAGGTTATATCGTATCGCGTATTCCGTTACGACGCTTGTTGTTGAGAATTACTTTGCTTTTCATTTCAATACGTAACAATTGCCTATTATGCCATTTTTTTCGCCGTTTCGCGTCAGATATTGGCTAATTCAATGGTTCGCGCCATAATCACTATTTTTAGGGCTAAAAGGGTCTGAATACCATGGAGATACGCGTATTTCGCCAGGAAGATTTCGAAGAGGTGATCACCCTCTGGGAGCGCTGCGATCTGCTGCGTCCATGGAATGACCCGGAGATGGATATCGAGCGCAAGCTCCATCACGACGTCAGCCTGTTTCTCGTGGCGGAAGTGAGCGGGGAGGTGGTTGGCACGGTGATGGGCGGATACGACGGCCATCGTGGTTCAGCCTATTATCTCGGCGTTCACCCGGAATTTCGCGGCCGTGGTATCGCCAATGCGCTGCTGAACCGACTGGAGAAGAAACTCATCGCGCGCGGCTGTCCAAAGATTCAAATTATGGTGCGCGAAGATAACGACGTGGTATTAGGTATGTATGAGCGACTCGGTTACGAACACTCCGATGCGCTGAGCCTGGGTAAGCGCTTGATTGAAGATGAAGAGTACTGAGTTTCACCCGTCCGATTATGACGCTCACGGACATTTGCGCCTGCCGCTGCTGTTCTGGCTGGTGCTGTTGCTCCAGGCGAGGACCTGGGTGCTGTTTGTCATTGCCGGTTCTTCACGCGAGCAGGGCAATACGCTGCTTAATCTGTTCTATCCCGATCACGATAACTTCTGGCTGGGGTTGATTCCTGGCGTTCCGGCGGTGCTGGCTTTCCTGCTCAGCGGTCGTCGACATGCTTTTCCTGCGGCCTGGCGCGCGCTTCGTCTGATATTAATTCTGGCCCAGGCGGTGCTCCTTGGCTGGCAAATTGTGCTTTGGCTGAAAGGTGAGCCGGTGAGCGGCATCAGTCTTTCGCTGGTGGTGGCGGATATCGTGGCACTCATTTGGCTGCTGACGAATCGTCGGTTACGCGCCTGCTTCGCCATGGATAAAGATTAACGGCACTTTTTGGCGAACCCGGACTCCAAGCAACGTTGATTATTAAAGAAAGGAAGTGAGATGAAATCGCTGCGTTTGACTTTATGTGCACTGCCGCTGGCGCTAACCGGTTGTTCGACGCTCTCGTCTGTGAACTGGTCTGCCGCGAATCCGTGGAACTGGTTTGGTTCATCAACCGAAGTCACAGAGCAGGGCGTCGGGGGATTAACGGCAGCGACGCCGCTGGATGAACAGGCCATTAATGACGCTTTGGGCGGCGACTACCGCCTGCGCAGCGGCATGAAAACCGCTAACGGTAACGTTGTGCGCTTTTTTGAGGCGATGAACGACGACAAAGTGGCACTGATTATCAACGGCGAGCAGGGCACCATTAGCCGTATCGATGTTCTCGACAGCGATATCCCCTCTGAAGCCGGTGTAGAGGTCGGCACCCCATTCAGCGATCTTTACAGTAAAGCGTTTGGCAACTGCCAGCCTGCCACCGACGCCGACAGCGTGGCGGTGGAGTGTAAAGCCGAAGGCAGCCAGCATATTAGCTATCTCTTTACCGGAGAGTGGAAGGGACCAGAAGGGCTAATGCCATCTGATGATGCCCTGAAAGCGTGGACTGTGAGCAAGATTATCTGGCGTCGTTAATTTGCGTCTGAACAAACCGCAGCGCGTAAAAACAGGGTAAAATAGCCTCCATCAATGCCACGATTGCGTGGCATTCTCATTTTTCAGGAGGAACGATGTCTCAGGTTCAGAGTGGCATTTTGCCAGAACATTGCCGCGCGGCGATTTGGATTGAAGCTAACGTTAAAGGCGACGTTGACGCCCTGCGTGCGGCCAGCAAAATTTTTGCCGATAAGCTGGCAACCTTCGAAGCAAAATTCCCCGATGCACATCTCGGCGCGGTTGTCGCCTTCGGCAACACAACCTGGCGCGCATTGAGCGGCGGAGTGGGTGCTGAAGAACTCAAAGACTTTGTCCCTTATGGCAAAGGCCTGGCACCGGCAACCCAGTACGATGTGCTGATCCATATCCTTTCTCTGCGTCACGATGTGAACTTCTCCGTTGCGCAGGCAGCGATGGAAGCCTTTGGCGACTGCATTGACGTTCAGGAAGAGATTCATGGCTTCCGCTGGGTGGAAGATCGTGACCTCAGTGGCTTCGTTGACGGCACGGAAAACCCGGCGGGCGAAGAGACGCGTCGCGAAGTGGCGGTCATTAAAGAGGGCGTGGATGCGGGCGGTAGCTACGTTTTCGTGCAGCGTTGGGAGCACAACCTGAAGCAACTCAACCGCATGAGCATTCACGATCAGGAGATGATGATCGGACGTACCAAAGAAGCCAACGAAGAGATCGATGGCGATGAACGTCCGGTGACCTCGCACCTGAGCCGTGTTGATCTTAAAGAAGACGGCAAAGGGCTGAAAATTGTCCGTCAGAGCCTGCCGTACGGCACGGCCAGCGGTACCCACGGGCTTTACTTCTGCGCCTACTGCGCGCGTCTGCACAATATTGAACAGCAACTGCTGAGCATGTTTGGTGATACCGATGGTAAACGCGACGCCATGCTGCGCTTCACGAAGCCGGTGACGGGCGGCTATTACTTTGCACCGTCTCTGGATCGTCTGCTGGCGCTGTAATTTTAGAGTGCCGGATAACCGGTCGACAAAAACTGATCCGTAGGTCCGGTAAGCGCAGTGCCACCGGGCAAAAAATCGCCCAAAAAGGTCATTATTCTAACGCCCCGTCTCTCGGGGCGTTTTTTTACCTAAGATTTACCTTAATTAGTGAGCTATTCCTCAGCACTTATCTGTTTTTACTGTATTTTCAACATGAGTGGAGTGTGAGACTTCATATTCACAAGGAGAGCATTGAAATGGGTAAACTCACGGGCAAAACAGCACTGATTACGGGCGCATCAAAAGGCATCGGCGAAGGCATCGCCAGAGTATTTGCCCGCCACGGTGCAAACTTAATCTTGCTGGATATCTCCGATGAGATTGAAAAGCTGGCGGACGAACTGGGTGGGCGCGGTCATCGCTGTACGGCGGTACTTGCAGATGTCAGAGACTATGGCTCCGTCGTGGCGGCAGTGAAAAAAGCAAAAGAGAGTGAAGGGCGTATTGATATTCTGGTCAATAACGCCGGAGTCTGTCGGTTAGGCAACTTCCTCGACATGAGCGATGAAGATCTCGACTTCCACCTGGATGTGAATATCAAAGGCGTATGGAACGTGACGAAAGCCGTTCTGCCAGAGATGATCAAGCGTAAAGATGGGCGCATTGTGATGATGTCATCGGTCACCGGTGATATGGTCGCCGATCCAGGTGAAACCGCTTACGCCCTGACGAAAGCGGCTATTGTTGGCCTGACCAAATCACTGGCGGTGGAATATGCACAGTCAGGTATTCGCGTGAATGCGATCTGTCCGGGCTATGTGCGTACGCCGATGGCAGAAAGCATCGCCGCGCAGTCTAATCCGGCCGATCCGGAATCAGTACTGAGCGAGATGGCGAAGGCGATCCCTATGCGTCGCCTGGCCAATCCGCTGGAAGTAGGCGAACTGGCCGCATTCCTCGCTTCTGACGAGTCCAGCTACCTCACCGGTACGCAAAACGTGATCGACGGCGGTAGCACTTTGCCAGAAAGCGTCAGCGTCGGCATCTGATCGACGACAGCCCCTTCGGATAGCCTGGAGGGGTTTCCTTATTCCCTTTTCAACTTTCAAATCATCAAACGGTATATAAAACCGTTACTCCTTTCCTGCTCGTTATAAATATGATGACCATAAGAAAGTCATTTAATTTATAAGGGTGCGCAATGGCCGTTAACTTACTGAAAAAAAGATATCTGACGCTGGTGGCGTCGCTGTTACTGGTGGGTCAGGCGCAGGCGACGGAGTTGCTGAACAGCTCCTATGACGTCTCCCGCGAGCTGTTTGCCGCCCTGAACCCGCCGTTTGAACAGCAGTGGGCGAAAGACAACAGCGGCGATAAATTGACGATAAAACAATCTCATGCCGGGTCATCAAAACAGGCGCTGGCGATTTTACAGGGGCTGAAAGCCGACGTGGTGACCTACAACCAGGTCACGGATGTACAGATCCTGCATGACAAAGGAAAACTGCTGCCTGCCGACTGGCAAACGCGTCTGCCGAACAACAGTTCACCGTTCTATTCCACGATGGGCTTCCTGGTCCGCAAAGGCAACCCGAAAAACATCCACGACTGGAACGACCTCGTGCGTTCTGATGTGAAGCTGATTTTCCCGAACCCGAAAACCTCCGGCAACGCGCGTTATACCTATCTGGCGGCGTGGGGCGCGGCGGATAAAGCGGACGGCGGCGATAAAGCCAAAACCGAGCAGTTCATGACTCAGTTCCTGAAAAACGTCGAAGTGTTTGATACCGGCGGCCGCGGCGCGACGACCACTTTTGCTGAACGTGGGCTGGGCGATGTGCTGATTAGCTTTGAATCGGAAGTGAACAACATCCGCAAACAGTATGAAGCGCAGGGCTTTGAAGTCGTGATCCCGAAAACCAATATTCTCGCCGAGTTTCCGGTAGCCTGGGTGGATAAAAACGTCGAGGCCAATGGCACAGAGAAAGCGGCGAAAGCGTACCTCAACTGGCTTTATACCCCTGAAGCACAGACTATCATCACCGACTTCTACTATCGCGTGAATAACCCGGAAGTGATGGACAAGCTGAAGGATAAATTCCCGCAGACTGAACTGTTCCGCGTAGAGGATAAATTCGGTAGCTGGCCTGAAGTGATGAAAACCCATTTCACCAGCGGTGGTGAGCTGGACAAGCTGTTGGCGGCGGGGCGTAAGTAATGTTTGCAGTCTCCTCCAGACGCGTGCTGCCCGGCTTTACGTTAAGCCTGGGCACCAGCCTGCTGTTCGTGTGCCTGATTCTGCTGCTGCCGCTCAGCGCGCTGGTGATGCAGTTGGCGCAGATGAGCTGGGCGCAATACTGGGAAGTAATTACCAACCCGCAGGTCGTTGCTGCGTATAAAGTGACGCTGCTGGCAGCATTCGTGGCATCGATTTTTAACGGCGTTTTTGGCCTGCTGATGGCGTGGATCTTGACCCGTTATCGTTTTCCCGGGCGCACATTGCTGGATGCGCTGATGGACCTGCCGTTTGCCCTGCCGACAGCGGTCGCTGGCCTGACGCTGGCCTCATTGTTCTCTGTTAACGGGTTCTACGGTGAGTTTCTGGCGAAGTTTGATATCAAGGTGACATATACCTGGCTCGGCATCGCCGTGGCGATGGCGTTTACCAGTATTCCGTTTGTCGTGCGTACCGTTCAGCCGGTGCTGGAAGAGTTAGGCCCGGAATATGAAGAAGCGGCGGAAACGCTGGGCGCAACCCGCCTGCAAAGTTTTCGCAAAGTGGTGCTGCCGGAGCTGTCACCAGCGCTGGTGGCGGGCGTGGCGCTCTCGTTTACCCGAAGCCTCGGTGAATTCGGCGCGGTGATTTTCATCGCCGGAAACATTGCCTGGAAGACAGAAGTCACCTCGCTGATGATTTTTGTTCGCTTGCAGGAGTTTGATTACCCTGCCGCCAGTGCCATTGCTTCGGTGATCCTGGCGGCTTCATTACTGCTGCTGTTTTCAATTAACACCCTGCAAAGTCGCTTTGGTCGACGTGTGGTAGGTCACTAATGGCGGACGTTACCCAATTGAAGCGCTATCACGCCCCCCGCATTAACTGGGGAAAATGGTTTCTGATCGGCACCGGGATGCTTGTCTCCGCCCTGATCCTGCTGGTGCCGATGATTTATATCTTCGTGCACGCGTTCAGCAAGGGGCTGATGCCGGTATTACAGAACCTCTCCGACCCGGACATGCTACATGCCATCTGGCTGACCGTATTGATAGCGCTGATTGCGGTGCCGGTGAACCTGGTGTTCGGCGTTTTACTGGCCTGGCTGGTGACTCGCTTTAACTTTCCTGGCCGCCAGCTGCTGCTGACCCTGCTGGATATTCCGTTTGCCGTCTCGCCGGTGGTGGCCGGTCTGGTTTATCTGTTGTTTTATGGATCTAACGGTCCGCTGGGCGATTGGCTGGACGAGCACAATCTGCAAATTATGTTCTCCTGGCCGGGGATGGTGCTGGTCACTATCTTTGTGACCTGCCCGTTTGTGGTGCGTGAGTTGGTGCCGGTGATGTTGAGCCAGGGGAGCCAGGAAGATGAGGCGGCGATATTGCTTGGTGCCTCCGGCTGGCAGATGTTCCGCCGCGTCACGCTGCCCAATATTCGCTGGGCCCTGCTGTACGGTGTTGTGCTGACAAACGCCCGTGCGATTGGCGAATTCGGCGCGGTGTCGGTGGTTTCCGGCTCGATTCGCGGCGAGACGCTGTCGCTGCCGTTACAAATTGAATTGCTGGAGCAGGACTATAATGCCGTCGGCTCCTTTACCGCCGCCGCGCTGTTGACGTTGATGGCGATTATTACCCTGTTTTTAAAGAGTATGTTGCAGTGGCGCCTGGAAAATCAGGAGAAACGCGCGCAACAGGAGGAACATCATGAGCATTGAGATTGCCAATATTAAGAAGTCTTTTGGTCGCACCCAGGTGCTGAACGATATCTCACTGGATATTCCTTCAGGTCAGATGGTGGCTCTGCTGGGGCCTTCCGGTTCCGGTAAAACCACGCTGCTGCGTATTATTGCCGGGCTGGAGCATCAGTCCAGCGGCCATATTCGCTTCCACGGAACCGACGTCAGTCGTCTGCATGCGCGCGATCGCAAAGTGGGATTTGTCTTTCAGCACTATGCGCTGTTTCGTCATATGACGGTGTTCGACAATATCGCATTTGGTTTGACGGTGCTGCCGCGTCGTGAACGCCCGAATGCCGCGGCGATTAAAGCGAAGGTGACGCAGTTACTGGAGATGGTGCAACTGGCGCATCTGGCTGACCGCTTCCCGGCGCAACTTTCTGGCGGCCAGAAGCAGCGCGTGGCGCTGGCGCGCGCGTTAGCCGTTGAGCCGCAAATTTTGCTGCTGGATGAACCGTTTGGCGCGCTGGATGCGCAGGTGCGTAAAGAGCTGCGACGCTGGCTGCGCCAGTTGCATGAAGAGCTTAAATTCACCAGTGTGTTTGTCACCCACGATCAGGAAGAGGCCACCGAAGTGGCAGATCGCGTGGTGGTGATGAGTCAGGGGAATATTGAACAGGCTGATGCGCCGGATCAGGTCTGGCGTGAGCCGGCTACCCGCTTCGTGCTGGAGTTTATGGGCGAGGTTAATCGCCTGCAAGGTACTGTGCGTGGCGGTCAGTTCCACGTCGGCGCCCATCGCTGGCCGCTGGGATATACGCCAGCGTATCAGGGGCCTGTCGATCTCTTCCTGCGCCCGTGGGAAGTGGATATCAGCCGCCGAACCAGCCTGGACTCTCCGCTACCGGTGCAGGTTGTGGAAGCCAGTCCGAAAGGTCACTACACTCAACTCGTCGTTCAACCGTTGGGGTGGTATAACGAGCCGCTGACAGTAGTGATGCAGGGGGATGATGCCCCGGTTCGCGGTGAGCGTCTGTTTGTCGGGCTGCAAAATGCCCGCCTGTACAACGGCGATCAGCGTATCGAACACAAGGAAGATGTGGTATTCGCAGAAATAGCGTAACCTCAGGCGTCCAGGCCGGGTAAGCGTAGCGCCGCCCGGCATTTTATTGAGTAAAAGACGTGAACACATTAGAACAAACAATCGGCAATACGCCGCTGGTGAAATTGCAGCGCCTGGCGCCGGACAACGGCAGCGAAATTTGGGTCAAACTGGAAGGCAACAACCCGGCGGGGTCGGTCAAAGATCGCGCTGCGCTGTCGATGATTGTCGAAGCCGAAAAGCGCGGTGAGATTACGCCAGGCGACGTACTGATTGAAGCCACCAGCGGTAACACCGGGATTGCGCTGGCAATGATTGCCGCGCTGAAGGGATACCGCATGAAGCTGCTGATGCCGGATAACATGAGCCAGGAGCGTCGCGCGGCAATGCGTGCCTACGGCGCGGAGCTGATTCTGGTTACTAAAGAGCAGGGGATGGAAGGGGCGCGTGACTTAGCGCTTGAAATGGCCTCGCGAGGCGAAGGTAAACTGCTTGACCAGTTTAACAATCCCGATAACCCTTACGCACATTACACCACCACTGGCCCGGAAATTTGGCAGCAGACCGCCGGGCGCATTACGCACTTTGTTTCCAGTATGGGGACCACCGGCACCATTACCGGCGTGTCCCGCTTTCTGCGGGAACAGACAAAGCCGGTCACTATTGTGGGGCTTCAGCCTGAAGAGGGCAGTAGCATTCCGGGTATTCGTCGCTGGCCAGCGGAATACATGCCGGGCATTTTTAATGCTTCTCTGGTTGATGAAGTGCTGGATATCCATCAGCAGGACGCAGAAAAAACGATGCGTGAACTGGCGGTGCGGGAAGGTATCTTCTGCGGCGTGAGCTCAGGCGGCGCGGTTGCCGGAGCATTACGCGTGGCGCGCGCAACGCCAGGTGCGGTGGTTGTTGCCATCATCTGCGACCGTGGCGATCGTTATCTTTCTACCGGCGTGTTTGGCGAAGAGCATTTCAGCCAGGGCGCGGGAATTTAAGCCCAGCGCCATGGCTTCATGGCGCGCTTTCCGGGGATCTTCACGATGTAAGGTTTCCCGGTAATTCAGAAAGGCAAATACGGCCCACAGAATATTTTTCATCGCAATTTCCCCTTACGTTACTTTCACACTCTCTCTGACTTGATGTCGGAAGATAAGTCGCAGTCGCCAGCAAAAAATTTTAGGTATAACGACGCCGTTGCCGATTTTGTGCATATGGCGATAATAGGAAAGGCCACTCGGCGAACCCGTGAAAGGAAAACGTATGGGACAGGATAGTGAAATACAGTCAGTGCTCTTTGACGATAAACATCAGGCGTTACAGACCGATATCGTCGCCGTGCAGTCACTGGTGGTGTACGGCAGTGTAGGCAACAGCATCGCGGTGCCTGCGATAAAGGCCTATGGATTACGGGTGACGGCGGTGCCGACTGTGCTGTTCAGCAATACGCCCCATTACGAGACATTTTATGGCGGTATTATCCCCGCTGACTGGTTTGGGGGCTATTTACAGGCGCTATGTGAACGTGATGCATTACGCGAGCTAAAGGCAGTGACTACCGGCTATATGGGGAGCGCCGAGCAAATCTTCCTGCTGGCGCAGTGGTTGAAAACGGTTAGCGAAACGCATCCTTCGCTGACCGTTCTGGTCGATCCGGTGATTGGCGACACCGACAGCGGAATGTACGTCAAGCCCGAGATACCGGAGGCCTATCGTCAGCATTTACTCCCGCTCGCGCAAGGATTGACGCCGAATGCATTTGAACTGGAGATGTTGAGCGGCAAGCCCTGTCGCACGCTGGAAGAGGCTGTTGCGGCGGCGCGGACGTTGCTGACTGATACGCTGAAGTGGATAGTAATAACCAGCGCACCGGGACTTTCATCTGAGACGATCAACGTGGCCGTCGTCACTGCTGATTCGCTGGATGTCATTGAACACCCGCGTGTCGAAACCGATCTGAAAGGCACTGGCGATCTGTTCTGCGCCGAATTGATTAGCGGAATTGTACAGGGGCAACCTCTGACAACGGCAGCGCAGCATGCTGCTGAACGTGTGCTGAAGGTGATGACCTGGACGCTACAATGCGGCAGTAACGAGTTAATTCTGCCATGATGACCTTGCCGCGTAATGCCTGATGGCGCTTCGCTTATCAGGCCTACGGCTCGATGTACGTTGTAGGCAACCCCGGCATCCGGCGTTCAGGCAAAAAAATAGCGCCCGAAGGCGCTATTTTTTCACTGTGGTAAGAATTACTTCTTAATGCGGATAACCGGGGTTTCGCCCACAGTCACGCTACCAGACAGTTTGATCAGTTCTTTGATTTCGTCCATGTTGGAGATAACAACCGGAGTCAGAGTGGACTTGGCTTTTTCTTCCAGCAGTGGCAGATCGAATTCAATAACCGGGTCGCCAACTTTCACGCGCTGACCTTCTTCAGCGATGCGCTTAAAGCCTTCGCCTTTCAGTTCAACGGTATCGATACCGAAGTGAACGAACAGTTCGATACCGCTATCAGATTCGATAGAGAACGCATGGTTGGTTTCAAAAATTTTGCCAATGGTGCCGTCAACAGGGGCTACCATTTTGTTACCGGTTGGTTTAATAGCAATGCCGTCACCAACGATTTTTTCGGCGAAAACAACATCCGGCACGTCTTCGATGTTGACGATCTCGCCAGAGAGCGGAGCAACAATCTCAATAGTTCCGGTGTCTTTCTTATCATCAGAAACCAGAGATTTCAATTTATCGAACAAACCCATGATCTTCTCCTAAGCAGTAAATTGGGCCGCATCTCGTGGATTAGCAGATTGTTTTTTCTTCAATGAACTTGTTAACCAGCGTCATTAACTCGTCCGTTGTCGGTTGAGCAAGAGCCTGCTCTGCTAACACCTTCGCATCTTCGAAGTTCGTGTTACGGATAATCTTCTTAATGCGCGGGATAGAAATGGCGCTCATAGAGAATTCGTCCAGACCCATCCCCAGCAACAGAAGTGTAGCACGTTCATCGCCTGCAAGCTCACCACACATGCCAGTCCACTTACCTTCCGCATGAGAAGCATCAATAACTTGCTTAATCAGCGTCAGTACGGACGGTGACATTGGCTGGTAAAGGTGGGAGATCATATCATTACCACGGTCAACCGCCAGAGTGTACTGCGTTAAATCATTGGTGCCGATACTAAAGAAATCCACTTCTTTGGCTAAGTGACGCGCAATCGTTGCCGCAGCCGGTGTTTCCACCATTACGCCAATCTCAATGGATTCGTCAAAAGCTTTACCTTCCTCGCGCAGTTCCTGTTTGTAGATTTCGATCTCTTTGCGCAGTGCGCGAACTTCTTCAACAGAGATGATCATCGGGAACATAATGCGCAGTTTACCGAAAGCAGAGGCACGCAGGATTGCGCGAACCTGGTCACGCAGGATCTCTTTACGATCCATTGCGATACGCACGGCACGCCAGCCAAGGAACGGGTTCTCTTCTTTCGGGAAGTTCATGTACGGCAGCTCTTTGTCGCCGCCAATGTCCATGGTACGCACGATAACCGCCTGCGAGCCACAGGCTTCAGCAACGGCTTTGTACGCGGCAAACTGTTCTTCTTCAGTCGGCAGCGCGTCGCGGTCCATAAACAGGAATTCAGTACGGTACAGACCAACGCCTTCTGCGCCGTTGCGCTCTGCGCCTTCAACATCACGAACGGTACCGATGTTGGCACACACTTCAACCTGATGTCCGTCGAGGGTGATCGCTGGAAGGTCTTTCAGTTTGGCAAGTTCTGCTTTTTCAGTCGCAACCTGCTCCTGAACGGTGCGCAGTTTTTCAATTTCTTCGTTGGTCGGGTTGACGTAAACCTTGTTGTTTACGGCATCCAGAATCAGATAGTCGTCGTTTTTCACCTGTGAGGTCACGCTACCGGTACCCACGATGGCCGGCAGTTCCAGAGAACGCGCCATGATAGAGGTGTGGGAGGTACGGCCACCCGCGTCGGTGATGAAACCCAGCACCTTTTGCAGGTTCAGCTGTGCGGTTTCGGACGGGGTCAGGTCAGCGGCAACCAGGATAACCTCATCCTTGATTGCGCTCAGGTCGATAATTGCCAGACCCAGGATATTACGCAGAAGACGTTTACCGATGTCACGCACGTCAGCCGCACGTTCTTTCAGGTATTCATCGTCCAGCTCTTCCAGGGCAGTGGCCTGACCTTCGATAACTTCATGCGCAGCTGCGTCAGCCGTCATGTGTTTATCTTTAATCAGGGCTATGATTTCCTGCTCCAGCTCCTCATCTTCGAGCAGCATGATATGCCCTTCGAAAATGGCTTCTTTTTCTTCACCGAATGTTTCACCAGCTTTCGTTTTGATCGCTTCTAACTGTGCCGATGCTTTGGCACGACCGCTCAGAAAACGCTCAACTTCCTGATCAACCTTATCGGCAGAAATTTTTTTCCGGTCAATGACGATCTCGTCTTCTTTCAACAAAAGAGCTTTGCCGAAAGCGATACCCGGGGATGCTAAAATGCCTGAAATCATAACCCTACCTTACTTGTGACTGATATTGAAAAGACCCCGGAAAACTTATTCCAGTTCTGCCATCAGCTTAACCAGATGTTCAACTGCTTTTTGCTCGTCTTCACCTTCTGCAGAGAGGGTAACAACAGTACCCTGAGTCAGGCCCAGAGTTTGCAGTTTGAAAAGGCTTTTCGCGCTGGCGCTTTTGCCGTTGGAAGTCACAGTAATTTCAGAAGTGAAGCCTTTCGCTTCTTTAACAAACTGAGCAGCAGGGCGGGTATGCAGACCGTTCGGAGCGGTAATAGTAACTTCTTGCTGGAACATTGTATTTCCCCAACTTATAGGTTTAGTGTTGTGGAACTAAAGTCTAGCCTGGCGGTTCGACTTTAGCCTGTATAGTTAGCGCCGGAGCAAACGGGGCGACACACCAGGTGTTATACCCAATCCGTAGCAGGTAACTTCTGGCAGCTGACGTTACGCTCGTCATTAAACATTATGCCGCGAAAACAAGACTTGAACCAAATCATAAAATCGATTCAGCCAACAGTTTTCCTTTAACGATTAATTTCACGCTTCAAAATAATTAATCAGGTTAAATACCAGAGCAGGCAGGGTGAATCAATGCCAGGTGGGGTTAAAGTTTGAAGTAGGCCACAAAAAAGCACCTAAAAAGGTGCTTTTTTACGCGTTTTTAACAATCTGGCATCACTGTTGCAGTTCTTTCTCTGTGAAGAGATCGGCAAACAACGCAGTGCTCAGATAACGCTCACCCGAAGACGGTAGGATAACCACAATATTCTTGTTGGTAAAGGTTTCATCTTCCTGAAGCTTGAGCGCTGCCGCAACCGCAGCACCTGAGGAAATGCCTGCCAGAATACCTTCTTCTTCCATCAGGCGACGTGCAGTAGAAATCGCCTCTTCGTTGGTGATCGCCACCACTTTATCAATCAGTTTAAGATCCAGGTTGCCAGGAATGAAACCTGCGCCGATACCCTGAATTTTATGCGGGCCCGGTTTGAGCTCTTCACCTGCCAGCGCCTGTGCGATAACCGGAGAATCTGTCGGTTCTACCGCGACGGTAATCAGATCGGATTTCCCTTTGGTACCCTTAATGTAGCGACTTACGCCGGTCAGCGTACCGCCGGTGCCCACGCCTGAGATAAAGACATCAACCTGACCATCGGTATCTTCCCAGATTTCCGGACCCGTGGTTTTCTCGTGGATTTCTGGGTTAGCCGGGTTGCTGAACTGCTGAAGCAGCAGGTATTTCGCTGGATCGCTGGCGACAATCTCTTCCGCTTTTTGAATCGCGCCCTTCATCCCTTTTGCGCCTTCGGTCAGTACCAGGTTGGCACCCAGTGCTTTGAGGAGCTTACGACGTTCAATACTCATGGTTTCTGGCATGGTGAGCGTGAGTTTGTAACCGCGAGCAGCAGCAACATAGGCCAGAGCAATCCCGGTGTTACCGCTGGTCGGCTCAACCAGTTCAATACCCGCTTTCAGTACGCCGCGTTTTTCGGCATCCCAAATCATATTGGCACCGATACGGCATTTGACGCTGAAGCTCGGGTTGCGTGATTCCACCTTCGCCAGTATGCGTCCGTTACCGATACGGTTCAGTCGAACCAGCGGCGTATGACCGATTGTCAGCGAGTTATCTTCAAAAATCTTACTCATGGCCTGTCCTTAACTGTATGAAATTGGGATACCTTCCCAGCATACCCTTCAAACCGAGATGGGGAAGTAAGGATTTCGCATATCTATATACGATGCAGAAATAATAGGTACCAGTATGGAATAAGAGACAGCATAAGCCATCCCTGTGTTCACATAATGTGCATCATTTCCATAACGCGTGTTTATCACGATAACAATCGACCCACATTGCAGTCGCGCCACAAACCGCCACCGGCATGATGACCAGATTCAGGACCGGGATCAGCGTGAACAGGCTGGTCAGCGCACCAAACTGCATATTGGTGACCTTGCGGGTACGCAGGGCGGTACGCATCTCTTTAAACGGTACTTTGTGATTATCGAACGGATAATCGCAATATTGAATTGCCAGCATCCAGGCGCTAAATAAGAACCACAGTACGGGGGCGACGGTTTGTCCGATACCAGGAATAAAATAGAGGATGAGCAATACCACCGCGCGGGGTAAATACCAGCTCAGCTTTTGCCATTCCCGCTTCATAATGCGAGGAACGTCTTTCATAATGCCGAAAATACCTGTATCCGGCGGCGTGGCTCCTGTTAAACGCGCCTCCAGTTGTTCCGCCAGGAGTCCATTAAACGGTGCGGCGATCCAGTTGGCGATCGTTGAGAAAAAATAACCGAACACCAGCAGAACAGAAATAACCGCGACAGGCCAAAGTAAATAACTCAACCATTGCAGCCACTCAGGAACATGACGCATTAACGACGGGATCCAGACATCCAGTTGCGTGAACAACCACCAGAACGCGCTACCCATCAGCACAATATTTACGAGCAGGGGTAAAATGACAAAACGACGGATGCCGGGTTGTGAAACCAGCTTCCATCCTTGAGAAAAATAATAAAAACCACTGCGCGTTTCCGCTAAGGATGATGACGCCATAGTCAGGACAAGCTCCTTTAAGTAATAGTCCTAAGTGGATACACGGTAGTTTACCGGGATATCACGTGATGCACAGTTCGGAAATGTTCGAAAAAACAGCAAAAAGCACGATTTCCTTCATCTTTATGCAGCGAAAGCTAAGAGTACACTTGCACTTGACGTAATCGGCAAATACTCTTAGTGAGTAAATGTTTGCCGTGGTGGCAAGGTGTTAGAACAACAGAGAATATAATGATGCAGGATTTGCGTCTGATATTAATCATTGTTGGCGCGATCGCCATAATCGCTTTACTGGTACATGGTTTCTGGACCAGCCGTAAAGAACGATCTTCTATGTTCCGCGATCGTCCACTGAAACGCATGAAATCGAAACGCGACGAAGAGTTGTTTGACGAAGACGTTGAACCTGATGAAGGCGTGGGTGAAGTTCGTGTTCGCCGAGTGAATCAAGCCCCTGGCAATGCGCAGGAGCATGAGGCCCCTCGTCAGTCGCCGCAGCACCAGTATCAACCGCCTTATGCGTCTTCACAGCCGCGTCAGCCCTCTGTGCCGCCATCAGAAGCGCCGGTACAGCCGCAGCACGCCCAGCGTCCGTCGCAGCCGGTGCAGCAGCCTCAGTCTATGCCACAGCAGCCTGTTCAACCGCAGTCAGCACCGCAACAACCGGAGCCCCAACCTGCCGCGCCTCATGCACAGCAACCTGTTTCGCCAGCGGCGCAACCGTCGCAGCAGGCATTCCAGTTCACTCCCGCAGAACCTGAAGCCGCGGCACAATCGCAGCCTCAGCCGGAACCTGTTGTAGAAGAAGCGCCAGCGCCGGTTGAGGAAAAGCCGCAGCGTAAAGAGGCGGTGATTATCATGAACGTCGCTGCGCATCACGGCAGTGCTCTCAGTGGTGAACTGTTGCTCAACAGTATTCAGCAGGCCGGCTTTAAATTTGGCGATATGAACATTTTCCATCGTCATCTGAGCCCGGACGGCAGTGGCCCGGCGTTGTTCAGTCTGGCGAATATGGTTAACCCTGGGACGTTTGACCCGGAAATGACCGACTTCACTACCCCAGGCGTAACCATTTTTATGCAGGTGCCTTCCTACGGGGATGAACTGCAAAACTTTAAGCTGATGCTGCAATCTGCTCAGCACATTGCTGATGAAGTGGGCGGCGTGGTGCTTGACGATCAGCGTCGGATGATGACACCGCAAAAATTGCGCGAATATCAGGACCGCATCCGCGAAGTGAAAGACGCCAACGCCTGATACACTCAGGGCACGACATATTTTCTTCTGAACCCCCGCCTGTCGGGGGTTTTTTATCATTGATGGTGCGATATGGAATCAATCGAACAACAACTGACAGAACTGCGAACCACGCTTCGCCATCATGAATATCTTTATCATGTGATGGACGCGCCGGAGATTCCGGATGCCGAGTACGATCGCCTGATGCGCGAACTGCGCGAGCTGGAAGCGCAGCACCCGGAGCTGATTACCCCGGATTCACCCACCCAACGGGTCGGCGCGGCGCCGCTGGCGTCGTTCAGCCAGATTCGCCATGAAGTGCCGATGCTGTCGCTGGATAACGTCTTTGATGAAGAGAGCTTTCTGGCATTTAACAAGCGGGTGCAGGATCGTTTAAAGCGTACTGATAAGCTGACCTGGTGCTGCGAGCTGAAGCTTGATGGCCTGGCGGTCAGCATCCTCTACGAAAACGGTATTATGGTCAGTGCCGCGACGCGTGGGGATGGCACCACCGGAGAAGACATTACCTCGAACGTGCGCACCATCCGTGCGATTCCGCTGAGATTGCGCGGTGACAATATTCCTGCGCGTCTGGAAGTCCGGGGTGAAGTTTTTCTGCCTCAGGCCGGGTTCGAAAAAATCAACGAAGAGGCCCGTCGCACGGGCAATAAAGTGTTTGCCAACCCGCGTAACGCGGCGGCTGGCTCACTGCGTCAGTTAGACCCGCGCATTACGGCGAAGCGACCGCTGACTTTCTTTTGTTACGGTGTGGGTATTCTCGAAGGCGGTGAGCTACCGGACACTCACCTGGGACGCCTGCTGCAATTCAAAGAATGGGGGCTGCCGGTTAGCGATCGCGTGACCCTCTGCGATTCCCCGGAGGCGGTGCTGGCGTTCTACCATCAAGTGGAACAAGACCGTCCTACGTTGGGTTTCGACATTGATGGCGTGGTCATAAAGGTCAATTCCCTGGCGCTGCAGGAGCAGTTGGGCTTTGTGGCCCGCGCGCCGCGCTGGGCGGTTGCCTTTAAGTTCCCGGCACAAGAGCAGATGACCTTTGTTCGCGATGTGGAGTTTCAGGTAGGACGTACCGGGGCCATTACTCCCGTGGCTAGACTGGAGCCGGTTCAGGTCGCGGGCGTGCTCGTCAGCAACGCTACGCTGCATAACGCCGACGAGATCGAACGCCTCGGCCTGCGTATTGGCGACAAAGTGGTGATCCGTCGTGCGGGTGATGTCATCCCCCAGGTGGTCAACGTGGTACTTACCGAGCGCCCTGACGACACTCGCCCGGTGGCGTTTCCGACCCAGTGTCCAGTGTGCGGTTCCGACGTTGAACGCGTGGAGGGGGAGGCAGTAGCGCGCTGCACCGGCGGCCTGATTTGTGGCGCACAGCGTAAAGAATCGCTCAAACACTTTGTCTCGCGTCGTGCGATGGACGTTGACGGTATGGGCGACAAGATTATCGACCAGTTGGTGGAGAAGGAGTATGTCCACACGCCAGCGGATCTGTTTTCACTGACTGCAGGTAAGCTGACCGGACTGGACCGCATGGGGCCGAAGTCGGCGCAGAACGTCGTGGATGCGCTGGAGAAAGCGAAAGAGACGACGTTTGCACGTTTTCTGTATGCGCTGGGCATTCGTGAAGTCGGCGAGGCCACTGCCGCCGGGTTGGCCGCGTATTTTGGTACGCTTGAAGCACTTGAAGCTGCGTCCATTGAAGAGCTACAGAAAGTGCCTGATGTCGGCATTGTGGTGGCGACGCATGTCTTCAACTTCTTTGCTGAAGAGAGCAATCGCGACGTCATCGGCCAGTTGCTGGCGAAGGGCATTCACTGGCCTGCGCCGGTAGTGATCAACGTCGAAGAGATTGACAGCCCGTTTGCGGGTAAAACGGTGGTGCTGACCGGTAGCCTAAGCCAGATGTCACGCGATGATGCCAAAGCGCGACTGGTGGAACTGGGAGCGAAGGTCGCGGGAAGCGTCTCGAAGAAAACCGATCTGGTCATCGCGGGTGAAGCGGCGGGTTCGAAGCTGGCAAAAGCGCAGGAGTTGGGTATTGCGGTAATAGACGAAGCGGAAATGCTCCGCCTGCTGGGTGCCTGAGATGGAAAAAGAGCAGCTTGTTGAGATCGCCAATACGGTTATGCCGTTCGGCAAGTATCAGGGGCGTCGGTTGATTGATGTTCCAGAGGAGTATTTGCTGTGGTTTGCCCGCAAGGATGCGTTCCCGGCGGGCAAATTGGGCGAGCTGATGCAAATCACGCTACTGATTAAAACAGAAGGGCTAACCCAACTGGTTCAACCCCTGAAGCGCCCGCTTTAAGCCTTCGCGGCACCGCTTTCCCGCTGTGCCTGTAATTGTTCGGTCTGGCGCTTATAACGACGCGCCAGTACCGCACAGACCATAAGCTGAATCTGATGGAAGATCATCAGCGGCAGCACCATCATCCCGATCACCGATGTAGGAAACAGGATGTTGGCCATCGGAATACCGTTTGCCAGACTCTTTTTCGAACCACAGAACACAATGGTAATCTCGTCCGCCTTGTTGAAACCCAATTTACGCGCGACAAAGACGTTCACCGCAATGACAATCGCCAACAGCACGATGCTAACGCCGACGATAAACAGCAGCGATCCCCAGCCCACTTTGTGCCAGATGCCGTTAACGACCGCTTCACTGAAGGCCGTATAGACCACCAGCAGGATTGATGTCTGGTCGGTTTTTGCTATCCATTTTTTATTCCGCGCGACCCAATTGCCGATCCACGGGCGCGAAAGGTGTCCCAGCACAAACGGTAGCAGCAGTTGCAGCATGATTTTCCCAACCTGTTCCAGGCTGCCTTCAGCACCATGCATATTCATCACCAGACCAACCAGTAGTGGCGAAATGAAAATTCCCAACAGGCTGGATGCAGAGGCCGAACAGACCGCCGCAGCGACGTTGCCCCCCGCCAGAGAGGTAAAAGCAATCGCCGACTGCACGGTAGCAGGCAAAATGCACAGATAGAGAAAGCCGGTATAGAGCATTGGGTCAACGTTGAAGGGGGCCCACCAGGCAAACAAGACTCCGATGACCGGGAAAAGAATAAAGGTGCTGCACATGACCCACAGATGTAAACGCCAGTGACTCCCGCCTGCGATAATGGCTTCGCGAGAGAGTTTCGCGCCGTGCATGAAGAACAGCAGCGCGATTGCCGCGGTGGTAATTCCTTCGACAACAGGAACAAACCTCCCTTCTGCTGGCAGAAACGATGCCAGTAACACGACCGCGATCAGTGTCAGCGTAAATGGATCAAGAATACGAAAAATTTTCATAACGACTCCAGGGATTCAGTACTGACATTCTGCGTTTATCGATTTCAGAAATTACAAAGATTTACTGCATCTATATATTAATGTAACCGATAGAGTATACACCGCATGTCACTGAGGCCCAGGAAAGAAGGTTTTTGCCTGGGGTTATCACTCCCAGGCGGATACATCAGGTCGTTATGTTGGCAGGGGGATCAGATATATACGTCAATCTGATGGTCAGCGGAGGGGATATTTACGCCTTCTGCTCTGAGCTGTTTTTGTTCCTGCTTTTGCTGAGCTTCTTCGGCCTGCTGACGCTGTAATTGCGCCAGTTGCGTCTGGAGCATTTTGATCTGCGTTTGGATCATTTCCTGCTGCTTCTTTTTATCTTCCGTGCTGCCACTACCATTTGGCACATCTTTTAGTTTTTGTGTTAGCTGGGTAATTTTCTCGGCAATTTGCGCGATTTGTGCCGCAATGCTGTTACCTGATGAGGCGCTCGACCCACCACCGCTGCTTTGCAGGGAAGGGGTAGATACATTAATGGTTGTCATAAAAGCTCCTGTTCCTTAGTGCCTGAAGATAAAGGTATCGGCACAGGAGCGTAAAACTTCAGCGAGCCCTGCCATTGTTGGCAGGGGGAGTCAGAAATTAAATTTAACCGTATAGATTATTCCGTCCTGAAGGAAGGATTCGCCCAGTTTGTTGCCCGCGTAGCGATACTGGATACCTGCAGTCAGATGAGGCGTGACGTTCCACCACAGCGCCTGGCGATCTTAATCGGGTGAGACGATCAATATAAATTTCATATTGATCGCCATGAGAAAGTGTATTGGAAAGAAACAATGTTCTCTCGTTATAAAAAGAGGGTACTGGACCCTATACATTCGATTCGTAGATTTTAAGGATTTCTCATGACCCATTCCCTCTTTTCACAGAACCCATGGTATTGCGTTGATATCATTCGCGGTTTCAAACCTGACTTCACGCCGCGCGTGGCCTTTATTCTCGGTTCGGGCTTAGGCGCGCTGGCCGAGCAGATTGAAGATGCTGTGGCGATATCCTACGAGCAACTGCCCGGTTTTCCGGTAAGTACGGTACATGGCCATGCGGGGGAACTGGTTCTGGGTTATTTGGCTGGTATCCCGGTTGCCTGCATGAAAGGGCGCGGACATTTCTATGAAGGGCGCGGAATGACCATTATGACGGATGCTATTCGTACTCTGAAACTGCTGGGCTGCGAGCTCCTGTTCTGTACTAACGCAGCGGGTTCCCTGCGACCTGAAGTGGGGCCAGGAAGTCTGGTTGCGCTTAGCGACCATATTAATACCATGCCAGGTACGCCGATGGTGGGGCTGAATGACGAACGTTTTGGCGAACGTTTCTTCTCACTGGCGAATGCTTATGACGCCGATTATCGCGCGGTTCTCCAGACCGTTGCGGCGGAAGAGGGCTTTACCCTCAATGAAGGCGTGTTCGTTTCTTACCCAGGACCGAACTTTGAAACGGCCGCTGAGATTCGCATGATGCAGATTATCGGTGGCGATGTGGTAGGGATGTCGGTAGTACCAGAAGTGATTACAGCTCGCCATTGTGGGTTGAAAGTGGTGGCCGTTTCCGCAATCACCAACCTGGCAGAAGGGCTGGGCGATGTGCAACTCTCGCACGCGCAAACGCTCGCAGCGGCTGAGCTTTCCCGGCAGAACTTTATCAACCTGATTTGTGGTTTCCTGCGCAAACTGGCCTGAAGCGAAGAATAATAAGACCCCGGCAGACGGGGTCGTACTCTACGGCAAGGAAGGGAAAAATGGGTATTGCGTCCCGCTTAAAAATCATGTCCTTTTTGCAATATTTTATCTGGGGAAGCTGGCTGGTGACCCTGGGTTCTTACATGATTAACACCTTACATTTTACCGGTGCCAACGTGGGCATGGTCTACAGCTCGAAAGGGCTGGCGGCGATCATTATGCCGGGCATTATGGGGATAATCGCTGATAAATGGCTGCGCGCAGAGCGTGCCTATATGCTGTGCCATCTGGTTTGCGCCGGTGTGTTGTTGTATGCAACGACCGTCATCGATTCGGACACCATGTTCTGGGTCATGCTGGTCAATGCGATGGCCTACATGCCGACAATTGCGCTCTCTAATAGTGTCTCTTATTCCTGTCTGGCGCAGGCAGGGCAGGATCCGGTAACGGCATTTCCACCGATTCGCGTTTTCGGCACGATCGGTTTTATCGTTGCGATGTGGACCGTGAGCCTGATGGGGTTGGAGTTGAGCAGCGCGCAGTTGTATATCGCCTCTGGCGCATCGCTGCTGCTGGCAATGTATGCATTTACCCTGCCGAAAATTCCGGTGGCCGAGAAAAAAGCGACCGCGTCGCTTGCCAGCAAGCTGGGTCTTGATGCCTTTGTCCTGTTTAAAAATCCCCGGATGGCGATCTTCTTTCTGTTCGCGATGATGCTTGGTGCGGTGCTGCAAATTACCAACGTGTTTGGTAACCCGTTCCTGCATGACTTTGCCCGCAACCCGGAGTTTGCCGACAGCTTTGTGGTGAAGTATCCCTCAATTTTGCTCTCTGTTTCGCAGATGGCGGAAGTGGGCTTTATTCTGACGATCCCGTTCTTCCTGAAACGTTTTGGTATCAAAACGGTCATGCTGATGAGCATGCTGGCATGGACGCTGCGTTTTGGCTTTTTTGCCTTTGGCGATCCGTCACCGGTGGGCTTTGTTCTGCTGCTGATGTCGATGATTGTCTACGGTTGCGCCTTCGACTTCTTTAATATTTCCGGTTCGGTTTTTGTGGAGCAGGAGGTCGATTCGAGAATTCGTGCCAGCGCCCAGGGGCTGTTTATGACCATGGTCAACGGCGTGGGTGCCTGGGTAGGGTCGATTCTCAGCGGCATGGCGGTGGACTATTTCTCCGACGACGGGGTAAAAGACTGGCAAACCATCTGGTTAGTCTTTGCGGCGTATGCTCTGGCGCTGGCGGTGATTTTCGCGCTGTTCTTTAAATACAAGCATGAGCCAGAAAAGTTAATAACCCAATCGCTGGCGCATTAATCTGTTACACGGCGGGTCCAGCAACCCGCCGTTTTATATTATCAGCAGCGATGTGGTAACGTTGTGAA
The DNA here is from genome assembly GCF_013836145.1 of Citrobacter sp. RHB25-C09. Lineage (NCBI taxonomy): Bacteria > Pseudomonadati > Pseudomonadota > Gammaproteobacteria > Enterobacterales > Enterobacteriaceae > Citrobacter > Citrobacter sp. RHB25-C09. The sequence continues at coordinate 3,091,714 of NZ_CP057483.1, read as the reverse complement.
TTCTCCCTCGTCACTGGAATACACCTATCTTGGAACGCCCACATCGCATCGATCTCAAGCTTCTGCGTTATTTTCTTGCGGTTGCGGAAGAGCTGCATTTTGGACGGGCGGCTGCGCGTCTGAACATGTCTCAGCCGCCGTTGAGTATTCATATCAAAGAGCTTGAACAACAGCTCGGTACGCTGCTGTTTGTGCGCCATTCCCGCAGCGTGGCGTTGACCCATGCGGGCAAAGTCCTGATGGAGGAGTCCCGGCGACTGCTGGCCAGTGCCAACCAGGTGATGGCGAGGGTTGAGCAGATTGGGCGAGGTGAGGCGGGGCGGATCGAACTCGGCGTGGTAGGTACTGCGATGTGGGGAAGAATGCGCCCGGCGATGCGCTGTTTTCTGAAAGAGAACCCCAATGTTGAGGTGTCGTTTCGTGAGAAATCGCCCGGTATGCAAATGGCGCTTTTAGAGCGTCGTGAGCTGGATGCAGGGATCTGGCGAATGGCAATGGAACCTTCACCTGGCTTTACCAGCCTGCGTCTGCATGAATCCTCGTTTATGGTGGCGGTGCCTGAAGATCATGCATTGGCCAATCGGGAGTCGATCCCGCTTGCCGCGCTGCGGAATGAATATTTTGTCACGTTGCCGTCGGTGCACTCTGATTGGGCATTTTTACAGCGAGTGTGCCAGCAGGCAGGATTTTCCCCGATGATTATCCGTGAAGTGGTGGAGCCGCAAACGGTATTAGCGATGATTAGCATGGGGTTAGGGATCACCCTAATGGCAGATGGATACGCGCAGATGAACTGGCCCGGTGTGGTATTTCGACCATTGGAGGAGCGGATACCGGCGGACCTGTATGTGGTGTATGAGAAGCAGCAGGTAACGCCCGCGCTGGAGCGGATGATTGAGGCGTTAACGGCGTAGGTGAGGGCAGGTTGCCGGATGGCGGCGTGCGCTTTATCCGGCCTACTGGTCCTGGCGTAGGCCTGATAAGCGAAGCACCATCAGGCATGAATTCTGCGCATAGCAAAAAGGCGCCGCCAGCGCCCTCTTTTACACTGGTGGGTCGTGCAGGATGACTCGCTTCGCTCGCCCTTCGGGTCGTCGCCGCAGGCGGCTCCGTTGTCTCACTGCGTTCGACTCGAACCTGCTGCAGGTTCGAATCTTTGAATTCTGCGCATAGCAAAAAGGCGCCTTTAGGGCGCCTTTTTACACTGGTGGGTCGTGCAGGATTCGAACCTGCGACCAATTGATTAAAAGTCAACTGCTCTACCAACTGAGCTAACGACCCGAAGTGGTGGGTGATGACGGGATCGAACCGCCGACCCCCTCCTTGTAAGGGAGGTGCTCTCCCAGCTGAGCTAATCACCCACTTCGGTACTTCACAAGAAGAAATTTAGCTGGCGAGAAAGTGGTGGGTGATGACGGGATCGAACCGCCGACCCCCTCCTTGTAAGGGAGGTGCTCTCCCAGCTGAGCTAATCACCCACTTCTCAATTTCTTCTTTACACGGCGGAGACTACATAAGTAGTTGGTGGGTGATGACGGGATCGAACCGCCGACCCCCTCCTTGTAAGGGAGGTGCTCTCCCAGCTGAGCTAATCACCCCCGCTGTGTGGAGTCGCATTATAGGGAGAGTTGAAAATGAGTCAACGCATTTTCTAAAGAAATTGTTTGTTCGTCGTAATTTTAAACAAAACGATCGCAATTCCATCCATCCCGCATGATTTCTATACGAAAACAGCTAAGCGTAACGTTCTGGCCCGATCAACATTGAGGAATCAGGAGGGAGTGATAGAATAACGCGCATTCCAATTTTCCCGGATTTGCCGGTTGTCGGCATCTTTATTAACGTAAGGCCATTTCATGAAAATCAAAACTCGCTTCGCGCCAAGTCCGACAGGCTATCTGCATGTCGGTGGTGCGCGTACTGCCCTTTATTCCTGGCTTTTCGCACGTAACCACGGCGGTGAGTTTGTGCTGCGTATTGAAGACACCGATCTCGAACGCTCCACGCCGGAAGCTATCGAAGCCATCATGGATGGCATGAACTGGCTGAGCCTGGAATGGGACGAAGGTCCGTACTTCCAGACCAAACGCTTTGATCGCTACAACGCGGTTATTGATGAGATGCTGGAAGCGGGCACGGCATACAAATGCTATTGCTCAAAAGAGCGTCTGGAAGCTTTGCGTGAAGAACAGATGGCGAAAGGCGAGAAGCCGCGTTACGACGGTCGTTGCCGTCACGGTCATGAACATCATGCCGATGACGAGCCTTGCGTGGTCCGTTTCGCTAACCCGCAGGATGGCTCTGTCATTTTTGACGACCAGATCCGTGGTCCTATCGAATTCAGCAACCTGGAGCTGGACGATCTGATTATCCGTCGTACTGACGGTTCCCCGACCTATAACTTCTGTGTGGTCGTGGATGACTGGGATATGGAGATTACCCACGTTATTCGTGGTGAAGACCATATCAACAACACACCGCGTCAGATCAACATCCTGAAAGCGCTGAACGCGCCAGTGCCGGTTTATGCCCATGTTTCCATGATCAACGGCGACGACGGTAAAAAACTCTCCAAGCGTCATGGTGCGGTGAGCGTCATGCAGTACCGTGATGACGGCTATCTGCCGGAGGCACTGCTGAACTACCTGGTACGCCTGGGCTGGTCGAGCGGCGATCAGGAGATCTTCACCCGTGAAGAGATGATCAAGCTGTTTTCTTTGAATGCGGTCAGCAAATCTGCCAGTGCATTCAATACGGAAAAACTGCAGTGGCTGAACCATCACTACATTAACTCCCTGGCGCCGGAATATGTGGCGACCCATCTGCAATGGCATATCGAGCAGGAAAATATCGACACCCGTAACGGCCCGCAACTGGCTGAGCTGGTAAAACTGCTGGGTGAGCGTTGCAAGACGCTGAAAGAGATGGCGCAAAGCTGCCGTTACTTCTATGAAGACTTTGCCGAATTTGATGCGGATGCCGCGAAAAAACATCTGCGTCCGGTTGCGCGTCAGCCGCTGGAAGTGGTACGTGACAAATTGGCTGAGATTACAGAGTGGACCCCTGAAAACGTTCACCATGCAATTCAATCAACAGCCGATGAGCTGGAAGTCGGAATGGGCAAAGTGGGTATGCCATTGCGTGTAGCGGTAACCGGCGCGGGTCAGTCTCCGGGATTAGACGTCACGGTGCACGCGATTGGTAAAACCCGCAGCATCGAGCGTATCAATAAAGCCCTGGCGTTTATCACTGAGCGCGAAGCTCAACAGTAAGGCGTGTTAACGGTATGCCGGATAAGGCGCTTGCGCCGCTATCCGGCATATTGCCCGATGGCGTTCTGGTTATCGGACTTACGATTCATCAATACCGAGACGGGCCAGGAAATTGCGAATCCCCTCGCGGGAAAGATATAGCGCTAATTTTTCCTGTTCCACCACCGACATATTTTCAATCGCATCAACAATTTGTCGATAAGCGTGACTGCGTGCGCCAGGGGTGTATTCAGCGAGCGGTTCTTCGGCCTGATAAAATGCCGAGTGATTGCGAAACGCGGGGATGTTCAGAATAAATTCGCGGACACGCTCATCAATATGGATCAGTCTCGCTCGACCGCCTTTTACGCCGGGAAATTTTTCAGTTTCCCACTGTTGCTCGCGGACCCAACGGTTCACCGTTTGTTTTGCCACTCCAAGGCAAATTGCCAGCTCTTCGGTGGTCATTTTGCTGCGTAATCTTTTCATATTATTTGCTGTCGCGAATCCCTAAGCGTTGTAATAAACCCGTAATCCCTTCCCGCAAGAGCAAAGAGGTGAAGTTTTTCTGTTCTGCTGGGGTCATCTCTTTCGCAAGGGTGACCAACAGGGCTTCCAGAGAGGCATCGCCAACGGACGAAAAAGCGTCAGACATCCCTTCCGCAGGACGTTCCGCGCTGCGGATATATTCACGAACCTGTTCGTTTACATGCACCAGACGGGCTTTACCACCCTGTACGCCTGGCTTTGGTGATGTCGCCCAGCCTTCTTTACGCACCCACTTATTGATGGTCTGTCGGCTGTAACCCGTCAGAATAGCGAGTTCTTCTGGCGTCATCCGTTCCTTGAACATAAAGATTCCCTGAATAGTTGTGTGGTTAATTAGTGGTTCATTTTATAGCACCATTTTAGTGGAAAACGTGACGGGTTTAACTACTGAATGCGAGTAGTTTCGCATTGTTCGGCAATTGCCTGCTTTTTCAGCGATTAGCGCTGGTGATTTCAATTTGCCGTTGACACGTGCGAAGGGAATTCATATGATGCCGCCCGTCAACTCGACAAGCTTTACGTGACGGGGCTATAGCTCAGCTGGGAGAGCGCTTGCATGGCATGCAAGAGGTCAGCGGTTCGATCCCGCTTAGCTCCACCAAATATTGGACCCAACAATTTTGGTACGTAAAGACATCGTGGGGCTATAGCTCAGCTGGGAGAGCGCTTGCATGGCATGCAAGAGGTCAGCGGTTCGATCCCGCTTAGCTCCACCAAAATTTAAACCCTCGCTGTGAAGCGGGGGTTTTTTTATCCCTGTACTTCTTCCATTTATGTCTTACAGTTTCTATAAGCCAGAATTTCAGAAAGCGTTCCTGGCAGGCATAGGTTTACTTCGTATTATGAATAAACTTATCATTTCTGGGATTATAAATGCGTAAACTGAGAGTCGCCGAATCATGCCAGTGAAGCATAACTTATCTGATAATATAAGAATATTCGCGATCGCGTTAATACTCTCTATTGCTGCCATTCAGTTTTCGCGCTTTATTACCCCGCTGGCGACTGTTGATTCCAGTTTGATCTACCTATCGTGGCTACCGCTATGCGTAATGCTGTCAGTACTAATGCTTTTCGGCCGTCATGGCATAGTGCCTGTCATAATCGGTATGTATCTTACGAATCTCTGGAATTTTGACCTGCCATTCCCTCAGGAAATAGTCCTGCTGTTTTGTCAGGTATTTTTTGTGTTAGTCATAAGTGCTGTCGTGCGATGGCAGTTGGGGCCTCGCTGGCGTTACGGATTGCCCAACCGTCATATCTGGCTGCGGGTTTTCTGGTTTGGGGTTATGGTCCCGCTCGGGATAAAAATAAGCATGTATTGGGTGGGGATTTACCTCGATTTTCCCATCGCGATTTCCTCTTTTTTTGGCACATCCGCCCCAATCTTCACCATCATTGATATTTTAAGTCTGATTTCCGCGGTGATGATTTATACCATGCTCTTTTATTATCTGATGCGCATGACGTTAAATCCTCATTATATCCGCACGTTCTGGCGCAGAGATGTTGCGCCCGCTTTCGAAAAAGAGAATCGCGTATTTACCGTATGCTGGTTGAGCGGCGTCATTGCTCTGCTGCTTATGATTTGCTCGCCGTATCAGAATGACTATATCGCGGGCTATCTGGTCCCTGTTTTCTTTATCTTATTTACCACCGGCGTCGCCAGGTTTAGCTATCCGCTGTTGAATATAAGCTGGGCAATCTCAACCCTGTTTTTGTTGACCTATAACCAAAACTTTTTGCATGGGGTAGATTCAGAGTATCCGCTGGCGTTTATTCTTTCGGTGCTGGTTTCGTTTAGCATATGTCTGCTGTATATGATCCGAATCTATCAACGCAGTGAGTGGTTGAATCGCCGCTGGCACCTCCAGGCGTTGACTGACCCCTTAACGCGTCTGCCGAATCTTCGCGCGCTGGAACTCTTTTTAAAAAAAGGGAAGGGGCAAAGCGTCTGTAGCCTGCGTTTGGATAATCTGGAATTCCTGAGCCGTCACTATGGCATGTTGATGCGCGTCCACTGTAAAAGAACGGTTTTCCGCACGCTCCAACCGCTTTTGCTCGACGATGAAAAGATATTTCAGCTCCCGGGAAGCGAATTACTGCTGGTGCTCAATGGGCCGGAGACCGAAGCCCGCTTGCAGCATATGCTTGATTTGCTGAGCAGCCGTAAAATTTACTGGAATAATACCGGGCTGGATCTCGGCTTCGGAGCCTCTCTGGGAAACTGGGATGGTAAGCAGGAGACATTGCAGCCGCTGCTCGGGCAGTTGAGCTGGTTGGCTGAGCAATCCTGCACGCATCATCGGGTGCTGGCGTTGACCAACAGCCTGGAAGCCGCAACCGGGCAAACTACCGAGCGGGTTTTACTGCTTAATAAAATACGTAACGCGCTCGACCGGGGCGATCTGTTACTTTATGCCCAACCCATACGCGATGGCAGGGGCAGGGGCTACGATGAAATTCTGGCGCGACTGAAAAGTGACGACGGCATCATGACGCCGGATCAATTCATTCCCCTCATCGCGCAGTTTAACCTTAGCGCGCACTTCGACATGCAGGTTGTCGAGGGTTTACTGAAGTGGCTGGCTGCCCATCCTTCAGCCGAACCGGGGCCGCGTTTTTCTGTCAATTTAATGCCGCTTACGCTGCTGCAAAAAGAGACATCCTCGCGCATTATTGCGTTGTTCAGGCGTTATGGTATTACCCCAGAAACGGTCATCATTGAAATTACCGAAGAACAGGCGTTTTCCAATTCTGAGACCAGCATGCATAACATTGAACAACTGCATAAATACGGTTTCAGAATTGCGATTGATGATTTTGGTACCGGCTATGCAAACTATGAGCGGTTGAAGCGTATACAGGCCGATATCATTAAAATTGACGGCGTGTTTGTTAAAGACATTCTGACCGATTCGCTGGATGCGATGATTGTGAAGTCGATAACCGATCTCGCAAAAGCGAAGTCGTTAAGCGTCGTGGCGGAGTATGTCGAGACGCAGGGACAGCGAGAAATGCTGCTCAATATGGGCGTGAATTATCTGCAGGGGTATTTGATAGGACGACCCGAGCCGTTAGTGTAATTGCGACATAAAAAAGCCGGGGAAAAAATCCCCGGCTTTCATCATGACGCCGACTTACAGAACCAGTGCTGCGATAGATGCAGACAGCACGCTCACCAGCGTAGAGCCGTAAACCAGTTTCAGACCAAAGCGGGAAACCACGTTACCTTGTTCTTCGTTCAGACCTTTAATCGCGCCGGCGATAATGCCGATTGAAGAGAAGTTCGCGAAGGAAACCAGGAACACAGAGAGAATACCTTCTGCACGCGGAGAGAGCGTAGCAGCGATTTTCTGCAGATCCATCATCGCGACAAACTCGTTGGAAACCAGTTTGGTCGCCATGATACTGCCGACCTGCAGCGCTTCATTGGACGGAACACCCATCACCCAGGCAATGGGATAGAAGATGTAGCCCAGAATGCCCTGGAAGGAGATGCTGTAGCCGAACCAGCCAGTGACGGTGGCAAACAGGGCGTTCAGCGCAGCGATCAGGGCGATAAAGCCGATCAGCATTGCCGCAACGATAATCGCCACTTTAAAGCCCGCCAGGATGTATTCCCCCAGCATTTCGAAGAAGCTTTGACCTTCATGCAGATTTGACATCTGAATGTTTTCTTCGCTGGCATCAACGCGATAAGGGTTGATCAGAGACAGGACGATAAAGGTGCTGAACATGTTCAGTACCAGCGCCGCAACGACATATTTCGGTTCCAGCATTGTCATGTACGCGCCCACGATTGACATGGAAACGGTAGACATTGCCGTAGCCGCCATGGTGTACATACGGTTGCGGGACATTTTGCCCAGGATATCTTTGTAGGCAATAAAGTTCTCAGACTGACCGAGGATCAGTGAGCTTACGGCGTTAAAAGATTCCAGTTTACCCATCCCGTTGACTTTCGATAACAGGAAGCCAATTGCACGGATAATCACAGGCAGCACCCGAATATGCTGAAGAATACCGATCAGTGCAGAAATGAAGACGATAGGGCAGAGCACTTTCAGGAAGAAGAATGCCAGACCTTTATCGTTCATGCTGCCAAAGACAAAGTTAGTTCCTTCGTTCGCGAATCCGAGCAGTTTTTCAAACATTTCGGAGAAGCCTTTCACGAAACCGAGGCCGATGTCAGAGTTCAGGAAGAAATATGCCAGTAACACTTCAATAACAAGTAACTGTACGACATAACGAATGCGAATATTTTTACGGTCACTGCTTACCAGCAATGCGAGGATCGCAACAACGGCAAGGGCCAGGACAAAATGAAGGACGCGGTCCATATTTGCTCCAATATATGAGGCAGGTTTAATTTCCGTGCACATTCTATGCAACACATGCAAAGAAAACGAGATCAAACACACACTATAATCAGGACCTGTGACGAGATTCAAAAATAGTGATCTGTCATACACTTCTGTTATGTTTAGTATGGAAGTGAAAATTTACGTCAATGTGCTAATCTAATAACAATTATTGTACATAACAAACACAATTCCCGTTCCCGCACTCTTTATTGTTGCGACCTATCAGAGAAATCATTGTGACCCTTTTAAATGCACTTGATAACCATTCTCATTAAGCATAACATTAAACATAGCAAAGGCTATATTTCCGAGGCAAAAGATGACAAACGAACGCGTTGACAGTAGTAGTGGGCCGGCAGCGCGCAAGTTGAGGCTCGCATTAATGGGACCTGCGTTCATCGCAGCGATCGGCTATATCGATCCGGGAAACTTTGCGACCAATATTCAGGCCGGAGCCAGCTTTGGTTATAAGCTGCTGTGGGTGGTGGTCTGGGCGAATCTGATGGCGATGCTAATCCAGGTGTTGTCCGCCAAGTTGGGTATCGCGACCGGCAAAAACCTGGCGGAGCAGATCCGCGATCACTATCCGCGTCCGGTGGTCTGGTTTTATTGGGTTCAGGCAGAGATTATCGCTATGGCGACCGATCTTGCTGAATTTATCGGCGCGGCGATTGGCTTTAAGTTGATTCTCGGCGTCTCCCTCTTACAGGGGGCGGTGCTCACCGGGATTGCCACGTTTTTGATATTGATGTTGCAGCGTCGGGGGCAAAAACCGCTGGAAAAAGTGATTGGCGGACTGCTGCTGTTTGTTGCGATGGCCTACATTGTCGAGCTGATTTTTTCGCAGCCCAACCTGGTCCAGCTGAGTAAAGGGATGGTGATCCCCAGCCTGCCTAACTCTGAAGCGGTGTTCCTGGCGGCCGGGGTGCTGGGGGCGACGATCATGCCGCACGTTATTTATCTGCATTCGTCATTAACGCAGCATCTGCATGAAGGTACGCGTAAACAGCGCTACGGCGCGACGAAATGGGATGTTGCCATTGCCATGACCATTGCAGGGTTCGTCAACCTGGCGATGATGGCCACAGCGGCGGCGGCCTTTCACTTCAGCGGTCATACCGGGATTGCCGACCTTGACCAGGCGTATCTGACCCTGGAGCCATTGCTCAGTCATGCTGCGGCAACCGTGTTCGGTTTGAGCCTTGTCGCTGCGGGGCTGTCATCGACGGTGGTCGGTACGCTGGCCGGACAGGTGGTGATGCAAGGTTTTGTACGCTTTCATATTCCGCTGTGGGTTCGCCGTACGGTGACGATGATGCCGTCATTTATTGTGATCCTGCTCGGGCTTGATCCGACGCGTATCCTGGTCATGAGCCAGGTATTATTGAGTTTTGGGATTGCTCTGGCGCTGGTACCTCTGCTGATCTTTACCAGCGACGGTAAGCTCATGGGCGATTTAGTGAATACCCGGTGGGTTAAGCAGATTGGCTGGCTGATTGTGATTCTGGTGGTGGCGCTGAACCTGTGGCTGTTAATTGGTACGGCGCTGGGGCTGTGAGAGTAAAAATGCCGGAAAAGCGTAGCGCTCTCCGGCATTAGACAAAATGGAATTAATGGCGATGCCCGTGACCGCGTCCACGGCCGCGATGGTCGTCGCGGTCGCGCCAGCCTTCCCGGTACCCGCGCTCGTAAGCTTTACGCTTATCCCAGCCACGGTGATTGCCATTGTCATGTCGCCACCAGCGATTTTTACGCCATTCATAATTGCGATGCCAGTAGTCACGATCGCGCCAGTGGCCGCCGTCCCAGTAGTTACCGTAATTATCGCGATCGCCAATTTGTAATTTTATCGATGGCAACAGGGTGATTTCGCCCGCAGTTGCGGCAAGCGGTGTAAAAGCCAGTAAGGCTGCCGCCAGAATCAGTGACCTGAACATACTTTATCTCCTTCACGATCGTAGCCGTAATCGGCCTGTTAACGCAATATTACGGGGCAGTAAAGCCCCATTTAATCGCCTTAACTCTTAAATCATGAATGAGAGCACGAAATGCTAAAGAGCCATCGGAGGTTAGTCATTCAGGATAGTGTCTATCTCCGCACACTCCTCGGTGGAAAATTGACGGTTTGCCAACATGCCCACCGCATCCTCAATTTGCGCTGTTTTGCTGGCGCCAATCAGAACCGACGTGACATCGTCGTTACGCAATACCCACGCCAGTGCCATTTGAGAGAGCTTCTGCCCGCGTTTTTCCGCCAGCGTATTAAGTCGACGAACCTTATCCAGTTTGTCGGTAGTGAGCTGGTCGGGATTCAGAAAACGGCTCGCGCTTGCCGCACGAGAATCTGCCGGGATCCCGTTCAGATAGCGATCCGTCAACTGCCCGCCCGCCAGCGGTGAGAAGGCAATGCTGCCCACGCCTTTAACCTTGAGTAAAGACAGCAATTCCTCCTCTACCCAGCGTTCGAACATGGAATATTTCGGCTGATGGATTAGACAGGGCGTGCCGAGGTCATTAAGCATATCAATCGCTTCCCGGGCGCGATCGGCAGGGTAGTTAGAGAGCCCCACGTACAGCGCTTTCCCCTGGCGAACAAGATGATCCAGCGCTTTCATCGTTTCCTGTAGCGGTGTTTCAGGATCCGGACGATGGTGATAAAAAATGTCGACATACTCCAGCCCCATGCGTTTGAGGCTCTGATCGAGACTGGCGATCAAATATTTCCGCGAACCCCAGTCGCCGTAAGGGCCATCCCACATCGTATAGCCCGCTTTGGTGGAGATAATCAGCTCATCGCGCCACGGTAGAAAATCTTCTTGCAGGATCCGGCCAAAGTTACACTCTGCTGAACCCGGAGGTGGACCATAGTTATTGGCAAGGTCGAAGTGGGTGATACCTAAATCAAACGCCCGCTGTAGCAAGGCGCGGCTGTTATCGACATGGGTGGTGTCGCCGAAGTTATGCCACAGCCCCAGAGAAATGGCGGGCAGGCGCAGCCCGCTTTGACCACAGCGGCGATATTCCATCCTCTGATAACGATTTTCATCAGGCTGATAAACCATGGTGTTTCCCTCCAGTGAGTTAGAATTCCAGTGTATACGTTTTCACCCGTCTCAGAACAATGACATTTTTCGACACAGCGTAAATCCAGCTTTCCATCCTGAATGCCGCCACTTTCTGGACACTCTCCAGGGTTCTTCAATACTCATCTGAAGGTTTACGTCAGAAGGATGGCTGTCATGCAGACCCTTTATACCGTCGCAGATTACCTGCTCGACAGGCTGGCAGGCTGCGGTATCAGACACCTGTTTGGTGTGCCCGGCGATTACAATTTGCAGTTTCTGGATAACGTTATTGACCATACCGAGGTAGGCTGGGTAGGGTGCGCAAACGAACTTAACGCGGCATATGCCGCGGATGGTTATGCCCGGGTCGCAGGAGCCGGGGCGCTATTAACCACCTTCGGCGTTGGGGAACTAAGCGCGCTGAATGGTCTGGCGGGCAGCTATGCGGAATATGTGCCTGTGCTGCATATTGTCGGCGCTCCGTGTACCGGCGCGCAGAGGCGTGGCGAATTGATGCACCATACGCTGGGAGATGGTGATTTTCAGCATTTTTACCGGATGAGCCAGACGCTCTCGGTCGCCAGCGCGGTGCTGGATGAGCAAAACGCCTGTCATGAGATCGATCGCATACTGACAACGATGTTAATCGCCCAACGGCCAGGGTATCTGATGTTACCGGCGGATGTCGCGAAATGCCCCGCGGTTCCTCCCTCAGGCACACTTCTCGTCAGGCAACCCGACGCGCCGGAGGAGGTTGTCTCGGCATTTCGCCAGCATGCCCGTGAGATGCTAAAGAATAGTTCTCGCCTGTCGCTTCTGGCGGATTTTCTCGCCAACCGTTTTGGCTTACAGCCGCTTTTACAACGCTGGATGGCAGAGACGCCAATGGCCCATGCCACCATGCTGATGGGAAAAGGTCTTTTTTCTGAGCAGCAGGCGGGGTTCGTCGGCACCTACAGCGCAGGGGCCAGCAGTGAATTTGTTCGCCAGGCGATAGAAGAGGCCGATACCGTGATCTGTGTGGGGACGCGGTTTGTTGATACGCTGACCGCCGGGTTTACGCAACAGCTTACGCAGGATCGCACCATTGAGGTTCAGCCGCAGGCGTCAAGGGTGGGACGAACGTGGTTTAGCGGCCTGTCGATGGAGCAGGCCATTATGACCCTACGGGAACTTTGCCAGGCGCAGGCACTCTCTCCACCGCCCGCTAAACCCGCAAACTTGCCGTCTCCTGTTGAGCGCGGCGCGCTCACGCAGCACAATTTCTGGCATACCGTACAGCAGGCGCTTCAGCCCGGGGATTTGATCCTGGCCGATCAGGGAACGGCGGCGTTTGGCGCTGCTTCGCTGACGTTACCGGAAGGTGCAGAGTTGCTGGTTCAACCGCTCTGGGGATCGATAGGTTATTCCCTGCCAGCGGCGTTTGGCGCGCAAACGGCGGCTCCTGAACGTCGGGTGATCCTGATCACCGGCGACGGCGCGGCGCAGTTAACAATCCAGGAATTAGGCTCCATGCTGCGCGACGGGCAGACGCCGATAATCTTGCTGCTCAACAACGACGGGTATACCGTCGAGCGGGCCATTCATGGCGAGAAACAGCGTTATAACGATATTGCGTCATGGAACTGGACCCGGATCCCTCACGCCTTCAACGTTAGTGAACAAGCGCAAGCGTGGCGCGTCACCCAGGCGGTCCAGCTTGAAGAAATTCTGGCGCGTCTGGCGCGTCCGCAGCGGCTAACGCTTATCGAAGTAATGCTACCCAAAGCCGACTTGCCTGAACTGCTGCGCACGATTACCCAGGCGCTGGAATCGCGGAATAGCGGGTAACTATTTATCCTCTCGACTGGCGAGCATCATCGGTTTACCTGCCAGCAACAGCCAGGCTGGCAGCATGACAATACATAACAGTGGCAGTAAGTTGGTATCGGGCACCACTACCGCCGCCATAAACAAGCTCAGCCAGCCGTCCCGCGTCACAACCAGCACCAGGCCAAGGATGGCGCAGGAGACGGTAATGGCTGCCGGTACTGCATCGACGTGTGCATGCAGCATCAGCCCCAGCGCCACGCCGACAAAGACCGCCGGGAAGATACGCCCACCGCGAAACCCACAGGCTGCGGCAATCACCAGGGCGGCCAGTTTAATCACCGCCAGCATAAAGAAGTCCGTTGCGCCGAGCGTCTGACTAAAGGCCATCTGTTGCATCTCATCCAGCCCTTTAAACAGGGTCAGCGGCCCGCCAGCTACCCCCAATAGCCCTAAAATAAAGCCCCCAACGCCGAGGATCAGCACCGGGTGTTTCAGGCGATGCAGCAGAAAATGCAGTCGCGGCAGGCACCATACCGCGACCATGCCGGCGGCAATCGCAATCGCCGCAACGACAGCCCCGCTGAAAATATCGACGAACCGCATCTGGGCGTAGTGGGCGATGGGCAGAGAAAAATGAGGATGGAAAAACAGGCTAGTGGTCAAAGAACCCGCCGCTGCGGCCATTAACGGGGCGAAGAGCCGATCCCACAGCGGTGTGTCATTCGAACCACTCAGCGTTTGCGAGAAAATTAGGGCTGCGGCAACCGGGGTGCCAAACAATGCACCAATCGTCCCGGCTGAAGCCAGAATGGTCCAGTCCAGTAAACCTACACGCGGCAGGATACGACGGCCGATAGCCACCGCCAGCGCAATATTGACCGCCATAATCGGGTGTTCAGGACCCAGGCTGACGCCGCCTGCCAGACCCAATACCAGCGCAATTAATAATCCGGGCAATGCAGCGGGGGCAATTGGTGCGCTGATCAACGGTTCGGTGGCGGGATCGGGGCCGGCGTGACCGGGGCTGTAGCGGATGACTAACCCCACCAGCACTCCGGTTAGCGTCAGGATGAGGATGATCCAGAACGGGGAGTCCGCCGTTACACCGAGTCTGGCGGGGAGGTGTTCCCAGAGGATCTGCTGTAACACGGAGGCGAACTTCATTACGGCAATAAGGACTAAACTGGAGGCAACCCCCAGTATCAGCGCGGGAAGCGACAATAACAGCATGGTTCTGGCTCGCGGATGGAGCATGTTCATTTCCTTAATGTCGAGTCATGGCAACAGTTTGAACGCTCCGCCTGAGGGCATCGCGGCAAAAGGTGCTGAAACGATAAAGTTATTTGTGTGACCTGGATCTATATTTTCAGGGCGTTCGCTTTTCTGACGTTGTTGTTATGCCCTCGTGAATTTACAGTGTGGCAAAGACTTATTTTGACTTTAGCGGAGCAGTAGAAGAATGACAAAGTATGCTTTAGTAGGCGATGTAGGCGGCACCAATGCGCGTCTTGCTCTGTGTGATATTAACAGCGGCGAAATCACGAAGGCCAAAACGTACTCTGGCCTGGATTACCCCAGCCTTGAAGCGGTGGTGCGCGTCTATCTTGATGAGCACAGCGTAAGCGTTGAAGATGGTTGTATTGCTATCGCCTGTCCGATCACCGGCGACTGGGTGGCAATGACCAATCACACCTGGGCATTTTCTATTGCGGAAATGAAAAAGAATCTTGGCTTCAGCCATCTGGAAATCATCAATGATTTTACCGCCGTGTCGATGGCGATCCCGATGCTGAAAAAAGAGCATTTGATTCAGTTTGGCGGTACGGAGCCGGTTGAAGGTAAACCCATCGCGGTCTATGGTGCCGGAACCGGCCTTGGGGTGTCGCATCTGGTACACGTTGATAAACGCTGGATCAGCCTGCCGGGAGAAGGCGGGCACGTTGATTTTGCGCCCAACAGCGAAGAAGAGGGGATTATCCTTGAAGAGCTGCGCGCTGAGATTGGTCACGTCTCCGCTGAGCGCGTGCTTTCTGGTCCAGGGCTGGTCAATTTATACCGTGCTATCGTGAAGTCCGATGACCGTCTGCCGGAAAATTATCAGCCAAAAGATATTACTGAACGCGCGCTTGCTGATAGCTGCACCGACTGCCGCCGCGCGCTGTCGCTGTTCTGCGTGATTATGGGACGTTTTGGCGGCAATCTGGCGTTAACGCTGGGGACGTTTGGCGGTGTTTACATTGCCGGTGGTATCGTGCCGCGCTTCCTCGAGTTTTTCAAAGCCTCCGGCTTCCGCGGTGGGTTCGAAGATAAAGGTCGCTTTAAAGCCTATGTTGAGGATATCCCGGTTTATCTGATCGTGCATGAAAACCCAGGCTTGTTGGGCTCTGGCGCGCATCTGCGTCAGACGTTGGGGCAAATTCTTTAAGGTAATGGCTAAAGGCGACTTCGCCTGATTCAGCCAATCCCTGTCTTCTTAAAAACCGCGTATCGACGCGGTTTTTTTTCGTCTGAACCGTCTTTCCGACACTCGTCACATTTCTGCTTTACGGGATTAATTGTCCAGTAGAAGCATTAATTGTCCGGTAACTCTGTTTGCTTTTCACCCGCCATAATTCTCTCGTTCACTTTTTGAGGATCGCGTAATGACGAAAAAACTGATTGCTGTTTGCGCTTGCCCGATGGGGCTGGCCCATACCTTTATGGCTGCTCAGGCGCTGGAAGAAGCGGCGATTGAAGCCGGTTATGAAGTCAAAATTGAAACCCAGGGCGCTGACGGCATTCAAAACCGCCTGACGGCGCAGGATATTGCGGAGGCCACGTTAATCATTCATTCCGTGGCGGTTACGCCAGAAGACAACGAGCGTTTTGAGACGCGTGACGTATATGAAATCACGCTCCAGGACGCGATTAAAAACGCGGCGGGCATTATTAAAGAAATCGAAGAGATGATTGCCGCCGAACAACAGTAATAGTCGACAGGGATACAGATATGGCCATAAAAAAACGCAGTGCGACCGTTGTGCCTGGCGCATCGGGGGCGGCAGCGGCAATAAAAAATCCTCCGGCCTCCCGAAATAGTTTCTGGGGCGAACTGCCGCAGCATGTGATGTCAGGTATTTCACGAATGGTGCCGACATTAATCATGGGCGGTGTGATCCTCGCTTTTAGCCAACTGATTGCCTATAGCTGGCTAAAAATCCCCGCTGATACCGGCATTATGGATGCGCTGAATAGCGGCAAGTTTGAAGGGTTTAACCTTTCTCTGCTCAAATTCGCCTGGCTGTCGCAATCCTTCGGCGGCGTGCTGTTTGGGTTTGCCATTCCGATGTTTGCTGCCTTTGTGGCGAACTCCATCGGCGGCAAACTGGCATTTCCGGCCGGGTTTATTGGCGGCCTGATGTCCACCCAGCCGACGCAGTTGCTGAACTTCGATCCGACCACGCTGCAGTGGGTGACAACCGCACCGGTTCCCTCAACGTTCATTGGCGCGCTGATCATCTCCATCGTGGCCGGGTATCTGGTGAAGTGGATGAACCAGAAAATTCAGCTTCCCGATTTTCTGCTGGCGTTCAAAACCACTTTTTTGCTGCCAATTCTTTCCGCCATTTTTGTCATGCTGGCGATGTATTACGTGATCACGCCATTTGGTGGCTGGATCAACGGCGGTATTCGTACTCTGCTGACGGCGGCAGGGGAGAAAGGCACGCTGATGTATGCCATGGGGATTTCGGCGGCGACGGCGATTGACCTCGGTGGTCCGATCAACAAAGCCGCAGGCTTTGTTGCCTTTAGCTTTACTATCGATCACGTACTGCCGGTCACCGCGCGCTCAATTGCTATCGTCATCCCGCCCATTGGCCTGGGGCTTGCCACGCTGATTGACCGTCGTCTGACCGGAAAACGTCTGTTCAGCGCCCAGCTTTATCCGCAGGGGAAAACGGCGATGTTCCTCGCGTTTATGGGGATTAGCGAAGGGGCGATCCCGTTTGCGCTGGAAAGCCCAATGACTGCAATTCCGTCGTATATGGTTGGGGCGATTGTAGGCTCCACGACAGCCGTTTGGTTGGGGGCGGTGCAGTGGTTTCCTGAGTCAGCTATCTGGGCATGGCCGTTGGTCAGCAACCTTGGCGTCTATATGGGCGGCATTTTGCTGGGGGCCGTTATCACCGCGCTGATGGTCGTTTTCCTGCGCCATATGCTGTATCGCCGGGGTAAACTGCTGATCGAAAGCCTGTAAGGAAAGGAGGGCAACCATGGCGTTACTTGACGCGTTTCGGACGTGGCTGGCAGAGCAGAAACTGGACGCGATGCTCATTTCCTCACGCCAGAACAAGCAGCCACATCTGGGCATTTCTACCGCGTCTGGCTATGTGCTGATTAGCCGTCACAGCGCGCATGTACTGATTGATTCGCGCTATTACGCTGACGTACGGGCACGGGCGGACGGTTATCAGGTGCATTTGTTGGGCGGCGCGCAGACGCTGACGTCCGTGGTGAATTCGCTCCTTGTGGCTGAGGACCTGCAAACGCTGGGGTTTGAAGGCGCGCAGGTAAGTTGGGATGCCGCGCGCCGCTGGCAGGGGGAATTCCAGGCAAAGCTGGTGAGTGCCTCGCTGGAGCCGCTGCGGCAGATCAAAACGGCGCAGGAAATTGCCCTTATACGTGAGGCCTGCCGCATCGCAGATGTCAGCGCGGCGCATATCAGGCGTTTTATCCGGCCCGGTATGCGCGAGCGGGAAATCGCTGCCGAACTGGAGTGGTTTATGCGCGAGCAGGGGGCGGAAAAGGCCTCCTTTGACACCATCGTCGCCAGCGGCTGGCGCGGCGCACTGCCGCACGGAAAAGCCAGCGATAAACGCGTTGAGGCCGGGGAATTTATCACCCTGGATTTTGGTGCCCAGTGTCAGGGTTATTGTTCCGACATGACCTGAACATTCTGGGTGTCTGGCGCAGGCGCGCCCGAAGAACACGCGCTTTATCCTGTCTATCAGACTGTATTGCAGGCACAGCTTGCCGCGATAGAGGCGATTTATCCGGGCAAACGTTGCCAGGACATAGACGCCGCCGCGCGGGGTGTGATCCGCAATGCGGGTTATGGTGACTACTTTGGTCACAATACCGGTCACGCTATCGGGATTGAGGTGCATGAGGATCCGCGATTTTCGCCCACGGATACCACCGAACTGGCTGCGGGCATGTTGCTCACCGTCGAACCGGGGATTTATCTGCCGGGGCAGGGCGGGGTTCGGATTGAAGACGTAGTGCTGGTCACCCCGCATGGTGGGGAGGTGCTCTACACGCTGTCAAAAGAGATACTCACGACGGGAGACTCGGAATGGATCTAACGCTATTGAAAGCGCTGAGTGAGGCAGACGCGATTGCCGCCTCGGAACAAGAGGTTCGTCAGATCTTACTCGACGAGGCCGAAAGGCTACACAAAGAGGTGCGCTTCGATGGCTTAGGTTCGGTGTTAATCCGTCTTAATGAATCGAAAGGGCCGAGGGTAATGATTTGCGCCCACATGGATGAAGTCGGTTTCATGGTGCGCAGTATCTCGGCTGACGGCGCGATTGACGTGCTGCCAGTGGGCAATGTGCGAATGGCGGCGCGGGAGCTTCAGCCCGTTCGGATCACCACCCGGGAAGAGAGCAAAATTCCGGGTCTGCTGATGGGGGAACGCAGCGGGAACGAAGTCAGCGCGCTACGTGTCGATATTGGTGCTCGCTCTTACGACGAAGTGATACAGGCTGGAGTGGGTCCGGGCGATCGCGTGACCTTTGATACAGCCTTTCAGGTGCTGCCACATCAGCGTGTGATGGGGAAAGCCTTTGACGATCGTCTCGGCTGTTATCTGCTAATTACCCTGTTGCGGGAATGGCATGACGCTGATCTTCCGGCGGAAGTCTGGCTGGTGGCCAGTTCCAGTGAAGAGGTAGGACTGCGTGGCGGACAAACGGCGGCGCGTGCCGTTGACCCTGACATTGCGCCCGTGCTGGATACCGCCTGCTGGGCAAAGACCTTTGATTATGGTGCGGCGAACCATCGCCAGCTCGGCAAAGGCCCAATGCTGGTGCTCAGCGACAAATCACTGATTGCACCACCCAAACTGACCGCCTGGATTGAAAGCGTAGCCGCAGACGTCGGAATTGCGCTACAGCTGGATATGTTCAGTAACGGTGGAACGGACGGCGGCGCGGTTCACCTGAGTGGAACCGGGATCCCAACGGTGGTGATTGGCCCACCGACGCGTCACGGCCATTGCGCCGCTTCGATTGCCGACTGCCAGGACATCACTCAGACCCATGCCCTGTTGTCGGCGCTTATTGCCCGTCTTACGCATGAAACCGTGGTTCACCTGACGGACTTCAGGTGTTGATTTTGCGCTAACCAGGAGTAGTTATGCTAACGATCCCCTTTCTCTGCCCGCTGCCTAACGGTCTTCATGCTCGACCCGCCTGGGAGCTGAAAGAACAGTGCAGCCAGTGGCAAAGTGAAGTCGCGTTTATTAACCATCGTCTAAACACACGGGCAGACGCCAAAAGTTCGCTGGCGCTGATTGGCACCGGGACGCTGTTTAATGACAGCTGCAGCCTGAACATTACCGGCAGCGATGAAGAACAAGCCCGGCGCGTGCTGGAAGAGTATCTCCAGCACCGCTTTATCGACAGCGACAGCGTACAGCCGACGGCGGCGGAACTGGCGGCGCATCCGCTGCCACGGTCACTGATTCGCCTCAATCCGGATCTGCTGTACGGCAACGTGCTCGCAAACGGGGTCGGCAGTGGAACACTCACGCTCTGGCAGAGCGATAATCTGGAATGTTATCGGACCATTGCCGCCAGCGCGGAAGATAACACCCGGCTGGAGCACAGTCTGGCCACCCTGGCGGAGGAGCTTAACCGGCAGCTTCGCGAACGCGACGGCGAAAGTAAAACTATCCTTAGCGCGCATCTGTCGCTGATTCAGGATGATGAGTTTGCCGGGAATATCCGTCGGTTAATGGCGGAGCAGCATCTTAGCCTTGGCGCGGCGATTATTCGCAATATGGAGCAGGTCTGCGAAAAACTCTCCTCCTCTGCCAGCGATTATCTGCGCGAGCGGGTCAGTGATATCCGTGATATCAGCGAGCAACTGCTGCATATCACCTGGCCTGAGCAACGTCCGCGTAATGCGCTGATACTGACTCAACCCACCATCCTGGTGGCGGAAGATCTGACGCCAAGCCAGTTTTTAAGCCTCGACCTGCGGCATCTCTCGGGGATGATCCTCGAAAAAACCGGACGCACTTCGCACACGCTGATCCTCGCACGCGCCTCGGCGATCCCCGTCCTGAGCGGATTGCCGCTCTCAGCGCTTGCCCGTTATGCCGACATGCCCGCCGTCCTGGATGCCCGCTGCGGCGTGCTGGCCATTAATCCTGATGACGCGGTACGCGGTTATTACGCCATCGCCCAGCAGCTGGCGGGGCAACGACAGCAGCAGCAGGCGCAGGATGCCGCGCAGCTTGCCGTCACGCGTGATGGCCAGCGCATTGATATCGCTGCCAATATTGGCACCGCGCTGGAAGCGCCCGGCGCATTTGCCAACGGCGCAGAAGGGGTGGGGTTATTCCGCACAGAAATGTTGTATATGGATCGCGACAGCGCGCCGGACGAACAGGAGCAGTTTGAAGCCTATCAACAGGTGCTGCTGGCGGCAGGCGACAGGCCGGTGATCTTCCGTACCATGGATATTGGCGGTGACAAAAACATTCGCTATCTCAACATTCCTCAGGAAGAGAACCCGTTCCTTGGCTACCGTGCGGTGCGCATCTATCCCGAATTCGCCGGCCTGTTTCGTAACCAACTGCGTGCGATTCTGCGTGCCGCTGCTTTCGGCAATGCACAACTGATGATCCCGATGGTTCACAGTCTGGACCAGATTCTGTGGGTCAAATCTGAGCTGCAAAAAGCGGTCGCAGAACTGAAGAGTGAGGGGTTGCGCCACGCGGCATCCATTCCACTCGGCATCATGGTTGAGGTGCCATCGGTGTGCTACATCATTGACCACTTCTGTGAGGAGGTGGATTTCTTCAGCATCGGCTCCAATGATATGACGCAGTATCTGTATGCGGTCGATCGTAATAATCCTCGCGTATCGCCGTTGTATAACCCGATCACACCGTCGTTCCTGCGCATGTTGCAGCAAATTGTGCGCGTGGCCCATGAAAGAGGAAAATGGGTGGGGATTTGCGGCGAATTAGGCGGCGAGAGTCGTTATCTTCCGCTGCTGTTGGGGTTAGGGCTGGACGAACTGAGCATGAGCAGCCCACGCTTCCGGCGGTGAAAAGCCAACTGCGTCAACTGGACAGCGATGCGTGTCGGGCACTGGCGCAGGCTGCCTGCGAATGCCGCAGCGCCCAGGAGATCGAAACGCTGTTAAATCAGTTCACGCCAGAGAAAGATCAGCGTCCGTTGCTGGCGCTCGAGAATATCTTCGTGGGCAAAGCGCTCGCTAACAAAGAGCAGGTCATTCAGTTTCTGTGCGGCAATCTTGGCGTGAATGGGCGCACGGAGCATCCGTTTGAGCTGGAAGAGGACGTCTGGCAGCGTGAAGAGATTGTCACGACCGCCGTGGGTTTTGGCGTGGCGATCCCCCATACTAAATCGCAGTGGATAACGCATTCCAGCATCAGTATTGCCCGTCTGGCGCAACCGATAGACTGGCAGTCAGAGATGGGCGAGGTGGAACTGGTCATTATGCTCACGCTCGGCGCGGACGAAGGTATCAACCATGTGAAGGTATTCTCACAGCTTGCGCGTAAGCTGGTGAATAAAGGTTTCCGTGAGGCACTGTTTACCGCCGAAAGTGCGGAAGGTATTCTGGCGCTACTGGAGGCGGAGTTGGTACTGTAAGTCTGGGTAACCCAAAATACCCCGATAGTTCGGGGTATTTTTACATTAGGTCAAGAATAAAAAGAGGCTATATAACGAGCAGGACATTAATTAATCTCTGGGAATGATCTTTACCGCCTGTTCCAAACCCAGACCAAAGTAATCCGTTAAATAACGGGCATTAAAGCCAGGGTTCTTCCAGCAATTTTCTAACGGCAGGCTTGCTAAACTTGTGAAGGGCTCATCATTTGGGTTGGTTACTGCTGGACGATCCGGGTTTTCAGGATCGTTGAACCATTCCACAATTCCAGGGATGCTTGCTTCTTTAACGATAATAAATACAGCGCCGTTAGTGCCTGCGGGGGTAATATCGCCACCAATTTGTACGGGATTGCGAAGTGGAAATCCGGTTTCTTCTCTAAGTTCACGAATAACCGTACCCATATAACTTCTGTCTCTTGTTTCATATTTACCGCCGGGTAAATGATACCCCTGACGTTCAACGGGTGGTTTTCCTGACCTTCCACCTGCAGCAACCAGCACGTTTTGACCATCAGTGAGAATAAGATAGACTTTTGGCATAATCGATTCCTTTTATTTTCTTTCGGCAATTTCATCGTACAGGGATACGAAATCCTGTAACCACCGAGGTTAATAAAATTAGCTTTATTTACAGCGATATTAGCTTTTTACGGAAAATATCGAGAGAAGTATGTCCGACAGAAGGCTCAAACGGCGCAGGTGAATTCAGATTCAACGCAAGATCAGCAACATGATTCAATGGCTTGGATTTTGGGTTGAATACATAATAAAGGTCCTGGCATTTTTTAACGACACCAGCAATATCGAGATCTTTATTTTCGGCCTTAACCGTAACCTGATAGACCTGGATAAAATCGTTGAGCGTAACTTTACTCATGTCCACAATTGAACGATAAAGCACAAACGAGCTGACCTTATCGCATTTGGATTTTAGTGCGCTTGAGGTCACCACGCGTGACCAGCCAACAAAATCCAGACGCACCATGGATGCGCCTTCCAGGATAGCGCAGTAGCGAAGGACTTCACTTTCCGAGCCTTCGGATGAGCCAAAAAGAATGTTCACGAAGCCACTGACAAGCGTTGATACTGCTGATTTGTTATCACCTGAGACGAAATCAGAAATAGAACTGTTCACCATGTCAGTAATATTATTTGCATTATCTGAGGTGTAGGCTTTTGTTTGATAAATAAAAGACTGGATTGAACTAATTGGGAACGTCCGGTTGGTGCCTTGCCCGGCACCTAATAAATCTGTATTGATTTTTTCGGCATAATATTGTGTCTTAGATAGACCTAACGCCATAAGAGTATCAAGATGTGCGCCACATTCATCTTTTAGCTCTGCCGACAAGTCCTGTCCGATTAATGCTTTGGTGAGAGCGGTCATAATTAAATCTCCAATAAAATGAGATGGCATGAGATTATAATAAACAAGCTTTGCTATTTACGATAACAATCAGCTTGATGAGATATGATTATGTCTTTCTCATCTTTGGGTAAATATAAAACTTTTAGTTGATACGAAAAGCTGGACTAAAACTTTTTGCTGAAAATATTGGGGTAAAATAAGAATTAAAAGATCGAAATCAATAATTTCCATCTTTACAAAAAATATTGGGAAAATGGTATGCACAGACAGTTAATACTGAAGCATCAACTATGCGCCTTGCCCGGACGCCATCATTAGCTCCAGGGCAAGTTTTTTAAAAGAAGGAATTGCTAGATAAGAATTGCGACTGAGGTGAACATTTCGACTTTACTGTTTTCAATGCTTAGGCTCAATACTTCCTCTATCCGCTGAGCTTTCAATACCTTATTGACGCCAAAAAGATCTATTTTATCTAAAAGATACATAGTCAGCGTGGTCACGACTGCACTGATAACCGACGACACAATTATCGACCAGGGTTCGCCTAATCCGAGGCTGTTCAGCCAACTCTCTATGCCAATGCTCGCAAAGACAGACAGAGAACCGACGATGAGCTTAAGAATAGCATCACCTTTTTGTGCCGGACTGGTGGTTTTATCTTTCAGTACCGGGGCAATCTGAAGAAGAATTTTGAAGCCTTCTTTCATCATGCGAGCGATGTTTTTAAAGATGCCCACAAAACAGTTTACGATGCCTTCGAAAAGCATAGAGAGAAAGTTTTTGAAAAAGTTGAATAGCCCATCCTTTAATAAAACAGTGGCCTGCTGAAGAATATGCTGCTTCATTCTGGTAAATCTGATGGTCAATGCGGTTTTGAAACTCTCTGCGCCAACGCCTTTCTCAATGCCATTTGTGATGCAGTCTCGTAATTCAAAATAGAGGGGCTTAATCATAAACATAACCAAATCACCAATAGACTGATTTCCGGCCGCGTTTATGGCATCTGTCGCAAATCGCTTCTGGACCTTTCGATCGTGAAGTACGTTTTCAAGTACTTTCTTATTAGTTTGCGAGTCGAGAACTTTTTGGCTGGCCTCCATTTTCTCAACCATCCTCTTACGCGCAGCAATCTCTTCATCACTCAGTGGGTGTTTTTTGCCTTTCGTATTTTCAACATATCCCTGGTCAATCTCTTTTTGAAGTTCCTCTTTCGTCTTATCAAACTTACCCACGTTTGGACCTCGATTATGTTTCATACTGGTGATTACGAGGTTTTCGTCGGTGTTTACGATTTCTTTAATATCTTCGGGATTAAGCGCTTTATTGCTTTTAAGTTTATGGCAAATCTCAGAACACGATACAGCGTGATCGGCTTCGGCGCTTTGTTTATGCTGTCCTTCGCTTTTAGCGTGCCTTTTATTGGAATAAATAGGCTCGCCGCCGTACCCATCCTCAGCACGCATATCACCACCGAAGTGCTCCTCCTTGGCCGCCTTCATTTTTGCCCCATCACGCATGTTGGTTGTTTCACCATCGCGCGTCATGTCACCGTCTTTGTAGGTTGTGTTTTTCCCTAGTGTTTCGATGTTTTGCCGTTCATTGAGGACTTCGGTATAGCTGTCGAGAATGCGGCTATTTGCAGGGGAATCATAGCGAAAGGTTTGGCATTCATGATACAAACGTGACGCTGTAATCCCTTGCTTTGTCCCTATTTTAAACGCTCGCATTGTCCCGTCGAATAAGCTCAGAAATACCGGTTCGAGAATTGTCTCAATGCCATTTTCGACATCAATTGTCTCAAGAAGGTGCTGCACGTCATTTGGCGAAACGCGCAGGTCGAACTCATGGATTTGCTTTGAATAGGCTTCGGAGACATCACAACTTGCCAGTAAACTCTCATCCACTTCGCCCGTTAGATGCTTATCCAATACAGCTTGCTGTGCCAGAGGTTGAAGATGCTGAGTGCTTTGCACCCGGCGAATTCTTTCCATTCGCGCGAGATGATCTTTCGCTGAAGTCATTGCCATCTCCTATGCAACGAGGCTGTTCCATGATTGCAGAAATTCGATCTCAGACGCTTTTTTCACATTGTCTGCAAGCACGATAACGTTAACGATGGTCGTGAAAATCTCAATGTGCTCTTTGTCATTCAGTTTGTGTTTTTTGATCATCGCCCAGACGGTCTTCAGATTTGGCGGATTATTTCTCATCTCTGAAATTTTATTTTGGGTCAGTTTTGACAGCGCGTTGCTTTTTCCAATACCTGTAATCAGTAAATCCAACTCTTCCATTTCACTGTCACAAATATAACCGTCGGCATTCGCGCAGCAAATTCCCAATGCAAAAGCGGTGACAATAAACTGCTCACGACGGGCTACGTCAGCGAGCATCGCATTCAGTTGTGCTTTCAGTTTTTCCATCTCCAACGCGTTTTTGGCGTTGGCTTGATTACGTCCTCTTGCTTCCGCTTCAGATTCCGAATCATCGCAATACTCAGCCACACCACCAGCGGCAGCACCAACAGATGCCGCAATGGCAGCCCCGATCGCAGTCACGGTACCAATTGGCCCGGCGACGGGTAAAGCGACTACTGCCGCAACGCCGGCACATGCCCCACCTAAAACCTTCCAAAAACTCATACATTCTCCCGGTGTTATTTTCATACCTACATGTTTTTTTTGATGATAAGGGGTTTATTAAAGAAACACAGCACCGTTTGCGCTTAATTTTTACGACATAGATGAATCAGAAATAAGGGCGGTTAATCGTATTGTGGGGCAGATTTAAAATGCCTTAAAAGTAAATATATTGTGAAAAAAATCATTTTTTTAGGCCGTTTTTCAGGTTCTTAAGCCCGTCAGTGATGAGATATAAAAAGCATGGATTTCATCAGCACGATTTCCTCCCATAAAGGTCCGATACGCAACTCGCTCAGGCTTGAACCGGATGCTTCTGGAATCAGCGTAAATACTACAGGTATAATCACCGATATCATTCACCAGATTCAGATACGAAGATGACAAAACTTACCTTACAAGAGCAAATGCTTAAAGCTGGATTAGTCTCCAGCAAAAAAATGGCCAAGGTCCAGCGGACGGCGAAAAAATCACGCGTGCAGGCGCGTGAGGCAAGAGAAGCCGTGGAAGAGAATAAAAAAGCACAGCTTGAGCGCGATAAACAACTGAGTGAACAGCAAAAACAGGCGACGCTCGCCAAAGAGTTTAAAGCTCAGGTCAAGCAACTGATCGAAATGAACCGAATCACCGTATCTAAGGGTGATATCGGCTTTAACTTTACCGACAATAACCTCATCAAAAAAATTGAGGTCGATAAGCTGACGCAAACGCAGCTCATCAATGGCCGTCTTGCTATTGCCCGTTTAGCGACGAATACCAGCGGTGAGTATGAATACGCGATTATCCCGGCGAGCGTCGCGGACAAAATTGCCCAGCGCGACGCCGACAGCATTGTCCTGAACAGTGCGCTGAGTCAGGAAGAACAGGACGAAGACGATCCGTATGCCGATTTCAAAGTGCCTGACGATCTGATGTGGTAAGACGTGTTCAGAAGGGGGAGTCGCTGCG
The DNA here is from genome assembly GCF_013836145.1 of Citrobacter sp. RHB25-C09. Taxonomy (NCBI): domain Bacteria; kingdom Pseudomonadati; phylum Pseudomonadota; class Gammaproteobacteria; order Enterobacterales; family Enterobacteriaceae; genus Citrobacter; species Citrobacter sp. RHB25-C09. The sequence continues at coordinate 3,064,802 of NZ_CP057483.1, read as the reverse complement.
CGCATTAATGCGTTCTGCGCTCACCGGATGAACAAAACTCAACGCACTGGCATGGAGCATCAGTCGGGGGATCTGTTCGCAACCGGGAAGCAGGCGGCCGCCATACAGGTCGCAACCTAATATCGGGTGGCCTAACTGCTGGCTGTGAATGCGCAACTGGTGGGTGCGTCCGGTTTCCGGTGCGAGCTGCACCCGCGTCAACGGCAGTATTGTTCCGTCCTGCATTGGGAGATAAATACGCTCAATAACCCGATAACGGGAGCGCGCGGGTTTTCCGTGGCGTGGGCAAATGGACATTAGCGGAAACAGCGCCGGGTCTTTCGCTATCGGCGCGTCAATCACTCCTTCATCAGCGCTCAAATGGCCACAAAGCAGGGCGCTGTATTCTTTGGTGACACTGCGCTGGCTGAATTGCTGACAAAGCGCGGCATTAATCATCTTATTGCGGGCTATGACCATGAGCCCGGAGGTGCCGAAATCCAGACGGTGGACCAGCGTACAGTCAGGAAAGATCTGCACCAGGCGATAATGCACGGAATCGAGATTTTGCGGATTTTTCCCCGAAAGGCTTAATAGTCCGCTGGGCTTGTTGATCAGCAGCAGGTGATTGTCCTGATAGAGGATCTCTATCTCCTCATGGCACGGCGGGGCAATAAACGTATCGATTATGGTAGACATCAGGCTGGCTGGTTGAAGAACGGGAGCGGATAATAACCAATTTTCAGCCACACTGATATCAAGATGTAGTCTGCGCAGGCGTTGTGCTTTACACTGCGCGCTGCAAAAAAACGGTTAACCAGATGGTAAAAGCGATGAACGGAACAATCACAACGTGGTTTAAAGATAAAGGTTTTGGATTTATCAAAGATGAAAACGGCGAAAACCGCTATTTTCATGTGATTAAGGTCGCCAACCCAGAGCTTATCAAGAAAGATGCGGCGGTGACCTTTGAGCCGACCACCAATAGCAAAGGGCTTTCCGCCTATGCGGTGAAGGTCATACCGGACAGCAAATATATCTACATTGCGGGCGAACGCTTTAAGCTCACCTCGATCAAATCGTTTGTGGTGTTCAGCGAAGAAGTGCCGGCGGATATCCCAATTGATAAAGAAAATGCGGTGCTCTCTGTGGGGATCCTGATGAACAACATCAGACCGAAATCTGACGTGAAGCCGGGTGAAATGCGCTCAGTGAAAAAACTGGCCATCACCACGTTCCAGGGCACGACTTCCATCTTTTCAGAAGATGAGATAGACATTGAGGCCACGGTTAAAATGCTCAAGGTCTGAGATTCACGCAGACCTTACTGAAAACGCGCGCTGTATTCGCCTGGCGTCAGGCCAAACTGACGCCGGAACAGGCGGCAAAAATAGTCACTGTCCTGATACCCACAGCGCTGCGCCACTTCGCTTATCGACAAATGATACTTCTGTAAAATAATCCGCGCCTTCGCCATGCGTACCCAGCGCACGTATTCCACAAAACTCATTGTACCGTTCTGCGTAAACAGCTTCGAAAGATGATTGGGCGTGATATTAAAAAAGGTCGCTACGCTCTCGCGACTTAACGGCTGAGCGTAATTATCCTGCACCCAGTTGCAAATGCTGTGGTAAAGGAACTCTGCGCGCGGGCGTTGGGTGTCAGGACGGGTGTTCACCACGCTCCGGCACAAATGCAGCAAACTGAGCACCAGAGGTTGAATGATCGCCTGTTCCTGCGGGGAGCGGCTTAAATGGGTGAGGGCGGTCAGCATCGCTTCGCCTTCCCCCCGCTGCGGATGTGAAAGCTCAATGCGGCGTACCGGGCGAAGCAGCGAAGCCGTGCGGTTATCATAAAACGACAAACCCAGCCACGCCGGGGCAAATACCAGGCTTAACAGCATCAGCGGCTTGTCGCTCATTGGCAGGTTAGCCGAGCGGGCGGGAATGAACAGCATTTCACCTTCGGCCAGGCGGTGTTGGCTTTTCTCCAGTTGATTGCCGTACTCCCCTCGCAGGACGATATCCAGACGGGGGAGATCCAGGCACAGGCTACCGCCAGGCAATGTGGCGGGCTGAGTGGCAAACCAGACGCGACCGAGCCGCTGTGGGTTAAGCACCAGGCCGCTAAACAGATCGGCAAAAAATTGTTGGTCTGCGGGCAAGCCTGATTCTTTCATTCATTTTCCCGTTATAAGTGCATTAACTGTCTGAACTCTTTCACCTTACTCCTGCTGACGGGAACTTCAAACTCCAGATCTTTTAACCGCAGAATATAGGTGTTGTTGAACCAGGGTTCGATCTCGCGGATCTTATTCAGGTTGACGCAAAACGATCGGTGACAGCGGAAAAAGTGCGAAGGCGGCAGCTTGCTGCAGAACTCAGTAATATTAACCGGCATGACAAACGATTCCCGCCGCGTATACACAAACGTCATTTTTTCATGCGCTTCGGCATAATAAATATCGTTAATTGGCGTCACGATGATCCGTTCGTCTTTGATCAGGTTGATCGTGTCGTTCTCACGGGTAACGGGACTGACCGGCGATGTGCCGGACTGCTGCTGCCAGGCTGCCTCCAGCTTATTCAACATCCCGACAATGCGCGATTCCTGATACGGCTTGAGAATGTAGTCGAAGGCTTCCAGTTCAAACGCCTCTACCGCGTGCTCTTTCCATGCGGTAATAAAGACAATAAATGGCTTATGGGCAAACTGGCTGATGTTCTGCGCCAACAGAACGCCGTCCAGAGAGGGAATATTGATATCCAGGAAAATGGCGTCCACGCGGTTATGCTGCAAGAATTTCAGCACGTCCAGGCCGTCATCGAAGGTGCCGACAATCTCCATCTGGCTGTGTTCTTTGATCAGCCAACTGAGTTCCTGTTGGGCGAGGAATTCATCTTCAACGATGATAACTTTCACAACTTCACTCCGTATTAAAGCAGTAGCGTGGCTGGCGTGGCGGTTGCACGCTGATTCGGCACAAAAAACGCGATCTCGGTTCTTGGCTCAAGGCGACGAATATGCAACCCTTCGCCATATAACAGCTTAACCCGATGATGCACGTTAAGAAGGCCAATTTTATTGCCGGGCATTTCGTTGGATTCCACCCGCTCAATCACTTTCGGATCGATGCCGTGCCCGGTATCGCGAACCGCGATTCGCACCCGGTTACCGCACTCAGCAACGCTAATCGTCACCACGCCTTTTCCTTTGCAAGGCTGAATACCGTGGACTATGGCATTTTCAACCAGCGGTTGGATCAGCAGACTCGGAATAGAGCAGCTTACTTCTTCATCAATATCATAAATTACGGTTAATTTGTCGCCAAAGCGCGCCTGTTCTATCGCGATGTAATCCTTGATTTGATACAGCTCTTTTTTGATGTCGATATGCTCATCGTCTTTTAATTCAATGTTATAGCGCAGATAACGTGACAAATTAAAAATGAGCTGCCGGGCGGTGTCCGGGTTAAGACGAATTGACGACGAGATCGCGTTCAAAGCATTAAACAGAAAATGGGGATTAATTTTGCTTTGCAGCGCGCGCAGTTCTGCCTTATTTGCCATTTCCCTGAGCTGCTCGGTACGCGAGACTTCCAGCTGTGTTGAGATGATCTGTGACAGACCGACCGCCATCTCCTGTAATGACGAGGTGATCTGATGGGCGTGGCAGTAGTAGATTTTTAGCGTACCGGTGACTACCCCTTTTTCCCAGAGCGGGATGACCAGCATGGAGTGGATCTCCGGCGTGCGGTGCGCTTCATCATTATTTTTAATGATGATTTTTCCGTAATTGATCGCCTGCCGGGTGGTCGGGCTGATGGAATCATTACTGTCGCGATAATTCGTTTCCCCTACACCCACATAGGCCAGCACGTGCTGGGTATTGGTGATAGCGACCGCATCAGCGTGGATATCATGGCGTATAATTTCACAGATCTGCCGCAGCGACTCGCTGTTCACCTGACGAAACAGCGGCAGGGTTTTATTGGCGATATCCAGCGCCAGCTTTGCCTGACGTGCTGCGCTCGCCTCTTTTTCACCTTCTACGCTTTGAACCAGCAGAACAATAAAACCAATGCAGACGCTGCCGAGAATCATCGGAATACCGATTTTTGAGACGATATCCAGCCCCAGTGCGGTCGTCGGCGCCCAGACAATTACCAGCACCATCGTCAGCGTTTCGCAGACCATGCCGCCCAAAATCCCTGCGCGCCAGTGTTGTGCTTTAGGGATCCGGCGATTAATCCAGCCGGCGATACAGCCCGCCAGAATGCTGGTAATAAAGCACGGGATCGCGGTAACGCCGCCAGTATCAATCAAATAACGGTGTATGCCTGCAATTACCCCAGTAATAATCCCAACCCAGGGACCAAACAAGATACCGCCTGACATCACGGCGATAATACGTACGTTTACCAGCGAGCCTTCCACCGGAACCCCGGACCAGGTGCTGAACAGGGCGAACAGGGAAAAAATGGCGGTGACAGCAAGCAGCTCTCTTGGCGTATGGGCTGATTTGTGCAGCAGTTCGCGAAACAAACGAATGCGGATGAGAAAGAACAGGCAGAAGAGCATGAGCGCTGCCCGGTCAAACACCGCCAGCAGCATAGTAAATATTTCGTGCACAGGAGACTCTGGCTTAGACGTTAAACAACTATGATAGGTATTCGCAGGGTGAATGACCAGTCCGCAGGCGAGACAACGCTAATGAGGAAAAACCCTGATTTTAAAAGGGGATTGATATGCATCAGTTTATTTATCCAGCCTGCGAAAAATTCATGGGATTCGAAGTAAATTTTTTCATATCAGAATGTTAATAAATAGTGGCTTTAAGGCAATTTCTGTAACGCTGATTTCCTCATTATTTTCATAACTTCCCCTTTTAGCGCAAAGAAAAAAAATTTCGTTAGCCTCTCGACAGAAGGAAATTATTCAGGCTATTTTCTAAGCATGCCACCCACGTGGCAGCGTCGCTCGGACGGTCCGGGCGCTAACGTGAATCTGAGGAAATTATGGCTGACACACGCCCTGAACGTCGCTTTACGCGTATCGATCGTCTTCCCCCCTACGTGTTTAACATTACGGCTGAACTCAAAATGGCTGCGCGTCGTCGCGGCGAAGATATTATCGATTTCAGCATGGGAAACCCGGACGGCGCTACGCCGCCTCACATTGTTGAAAAACTGTGTACCGTGGCGCAGCGCCCGGACACGCATGGTTATTCAACCTCGCGCGGTATTCCGCGTCTGCGCCGGGCTATCTCCCGCTGGTATCAGGACCGCTATGAGGTTGATATCGATCCGGAATCCGAAGCCATCGTCACTATTGGTTCGAAAGAGGGGTTAGCGCACCTGATGCTGGCTACGCTCGATCACGGCGATACGGTGTTGGTGCCGAACCCAAGTTATCCCATCCATATTTACGGCGCAGTGATCGCGGGTGCCCAGGTGCGTTCAGTACCGCTGGTTGAGGGCGTGGATTTCTTTACTGAACTGGAACGGGCGATTCGCGAAAGCTACCCGAAGCCGAAGATGATGATCCTTGGCTTCCCGTCTAACCCAACGGCACAGTGCGTCGAGCTGGAGTTTTTCGAAAGAGTGGTCGCGCTGGCTAAACGCTATGATGTGCTGGTGGTTCACGATCTCGCCTATGCCGATATTGTCTATGACGGCTGGAAGGCGCCTTCGATTATGCAGGTGCCGGGTGCGCGTGACGTTGCGGTGGAGTTCTTCACCCTGTCGAAAAGCTACAACATGGCAGGCTGGCGCATTGGCTTTATGGTCGGTAACAAAACGCTGGTGAATGCCCTGGCACGAATTAAAAGTTATCACGACTACGGAACATTCACTCCGTTGCAAGTCGCTGCCATTGCGGCGCTGGAAGGCGATCAGCAGTGTGTGCGGGACATTGCCGAGCAATATAAACGTCGCCGTGACGTACTGGTTAAAGGCTTGCATGAGGCCGGATGGATGGTCGAGATGCCGAAAGCCTCGATGTATGTCTGGGCGAAGATCCCTGAGCAATACGCTGCAATGGGTTCCCTGGAGTTTGCTAAAAAATTGCTGAACGAAGCGAAGGTGTGCGTCTCGCCCGGCATTGGTTTTGGAGACTACGGCGATACGCATGTGCGATTTGCGCTAATCGAGAACCGGGACCGTATCCGTCAGGCGATTCGGGGAATTAAAGCGATGTTCCGTGCGGATGGTTTGCTGCCTGCCGGGGTAAAAACCGCAGCTGAAAACGCCGGATAACGCATGCATCCCCACAAAAGCAAACAGGAGCCAGAGGGCTCCTGTTTTTTTTGCATCGGTGTCTTCTAGATCATCAGGGCAAAAGTACCGGCCCATACGATGACCATAAAAGAAATGCCCATAAAGAAATATTTCACGTTTCATCTCTCCGCGTAATGACAGATACGCCTGAATGAACTTCATCTCGTTATTAACTCGTCGTACTTCAGGTGACTCGCTTTCTGAAACTCGAAGTATGTAGAGTATAGAGAGTTGATACCGTTAAGAACGAAACTCGGAATGTTCCCCGTTTCGCCTCCCGTATCACCCCGGAATTCTGTGCTTCATCGCTCCAGACGGCGCTAATGTACGCCTAAAAATGAGGCGAAACAAGAGGCATTTTTTTATTTATTTTTAGTAACTTACAAGTGTCGGGATTCGGCGACAGTATAATTGCTAATGGTAATAAATCAGGATTCAGCGACGCAAAAATTCGCTTCCGGTACGCGCTTAAAAAGCACAGTGTAATCAAGGTTATTGCATGGGGTCGTTGCGAAAAAAAAGGCCTTACGGCCTTTTTTCAGATATAGAGCGAGGCTTCACCCAGCGGGCGGGTTTTAAAGCGACGATGGATCCAGAGATATTGCTCAGGTGCGCGCATGATCTCTTTCTCGATGATCTTGTTCATATAGGCCGCTGCCTGACTCTCATCGGCCGGATAGCCTTCCATCTCAGGGGTGATATACAGTTGATAACCGCTGTTATCCGCTTTTCTCACCATCGTGACGGTAAGCATGGCCGCGCCGGATAAGCGCGACAGGACATAAGTGCCGTTAGTCGTGGCCACATTTTTGACGGCGAAAAACGGCGCGAAGGAGCTGCCCTTCGGGCCGTAATCCTGATCGGGCGCAAACCAGACGGCTTCACCTTTTTTCAGGGCGCTGACGATGCCGCGCAGGTTATTTCTGCCGATCATCGCTTTGTTTGAGCGCATCCGGCCACGCGTCTGGACCCACTCCATCAGCGGATTATTGTGCGGGCGATAGGTTGCCATCATCGGCTGGCACAGCCCCATTACGCGTCCACCCAGTTCCAGCGACATGAAATGCACGCCGACAACCATTACGCCCCGATTTTGTGCCTGAGCGCGTTGCAGGTTGGCCAGTCCTTCTACATCAAACCATTTACGTACGCGACGATCCGGCCAGAACCATGCCATGCCGGTTTCCAGCAGCGCCATACCGAGGGAACGGAAATTTTCTTCGATAATTTTTTCCCGCTGTTCTTCAGACCAGGACGGGAAGCAGAGTTCAAGATTCTTACGGGCGATGGACTCGCGACGTTTTAAAAAAGGACGTGCCGCTGTGCCCGTGCGGGTGCCAAGAAAGCACAGGACAGGATACGGGAGTTGCACCAATAACCAGAGAACACCCAGACCAAACCAGGTGAGCCAGTAGCGCGGATGCAGGAACGCGCGGGTAAATTTGCATTTAGGAAACATAAACACCTTCTCAAGATACGAATTGCTGTATCGCAGAAGAGGGCGAGTCCGCAGCGGTACATACAATTGCTTAGGCCGTCATGTACGACAATGGTTCCTGGAAAGTGTGTAAAATTACGTCAGGAGTAAACCACGAGGGGCATGAATGCCAGCGACATAATGTACCACCAGTCGATTATTGACAGCTACAAATAATTACTGAAGATGCGTAAATATTTTTACTGGAACCAGGAAAATAATGAGAATTTTTATAATTACTTGTTTTTAAAGGTATTAATAAAAGCTGAGTGCGGTAATGGTAAAAAGAGCGTCGTTACGAAAAAGTTGCAAATTGGGATGTTCCGAAAAAAGGGGCAATGCGCCAGAATGAAATATTAAGTTTACATTAAATGCGCAGCTAAAATAAAAAATTCAATTTAATATCAACTTAAGCTATTTCTCATATCGGAATTTTCGCTGACGTGTTGTTAATAGCCTTATATTGGTGTTTTGTTTTCCAGAGGCTAACATTCGCGACATATTTTAAAATACAACTTCCTTATTCTTGCGCCACAACCCTCTCCCTCACGCCGAGCTTGCTGGAAAGTACACCGGTTTTAATGCAGCGTTCCGGAGGCGTGGCGAAGTGCGACTGCCCGGGCTTTAGTGGTGATGGTGCAGGATGAGGCACAACGTATAAGACGCTAAAAAAACGGGAACCAGGAACATTCCAGCGAAGATCGGGCTTTAGCCAGATATTGTTTGCATCCACGCGACTGGTTGTGTAGTTTTATGCATTATTAGTGCATAAAAATTACAAAGGAGAGCAAGATGTTCAGTAAGTGGATGAAAGCAGGATGTTTGATGATTGCCCTGTCGGGGACAGCTTTTGCGGCACAGGAAACCTATGTCGTTGGTGCCGGCGGAACCTATCGTCCGTTTGAGTTTGAAAATAGCCAGAAGCAACTCGAAGGCTTTGATATTGATATTATTAAAGCTATCGCCAAAGCAGAGAACTTTGACGTCAAGCTGGTGAATACACCGTGGGAGGGGATTTTCGCCACGCTAAACTCCGGCGACCGCGACATCATTATCTCTGGTATTACCATTACCGATAAGCGTAAGCAGATGGTGGATTTCTCCAGTCCTTATTTCCCGGCTGAACAGTCTATCGTTGTGCCTGCAGATTCGAAGGTGAACTCACTGGCGTCGCTGAAAGAAGAAAAGGTTGGGGTGGTCAACTCCAGTACTGGCGATATCGTCGTTTCTGAGGTGCTGGGGAAAAACAGCACCTCTATTAAGCGTTTTGATAACACGCCGCTGATGCTCCAGGAGTTATTCGAAGACGGCGTTAGCGCAGCGGTCGGTGACGTGGGCGTGGTTAAGTACTATATAAAGCAGCATCCGGAAAAACAGTTTAAGTTAGTTCCCGATGCAAAATTTGAGCGTCAGTATTTTGGTATTGCCGTTGCGAAAGGGAATACCGAATTACAGCAAAAGATAAACGCAGGGCTGAAGAAAATTATCGCGGATGGCACCTACGATAAAATTTATAAAACCTGGTTTGACAGTGAAGTGCCGACGTTACCGTCAGAATAATTTAAATATTTAATGATTTTTGGCTGACACTACTTCGGTGTCAGCCTTTTTGCAGGGGAATACCATGACGGGATTTCGTTGGGAAATCATCCAGGAGTATGCGCCGCTATTTATGGAAGGCGCGTGGATGACCATCAAATGCACCATTATTTGTGTTTGTCTTGGAACACTGTGGGGATTGACGCTGGGCCTTGGCAGAATGGCCAAAGCAGAGCACGGTTTCTGGAAATATGCGCTGCGCTATCTGGTTCAATATCCGGTTCGCTTCTATGTCAGTGCCTTTCGCGGCACGCCACTGTTTGTGCAGATCATGGTGGTCCACTTTGCGTTAGTCCCTCTGTTTATTAATCCACGTGATGGTGTGTTGGTCACCAGCGGGCTGATGAGTGCGGATTTCGCCCGTGAATTGCGCTCGGGCTATGGCGCATTTTTGTCCTGTATTGTGGCTATTACGCTAAATGCCGGTGCGTACGTTTCCGAAATCTTCCGCGCAGGGATCCAGTCGATAGATCCCGGTCAAATGGAAGCGTCCCGCGCGTTGGGTATGCCGTGGTGGAAAACCATGCGCAAAGTCATCCTTCCGCAGGCCTTCAGGCGTATTCTCCCGCCGCTGGGGAATAACGCCATTGCGATAGTGAAAGATTCCTCGCTGGCCTCGGCGATTGGCCTGGCCGATCTGGCCTATGCCGCCCGAACGGTGTCCGGCGCCTATGCGACCTACTGGGAGCCCTATCTGACCATTTCGCTGGTCTACTGGGTGCTGACATTCCTGCTTGCGCAGTTGGTTAATCGTCTGGAAAAAAGGTTTGGTAAAAGTGATCCACATTAAAAATTTACATAAACATTTTGGAGATAACCACGTCCTGCGCGGGATTGACTGCGATATCAAGCAGCAGGAAGTGGTCTGTATCATTGGCCCGTCAGGCTCGGGTAAAAGTACCTTTTTACGCTGTATGAACGCGCTTGAAACGGTGACCGAAGGCGAAGTGATGGTGAATGGTTTTGCCGTTCATGACCGCCAGACCAATCTCAACAAAATGCGTGAAAGCGTGGGGATGGTTTTCCAGCGTTTTAATTTATTCCCGCATATGACGGTGCTGGAAAATCTACTGATGGCGCCGGAAATGCTGCTGGGGCTGTCGCATAAGGACGCGGTAAGCCGCGCAGAAAAATTGCTGGAAAAGGTGGGCTTAAGCGATAAGCGCGACGCGTGGCCTTCGCGTTTATCCGGAGGGCAGCAGCAGCGCGTTGCGATTGCGCGTGCGCTGGCGATGAACCCCTCGATCATGCTGTTTGATGAGCCGACCTCGGCGCTCGATCCGGAACTGGTAGGTGATGTGCTGGAAGTGATGAAGAACCTGGCGAATGAAGGCATGACGATGGTGATAGTCACCCACGAAATGGGCTTTGCCCGTGAAGTGGCCGATCGGGTGATTTTTATCGACCATGGCGTCATTCAGGAAGAGGGCACGCCTGAAGCGCTATTCACTTCTCCGTCGAATCCCCGTACGGCTGAGTTTTTAAGTAAGGTGCTGTAAGAAAAAAATGCCAGATCGCCTGTAAACGATCTGGCATGTTAAAACAGGTTATTGCGTATTATCTTTTATCTTTGTGCTGCTGCCGTTTGTTTTAACGGAAGCAATACCGCCGTCACGAGACTGCGCCGAGGCATACATCTGGCTTGAGCCAATGACCTGATGATTTCCCGCTTTCAAATTAAAGTAGAACTTACCGTTAGACGCGACTTTACTGTCGTAACGTTCGTCTAAAGGACTATTTGTTTGTACAGAGGCAATTCCGTTTTCTGCGGCTGCTTTTGTTGTATACAGTTCGCTGGTGAGAATCACCTCACCATTACCGGCTTTAAGGACAAACTTATACTGATTGTTTGTACTGTGACTTAACTCAAACCATCCTGCCATATAAACTCCTTAGGTTTAAAAGGGGCGGGAATGACCATAGCACTTTCAGCATAGTTGAACTGTGTTTAATTTTGCAATGTTTTAGAAATGGACTAAGAATATTCAAGATTAATTTTCTTATTATGTGTGCATATTGGAATTAATATCGTCTCTGTTATTATTGAATTAATTTTCAAGCTAATTAATAAGGATGAATAATCTTATTTGAGGGCAGAAATTCAGATCTATACAGGCCTATAGCATTCTCCTCCCGAACGGTTATGCTGTCGAAATGAAAATGATGAAACGTAACCCTGATCCTCTTGTCCGAATCCGCAGATGGCTACCGCCGCCGGTGATCCTGCTGATTTTTATGGCAGGCGATCTACTGACGACAAATCCGCATTTTGTTATTGCTTCCGTCTCACGCTTACTGAGCCTGGCTATTGCCACTGTAAGCCTATGTTTTATCCTGTTCACCGCATGGCAAATGCACAGCCACAAGACCACGCTTAACCCGCTTCATGCGGATAGAACCACAACGCTTGTTACCCGCGGATGCTATCGACTTAGCCGAAACCCGATATACCTTGGCATGAGCGGTCTGCAACTGGCTACTGCGATTTATTGTGGCAGCTTGCCGGGCGCCATGGCGCTACCGATTTTTATGCTGGCCGTCGCCAGGCTGCACATCGATTTTGAAGAGGCTCAGTTGCGACTGCGCTTCGGGCAGGATTGGGATCGCTACGCGCAACGGGTTCGCCGTTGGCTGTAGGAGGATGTAATCAACGGGGTTCAGGCAGTGTGAATATGGTTAATGTCTTCATTTCTGGTAATCCTGCAATCAATAGTGATAAAACAGCCCGGACTCAGTTCTGGTGAAGCCAGGCGGTGAATTACCACCGGAAATATTCGCGGATTTATCCCCCAGGATCTCAAGTCCCGCAGGGAGAATGGTGTGGAATAAGCTCTGGATACGTTGTGAAATGTCTTATTCATCCCGAACAGTAAGTATGGAAAAATAGCGCTTTTTAATTCCCTCTTCAATATTGTGGGCTTTGAAATCTAAGATAAATATACATTCATGAGTCATATCTTTTTGAAAAATAATCCTTTGTGCTCTGTGCATATTTTACCAGAACAGTGACAAAAAGAAGTTGTCTTATTATATAACCCCCCAGACCGTCACTAAGTGCTTCGGCGAAAATTCCGATTAACCTTCGCCATCTTTCCCTATAAAACAATGCTGTAGCATGTCATTCGCTATTAACCGGCAATATTAATGATTTGCTTCAGAATGATTTCATTTAAACTGTGACTGAATTATCGATTATTCATCCGAACAGGCAATATTTGTGACTGATATTTGATTTATGGATCATTTTCTTGAAGCATGGAATCGATTCCATATATCGTAGTTCTAACGGGCGCAGAGGCAGTGATTGGAGAGCCCCGTAACCCAAATCCCCTACATTTATTCATGTCGTACGGATGGAAAACTATACATATGAAGAATACCAGAGCGTTTTTTAAAACAACCCTTATTGCTGCCAGCTTATCTTTGATTTCTTTCACCTCTCAGGCTGCCGATATCAGTTCCCGAAACCTGAAAATGCCTATTGTTAACGCGATTGACCACCCCCAAGGAATCGGTGCCAAAGTTTTTGTTGATGAAGTGGCTAAACACTCAGACAACAAAATTAAGATTAAAATTTTCCCTAACGGCACGCTGGGTGGCGAGCAACAAGTCGCTTCCGCCATGCAAGGGGGCACAATTGAAATCTCCATGATGTCACCGGCGCAAATTGTCGGCACTATCCCAGAGTTTGTGGCTTTGGATTTCCCGTTCTCGTTTAAAAATACCGCACAAGCGGACGCTGTTTTAGACGGTCCGTTTGGACAGAAACTGCTGGATTACATGCCAGCAAAAGGGTGGGTGGGATTGGCCTATATGGAACAGGGCTACCGTAGTATCAGTAATAACAAACACCCGATCACAAAACTGGAAGATGTGAAAGGATTGAAGATCCGTACCATTCTTAACCCGCTGTATGTCGACATGTTTAATGCGCTGGGTGCAAACGCAGTGCCGCTGCCTATGCCGGAACTTTACACCGCCATGGAAACCCGCACGGTCGATGGCCAGGAAAACCCGGAAACGTCTGTTGATGCCAACAAATACTATGAAGTTCAGAAGTATTTCAGCGGCACTCGTCATATCTATAACCCACAGTTGCTGATGGTCAGTAAAAAGCTGTGGGACAAGCTGTCTGACGATGAGAAGAAAATCTTCAAAGATGCGTCAATTGTGGCCCGTGATGCTCAGCGTAAGGCCGCTCGTGATATGACAGAAGTTTCCCGTAAGAACCTGATTGAAAAAGGTATGCAGCTCAATGAATTGTCACCGGAAGAAATCGAACGCATGCGTGTTGCTGTCGAGCCAGTGACACAAAAATATGCGGCGAAGCTGGATCCGGCACTGCTCAAGCAATTCAAGGATGAGCTCGAAAGAACAAAAGACTTGTAATTTATCTCTTCAGCGGCGCGTTTGCTTTCGCGCCGCTTGCAGGTTTTCGTTCAAGGAAAATACTCCATGGCAACCCTAGAAAAATATATTCTCCGCATTATCAACTTTATCATCGTTTTTTGCCTGGCCTCTATGATGTTAATGGTCTTTGTTAACGTCGTTCTGCGATACGGATTTAATTCAGGCATTACTTTTTCCGAAGATGTCTCACGACTGTTTTTTGTCTGGTTGACATTTTTAGGGGCTATCGCCGCGATGAAAGATGGTACTCACATTCGGGTCGATTCTCTGGTTGAAAAAATGCCTCGCTGGGGAAAGCAGGCCTGTGAATTAGTCGGCAACGCGTTGATATTGTTCGTTTGCTGGCTCCTGTTTCAAGGGGGTTGGCAGCAAACTGTCATTAATATCGACACCGTTTCGCCGGTCACTGGCTGGCCGATGGCTGTATTGTATGTAACCAGCGTTGTCGCCAGCATTGGTATTGCACTTTACGCATTTAAAAACATTATTTGTCTTTTCCTCAACAGTAAACATTAATCTGAGGATACGTTAAACATGACAGTCCTTATTTTCCTTGGGATCCTGCTGAGCGCTATTGCTATCGGCATTCCTATTTCTTTTGCGCTGTTTCTGAGTGGTGTCGGTTTGATGTGGCATCTCGATCTGTTTGATGCGCAGTTAATTGCGCAAAACTCAGTAGATGGCACAAACAATTTCGTTCTGCTTGCTGCGCCGTTCTTTATGCTGGCGGGGGAGTTTATGAACGCCGGTGGCCTGTCACGGCGCATTGTTCGTATGGCGCTGGCACTGGTTGGTCACATTCCTGGCGGACTGGGTTACGTTGCTGTATTCGCCGCGATCCTGATGGCCAGTCTTTCTGGTTCGGCGCTGGCTGATACCACCGCACTGGCCGCCATGCTGTTACCGATGATGCGCGAAGCCGGGTACAACCTGAACCGCTCTGCGGGGCTAATTGCCTGTGGTGGCGTCATCGCGCCGGTTATTCCTCCCAGTATTGGTTTGATTCTGTTCGGTGTTGCGGCTCAGGTTTCCATCACCAAACTGTTTATGGGAGGTATCGTACCGGGGATCCTGATGGGGTGCAGCATTCTGATTACCTGGTGGTTTGTCTCCCGTCGTGACAAGGTTGTCACGTTCGAAAAACCTACCCGTGCAGAAGTGTGTCAGGCCTTTAAAGAAGGCATCTGGGCGATGATCCTGCCATTCATCATTCTGTTTGGTCTTAAATTTGGCATTTTCACACCGACGGAAGCCGGGGTTGTTGCTGCCGTATACGCACTGTTTGTCGGCAAATTTATATACAAAGAGCTGAAATTTAGCGATCTGTATGGCTTGTTCCTGAATGCCGGGAAAATGACCGCTGTCGTCATGTTCCTCGTTGGCGGAGCGATGGTCACCTCATGGTTGATCACGGTAGCTGATTTACCGGGTGAGCTAATCACCTTGCTTGAGCCATTTATGGACCATCCAACCCTGTTCCTGCTGATTCTGGTCACGCTGTTGTTTGTTATCGGCACCGCAATGGATCAGACGCCAATTATCCTGATTCTGGCGCCGGTACTGATGCCGGTGGTGAAAGCTGTGGGTATCGATCCCATCTACTTCGGGGTGATCTTTGTGATGATTACCGCGCTGGGACTGATTACCCCGCCTGTGGGCACATCCCTGAATGCCGTCTGTAGTGTAGGGAAACTCAAGATAGGTGACGTGACCTGGGGGATGATGCCATTCCTGCTGGCTGAATTTCTGGTCGTCGTTCTGCTGATTATCTTCCCCGCACTGGTGACGGTTCCACTCGAATGGTTTAGTTAATTAACGGCTGTGTTATTCCGTGTTTCTACATGCTAACCGGCAATAACACATGGATAAAAACCCTGAGATAACAGCCCATTATGTCTGTCGTCTCAGGGCGTTGAGTCTTTATGGAGTACGATTACTGTGACAGTGAACCTTATATCCCCACGTAATACCCATAATAATCTGGATCTGGTCACTATTGGTGAAGCCATGGCGATGTTTGTTGCCGATGAGTATGGCGATTTGGCAGATGCGGAACACTTCACGAAACGCATCGCTGGCGCGGAGATGAATGTGGCTACCGGCATCGCCAGAACAGGACTTCGGGCAGGTTGGGTAAGCAGAGTCGGTAATGATGCGTTTGGTCGCTATGTTCTGAACTGCCTGGCAAAAGAAGGCATCAATTTTCAGCAGGTCACGACCGATACGGGGTACTCCACTGGGTTTCAAATCAAGTCACGGGAAAAAGAAGGAATGGATCCTGTTGTGCAGTATTTTCGCAAAAATTCTGCCGCCAGCCATCTTTCGCTGGCCGATTTTTCCGCCGACTATTTTCTCTCTGCGCGCCACCTTCATCTGACGGGGGTTGCTGCCGCACTCTCGGAAAGTGTTCTGGCGCTGTGCCACCATGCCGCTGATACGATGATTGCCGCCGGGAAAAGCGTCTCTTTTGACCCCAATCTGCGGCCCGTATTGTGGCGTGATACAGCCACGATGGTGAATACCTTAAATGCCCTGGCTTTTAAGGCAACGCTGGTGATGCCCGGCCTGGGAGAAGGGAAGATACTCACCGGCCTCGAGCATCCGGAAGCGATTGCCGATTTTTACCTTAAGCAGGGTGTGAAGGCCGTGGTCATTAAACTTGGGCCCCAGGGCGCATGGTTTAAATCTGCCGATGGCGAGCAGGCAACCATTCCGGGTTTTCCGGTCACGAACGTTGTGGATACGGTCGGTGCCGGAGACAGCTTTGCGGTTGGTGTACTGAGCGGATTAATTGAAGGAAAAAACCTATCTGAAGCCGTGCGACGAGGCAATCTTCTGGGGTCTCTGGCCGTTCAGGTATCGGGTGATAGCGAGGGACTACCTAATCGCGAAAAGTTAAATTTACTTGAACAGGAGAGTGCTCATTGAAACCTGCCATCGTATTGTACAAACGTATACCGGATGCGTTGTACCACAAACTGGAAAGCTATTTTGAGGTGCGCTTTTTCGATGGGATCAACGACACGAATCGGGACGCAGTAAAAGCAGCTCTACAGGATGCCCAGGGGATGATCGGTGCCAGTGTGCCGGTTCGTGACGCATTACTGGATTGTGCACCCCATCTGAAAGCCATTTCAACAATCTCCGTCGGCGTCGATCAATTTGATATTCATGACCTGACACGGCGCGGTATTTTGCTGATGCATACCCCGTCTGTATTAACCGAAACGACCGCAGATACAATTTTTATGCTGTTGATGATGGCTGCTCGCCGAGCCAGCGAACTGGCAGAATGGGTGAAAGCCGGAAACTGGACGAGAAGCATTGATGCGTCAATGTACGGTGTGGACGTCAATCATAAGACGATAGGTATTGTCGGCATGGGCCGTATTGGTGCCGCCCTGGCGCGTCGGGCGAATGCCGGATTTGGTATGCAGGTGTTATACGTCAACGAAACGACACATAGCGAAGTGGAACAACATTACGGAGCACGTCGTTGCCCGTTGGATCAGTTGCTGGCAGAAGCAGACTTTGTCTGTCTGACGTTACCGCTGACACCGCAGACAGAAAAAATGATCGACGCTCGCAGCCTGGCACAAATGAAATCCGGCGCAATCCTGGTCAACGGTGCCAGAGGCAAAATTGTGGATCAGCAGGCGCTAATTCATGCGTTAAAACAGGGTGTTATCCGCGCCGCGGGACTTGATGTCTTTGAAACCGAACCGTTGCCTGCCGACTCGGAACTGTTGCAATTACCCAATGTTGTCGCGTTACCGCACATTGGTTCTGCGACTCATGAAACCCGTTACAACATGGCAGCCTGCGCCGTCGATAATCTGATTACCGCCTTAACCGGTACGGTCACGCAAAATGGGTACAATCTGCACCAACTGGTTCAGCGATAACCGACTGTCCGAATAAAGAAAGCATTAACCATTTTGCCAGGATGAGTGTCCTGGGATGGCATTAGCAAAACGACGTTAAGAATCAGTGTCGCTAAGCCCTCAGAGGCACCTTTGAACAATACGGATATGACTTCAGGGCGTTTGTAGATAATGACGAGAAAAGTACCTATGGAACCCGCACCGCGCCCTACCATTAAAGATGTTGCCAAAACGGCGCAGACAGGAAAAACCAGCATTTCACGTTATTTAAATGGTGAAAAACATCTTCTCTCTGCGGCGCTGCTGGCACGGATTGAAAAAGCCATTGCCGACCTTGGTTACCGCCCAAGCCTGATGGCGCGCGGTTTAAAGCATGGGCGAAGTCGTCTTATTGGTCTGCTTATCGCCGATATTACCAATCCCTATTCGATCGATGTTCTCAGCGGCATAGAAGCAGCATGCCGTAAAAATGGATTTACCCCACTGATTTGTAATGCCAATAATGAGGGCGTTCAGGAGCAACACTATCTCGATTTACTGCTCAGTTATCAGGTTGAAGGGATGGTAGTCAACGCGATACACATGCCTGAGGATATGCTGAACCGTCTTAAGCAGTCGGCGCTACCGATGGCGCTGATTGACCGTAAGATCCCCCATTTCATCTGTGACAGGGCCGCTCTGGACAATGATCAGGCAACAACGCTGGCAACCGAACACCTTGTCACACAAGGATTTGAAGCCATTCTTTTTCTGAGTGAGCCGATCGGGACCGTCAATACCCGTCGCGAACGCCTGGATTACTTCAATGCCACTCTCGCCCGTTATCCTGAGATTGTGGCGGACAGTGCCGAAATACCCCTGACACAAGGCGACCTTCTTGATGACACATTGCGTCAGTTTCATACCCGTTACCGTGGCATGCGCAAAGCGGTTATTTCCGCTAACGGCGCCTTAACGTTACAGGTTGCCCGCTCCCTGAAACGTATTGGTCTGCAATGGGGGAGCGATATCGGCTTGCTGGGATTTGACGAACTGGAATGGGCTGAACTGGCAGGCGTTGGTATCACCACACTTAAACAGCCCACGTGGCAAATTGGTTATGCTGCCGCCGAACAGGTTCTCCGGCGTATTGACGGTGCCAGAGGCCCCGTCAATGAACAGTTATTTCCTGGTGAATTACTGGTGCGCGGTTCAACGGTCTGTTAGCTTTCGTTTATAACAGTCAACACGGGTGAAATATAACCTTTCTGGGATCGATTCCATTTATTGCAAAAATCAGGTTTTGGAAGCAACGGAACGGTGGTAATCGCTGAATCGCCACAGGCTTAACAGACGCCTCGAAACCGCTGCTGGCTTGCGCTTATTGAGCCTGGCCGTCCACCAGGCTACACAATGATTTTGAAGTGGCTGAGCCGCGAAAGCGTCACGCTGCCCGTTGTGCAAACAGGGGAGCGATGATTACTCGTCCGCTTTATGTGCCCAGGCCGGCATCGATGTCAGGTAGCGTTTCGCGCGCCTGAAGGACTCCTCAGTACCCACCTTTTGCCAGGAGTCGAGATAAGCGGCCGTACCCGCAAGCGCCTCCTCCCATGACTTCAGATTACCTTCGGCGTCGGCGCACCAGGCGCAATAAGTATCGCTTACGCCCTTTGCCTGCGGGACGGACAGCGGTACACCACACGACGGGCAGAACTTTTCTTGCTGTTCCATTTTACTCTCCTTGCCTCATGAAAATCGTTTAATAAATATACGTATTATCTCCGCCCTGACACCCGCTTTAGATCAAGTAAAGCTGACGGGAACGCTACAAATATTGATGTGGTTTATATATCCGATAGCGCGAAGTCTGCTATCCTGGTGGTTCTTCATAACGCAAAGGGACTGTTGTGCTGGAAATCTTTTCTTAACCCACTGAAAAATATCTTCAAATATTTTTCGCATATAAAAATTTATGGTTCGTTCACGACGAGCCCGGTTTTGTATGGGTTAAAAAAGGTACATTATGCACGTCATATGGACGGTCAGTCCCCTGGGTTATCAGCGGATAACTAAACGCTGCCCTGCATGTAATATCAAACGAGACTTTATCCCCTCCGGGGCCTTCAGAATGAATTCGCAAAAGAAGATACTCGACGTCTGGAGTATTTATAAGTGTGTTCATTGCGACTACACCTGGAATATTAGTTTGTTTTCCCGCCTCCCGGTCAGTCGTCTGGACCGCGAACTTTACGCGAGAATCGCTGCTAACGATGAAAATGCAATTCTGGCTTTCTCTTACGATCGCCACGTGCTGCGGCGCAATAACGCGGAGCTTTCCGGCGTGCCGGATTTTGCCGTGGAGGAAAGATGGGCGACGACGCTTATTCGTGGGCGGATGGTGAAGGTAAGTATTCGGTTGACGCAGGATTTTCCTGTCAGCTTATTATCGATTATCCGAAGACAGTTGGGTCTTAGTTCAAAAGCGATAACGCAGTGTGTTGCGCGGGGTAATATTCGTGGAATGACCTTACGCGAACTCAAATCCCGTAAGAATTGCACGATGACGCATGACGTCTGGATTAATACTGAAGTGTTTTATGCAGCACGAAAGTTAAGGATAGGGTAAATAGTATAATCAACGCCCGGTGAGAATACCGGGCGTTAGTCATTCAGTTAAGCCGGGATGAATCATTGAGCAGGAAGTAATAAACAGTCCCGGATAATATTCGCGCAGGGAGAAAAAAGAACAGAAAGGCTTAAAGTGTCCCCTGCAGGAATCGAACCTGCAACTAGCCCTTAGGAGGGGCTCGTTATATCCATTTAACTAAGGGGACGAAGCGGCACCGAGTATAGCGTTTTTTGTCCGCCTGGGTAAGGGCGATGCCGCCTGACTGCTCAAACAGTCGCCATTCAGGATTGTTTTTCCGTCTTTTTCTGCGATGCTTCAAACCGTTCGGCGTTGAGTCGCGCTTCCTCTTTGCGCTTCGTGCTCATGTCGTTACGGATCTGCGCATGGCTCATCAGCGCAAAGATAAATGTACCGCCGCAGATGTTTCCGGCGAGCGTTGGCAAGGCAAAAGGCCAGAAGAATTCGCTCCAGTGAAGCGTGCCATTAAACACCAGATAGAGAATCTCCACTGAGCCGACAACGATATGGGTAGTATCACCCAGCGCGATCAGCCATGTCATCAGGATAATCACCACGATTTTGGCTGCCCCGGCAGCCGGGAACATCCAGACCATCGTCGCAATTAACCACCCGGAAATAATGGCGTTGGAAAACATCTCCGTGGGGCTGTTTTTCATCACGTCCATGCCGATTTTTACAAACGCATCTCGGGTTGCTTCATCAAAGATCGGCATATATTCAAACGCCCAGGCTGCAATGCCGGTTCCCACGACGTTTCCCAGTAACACCACACCCCAGAGGCGCATGAGTAGACCGAAATTTCCTGCCGTCGGTTTATGCATAACAGGCAGCACAGCGGTGACCGTATTCTCCGTGAACAGTTGCTGACGCGCCATGATGACAATAATAAAGCCGAAGGTATAACCGAGATTCTCCAGTAAAAAACTGCCCGGCACACCCTCCAGTTTGACATGAAAAATCCCCTTTGCCAGCAGCGAAGCCCCCATCGACAGCCCGGCGGCAATTGCCGACCACAGCAGCGCCATCGCATCGCGTTCCAGCTCTTTTTCGCCGTCCTGGCGGATATGCTCGTGAATCGCCATCGCCCGCGAGGGGAGACGCTCCTCATCGACCTCTATTTTTTTCCCGCTCTGCTTTTCTTCGCTCTCCACTTCGAGCTCGTCGCTATGCTTATCTATCTTATCTTTTTCGAGTTGATCCATTTTTCGCCCCTGTTGTGAGCACACACCAATAAAGCGTAGCGACTTTTAGCGCATCGCAGCCGGGATAAAGTCTTAAATAGCAAAAATGGTAGCGTGAGTTTTTTTAAGTGCCGATAGAATAGAAGCGATACGCTCATAAGGCGGCCAGGCTATGATCAGATCTACCCGTCTGGTGATATAGACATCGTTTGACGTGCTGTTACAATTGCTCACACCTTTACGGGCGGATACGATTGCGTACCGTCATGGATGGCAATCAGCGATAGCCATAATCAACAGGGAGACATTTATGAAGCTTCGCCTGTCGGCGCTTGCGCTGGGAACCACACTGCTGGTGGGATGTGCGAGTTCCGGCACAGAACAACAGGGGCGCTCGGACCCATTTGAAGGGTTCAACCGCACCATGTACAACTTCAACTTTAATGTGCTGGATCCGTATGTTGTGCGGCCGGTGGCTGTCGCCTGGCGTGACTATGTTCCACAGCCTGCCCGTAATGGCTTAAGCAATTTTACCGGCAACCTGGAAGAACCCGCCGTCATGCTGAACTATTTCCTGCAGGGCGATCCGTATCAGGGGATGGTGCATTTCACCCGTTTCTTCCTGAACAGTATTCTGGGGATGGGCGGCTTTATTGACGTCGCCGGGATGGCGAATCCGAAGTTGCAGCGCGTTGAACCGCACCGTTTCGGTAGCACCCTCGGGCATTACGGCGTCGGGTATGGCCCTTACGTTCAGTTACCGTTCTACGGAAGCTGGACGCTGCGTGAAGATGGCGGCGATATGGCTGATACGCTCTATCCGGTTCTCTCCTGGCTGACCTGGCCGATGAGCATCGGTAAGTGGACGGTTGAGGGTATTGAGACGCGCGCGCAGTTGCTGGATTCTGATGGCCTGCTGCGTCAGTCTTCCGACCCGTACATTATGGTGCGTGAAGCTTACTTCCAGCGTCATGATTTCATTGCTGACGGTGGGAAACTCAAGCCGCAAGAGAACCCGAACGCGCAGGCGATTGAAGGCGATTTAGACGAGATCGATGCCGAGTAAATGAGGTTTGAGCAAATAAAAGGTGAGCTAAAAAGCTCACCTTTTTTACATCTGAATATCAGTAGGCCGGACGTGGCACTTGCGCCGCCATCCGGCACAAAAAAATCAGAATGCGTAGTTGAAGTTGGTACCGAACAGCCAGGCTTTACCTTCTGACTCGAACTGATACGGACCTTCGTTGATTTTAACACTCTGGCCGTGCATATAAGAAACACCGACGTCAACCGAGGCATCTTTATTAAACGCGTAGGTAGTACCTGCGCTCAGCCAGAAACGGTCCTGGTCCGGAATCGAGATAGAACGGTTCTGTGCCGGAACTGGGCTGTCATCGAAGGCGATACCAGTACGGAACGTCCAGTTATCATCGTAGTAATAGGTAGTACCCAGTGCGATGCGGTAGGCATCTTTAAAGCCTTCGTGTTTCTGGAACAGCGTATCGCCACTGGTGGATTTCGCCTTCAGTTCCTGGAACTGACTCCAGCTGGTGTAGGCCAGGCTATAGTGGATGGCCCACTGCGGTGCAACGCGGTTATAACCAGACACTTCCCACATTTCCGGCAGGTTCAGGGTCAGGTAGCCTGATTGCGTCGAGCCGCCGGTAGCGGTTGGAATCGGCAGGCCGAAGCTATTAATAGCTGCTGGCAGGTCGCTACTGTAGTTACCTTTGAAGTCAATTTTAACTTCAGAACGGTAAGTTAATGCATAGCGGTTGTTTTTATCCAGCTCGTACAGGATCCCGGCGTTCCAGCCAAAGCCCCACTGGTTGCCGTTCAGATGGGCAATTTTGGTGTCGGCTGGGATCGCATTAGCGGTGGCTGCCAGTTGTTGACCCTGCGGTGTTTGTCCGGCAGGTGACTGCATGACCTGGCCTGCAACCAACTGACCGAGGTCACCGGCAAAGCGCTCAATTTTGGCACGCGCGTAAACGGCGTTAAGCCCCAGACCAAAGCTCCAGGCATCATCTAAGCGATAAGCACCGCTTAAGTTGAAGTTCATGGTTTCGAGGTCAGTCGTACCGCCAACTGAACCCCCGGCATAGGAGTCATTAAATTCTGTCGCCAGACCGTAGTTTGAGGTAATGGAGGCACCCACACCAAACTGGTCGTTGATCGGCGCGACAAAGTGCATGTTCGGCACCCATGCGGTTGGCGCAATATTATCCGCTTCCAGGCTACGCCCGGAACGGGAGCGCCCGCTGATATTCACATCAGGGTCGATATATACCGCACCCGCAGAAAAAGTAGGGCGATCAAACATCGTGATCAGCGCTGGGTTACGACTGACATTACCTGCATCGTCAGCGATAGCGCCTTCACCTGAATAGGCCCGGCCCAGGCCTGAGGAAGAAAATTCGTTTAACTGAAAGCCTGCAGACCAGGCCTGGGTGGAGATAAGTGCCACTGCGACTGCGAGAGCAGACTTTGTAAACCGGGTTTTCTGGCTCATGACCATAACCTCAATAGATTTATTTTTATACAAACTATGTTACATGGTGTAACAGGAGCGCGAAGTGTAGGGTCTGTCGTACGACATAGAAAGCAGACCAGTGGCGAGAGTATAGGTCTGACCAGCTGAAATGTTGCAAGTTTGTTTATGAGATTTTTCTAAGATGATCTCAAAAACGCGATCCCGTTGGCAAAATTGCTAACGGCTGCACTCGACCGTTTGGGTTAAATTTGTTTTAGATCATTTTTAAGTGTGATTTCGGTCACTTATCTCATTTCGCACAATTAACAACTGGAGAGGCGAAAGTGGGCAGCGTAAAATATCCTCATCGTTTATCTGGCACCCTGAGTGCAAATACAGAGGAAATCTACAATGAGTAAATGCAGTGCTGATGAAACCCCGGTTTGCTGCTGTATGGACGTTGGTACCATCATGGACAACTCCGATTGCACCGCGTCATACAGCCGAGTGTTCGCAACGCGTGCAGAGGCAGATGAGACTCTGGCCGCGTTAACTGAGAAAGCGCGTAGTGTGGAATCAGAGCCTTGCCAAATCACCCCGACCTACACCGAAGAGTCTGACGGTGTGCGTCTGGATATCGACTTCGTTTTCGCTTGTGAAGCCGAAACGCTGATCTTCCAACTCGGTCTGCGTTAATCTTGCCTTTAGTGCCCCTGTCAATGTTTGGCAGGGGCATTTTTGTTACACTCAGTGACTATTCACTGTGTCGCAGCTCCCACTTTCTTCGCTCCCCCCTTGGCTAAATGTAAAAAATTGGTTAAGACTATGATCAGGTCAGACCACTTAATTCTATTTTTTACAGGGGAGTGTTATGAGTCAGGCTTTACCGCTGGTCACCCGTCAGGGCGATCGCATCGCCATTGTGAGTGGATTGCGCACGCCTTTTGCCCGTCAGGCAACCGCCTATCATGGCATTCCCGCCGTTGATCTTGGAAAAATGGTCGTCGGTGAACTCCTTGCCCGTAGTGAAATCCCTGCTGATGTGATTGAACAACTGGTGTTTGGCCAGGTCGTGCAAATGCCGGAAGCGCCGAATATTGCCCGTGAAATTGTGTTGGGCACCGGGATGAATGTGCATACCGACGCTTACAGCGTGAGCCGGGCCTGCGCGACCAGCTTTCAGGCGGTGGCCAACGTTGCTGAAAGCCTGATGGCCGGGACTATTCGGGCGGGCATTGCCGGCGGGGCCGATTCCTCTTCTGTACTTCCCATTGGGGTGAGCAAAAAGCTGGCGCGCGTGCTGGTTGATGTCAACAAAGCCCGGACGATGGGGCAGCGCCTGAAGCTCTTTTCCCGTCTGCGGTTACGCGATCTTATGCCCGTGCCACCCGCCGTGGCTGAATACTCAACCGGCTTGCGGATGGGGGATACCGCGGAACAAATGGCGAAAACCTATGGCATCACCCGCGAGCAGCAGGATGCGCTGGCTCACCGTTCTCACCAGCGCGCCGCGCAGGCGTGGGCGGAAGGAAGGCTCACGGATGAGGTAATGACGACATACACCCCGCCGTTTAAAGATCCACTCTCAGAAGATAACAATATTCGCGGTAACTCTACGCTGTCAGATTACGCCAGACTGCGTCCGGCATTTGACCGTAAATACGGCACCGTGACAGCAGCCAACAGTACGCCGCTGACGGATGGCGCCGCGGCCGTCATTCTGATGACGGAATCTCGCGCCAAAGAGTTAGGGCTGGTGCCGCTGGGTTATTTGCGCAGCTATGCGTTCACTGCGATTGATGTCTGGAAGGACATGCTGTTGGGGCCCGCCTGGTCAACCCCCCTGGCGCTGGAGCGCGCCGGCTTAACCATGGCCGACCTCACGCTCATTGATATGCATGAAGCCTTTGCCGCTCAGACGTTGGCTAACCTCCAGTTGCTGGGCAGTGAACGTTTTGCCCGCGAAGTGCTCGGACGTTCACATGCCACCGGCGAAGTAGACGATAGCAAATTTAACGTGCTGGGCGGTTCAATTGCCTACGGACACCCCTTTGCCGCTACCGGTGCACGAATGATCACGCAAACGCTGAATGAACTGCGTCGTCGCGGAGGAGGTTTTGGTCTGGTTACCGCCTGTGCGGCCGGTGGACTGGGTGCGGCAATGGTTCTGGAGGCGGAATAATGGAAATGGCATCGGCTTTTACGCTTAACGTCCGTCTGGATAACGTCGCGGTCATCTCTGTTGATGTTCCGGGTGAAAAGATGAATACCCTGAAGGCAGAATTTGCCTCACAGGTGCGGGTCATTCTGAAACAAATTCGCGAGAACAAAGCCTTACATGGCGTTGTGATCATTTCCGCCAAACCGGACAATTTTATCGCCGGCGCGGACATTAACATGATCGGCCAATGTAAAAGTGCGCAAGAGGCTGAAACACTGGCGCGACAGGGGCAACAGCTGATGGCGGAAATCAACGCGCTGCCCATTCCGGTGGTAGCCGCCATTCACGGCGCATGCATGGGCGGCGGCCTGGAACTGGCGCTGGCTTGTCATGCGCGGGTCTGTACTGACGATGCGAAAACGGTTCTTGGGCTACCGGAAGTTCAATTAGGGTTGCTACCAGGCTCTGGAGGTACCCAGCGCTTGCCACGTCTGGTGGGGGTAAGTACCGCACTGGAGATGATCCTCACCGGTAAACAACTTCGTGCCCGCCAGGCGCTAAAAGCCGGACTGGTCGATGATGTGGTCCCCCATGCGATCCTGCTGGAAGCGGCTGTTGAACTGGCAAAAAAAGAGCGTCCGACTCAGCGGCCTCTTCCGGTGCGTGAACGCATTCTGGCGGGGCCGCTTGGACGGGCATTGTTGTTCCGTATGGTGAGTAAAAAGACGGAACAGAAAACCCTCGGCAATTATCCGGCGACCGGGCGTATTTTACAGGTGATCGAAACCGGGCTGGCACAGGGCAGCAGCAGCGGCTACGACGCCGAAGCGCGCGCGTTTGGTGAGCTGGCGATGACTCCGCAATCGCAGGCGTTGCGCAATATTTTCTTTGCCAGCACCGATGTGAAAAAAGATCCTGGCAGCGATGTCGCTCCGGGGCCACTGAACAGCGTTGGGGTTCTCGGTGGCGGGTTAATGGGCGGGGGAATCGCCTACGTCACCGCCTGTAAAGGGGGCTTGCCAGTCCGTATCAAAGACATAAATCCTAAGGGAATCAATCATGCGCTGAAGTACAGCTGGGATCAGCTTGAAACGAAGGTGCGCCGCCGTCATATCAAAGCCAGCGAGCGTGACAAGCAGCTGGCGCTGATTTCAGGATCTACGGATTATCGTGGCTTTTCTCAACGAGACGTGATTATTGAAGCGGTATTTGAAGATCTGGCGTTAAAACAGCAGATGGTGGCAGAAGTTGAACAAAATTGCGCTTCTCACACCATTTTTGCTTCCAACACCTCATCTTTGCCGATTGGCGATATCGCGGCAAACGCGGCCAGACCTGAACAGGTCATTGGCTTGCACTTTTTTAGCCCGGTGGAAAAAATGCCGCTGGTGGAGGTCATTCCCCATGCCGGGACCTCCGGGCAAACGGTCGCGACCACCGTTAAGCTGGCTAAAAAACAGGGTAAAACACCGATTGTCGTGCGCGATAAAGCCGGGTTCTATGTAAACCGCATTCTTGCGCCGTATATCAACGAAGCGATTCGCATGCTCACGGAAGGTGAGCGCATTGAGCAGATCGACCACGCATTAGTGAAGTTTGGTTTTCCCGTAGGGCCAATCCAACTTTTGGATGAGGTGGGAATCGACACCGGCACTAAAATTATACCGATCCTCGAAGCCGCTTACGGTGAGCGTTTTGCTGCCCCTGCAAATGTTGTTGCATCAATTTTGAATGACGATCGCAAAGGTAGAAAAAATGGTCGGGGTTTCTATCTTTACGGTGCAAAAGGGCGTAAAAGCAAAAAACAGGTCGACCCGGCAATTTATCCTCTTATCGGGGCGCAAGGGCAGAGCAAACTTTCTGCCCAGCAGATCGCCGAGCGATGTGTGATGTTAATGCTCAACGAAGCGGCACGCTGCTTTGATGAGCAGGTGATTCGAAATGCGCGCGATGGCGACATTGGCGCGGTGTTTGGTATCGGTTTTCCGCCGTTCCTTGGTGGCCCGTTCCGGTATATGGACTCTCTTGGCGCGGATGAAGTGGTTGCGATATTGCAACGCCTGGCTGCGCAATATGGCTCACGCTTTGTCCCGTGTGAAGCCCTGCTACAGATGGCGGAGCGAGGGGAAAGTTTCTGGAAGGCGGATGCAACTGACCTGTAATAACAAGGTCTAACCTAAGGTAAATCCGCACTGAAACGCTGTGGGTTGGTCAAACTGTAAACTCAGATTGACTATACTTACACCATTAAGGTAAAACACAGCGTTTCATTCGATGAGCGGATAAGGCACAATGCCGGCCACTGCATTTCAGCAACCGTTAATGACGTTTTCGCTGAAGTGCGAGTGAATCTGGTTAACAAAAGCGGTGCAATATGCAAGTTTTTATCATGCGTCACGGCGACGCGGCCCTCGATGCCGCCAGTGATTCGGTTCGTCCCTTAACCTCAAATGGTTGTGATGAATCGCGCCTTATGGCGAACTGGCTGAAAGGTCAAAAAGTGGATATCGAACGTGTTCTGGTGAGCCCGTTTCTGCGAGCCGAACAAACTCTGGATGTTGTCGGAGAGTGCATGAACCTGCCTGGTAAGGTCGAGGTCATGCCGGAGCTGACTCCCTGCGGCGATGTCGGTATGGTCAGCGCCTGGTTGCAGGCTCTGGCCAATGAAGGCGTGGCGACAACGCTGGTGATTTCCCACCTGCCGTTAGTGGGCTACCTGGTATCTGAGCTGTGCCCAGGCGAAACGCCGCCGATGTTTACCACCTCAGCCATTGCCTGCGTAACGCTTGATGAAAGCGGAAAAGGGGTTTTCAACTGGCAGATGAGCCCGTGTAACCTCAAAATGGCGAAAGCAATTTAACCCCCTGAAACGCTTCGTACTTCTTGCCCGGTGGCGCTACGCTTACCGGGCCTACAAATTGCCGTAGGCCGGATAAGGTGTCTGCACCGCCATCCGGCAAGCCACAACCTCAAGGCAACTCAGGCGGCATCCACTCTTCCACCTCTATCAGCACCAACAGCGCGGCATCGCCGCCGTATTCTTTTGGGGCCTGATGGAAGGCCATGACATGAGGATGTTGCGCCAGCCACAGCGGCGTTTGCTGTTTCAGTACATGCCTACCGTGACCGTGCATCACGCAGGCGCAAAACACATGCTCCCGACGACAGGCGGCGATCAACGCGCCCAGTTCCTGCTTCGCCTGAAGCTGCGTCAGGCCGTGCAGATCAAGAAACAACTCTGGAGAATAATCACCACGACGCATCTTTTTCAGCTCAAAATGGCTGACGTCCGGGCGCACATATTTCACCGGGCCTTCGGTATTCAGTAGCGGCTGAAATTCGTCGGAAAAATAGTGACTGGCGTCCGCCTGCTCCGACAGAAGGCGCTTAACCGGCACTTCACTGACTTTCTTGCGCAATGGACGATGAACGATCGTGTCCTGCTTAATCTGACGGGTGCCGGTCATCAACTGCCGGAACAGCGCCTGGTCCTCCTCGCTTAGCGATGCTTTCTTTTTCATTGTGCTGTCTCATCTTTTATTTCCCGTTAGTTTACCTGACTCAAACCGGATGCGAATGCGCAAAACGCAATTTTCGTACCCAACCCCCTGCGTGATTGCTGATTTATCGCCGTCTTCGTGGCAAACTAGCCGCCGAAATTAATGCGAGCATGCCCTGGAGGAACAGGTGGATAAAATTTTCGTTGATGAAGCAGTAAGTGATCTGCAAACCATTCAGGACATGCTGCGCTGGGCGGTTAGCCGTTTTAGCGCGGCGAATATCTGGTACGGACACGGTACCGATAACCCATGGGATGAAGCCGTACAACTGGTGCTGCCGTCCTTGTATTTGCCGCTGGATATTCCGGAAGATATGCGCACCGCGCGTCTGACCTCCAGCGAACGTCACCGTATTGTTGAGCGGGTGATTCGCCGCGTAAACGAGCGTATCCCGGTGGCGTATCTGACGAACAAAGCCTGGTTCTGTGGCCATGAGTTTTACGTTGATGAACGTGTGCTGGTGCCGCGTTCGCCGATTGGCGAGCTGATCAACAACCGCTTTGCAGGGCTGGTGAGCGAGCCGCCGAAACATATTCTGGATATGTGTACCGGTAGCGGCTGTATCGCCATTGCCTGCGCCTATGCTTTCCCGGAAGCCGAAGTTGACGCGGTGGATATCTCCACTGACGCGCTGGCCGTGACTGAGCACAACATTGAAGAGCACGGGTTGATTCATCACGTCACGCCAATTCGTTCTGACCTGTTCCGCGACCTGCCAAAAGTGCAGTACGACCTGATCGTCACTAACCCACCGTACGTTGACGCCGAAGATATGTCAGACCTGCCGAATGAATATCGCCATGAGCCGGAACTTGGCCTGGCGTCCGGCACTGACGGTCTGAAACTCACCCGTCGTATTCTGGGCAACGCGCCGGATTACCTGTCCGATAATGGCGTTCTGATTTGTGAAGTCGGTAACAGCATGGTACATCTGATGGAACAATATCCGGATGTGCCATTCACGTGGCTGGAATTCGACAACGGCGGCGACGGCGTGTTTATGCTGACGAAAGCTGAGTTGATTGCTGCCCGGGAGCACTTCAGTATTTATAAAGACTAAACAACAACGACAACAACGGAACCGCAATGGCAGGAAATACAATTGGACAACTGTTTCGTGTAACCACCTTTGGTGAATCGCACGGTCTGGCGCTGGGTTGTATCGTCGACGGCGTGCCGCCAGGCATTCCGCTGACGGAAGCTGACCTGCAGCACGATCTCGACAGACGCCGCCCTGGGACTTCACGTTACACGACGCAGCGCCGCGAACCGGACCAGGTGAAAATCCTCTCCGGGGTATTTGAAGGCGTTACTACCGGTACCAGCATTGGCCTGCTGATCGAGAATACCGATCAGCGCTCGCAGGATTACAGCGCCATCAAGGACGTGTTCCGTCCGGGGCATGCGGACTATACCTACGAGCAAAAGTATGGCCTGCGCGATTACCGTGGCGGCGGACGTTCTTCCGCGCGTGAAACAGCGATGCGCGTAGCGGCAGGGGCGATTGCCAAAAAATACCTCCTCGAAAAGTTCGGCATTACCATTCAGGGCTGCCTGACCCAGATGGGCGACATCCCGCTGGAGATCAAGAACTGGGAACAGGTTGAGCAAAACCCGTTCTTTTGCCCGGATCCGGAAAAAATTGAGGCGCTGGATGAACTGATGCGCGCGCTGAAAAAAGAGGGCGACTCTATCGGCGCGAAAGTGACCGTTATCGCCAGCGGCGTTCCGGCAGGGCTGGGCGAGCCGGTGTTTGATCGTCTGGACGCCGACATTGCCCACGCGCTGATGAGCATTAATGCGGTGAAAGGCGTTGAAATTGGTGACGGTTTCGACGTGGTGGCACTACGCGGCAGCCAGAACCGTGATGAAATCACCAAAGACGGTTTCCAGAGTAATCACGCGGGCGGCATTCTGGGAGGGATCAGCAGCGGTCAGCAGATCGTGGCGCATATGGCGCTGAAACCAACCTCCAGCATTACCGTTCCGGGGCGCACCATTAATCGCTTCGGCGAAGAGGTAGAGATGATCACCAGGGGGCGTCACGATCCGTGCGTAGGGATCCGCGCAGTGCCGATCGCCGAAGCGATGCTGGCGATCGTGTTGATGGATCACCTGCTACGGCAACGGGCGCAAAATGCGGATGTCAAAACGGATATTCCACGCTGGTAAGAGATGAAAAGAACCGCAATAGCGCTGCTGGCCCTGCTTGCCAGCAGCGTCAGCCTGGCGGCGACGCCGTGGCAGAAAATCACCCAACCCGTACCGGGTAGCGCGCAGTCGATCGGTGGCTTTTCCAATGGCTGCATTGTGGGGGCGGACACGCTTCCCGTTCAGTCGGACCATTATCAGGTAATGCGTACCGACCAGCGTCGCTATTTCGGTCATCCTGATCTGGTGATGTTCATTCAGCGCCTCAGTAACCAGGTGAGCAACCTGGGGCTGGGAACGGTGTTAGTAGGGGATATGGGTATGCCTGCAGGTGGACGCTTTAATGGCGGACATGCCAGCCACCAGACCGGGCTGGATGTCGATATCTTTCTGCAGTTACCCAAAACGCGCTGGACCTCATCGCAATTACTGCGACCTCAGGCGCTGGATCTGGTCGCCCGCGACGGCAAGCATGTTGTTCCCTCTTTATGGAAGCCGGAAATTTCCAGCCTGATCAAACTGGCGGCGAAAGATAACGACGTCACGCGCATTTTTGTCAATCCGGCGATCAAACAACAGCTTTGTCTCGATGCGGGTACCGATCGCGACTGGCTGCGTAAAGTGCGGCCGTGGTTCCAGCATCGCGCGCATATGCATGTACGATTACGGTGCCCTGCCGACAGCCTGGAGTGCGAAGATCAACCTTTGCCGCCGCCTGGCGATGGTTGTGGCGCAGAACTACAGAGCTGGTTTGAACCACCGAAACCAGGAACAACTAAGCCTGAGAAGAAGACACCGCCTCCGTTGCCGCCTTCCTGCCAGGCGCTACTGGATGAGCATGTACTTTAATGGATAATTTCACCGAGTTGTTTATGGTTTCCCCGCTGCTATTGGTCGTGCTGTTTTTTGTTGCCATGCTGGCGGGATTTATTGATTCACTGGCAGGGGGCGGAGGGCTGTTAACGATTCCCGCGCTGATGGCGGCAGGGATGTCTCCCGCGCATGCGCTGGCGACCAACAAGCTCCAGGCCTGTGGCGGTTCGATCTCCTCTTCAATCTATTTTATCCGCCGCAAGGTGGTGAACCTCGCCGATCAAAAGCTCAATATCGCCATGACCTTTGTGGGGTCGATGGGCGGTGCGCTATTGGTTCAGTACGTGAAGTCGGACGTGCTGCGTCAGATCCTGCCCATCCTGGTGATTTGCATCGGTCTTTACTTTTTGCTGATGCCAAAACTGGGTGAGGAAGACCGGCAGCGTCGTCTGTATGGCCTGCCGTTTGCGCTGGTGGCCGGTGGCTGCGTGGGCTTTTATGATGGCTTTTTTGGCCCGGCGGCGGGGTCGTTTTACGCGCTGGCGTTTGTAACGCTGTGCGGGTTCAACCTTGCGAAATCCACTGCCCACGCCAAAGTACTGAACGCCACGTCAAATATCGGCGGCTTGCTGCTGTTTATGATTGGCGGCAAAGTCATTTGGGCAACCGGGTTTGTTATGTTGATCGGACAATTTCTCGGGGCGCGTATGGGTTCGCGCCTGGTACTAAGCAAAGGACAAAAGTTGATTCGGCCAATGATCGTCATCGTTTCGGCGGTGATGAGCGCCAAACTTCTTTATGATAACCATGGACAGGAGATTCTCCAGTGGCTGGGGATGAATTAATGAACAGTACACATCACTACGAACAGTTAATCGACATCTTTAACGGCTGCTTTGCCGACGATTTTAATACCCGTCTGATTAAAGGCGACGACGAACCGATCTATCTTCCAGCTGATACCGAGGTTTCGTATCACCGCATCGTCTTTGCTCATGGTTTTTACGCCAGTGCCCTGCATGAAATTTCGCACTGGTGCATTGCCGGTAAGGCGCGGCGTGAATTAGTGGATTTCGGTTACTGGTACTGCCCGGACGGTCGCGATGCGGCGACGCAGGGCCAGTTTGAAGATGTGGAAGTGAAACCGCAGGCGTTTGACTGGCTGTTCTGCGTGGCGGCGGGATATCCGTTTAACGTCAGCTGTGACAACCTTGAAGGCGATTTTGAACCTGACCGTGTGGTGTTCCAGCGTCGGGTTCATGCCCAGGTGATGGCGTATCTGGAAAACGGCATTCCTGAACGCCCGGCGCGCTTCATCAAAGCATTACAGAATTATTATCACACGCCCGAACTTAAGGCGGAACAGTTCCCGTGGCCGGAAGCGCTCAACTGAAGCCAGCGCCACGTTTACAATGAGGAAAGAAGATGATCGCGGAGTTTGAATCACGCATTCTGGCATTAATCGACGACATGGTAGAGCATGCAAGCGATGATGAGCTGTTTGCCAGTGGGTATTTGCGTGGACACCTGACGTTAGCCGTTGCGGAACTGGAAGGGACGGATGACCATTCCGCCGAAGCCGTGTATTCCAGTGTCACCCGCAGCCTTGAAAAAGCGATCGGTGCGGGCGAACTCTCGCCACGCGATCAGGCGTTGGTCAAAGAGATGTGGGACGCGTTGTTCCAGAAGGCAACGCAGTAACACCGTCAGCCGGATGCGCGTTTCGTGGCATCCGGCATAACGCCATCACTTCACCGCTTTCCCTTTCAGTAATTTCCGCACCCATAAACGATTCGGATTCAATGCCGCCAGCGTCGCCGCGTCCATTGGGATGGGCTCATTGCTCATTTGCGCCGCCAGAATTTCAGCGCTTAATGGTGCGGAGCAGAGCCCACGAGAACCCAGCGCGCCGAGCATAAACAGATCCGGATAGATCGGCGCGGAAACGGCCTTCTCTTTATGTTCTGCAAGGGTTGCGTAGCAGGAAAGCGTCGACGCGTAGTCCGGGACGTTGCCGACCATCGGCAAATGGTCGCGGGTGGCGCATCGCACGCCGCAGCGCGCCTCCTGAGCGCTGACATCCACCTCATTAACCCACTCAGCCGACGGGAAGCAATCAATCAGGCGTTGACGGTTCTGCTGCTGATCCTCTTCCCGATAATGCGCCTCTTCATTGCCGCGATGGTAGCTGGCACCAATACAGTGCTGTTGATTGGCGGGGTTTTGCGGTGTGAGATAACCGTCGTAGCACAATACTTGCTTAAGCGGTGAGAGCGCGGGCGTTGACGGAATATGGCTGACCTGACCTGCGACGGAGTAAACCGGTAACGGCTGCGTCTGGGCAAAACGGTTAATCTGATGCCCATTTGCCAGCACCACTGCCTCATGTTGCGTCGCGTGACCGTCGGTAAAATGTAGCTTCCAGCCGGAATCAGAATGGTTTAGCGACGCCAGCGTCTGCTGATAACAGCAGCGTAACCCCTGCTTTTGCGCAAGCTGAATCAGCGTGGCGGTCAACTGTGCCGGACATAGCCAACCGCCCAGCGGGTAGGTAATACCTGTGCAGTCGGTCTGTACGCCGGTAAGTTGCGCAGCCTGCTCAACATTGACCGCATGCGCCAGTGCCTGAGGAAGATCCAGCGTTAGCATTTGCGCTATTTTCTGCTGACTCTTATCGTCCCAGCTAAACTGCGTAACGCCACACCAGTCGTGGTCAAAGGAGACGGGCAGGGCGTCATATAGCCGACGTGCAAAGGTAAACGCCGCAGGAAAGAACAGCGTTATCGTCGCATCGTGCTTGTTCAGTAAGGGATAAAGCGCCCCCTGACGGTTGCCAGACGCCCCCTCTGCAGGCTTATCATCCGCACAATAAAGCGTTACTGCCCAACCGCGGCGGAGCAGGGAAAGCGCAAGCAGAGCGCTGGCAATGCCTCCGCCAACAATCGCCACCTCCCGCTTATCGCTTCCTGATCGCGCAAACCACGGCGCTGATGCGGGGATCGCAAGCGTTTGTTCCATTGCCCCGCGTAACATCTCACGCTTACGACCAAAGCCTTTGCATTTCTGCATCGTAAAGCCAGCTTCCTGCAAACCGCGCCGGACAAAACCTGCGGAGGTAAAAGTTGCCAGCGTGCCGCCCGGACGCGCCAGTCGCGCCATGGCGTTGAACAACTTTTGCGTCCACATATCCGGGTTTTTCGCTGGGGCGAAACCGTCCAGAAACCAGGCGTCTACCTTTTGGTTGAGGCTATCGTCGAGTTGATCGGTAAGTTCATTAATATCGCCAAACCAGAGATCGAGCGTTACGCGCCCTTCGTCAAGTAACAGGCGGTGACAGCCCGCCAGCGGCAACGGCCACGCGTTGTGAAGTTGCGTTGCAAACGCAGCCAGTTCCGGCCAGTGCTGATGCGCCGCGACAAGGTCGCCATGGCTCAGCGGGTATTTTTCAAAACTGATGAAATGTAATCTTTGCAGCGTAGATTCGGGGTGAGTGGCGCGAAATGCAGCAAAGGCTTGCCAGAGCGTCAGAAAGTTAAGCCCCGTCCCAAAACCACTTTCCGCCACCACAAACAGGGCCTCAGGATGTTCCGGAAATCGCTCGGCGATCCGGTTTCCTCCGAGAAAAACATAACGCGTTTCTTCCAGTCCATTATCATTAGAAAAGTAGACGTCGTCGAAATCTCGGGAAACAGGTGTACCCTCAGTGTTGAATTCGAGGTTGGCGGGTTGTATAGCGTATTGTTTCACGTAAGTTACTCGTCTGACAGGCAGTGCCACGATCTTAGCGATGTGTGCCTGGCGGCGCAAATTTCTGGACAAATTGGCTGATCGGACTTGTTCGGCGTACAAGTGTACGCTATTGTGCCAATCGAAACTTATTATAGTGCGACTTACAGAGGTATTGAATGAAACGTGCAGTGATTACTGGCCTGGGCATCGTTTCCAGCATCGGTAATAACCAGCAGGAGGTCCTGGCATCTCTGCGTGAAGGACGCTCCGGGATCACTTTCTCTGAAGAGTTTAAAGATTCAGGAATGCGTAGCCACGTCTGGGGAAATATCAAACTGGATACAACCGGTATGATTGACCGTAAAGTGGTACGTTTCATGAACGATGCCTCTATCTACTCTTATCTTTCAATGCAGCAGGCGATTGAAGACGCTGGCCTGAAAGACGAGGTTTATCAGAACAACCCGCGCGTGGGTCTGATTGCCGGTTCTGGCGGTTCGTCTAAATCTCAGGTGTTTGGCGCTGACGCAATGCGTAGCCCGCGTGGTCTGAAGGCGGTAGGTCCCTATGTTGTGACCAAAGCGATGGCATCAGCCGTCTCTGCCTGTCTCGCGACGCCGTTTAAAATCCACGGCGTGAACTACTCCATCAGCTCCGCCTGCGCAACATCCGCACACTGCATCGGCAACGCGGTTGAACAAATTCAACTGGGCAAACAGGACATCGTTTTTGCTGGCGGCGGCGAAGAGCTGTGCTGGGAAATGGCCTGCGAGTTTGACGCGATGGGCGCTCTGTCCACCAAATACAACGACCAGCCGGCAAAAGCTTCCCGTACCTATGACACACACCGCGACGGTTTCGTTATCGCTGGCGGCGGCGGTATGGTTGTGGTTGAAGAGCTGGAACACGCGCTGGCGCGCGGTGCGCATATCTATGCGGAAATCGTTGGCTACGGCGCGACCTCTGATGGCGCAGACATGGTTGCCCCATCCGGTGAAGGCGCAGTGCGCTGCATGAAGATGGCAATGCATGGCGTTGATACCCCGATCGATTACCTGAACTCCCACGGGACGTCTACCCCGGTTGGCGATGTGAAGGAACTGGGCGCGATTCGTGAAGTGTTCGGCGATAAGAGCCCGGCCATTTCTGCCACCAAAGCGATGACCGGTCACTCTCTGGGCGCGGCAGGCGTACAGGAAGCCATTTACTCTCTGCTGATGCTGGAGCACGGTTTTATCGCGCCGAGCATTAACATTGAAGAGATGGATGAGCAGGCTGCTGGTCTGAACATCGTTACCGAAACCACCGAGCGTGAACTGACAACCGTTATGTCTAACAGCTTCGGTTTCGGCGGCACCAACGCCACGCTGGTAATGCGTAAGCTGAAAGCTTAAGACATTCATCCAGATGTAGGCCGGAGGAGGCGTTACGCCGCCATCCGGCAAAAGGGAGCCAACGGGCTCCCTTTTTATTTCATTTTTTGATATTCAGGCGCAATCAGTGCCGACCAACGCTGCGCTTGCGTTAAAGCTCCGGCGCTGTACACCGGATGCTCAACGTTATCACTGACATCCCTGACCCGGTAAATTTTCCAGCGATCGTCTTCCCAGCGCGTGTAAACTTCCAGATGTAACGGGGTTGAATCTGTTCCTAACTGGACGTCAACCTTTTCCCCACCGAGAAACGGCTGCGGCTTGCCCACCCTGAACTGTAAAGCCCACTGCGGTGCGTAATCCTGTACGTACATGAAATAGTCTGAATCTTGCCCGAATATGTCCGTCCTTATGTCGTGGATAACGAGGCGCTGTGCCTACAGCACAACCTCTCGGACTGCGATGTTGAGCCAAAAGAGATGTGGGAAATGATGTTCAGGCTACTGACGCCGGCCCAACAAAAACAGGTCACCGATTTGTTCAGAACAAAGGGTATCGAGGCGGTGTTTGTTGACCTTTTTAGTCATACAGAGTCACCGTCGTTGGACTGAGCACCAGGTTGACAACGTCTGCGTTTAACGTTATCCAACGTGCCTTGCACCGCATTCTGGAGTAACGCATGACCGCAGTAACCCAAACAGATAGAACAACACCCGGGAATTTTTCGCTTTTTCGTATCGCCTTTGCTGTCTTTTTGACCTACATGACGGTCGGACTGCCTTTGCCCGTTATTCCGCTGTTTGTCCACCATGAGCTGGGCTATGGCAATACGATGGTTGGGATTGCGGTGGGCATTCAGTTTCTGGCAACCGTACTCACCCGTGGCTACGCCGGACGGCTTGCCGATCAGTACGGTGCCAAACGTTCTGCGTTGCAAGGAATGTTCGCCTGCGCGCTGGCTGGCGGTGCGTGGCTGTTGGCAGCGTTGTTACCTGTTTCAGCCCCGGTCAAATTTGCGCTGCTCATTCTTGGTCGCCTCATTCTTGGTTTCGGCGAAAGCCAGTTGCTGACCGGGACATTGACCTGGGGGCTGGGACTGGTGGGGCCTTCACGTTCCGGCAAAGTGATGTCGTGGAACGGGATGGCGATTTATGGTGCGCTGGCAGCAGGCGCACCGTTGGGATTACTCATTCACAGCCATTATGGTTTTGCAGTGCTGGCGGGCACCACCATGGCGCTACCGCTGCTGGCATGGGCGTTTAACGGCACCGTGCGTAAAGTTCCGGCGCAGGCGGGCGAGCGGCCCTCTTTGTGGGGCGTCGTGGGACTCATCTGGAAACCCGGTCTGGGGCTGGCATTGCAGGGGGTGGGATTCGCCGTCATCGGCACCTTTATCTCCCTTTATTTTGCCAACAATGGCTGGTCAATGGCGGGCTTTACGCTCACCGCATTTGGTGGGGCGTTCGTCCTGATGCGCGTGCTGTTCGGCTGGATGCCGGATCGCTTTGGCGGAGTGAAAGTGGCGATCGCCTCCCTGGTTATTGAAACGCTCGGACTGGTGCTGCTCTGGTTGGCACCGACGGCATGGATTGCGCTCCTTGGGGCAGCGTTAACCGGGGCTGGGTGTTCACTGATTTTTCCGGCGCTGGGCGTTGAGGTCGTCAAGCGCGTACCGGCACAAGTTCGCGGCACGGCTCTGGGTGGCTATGCTGCCTTTCAGGATATCTCATACGCCGTCACCGGCCCGCTGGCAGGACTGCTTGCCACATCCTGTGGCTATCCGTCAGTGTTCCTTGCTGGGGCGATATCGGCCGTGGTAGGGATTGCGGTCACACTGCTGTCGTTTCGTCGTGGCTAGGCGACCAGC
The DNA here is from genome assembly GCF_013836145.1 of Citrobacter sp. RHB25-C09. Classification (NCBI taxonomy): domain Bacteria; kingdom Pseudomonadati; phylum Pseudomonadota; class Gammaproteobacteria; order Enterobacterales; family Enterobacteriaceae; genus Citrobacter; species Citrobacter sp. RHB25-C09. Next base: position 3,025,239 of record NZ_CP057483.1, on the reverse strand, counting down.
CAGAAAATCAGGAACGCGATCAGTAGCGCGATAAACACCAGTCCCGGGCGCGCAGAGAGGGATTTTAGTGAGTCGATCACCGGCGCGAAGGGGCTATAAATCGGCTGAATATGGCGCGGTTCGCTTAACTCTTTGTCTCGCTCAGCGCGACGCAGGAAGACCTGGTTCAACAGATCCTGTACCTGAGCGGTGGTCAGTACCGTTTGCGGCTGAACCTGGTAAGTCTGCTGGGCATACTCTTTTAAGGTTGCCAGTTCATTCGGCTCCAGCGGTTGCTTCAGCGCGGTCTGTAACGATTGCAGCGTCGGTGCGTGTTGCAGGCTCAGCGTCTGACGTGCCTGTAGCCAGGTTGCCAGATGGGTGAAATGTTTCGCCGGGATCAATTCACCGCTTTTTACATCGGAAAGCTCCAGCATCGACTGCCAGATCAGTTTTCCGGATTCTCCCGTCGCGGCGGCCAGTTTGGTGACTAACTGGTTCAGCGTGTTGTGTTCCGCGGCAACCAGCGGACGATCGGTGGCCGGGCGCAGCTGCGGCTGTGGAATCGACAACTCGCCTTTTTGCAACAGCGTCAGAACGTTTTTAAGCTGCTCCGGTGAGAGTTGGCTGAGCGCGGTCTGCCCGTATTGCTGGCGGATAAAATCGCTCACCGCCTGGCGATTATTCCCCAGACTGAGTAATTCGGTAAGCTGTGAAAGCACCTGACGGGTCGCATGGTTTTGTTGGGCCACGTCAAGCCGTTGGTGGAGGTTTTGCTCCGCGGCAGGGAAATGACGCGACAGCAGGGGGGTATCACTTTTCACCCCGAGATCGTGTTTCATTCCCGCCCAGACTTCCGCACTTTGCTGTTGCGTCAGTGAAATCAGCCGGGTTATCAGGCGTTCCAGTACGGTTCGCTGCTGGGTGGAAAGCGGCTGTTCACCGGCTGCGGAAGCGGCGAGGGGACCTTCGCCCGGAGGGCGCGCTGGAGTACCGGAAATAGGGTGCGTCATCACTTATCCTTAAACCATAAATCTTAGCAAAGTATGCCTGGCGGCCAGATTATGGCACACTTGCCCGGTTAACTCTCGTTCTCAAACAGGTACGACAGACGTGAAAATTCTCGTTGATGAAAACATGCCTTATGCCCGCGAACTGTTCAGTCGTTTGGGGGAAGTCAAAGCGGTTCCAGGACGCCCCATTCCTGTCGCTGAACTGGATAATGCTGATGCCTTAATGGTCCGTTCAGTGACGAAAGTGAACGCCGCGTTGCTGGAGGGGAAAAACGTCAAATTTGTCGGTACCGCCACGGCCGGAACCGATCATGTGGACGATGGCTGGCTGAAGCAGGCGGGAATTGGCTTTTCAGCGGCGCCTGGCTGTAATGCTATCGCGGTTGTGGAGTATGTCTTCTCCTCATTGCTGATGCTGGCGGAGCGTGACGGGTTCGCGCTGCGCGAACGTACCGTGGGCATCGTTGGTGTAGGCAACGTCGGTGGGCGATTACAGGCGCGACTGGAAGCGTTGGGAATTCGTACACTGCTTTGCGATCCGCCGCGCGCCGATCGCGGGGAAGAGGGCGACTTCCGCTCGCTGGATGAACTGGTGCAGGACGCTGACATCCTGACCTTTCACACGCCGCTGTTTAAAGACGGGCCTTATAAGACGCTGCATCTTGCCGACGAGGCGCTGATTCGCCGCCTGAAGCCGGGCACCATTTTGATCAATGCCTGTCGCGGCGCGGTGGTGGATAACGCGGCGCTGCTTGCGCGTCTGACTGCCGGACAGGATTTAAGCGTGGTGCTGGATGTCTGGGAGGGCGAACCGGATCTCAATGTCGAACTGCTGAGTAAGGTTGATATTGGCACTTCGCACATCGCCGGTTACACCCTGGAAGGCAAGGCGCGCGGCACGACTCAGGTTTTCGAAGCCTATAGCGCGTTCATTGGCCGCGAGCAGCATGTCGCGCTGGACACTCTTCTGCCGGCCCCGGAGTTTGGTCGCATTACGCTGCATGGGCCGCTGGATCAGCCAACGCTGAAAAGGCTGGTGCATTTGGTGTATGATGTGCGCCGCGACGATGCGCCCCTGCGCAAAGTCGCCGGAATACCGGGTGAATTCGATAAACTGCGTAAGAATTACCTTGAGCGCCGTGAATGGTCCTCGCTGTACGTGATGTGCGACGACGCCAGTGCCGCTACGCTGCTGCATAAGCTCGGTTTTAACGCCGTCCATCACCCGGCTCGCTGATATTCTTTTTGTCGCTCCCTGCGTGACGCGGGGAGCTTTGCTATTTCTGGAGTAAACCACCATGTCTGAAGGCTGGAATATTGCCGTTCTCGGCGCAACGGGCGCTGTAGGCGAAGCGCTGCTTGAAACATTGGCTGAACGCCAGTTCCCGGTTGGTGAAATTTATGCGCTGGCGCGTGCGGAAAGTGCGGGAGAGTACCTGCGCTTTGCGGGGAAGTCCGTCATTGTTCAGGATGCGGCAGAGTTCGACTGGACGCAGGCGCAGTTGGCCTTTTTTGTTGCGGGCGTTGAAGCTACTGCGGCCTGGGTTGAAGACGCCACAAACGCTGGCTGCCTGGTCATTGATTCCAGCGGTCTGTTCGCCCTTGAACCAGATGTACCGCTGGTGGTGCCTGAGGTAAACCCGTTTGTACTGGCAGATTACCGCAATCGCAACGTTATTGCCGTGCCGAACAGCCTGACCAGTCAGCTGTTGGCCGCGCTGAAACCGCTTATCGATCAGGGTGGACTTTCCCGCATCACCGTAACCAACCTGCTTTCGGCTTCCGCCCACGGAAAAAAAGCCGTTGATGCCCTCGCCGGGCAGAGCGCGAAGCTGCTTAACGGTATTCCCATTGATGAAGATGATTTCTTTGGTCGTCAACTGGCGTTCAATATGCTGCCGCTGCTGCCGGATCGTGAAGGCAGCGTGCGCGAAGAGCGCCGGATCGTCGACGAGGTGCGCAAAATTATGCAGGATGACGGGCTGATGATCTCCGCAAGCTGCGTACAGTCGCCGGTATTTTATGGCCATGCGCAGATAGTGGCGTTTGAAGCGCTGCGTCCGTTGGCCGCAGAAGAGGCCCGCGATGCCTTTTCCCGTGGTGAAGACATTGTACTGTCAGAAGAAACGGACTTCCCGACGCAGGTTGGCGACGCCTCCGGCAACGCGCAGCTCTCGGTGGGCTGTGTGCGTAACGATTACGGAATGCCTGAACAGGTTCAGTTCTGGTCGGTCGCCGATAACGTCCGCTTTGGCGGCGCGCTGATGGCGGTGAAAATTGCTGAAAAACTGGTCCAGGAGTACATGTACTAATGTCTGACCCGCAGCAACCGCTTGTCTATAAAATTGCGCTGGGCATTGAGTACGACGGCAGCAAATATTATGGCTGGCAGCGTCAGAACGAAGTCCGTAGCGTACAAGAAAAGCTGGAAAAGGCGCTTTCGCAGGTGGCGAATGAACCCATTCACGTTTTTTGCGCCGGTCGTACCGACGCGGGCGTTCACGGAACCGGGCAGGTTGTGCATTTCGAAACTACCGCGCTGCGCAAAGACGCGGCGTGGACGTTAGGTGTAAATGCGAATTTACCTGGTGACATTGCCGTTCGATGGGTAAAAGCTGTACCGGAAGATTTTCATGCGCGGTTTAGCGCCACGGCACGTCGTTATCGTTACATCATCTATAATCACCGGCTGCGTCCGGCGGTATTAGGCAAAGGGGTAACGCACTACTATGAGCCGCTGGACGCTGAGCGGATGCACCGCGCGGCGCAGTGTCTGATTGGTGAAAACGACTTTACCTCGTTTCGCGCCGTGCAGTGTCAGTCGCGCACACCGTGGCGTAACGTGATGCATATACACGTCACGCGCCATGGCCCGTATGTGGTGGTTGATATCAAAGCGAATGCCTTTGTACATCATATGGTCAGGAACATTGTCGGCAGCCTGATGGAAGTAGGTGCCCACAACCAGCCGGAGAGCTGGATAGCAGAGCTGTTAGCGGCAAAGGACAGAACGCTCGCAGCGGCAACGGCGAAAGCGGAAGGTCTGTATCTGGTGGCGGTGGATTACCCCGAACGCTTTGATCTTCCAAAACCACCCATGGGTCCGCTGTTCCTGGCGGACTAATTTGCGTCGTACAAGGTAAAGGCAACTATGGATCTGATTTACTTTCTTATCGATTTCATTCTGCACATCGATGTGCATTTAGCGGAACTGGTTGCGGAGTACGGCGTCTGGGTTTACGCCATACTGTTCCTGATCCTGTTTTGCGAAACTGGTCTGGTGGTTACGCCGTTTCTGCCGGGGGATTCTTTGCTGTTTGTTGCGGGCGCGCTGGCGTCGCTGGGAACCAACGATCTCAACGTGCATATGATGGTCGCGTTAATGCTGATTGCCGCGATTATTGGTGATGCAGTGAACTACACCATTGGACGGCTGTTTGGCGCGAAGCTATTCAGCAACCCGGACTCTAAGATTTTCCGTCGCAGCTATCTGGATAAAACTCACCAGTTCTATGAAAGACACGGCGGCAAAACGATTATTCTCGCGCGGTTTGTGCCGATAGTCAGAACCTTTGCGCCGTTTGTGGCGGGAATGGGGCATATGTCTTATCGTCATTTTGCTGCGTATAACGTGATTGGCGCGCTGCTGTGGGTTCTGCTCTTCACCTACGCAGGTTATTTCTTTGGAACCATCCCGATGATTCAGGATAACCTTAAGCTGCTGATTGTCGGGATTATTATTGTGTCTATCCTGCCGGGGGTGGTGGAGATCATTCGCCACAGACGTGCGGCAGCCAGAGCACAAAAATAGAAACTTACTCTGCGGTTCGACCACTTTTTTATCCAAAGTATCGGGCTGTTATGTTTTAATGTGTAACATTCATGGTCTGTTAGGGGCAAAAATGGCATTATGCGCCCCTTATAACAAAGCTAACCAGGGTTCAGGCAGAAAGGTCACCAATGAGCTGGATTGAACGAATTAAAAGCAACATTACTCCAACCCGTAAGGCAAGCATTCCTGAAGGGGTGTGGACGAAGTGTGATAGCTGCGGTCAGGTTTTATACCGTGCTGAGCTGGAACGTAATCTTGAGGTCTGTCCGAAGTGTGACCATCACATGCGCATGTCGGCGCGCAATCGCCTGCATAGTCTGTTAGATGAAGGTTCCCTCGTAGAACTGGGAAGCGAGCTTGAGCCAAAAGATGTGCTGAAGTTCCGTGACTCCAAGAAGTACAAAGATCGTCTGGCTTCCGCACAAAAGGAAACCGGCGAAAAAGACGCGCTGGTCGTCATGAAAGGTACGCTTCACGGTATGCCTGTTGTCGCGGCGGCGTTTGAGTTCTCTTTCATGGGCGGCTCAATGGGTTCCGTTGTCGGCGCGCGTTTCGTCCGTGCCGTAGAACAGGCGCTGGAAGACAATTGCCCGTTGGTTTGCTTCTCCGCATCCGGCGGCGCGCGTATGCAGGAAGCGCTGATGTCACTGATGCAGATGGCGAAAACCTCTGCTGCGCTGGCTAAAATGCAGGAGCGCGGTCTGCCGTACATTTCCGTACTGACCGACCCAACCATGGGTGGCGTCTCTGCAAGCTTCGCGATGCTGGGCGATCTCAATATCGCTGAGCCGAAAGCATTAATTGGCTTTGCCGGTCCGCGTGTTATCGAGCAAACCGTACGTGAAAAGCTGCCGCCGGGATTCCAGCGCAGTGAGTTTCTGATCGAAAAAGGCGCTATCGATATGATCGTCCGTCGTCCGGAAATGCGTCTGAAACTGGCAAGCATTCTGGCGAAGCTGACGAATCAGCCAACGCCGAATCCGGATACCCCGCGTGAAGGCGTGGTGGTACCACCGGTGCCAGATCAGGAACCCGAGGCCTGATAACGGAGAAGGGCAGGGCCGCAGGCGCTGCCCTTTTGCTTTTCTAACGTAACGATTTTACGGGCATCATGGAAAACAAACATATCCCTCAAGCCACGTCGCCCCTGGCCTCGTGGCTTTCTTATCTGGAACACCTGCACGCCACCACTATCGATCTGGGTCTTGAACGCGTAAGCCAGGTGGCTGCACGACTTGATGTGCTGAAACCCGCCCCCTTTGTGTTTACCGTTGCCGGAACGAATGGCAAAGGCACCACATGCCGTACGCTGGAATCGGTATTAACGGCGGCAGGCTACAAGGTGGGCGTGTATAGCTCTCCTCATCTGGTGCGCTACACCGAGCGTGTACGCGTTCAAGGTAAGGAACTGCCGGAATCGGCGCACACCGCCTCTTTTGCGGAGATTGAAGGCGCCCGCGGTGATATTTCCCTGACCTATTTCGAGTATGGAACGCTATCGGCGCTGTGGCTGTTTAAACAGGCTAAGCTTGATGTCGTCATACTGGAAGTGGGGCTTGGCGGGCGTCTGGATGCGACAAACATGGTCGATGCTGATGTCGCGGTGATCACCAGCATTGCGCTCGATCATACCGACTGGCTGGGCCCGGATCGCGAAAGCATTGGCCGTGAAAAAGCGGGTATTTTCCGCGCGGAAAAACCGGCTATCGTCGGTGAACCGGAAATGCCTTCAACCATTGCTGATGTCGCCCAGGAAAAAGGGGCGCAGCTTCAACGTCGTGGCGTGGACTGGCAGTATGAGGTAACGGGGGATACCTGGCGCTTCACTGACCTACACGGAACGCTGACGGCGCTGCCACTGCCGCAGGTGCCGCAGCCTAACGCGGCAACCGCGCTGGCAGCACTGCGTGCCAGTGGGTTAACGCTGCCAGAGCAGGCGATACGCGACGGGATTGCTCAGGCGATTTTACCCGGACGTTTTCAGATTGTGAGCGAGTCGCCGCGCGTGATCCTCGATGTCGCGCATAATCCTCACGCGGCGGAATATCTGACTGGCCGTTTGAAAATGTTACCGAAACAGGGGCGCGTTCTTGCGGTTATCGGTATGCTACATGATAAGGATATCGCAGGAACGTTGGCCTGGTTGAAAACCGTGGTCGACGACTGGTATTGTGCTCCGCTGGAGGGGCCGCGAGGGGCGACGGCAGAGCAACTGCTGGAACATCTCGGGAAAGGTAATGTCTATGACAGTGTCGCACAGGCGTGGTACGCCGCGCTGGCAGAGGCGAAGCCAGAAGATACCGTACTGGTGTGTGGATCCTTTCATACGGTTGCGCACGTCATGGAAGTAATGGACGCGGGGAGAAGCGGTGGCGAGTAAGTTTCAGAATCGTTTAGTGGGCACGATCGTGCTGGTTGCGCTGGGGGTGATTGTGCTTCCAGGTCTGCTCGACGGGCAGAAAAAACATTATCAGGATGAATTCGCTGCGATCCCGCTGGTCCCTAAACCGGGCGATCGCGATGAACCGGATATGATGCCTGCGGCGACGCAAGCGTTACCGACGCAACCGCCGGAAGGTGCGGCGGAAGAGGTGCGGGCAGGGAATGCGGCGGCACCGTCGCTGGATCCTTCACGTTATGCAAACAACACCAGCGCTGAGCTTGATCCCGTACCTGCGCCTGTTGAGCAGCCCAAGCCGAAGCCGGTAGAAAAACCGAAGCCGAAGCCACAGCCGCAACCGAAGGTTGAGCCAACGCCGGTTCCTGCGCCAAAACCGGTCGTCGAAGAAAAACCGACACCGACGGGTAAGGCGTACGTTGTCCAGCTGGGGGCATTGAAAAACGCCGATAAGGTCAATGAAATAGTGAGTAAACTTCGTGGCGCGGGCTACCGGGTTTATACTTCTCCGTCTACGCCGGTACAGGGTAAAATAACCCGTATACTGGTTGGGCCGGATGCGTCAAGAGATAAGCTGAAAGGTTCACTGGGTGAGCTGCAGCAAATTTCCGGACTGAGCGGCGTGGTGATGGGTTACAGCCCGAACTAAACCGCGTTCCGCCCGATGGCGCTGCGCTTATCGGGCCTACGGCGACAATTGTAGGCCGGATAAGGCGTTTATGCCGCCATCCGGCAATGCCCGAAGAGGCAAAAATGGTAATGGCGTTGAATGTTTTTTCGGCGCCATTTTTATTTACGCACGGGAAGGAAATCCCTACGCAAACGTTTTCTTTTTCTGTTAGAATGCGCCCCGAACAGGACGACAGGGCGTAAAGTCGTGGGACACATATGGTCTGGATTGATTACGCCATTATCGCGGTGATTGGTTTTTCCTGTCTGGTTAGCCTAATCCGTGGCTTTGTTCGTGAAGCGTTATCGTTGGTGACATGGGGTTGTGCTTTCTTTGTCGCCAGCCATTACTACACTTACCTGTCTGTCTGGTTTTCGGGCTTTGAAGACGAACTGGTTCGAAACGGGATTGCCATCGCGGTACTGTTTATCGCGACGCTGATCGTCGGCGCGGTCGTGAATTTTGTGATTGGACAACTGGTCGAAAAAACCGGGTTGTCGGGTACAGACCGGGTGCTGGGGATCTGTTTTGGGGCGCTGCGTGGCGTATTAATTGTCGCTGCCATTCTGTTCTTTCTCGATACCTTTACCGGGTTGTCGAAAAGTGAGGACTGGAGTCAGTCGCGGCTAATCCCTGAGTTCAGTTTCATCATCAGATGGTTCTTTGACTATCTGCAAAGCTCGTCAAGTTTCTTGCCCAGAGCCTAAAGGCTCTGAGATGTGGCTTAACGAGGAAAAGACGTATGTGCGGTATTGTCGGTATCGCCGGTGTTATGCCGGTTAACCAGTCGATTTATGATGCCTTAACGGTGCTCCAGCATCGTGGTCAGGATGCCGCTGGCATCATCACCATCGATGCAAACAACTGCTTCCGCTTGCGTAAAGCAAACGGCCTGGTGAGCGACGTCTTTGACGCTCGCCACATGCAGCGTATGCAGGGCAACATGGGCATCGGTCATGTGCGCTACCCAACGGCTGGCAGCTCCAGCGCCTCTGAAGCTCAACCTTTCTACGTCAACTCTCCGTATGGCATTACGCTTGCCCATAATGGCAATCTGACCAACGCCCATGAGCTGCGTAAAAAGCTGTTTGAAGAAAAACGTCGCCACATCAATACCACTTCAGATTCAGAAATTCTGCTCAACATCTTCGCCAGCGAGCTGGATAACTTCCGCCACTACCCGCTGGAAGCCGACAATATTTTTGCCGCGATTGCCGCGACCAACCGCCAGATCCGTGGGGCGTATGCCTGCGTGGCGATGATTATCGGCCACGGGATGGTGGCTTTCCGCGACCCGAACGGTATTCGTCCGCTGGTGATGGGCAAACGCGACATTGGTGATGGTCGTACCGAATATATGGTGGCTTCCGAGAGCGTGGCGCTGGATACGTTAGGCTTTGAATTCCTGCGTGACGTCGCGCCCGGTGAAGCGGTGTACATTACCGAAAAAGGGCAACTGTTTACCCGCCAGTGCGCGGAAAACCCGGTTAGCAACCCATGCCTGTTCGAGTATGTCTATTTTGCGCGCCCGGACTCCTTCATCGATAAAATTTCGGTCTACAGCGCCCGCGTGAATATGGGCACCAAGCTCGGCGAGAAGATTGCCCGTGAATGGGAAGATCTGGATATCGACGTGGTGATCCCAATTCCGGAAACCTCTTGTGACATCGCGCTGGAGATCGCCCGTATCCTCGGCAAGCCTTACCGTCAGGGTTTTGTGAAAAACCGCTACGTGGGTCGTACCTTTATCATGCCGGGACAGCAACTGCGTCGTAAGTCCGTGCGTCGCAAACTGAACGCCAACCGCGCCGAGTTCCGTGATAAAAACGTCCTGCTGGTGGATGACTCCATCGTGCGCGGCACTACCTCAGAACAGATTATTGAGATGGCGCGTGAAGCCGGGGCGAAAAAGGTCTATCTGGCCTCTGCGGCACCGGAGATTCGTTTCCCGAACGTGTATGGGATCGATATGCCAACCGCCAATGAACTGATTGCCCATGGTCGCGAAGTCGATGAGATTCGCCAGATCATCGGCGCGGATGGTCTGATCTTCCAGAATCTTGACGATCTGATCGACGCGGTTCGCGCGGAAAATCCGGATATTCAGCAGTTTGAGTGCTCGGTGTTTAACGGCGTATACGTGACGAAAGACGTTGACCAGCAGTACCTCGATTTCCTCGATTCCCTGCGTAATGACGATGCCAAAGCGGTACAACGTCAGACCGAAGTAGAAAACCTCGAGATGCACAACGAAGGTTAATTGCTCTTTCCCGGGGTGCGGTTCTCCGCACCCTGGCTTGCAACTCCTCCTGAAATCCTGCAAAGTCAGCCCTGAGGTCAGACGGGGCGATAGATCATGAAACGACTCATAGTTGGAATTAGCGGTGCCAGCGGCGCCATTTACGGCGTGCGCTTGTTGCAGGTTTTGCGCGATATACCTGATATTGAAACGCACCTGATTATGAGCCAGGCCGCCCGCCAGACGCTGTCACTGGAGACGGATCTCTCCCTGCGCGACGTTCAGGCGCTGGCTGACGTGACGCATGACTCGCGTGACATTGCGGCCAGTATCTCTTCCGGCTCTTTCCAGACGGCCGGGATGGTCATTGTGCCCTGTTCAATCAAAACCCTTTCCGGTATTGTCCACAGCTATACCGATGGGCTGTTGACCCGCGCGGCTGATGTTGTATTGAAAGAACGTCGCCCGCTGGTGCTCTGCGTGCGTGAAACGCCCCTGCATTTGGGGCATTTGCGCTTAATGACCCAGGCGGCGGAAATCGGCGCGGTGATCATGCCACCGGTGCCTGCGTTTTATCATCGTCCACAAACGCTAGATGATGTTATAAATCAAACAGTTAACCGCGTCATTGATCAGTTTGATATCACCCTTCCACACGATCTTTTTATGCGCTGGCAAGGGGCATAAGGTTGCTCTGTCTGTAGCTAATTTTGCATCGGTTGCCCTGTTTCAGGGCAATTTTGTAACCGCGATCATATCCTCAACATTTAATTCCTTAAATCGAACCGAAACGCTGCGGTTCACCCATCAGACCTGCTATCTTCAACATCAGGACAATATCGCAACGTTTTATTAACATATTTAACGCCAATTATTATAAGTTGCGCTAAAGTGGCATAAGACCTGCATGAAGAAGCCTGCAAGCACACAACACAACACAACACAACGCAAAACATAATAAAATCACGCTACTTGAGGGTATTGTATGAAGAAGTCGATTCTCGCACTGTCATTGCTGATTGGCCTTTCTGCTACCGCAACCAGCTATGCTGCGCTGCCAGAAACGGTTCGCATTGGGACAGACACCACCTATGCACCGTTCTCCTCGAAAGATGCTAAAGGCGATTTCATCGGATTTGATATCGATCTGGGAAATGAGATGTGTAAGCGTATGCAGGTCAAATGTACCTGGGTTGCCAGTGACTTTGATGCACTGATCCCGTCACTCAAAGCGAAGAAAATTGATGCCATTATCTCGTCGCTGTCCATCACCGATAAGCGTCAACAGGAAATCGCGTTCTCCGACAAACTGTATGCGGCAGATTCTCGTCTGATCGCCGCAAAAGGTGCGCCAATCCAGCCAACGCTGGAGTCGCTGAAAGGCAAGCATGTTGGCGTTCTGCAAGGTTCTACGCAAGAAGCCTATGCAAACGACACCTGGCGCAGCAAAGGCGTCGATGTGGTGGCCTATGCCAACCAGGATCTGATCTACTCCGACCTGACGGCGGGGCGACTGGACGCGGCGTTGCAGGATGAAGTGGCCGCCAGCGAAGGCTTCCTCAAACAGCCTGCCGGGAAGGACTTTGACTTTGCCGGTCCTTCTGTTAAAGACAAAAAATACTTTGGCGACGGTACGGGCGTAGGTCTGCGTAAAGAAGATAAAGAACTGAAAGCGGCCTTTGATAAGGCGCTGGGCGAACTGCGTCAGGATGGTACCTACGATAAGATGGCGAAAAAGTACTTCAACTTTAACGTCTACGGCGAGTAAACCCTCAATGTGGGGACGAGACTGCACCGTTTGGGGTATCCAAAACGAGGCATGATGCGTTTCTTGCACTGTTCTGGGGCATCGTTCGCTGCCAAATAATATGAAATTGCATACTTAAGCGTTTTATATGCAAATTAAACCGGTCGGCAGGGTAGAATACTTTGCCTTGTCGACCCGATTAATGGCACGATAACTGCTCTTGGTCCTGTGAAGAACCCCTATATAAGACAGTTTGTTGAGGATAGTTATGAAAAAACTGGCGTTATCTCTTTCTCTGGTTTTGGCTTTTTCCAGTGCTACCGCAGCATTTGCAGCCATTCCGCAAAAAATTCGAATTGGTACCGATCCAACTTACGCCCCCTTCGAGTCAAAGAATGCGCAGGGAGAACTGGTGGGATTTGATATCGATCTGGCTAAAGAACTGTGCCAACGTATCAAAACTCAGTGTACCTTCGTGGAAAACCCGCTTGATGCGCTGATCCCTTCGTTAAAAGCGAAAAAAATCGACGCTATCATGTCCTCGCTTTCTATCACCGAGAAGCGTCAGCAGGAAATTGCGTTCACTGACAAACTGTATGCCGCCGATTCTCGCCTGGTAGTAGCGAAAGACGCTGACATCCAGCCAACAGTCGAGTCGTTAAAAGGCAAACGTGTGGGCGTGCTGCAGGGCACGACGCAGGAGACGTTTGGTAACGAACACTGGGCGCCGAAAGGCATTGAGATCGTCTCGTATCAGGGGCAGGACAATATTTATTCTGACCTGACCGCCGGACGTATTGATGCGGCATTCCAGGATGAAGTTGCAGCAAGCGAAGGCTTCCTGAAGCAGCCCGTTGGCAAAGATTACAAATTCGGCGGCCCGTCTGTGAAAGACGAGAAACTGTTCGGAGTGGGTACCGGTATGGGGCTGCGCAAAGAAGATAACGAACTGCGCGAAGCCCTGAACAAAGCGTTTGCAGAAATGCGCGCTGATGGTACTTACGAGAAGCTGGCGAAAAAGTACTTTGATTTTGATGTTTATGGCGGGTAATCACCGCCGGGTGTAGATAAGCCCCGGAACGTGACGATTAACCTTTCAACTGCCTGATGGCGCTACGCTTATCAGGCCTACGGATCGCTGTCGTAGGCCGGATAAGACAACGCCGCCATCCGGCATAAACGGGATGATCGTGATGTCAAAAGAGGCGCTTACTCACCCTTCACGACAGGACAGGCAGCATGTTGTATGGGTTTTCAGGTGTTATTTTACAGGGCGCCGTTGTCACGCTGGAACTGGCCCTCAGTTCCGTCGTGCTGGCGGTGCTGATCGGCCTCGTCGGGGCAGCGGCTAAACTCTCGCAAAACCGGGTGACTGGGCTTATTTTTGAAGGGTATACCACGCTGATTCGCGGTGTACCCGATCTGGTATTAATGCTGCTGATTTTCTACGGTTTACAAATCGCGCTGAATACGGTGACGGATGCCCTTGGCATGAACCAACTCGATATTGATCCGATGGTGGCTGGTATTATTACCCTCGGCTTTATCTATGGCGCCTATTTCACGGAAACCTTTCGTGGCGCTTTTATGGCCGTGCCGACAGGGCATATAGAAGCCGCAACGGCGTTTGGTTTCACCTCTTCACAAATCTTTCGCCGAATTATGTTTCCAGCCATGATGCGCTATGCGCTACCGGGTATCGGTAACAACTGGCAGGTGATCCTGAAATCGACGGCGCTGGTTTCTTTACTCGGCCTGGAGGATGTGGTGAAAGCCACGCAGCTAGCCGGGAAGAGTACCTGGGAACCGTTTTATTTCGCCATCGTTTGTGGATTGATTTATCTGGTGTTTACCACCGTATCCAATGGTGTGCTGCTGTTCCTCGAACGCCGCTACTCCGTGGGTGTGAAGAGGGCTGACCTGTGATCGAGATTATTCAGGAGTACTGGAAGCCCCTGTTATGGACAGATGGGTACCGGATAACGGGTGTGGCCATCACGCTGTGGCTGCTTATCTCCTCTGTGGTCATGGGCGGAATTTTGGCGTTGTTCCTTGCCATTGGTCGCGTCTCCAGCAATAAATTTATCCAGTTCCCTATCTGGTTGTTTACCTACATTTTTCGTGGAACGCCGCTGTACGTGCAGCTGCTGGTGTTCTATTCGGGGATGTATACGCTTGAGATCGTCAAAGGCACCGATTTTCTGAATGCCTTTTTCCGCAGTGGCCTGAACTGTACCGTTCTGGCGCTGACGCTGAATACCTGCGCCTACACCACCGAGATTTTCGCAGGGGCGATTCGCTCAGTGCCGCACGGCGAAATTGAGGCCGCGCGGGCCTATGGTTTTTCATCGTTCAAAATGTATCGTTGCATTATTCTGCCGTCGGCGCTGCGCATCGCACTGCCTGCATACAGCAACGAGGTCATTTTGATGCTGCACTCAACGGCGCTGGCGTTTACCGCGACGGTTCCGGATCTGCTGAAGATTGCCCGTGACATTAACTCGGCAACGTATCAGCCCTTTACCGCTTTCGGTATCGCCGCTGTACTGTATTTAATTATTTCGTATGTCCTGATCAGCCTGTTCCGCCGAGCGGAAAGGCGCTGGTTGCAGCATGTCTCCTCTAAATAATTCGAGTAACACGATGTCTGAGAATAAATTAAACGTTATCGACTTGCACAAATGCTACGGCGAACATGAAGTGCTGAAAGGGGTGTCACTGCGGGCCAATGCCGGAGATGTGATTAGCATCATTGGCTCATCCGGCTCTGGTAAAAGCACGTTTCTGCGCTGTATTAACTTCCTCGAAAAACCGAGCGCCGGAACGATTGTCGTGAGCGGACAAAACATTAACCTGGTACGCGATAAAGACGGCCAGCTTAAGGTGGCGGATAAAACTCAGCTTCGCTTACTGCGCACGCGCCTGACGATGGTCTTTCAGCATTTTAACCTGTGGAGTCACATGACGGTGCTGGAGAACGTCATGGAAGCGCCGATCCAGGTGCTGGGACTAAGCAAGCATGAAGCGCGCGAGCGGGCGGTCAAATATCTGGCGAAAGTGGGAATTGATGAGCGTGCGCAGAAGAAATACCCGGTGCATCTCTCCGGCGGCCAACAGCAGCGCGTGTCGATTGCGCGCGCTTTAGCGATGGAGCCGGAGGTCCTGCTGTTTGATGAACCCACTTCCGCGCTCGATCCTGAACTGGTGGGCGAGGTTTTGCGCATTATGCAACAACTGGCGGAAGAGGGGAAAACGATGGTGGTGGTGACGCATGAGATGGGCTTTGCCCGCCACGTCTCCAGCCACGTTATTTTCCTTCATCAGGGGAAAATTGAAGAAGAGGGCGATCCTGAGCAACTCTTCGGTAACCCACAAAGCCCGCGCCTGCAGCAGTTCCTGAAAGGTTCGCTGAAATAAGTAACAATAGTGCCGGATAGCGGCGTAAATGCTTTATCCGGCCTACAGGTGCACGAATCAGGCATTTTTCACCAGGCGATATCCCCAGTCGTCATGGTAGATACCATTAACCTCAAACACTTTTTCCAGCATCTGCGTACGCACGAATCCCTGCTTTTCCAGCAGGCGCACGGAGCCGTGATTTTCTGCCAGCACCCAGGCGTTAACGGCATTGACCCCGGCATCGCGAAACGCGTACTCACAGACGGCACGTACGGCCTCGCTGGCAATACCTTTTCCTTGCGCTTCTGGTATCACGCAATAACCAATATCCGCTTCCTGGGGAAACTGATGGCTGATGTGCAAACCGATATCACCCAGCGGGGTGGTGTCGTTATGCTGGCGAATAACGAAGGTGTGCGGCGATGACAGGCGTCGGGCGAACAGCAGGCGCGTTTCGTGTTCCGGACTAAGATTACCCATAAAACGCATTATGTCCGGGTTTTCCCGGAGCGCGTGAAAGAAAGACCAGTCGGTGGGCTGAAAAGGGGAGAGTGTCAGTCGTGCGGTCGTCAATATCGCCATAGATTCGCCATTCCGGATGTCATTAAGACTACCTTACCACCGGAATGGCGCAGATCAACAGGCCCACGCTTTAATGCACAACATCCGCTAACGCTTCTTCTAAATCGTACCAGCGGAAGGCGAATCCGGCGGCTTCCAGCCGTTTTGGCAGGGCGCGCTGCCCCCCGAGTACCAGTACGGAGGACTCGCCCATCAGCAGGCGAATAGCGGTTGCCGGAACGCGAAGAATAGCGGGTCTGTGCAGCGCATGCCCAAGGGCATGGGCAAATTGTTCGTTGCGTACCGGGTAAGGTGAAACCATATTGAACGGGCCGCGCAGGTCGTTATCCAGCAGCCAGAGGATCGCATTGACCATATCATCAATATGGATCCACGCCAGATACTGACGGCCGTGACCGATCGGGCCTCCCAGCCCAAGACGAAACGAGGGCAGCATTTTGGCGAGGATCCCGCCTTTGGGGGCCAGAACAACCCCCGTACGCAGCAGGCAAATGCGGGTTTTATCGCTTTGCGCTTCGCAGGCAATTTGCTCCCAGCGTGCGCAAAGTTTATGGGTGAACTCGTTATGCGGCGGTTCTTCTTCTGTCACCACCACTTCACCCAAATCGCCATAATAGCCCGTGGCAGAGCCGGAAATCAGCACTGACGGCGGCGTGGTGCTGGCGTTGATCAAATCGGCCAGCTTTTGTGTTATCCGCCAACGGCTTTGGCATAGCCGTTCCTTTTGCTCCGCCGTCCAGCGTTTGTCCGCAATAGGTTCGCCGGCGAGGTTGATCACGGCATCTATATCGTCAAGATTCTGCCGATCCTCCAGCCCTTTCCAGATCGTCACGCGATTGTCGAGCCGCGCTCGGGCTTTGTCGGGGCTGCGCGTGACCACTGTCACCTGATGACCGAGCTCCAGCAGACGTGGGATCAAATGCCCACCAATCAGTCCAGTACCACCGGTTACCAGTATCTTCATGCAGCCTCCCGTTTTGGCGGTTAGCGTTGCCAGCCCAGCGTCATAGAGACAGAATCGGCATAGCGCAACGCGTGTAATTTATCGACCTCCACTTCAGCATAAGTGACCCAGTGATGTTCGCGTGCGATGTCGAGCACATCCTGAGTTAATTTTTCTAACAACGAGAACCGGTTATTCTCAACATGCTGAATAATATTTTTCGTGATGGTGCGATAGTTCAGGGCGTCATTGATGTCTTCACTGACGCGTGCCTGTTCCGCCGGATAGTGAATTGTGACGTTGATAACAATGTCCTGGCGGTTGTTGATCTCTTCGTCTTTGATGCCAATGAACGTGCGTAAGCGAAGGTTTTTTATACGAATTATAGCGTCAAGGTTTGACATTGCAGGTTTCCTCCTTGTGTTAACCTTCGCATCATACACGAGAACTCACGTGCGTTATCCTTTTGCGACTTCAGGATTCATTTGCGCCTGTAACATCGCGCGTTCCGTGGCGGGGCGAGTGAGAATTCGCGCGTGCCAGTTTTTCACCGCCGGGTAGTTCTCAAGTTCAATACGCTGGCGCTGATGGGCATTAACCCACGGCCAGCAGGCGATGTCGGCAATACTGTACTCATCGCCTCCCAGCCACGGCGATGTCCCCAGCCGTTTGTTCAGCACAGTGTAGAGCCGCTGTGTTTCCACCTGATAACGCTCGATGGCGTATGGCACCGCCTGCGGCGCGAAATGGTTGAAATGATGATTTTGCCCCAGCATTGGCCCAAGCCCGCCCACCTGCCAGAACAACCATTGCAGCGTTGTCTGGCGCTCGCGCGGCGAGTGGCTGAGTAAGGTGCCGGTTTTTTCAGCCAGATAGAGCAGGATCGCGCCAGATTCAAAAAGGCTCACCGGAGAACCGCCGTCTGCGGGCGCGTGGTCAACAATTGCGGGGATCTTATTATTGGGGGCGATCGCCAGGAATTCAGGACGGAACTGGTCACCCTTGCTGATATCCACTTTTATCAGACGGTAGTCCAGCTCAGCTTCTTCAAGAAACAGCGTAACCTTGTGTCCGTTCGGCGTCGGGGCGTAATAGAGGTCAATCATTGCGACTCCAGTAAGCGTTTTTAATACTGCAAGAGAGATCAAGTATAGAAAGGTTGCCGTACTGCGTGAGTTTTCATCAGGTGACAGAATGAGAAAGAGACTCTATGTTGAGTAGATTATTTATTACTGACGAGGACGCCATGAATAAGCCCCTGATAACTCTCTGGTCTGACGCCAGCTTTTTCTCGCCTTACGTTTTGTCGGCTTACGTTGCACTGCAAGAAAAAGGACTCACCTTCGAACTGAAAACCGTTGATCTGAACAGCGGCGAGCATTTACAACCGGGCTGGCAGGGTTATGCATTGACGCGCCGCGTCCCGTTACTTGAAATCGATGGTTTTGAACTCACGGAATCTTCGGCGATTACCGAATATCTGGATGAGCGGTTTGCGCCTCCGACCTGGGAGCGTATTTATCCCGTTGATTTGCAGAACAGAGCGCGGGCACGTCAGGTTCAGGCGTGGATCCGCAGCGACCTCATGCCAATCCGCGAGGAGCGCTCGACGGACGTGATTTTTGCGGGCGCAAAAAAAGCGCCGCTGAGCGACGCGGGAAAAGCCAGTGCGGAAAAACTGTTCGCGATAGCGGGGAATTTGCTCTCTCATGGCAGGCAAAACTTGTTTGGCGAATGGTGTATCGCCGATACGGATTTAGCCCTGATGATCAACCGTCTGGCGCTACATGGTGACGAGGTGCCAAAGCAACTGGCTGAATATGCAGCGTTCCAATGGCAGCGGGCTTCTGTACAGCGATTTATTGCGCTTTCCGCGAAGCGTTCAGGCTGATACGACGTCTATAATCCAGTATCATGGCAGGGGTTTAACGACAAGGAGTACTGGATGAAACTGATGTTTGCCTCCGATATTCATGGGTCATTGCCTGCTACGGAACGTATCCTGACGCTTTTTTCCGCTAGTGGCGCTCAGTGGCTGGTGATACTCGGCGATGTGCTGAACCATGGCCCCCGTAATCCGCTGCCAGAAGGCTACGCACCAGCCCTGGTGGCTGAGCAACTTAACATTCTGGCGGGGCGGATTATCGCGGTTCGGGGTAACTGCGACAGCGAAGTGGATCAGATGCTGCTCAATTTCCCGATCACCGCACCGTGGCAACAAGTGTTGCTGGAGAATCAGCGTCTTTTTCTGACCCACGGACATCTCTTTGGGCCGGAGAATCTGCCGGTACTGCGCGATAACGATGTGCTGGTCTACGGGCATACCCATCTGCCGGTCGCCGAAAAACGCGGCGCGTTGTTTCACTTCAACCCCGGTTCGGTGAGCATGCCAAAAGGTGGTTATCCGGCGAGCTATGGGATGCTCGATGATAATGTTTTGCGCGTTATCGCACTCAATGATCAAAGTGTTATTGCGCAGGTAGCGATTAATTCGTAACTTACCCCCACATATGTAAACGCGCCGTAAGAGCGCAAGAAAAAGAAGGTTTCCTGATGGTGGAACAGCGTCGTTTGGCAAGTACCGAATGGGTGGATATCGTGAATGAAGACAACGAGGTCATCGCACAATCCAGCCGGGAGCAGATGCGAGCACAGTGCCTGCGTCATCGTGCTACGTATATTGTGGTGCATGATGGAATGGGCAAAATTCTGGTGCAGCGTCGTACCGAGACAAAAGACTTTATGCCGGGAATGTTAGACGCCACCGCCGGCGGTGTTGTGCAGGCAGACGAACAACTGCTGGACTCTGCCCGCCGTGAAGCGGAAGAGGAGTTAGGCATTGCGGGCGTTCCGTTCGCCGAGCACGGTCAATTCTATTTTGAAGATAAAAACTGCCGCGTCTGGGGCGCGCTGTTCAGCTGCGTGTCACACGGTCCGTTTGCGTTGCAGGAAGAAGAAATCAGCGAAGTCTGCTGGTTGACGCCGGAAGAGATCACGGCCCGCTGCGACGAATTCACTCCGGATTCGCTCAAAGCGCTGGCGCTGTGGATGACCCGCAACGCCAAGAATGAATCCGCGAAGTCCGAACCTGAGCAAGAGCAGCAGGAAGCCGCAGAGTAGCGTTTACGCAGGTAAACGATAAGGCCGGATGCAACGCGTGAGCGTCGCCATCCGGCAATTTAGCTTACTGATACCCCATCAACTGTGCGCCAATCACCATCACGCTGGAAAATACGAACAGCACCCCAGCGAGCGCCAGCGCCGTCTTAATCCAGCAGCGGAAATCCACCCGGCAAACTCCAAGCGTGGCCATTAACGAGGCCGAGGTCGGATAGATAATATTGCTAAAACCATCACCCAGTTGAAACGCGAGTACGGCTACCTGACGGTTTACGCCAACCAGATCGCTGAGCGGCGCCATTAGCGGCATGGTCAGCGCGGCCTGGCCTGAGCCAGAAGTGACAAAGAAATTAAACAGCGTCTGGAACAGCAGCATAAACCAGGCGGCGACAGCGGTATGTAACTCGCCGATACCACCGGCAATGCTGTTAAGAATCGTATTTAACACGCTGGGCGTACTGGCATCGCCGTTGCCGATGAGCAGCATAATGCCTTTCGCGAAGCCAACCAGCAGCGCAGGGGCGATCATGATTTTCGCGCCTTCGGTAAACGCGCTGGCCATATCATTCAGCGTCATATTATTTAAGCGGAACACGACGGCCGCCAGGCCAATCGCGAGGCCCATCGTAAAGAACTGGCTGGCGATTTCCGGAATGAACCAGGCATGAACGATGACGCCCCAGATTACCCAGACTATTGCAGCGGTCAGGATAGCCAGCACAACCCAGTCGCCTGCACCCAGTTTCCGCTGTGAAATCTGCTGCTGCTGTTCGCGGAAATAGTTATCGGACTGCCAGCAGGCTGAGCGCTGCGGCGTCTTACGGACCCGTGAGGCGTAAATCATCGTGAAGGCCAGTGCCACCAGTGTGGCGAAAGCCCAGGTGACGATACGCAGTCCTGAGCCAGAAAGTACCGGTATACCAGCGATGCCCTGTGCGATTACCACGCTGAAGGGGTTCATCCATGAGGTCGCAAACCCGACCTGCGTTGCCACGTAGGTGACCAGCACGGTGGTAATACTGTCGTAGCCTAAACAGACCATCAAAGGGGCGATGATGATCGCGAACGCGACCGCCTCTTCTCCCATCCCAAAAACTGCGCCGCCAAGAGAAAAGAGAATAAACAGCACCGGAATAAACAGAAACTCATTGCCTTTGGTGCGGTTGATAAGCGCCATAATGCCGTTGTCGATAGTGCCGGTACGCATAACGATGCCAAACGCGCCGCCAATCACCAGCATAAACATGATGATGCCTATGGCGGAACCGAATTTATCGCCAGCCGTCAGGCCTTCAAAGGGAAAATTCATTAAGCCAGGGCCGGCATCACCGGTCGAAAAGATCTGTACACGATTGTACTGCGCTTCACCAGCGGCATCGGTCACAATGCGAAATGAATTCGGGTCGACAACCTGACGGCTTTTTTCCACACCCTCAACGGTGTACTGAACTGCTTGCGTATCGAACTGACCCGCGGGAACCAGCCATGTCAAAATGGCGGTGAAAATGGCAACGAAGAAAATGATGACCAGCGTATCCGGCATGGCGAATTTTTTCTTCGACTGCGGCGGTGCGGAGGAAACAGAGGACATAGCATACCTTCCATGTAGCGTTATAATGGAATAAGTATGCAATTAACTGAATATCAATTCAAATAATGGCGAACCGTTTCGGCAAGTTTAAGATTTTGCCAATTTACAGTGATGGAATTTAAGCAGGTCAGGGATAAAAAAAACCGGATGCAGGCGCATCCGGTTTTGTATTCTCTCTGAACAGGTCAGAGATGCAACGGCATTACTGCTGCTGGGAAGACTGAATCGCGGTCAACGCAATGGTATAGACGATATCGTCAACCAGCGCGCCACGGGACAGGTCGTTCACCGGCTTGCGCATACCTTGCAGCATCGGTCCGATGGAGATCAGGTCGGCAGAACGCTGTACCGCTTTGTAGGTGGTGTTACCGGTGTTCAGATCCGGGAAGATGAACACGGTAGCGCGACCCGCAACCGGAGAGTTCGGCGCTTTGGATTTCGCAACGTCAGCCATGACCGCAGCATCGTACTGCAGCGGGCCGTCGATCATCAGATCCGGACGTTTTTCCTGTGCCAGACGGGTCGCTTCACGCACTTTCTCAACATCGCTACCCGCACCAGAAGTGCCGGTTGAGTAGGAGAGCATCGCTACGCGCGGTTCAATACCGAAGGCAATTGCGGAATCGGCGGACTGAATGGCGATCTCAGCCAACTGCTCTGCGGTCGGATCCGGGTTGATTGCGCAGTCGCCGTAAACGTAAACCTGTTCCGGCAGCAGCATGAAGAACACCGAAGAAACCAGCGAGCTGCCAGGTGCGGTTTTGATCAACTGCAGCGGCGGACGGATGGTATTCGCAGTGGTGTGAACCGCACCAGAAACCAGACCGTCAACTTCGTCCTGTTCCAGCATCAGGGTACCGAGAACCACGTTGTCTTCCAGCTGTTCGCGGGCGACGGTTTCGGTCATGCCTTTGCTCTTACGCAGCTCAACCAGGCGAGCGACATAGCTTTCGCGAACCACTTCCGGGTCAACGATTTCAATGCCAGCGCCAAGCTCAACGCCCTGAGAGGCTGCAACGCGGTTGATCTCTTCCGGGTTACCGAGCAGTACGCAGGTGGCGATACCACGTTCAGCACAGATGGCTGCCGCTTTCACGGTACGCGGTTCGTCGCCTTCTGGCAGTACAACACGTTTACCCGCTTTACGCGCCAGTTCAGTCAACTGATAGCGGAACGCTGGTGGAGACAGACGGCGGCTACGCTCAGAGGTCGCGGTCAGAGACTCGATCCAGTCAGCGTTAATGTAGTTTGCTACGTATTCCTGAACTTTCTCGATGCGCTCGTGATCGTCAACCGGGACTTCCAGGTTGAAGCTCTGCAGGCTCAGGGAGGTCTGCCAGGTGTTGGTGTTCACCATGAATACCGGCAGGCCGGTCGCGAAAGCACGTTCGCACAGCTTAGTGATGCGCGCGTCCATTTCGTAACCACCGGTCAGCAGCAGTGCGCCAATTTCCACGCCGTTCATCGCGGCCAGGCAGGCGGCAACCAGCACGTCTGGACGGTCTGCAGAGGTCACCAGCAGGGAACCTGCGCGGAAATGCTCCAGCATGTGCGGAATGCTACGTGCGCAGAATGTTACTGACTTCACGCGACGAGTATTGATATCGCCTTCGTTGACGATGGTCGCGTTCAGGTGACGCGCCATATCGATCGCACGAGTGGCAATCAGATCAAAGCTCCACGGCACAGCGCCGAGAACCGGCAGCGGGCTGGAAGCCTGCAGCTTAGCAGGATCCACTTTCACCACTTGCGCTTTGGTGGAGTCATCAAAGATTTCGGACAGGTCCGGGCGAGTACGACCCTGCTCATCAACCGGGGCGTTCAGCTTGTTGACGATAACGCCGGTGATGCTGCTGTTTTTCGCGCCGCCAAAGCTGCTGCGAGTCAGTTCAATACGCTCGTTCAACTGTTCCGGGGTATCGGTGCCCTGAGACATCACGAAGACGATTTCCGCATTCAGCGTTTTCGCAATTTCGTAGTTCAGAGACTGTGCGAACTGGTGTTTACGGGTTGGGACCAGGCCTTCAACCAGTACCACTTCTGCGTCTTTGGTATTCGCGTGGTAGTTCGCGATGATCTCTTCCATCAGCACATCTTTCTGATTGCTGGAAAGCAGAGACTCAACGTGGCTCATCTTCAGCGGTTCAGCTGCGGTGACCGTAGAGTTAGCACGAATAATCGTGGTGGTCTGGTCTGGCGCATCGCCACCAGCGCGGGGTTGAGCAATTGGCTTAAAGACGCTCAGACGAACGCCTTTGCGTTCCATAGCGCGGATGACGCCGAGGCTGACGCTGGTCAGGCCGACGCTGGTTCCGGTAGGGATCAGCATAATGATTCGGGACACGGTTTATCCTCTTTCGTTACCGCCGAATTGGGCGGGTTACAAAACAGCACCGCCCATTGAGGGCGGGTGATAAAACAGCACCGCCAGCGAGGCTGGCGGTGTGATATCAGGCAGTCAGACGGCTGGCGTCCTGGGCGATAACCAATTCTTCATTGGTTGGGATCACCATGGCAGGACGGGTGCCTTCTTTGTTGATGAAACCCGACTTGCCGAAACGGGCAGCCAGGTTGCGTTCGTGATCAACCTCAAAGCCCAGCACGCCCAGTTTACCCAGAGACAGTTCGCGAACCATCGCCGCGTTCTCACCGATACCACCGGTGAACACGACTGCGTCCAGACGACCATCCATCAGCGCAGTGTAGGAACCGATGTATTTCGCCAGACGGTGGCAGTAAACGTCCATTGCACGCTTAGCGTCTTCTTTGGAGTCATAGTTATCTTCGACGTAACGGCAGTCGCTGGTCACTTCAGTCAGACCCAGCAGACCTGATTCTTTGGTCAGCATTTTGTTGATCTGATCAACGCTCATACCCAGAGTATCGTGCAGGTGGAAGATGATCGCCGGGTCGATGTCACCGGAGCGAGTTCCCATCACCAGACCTTCCAGCGGGGTCAGACCCATGGAGGTATCAACACATTTACCGTTACGGATTGCAGAAACAGAACCCCCGTTGCCCAGATGGCAAGTGATGATGTTCAGTTCTTCAACCGGTTTGTTCAGCATTTTTGCCGCTTCTTGCGTTACGAAGAAGTGGCTGGTGCCGTGCGCGCCGTAGCGGCGAACGCCATGTTCTTTATACAGGCTGTACGGCAGGGCATAGAGGTAAGATTCTTCCGGCATGGTCTGGTGGAACGCGGTGTCGAACACGGCAACGTTCTTGTTTTTCAACTGCGGGAAGGATTTCAGCGCTTCAGCGATACCGATCAGGTGCGCCGGGTTATGCAGCGGTGCGAAAGAGGCAGAATCTTTGATGCCCTGAATAACAGAGTCATCGATAACCACAGAGCTGGTATACTTCTCGCCGCCGTGCACGATACGGTGACCGATTGCAGTCAACTGCGCAGACAGTTCTGGTTTTTGTGCCAGAATAGTGTTAACGATAAAATTCAGCGCTTCACTGTGAGCGGCGCCTGCACCTAAAGCCGCTTCTTGTTTACCGCCGTCCATTTTCCATTTGATACGCGCTTCTGGGAGATGGAAACATTCGGCTAAACCAGAAAGGTACTCTTCACCATTTACGGCATCGATGATTGCAAATTTCAGTGAGGAGCTACCGCAGTTCAGAACCAGTACTAACTTACTCGACATGGAAGTACCTATTTATGATACGTGGCTAAAAAAAACGTCAGGGAGCCATAGAGCGTAGCGCAGGATGACGCCGACATTTATGATTAACATCATACGCAATTGTCTTTTTCGCATGATGGAAGAAATACCATTGAGTCTATGCCATTTTGCGTATTTTTCAGCCAATGGCATACTATATCTAAATTTGACGACTCATTAATTTTGGACTACTGGCCTTTACAGGCCGACACAGGATACTCGATCGTGGGTAGAAATGACAAAATGTTTTGAACGTTGTCCATCACAGTTGTTGTTTTGCACAAATTTTTTAATCTTTATATGTGAAGTTGAGGTACGCCATGTCGACGCCGGATAATCGCTCCGTTAATTTTTTCAGCCTTTTTCGTCGGGGGCAGCACTATTCAAAGACGTGGCCAATGGAAAAGCGCCTGGCGCCGGTTTTTGTTGAAAACCGCGTGATCCGCATGACGCGCTACGCCATCCGTTTTATGCCCCCCATTGCCGTGTTTACCCTGTGCTGGCAGATCGCCCTTGGCGGTCAGTTAGGTCCCGCCGTGGCCACCGCCTTATTCGCCCTCAGTTTGCCAATGCAAGGGCTGTGGTGGTTAGGCAAGCGCTCTGTCACGCCGCTGCCGCCATCGATTCTGAGCTGGTTCTATGAGGTCAGGGGGAAATTACAGGAAGCAGGACAAGCATTAGCACCGGTTGAAGGTAAACCGGATTACCAGGCGTTAGCTGACACGCTTAAGCGCGCGTTCAAACAACTGGATAAAACTTTCCTTGATGATTTGTAATTGATCCCTGATTACGCATATAAAAGAAGGCATAACGATGCCTTCTTTTTTTTCACCGCGGTAAAGTGATACAGGAGTTCCAAATGGAAATGACCAATGCTCAACGTCTGATTTTGTCGAACCAGTACAAAATGATGACTATGCTCGATCCGTCCAACGCCGAGCGCTATCGTCGTCTGCAGACGATTATCGAACGCGGATACGGCCTGCAAATGCGCGAGCTGGATCGGGAGTTTGGTGAGCTTAAAGAAGAAACCTGTCGCACGATAATCGACATTATGGAGATGTACCATGCCCTCCATGTTTCCTGGACCAACCTGAAAGATGCGCAAAGCATTGATGAGCGTCGGGTGACTTTCCTCGGTTTTGACGCCGCGACGGAAGCCCGCTATTTGGGTTACGTGCGCTTTATGGTGAACGTAGAAGGGCGCTATACCCATTTTGATGCCGGCACGCACGGCTTCAACGCCCAGACGCCAATGTGGGAAAAATATCAACGCATGCTGAGCGTATGGCATGCCTGCCCGCGTCAGTATCATCTGAGCGCCAATGAAATTAACCAAATCATTAATGCCTGAGGGGGTGAGCGTGCAGTGTAAAGGCTTTCTCTTTGACCTTGATGGTACTCTGGTTGATTCCTTACCGGCAGTAGAACGCGCCTGGTGCAACTGGGCCGATCGCTTTAATCTGGCGCATGATGAAGTGCTTAACTTTATTCATGGTAAACAGGCGATTACCTCGCTGCGCCATTTTATGCCGGGCAAAACTGAAGCGGAAATTGCCGCCGAATTCACCTGGCTGGAGCAGGTAGAAGCCACGGAAACCGCCGGGATCACCGCGTTACCTGGGGCGGTAGCGTTACTTAACCATCTGAACAAGGCCGGGATCCCATGGGCGATTGTCACCTCGGGATCGATGCCGGTGGCGCGTGCTCGTCATCAGGTAGCGAAACTGCCGGCACCTGAAGTTTTCGTGACCGCTGAACGTGTGAAGCGCGGTAAACCGGAGCCTGATGCGTACCTGCTGGGCGCTCAGCTTCTCGGCTTAGCGCCAGAGGAATGTGTCGTGGTGGAAGATGCCCCGGCGGGTGTACTTTCGGGACTCGCCGCCGGATGTCATGTCATTGCGGTTAACGCACCGGCAGATACGCCGCGTCTCGATGAGGTGGATTTCTCGCTCACCAGCCTGGAGCAGCTTTCCGTTACGAAGCAACCTAACGGTGATGTGGCCGTTGTCAGAAATACCTGATCATGATTTAGCCCCGATTTGTCGGGGCTTTTTTATGGCAGAATAATCTTATCTACTCATCTGACAAGGACAGGTTGTGAACGGTGAATTGATCTGGGTTCTCTCGCTGTTAGTGATTGCCGTGCTTTTATTTGCGACGGGCAAAGTGCGTATGGACGCGGTTGCTTTGCTGGTCATCGTTGCCTTTGTTCTGAGTGGAACATTGAGCATCACCGAGGCTTTTTCCGGTTTCAGCGACCCCAACGTGGTGCTGATTGCCGCGCTATTCATCATTGGTGACGGGCTGGTGCGCACTGGCGTTGCCACGGTGATGGGGGCCTGGCTGGTGAAAATGGCCGGCAGTAGTGAAGTTAAGATGCTGGTTCTGCTGATGTTAACCGTCGCAGGACTGGGTGCTTTTATGAGTTCTACCGGCGTGGTGGCCATCTTTATTCCGGTCGTGCTTAGTGTCTCTATGCGGATGCAAACCTCGCCGTCACGCCTGATGATGCCACTCAGCTTTGCGGGTCTTATCAGCGGCATGATGACGCTGGTCGCCACCCCGCCTAACCTCGTCGTGAACAGTGAATTACTGCGTGAAGGCTTTAACGGCTTTGGTTTCTTTAGCGTCACGCCGATTGGTTTTGTGGTCCTCATTCTGGGCATCGTCTATATGCTGCTGATGCGTTTTATGCTCAAAGGCGACGATCAAGCGCAGCCTGGCGAAAGCTGGAAGCGACGGACCTTCCGTGACCTCATTAAAGAATACCGTCTTTCCGGGCGTGCGCGTCGTCTGGCCATTCGTCCCGGCTCACCGCTGGTCGGCCAGCGCCTGGACGATCTCAAACTGCGTGAACGCTACGGTGCAAACGTCATTGGCGTTGAGCGCTGGCGGCGTTTTCGGCGGGTTATCGTTAACGTGAACGGGGTATCAGAATTTCGCGCCCGCGATGTATTGTTAATAGATATGTCCGCGGCGGATGTCGATCTGCGCGAATTCTGTAGCGAACAACTGCTGGAGCCGATGGTACTGCGCGGAGAATATTTCTCCGATCAGGCGTTGGACGTGGGAATGGCGGAAATCTCGCTCATTCCGGAATCTGAACTGATTGGTAAATCAGTGCGTGAGATTGGCTTTCGTACCCGCTATGGACTGAACGTGGTCGGTCTGAAGCGTGACGGCGTGCCAATCGAAGGTTCACTGGCGGACGAGCCGTTGCTGTTAGGCGATATTATTCTGGTGGTGGGCAACTGGAAGCTGATCGCCCTGCTCGGCAAGCAGGGCAGGGACTTCGTTGCGCTCAATCTGCCTGAGGAAGTTAGCGAGGCATCTCCGGCGCACAGTCAGGCACCTCATGCCATCTTCTGCCTGGTGCTGATGGTTGCTCTGATGCTCACCGATGAAATTCCCAATACGGTTGCGGCGATTATCGCCTGTCTGCTGATGGGGAAATTCCGCTGCATTGATGCCGAAAGCGCTTATAAAGCGATCCACTGGCCGAGCATTATCTTGATTGTCGGGATGATGCCCTTTGCGCTGGCACTGCAAAAAACGGGCGGTGTTGACCTGGTGGTGAAAGGACTGATGGACGTCGGAGGCGGCTATGGCCCCTACATGATGCTCGGCTGTCTGTTCGTGCTCTGCGCCACCATTGGTCTGTTTATTTCCAATACCGCCACTGCGGTGCTGATGGCCCCCATTGCGCTGGCGGCGGCGAAGTCGATGGGCGTCTCGCCTTACCCGTTTGCGATGGTGGTGGCGATGGCCGCATCCGCCGCCTTTATGACGCCAGTTTCCTCGCCAGTAAACACACTGGTATTAGGGCCGGGGAACTACAGCTTCAGTGACTTTATTAAGCTTGGCGTACCGTTCACGCTTATCGTGATGGCGGTCTGCGTGGTGATGATTCCAATGCTGTTCCCGTTTTAATGTTTCTCCGGCGTCGCTGCGCGGGTCTTGTAGGCCTGATAAACGTAGCGCCATCAGGCATGATGGCGCACGATGCCGGATGGCGACGTAACGTCTTATCCGGCCTACAGACACAGTGGGCAATTAAAGCGGTGAGTCCTGGCTGATTTCATCTAATGAGAGGTGAAAGCTCGGCACGAACACCGCCATAAAATAATCCATCTCTGGACTACGCCGCGCCTCCAGCGTTTTCTCCAGCCGCGATTTTGCCAACAGGAATTCGTTGTTGCCTGCTGAGAGTTCTTCGAGACACTTCAGATAGGCACACAGCGCATCGGCCTGTTTAACGATAGATTTCTCTTCTTCGCTATACGCATGCTCATCAATCAGCGGCGCAAAGATATCCCGCAGTTCGTCAGGCACCATATCGACCAGTTTCTGCTGGGCGATTTTCTCGATCGCCTTATATTCCTGCGCAATTTGCGAATTGAAGTATTTCACCGGCGTCGGGAGATCGCCTGTTAGCACTTCAGAAGCATCGTGATACATCGCCAGCAATGCAATGCGCTCGGCGTTAACCTGTCCAGCAAACTTCCGGTTTTTGATCGCGGCCAGAGCATGCGCAACCATCGCAACCTGTAAACTGTGCTCAGAGACGTTTTCTGTACGCACATTGCGCATTAAAGGCCAGCGATTGATTAGCTTGAGGCGGGAGAGGTGGGCAAAAAAATGGCTCTGCTTCATAGTGACCTTTTCAGAATGACAACCTGAAGATCATTGTGCGCAGACCCGCTGCCGGATGCAAATACTCTTCATACTTCGGGCTGCATCCGGCTACGGTTTCAGATTACTGCTGTCGGTATCCCGACAGGAAACGCTCAAATTTGCTCAGTGACATTTCGATCTCGTC
Organism: Citrobacter sp. RHB25-C09; assembly: GCF_013836145.1. Taxonomy (NCBI): domain Bacteria; kingdom Pseudomonadati; phylum Pseudomonadota; class Gammaproteobacteria; order Enterobacterales; family Enterobacteriaceae; genus Citrobacter; species Citrobacter sp. RHB25-C09. Next base: position 2,995,233 of record NZ_CP057483.1, on the reverse strand, counting down.
AATGCGCGGCAGGGTCACGATACGCACGTGGTCAGGCCATGGCCAGTTGAAGGCGGTGCCCTGAACCAGCAGCACTTTCTCCTGCAACAGGAAATCGAGCACCATTTTCTGGTCGTCATGAATATTGAAGCGCTTGGCGTCAATTTTCGGGAACATATACAGCGCGCCGCGCGGTTTCACGCAGGAGACACCGGAAATTTCGTTAATCAGTTCCCAGGCGCGGTTACGTTGTTCATACAGACGACCACCCGGCAGGATGAATTCGCTAATGCTCTGATACCCACCGAGCGCGGTCTGGATGGCGTGTTGTGCGGGAACGTTGGCGCAAAGACGCATTGAGGCCAGCATTTCCAGCCCTTCGATATAGCCTTTGGCATGCTTCTTCGGTCCGTTCAGCACCATCCAACCCTGGCGGAAACCTGCAACGCGGTAGGTTTTAGATAAGCCGTTAAAGGTAATGGTCAGCAGATCCGGTGCCATTGCTGCGATAGAGTGGTGTTCCGCGTCGTCATACAGGATTTTGTCGTAGATCTCATCAGCAAAAATGATGAGGTTATGTTGGCGGGCGATCTCAACGATCTCCATCAGCAGCTCTTTCGAGTAGACAGCGCCGGTTGGGTTGTTCGGGTTGATAATCACGATCCCGCGCGTACGGGGGGTGATTTTCGCACGGATGTCGTCCAGATCCGGGAACCAGTCAGAAGATTCATCGCAGAGGTAGTGCACGGCTTTGCCGCTGGAGAGTGAAACCGCCGCCGTCCATAATGGATAGTCCGGTGCGGGCACCAGCATTTCGTCCCCACTGTTGAGCAGCGCCTGCATCGCCTGCACGATCAGCTCGGAAACTCCGTTGCCAATATAGATGTCCTCAACGGTGACATCGCGCATTCCGCGAGCCTGGTAATGCTGCATGATCGCTTTACGTGCAGAGTACAGGCCTTTCGAATCACAGTAACCTTGCGCCGTAGGCAGATTACGAATGACGTCGACAAGGATCTCATCTGGCGCGTCGAAACCGAAGGGGGCGGGGTTACCAATGTTCAGTTTCAGGACTTTGTTGCCTTCTTCTTCAAGACGCTTCGCTTCTTTCAGAACCGGACCACGGATGTCATAACAGACATTTTCTAATTTGCTGGATTTTTCAATGGGGGACATGAACCTTGACCTTTAAGCTGTTATCGCCACTCCCTGCCGTGGAAGTCAGCTTGGAACAATGTACTCCCACGGCGGGGTATTTTGAAGGGTTAACAGAAGAAGATTTTGTGTAATGCTGAGGCCATGATTCACTGCAAACGACTTCACGAAAGGTTGTTTATAGATATAAAACAAATATTCTTGTGTTTTTATAGAGAAATACTCTGCTTCATCCGCTTCGCTTAGGTGGTTTCTGTTGCTGAAAAAATATTGCGGCGAGATAGAGACGAGTAAGGTAATTTCTGCAATAGTTTCATTATTCGTAAATAGCGAAAGATAAATCTGAGAGGCTGTTATGGGAATGTACTGTCTGATTTAACGTGTAAATTTAATGTTAAGCAGCGTTTATGAATAGCTCCATATCTAATTAATTATTATTTAATATTTAAAAAGCGTTTACGTAAGGCATTAATAATAGATAATTACTTTGACGAACCTAACAAAACTTTGCATCAGATTATTCGTATTAAAGCTTATAAATAAAGGGGTTTTAGGTTAAAATGGCGCAGAGTGACGGGCCTGCAGTGCGCATGATTTGCCAATATCAACGCCTTTTGTTTATGGCTAAATAGCACTTTGATGCTTATTTCTCATTGAGTTAGGCCTGGCTTATCTTATTACTTTTAGCTGTTTGTCATGCAGTATCTGGTAGAAATATCAATACAGATTAATCATTAAGCTCGTTTTCCTGGAAATACGTCGAGAGATATCAGCCAGTATTATTACCCGAGAAACGAGTGGCATTTCGTCTGACCCATGATATACATTTTTGCATTCATCCGGCTACACCGGTGACCCTGCTAAGGAAGCACATTTCAAAAGGAATTGCTTGTTTCTGAATGCACAGCATGAACTGGCTCAGTATGAGCCACCTGTAAGTGAAAAATTATGATAAATGCAAATCGTCTGATAATTAACCTCGACCTCGATCTGCTGAGAACTTTTGTTGCTGTTGCTGACCTGAACACCTTTGCGGCTGCGGCTGCGGCAGTGTGTCGTACTCAGTCCGCAGTGAGCCAACAAATGCAGCGGCTAGAGCAGCTCGTAGGCAAAGAACTGTTCGCCCGTCACGGGCGCAATAAGCTGTTGACTGAGCATGGTATCCAGCTTCTTGGCTATGCCCGTAAGATTTTACGCTTCAATGATGAGGCCTGCTCATCATTAATGTTCAGTAATCTTCAGGGGGCGTTAACTATTGGCGCTTCCGATGAGACAGCGGATACCATCCTGCCGTTTCTCCTGAACCGGATTAGTTCGGTTTATCCGAAGTTAGCGCTGGATGTCAGAGTGAAGCGTAACGCCTGGATGGAAGAAATGTTAGCGTCTCAGGAAGTGGATCTTATCGTGACCACGCACCGTCCGGGGACATTTGAAAGTCTGACGCTGCGTACCTCTCCCACGCTTTGGTACTGTGCTGCGGAATATGTGTTACCGAAGGGGGAACCGTTGCCGCTGGTTCTGCTGGACGAACCCAGCCCTTTCCGTGATGTGGTGCTGGAAACATTAAACGCAGCCAATATTCCCTGGCGGCTCGCCTATGTGGCTTCTACGCTGCCCGCCGTTCGTGCAGCGGTGAAAGCGGGTCTTGGGGTGACGGCGCGTCCGGTTGAAATGATGAGCCCGGACCTGCGCGTGTTGGGTGGCGTCGATGGGCTACCTTTATTACCTGATACCGATTACCTGCTGTGTCGCAATCCGGTGGTTAAAAACGATCTTGCCCAGGTGATCTACCATTCCATGGAAACCTGGCAGAATCCGTGGCAGTACGGTCATGCTACTTCGGAAGGCGGAGATGATACCGTGTTGCTTGAGCGCGATCTGGAATAGCACACCGCAAAAAAGTCGTTAAAAATTGTTATTGTAAAAAAGAACCACTGATGATGAAAAAACATCCAGTGGTTCTTTTTTTGTACTAATATCGGTTAGGGACATGCTTTGTGAGGTAAAAATCCTCATAAATCAGAGAGAAAAACAGGCGCCAGGGAAATGCGCAAACTTGCAGCAGAAATCATGCTGCTGCGCTGTCATGTTAAAAAACGATAGAAATTGTTGCTGTTTTCCAGGGTGGATTAACAAAAGCGTGTCACAGATCAAGAAAATACTCCCATTTAGGGGGAGGAATCATTACGAATTCCTGTCAAAATAGGCACGCATTTTCCTATTTACTTCACAACGGACACGATTCAACAACATCCTTTTTAGACTGTGAATCGATCGACACAGTGCTAAAACGCATTTAATGTTAACGATGTTGGAGTCATGTAAACTAATGTGAGGAAACTTTTGTTAAAGTTGACAAAAGGTTATAGAAAGGAGTAAAAGACCCCATCAATTGGCTGTATAAAACATTTTCTACAGTAATTGTAAGGTTTTTTTTATTCCTCCCCATGAATCGATGTGGCGTTCATCTGCCGTAAAGAGCAGAGAATTTGGCGCCGCTTTTGATGAGTAAGCAATGAGTATGTCAACATCCACTGAAGTCATCGCTCATCACTGGGCATTCGCTATCTTTCTTATTGTTGCCATTGGCCTGTGCTGCCTGATGCTTGTCGGCGGTTGGTTTTTAGGCGGTCGCGCACGCGCGAGGTCAAAAAACACCCCGTTTGAATCAGGTATCGACTCGGTCGGCACCGCTCGCTTACGCCTGTCTGCCAAGTTTTATCTGGTAGCCATGTTCTTCGTTATCTTCGACGTTGAAGCACTGTATCTGTACGCATGGTCAACCTCTATCCGTGAAAGCGGCTGGGTTGGCTTTGTGGAAGCTGCAATTTTTATTTTTGTGTTACTGGCTGGTCTGGTTTATCTGGTGCGTATTGGCGCGCTGGACTGGACGCCCGCGCGTTCTCGCCGCGAGCGTATGAACCCGGAAAACAGTATCGCTAACCGTCAACGCTAACCGCGAGGCATTAAGATGGATTATACGCTCACCCGCATAGATCCTAACGGTGAGAATGACCGTTACCCCCTGCAAAAACAGGAGATCGTAACCGACCCCCTGGAGCAAGAAGTTAACAAAAACGTGTTCATGGGCAAGTTGCATGACATGGTTAACTGGGGCCGTAAGAACTCAATTTGGCCGTATAACTTCGGCCTTTCCTGCTGCTACGTAGAAATGGTGACCTCTTTCACCGCTGTGCATGACGTGGCGCGTTTTGGTGCGGAAGTTCTGCGTGCTTCGCCGCGTCAGGCCGATCTCATGGTCGTCGCGGGTACCTGCTTTACCAAGATGGCCCCGGTCATTCAGCGTCTCTATGACCAGATGCTGGAGCCGAAATGGGTTATTTCCATGGGCGCATGTGCGAACTCCGGCGGTATGTACGATATTTATTCGGTTGTGCAGGGCGTTGATAAGTTCATTCCGGTAGATGTGTACATCCCGGGATGCCCGCCACGTCCGGAAGCGTACATGCAGGCGCTGATGCTGCTGCAAGACTCCATTGGCAAAGAACGTCGTCCGCTCTCCTGGGTGGTTGGCGATCAGGGCGTTTATCGCGCCAATATGCAGTCAGAGCGCGAGCGTAAGCGCGGCGAACGCATTGCAGTCACGAATCTGCGTACACCAGACGAGATTTAATTTGCGCCTGTGAGCCTGGAGATTACCTTCGCATATCACTATTCAAATAGCGCGAAGCCAGGCGTAACAGTCACCACGGACCATTTGCAATGGTGAACAATATGACCGACTTAACCGCGCAAGACGCCGCATGGCAAACCCGGGATCACCTTGATGACCCGGTTATTGGCGAACTGCGCAACCGCTTTGGGCCGGATGCCTTTACCGTTCAGGCGACGCGCACCGGGGTACCCGTTGTTTGGGTGAAGCGTGAACAATTACTGGAAGTGGGCGATTTCTTAAAGAGACTGCCGAAACCTTACGTCATGCTGTTTGACTTACACGGCATGGACGAACGTCTGCGTACGCACCGCGAAGGGTTACCCGCCGCGGATTTTTCCGTTTTCTACCACCTGATTTCCATTGAACGCAATCGCGATATCATGCTCAAGGTGGCCTTGTCTGAAAACGACCTGCGTGTGCCGACCTTCACCAAACTGTTCCCGAACGCCAACTGGTATGAGCGTGAAACCTGGGAAATGTTTGGCATTGATATCGAAGGCCACCCACACCTGACGCGCCTGCTGATGCCGCATACCTGGCAGGGACACCCGCTGCGTAAAGATTACCCGGCGCGCGCTACCGAATTCGATCCGTTTGAGCTGACCAAAGCGAAACAGGATCTGGAGATGGAGTCCCTGACCTTCAAACCGGAAGAGTGGGGCATGCAGCGCGGTACTGAAAACGAGGACTTCATGTTCCTCAACCTCGGCCCGAACCACCCGTCTTCACACGGTGCTTTCCGTATTGTTCTGCAACTCGACGGCGAAGAGATTGTCGACTGCGTTCCTGACATCGGCTACCACCACCGTGGCGCTGAGAAGATGGGCGAGCGTCAGTCCTGGCACAGCTACATTCCGTATACCGACCGTATCGAATACCTCGGTGGCTGCGTCAACGAAATGCCGTACGTGTTGGCGGTAGAAAAACTGGCAGGCATTACCGTTCCGGATCGCGTTAACGTGATTCGCGTCATGCTTTCCGAACTGTTCCGCATTAACAGCCACCTGCTGTATATTTCCACGTTTATTCAGGACGTCGGCGCGATGACCCCGGTCTTCTTCGCGTTTACTGACCGTCAGAAAATTTACGATATCGTGGAAGCGGTCACTGGCTATCGTATGCACCCGGCCTGGTTCCGTATCGGTGGCGTCGCGCACGACCTGCCGCGCGGCTGGGACAAGCTGCTGCGTGAATTCCTTGACTGGATGCCGAAGCGCCTGGCCTCTTATGAGAAAGCCGCGCTGCGTAACACCATCCTGAAAGGCCGTTCCCAGGGCGTTGCCGCCTACGGTGCGAAAGAAGCGCTGGACTGGGGCTGTACGGGTGCTGCGCTGCGTGCGACAGGTATTGATTTCGACGTGCGTAAAGCACGCCCTTACTCTGGCTACGAAAACTTCGACTTTGAAGTGCCGGTTGGCGGCGGTGTCTCCGACTGCTACACCCGCGTGATGCTGAAAGTTGAAGAACTGCGTCAGAGTCTGCGCATCCTTGAGCAGTGCCTCAATAACATGCCGGAAGGCCCGTTCAAAGCGGATCACCCGCTGACCACGCCGCCGCCGAAAGAGCGCACGCTGCAACATATCGAAACCCTGATCACCCACTTCCTGCAAGTGTCGTGGGGCCCGGTCATGCCGGCGAATGAGTCCTTCCAGATGATCGAAGCGACCAAGGGTATTAACAGTTACTACCTGACCAGCGATGGCAGCACCATGAGTTATCGTACCCGTATCCGTACCCCGAGCTTTGCGCATCTGCAGCAGATCCCGGTCGCGGTACGCGGCAGCCTGGTGTCTGACCTTATCGTTCACCTGGGTAGTATCGATTTTGTTATGTCAGATGTGGACCGCTAATTATGCACGAGAATCAACAACCACAAACCGAGGCTTTTGAGCTGAGTGCGGCAGAGCGTGAAGCCATTGAGCACGAGATGCACCACTACGAAGACCCGCGTGCGGCGTCCATTGAAGCGCTGAAGATCGTTCAGAAACAGCGTGGCTGGGTGCCGGATGGCGCGATCCATGCGATCGCCGATGTGCTGGGGATCCCGGCCAGCGATGTCGAAGGTGTTGCGACGTTTTACAGCCAGATCTTCCGCCAGCCAGTCGGTCGCCACGTGATCCGCTATTGCGACAGCGTGGTATGCCATATCAATGGCTATCAGGGCATCCAGGCTGCGCTCGAGAAAAAGCTTAACATCAAGCCGGGGCAGACGACCTTTGACGGTCGCTTTACGCTGCTGCCGACCTGCTGCCTGGGGAACTGCGATAAAGGGCCTAACATGATGATCGATGAGGACACTCACGCGCATCTGACCCCGGAAGGCATTCCTGAACTGCTGGAGCGGTATAAATGAAAAACATTATCCGTACTCCCGAAACCCATCCGCTGACCTGGCGTCTGCGCGATGACGAACAGCCGGTATGGCTGGACGAATACCGTAGCAAAAACGGCTATGAAGGCGCGCGTAAAGCGCTGACCGGTCTTTCTCCGGATGAGATCGTTAATCAGGTTAAAGACTCTGGGCTGAAAGGACGCGGCGGCGCTGGCTTTTCTACCGGCCTGAAGTGGAGCCTGATGCCGAAAGACGAATCCATGAACATCCGTTACCTGTTGTGTAACGCCGATGAAATGGAGCCGGGTACGTATAAAGACCGTCTGCTGATGGAACAGCTGCCGCACCTGCTGGTGGAAGGCATGCTGATCTCCGCGTTTGCGCTGAAAGCGTACCGTGGCTACATCTTCCTGCGTGGTGAATACATTGAAGCGGCGGTGAATCTGCGCCGCGCCATTGCTGAAGCAACCGAAGCCGGTCTGCTTGGCAAAAACATCATGGGCACCGGTTTTGACTTCGAACTGTTTGTCCACACTGGGGCAGGGCGCTATATCTGCGGTGAAGAAACCGCGCTGATTAACTCCCTCGAAGGTCGTCGTGCTAACCCACGTTCCAAGCCGCCGTTCCCGGCGACTTCGGGCGCATGGGGCAAACCGACCTGCGTCAACAACGTTGAAACGCTGTGTAACGTCCCGGCTATCCTCGCTAACGGCGTGGAGTGGTACCAGAACATTTCGAAGAGTAAAGACGCGGGCACCAAGCTGATGGGCTTCTCCGGTCGCGTGAAGAATCCGGGACTGTGGGAACTGCCATTCGGCACCACGGCGCGTGAAATTCTTGAAGATTATGCGGGCGGCATGCGTGATGGCCTGAAGTTCAAAGCCTGGCAGCCAGGCGGCGCGGGTACCGACTTCCTGACCGAAGCGCACCTTGACCTGCCAATGGAATTCGAAAGCATTGGCAAAGCAGGCAGCCGTCTGGGTACTGCGCTGGCAATGGCGGTAGACCATGAGATTGGTATGGTGCCGCTGGTGCGTAACCTGGAAGAGTTCTTTGCCCGCGAGTCCTGCGGCTGGTGTACGCCGTGCCGTGACGGGCTACCGTGGAGCGTAAAAATTCTGCGCGCGCTGGAGCGTGGCGAAGGCCAGCCTGGGGATATCGAGACGCTTGAGCAACTGTGTCGCTTCCTCGGTCCGGGTAAAACCTTCTGTGCACACGCACCGGGTGCGGTAGAGCCGCTGCAGAGCGCAATTAAATATTTCCGCGAAGAATTCGAAGCTGGCATCAAGCAGCCGTTCAGCAATACCCACGGAATTGGTGGTATTCAGCCGAACCTGCTGAAAGAGCGCTGGTGAGTTAAATTTCTAATTTGGAAGCATGCTAATGGCTACGATTCATGTAGACGGCAAAGAATACGAGGTCAATGGCGCAGACAACCTGCTTGAAGCATGTCTGTCGCTCGGCCTTGATATTCCGTACTTTTGCTGGCACCCGGCGCTGGGCAGCGTCGGTGCTTGCCGCCAGTGTGCGGTGAAGCAGTACCAGAACGCGGAAGATACGCGTGGTCGCCTGGTGATGTCTTGTATGACACCGGCCACCGAAGGCACCTTTATTTCTATCGATGACGAAGAAGCGAAACAGTTCCGTGAAAGCGTGGTGGAGTGGTTAATGACCAACCACCCGCACGACTGTCCGGTCTGTGAAGAGGGCGGTAACTGCCACCTTCAGGATATGACCGTGATGACCGGCCACAGCTTCCGTCGCTATCGTTTCACCAAGCGTACCCACCGCAACCAGGATCTGGGGCCGTTCATCTCTCATGAAATGAACCGCTGCATCGCCTGTTACCGCTGCGTGCGCTACTACAAAGACTACGCTGACGGTCAGGATCTGGGCGTCTATGGCGCGCATGACAACGTCTACTTCGGTCGCCCGGAAGACGGTACGCTTGAGAGCGAGTTCTCCGGTAACCTGGTCGAGATTTGCCCGACCGGTGTATTCACCGATAAAACGCACTCCGAACGCTACAACCGTAAATGGGACATGCAGTTTGCGCCAAGCATCTGCCAGCAGTGCTCCATTGGCTGTAACACCAGTCCGGGTGAGCGCTATGGCGAACTGCGTCGTATCGAAAACCGTTATAACGGCACCGTTAACCACTACTTCCTCTGCGACCGTGGTCGTTTTGGCTATGGTTACGTGAACCTGAAAGACCGTCCGCGTCAGCCCGTTCAGCGCCGTGGCGATGACCTGATCACCCTCAACGCAGAACAGGCGATGCAGGGCGCAGCAGACATTCTGCGTCAGTCGAAGAAAGTCATCGGTATCGGTTCTCCGCGCGCCAGCGTGGAAAGCAACTTTGCGCTGCGTGAACTGGTCGGGGCAGAAAACTTTTACACCGGTATCGCCAAAGGCGAACAGGAACGTCTGGAACTGGCGCTGAAAGTGCTGCGGGAAGGCGGTGTTCATACGCCTGCGCTGCGTGATATTGAATCTTACGATGCGGTATTGGTTCTCGGTGAAGATGTGACCCAGACCGGCGCCCGCGTTGCGCTGGCAGTGCGTCAGGCGGTGAAAGGCAAAGCGCGCGAAATGGCGGCGGCTCAGAAAGTGGCTGACTGGCAGATTGCCGCAATTCTTAACATCGGCCAGCGCGCCAAGCATCCGCTGTTTGTCACTAACGTTGATGACACCCGTCTGGATGATATCGCCGCATGGACTTACCGTGCACCGGTTGAAGATCAGGCGCGCTTAGGTTTCGCTATTGCCCATGCGCTGGATAACAACGCACCGGCGGTTGACGGTATCAGCAGCGATCTGCAAAACAAAATCGATGTGATCGTCCAGGCGCTGGCCGGGGCGAAAAAACCGCTGATTATCTCCGGGACTAACGCCGGCAGTGCTGAGATCATTCAGGCAGCGGCTAACGTCGCCAAAGCGCTGAAAGGCCGTGGTACTGACGTTGGTATTACCATGATTGCACGTTCCGTGAACAGCATGGGGCTGGGCATTATGGGCGGTGGTTCGCTCGACGACGCGCTGACTGAACTGGAAACCGGACGCGCCGACGCGGTTGTCGTGCTGGAAAATGATCTGCATCGTCATGCTTCCGCAACGCGTGTAAATGCCGCGCTGGCGAAAGCGCCGCTGGTAATGGTGGTTGACCATCAGCGTACTGCCATCATGGAAAACGCCCATCTGGTGCTTTCTGCCGCAAGCTTCGCTGAAAGCGACGGTACGGTCATCAACAACGAAGGCCGCGCACAGCGTTTCTTCCAGGTTTACGACCCGGCTTATTACGACAGCAGCATCATCATGCTGGAAAGCTGGCGCTGGCTGCATTCGCTGCACAGCACCGTGCAGAACCGCGAAGTGGACTGGACGCAGCTCGACCACGTGATCGACGCCGCGATTGCCGCGATGCCGGAGCTGGCAGGCATTAAAGATGCTGCGCCGGATGCTTCCTTTCGCATTCGTGGACAGAAGCTGGCGCGTGAGCCGCACCGTTACAGCGGTCGTACCGCAATGCGCGCTAATATCAGCGTGCATGAGCCACGTCAGCCGCAGGATAAAGACACGATGTTCGCCTTCTCGATGGAAGGGAACAACCAGCCGTCTGCGCCGCGTTCACAGATTCCGTTTGCCTGGGCGCCAGGCTGGAACTCCCCACAGGCGTGGAACAAGTTCCAGGATGAAGTGGGCGGTAAACTGCGTCATGGCGATCCGGGCGTGCGTTTGATTGAAGCCTCAGAAGGCGGTCTGGACTACTTCACGGCCGTACCGGCGAGCTTCCAGGCGCAGGACGGTCAGTGGCGTATTGCGCCGTACTACCATCTGTTTGGTAGCGATGAGCTGTCCCAGCGTGCGCCGGTCTTCCAGAGCCGTATGCCGCAACCGTACATCAAACTCAACCCGGCCGATGCCGCGAAGTTGGGCGTGAATGCCGGTACCCGCGTCTCCTTTAGCTACGATGGCAACACGGTCACGCTACCGGTTGAAATCGCTGAAGGCTTAACGGCAGGGCAGGTTGGCTTGCCAATGGGTATGCCGGGCATTGCACCGGTACTGGCGGGTGCGCGTCTTGAGGATCTGCAGGAGGCACAACAATGAGTTGGATTACACCGGATCTGATCGATATCCTGCTGACCATTCTCAAAGCGGTCGTGATCCTGCTGGTCGTTGTGACCTGCGGGGCATTCATGAGCTTTGGCGAACGTCGCCTGCTGGGTCTGTTCCAGAACCGTTACGGACCAAACCGCGTTGGCTGGGGCGGCTCGCTCCAGCTGGTCGCGGACATGATCAAGATGTTCTTTAAAGAAGACTGGATCCCGAAATTTTCGGATCGCGTCATCTTTACTCTGGCGCCGATGATCGCGTTTACCTCGCTGCTGCTGGCTTTTGCTATCGTACCTGTAAGCCCAGGCTGGGTGGTTGCAGACCTTAACATCGGGATCCTGTTTTTCCTGATGATGGCGGGTCTGGCGGTGTATGCGGTGCTGTTCGCCGGTTGGTCGAGCAACAACAAATACTCACTGCTGGGTGCAATGCGCGCCTCCGCGCAGACGCTGAGCTATGAAGTGTTCCTCGGACTGTCCCTGATGGGCGTGGTGGCGCAGGCCGGTTCATTTAACATGACCGACATTGTGAACAACCAGGCGGACATCTGGAACGTGATCCCGCAGTTCTTTGGTTTTGTCACCTTTGCTATCGCGGGCGTGGCGGTGTGTCACCGTCACCCGTTCGACCAGCCGGAAGCCGAGCAGGAACTGGCTGATGGTTATCACATTGAATATTCCGGTATGAAATTCGGCCTGTTCTTTGTGGGCGAGTACATCGGTATCGTCACCATTTCTGCACTGATGGTTACCCTGTTCTTCGGTGGCTGGCAAGGCCCGTTCTTACCGCCATTCATCTGGTTCGCGATTAAAACCGCGTTCTTCATGATGATGTTCATTTTGATTCGTGCGTCGTTACCGCGTCCGCGTTATGACCAGGTAATGTCCTTCGGCTGGAAGATTTGCCTGCCGCTGACGCTCATCAACTTGCTGGTAACGGCGGCTGTCATTCTCTGGCAGGCGCAATAAGGGGCACAAAGACCATGACCTTAAAAGAATTGTTAGTAGGCTTCGGCACCCAGGTACGCAGTATCTGGATGATCGGCCTGCATGCGTTCGCCAAACGCGAAACGCAGATGTACCCGGAAGAGCCGGTCTATCTACCGCCCCGTTTCCGTGGTCGTATCGTACTGACTCGCGACCCGGACGGTGAAGAACGCTGCGTTGCCTGTAACCTGTGTGCGGTAGCGTGTCCGGTAGGCTGTATCTCTCTGCAAAAAGCCGAGACGAAAGATGGCCGCTGGTATCCGGAGTTTTTCCGCATTAACTTCTCACGCTGCATTTTCTGTGGTCTGTGCGAAGAAGCCTGTCCGACCACTGCGATTCAGCTTACGCCAGACTTCGAGCTGGGTGAATATAAGCGCCAGGATCTGGTTTACGAGAAAGAGGATCTGCTGATCTCCGGTCCGGGTAAATATCCGGAATATAACTTCTACCGGATGGCAGGTATGGCAATCGACGGCAAAGATAAGGGCGAAGCAGAGAACGAAGCCAAGCCTATCGACGTCAAGAGCCTGTTACCGTAAGGAGAGGGGCAATGGAGTTCGCTTTTTATATCTGTGGCCTGATAGCCATTCTCGCAACCTTGCGGGTGATCACCCATACCAATCCGGTACACGCGCTGCTGTACCTGATTATTTCGCTGCTGGCGATTTCCGGGGTGTTCTTCTCGCTGGGCGCTTACTTCGCCGCTGCGCTGGAAATTATCGTCTACGCAGGTGCCATTATGGTGCTGTTCGTGTTCGTGGTGATGATGCTCAACCTTGGCGGTTCCGAAATCGAGCAGGAACGCCAGTGGCTGAAGCCGCAGGTGTGGATTGGTCCGGCAATTCTGTCGGCCATCATGCTGGTGGTGATCGTGTACGCCATTTTGGGCGTTAACGACCAGGGCATCGACGGCGCGCCGATTAGCGCGAAAGCGGTCGGTATTACGCTGTTTGGACCTTACGTACTGGCGGTTGAGCTGGCGTCAATGCTGCTGCTGGCCGGTCTGGTTGTCGCTTTCCACGTCGGTCGCGAAGAGCGTTCTGGTGAAGTGCTGAGCAACCGTAAAGACGACAGCGCGAAAAGAAAAACGGAGGAGCACGCATGATCCCCTTACAACATGGACTGATCCTCGCGGCTGTCTTATTCGTTCTGGGCTTAACCGGTCTGGTTATCCGCCGCAACCTGCTGTTTATGCTGATCGGGCTGGAAATCATGATCAACGCTTCCGCGCTGGCTTTTGTGGTCGCCGGGAGCTACTGGGGCCAGACCGACGGTCAGGTGATGTACATTCTTGCCATCAGCCTTGCGGCTGCTGAAGCGAGCATCGGGCTTGCGCTGCTGCTGCAGCTCCATCGCCGTCGCCAGAACCTGAACATCGATTCAGTAAGTGAGATGCGTGGATGAACATGCTTGCCTTAACCTTTATTCTGCCATTGATTGGCTTTGTACTGCTGGCGTTCTCCCGTGGACGCTGGTCTGAAAACCTCTCCGCGACCGTGGGTGTTGGCTCCATCGGTCTGGCGGCGCTGGTCACCGCGTTTGTCGGCGTAGACTTCTTCGCCAACGGTAAGCAGGCATTCAGCCAGCCTCTGTGGACGTGGATGTCGGTCGGTGATTTCAACATCGGTTTTAACCTGGTGCTGGACGGCCTGTCGTTGACCATGCTTTCCGTGGTTACCGGCGTGGGCTTCCTGATCCACATGTTCGCTTCCTGGTACATGCGTGGTGAAGAGGGCTATTCACGCTTCTTCGCCTACACCAACCTGTTTATCGCCAGCATGGTTGTTCTGGTGCTGTCCGATAACCTGCTGTTGATGTACCTCGGTTGGGAAGGCGTGGGCCTGTGCTCTTACCTGCTGATCGGCTTCTACTACACCGATCCGAAGAATGGCGCAGCGGCGATGAAAGCGTTTGTCGTGACCCGTGTGGGTGACGTCTTCCTCGCCTTCGCGCTGTTCATTCTTTACAACGAGCTGGGTACCCTGAACTTCCGCGAAATGGTTGAACTGGCACCGGCGCACTTCGAAGCAGGCAACAACATGCTGACCTGGGCGACGCTGATGCTGCTGGGTGGCGCGGTCGGTAAATCTGCACAGTTGCCGTTGCAAACGTGGCTGGCTGACGCGATGGCGGGCCCGACGCCTGTCTCCGCGCTGATCCACGCCGCAACGATGGTTACCGCCGGTGTCTATCTGATTGCGCGCACTCACGGTCTGTTCCTGATGACCCCGGAAGTGCTGCATCTGGTGGGTATTGTGGGTGCGGTGACGCTGGTGATGGCAGGTTTTGCCGCACTGGTGCAAACCGACATCAAACGCGTTCTCGCTTACTCCACCATGAGCCAGATTGGTTACATGTTCCTGGCGCTCGGCGTCCAGGCGTGGGATGCGGCGATTTTCCACCTGATGACCCACGCCTTCTTTAAAGCGTTGCTGTTCCTGGCGTCCGGCTCCGTTATCCTGGCGTGCCATCACGAACAGAACATCTTCAAGATGGGCGGCCTGCGTAAATCTATTCCGCTGGTTTATCTCTGCTTCCTGGTGGGTGGCGCGGCGCTGTCTGCACTGCCTCTCATCACTGCAGGCTTCTTCAGTAAGGATGAGATTCTTGCGGGTGCGATGGCGAATGGTCATATCAATCTGATGGTGGCAGGTCTGGTCGGTGCGTTTATGACCTCCCTGTATACCTTCCGTATGATTTTCATCGTGTTCCACGGTAAAGAACAAATTCACGCTCATGCAGGGAAGGGGATTACCCACCATCTGCCACTGATTGTCCTGATGATCCTGTCCACCTTCGTTGGCGCGCTGATTGTGCCGCCGTTGCAGGGTGTACTGCCGCAGACAACAGAACTTGAGCATGGTCGCGTAATGACCCTGGAAATTACCTCTGGCGTCGTGGCGATTGCGGGCATCCTGATTGCCGCATGGCTGTGGCTTGGCAAACGTACCCTGGTAACCTCCATTGCCAACAGTGCGCCGGGCCGCCTGCTGGGGACCTGGTGGTATAACGCATGGGGCTTCGACTGGCTGTACGACAAAGTGTTCGTGAAGCCGTTCCTTGGCGTTGCCTGGCTGCTGAAGCGCGATCCGCTGAATGCCATGATGAACATCCCGGCGATCCTCTCTCGCTTTGCAGGTAAAGGCCTGCTGTTTAGCGAGAACGGGTATCTGCGCTGGTATGTAGCATCCATGAGCATCGGTGCGGTTGTGGTACTGGCGTTGTTGATGGTTTTACGTTGATTTGAGTTAGCGGTTTGCCCGGTGGCGCTGCGCTTACCGGGCCTACAAGACCGTAGGTCGGGTAAGCGAAGCGCCACCCGACACAACAAACCGCTCTCAAATGTGAATTTTGTAGAATTCGTTGAAAATCGGTCCCTTAGGGACTTTAACAAGGAATAAAGATCACCATGTTATTACCCTGGTTGATACTAATCCCCTTTATCGGCGGGTTTCTGTGCTGGCAGACCGAACGCTTTGGCGTGAAGGTGCCGCGCTGGATCGCGCTGATCACCATGGGACTGACGCTGGCGCTTGGCCTGCAGCTGTGGCTGCAGGGCGGCTATTCACTGACGCAATCCGCCGGCATTCCGCAGTGGCAGTCTGAATTTGTTCTGCCGTGGATCCCGCGCTTTGGCATCTCTATTCATCTTGCTATCGACGGCTTGTCGCTGCTGATGGTGGTGCTGACCGGTCTGCTCGGCGTTCTGGCGGTCCTGTGTTCCTGGCGTGAAATTGAAAAATATCAGGGCTTCTTCCACCTGAACCTGATGTGGATCCTGGGCGGCGTGATCGGCGTATTCCTTGCCATCGACATGTTCCTGTTCTTCTTCTTCTGGGAAATGATGCTGGTGCCGATGTACTTCCTGATCGCGCTGTGGGGGCATAAGGCTTCCGACGGTAAAACGCGCATCACGGCGGCAACCAAGTTCTTCATTTACACCCAGGCGAGTGGTCTGGTGATGCTGATTGCCATTCTGGCGCTGGTGTTTGTGCACCATAATGCGACCGGCGTATGGACCTTCAACTATGAAGACCTGCTGAATACCCCGATGTCCCACGGCATAGAATATCTGCTGATGCTGGGCTTCTTCATCGCTTTTGCGGTGAAAATGCCGGTGGTTCCGCTGCACGGCTGGCTGCCAGACGCGCACTCTCAGGCACCAACCGCAGGTTCCGTTGACCTGGCGGGGATTTTGCTGAAAACGGCAGCTTACGGTCTGCTGCGTTTCTCCCTGCCGCTGTTCCCGAACGCATCGGCGGAGTTTGCGCCAATCGCCATGTGGTTGGGCGTGATCGGTATTTTCTACGGTGCGTGGATGGCCTTCACTCAGTACGACATCAAGCGTCTGATTGCTTACACCTCCGTTTCCCACATGGGCTTCGTCCTGATTGCCATCTACACCGGCAGCCAACTGGCATACCAGGGGGCGGTGATTCAGATGATTGCGCACGGTCTTTCCGCTGCGGGTCTGTTCATTCTGTGCGGCCAGCTGTACGAACGTCTGCACACCCGTGATATGCGCATGATGGGCGGTCTGTGGGGCAAAATGAAATGGCTGCCCGCGCTGTCCATGTTCTTTGCTGTTGCCACCCTGGGGATGCCGGGCACCGGTAACTTCGTTGGCGAATTTATGATCCTGTTCGGCAGCTACCAGGTTGTTCCGGTGATTACCGTGATTTCGACCTTTGGTCTGGTGTTTGCCTCCGTGTACTCGCTGGCGATGCTGCACCGCGCTTACTTCGGTAAAGCGAAGAGCCAGATTGCCAATCAGGAACTGCCAGGGATGTCGCTGCGTGAGCTGTTTATCATCCTGTTGCTGGTCGTGCTTCTGGTACTGCTTGGCTTCTATCCGCAGCCGATTCTGGATACCTCGCATTCTGCGATGGGTAACATCCAGCAGTGGTTTGTTAATTCCGTTACTACTACAAGGCCGTAAATCGCCATGACAATAACTCCACAACACCTGATTGCGCTGCTACCGCTGCTGATCGTCGGCTTGACGGTGGTGGTTGTGATGCTCTCCATTGCGTGGCGACGCAATCACTTCCTAAATGCCACGCTGTCGGTCATTGGGCTTAACGCCGCGCTGGTTTCGCTCTGGTTTGTTGGCCAGGCAGGCGCGATGGACGTCACCCCGCTAATGCGGGTTGACGGTTTCGCGATGCTTTACACCGGGCTGGTCCTGCTGGCGAGCCTGGCGACCTGTACGTTTGCCTACCCGTGGCTGGAAGGCTATGACGATAACCGGGAAGAGTTCTACCTGCTGGTGCTGATCGCTGCACTCGGCGGTATCCTGCTGGCGAATGCCAATCATCTGGCGGCGCTGTTCCTCGGTATCGAACTAATCTCCCTGCCGCTGTTTGGTCTGGTGGGCTATGCGTTTCGTCAGAAGCGTTCGCTGGAAGCCAGTATCAAATACACCATCCTGTCTGCTGCCGCGTCGTCCTTCCTGTTGTTCGGTATGGCGCTGGTGTACGCGCAGTCCGGCAACCTGTCGTTTGTTGCGCTCGGTAAGAGCCTCGGCGACGGCATGCTGAACGAGCCGCTGCTGCTGGCAGGCTTCGGCATGATGATTGTCGGTCTCGGCTTTAAGCTTTCTCTGGTGCCGTTCCACCTGTGGACACCAGACGTTTATCAGGGCGCTCCGGCTCCGGTTTCCACCTTCCTGGCGACGGCGAGCAAAATCGCTATCTTCGGCGTGGTGATGCGTCTGTTCCTGTACGCGCCGGTGGGCGACAGCGAAGCAGTTCGCGTGGTGCTGGGTATCATTGCCTTTGCCTCCATCATCTTTGGTAACCTGATGGCGCTGAGCCAGACCAATATCAAACGTCTGCTTGGTTACTCTTCTATCTCCCATCTGGGCTATCTGCTGGTGGCGCTTATCGCACTGCAAAGCGGCGAGATGTCGATGGAAGCGGTTGGTGTTTACCTGGCCGGTTACCTGTTCAGCAGCCTCGGTGCGTTCGGCGTGGTCAGCCTGATGTCCAGCCCTTACCGCGGTCCGGATGCAGATTCTCTGTTCTCCTACCGTGGGCTGTTCTGGCATCGTCCGATCCTCGCGGCCGTGTTAACGGTGATGATGCTCTCGCTGGCGGGTATCCCGATGACGCTGGGCTTTATCGGTAAATTCTACGTGCTGGCGGTCGGTGTGCAGGCGAGTCTGTGGTGGCTGGTTGCCGCCGTGGTGGTCGGCTCCGCGATTGGTTTGTACTACTATCTGCGCGTGGCCGTGAGCCTGTACCTGAGCGCGCCTCAGCAGCTTAACCGCGATGCGCCGTCGAACTGGCAGTACAGCGCGGGCGGTATTGTGGTACTGATCTCCGCACTGCTGGTGCTGGTGCTGGGTATCTGGCCACAGCCGCTGATTAGCATTGTGCAGTTAGCCGCACCGCTGATGTAAGCGACAGGCAGAAACGAAAAAACCCGCTTCGGCGGGTTTTTTTATTGTTCTACAAGCCAATCCAGGAAATCAGGCCGGATAAGCGTAGCGCCATCCGGCATCCAGACCGTTATCAGGCAATGCGTTGCCGGCTTACCAGTGGGCCGCTCATGTTTCGTGCCGCCCGGTCCAACACCTCTTCCAGTACCGAAGACAACTCGTTAATTTCAAACTTCGCCACGTAGCCATCGGCTTTCACTTTGCGCACGTGATCTTCGTTTGCGCTGCCGGAAAGAGAGGAGTGGATCACCACGGGAATGTTTTGCAGGCGGCTGTCCGTTTTGATCAGGCGGGTGAGGGTAAAACCATCCATCTCCGGCATCTCAAGATCGGTTAACACCAGCGCGATTTTCTCGTTGATGGCTTTGCCTTCGGCCTCTGCCTCTTGCGCCAGCTGTTGAATTTTATCCCACGCGTCTTTGCCGGTAATGTGCATCTGATGCGGGATCTCCATCGCCGTCAGTCCTTTTTCCAGCATGGCGCGGGCAACGCGGGAATCCTCAGCGACAATGGCGACAGAACCGCCAGGGATGTTGAACTTACTGGTCTGAAGTTTTGTCGCGCGCAGGTCGTGATCGGACGGCACGATGTCATACAGGATCTGCTCCACGTCGAGTACCATCGCCAGGTTATTGGTTTCTTTATTCTCATCAAGACAGGCGATACTGGTGATGTAGCGACCGTTTACCGCTTTCTCAGCGGTATGCACCTGCTTCCAGTCGAGACGCATAATATTTTCGACCGACTCGACGGCGAAGGCCTGGATACTGCGGGCATATTCGGTGATCAGCAGAATATTCAGCCCATTCTCTGGCTTGCAACCTGCAACGGCGGGGAGATCGATAACCGGAATCACCTGGTCACGGATGTTGACCATTCCAAGCAGCGGCGCCTTCATGCCCGCCGGGCGCGTAAAGGAAGGCATCGGGACAATTTCACGCAGCTTAAAGACGTTAATGCCAAACAGTTCTGATTTCTGCTCGTCGACGGAAGTACCAAGACGAAACAGCAACAGTTCAAAGCGGTTGGACAGGGTCAGGTTCGCCCTGTCATCGATTTCTTTCTGGAAATTGTCCATTCTGTCCTCTGTGAGAATACTGAGCTTTTAACAGTTATCGGCACAGCGGACGAAAAATGGAGCGCTGAACGCTGAAAACGGCGAAATCACTGGCGAGGTTAGTGGCGGGGAAAATCGCCTGGCACTCTTCCAGCAGGCGCTGACAGCCCGCCTCGTCATAGCGTGAGCTAACGTGAGTCATTATTAACCTGCCGACACCCGCTTCTCTCGCTAGCAGCGCAGCCTGACGAGTGGAACTGTGTCCCCGGCTGTTCGCTTTTTCTTCCATTGCGGTATCGAGCGTGGTTTCGTGGATCATCATATCAACGCCGTTGGCCAGTTCGCGGGCAGACGCGCACGGCGCCGTGTCGCCAAAAATAGCGACCTTTTTACCGGGCGTGGCCGGGGCGAGGAACTCTGCGCCATTAATGACGCGGCCATCATCAAGCGTGACGACTTTTCCTGCCTTCAGATCCTGGAACCACGGCCCGGGCTGCACGCCTGCGGCTTTGAGCGCATTTGCGTCCAGCGCACCGGGCTTGTCATGTTCTTCTACCCGGTAGCCATAGCATTCAAGCGGGTGTTCCAGCGGATAGGCTGTCACTTTACGTAGCCCGTCGTCGAGGATCACACCGGCACTGATTTCGACGATCTCCAGGGGATAGTCGGTCCATGAGCCGCTCAGACGCAATGCGGTTTCGGTGAATTCGCGGATCCCCTTCGGTCCGTAGATCGTCAGGGGGTGGGCGTTACCCGCCATTGAGCGACTGCACAACAATCCGGGCAGGCCAAACAGATGATCGCCATGCAAATGGCTGATAAAAATGCGCTCAATTTTGCCGGGGTGGAAAGCGGTGCTCAGCATCTGGTGCTGAGTGCCTTCACCGCAATCAAATAGCCACAGACTCGGCTGTGTCGGATGCTGAAGGTGCAGCAAAACAGCCGTGACGTTTCGTGCGCGAGTGGGCACGCCTGCTGAGGTACCCAGAAAAATAAAATCCATCATTTCATTACACTTTTGCCAAATATTCTGGCTAGTATAAAACGTTTAGGCAAAAGGAGCGCACGATGATTACCTGGCAAGATCTGCATCATGCAGAATTAACCGTCCCCCAACTGTACGCGCTGCTAAAGCTGCGCTGCGCCGTGTTTGTCGTCGAACAGAATTGCCCATATCAGGATATCGATGGCGATGATCTGGTCGGCGAAAATCGTCATATCCTGGGCTGGTACAACGATGAGCTGGTGGCGTATGCGAGGATTCTGAAAAGTGATGAAGAACTTGAGCCGGTGGTTATCGGGCGGGTCATTGTCAGTGAAGCCCTGCGCGGGGAGAAACTGGGACAAAATTTAATGGCGCAGACATTGGCTTCCTGCCAGCAACACTGGCCAGAGAAGGCGCTGTATCTGGGGGCGCAGGCGCATCTGCAAGACTTCTATGGGCGCTTTGGCTTTGTACCGGTAACGGACGTCTATGATGAGGATGGCATTGCGCATATCGGTATGGCGCGTGAGGTGATTCGGGCGTAAACCCGCGTCGTTGTCTATAGTTAGGGGCAGGTTTTACTAAAATGGAGAACGAGAATGGCTTTTCAATTTGGTGATTCACATATTGATGACGACCTGACGTTGCTGAGTGAAACGCTGGAAGAGGTGCTTCGCTCCTCAGGCGATCCCGCCGATCAAAAGTATATTGAGCTCAAGGCGCGTGCCGAAAAGGCCCTGGAGGAGGTCAAAAACCGGGTGAGTCATGCCTCAGACAGTTACTATTACCGGGCGAAGAAGGCGGTTTACCGGGCTGATGATTACGTGCATGAAAAACCGTGGCAGGGCATAGGCGCTGGTGCCGCAGTTGGCCTGGTGCTTGGGTTACTGCTGGCGCGGCGTTAATTTGTAAACGGGATCTCACATCCTCCCTAAACTGGGGTACTGCATTTTTGTCGCAGTACCCCGTATAATGTGAGGTTTTTAACAGGGAGAGGTCCGCGTGCATTCATTCACTACTGCGCTGGAAAGTCTGATGCGCCATTTGTCGCAGGCGATCCCGACGGCACCTGGAATTCGCGTTTTTGATGTCTCTTTCCCTCTGAATGACGCCTTTGATGCCCTGAGCTGGCTGGCAAGCCAGTCTGTCTATCCGCAATTTTACTGGCAACAGCGCAACGGTGATGAAGAAGCCGCCGTGCTGGGTACGGCAGCACAATTTCCCTCACTGGAGTGCGCTCAGCAGTTTCTTCAACACTATCCGCAGCAAACCGACCTGCGTATCTGGGGGCTGAACGCGTTCGACCCACAGAAAGGCGCGTTGTTTCTGCCCCGTCTGGAATGGCGACGCTGCGCGGGTACGGCGATACTGCGCCTGCATCTGCTCAGCGAGAGTTCTCTGCGTGAAGATGCCGACAGAGCGCGGACGTTTCTCGCATCGCTGGCGGAAATGAAGCCGCTGCCGGCGCTCCATCTGACCCTGACGGGCGAACAGCACCGGCCGGAAAAAGCCGGCTGGATAAGCCTGATTCAACGAGCCACCCAAACCATCGCCGAGGAAACCCTCGACAAGGTTGTGCTGGCGCGCGCCAGCGATCTGCAGTTTTCACAGTGTGTTAATGCTGCTGCGGTCATGGCCTCAAGTCGTCGTCTGAACCTCAATTGTTATCATTTTTTCATGGCGTTTTCCGCTGAAGATGCTTTCCTGGGATCGTCGCCAGAGCGTCTCTGGCGGCGGCGTGGCAACGCTTTACGCACCGAAGCGCTGGCCGGAACGGTGGCGAATCACCCGGACGATCGTCAGGCCAGACAACTGGGCGACTGGCTGATGAAGGATGATAAAAACCAGCGAGAAAATATGCTGGTGGTGGAAGATATCTGTCAGCGGTTGCAGTCACACACCCATTCGCTGGATGTTCTGCCTCCGCAGGTGTTGAGGTTGCGCAAAGTACAGCATCTGCGACGCTGTATCTGGACCGCGCTCAACCAACCCGATGACCGGCTCTGTTTAGTTCAGCTTCAGCCTACGGCGGCGGTGGCCGGAATACCCCGCGAACGCGCGCATGCCTTTATTCAACAGCACGAACCCTTCGAGCGTGAATGGTATGCTGGCTCAGCAGGGTATCTGTCGCTACAGCAAAGCGAGTTTTGTGTTTCTCTGCGCTCGGCTAAAATCTCGCGCAACGTCGTTCGACTGTATGCCGGCGCGGGCATCGTGCGCGGTTCAGATCCTGAACAGGAGTGGCAGGAAATTGACAACAAAGCCGCCGGGTTGCGGACTTTATTACAGATGGACGCGCTGTGAGTCATATATTTCCGACTCATATCAATAATCCATTTTTCGCCGAACTCTATACTTATAGCTTGTCCCGGTAGGGAAAATTGTTAAAGGCAGTTTGGACACGGACAGCGCGGAAGAACTGGAGCGTACACAGTACGTGAAAATCTGAGCACTAATTCTCTACGGACAAACTGACCACTAAATTACCCGATTGGGATGGCTCTTAGACGCACTATTGATACCGGACAATTACATGTCAGTAAGCGCATTTAACCGACGCTGGGCGGCGGTCATACTGGAAGCATTAACTCGCCACGGCGTCAGGCATGTCTGCATTGCCCCGGGCTCTCGTTCCACCCCGCTCACTCTTGCGGCGGCGGAGAACGCTGCTTTTATTCACCACACGCATTTTGATGAGCGTGGGCTTGGGCATCTGGCGCTGGGTCTGGCAAAGGTCAGCCGGCAGCCTGTTGCAGTGATTGTGACTTCTGGCACTGCGGTCGCTAATCTTTATCCGGCGTTGATCGAAGCGGGATTGACCGGTGAAAAATTGATTTTACTGACTGCCGATCGCCCTCCTGAACTGATCGACTGTGGTGCGAACCAGGCCATTCGCCAGGTTGGGATGTTTGCCTCCCATCCATCCCAAACACTTTCACTTCCGCGTCCGACGCAGGATATTCCTGCCAGTTGGCTGGTGTCGACCATCGACAATGCGCTGGCGTCCCTGCATGCCGGCGCCGTTCACATCAACTGTCCCTTTGCCGAGCCGCTGTATGGCGACATGGACGATACCGGTCTGGCGTGGCAACAGCGTTTGGGTGACTGGTGGCAGGATGATAAACCCTGGCTGCGCGAAGCGCGTCGGCTCGAAAGCGACAAACAGCGAGACTGGTTCTTCTGGCGGCAAAAACGCGGCGTTGTTGTCGCCGGACGGATGAGCGCGGAAGAGGGCAAAAAAGTCGCCCAGTGGGCGCAGATGCTGGGTTGGCCGCTGATTGGCGATGTGCTGTCACAAACCGGACAACCGCTACCCTGCGCCGATCTCTGGCTGGGTAATGCGAAAGCGGTGACCGAACTGCAACAGGCGCAGATTGTAGTGCAGCTTGGCAGCAGCCTGACAGGTAAACGTTTACTGCAATGGCAGGCCAGCTGTGAGCCTGAAGAGTACTGGATTGTCGATAATCTCGAAGGACGACTGGACCCGGCGAATCACCGTGGTCGCCGTCTGGTGGCGAAAATTGGCGACTGGCTGGAACTGCACCCGGCAGAGAAACGTCAGCCCTGGGCCGTCGCGATCCCGCAGCTGGCTGAGCAGGCCTGGCAGGCGGTTGCAGCGCGTCGTGACACATTTGGTGAGGCGCAGCTGGCGCATCGCATTCGTGATTATCTGCCTGAACAGGGACAACTGTTTGTGGGCAACAGCCTGGTCGTGCGTCTGATTGATGCATTCTCTCAGCTCCCGGCAGGCTACCCGGTGTACAGCAATCGCGGCGCCAGCGGTATTGATGGGCTGCTTTCAACCGCCGCTGGCGTTCAACGCGCCAGCGCAAAATCGACGCTGGCGATTGTTGGCGATCTTTCTGCGCTGTACGACCTGAACGCACTGGCCTTATTGCGCCAGGTTTCCGCTCCGTTCGTCCTCATTGTGGTGAACAATAACGGCGGACAAATTTTCTCGCTGCTACCCACGCCGCAGAGTGAACGCGAGCGCTTCTACCTGATGCCGCAAAACGTCCATTTTGAACACGCTGCCGCCATGTTCAACCTGAAGTATCATCGACCAGAAAGCTGGGATGAGCTGGAAGCGGCGCTGGCAGGCGCGTGGCGCACCCCGACGACCACGGTCATTGAGCTGGTGGTGAACGACACTGACGGCACACAAACCCTGCAACAGCTTCTGGCGCAGGTGAGTCATTTATGATCCTGCACGCGCAGGCAAAACAGGCTCAGCCAGGCTCGCCCTGGCTGGTATTCCTGCACGGTTTTTCTGGTGACGCGACGGAATGGATGACCGTAGGCGAGCAGTTTACTGATTATTCCCGGCTCTATATCGACCTCCCCGGCCACGGCGGATCAGCAGACATTCGCGTTGGCGGTTTTACCGATGTGATAGCCTTGCTGCGTGAAACCTTACTTAGTTACAACATACTTAAGTTCTGGTTGCTGGGGTATTCCCTGGGCGGCAGAGTCGCGATGATGGCGGCTTGCCAGGGAATGCCGGGTCTAATGGGACTGGTTGTTGAAGGCGGTCATCCTGGGCTGCAAGACGAAAGCGAGCGCGCCGTCCGCCAACAGTCCGATCGTCTCTGGGCGCAACGTTTTCGTCAGGAAGCGTTGCCGGAGGTTTTTCGGGACTGGTATCAGCAGCCGGTCTTTGCTTCGCTGAACGCGCAGCAACGCGAAGCGCTGGTCGCTTTGCGCAGTCGCAACAACGGCGAAACCCTGGCAGCAATGCTGGAAGCCACTTCGCTGGCGGTACAGCCTGATTTACGCGACGCGCTCAACGCGCGCGAATTTCCGTTTTATTATTTATATGGTGAACGTGACAGCAAATTTCGCGCCTTCGCGGCGGAGTTAGCGGCGAGCAGCCATGTGATTCGTAACGCCGGACACAATGCGCATCGGGAAAATCCCGCTGGCGTGGTGGACAGTCTGGCTCAGATTCTGCGTCTCTGACTTAAAGGACACACTATGATCTATCCTGATGAAACAATGCTTTACGCACCGGCTGAATGGCACGACTGCTCCGAAGGGTATACGGATATTCGTTATGAAAAATCCGCCGACGGTATCGCCAAAATTACGATTAATCGTCCGCAGGTGCGCAACGCTTTTCGTCCTCTGACCGTCAAAGAGATGATCCAGGCGTTGGCGGATGCGCGCTATGACGACAACGTCGGCGTGATTATCCTGACCGGTGCAGGTGACAAAGCCTTCTGTGCTGGCGGCGACCAGAAAGTGCGTGGTGACTACGGCGGTTACCAGGATGACTCCGGTGTTCATCACCTGAACGTCCTCGACTTCCAGCGCCAGATCCGTACCTGTCCGAAGCCGGTTGTCGCGATGGTTGCGGGCTACTCTATCGGCGGCGGGCACGTGCTGCACATGATGTGCGACCTGACGATTGCGGCGGAAAACGCCGTCTTCGGCCAGACCGGCCCGAAAGTAGGTTCTTTCGACGGCGGCTGGGGTGCATCTTACATGGCGCGTATCGTTGGACAGAAAAAGGCGCGTGAAATCTGGTTCCTGTGCCGTCAATACGACGCCCAACAGGCGCTGGATATGGGGCTGGTTAACACGGTTGTTCCGCTGGCTGACCTCGAAAAAGAGACAGTACGCTGGTGTCGCGAAATGCTGCAAAACAGCCCAATGGCGCTGCGTTGCCTGAAAGCGGCGCTCAACGCTGACTGCGACGGTCAGGCTGGCCTGCAAGAGCTGGCAGGTAACGCGACTATGCTGTTCTACATGACGGAAGAAGGTCAGGAAGGCCGCAACGCCTTCAACCAGAAACGTCAGCCTGATTTCAGCAAATTTAAACGGAATCCATAATGCGTAACGCGCAGGTATACCGCTGGCAGATCCCCATGGACGCGGGAGTGATTCTGCGCGACAGGCGGTTAAAAACCCGCGATGGGTTGTATGTCCGTTTGCACGACGGCGAGCGTGAAGGGTGGGGGGAAGTCTCCCCACTGCCGGGCTTCAGCGCGGAATCCTGGGAGGAGGCACAGACCGCGCTGCTTTCCTGGGTTAACGGCTGGCTGCAAGGGCAGGATGCTCTGCCGGAAATGCCGTCGGTCGCTTTTGGCGCAAGCTGTGCATTAGCGGAGTTGGCCGGAACGTTGCCAGAGGCTGCGGATTACCGCGCCGCACCATTGTGTACGGGCGATCCGGACGAGCTGGTATTGCAACTTGCAGACATGCCCGGCGAAAAAGTCGCGAAGGTTAAAGTTGGGCTTTACGAAGCAGTGCGTGACGGCATGGTGGTTAACCTGCTGCTGGAGGCGATACCGGAACTGCATTTGCGTCTGGATGCAAACCGGGCCTGGACGCCGCTGAAAGCGCAACAGTTTGCGAAATATGTGAATCCAGACTATCGCGATCGTATCGCTTTCCTCGAAGAACCGTGTAAATCCCGCGATGATTCCCGCGCGTTTGCCCGTGAAACGGGCATCGCCATCGCCTGGGATGAGAGTCTGCGCGAAGCCGATTTTGCCTTCATAGCAGAAGAGGGCGTGCGCGCAGTGGTGATTAAACCGACGCTAACCGGCTCGCTGGAGAAAGTGCGTGAGCAAGTGCAGGCCGCTCATGCGTTAAATCTGACGGCGGTGATCAGTTCATCGATCGAGTCGAGCCTCGGTTTAACGCAGTTGGCGCGCATTGCCGCATGGCTGACGCCGCAGACCATTCCAGGGCTGGACACGTTGAGCCTGATGCAGGCACAGCAGATTCGTCGCTGGCCCGACAGCCCGTTACCGTGTATTGGCGAAGATGCGCTGGAACGACTGCTATGATCTTCACTGACTGGCCGTGGCGTCACTGGCGGCAGGTTCGTGGAGATGCCCCTGCCTTACGCCTCAGCGCGGAGGTGTTAAGCTGGCGCACACTGTGTTGTCGTATTGATGCCCTGGCTGGCGGCTTTGCTGCCCAGGGCGTCGCTGAGGGCAGCGGCGTGATGCTGCGCGCCTGGAATCACCCGCAAACGCTGCTGGCATGGCTGGCGTTATTACAGTGCGGGGCACGCGTTCTGCCGGTTAACCCGCAGCTTCCGTCATCATTACTCACCACATTGCTGCCAGGCTTAACCCTGGACTTTGCCCTGGATCTTGAGGACGGTGATTGCCCTGCCTTTCTGACCCCGCTTTCGATGCAGGAAAAAGGTGATGCACATAGCGCGGCGTGGCATCCGGCGCGTTTATGCTCAATGACGCTCACCTCAGGATCCACTGGCTTACCGAAAGCTGCCGTTCATAGCATTCAGGCGCATCTTGCGAGCGCCGAAGGCGTCCTGTCGATGATTCCATTTACTCAGGATGATGACTGGCTGCTCTCCTTACCGTTGTTTCATGTTTCCGGACAGGGCATTTTGTGGCGCTGGTTGTTTGCCGGTGCACGGATGACGGTGCGGGAAAAGCAGCCGCTGGAACAGATGCTGGCAGGATGTACCCATGCATCTCTGGTGCCAACGCAACTCTGGCGTCTGCTGGTGAACAAAACCCCGGTAACGCTGAAAGCCGTACTGTTGGGCGGGGCGGCTATTCCGGTTGAACTCACCGGGCAGGCTGACGCTCAGGGGATTCGCTGCTGGTGCGGCTATGGTCTGACCGAATTTGCTTCCACCGTCTGCGCCAAGGAAGCGGATGGGCTGGCGGATGTCGGAGAGCCTTTACCCGGTCGGGAAGTCAAAATTGTTGACGACGAAGTCTGGCTGCGAGCCGCCAGCATGGCGCAGGGTTACTGGCGAGACGGCGAACTTCTACCGTTGGTTAACGACGAGGGCTGGTTCGCGACACGCGATCGTGGTGTGCTAAATGAAGGTAAGTTAACCATTATCGGACGGCTGGATAATCTCTTTTTTAGTGGAGGAGAAGGGATTCAGCCTGAAGAGGTGGAGCGCGTGATTCTTACCCATCCGCACATTCTGCAAGCGTTTATCGTTCCCATAGAGGACGCAGAATTCGGGCATCGTCCGGTGGCGGTCGTGGAATTTGAACCGCAGATCGCTGAGGTCGATCTCAGTGAATGGGTCAAAGACAAGCTGGCGCGTTTTCAGCAGCCGGTACGCTGGCTGTCTTTACCTGATGAACTGAAAAGTGGCGGAATCAAAATCTCCCGTCGTGCGCTACTGGATTGGGTTCGTTCGGTGACTCGTTAATGGGTGGGGCGATATTGGTATAATACCAGTCGTCCCAGGTTTTCAGTGCTATCTGCAGGCGGCAGGTCAGCAGGCTTATTCTCTGCGTCAGACAAAACCAGCGTAATGTTGCCTTCTTCCCGATGCTGGCGCAGCCAGACAGGGAAATCACGCTTCCTGATGATGTGTCCTTCAGTACCGGCAACAGGCATTTCGCTACGAGGCGTATAGATTAAGATGTCGTCCCGTTTCAGACTCCAGCCCAGCCCGGCGGCGATCCCAACACTGTCAGATAAAATATAGTCACTCGACTCGAGCGGCTCGCGCATGATCTCGGCTAAAAACTGTGGCTGTCTGTATTCCATCACTCTGTCGGGAACCGAAAAACCGAGCAGCAAGACCAGCCCTAACGGGCAGAGCGCGGAAAACGTCCACGTTTTATCACTATTATTCAGCGTAGAGGCGCCAAAACAGAGCCAGATGATAAAAATTCCCCATGAACAAAAGACTTTGTAGGTTTCGACATGCGTCCAGAGCGGGGTCTGCATCGGTCCCCATGAGGAGACGATGAAGGTCGCAATAATACCCGTGATGCCAATAGCGATGTTGATCCAGCCGTTCACGCGTAACGGCAAGGGGTTATTGGGGGCCGTATACAGACCATATCGTGCCATCAGGATTGCCATCGGCGCGGAGCTGACGAGGAGCAAGCATAACAACGTGCTGTTACTCAGGCTAACCAACAGAATCGGGATAACAGCCAGGCATACCAGAGGCAACGCACCCCGGATGTGATTTCGACCACGCCAGGTGCTGAACAGTGCACCGGGCAACAGACCAAGCCAGGGAAGACTGCCCGCCAACAGCAGGGGGAATACTGACCAACGAGGGAGGTTATTCTGATAAACGCTCAGACTGGTCAGACTGTTCCATGCCAGTAACGCCAGACTACCTGCCAGCCCAAACCAGCAGAGTGCGTGACGGCTATTGCCGTTTTTTGCAGACGCGCTCCCCAGCCAAAGACAGTACAGACATAGCAGAATGTTAAGGGCATCAACCGGTGCCTGAAGTGCACTGGTGCCAATGCTATAAACAGCGGAAAGTGAGAGAAAGAGCAGGGTGGCTATCAACGCAGTACGCTTGTCCTGCCACAGGCGAACAGTAAAGCCAGCAACCAAAGCGGCCATCAGTAGTGTCGCGAAAATAGCGCCAGCACGCACGGCGAAATTGCTCGTCCCGAACACCCACTGGCCGATGCTGCTAAACCAAAGCCAGGGCAGATCGAATCCACCGTCATGCAGGCCGAGAAACTGAGGTGCAAACCAGTGTCCCGAAGCCAGCATCTCCCGGATGATTTCGCTATCGCGGGTTTCATTGGGCTGCCAGAGCAAGCGAGTATTGATTGGGAGAATATAATAGACAATTATATATGCGAAGAAAGCCAAATAGAGACGTACAGATTTCAGGTTGCGCCACATAATATAAAAGCCGAATTTCAGAATGCATTTGGTCGAAAGAGTACAATTTAAATATTAATTTAACCTTAAGGTTGCGGCACAGATAAAGGTTTTTTTTAGCCGCAAATTTCTTTGCTTTTGCGGATTTTTTGGCGCATTTTTATTCACCTGCGACGTCCGTACACTGAACATAACACCGTACCGACCCGTTTCTCTTTTCTGTTATCACATCGAGAGTGCCGTGCTTGTATTATCTCCGTTTTTTATTAAATACCGAAAATTGCTGATTATCCTGGTGACATCACTGGCCCTGCTCGCCGGATTCGGTAGCCAGTTTGCCTGGAGTAGCAATGGCTTACCAGGGATTAATACACGTACGCTGGCATTGCTGGCAAAACAGCACCCTGTCATCGTATTGATTCGTCATGCTCAGCGCTGCGATCGTTCTGATAACGTCTGTTTATCCGATAAAACGGGGATTACGGTTTATGGTGCGCATCAGGTTCGGGCGCGGGGGCTCTCTTTTTCTAAAGAAATTCCAAATTACGATCTGTATGCCAGCGATACGGTACGGACAATTCAATCAGCGACATGGTTTTCAACCGGTAAAAAAGTTGTCGTAGATAAAAATATGCACCAATGTGGTAAACAAACGTATCGCTCAATTAATGCATTGGTGAATAAATCGGGTAATAACAATGTAGTTATTTTTACCCATAATCATTGTCTGACCAGGCTTGCGAAAAATATGCGCGGCGTAAAATATGAACCCGATTATCTGGATGCGCTGGTGATGCATGCGGAACACGGAAAACTGTTTTTAGATGGTCAACTGGTCGCACCCTAAATAACGCTATTCGCGTAAAAATAATGACAGCCTGCGTCGGCTGTCATCAGCAATTACAGTAAGCCCTTCAGGCTTAGTGTCTTGAGGGTAGCAACATTTAAATCGTATTTCGGTAAATCGTCGGGTCTGACCCATGCAAATGCCTGAAATTCTTCGTTAATATGAACTTCTCGGTTGGCGGCAACGCAGTCGAAGATCAGGTAAATCATATAAATTTCTTCCTGGCTGCCAT
Source organism: Citrobacter sp. RHB25-C09 (assembly GCF_013836145.1). Taxonomy (NCBI): domain Bacteria; kingdom Pseudomonadati; phylum Pseudomonadota; class Gammaproteobacteria; order Enterobacterales; family Enterobacteriaceae; genus Citrobacter; species Citrobacter sp. RHB25-C09. The sequence continues at coordinate 2,963,835 of NZ_CP057483.1, read as the reverse complement.
CAGGGTAGGTTTTGGTGCGGATGTCGTCACTAAAGGTCCAGGGTTTGACTTCGGTCAGAATCAGCTCTTCACCAAGTTCTTCGCGAATTTCGCGGCGCAGCGCATCCTCAATGAGCTCGCCGGGCTCAACACCGCCGCCTGAAAGTGCCCATTGACCCGGGAATACTCCCCGATCGTCGGCCATTTGGCACAGGAGATAACTTCCTTCATTTTCTATTAATGGGCAAACAATAGTCCTTTGTCGCACGGTTAAGTTCCTTGAAGCAGAGGTAAAATGGGTCAATATCTGTCAACAATATAAGATAATTCATTAATTACCTTTAAAATTCGGAATTCAATGTAGGGAAGATTGCTGAATAAAATATTGATCCTGGGCAATTCCTTATTGGCTAAATGGTTTTAGCTGAACCTCGCGCCCTGTCTGATAGACGTATTTTCTTACAAATTGCAGGATAATCGCTTTTTTAGCTCATTGATTCCTTTGCCTATGGCAGTACAATCCCGCGGTTTTGGGGCATTTTGTACACTTGCTTGCTGGAAAGGGTAAAAATGAAGAAAAGTAAAATTTTAGGAATGGCGGGTATGCTGTTGGTCTCCGCATCGGTCAATGCGATGAGCATCAGCGGCCAGGCGGGGGAGGATTACACCAATATCGGCGTTGGCTTTGGTACGGAAACGTCCGGTCTTGCACTGAGCGGCAACTGGATGCACAACGATGACGACGGCGATGCGGCAGGTCTGGGCCTTGGCTTGAACATTCCACTTGGACCATTGATGGCAACGGTAGGCGGAAAGGGGTTATATACCCATCCGAACGACAGCGATGAAGGTTACGCGGCGGCAGTCGGTGGCGGATTACAGTGGCCGATGGGTGACAGGTTCCGTCTGTTTGGCGAGTACTACTACTCTCCGGACTCACTGTCCAGCGGTATCGATAGCTATGAAGAGGCCAATGCGGGGGCGCGTCTGACTATTCTCAGGCCTCTGAGCATTGAAGCGGGTTACCGTTATCTGAATCTTGCCGGTAAAGACGGTGCCCCGGATAACGTCGTTGCAGATGGTCCCTACGTCGGGGTCAACGCCAGCTTCTAATCACACCGGCGCGATTTCCCGTCGCGCCATTTTACATCCTTCCGGATTTTTTCCTTCCACGCGATTTCCCCCTATGCGTTATAGTGTTTTCATCATAAAAGCAGGAGAACATGATGTTAAACGTGGAGATGTTATCCACCGGGGATGAGGTGTTGCACGGGCAAATCGTCGACACCAACGCTGCCTGGCTGGCCGATTTTTTCTTTAACCAGGGGCTACCCTTAACACGCCGTAATACAGTAGGCGATAACCTGGACGATCTGGTTGCCATATTACGTGAGCGAAGCCTGCATGCCGACGTGCTTATCGTCAACGGCGGTCTGGGGCCGACCAGCGATGATTTAAGCGCGCTTGCCGCTGCGACGGCAAAAGGGGAAGGGCTGGTTCTGCATGAACCCTGGCTTGCCGAGATGGAACGTTTTTTCTGTGAGCGCGGTCGGGTGATGGCCCCAAGCAACCGTAAGCAGGCCGAACTCCCTGCCAGCGCTGAATTTATTAATAATCCTGTCGGTACCGCCTGCGGCTTTGCCGTACAACTGAACCGCTGCCTGATGTTCTTTACCCCGGGCGTTCCTTCTGAATTTAAAGTGATGGTTGAGCATGAGATCCTGCCGCGCCTGCGGGAGCGTTTCGCGCTCGAGGCACCGCCGCTGTGCCTGCGCTTAACGACCTTCGGACGTTCGGAAAGCGATCTGGCGCAAAGCCTGGACACGCTGCAACTGCCAGAGGGTGTGACCATCGGCTACCGCTCCTCCATGCCGATTATTGAGCTGAAACTGACCGGACCTTACGCCCAGCGCGATGCGATGCAAACCTTGTGGCAGGAGGTTAAACAGGTTGCCGGACAGAGCGTGATTTTTGAAGGGACCGAAGGTTTGCCGCATCAGATTACCCGTGAGTTGCAAAAGCGCCAACTGAGTTTGACGCTCAGCGAACAGTACACGGGAGGGCTTATCGCATTACAGCTTTCCCGCGCTGAGGCCCCGCTACTGGCCAGTGAAGTGGTGCCTTCGCAGGAAGAGACACTCGCGCAAACCGCTCACTGGACAGCAGAGCGGCGAAGTAAACATTATGCCGGTCTGGCACTGGCCGTTTCCGGGCTGGAAAATGACCACCTGAATTTTGCGCTGGCGACGCCCGACGGAACCTTTGCCCTGCGGGTTCATTTCAGCGTAACGCGCCACAGCCTGCCAGTGCGTCAGGAAGTTTGCGCTATGATGGCCCTGAACATGCTGCGCCGCTGGCTTAATGGTCAGGATATTGCGACGGAGCATGGCTGGATTGAAGTGGTTGACTCGTTAACGATGTAACTCCGGAAGCCCGATGGCGTTATGCTTATCGGGCCTTCGAACCGGGCCTTCGATCGTCAAATTGTCCAACCTGTTGTACTCCTTGCGAAAAAATCCGTGTTGAACCTCACATTTCTATGAGTAATTTCTCCATTCCGTTGGAACAGCGGCGCGATTTGACGTGCTTCACAAATTTCCCGGTCCAGACCGATCACACTGATTCCAGTATCTCAGACTGGAGTCCAGTATGTTGGAATCAAGCAAAGTCCCGGCGCTGACCCGGGCGATCGATATTCTTAATCTGATCGCGCGAATTGGCCCCTGCAGCGCCGCTACCATCGTTGAAACGCTGGGTATTCCGAAAAGTACCGCTTATCTGCTGCTTAATGAACTTAAGCGTCAGCGGTTTATCAGCGTCGATCACCATGAAAATTTCTGCCTGTGGACCAAGCTGGTAGAGCTTTCCGGTCATGCGCTCAGCAAAATGGATCTGCGTGAACTGGCACGTCCTCGTCTCACCCAGTTGATGGATGAAACCGGGTTGCTCTGCCATCTCGGGATCATCGATCACGAAAGCGCGTATTACATCCTGAAAGTGGAATCGCCTTCGACCATCAGCGTGCGTTCGCACGAAGGGAAAAGCCTCTCGCTGTATCGTTCCGGCATCGGGAAATGTCTGCTGGCATGGCAACCCGCCGCCGTGCGCAAAACCATTATCGAACAACTGGTCTGGGAGCGTGCGACAGCGACAACAATCACCGAACCTCAGCAGTTAAGCGATGAGCTTGAACGCATCCGCCAGCGTGGATGGAGTTTTGATAATGGGGAAGATTACCCGGATGTGCGCTGTGTTGCTGCTCCCGTATTTAACGCTAACAACGAACCCGCCGCCGCCATTTCGGTGGTCGGTACCCGCTTACAAATCAACGAAGAGAACCGTGACTATCTGGCCGGTAAGGCAATTGCCTGCGCGAAAGATATCTCGCGTTTGCTGGGATGGAAAAGCCCCTTCGACTCACTTGCCTCATAACAATGGAGAACATTATGACCCTACCCAAAATTAAACAGGTCCGCGCGTGGTTCACCGGCGGCGCTACCGCTGAAAAAGGCGCGGGCGGCGGTGATTATCATGACCAGGGGGCTAACCACTGGATTGACGATCACATCGCCACCCCAATGAGCAAATACCATCAATACGAACAGTCGCGCCAGTCGTTTGGCATCAACGTGCTGGGCACGCTGATTGTAGAGGTGGAGGCGGAAAACGGTCAAACGGGGTTTGCCGTCTCTACGGCCGGCGAGATGGGCTGCTTTATCGTTGAAAAGCATCTCAATCGCTTTATTGAAGGCAAATGCGTCAGCGACATCAAACTTATTCACGATCAGATGCTGGGAGCGACGATGTACTACTCCGGCTCCGGCGGGCTGGTCATGAATACTATCTCCTGCGTGGATTTGGCCCTTTGGGATCTGTTCGGCAAGGTGGTCGGTCTGCCGGTCTACAAACTGCTGGGCGGCGCAGTCCGTGACGAAATTCAGTTTTATGCCACCGGTGCGCGTCCGGATCTGGCGAAAGAGATGGGCTTTATTGGCGGCAAAATGCCGACCCACTGGGGGCCACACGATGGTGACGCCGGGATCCGTAAAGATGCGGCGATGGTCGCAGAGATGCGCGAGAAGTGCGGACCTGACTTCTGGCTGATGCTCGACTGCTGGATGAGCCAGGACGTCAACTATGCGACGAAACTGGCCCATGCCTGTGCGCCGTCGAATCTGAAGTGGATTGAAGAGTGCCTGCCGCCACAGCAGTACGAAGGCTATCGCGAACTGAAGCGTAACGCCCCAGCCGGAATGATGGTCACCAGCGGTGAGCATCACGGCACGCTGCAATCCTTCCGCACGCTGGCTGAAACCGGTATCGATATTATGCAACCGGACGTTGGCTGGTGTGGCGGTCTAACAACACTGGTCGAAATTGCGGCAATCGCCAAATCGCGTGGACAGCTGGTGGTTCCGCACGGCTCGTCGGTTTACTCACACCATGCGGTGATTACTTTCACTAACACGCCGTTTAGCGAATTCCTGATGACCAGCCCGGACTGTTCAACCATGCGTCCGCAGTTTGACCCGATTCTGCTTGATGAGCCGGTGCCTGTGAATGGACGTATCCATAAATCAGTACTGGATAAACCCGGCTTCGGCGTGGAGCTTAACCGCGACTGTAATCTGAAACGCCCTTATAGCCACTAATGACCTGTGCGTTGCCGGTGATGCGGCAACGCCCTCATCTCTTTGAGGATCTTGCTATGAGTACCACTTTTCTTGACGGCGTGGTGAAGAAAAACCGCGCGCGTTTAATCCCGTTCATGCTGGCGTTGTACGTGCTGGCTTTTCTGGACCGCTCGAACATTGGTTTTGCCAAAGAGACGTATCAGATTGATACCGGACTGAGTAACGAAGCCTATGCGCTGGGGGCGGGGATTTTCTTCGTGGTTTACGCCTTTCTCGGCGTACCCGCTAACCTGTTGATGCGTAAACTCGGTGCCCGTACCTGGATCGGTACCACCACGCTGCTATGGGGCTTCCTCTCCGCGGCGATGGCCTGGGCGGATACTGAGGCGAAATTCCTGATCATCCGTACTCTGCTCGGGGCAGCCGAAGCCGGTTTCTTCCCTGGGATGATCTATCTCACGTCGCAGTGGTTCCCGCAGCGCAACCGCGCCAGCATTATGGGACTGTTCTATATGGGGGCACCGCTCGCGCTGACGCTTGGTTCGCCGCTTTCTGGCGCGCTGCTAGAAATGCACGGTTTTATGGGGCATCCCGGTTGGTTCTGGATGTTCGTTATCGAAGGTTTACTGGCGGTAGGGGCGGGGGTGTTCACCTTCTTCTGGCTCGATGATACGCCGCAGCAGGCGCGTTTCCTTAGCACTGAAGAAAAAGCGGCGCTGATTAGCCAACTGGCGAGCGAAGAAGAGAAGAAGGTGACCTCTAAACTTTCTGATGCCCTGCGTAACGGCCGCGTTTGGCAACTGGCGATTATCTACCTGACGATTCAGGTCGCTGTTTACGGACTGATCTTCTTCCTGCCGACTCAGGTAGCCGCGCTGCTGGGGACCAAAGTGGGCTTTACGGCGTCGGTTGTGACCGCCATTCCGTGGGTCGCAGCACTGTTTGGAACCTGGCTTATTCCTCGCTATTCCGACCGTACCGGCGACCGACGTAACGTCGCCGCCCTGACGCTGCTGGCTGCGGGCGTTGGCATCGGTTTGTCTGGCCTGGTTTCTCCGGTCTTTGCCATTCTGGCGCTCTGCGTGGCGGCGGTAGGCTTTATTGCCGTACAGCCCGTGTTCTGGACCATGCCGACGCAACTGCTGTCGGGGACTGCGCTGGCGGCAGGGATCGGGTTTGTTAACCTGTTTGGTGCGGTGGGCGGGTTTATTGCGCCAATCCTGCGCGTCAAAGCGGAAACGATGTTCGCCAGCGATGCGGCGGGGTTGCTGGCGCTGGCAGGCGTCGCGATTATCGGCTCGTTAATCATTTTTACGCTGAGCGTAAACCGCACCGCGACGCAGCCGGGTACTGCACATCAATGATCTTGTCCACGTTGTAAGGAATATTATGAACGCATTGTTAGCAAACCCTTTCAAGGAAGGATTACGGAAGGGGGAAGTCCAGATTGGGCTGTGGTTGAGCTCAACGACCTCTTACATGGCAGAAATTGCCGCAACGTCGGGCTATGACTGGTTGTTGATAGATGGTGAGCATGCGCCAAATACCGTACAGGATCTCTATCACCAGCTACAGGCTATCGCTCCTTATGCCAGCCAGCCGGTGATTCGTCCGGTTGAGGGCAGTAAGGCGCTGATAAAGCAGGTGCTGGATATCGGCGCGCAAACGCTGTTGATTCCAATGGTCGATACCGCAGAGCAGGCGCGGCAAATTGTCTCCGCTACCCGTTATCCGCCGTTTGGCGAGCGCGGCGTGGGGGCAAGCGTCGCTCGGGCAGCACGCTGGGGACGCATTGACAACTACATGGCGCAGGCTAACGAGTCGCTCTGCCTGCTGGTGCAAGTAGAAAGCAAAACGGCGCTGGATAATCTGGACGCGATCCTTGACGTTGAAGGAATAGACGGCGTGTTTATAGGACCAGCGGATCTCTCAGCATCGTTGGGTTATCCTGACAACGCCGGTCATCCTGAAGTGCAGCGAACTATCGAAGCGAGCATACGGCGCATTCGCGCAGCGGGAAAAGCGGCTGGATTTCTTGCCGTCGACCCGGCTATGGCGCAGAAATGCCTGCAATGGGGCGCAAATTTCGTTGCTGTGGGTGTCGATACTATGCTTTATACCGAAGCGCTGGATAACAGGCTGGCGATGTTTAAGCCTGCCTCGTCCGGAAAAACGGTAAAAAGCAGCTACTGAGAAAATGCCGGATGGCGCTGCGCACATCCGGCCTGTATTCGGTTTAATGGTGGCTTGCCATGACCTCGTCAACAGACATGCCGGTGATGGTAAGCACCATATCGCGTTCGATCCCTTTCTCCAGCATCATGCGCGCAATACGCAACGCTTCTTCACGCGTGCCCTTTTGCACACCTTGCTGCATTCCTTCCTGTCGCCCTTGTTGCAACCCTTCCTGTAAACCTTTCTGCAAACCTTTCTGCAATCCATTATTGTGGCCTTCTTCTCTGAGTCGTTCAGCAATGGTCATCAATCTCTCCTTGTGATAGGGGGAACGTTCGGCGACCTCACGAATAAAATCACTGAAGCGGGAAGCATCACCGTACTGCACAAGATAATTAAACAGCGTTTGCAACTGGCTGTCATTAGCGATACCGGTAACTAAAAGCGCGACCAGACGGTCAACCAGCCCCATTAAGTCTCGATCGCGGATATGTTTTTGCATCAGTTCCAGCAAGGCGATACGGCGATGCTGCATGATTTCGTCGTCCGGAACGACGGTGATGTCGACCAGCGGAAAGGCTTCCGTATACAACTGACGAGCCAGGTGTGGATCGTCAAATTCATCCAGCCTGAGCGTGGACAGGTCACACATTTGTCGTAGCGTGTCGGGAAGATGAATAGCGAGAAAGTCCCGCGCCATCTCTGGGTAAGACATAATCTTTTTGAAAACCGCGTCATGCGGCGCGGATGTGGTTGATTTCGTCATGGTTGTCCGTCACCTGGTTCAAACGATGGCGTGACGTTACGCATTCCTGGCGCAGGGGGCATCCAGCAAATATTGTCTTTGCGAAGAGGTATGAGAGATAAATACGAGCAACTGCAATGCGTTCAATTTCCTGGAGGGCGATACGCAAAAAAGCCGGATGGCGTTGCGCACATCCGGCTTCTGTTTCGATATTGTTGGGAGGCCCGGAAAGCGTAGCATCACCGGGCAATACGGCTAACCTAAGGCCTGCGCCAACAAGGTGATCGGATGTTCGCAGCGCTTGCTGGTGGACATCTCAATTTGCCATTTGCAGGTTTCGCAGTCGGTAACCACAATATCGGCACCGCTTTCTTCAATCTGTTTAAACAGCGGTGCGCCAATGGATTGTGAGGTCGGGTAGTTCTCTTTCTTGAAACCATAGGTTCCGGCAATTCCACAGCACTGTGAGTCCAGTACCGTGAGTTCCACACCGGGTATCCGCCGTAACAGCTCCAGGGTGTAGAGCGTCCAACCCATTTTCTCCATATGGCACGGTGTGTGATACACCACCTTCAAGGGCAGCGTTTTAAGCGGCAGGGTTTTCCCTTCGTCGAGTTTTCGCCACAGCCAGCGGGTTGCCAGTTCGATGTGTTCCCGTAGCCCCGTATTGTCGACGTCCAGCACCTCAGGATATTCGTCACGCAACGCAAAGGTACAGGTTGACGAAGTGGCGATCACCGGAATGCCTTTTCTGCCAATCGCGTCACGCAGGGAATCCACGTTGATTAACGCCTGCTTACGCGCTTTGTCGGTAAACCCGTTGGCAATCAGCGGCACGCCGCAGCACTTCTCTTTCGTTAATAATTGAACGCCGGTACCCATCGCGTTCAGAACCTTAATCAAATCTTTACCAAGCTGCGGATGGTTGTAATTGACAAAACAGCCGTGGAAAAAGGCTACCTGATCCTTGTACTGCGACTGCTGCGCCGCCACGCTGCGATACCAGCGGCGGAAAGTCCCGAATGAATATTTTGGTAGCGAACGGCGATGGTCGATCTTTAATGCGTAATCAAGCAACTGACGCACAGGTTTCAGCGATGTCGCCGTATTCACAACGGGCGCGAACGGCGTGGAGACGCTGCCCATCAGATCGGTATGGCTCAAAATGAAATTACGCAGCGACGGGCGCGTGGTGTCGTATTTTGCACGTGCTCGCTGAATGATATCGCCGATTTTTACGTCAGACGGGCAGGCGACTTCGCAACGCTTGCAGTTAATGCAATATTTCAGCGCTTCATCGTACAAAGCGCCATCTTTCAGCCGCAGACGTTCGCCGTCCGGTCCGGCCTGTTTGGGACCCGGATAGCCGGGGTTAACGCGGCTGACCGGACATGCGGTGGTGCACACCGTGCATTTGATGCAGCTTTCAAAATTCGTATTGCTCATTGCTCACCTCCTGCACGTGCTGCAATGTGATGGGCGGCATGTAATGCCGTTACCGCACTGACCCCGCCACCGCACCCCTGGGCTATGGGGTCGAACCCGCCGAGCACCGATCCGATGGCATACAGGTTATCAACGGTCTGCCCTGCCAGCGACGGGCGCAGAGCATCGTCAGTGGTCACGCCAAACTGTTGCCAGGGTTGCGCGGCAAAGAAATCACGGTGATACCATTCGGCGCGCGTTTCCGTTTGATGGACATCCAGCCCCAGAATCGGCTCGCGAATGCCTTCCCGTTCTGCAACCAGACCGCTGCTAAAGAAACTGCCGCTGGCGAGGACCGCAAAGCGTGGGCGTAAAGGAATATCAGCATGATTGCGCGTCCAGATTTCGCTGACCACGCCGTTCTTACAGGTGACTTTTTTTACCTCGTCACCCGGCATCCAGGTGCCGCCCTGACGAACAAACTGGCGCTGAAGTTGGTTATGCAGACGAATCCCCAGCACCGATGGCGGGAGTGTCGGCAGCAAGGAGAGACTGCAGGGAAGACGTTCGTTGAGCCAGCGCCAGAGGCTGTCATCCGCCAGCCCAAAGCAGGCGGGCATAATCATTATTTCACAGTTCTTTGCTATCGGTAAAAGAGCGTCATACAGCAGCGACCATTTATCTTCGTTATCGAGAAAACGCGCAATGTTCACTGCCCGAAACTCTGTGACGTTGTCGCGCAGTACGTCCAGCTCAGGCAGGTCGATTTCAGCGATATCCACCTCGAGGTCTTGCTGACGCAGTGACGCTGCGGCAAGGTGAGCCTGGAAGTCCAGCAAGCCGCTGATACCGACTACGCAGATGCGTTTTGCCGCCAGCGGCCAGACGGGAACTTCCGGGGAGCTGAGCCAGGTAGACCGCAGTGTTCCTAACGGCGTAACCCGCAAATGCCCCTGCAGAACGTCCCCTTGCAGGTGTGCGCTACATGTCGCCATCAGCGCCTGCGCTTCCTGGGCTAGCGCCAGAACATGTTGCGCGCCGAGGGTGGTATACGGATGAGCAGGCGCCTGTGCGCGCAGTGCATCAAGCCCTGCCTGGATGTCCGTCACGGTCTGCCCATCCGGCAGCGTGCTGAGAAGATCCAGAGAACCGGAGGAAAAGTGCAGTGCACTCTGGCCACGGGTGACAATCGCGCAGCGTAAGCCGCTCTTTTGCAACTGAAGGCCACACAGCAGTCCGGCAAGCCCGCCGCCCATAATGACCGTATCAAATCTCATCATGCTGTTCCTTCTCCAGACCGCAAAGTCCCTGGTACACCCAGCGGGTGAATTCGCTTTCGCGCAGCGCGTCGCCCCAGGCGATAGGCTGAACGCCTTTCCAGCGCTCATTAAGAAAATCAGAAAGCTGAGTAATGGACTGCGCGGAGGTCGTAATGTTAAAGCGCTGCAGCAATCCGGCGGCGCGACAGGCACAAAGTTCGCCCTGACAGGTCCCCATCCCTACGCGGGTACGACGGCGCAGGTCAAGCAGGCTGTTGACGTTGAGGTTTTCCACTGCGTACTGCACTTCACCTGCCGTGACAGCCTCGCATTCACATACCAGACTGCGATGCTGGCGGCCTTCGCTAAGCCAAACCGGCGTGCGGTCGCCATGACGATAAACGGCTGAGCCTCGTAGCGGTGCGGGCAGGGAGATAACGCGCTTCAGCGTGCTTTCTGTGGGTTCCTGTGAACCCGGCAGCGGGGTATCGGCGGTAGTGCACGGGCGGGTGTTGCCGAGTTTGCGACAGACCGCGTCCGTCGCCCATTCCGCCATCAGGCGATAGGTCATCAGCTTGCCGCCGGTAATGGTGATAAAACCGTCCAGTCCATCACGTTTGGCATGGTCGAACAGCACAATACCGCGGCTGACGTTGCGGCCACTGGGATCGTCGTCGCTGGCGACTAATGGACGTACGCCGGAGTATGCGCGCAGAATGCGCGTTTTCGCCATAATCGGTGCCAGCTTCTCGCCTTCGCGCAGCAAAATATCGACTTCATCGGCGGTTACGCGATTGCTGTCGATATCATTGTAATCAATATGGGTTGAGGTGGTACCGATCAGCGAAATCGTGTCGCCAGGTACCAGAATATCCGCGTCAGACGGTTTGCGGCAGCGGTTGATGACGTGCTGGTTTATCCGGTGATCCATAATCAGCAACGACCCTTTTGCCGGGAACATGCGGATGCTTAAATCCGCATATTCAGCAATACGCTGCCCCCAGATTCCCGCAGCATTGACCACCACAGGTGCCAGCAGCGTTTGGGTTTCGCCATTAAGGTGATTACGCACATGGACGCCACTGACGGTTGCGCCTTCGCGCACCAGTCCGGTGACTTCATGGGCGGTCAGGATAATCGCCCCATGCTCTTTGGCATCGAGCATGTTTGCGGCCGTCAGGCGGAACGGGTCAACGGTGCCGTCCGGAACTTTCACTGCGCCTATCAACTGCGGGTTAACAGAAGGTTCGATAATGCGCGCCTGCTGAGGGTCAATCGCCTCTGCGCGAATTCCCGCCTCTTCACAGGCGCGTATAAAGGTCGCCTGAAAGGAAAGCTCATCCTCAGGCAGGGTAATAAACAGACCGTCCGTCGGCTCTACGCAGTGGCGGGCGATGCGTTTCAGAATTTGGTTTTCACTGATGCATTCACGGGCGGATTCGGCGTCGGTTACCGCATAGCGCGCGCCGCTGTGTAGCAGGCCGTGGTTGCGACCAGTCGCACCCGTGGCTATGTCATGGCGTTCAACTAAAATGACGCGCAGACCGCGCAGCGCGCAGTCGCGGGCGATCCCTGCGCCAGTGGCGCCTCCACCAATGATAATCACGTCACTTGTTTGCGAGTCGCGAGTTTTCATTGTTTTCCCTCACAGTTCGTTTTTTATCATTTAGCCATAGAAAAAGTATGGTTTGTTTGATTTCGCGCATATTCGCTCACGATACGAAAATGAAACGTGATTCCGTGCGCCTTTTTGAACATTTGTCATCTGTTTGTAACAATATGTGCTGTAATTCACATTAACGCCATGTATCTTTACTTAACATCGCGGCAAACCAGAAGCAGCGGGGTTTTGGATAAAGACTGCGATGTTGACCACTACTCAAAGACGGGCCACGGAGGCTACATTATGTTGAGCATTTTTAAACCAGCCGCGCATACAGCGCGCTTGCCTCAAGCGGAGATCGATCCGACCTACCGTCGGCTTCGCTGGCAGATTTTCCTGGGGATATTTTTTGGCTATGCCGCGTACTATCTGGTGCGCAAGAACTTTGCACTCGCCATGCCGTACCTGGTTGAGCAGGGTTTTTCACGGGGTGATTTAGGTTTTGCCTTGTCGGGTATCTCTATTGCTTACGGATTTTCGAAATTCATCATGGGGTCGGTTTCCGACCGCTCGAATCCGCGCGTTTTCCTGCCAGCCGGTCTGATCCTGGCGGCGGCGGTGATGCTGTTCATGGGTTTTGTCCCTTGGGCGACTTCAAGCATTGCCATTATGTTCGTTCTGCTGTTCCTCTGCGGTTGGTTCCAGGGAATGGGATGGCCGCCGTGTGGACGTACCATGGTGCACTGGTGGTCGCAGAAAGAACGTGGCGGCATCGTGTCAGTATGGAACTGTGCGCATAACGTCGGTGGTGGTATTCCTCCGCTGCTGTTCCTGCTGGGTATGGCCTGGTTTAACGACTGGAAAGCAGCGCTGTATATGCCTGCGTTTGGCGCAATCATTGTCGCGCTGTTTGCCTTTGCGATGATGCGTGATACGCCGCAATCCTGTGGTCTGCCGCCTATCGAAGAGTACAAAAACGATTACCCGGACGACTATAACGAAAAAGCGGAAGAAGAGCTGACCGCGAAGCAGATCTTCATGCAGTACGTTCTGCCGAACAAACTGTTGTGGTACATCGCTATCGCTAACGTGTTCGTTTATCTGCTGCGCTACGGCATCCTCGACTGGTCACCGACCTATCTGAAAGAAGTGAAGCATTTTGCGCTGGATAAATCGTCCTGGGCCTACTTCCTGTACGAATACGCAGGGATCCCCGGCACGCTGCTGTGCGGCTGGATGTCGGATAAAGTGTTCCGTGGCAACCGTGGCGCAACCGGCGTGTTCTTTATGACCCTGGTGACAATTGCCACCATCGTTTACTGGATGAACCCGGCGGGTAACCCGACCGTCGATATGATCTGTATGATCGTCATCGGCTTCCTGATTTATGGTCCGGTTATGTTGATCGGTCTGCATGCGCTGGAACTGGCGCCGAAAAAAGCGGCAGGGACTGCAGCGGGCTTCACTGGCTTGTTTGGCTATCTGGGTGGTTCGGTGGCGGCCAGCGCCATCGTCGGTTACACCGTGGACTTCTTCGGCTGGGATGGCGGCTTTATGGTCATGATCGGCGGCAGCATACTGGCTGTTATCCTGCTGGTTGTCGTGATGTTTGGTGAAAAACGCCATCATGCTGAGATGCAAATGAAACGCAACGGAGGCTAATGGAATGAAAACGGCACTGAAAAACCTGAGTCTGGCACTGATGATGGCAGGCACGGTAATGGGAAGCAGTGCGATGGCGGCCAGTAACACGGATAAAGTGGTGATTGCCCACCGTGGTGCGAGCGGTTATCTGCCTGAGCATACCCTTCCTGCAAAGGCAATGGCCTACGCACAGGGTGCGGATTATCTGGAGCAGGATTTGGTGATGACCAGGGATGACCGTCTGGTTGTCCTTCATGACCACTATCTGGACCGCGTAACGGACGTTGCTGAACGTTTCCCGGATCGCGCACGCAAAGATGGCCGCTACTATGCGATCGACTTTACCCTGGATGAAATCAAATCCCTGAAGTTTACCGAAGGGTTTGATCTGGAAAACGGTAAGAAGGTGCAAACCTATCCTGGCCGTTTCCCGATGGGGAAATCGGACTTCCGCGTGCATACCTTTGAGGAAGAGATCGAGTTTGTTCAGGGGCTGAATCATTCCACCGGTAAGAACATTGGGATTTACCCAGAGATCAAAGCGCCATGGTTCCATCACCAGGAAGGGAAGGATATTGCGGCTAAGACGCTGGAAGTGCTGAAAAAGTATGGCTATAGCGACAAACAGGACAAGGTCTATCTGCAAAGTTTTGATGCCGCTGAACTTAAGCGCATCAAGAACGAGCTGGAACCAAAGATGGGGATGGATCTGAACCTGGTGCAGCTTATTGCCTATACCGACTGGAATGAAACCCAAGAAAAACAGCCGGACGGCAAATGGGTGAATTACAACTACGACTGGATGTTCAAGCCGGGCGCGATGAAGCAGATTGCTGAATATGCGGATGGTGTGGGTCCGGATTATCATATGCTGATCGACGAGAAATCGAAGAAAGGCAACATTGTCCTGACCAATATGGCGAAAGAAGCGCAGCAGAATAAGATGACGGTTCATCCTTATACTGTCCGCGCCGATCAACTGCCGGATTACGCGGCGGACGTTAATCAGCTGTATGACATTCTGTACAATAAAGCGGGCGTAGACGGGCTGTTCACCGACTTCCCCGACAAAGCGGTTGTGTTCTTACGTAAAGAGTAACCCGTACGCCGAGTCGTACTGAACAACTGCACCCCAAAGGCGGGTTACCGCTGAGTAAGGTGCAGTTTTTTTATGCTTCTGATTATCAAAAAATGCGTTCTCCGTCCCAGCGTTCTTAGCCATGCACGAAAAACTTAAGATTTCCTTAAGAAGAAGCATTATATTCACGAACTGAATGTTAATCATGGTTACTATAACGGACGGGCGGAATGTCACAGGCAACAGCGCATGATGAATTTAACGACTGGTGGGCAACGGAAGGGGATTGGGTTGAAGAACCTAACTTTCGTCGCAAAGGAATGAGCGGCGTACAGTGCATCGAGCGAGACGGCAAAAAGCTTTATGTCAAACGTATGACCCAGCATCTGTTTCATTCTGTGCGTTATCCCTTTGGTCGGCCCACCATCGTGCGTGAAATGGATGTGATTCAGGAACTGGAACGTGCGGGCGTGATTGTGCCGAAAATCGTTTATGGTAAAGCGACGAAAATCGACGGTGAGTGGCGGGCACTGCTGATCACGGAAGATATGAAAGGGTTTATCAGCATTGCCGACTGGTATCAGCAGCATACGATATCGCCGTATCCAGACGGTGTTCGCGATGCGATGCTAAAAGCGGTTGCTGTAGCATTCAAAAAGATGCACAGCGTTAACCGCCAGCATGGCTGCTGTTACGTTCGTCATATTTACGTGAAATCAGAAGGGACTGTCGAAGCCGGTTTTTTAGATCTGGAAAAAAGCCGCCGTCGTTTCCGCCGTCATAAAGCCGTCAATCACGATTTCGCGCAACTGGAGAAGTACCTGAGCCCAATTCCGAAAGCGGACTGGGAACAGGTCAAAGCGTATTACTACGCGCTGTAGGCGTCGTTACATTTCAATTTCGATATCGCCTTTTGCCCTGCAACAGCAGGGCAAAATTTCATCCGGCTGCACGAACGCCAGCGGTTCGGTGAGCCAGTCAACCTGGCCCGCAATCAATCGCGTACGGCAGGAACCGCAGTAGCCTGCCCGACACTGGTATTCGACTTCGACATTATGGGATTCTAATGCAGCGAGCAGGGAAGGGTGTTCATCCTGGCACAGCAGCTGTGTGCCAGTAATGTGTAGCGTAACGCGGCCCATCAGAGCTGGAAGTTGCTCAGATCGTCAGTATCGACTTCAGAATCGATCTGACCGACCAGGTAAGAACTCACTTCCACTTCCTGCGGAGCAACCTGAACGTTATCGGACACCAGCCAGGTGTTGATCCACGGAATCGGGTTGGAGCGGGTCTGGAACGGCAGATCAAGGCCTACGGCCTGCATGCGGATGTTGGTGATGTACTCGACGTACTGACAAAGAATGTCTTTGTTCAGGCCGATCATCGAACCGTCACGGAACAGGTAATCTGCCCACTCTTTTTCCTGCAATGCCGCCTGGACGAACAGGTCATAACACTCCTGCTTGCACTCTTCAGCGATTTCCGCCATTTCAGGATCGTCAACGCCGCTGCGCAACAGGTTCAGCATATGTTGGGTGCCGGTCAGGTGTAGCGCTTCGTCGCGAGCAATCAGGCGGATAATCTTGGCATTACCTTCCATCAGCTCGCGCTCGGCAAAGGCGAAAGAGCACGCAAAGCTGACGTAAAAACGAATGGCTTCAAGCGCATTTACGCTCATCAGGCACAGGTACAGCTTCTTCTTCAGTTCGCGCAGATTTACGGTCACAGTTTTGCCGTTAACCGTGTGCGTACCTTCGCCCAGTAAATGCCAGTAGCTGGTCATCTCAATCAGCTCGTCGTAATAGCTGGAAATGCCTTCCGCACGTTTCTGGATCTGCTCGTTGGTGACAATATCGTCAAACACCACCGCCGGATCGTTCACGATGTTGCGGATGATATGGGTGTACGAGCGCGAGTGAATGGTCTCGGAGAAGGCCCAGGTTTCTACCCAGGTTTCCAGTTCCGGGATCGAGATCAGTGGCAGCAGCGCCACGTTCGGGCTGCGTCCCTGAATGGAGTCCAGCAGCGTCTGATATTTCAGGTTGCTGATAAAAATGTGTTTCTCATGTTCCGGCAGCGCCTGATAGTCGATGCGGTCACGGGAAACGTCAACTTCTTCCGGGCGCCAGAAGAACGAGAGCTGCTTTTCGATCAGCTTTTCGAAGATGTCATATTTTTGTTGATCGTAACGGGCAACGTTTACCGGCTGGCCGAAAAACATCGGTTCCAGAAGCTGGTCATTTTTCGTCTGTGAAAAGGTGGTGTAGGCCATGAATGTGAGTCCTGTCTGCAATGTAATGCCGGATGGCGCTTCGCTTATCCGGCCTACAATACCGCGAAGTCATTTGTAAGCCGGATAAGGCATTCACGCCGCCATCCGGCATCTTTCATTAAATCTTACATGCGCCGCTTTCGCAGCCATCGTCCTGAATGGAGGGCACCAGATCGTCCTGCGCATCTTCCGCACCGTCTCGGGTGTTCTGATAATACAGCGTTTTCACACCGAATTTATAGGCGGTGAGCAGGTCTTTCAGCAATTGCTGCATCGGCACTTTCCCTGACGGGAAGCGCGTCGGATCGTAGTTGGTATTAGCGGAAATCGACTGATCGATAAATTTCTGCATCACGCCAACCAGTTGCAGATAGCCGTCGTTACCGGGCATTTCCCACAGCAGTTCGTAAGCGTTACCCAGATGCTCATAGTCCGGCACAACCTGACGCAGAATCCCGTCTTTCGACGCTTTAATGCTCACGTAACCGCGCGGCGGCTCAATACCATTCGTCGCGTTAGAGATCTGCGAAGAGGTTTCAGACGGCATCAGCGCGGAAAGCGTGGAGTTACGCAGGCCATGGGTCTTGATTGACTCACGAAGCTGCTCCCAGTCGTAATGTAGCGGTTCGCTGACAATCGCATCCAGATCTTTCTTATAGGTGTCGATTGGCAGAATACCCTGCGCATAGGTGGTTTCGTTAAACCACGGGCAGGCACCTTGTTCGATAGCCAGTTCGTTTGACGCCTTCAGCAGATAGTACTGAATGGCTTCAAAGGTTTTGTGCGTCAGGTTGTTGGCGCTGCCGTCGGAATAACGCACGCCGTGCTTCGCCAGATAGTAGGCGTAGTTAATGACGCCAATCCCCAGCGTACGGCGGCCCATTGCGCCGCGTTTTGCCGCAGGAATCGGGTAGTCCTGATAATCCAGCAGGGCATCAAGCGCACGTACCGCCAGCACCGCCAGCTCTTCAAGCTCGTCAAGGCTGTTAATCGCCCCGAGGTTGAACGCAGAAAGCGTACACAGCGCGATTTCACCGTTTTCGTCGTTCACGTCCATCAGCGGTTTGGTCGGCAGCGCGATCTCCAGACACAGGTTGGACTGGCGAACCGGTGCGACCTGCGGATCGAACGGGCTGTGGGTGTTGCAGTGGTCAACGTTCTGAATATAGATACGGCCAGTTGAGGCGCGTTCTTGCATCATTAGCGAGAACAGCTCAACCGCTTTCACCCGCTGTTTGCGAATGCTGTTGTCTTTTTCGTATTGCGTGTACAGGCGCTCAAATTCGTCCTGATCGGCGAAGAACGCGTCGTACAGGCCAGGAACGTCGGACGGGCTGAACAGGGTGATGTCTTCACCTTTCAGCAGGCGGGTGTACATCAGCTTGTTGATCTGCACCCCGTAGTCCATGTGACGCACGCGGTTTCCTTCCACGCCACGGTTGTTTTTCAGCACCAGCAGGCTTTCGACTTCCAGATGCCACATAGGGTAGAACAGGGTTGCTGCTCCGCCGCGCACGCCGCCCTGAGAGCAGGATTTCACCGCCGTCTGGAAGTGCTTGTAGAACGGGATACAGCCGGTATGGAACGCTTCACCGCCGCGAATCGGGCTGCCCAGCGCACGAATGCGACCGGCGTTGATGCCGATACCGGCACGCTGGGAAACGTATTTCACGATCGCGCTGGAGGTGGCGTTGATGGAATCCAGACTGTCGCCGCACTCGATCAACACACAGGAGCTGAACTGACGCGTCGGGGTGCGTACGCCGGACATGATTGGCGTAGGCAGAGAAATTTTGAAGGTTGAAACGGCGTCGTAGAAACGCTTAACGTATTCCAGACGGGTTTCACGCGGGTAGTTAGAGAACAGGCAAGCGGCGACCAGGATATAAAGGAACTGGGCGCTTTCGTAGATCTCACCGGTGACGCGGTTCTGAACCAGATATTTGCCTTCTAACTGCTTAACGGCAGCGTAAGAGAAGGTCATATCGCGGTCGTGTACGATGAACGAGTCCATCTGCTTGAACTCTTCTTCCGTGTAGTCTTCCAGCAGATGATTGTCGTATTTGCCCATCTCAACCATTTTCACTACATGGTCGAACAGCTTCGGCGGCTCGAACTCGCCATAGGCTTTTTTACGCAGATGGAAAATGGCCAGGCGGGCAGCCAGGTACTGATAATCTGGCGCGTCGCGAGAGATCAGGTCTGCGGCGGCTTTAATGATCGTTTCATGGATATCGGATGTCTTGATACCGTCATAAAACTGGATGTGGGAGCGCAGTTCGACCTGAGAAATCGAAACGTTATTCAGTCCTTCTGCCGCCCAATCCAGAACCCGATGGATTTTGTCGAGATTGATGCGCTCTGTACTACCATCACGCTTTGTCACCAGCAGACTCTGATTCATGTGGTTTTTTTACCTGTCCGTGAAAGAAAAATATCCCCTGTACTATCCACAAAGCAATCTTGTGATTAACTCTGTGGATAAATACTACATGTAGGGGTTCGGTGTTAAAGTAAACGCTATATGGTGAGTATTCTAGTTGGGATTCTTTTCAGTACAAGAGTTGATTTTGAGGTTAAATTGAGGTTGCGAAAGGGTTAGAAAGGCTAAGTGCGCGTCTTATAAGGCCTGGCGGGGATGTCAACAATTCATAAAAAAAATAGATAATTTGATCGAGTGCTGATTTCTTCAACGAAGGTAAAGAAACTTCCTGGTGCCTGAGTCAAATTTTTCGGATTTTTAATTTTTTTTGCAGCCGGATAAGACGCCGAAGCGTCGACATCCGGCCTTCAGGTCAGTCGGCTTTTGCCGTGGTATGTACCATATAATTCACATCGACGCCGGGGCCGAGTTTGAAGGTATTGGTAATGGGGTTGAAATGCAGTCCGGTGATGTGGCGTTCTTGCAACACCGTCTGATCCACCCAACCAAGAAGCTCGGCGGGCTTAATAAACTTTTTAATATCATGAGTGCCTTTCGGCACCATCCGCAGAATGTATTCTGCACCGACGACCGCCATCAACCAGGATTTGCCATTGCGATTGAGGGTTGAGAAAAACACGTCCCCACCGGGTTTAACCAGTTGCGCGCAGGCGCGGACGACCGACTGTGGATCGGGGACATGCTCCAGCATCTCCATGCAGGTCACGACATCGTACTGGTGCGCATGTTTGGCTGCGTGTTCTTCTACTGTCTCCTGCACATAGTCAACCTGAATACCGCTTTCCAGCGCATGCAGTTTTGCCACCTGTAACGGCTCAAAACCCATATCCAGCCCGGTTACCGTCGCCCCTTCACGGGCCATGCTTTCAGCCAGAATGCCGCCACCGCAGCCGACATCAAGCACTTTTTTACCAAACAGACCGCCCGATCGCTCGGCAATGTAACCCAGACGCAGGGGGTTAATACGATGCAACGGCTTAAACTCGCCTTCCAGATCCCACCAGCGCGACGCGACGGCCTCGAATTTGGCGATCTCTTCGTGGTCAACGTTGTGGTTTACCGGCTGTTTTTCGGCATTCATCGTGGCTTTTACTCCTTATATGGCAAGACGAATGAGTATATCAGGCATTCTCTACGAATAAACGGGATAGGTTTACCTCAATCAGCGCGGTTGTGTTATAATTTCCGACCTTTGAATCCGGGATACAGTAGAGGGATAGCGGTTAGATGAGCGACCTTGCGAGAGAAATTACACCGGTCAACATTGAGGAAGAGCTGAAGAGCTCTTATCTGGACTATGCGATGTCGGTCATTGTTGGCCGTGCGCTGCCAGATGTCCGAGATGGCCTGAAGCCGGTACACCGTCGCGTACTTTACGCCATGAACGTATTGGGCAATGACTGGAATAAAGCCTATAAAAAATCTGCCCGTGTTGTTGGTGACGTAATCGGTAAATACCACCCTCATGGTGATACTGCCGTCTACGACACCATTGTTCGTATGGCGCAGCCATTTTCCTTGCGCTACATGCTGGTAGATGGTCAGGGTAACTTTGGTTCTGTCGATGGTGACTCCGCCGCAGCGATGCGTTATACGGAAATCCGTATGTCGAAAATCGCCCACGAGCTGATGGCAGACCTGGAAAAAGAGACGGTGGATTTCGTCGATAACTACGACGGCACCGAACGCATTCCTGACGTTATGCCGACCAAGATCCCGAACCTGTTAGTCAACGGTTCCTCGGGTATTGCCGTCGGGATGGCAACCAACATTCCGCCGCACAACCTGACCGAAGTGATCAACGGCTGCCTGGCTTACGTCGACAATGAAGACATCAGCATTGAAGGGCTGATGGAGCATATCCCAGGTCCGGACTTCCCGACTGCGGCAATCATTAACGGTCGTCGCGGTATTGAAGAAGCCTACCGTACCGGTCGTGGCAAAGTATACATCCGTGCTCGCGCGGAAGTTGAAGCTGACGCGAAAACCGGTCGTGAAACTATCATCGTTCATGAAATTCCGTATCAGGTGAACAAAGCGCGCCTGATCGAGAAAATTGCGGAACTGGTAAAAGAAAAACGCGTTGAAGGCATCAGTGCGCTGCGTGACGAGTCTGACAAAGACGGCATGCGCATCGTGATTGAAATCAAGCGCGATGCGGTCGGGGAGGTTGTGCTTAACAACCTCTATTCTCAGACGCAGCTTCAGGTTTCCTTCGGGATCAACATGGTGGCACTGCACCATGGTCAGCCGAAGATCATGAACCTGAAAGAGATCATTTCAGCGTTTGTGCGTCACCGTCGTGAAGTCGTCACCCGTCGTACGATTTTCGAACTGCGTAAAGCCCGCGATCGTGCGCACATCCTTGAAGCGTTGGCGATTGCGCTGGCGAACATTGACCCGATCATTGAACTGATCCGTCGTGCGCCTACGCCGGCCGAAGCGAAAGCTGGCTTAATCGCACGTCCGTGGGATCTGGGCAACGTGGCGGCAATGCTGGAACGTGCAGGTGACGACGCGGCCCGTCCGGAGTGGCTGGAGCCTGAATTCGGCGTGCGTGACGGTCAGTACTACCTGACGGAACAGCAGGCCCAGGCGATTCTGGATCTGCGCTTGCAGAAACTGACCGGGCTTGAGCATGAAAAACTGCTCGACGAGTACAAAGAGCTGCTGGAACAGATCGCTGAACTGCTGCACATTCTGGGCAGCGCCGATCGCCTGATGGAAGTGATCCGCGAAGAGCTGGAACTGGTCCGCGATCAGTTTGGTGATGCGCGTCGCACTGAAATCACCGCCAACAGCGCGGACATCAACATTGAAGACCTGATCAATCAGGAAGATGTGGTGGTGACCCTGTCTCACCAGGGCTACGTCAAGTACCAGCCGTTAACCGACTACGAAGCACAGCGTCGTGGTGGTAAAGGCAAATCTGCAGCACGTATTAAAGAAGAAGACTTTATTGACCGTCTGCTGGTGGCCAACACCCATGACACGATCCTCTGCTTCTCCAGCCGGGGCCGTCTGTACTGGATGAAGGTTTATCAACTGCCGGAAGCGAGCCGTGGTGCGCGTGGACGTCCGATCGTCAACCTGCTGCCGCTGGAAGCCAACGAACGTATCACCGCTATTCTGCCTGTACGCGAGTACGAAGAGGGTGTGAACGTCTTTATGGCGACCGCCAGCGGCACAGTGAAGAAAACGGCGCTGACCGAATTCAGCCGTCCGCGTTCAGCCGGGATCATTGCGGTGAACCTGAACGAAGGCGATGAGCTGATTGGCGTGGATCTGACCTCCGGTTCTGACGAAGTCATGCTCTTCTCTGCGGCGGGTAAAGTGGTGCGCTTTAAAGAGGACGCCGTCCGTGCAATGGGCCGTACCGCGACCGGTGTACGCGGCATCAAGCTGGCAGGCGAAGACAAAGTCGTTTCGTTAATTATCCCACGTGGCGAGGGTGCGATCCTGACCGTAACACAAAACGGTTATGGCAAGCGTACGGCGGCGGAAGAGTATCCGACCAAGTCTCGCGCGACGCAGGGCGTTATCTCCATCAAAGTGACTGAGCGTAACGGTTCGGTTGTCGGAGCGGTACAGGTTGACGATTGCGACCAGATCATGATGATCACCGATGCCGGTACGCTGGTGCGTACGCGCGTGTCGGAAATCAGCGTGGTAGGCCGTAATACCCAGGGAGTGATCCTCATCCGTACTGCGGAAGATGAAAACGTCGTGGGTCTGCAACGTGTGGCAGAGCCGGTGGACGATGAAGAACTCGACTCCATCGACGGTAGCGCGGCAGAAGGGGACGAGGATATCGCCCCGGAAGCAGAAACCGACGACGATGTTGCGGATGACGCTGACGAGTAATTGCTCGTTACGCTAAGAAAGGGCCGGATACTCTCCGGCCCTTTTGCTTTGCCGTTGCGGGAAAGCGTATTTCCCGCTACCTTAACCACACTCAATTTATCTCCTGAGGCGGAGCTTCGCCCTTTTGAAATATCTGGCTTCTTTTCGCACAACCCTCAAAGTCTCGCGCTACCTGTTCAGAGCGCTGGCGCTATTGATATGGCTAATGTTCGCCTTAGTCTCGGTGTTCTATATCATGATTGCGCTACATCAACGGGAATCAGAAATCCGTCAGGAGTTTAACCTCAGTTCCGATCAGGCGCAGCGCTACATTCAGCGTACATCTGACGTGATGAAAGAGCTGAAGTATATTGCGGAGAATCGTCTGACGGCGGAAAACGGGGTGATAACTTCGCGGGCGCGTGACGATAAAACCGTGGTACCCACTTTCGAACCGCTGTTTGCCGATTCCGACTGTGCGGCGATGGGTAACGCCTGGCGTGGCTCGCTGGAGTCGCTGGCGTGGTTTATGCGCTACTGGCGCGACAATTTTTCTGCGGCTTACGATCTGAATCGCGTTTTTCTCATCGGCAGCGATAATCTCTGCATGGCAAACTTTGGTGTGCGCGATATACCGGTCGAGCGTGATAACGCCCTAAAGGCTCTCCATGAAAGGATTGAGAAATACCGCAATTCACCGAAAGATGAATCAGAAAACAGTCTTTTCTGGGTCGGTCAGGGGCCGCGACCGGGCGTTGGCTACTTCTACGCCTTAACGCCGGTGTATCTGGCCAATCGACTTCAGGCGCTACTGGGCGTTGAACAGTCGATACGCATGGAGAACTTCTTTACCCCCGGCAGCCTGCCGATGGGGGTGACTATTCTTGATGAAAATGGCCTTCCGTTGATTTCACTCGCCGGTCCGGAAGGGAACATTAAAGCTGAACCTCGCTGGCTGCAGGAACGTTCATGGTTTGGCTACACACCGGGCTTTCGCGAACTGGTGCTAAAGAAAAACCTGCCACCATCCTCGCTAAGTATCGTTTACTCCGTGCCGGTGGACATGGTACTGGAACGCATCCGAATGTTGATCCTCAACGCCATCATTTTAAACGTGCTGGTGGGGATTGGGTTATTTACGCTGGCGCGAATGTACGAGCGGCGGATCTTTATTCCAGCGGAAAGTGATGCCCAACGTCTGGAAGAACATGAGCAATTTAACCGCAAAATTGTTGCTTCCGCCCCGGTTGGGATCTGCATTCTGCGCACCGCTGACGGCATAAACATCCTCAGTAACGAGCTGGCGCACACCTATCTCAACATGCTCACCCATGAGGATCGGCAGCGGTTGACGCAAATCATCTGCGGCCAGCAGGTCAATTTCGTTGATGTTCTGACCAGTAACAATACCAATCTACAAATTAGCTTCGTACATTCGCGCTATCGTAATGAAAACGTAGCGATATGCGTGTTGGTGGACGTCTCCTCGCGCGTCAAAATGGAAGAGTCTCTACAGGAGATGGCACAGGCGGCGGAACAGGCGAGCCAGTCTAAATCGATGTTCCTTGCCACGGTGAGTCATGAACTGCGCACGCCGCTGTATGGCATCATTGGTAACCTCGATCTGCTGCAAACGAAAGAGCTGCCAAAAGGGGTCGATCGTCTGGTGACGGCGATGAACAACTCCTCCAGCCTGCTGCTGAAAATCATCAGCGATATTCTCGACTTCTCGAAGATTGAATCCGAGCAGTTGAAAATTGAGCCGCGTGAATTCTCCCCGCGTGAGGTGATGAGCCATATTACGGCCAATTACCTGCCGCTGGTGGTGCGCAAACAGCTCGGGCTGTACTGCTTTATTGAACCCGACGTACCGGTCGTGCTGAACGGCGACCCTATGCGCTTGCAGCAGGTTATTTCTAACCTGCTGAGTAACGCGATTAAATTCACTGATATCGGCTGCATTGTGCTGCATGTGCAGCGCGACAGTGACTATCTGAGTATCCGGGTGCGCGACACTGGCGTGGGGATCCCCGCGAAAGAAGTGGTACGTCTGTTCGATCCTTTCTTCCAGGTGGGGACTGGCGTTCAGCGCAATTTCCAGGGTACGGGGCTGGGGCTGGCCATCTGTGAAAAACTGATCAGCATGATGGACGGCGACATCTCGGTTGATTCAGAACCGGGAATGGGCAGCCAGTTTACGGTTCGTATACCGCTCTATGGCGCGCAGTATCCGGCGAAAAAATGGCCGGATGGGCTGGCGAAGAAACGGTGTTGGCTGGCGGTGCGTAACGCTTCGTTGTGCCATTTTGTCGAAAATAGCCTGACGCGCAACGGTGTTGAGGTGATCCGTTATGAAGGGCAGGAGCCGGGCTGTGACGATTTGTTGATCACCGATGATGCGCTCGAACAGCCGTGGCAGGGGCGTGCGGCGGTGATTTTCTGTCGTCGTCATATTGGGATCCCACTGGAACGAGTGCCCGGTGAATGGGTGCATAGCGTCGCCTCACCGCATGAACTGCCGGCATTACTGGCACGGATTTACAGTATCGAGCTTGACGACGAGGAGCTGTCGAATTCGTTACCGGCACCGGAAAAAGAGGCGATTACCAACGATGACATGATGATTCTGGTGGTCGACGATCACCCGATCAACCGTCGCCTGCTGGCCGATCAGTTAGGTTCTCTCGGATATCAATGTAAGACGGCCAATGACGGCGTGGATGCTCTGAATGTTCTGAGCAAAAACCACATTGATATTGTTCTGAGCGACGTCAACATGCCAAATATGGACGGCTATCGCCTGACGCAGCGGATCCGTCAGCTTGGCCTGACGCTACCGGTCGTTGGTGTGACGGCGAACGCTCTGGCTGAAGAGAAGCAGCGTTGTCTGGAGTCGGGGATGGATAGCTGTCTGTCAAAACCGGTCACATTAGACGTGCTGAAACAGACGCTGGCCGTGTACGCTGAGCGGGTGCGCAAAACGCGGACATAAAAAATGCCTGATGGCGACTTTCGTTTTATCCGGCCTACGGAACAGTTATTGCTCCAGGCCAGATAAGCGTAGCGCCATCAGGCATTTTGACGTAAAGAATTACTCTTTGTCTGTCGGGCTCAGGGTCACTGAGGAGAGATAGTTCAGCAGGGCGATATCGTTCTCGACACCCAGTTTCATCATCGCTGACTTCTTCTGGCTGCTGATGGTCTTGATGCTGCGGTTCAGCTTCTTGGCGATTTCGGTCACCAGGAAACCTTCTGCGAACAGGCGCAGCACTTCACTCTCTTTTGGTGAGAGGCGCTTGTCACCATAACCACCCGCGCTGATTTTCTCCAGCAGACGGGAGACGCTTTCCGGAGTGAACTTCTTACCTTTTTGCAGTGCGGCCAGGGCCTTCGGCAGATCGGTTGGCGCGCCCTGTTTCAGTACAATCCCTTCGATATCCAGATCCAGAACTGCGCTCAGGATCGCCGGGTTATTGTTCATGGTCAGAACAATAATGGACAGGCTCGGGAAATGACGCTTGATATACTTGATCAAGGTGATCCCGTCGCCGTATTTATCGCCAGGCATGGAGAGATCGGTAATCAATACATGGGCGTCCAGCTTGGGAAGGTTATTGATCAGAGCTGTGGAGTCTTCAAATTCGCCGACAACATTCACCCACTCGATTTGCTCAAGTGACTTGCGAATACCGAACAGTACAATCGGGTGGTCATCGGCAATAATTACGTTCATATTGTTCATGTAAAAGGCTACCTTGCTACAGCAAGCTCTTGACGTAAGCGTCAATGTCGCTGATGTATTTTTCTGTACCTGGAGCATCTTTTTCGCGAATAAGATGTTCCAGCGTTTCACATAACTGCTTGCCGGGTACCAGATTTAGCATAGCAAACACCCCTTTCAGGCGGTGCGCCGTTTGAGCCAGCGCAGCAAAATCACTGCTTTCCGCCTCAGTATACAACCGCTTAACATCATCCGGTACTGTGTCTACAAAAAGTGCATAATAACCGCTGGCATGAAGTTCGGCGTTTTCATCTCCACCAAGGGGTGACTCCGGAATTTCTTGCTGGGCCAGTTGTTCTTCTATTAGTTGTAGTACAGCTTCCTGCATAGCATTGCTCATATTAAAGTTGACGCGCAACTGGCCTGGGCCTATTTTTCGCACGCCTGACTCATCATCGCTTAAAAGCAAGCCGGAGGCAGTAAGATTAGACGGATTATCCGTTAAAAAGAGGTCGTATTCTTGACTTACGAGTCTTTCATCTGGCGTGATGCAGGTCGCCCCCCAGTTTTCCAACTGGCGAAGCACGATATTACGAACCTCATTCGAAGTTACGTCTATCATGACGCTAACATCATCCAGCAGACGTTCTTCGTCTTCCACATGCTGATCTAGCGGCGTCATTTTAACATGGACTGTATAACGTGTGCCCAATTCATCACGCGCTTTTATGTTTAAATACCCGCCAAGTTTTCGTGCCAGTTGGTCACAAAGCCAGAAAGCCAGGGGATTTGCTTTACCGTAACGGTCTTTGTGCGTTTCGCTGATAAACGGAAAATGCAGATTATCCACTTCGCTCAGCGTGACGCCTTGCCCGGTATCCAGTATGCGGAAGGTGAGACGCTCGGCAGCCGACTCATCCTGACTGACTTCCAGCGTGATTTTTCCGATTTCGGTGGTCGTCACTGCGTATTGCATCAGCAGCAGTAATATCTGACGCAGTGCATCACGATCGCCGTGGCGCTCATCGTTCGCGCGCAGATGGTTGTTAATTAACAACTGCAGACCTTTACGCTTCATCGCCGGTAAAACTTCGGGAACCACTTCGTCGATCAGCGCCTGGACGGAAAAGAGAGTCGGGTCGCTTTTCCATGCATCATTTTCCAGGCGGTTAGCCAGTTGGATCTCATCAATGATGCGCACTAAGACATCTGCCTGGTTAACCAGTTTCTGCGTGTCGGGCGACTCAACCTTTGCAATGTTGGCCGCCAGCGTTTTGACCGGCGTTTTTAAGGCTTCACCAATATTCTGCATAAAAGCCACGCGGCCCTGCTGGTTCTTTTCATACAGTTTTTGCGCCTGCTTGAGCTTTTTGTTCACCAGCACTTCACGATCCTGATCGCGGATAATAAAGATCTGCGTACGCGGTGCAATCTGGCTACGAAACAGCCGGATTTCATACAGCTCGTTATTGATGGTCGCCTGAATTATCCCCTGGTGCTGTTCCGCCATGCTGGTGATGTTTTGCAAATTCAGATGCGGAAGCAGGTGATCGGCGATTTTATTGCTGATGACCGTACGGTTGGCGTCCTGGTCGTGCACCAGCAACCCCAGCGGCAACAGTGAGACAATTTCTTCGTTGATTGCGCGCAGTATCCGCAACTCATTGGTGGCTGCCGTACTGGGGGCGATTTCCGTTGAGCGATTCGGCTGATGACGGAAGTTGGTATAGCCAAACAGGGCCAGCGCAAGCAGACCAATATTCAGCAGCAGCGGTAGCAGGATATTTTGCAACGTGTCTACCAGCAGCGTGCCAAACGGAACCTGCCAGACAAGACGCATGTTGGTGGAGTTCAGCGCGGACGAAATATCAATTTTTGAGCTGTTAAAGTTAATGCTAACGCTGTCTGGCGACTCTTTATCGCTGTTTCGCGTGGTGACAGGCGTGGTATCGGGTTCCAGACGGAAGCTGTCCAGCGGCATTCCTGGAGGGATCAAATCATTAATCGGCAGATCAAAGGCCACGACGGTTGCCAGGTGGCCGGGCTGGTTAAAGGTGGTGCGCAGCGTAAAATAATAGCCGTTTTGCCATGCCAGGTGACGCAGCGAAGAGAAGCTTTCCCTTTCGTCCAGCGCGTTGGCCTGCTGGAGCATTTCTGCCCGCCGGGAGTCAACAAGCCCGCTGATTGTGGAATCTTTAAATCCGGTTGCGAGATCTTTAAGCGGCAGGGTGGAGATCAGCGTCAGACTGTTGTCCTGGCCGTTCAGGTAATACATGGACCACGGAACAGTTTCCGCACCCCATAACGTATCAAGATAGGTTGACATACGCTGCGTCATTTCCAGCGTGGCGTTATCGTGAGAACCAAATATAAGCGCTTCAGTTTTGCGCCGGGGTTTCTCAAGATAGTAAACGTCCTGCTTGAGGCGCGTCTCCTGAAGGCCATCGCTGGAAGAGGAGCTGGGCGTCGCGGCGACGTTGTCATAAATCTGCCAGGTGACATAGCGCCAGGTATCGACACGTTTATGAATAGCATGGGTAATATCGACGATCTGATAACTTTTATCTTTCAGCCATGTGTTAACAGCGCTCTGAACCATAACGCCCATCGTCACCAGCAGCACAATGATCAGCAGTAAAAAGAAACGGGTTATGCTTCCCGGTAGCAGAGAAAATCGCGACGTAGCCGTGGTATCAGACTGACTCATTCGTGGTTATGACCTGTTAAAGCAACGCGAAAGATGAAGGGCAGTATAAAGGGTACGGTGTGAATTTCCACACTCTGTACGCAATGGCATCCCGTATTTTCGCTGAAAAATCATTCACCAGCGACCTGAGGTAAAAGTGTACAACCCTGAAAATAGGGTACAGCAATTTTTCAATCGAAGCGGGAAATAAGCGGCAAATAATCAGAAATAACTGATTGATATCTTATTGTGATTGAACAAATAGAAATGATTAACCTTTGTTATTGTTTTTCGACGGTAGCACAAATAAAAGCATCATGTGTAAAGAAGGGTAAAAAAAAACCGAATGCAGAGCATCCGGTTGAAATAGGGGTAAACAGACATTCAGATATGAATGACGGTAATAAATAAAGTTAATGATGATAGCGTTGATTATTTTAGTGCCGGCAGGATAAATTGTCTTATCATTCAGTGCTATGTTTTGATTTTAAGTAACTCTATGTTTTATTTGTCTTTTTTGTATTTCTTGGCAATTCGTGCTTATTTTTCAGTTAATTATAGCTCAAAAAAAGTTCCCTTATATTTACAATTTGAAACACCTTGATGGATAACTGAAACATCTTAAAAGTTTTAGTATCATATTCGTGTTGGATTATTCTGTATTTTTGCGGAGAATGAAGGTGCCGACTGGTTAATGAGGGTTAATCAGTATGCAGTGGCATAAAAAAGCAATAAAGGCATATAACAGAGGGTTAATAACATGAAAGTTAAAGTACTGTCCCTCCTGGTACCGGCTCTGCTGGTAGCAGGCGCAGCAAATGCGGCTGAAATTTACAACAAAGACGGCAACAAATTAGACCTGTTTGGTAAAGTAGATGGTCTGCATTATTTCTCCGATAACAAAGGCGATGACGGCGACCAGACCTACATGCGTATCGGCTTTAAAGGCGAAACTCAGGTTAACGACCAACTGACCGGTTACGGCCAGTGGGAATATCAGATCCAGGGCAACGCGCCTGAAACTGAAAACAACTCCTGGACTCGTGTGGCGTTTGCGGGTCTGAAATTCGCTGATGCGGGTTCTTTCGACTACGGTCGTAACTACGGCGTTGTCTATGACGTAACGTCCTGGACCGACGTTCTGCCAGAATTCGGTGGTGACACCTACGGTTCTGACAACTTCATGCAGCAGCGTGGTAACGGCCTCGCGACCTACCGTAACACCGATTTCTTTGGCCTGGTTGACGGTCTGAACTTTGCTGTTCAGTACCAGGGTAAAAACGGTAGCCCATCCGGTGAAGGCCAGACCAACAACGGTCGTGAAGCGCTGCGTCAGAACGGCGACGGCGTAGGCGGTTCTATCACTTACGATCTGGGCGAAGGCTTTGGTCTGGGTGGTGCAATCTCCAGTTCCAAACGTACTGATGCCCAGAATGCGATGAACTTCGGTACTGGCGATCGCGCTGAAACCTACACCGGTGGTCTGAAATATGACGCCAACAACGTCTATCTGGCCGCACAGTACACCCAGACCTACAACGCAACTCGCGCGGGCACCCTGGGTTGGGCTAACAAAGCGCAGAACTTCGAAGTGGTTGCGCAGTACCAGTTCGACTTCGGTCTGCGTCCGTCCGTAGCGTACCTGCAGTCTAAAGGTAAAGACCTGGGTCGTGGTTACGGCGACGAAGACATCGTGAAATATGTTGATGTTGGCGCGACTTACTACTTCAACAAAAACATGTCTACCTACGTTGATTACAAAATCAACCTGCTGGATGACAACCGCTTCACCAGCGATGCTGGCATCAGCACCGACGACATCGTAGCACTGGGTCTGGTTTACCAGTTCTAATTGCGTAACATGTCGACTAAAGGCCCTGCGGGGCCTTTTTTTATGGCGTCTTCAACCTAAGCTCGCTGTTTTTGGTGTAATCTTGCGCTTCGTTTTCTGGAGGACAATCACGTATGGAAATGAATATTGCCCGGGCGGCGTTGCTGGCGATTGCAATGACACTCACTGGCTGCGATAACGCCCCGGACGTTGCCCAGGCGCCGGCACCTCTGGTGCTGGAAGGAAAAACGATGGGCACTTTCTGGCGCGTGAGCGTTGCGGGTGTTGATGCAGCGCGGGCAGAGCAACTGCAAACCCGTATTCAGGCGCAACTGGATGCAGACGACCAGCTATTGTCCACCTATAAAAACGATTCGGCGCTGATGCGCTTCAACCAGTCGCACAGTCTCGCGCCCTGGCCTGTGAGTGAGGCGATGGCAGATATCGTCACGAGTGCCCTGCGGATTGGTAAAAAAACACACGGGGCGATGGACATAACCGTGGGTCCTTTAGTCAATCTGTGGGGATTTGGTCCCGACAAACAGCCGGTAAAGGTGCCCACGCAGGCGCAAATTGATGCGGCGAAAGCCCGAACCGGGCTTCAACATCTGACGGTGATCGATCAGGCGCAGCAACAGTTTCTGCAAAAAGATCTGCCTGATTTATTTGTCGATCTTTCCACCGTTGGGGAAGGCTATGCGGCGGATCATCTGACGCGTCTGATGGAGCAGGAGGGCATTGCACGCTATCTGGTTTCCGTTGGCGGCGCGCTGAACAGTCGCGGCCTCAATGCCGGAGGTCGACCGTGGCGGGTGGCGATTCAAAAACCGACCGACAGCGAGAATGCTGTACAGGCGCTGGTGGATATCAACGGCCATGGAATCAGCACATCCGGCAGCTATCGCAATTATTATGAGCTGGACGGCAAGCGCCTCTCGCATGTGATCGATCCGCAAACGGGGCGTCCGATAACGCATAATCTGGTTTCGGTGACTGTGATTGCCCCCACGGCGCTGGAGGCAGACGGCTGGGATACCGGACTGATGGTACTTGGCGTTCAGAAAGCGAAAGAGGTCGTGCGACAGGAAGGGCTGGCGGCGTATCTGGTCGTCAAAGAAGGGGAGGGATTCAAAAGCTGGATGTCTCCGCAGTTTGAAAGCTTTCTTGTCCGGGAACAAAATTAAAAAGCAAGATTGCAGGTTTTTGCGCAATCTGTTTCGGACACACTGACACTAAGCAGGCACTATGCTTAATGAAGGAGTCCACAATGAAAAATAGCCTACGCATAAATGATGAACAATGCTGGCAATCGGTGCTGGAGCGCAATGCTGACGCCGATGGCCAGTTTGTCTTTGCGGTAAGGACCACTGGCATTTTTTGCCGACCTTCCTGTACGGCAAAACATGCGCTGCGCAAAAACGTGCAGTTCTTCCCGGATGTACAGGCGGCGCTGGCTGCTGGTTTCCGGCCGTGCAAACGCTGCCAGCCGGATAAAGAACATGCGCAACAGCACCGACTGGATAAAATCACCCGCGCTTGTCAACTCCTTGAGCAAGATTCCCCCATCACGCTGGATGAGCTTGCACAGCAGGTGGCAATGAGTCCTTATCATTTACACCGTCTTTTTAAAGCCACAACCGGAATGACGCCAAAAGCCTGGCAGCAGTCGTATCGCGCCCGACGCCTGCGGGAGGCGTTGACCCAGGGTGAGAGCGTAACGCAGGCCATTCTGAACGCCGGTTTTCCTGACAGCAGCAGCTACTATCGTCACGCTGATGCGACACTGGGTATGACAGCGAAGCAGTTCCGCAAAGGAGGCGAGAAACTGGCGGTACGCTATGCGCTGACGGATAGCTCCCTCGGGCGCTGTCTGGTGGCTGAAAGCGAACGCGGGATTTGCGCCATCCTGTTAGGAGATGACGATGCTGCGCTGGTGACCGAACTGCAAATGCTGTTTCCGGCTGCCCGCGATGAACCTGCTGATGACAACTTCCAGCAGCGCATTCGTAATGTTATCGCCAGCATTGACGGGCGTAACGTGCCGCTGTCCCTGCCGCTGGATATTCAGGGAACGGCTTTTCAGCAGCAGGTCTGGCAGGCGCTGCGTACCATTCCCTGCGGTGAAACCGTGAGCTATCAGCAACTGGCCCAGGCGATTGGCAAACCGAAAGCGGTTCGTGCGGTCGCCAGTGCCTGTGGCGCGAATAAACTGGCGATTGTCATCCCGTGTCATCGGGTGGTGCGCGGGGATGGATCGCTCTCAGGCTATCGATGGGGTGTCTCACGCAAAGCGCAGCTTCTCCGGCGCGAGTCGCCCGGCGAGGAGGGATAATGCTCGATCTGTTTGCTGATGAACAACCGTGGCAGGAGCCGCTGGCTCCCGGCGCGGTGATACTCCGGCGCTTTGCTTTTAGTACGGCGCAACAGCTGGTGCAGGATATTGCAATGGTTGCCAGCCAGTCGCCGTTTCGTCAGATGATCACTCCGGGTGGTTATACCATGTCGGTGGCGATGACCAACTGTGGGCGGCTGGGCTGGACCACCGACCGCCACGGCTATCTGTATTCTCCAGTCGATCCCCTTACCGGTCTTGCGTGGCCGCCTTTTCCTGCATCATTCGCCACCCTGTGCCAGCAGGCGGCAACAGCCGCGGGGTATCCTGACTTTCAGCCGGATGCCTGCTTGATTAACCGCTACGCGCCAGGCGCTAAACTCTCGCTGCATCAGGATAAAGACGAAGCGGATCTCCGCGCGCCGATTGTCTCTGTCTCGCTGGGCTTACCGGCCGTTTTCCAGTTTGGTGGCCTGAAGCGTAACGATCCGCTGAAGCGCATTTTGCTGGAACATGGCGATGTGGTGGTCTGGGGAGGAGAATCGCGACTCTTTTATCACGGCATTCAGCCGCTGAAGGACGGAGTTCATCCCATTACCGCTGACTGTCGCTACAATCTGACCTTTCGCCAGGCAGGTAAAAACGAATAAAAATAAGAATTATTATTGCTGAAAGTGCTGGGATGTTTAAACTGCGGGCTGTTATTCCTTTTCCGGGTTGTTTAAATGGAACTTCTCCTTCTTGTCTGGCGGCAGTATCGCTGGCCATTTATCGGCGTGATGGCGCTCAGCCTTGCCAGCGCCGCGTTGGGTATCGGCCTTATTGCCTTTATCAATCAGCGACTTATTGAAACCGCGGATACCTCCCTGCTGGTGCTGCCGGAATTTCTCGGCTTACTGCTACTGCTGATGGCGGTGACGCTGGGCTCACAGTTGGCGCTGACTACACTGGGGCACCACTTTGTCTATCGACTGCGTAGCGAGTTCATTAAACGTATTCTTGATACCCACGTTGAGCGGATTGAGCAACTGGGCAGCGCTTCGCTACTGGCGGGGTTAACCAGCGATGTCCGCAATATCACCATTGCGTTTGTCCGCCTGCCGGAACTGGTACAGGGGATCATTCTCACCCTTGGTTCTGCGGCTTATCTGGCGACGCTGTCGACCAAAATGCTGCTGGTCACCGTCATCTGGATGGCGATCACAATCTGGGGCGGCTTTGTACTGGTGGCCCGCGTTTACCGGCATATGGCAACGTTGCGTGAAACCGAGGATAAGCTATACAACGATTATCAAACCGTGCTGGAAGGGCGCAAAGAGCTGACGCTGAACCGCGAACGGGCGGAGCATATCTTTAATACGCTGTATATTCCGGATGCGAAGGAATATCGCCACCACATCATTCGCGCGGATACCTTCCACCTGAGCGCGGTGAACTGGTCAAACATTATGTTGCTTGGGGCGATTGGGCTGGTGTTCTGGATGGCAAATAGCCTCGGTTGGGCAGATACCAACGTTGCGGCAACCTATTCACTGACGCTTCTGTTTCTGCGGACTCCGCTGCTGTCCGCGGTGGGCGCGCTGCCGACGCTGCTGACGGCGCAGGTCGCCTTTAACAAACTCAATAAATTCGATCTTGCCCCGTTTAAGGCGGAATTCCCGCGCCCGAAGGCGTTTCCGGACTGGAAAACCCTCGAACTGCGTAACGTAATGTTTCACTATCAGGACAATGCGTTTTCAGTCGGGCCAGTGAACCTGACGATCCATCGGGGTGAACTGCTGTTTCTGATCGGCGGGAACGGTAGCGGTAAATCGACGTTGGCTATGCTGCTGACCGGACTGTACCAGCCCCAGTCAGGGGAGATTTTACTCGATGGTAAGCCGGTCGCGACCGGGACGCCGGAAGATTACCGCAAATTGTTCTCGGCAGTCTTTACAGACGTCTGGCTATTCGACCAACTGTTAGGGCCAGAGGGCAAACCGGCAAACCCTGCACTGGTTGAGCAGTGGCTGGCGCATTTGAAAATGGCGAACAAGCTGGAACTGAGCGACGGACGAATTCTTAATCTGAAGCTGTCGAAAGGGCAGAAGAAGCGCGTGGCGCTACTGCTGGCGTTAGCGGAAGAGCGCGATATCATTTTGCTTGATGAGTGGGCGGCCGATCAGGATCCGCATTTCCGTCGCGAATTCTATCAGGTGCTGCTGCCGCTCATGCAAGAGATGGGGAAAACCATTTTCGCCATCAGTCATGACGACCACTATTTTGTCCACGCCGACCGCCTGCTGGAAATGCGTGACGGGCAGTTGAGCGAACTGGTGGGCGATGAGCGCGATGCGGCGTCCCGTGATGCCGTCGCGCGTACCGCGTAGTCCACTGTGTCTGAACGATGCCGGATGGCGGCTACGCCTTATCCGGCCTACAAATTGCGCTGTGCCCGTAGGCCTGATAAGCGAAGCGCCATCAGGCGCAGGATAGCCGGATGGCGGCTACGCCTTCTTCACTACTCGCGGCAGCAATCCCATAACCGCCACGCCGGCAACCACGCCAATCGCCAGGTTGCCGGTGTACACTGTGGCGCCCACGGTCACGATCATCACCAGTGTTTCAATTAGCGGTAATTTCGACAGAGTCGCGGGTTGAATGCTGTGCCAGCTGAATGTTTTTACTGCCACAATCACCATAATTCCTGCCAACACTGACATCGGGATTTTTGCCATGAGGTCGCTCAGTGCGGTTACCAGCAGCAGTAAAACTATGCCAGCGGAAAATGTTGAAACACGGCTGCGCCCCTGACCCATCTCCACGTTGACGATGGTCTGGCCGATCATTGCACAGCCTGCAATGCCACCGTAAAAACCCGCCATAATATTCGCAATCCCCAGGCCGGTACTTTCACGATTCTTGTTCGACGGCGTCACCGTCAAATCGTCCACCAGCTTTGCCGTCAGTAGCGATTCCATTAGCCCAACGAAGGCAATACTGAGTGCGCAGGGCCAGATAATCATCAGCGTCTCCAGGTTCAGGGGCACCTGCAACTGTGTCAGTCCCGGCAATCCGCCGCTCATCGAACCTTCGTCGCCCACCGTAGGCAGTAGTTGCCCGGTAGTCACCGTAAACACCGTCAGTAAGACAATGGCTATCAGCGGTGCAGGTATGCTTTTAATCACGCGAGGCGCCCACAGCACAATAAGTAAAGTCAGAACAAACATTCCCCAAATCAGCGGGCTTTTGCTCCAGAAATGCGGAACCTGAGCAAAGAAAATGAGAATGCCGAGGGCATTCACAAAGCCGGTCATGACGGCCGCAGGAATGAAGCGCATCAGGCGCGCCATTCTGGTGAGGCCAAACAATATCTGGATAATGCCAGCCATCACCACGGCAGGCAGGATGTACTGAACACCGTGCTGATGCACCATCGGGCCGATCACCAACGCCACGGATCCTGCCGCTGCGGTGACCATCGCCGGACGTCCACCCAGTACGGACATCGCCAGACATAAAACCACCGAGGCAATCAGGCTCACTTTCGGATCAACGCCTGCAATAACGGAGAAGGAAATCACCTCCGGAATCAGCGCCAGCGCGGTGATCACACCGGCAAGCGTTTCACGTAACAGCAGGCGAGGTGCGCAGAGGACATTGCTGACGGTGTGTTCAGCTGTACTGGCAGAGGTGGAGGTCGCTGGCATAGTAATTCTCAGATCGGGGATGGAGTGCTATTAATTGCGTAAAACTTAAACATAATAATAACATAATTAAACTTTTAATATAATTAATAAACAATATTTAAATCTTAATGCTGAAGTGTTAACGTTGGTGCCGCTCCATTTTCACCTGCAAAACAGCGTAAAAACGCGATAAAAAGTAAGGCATTAACAATATGAAAAAAGTGACTGCCATGCTCTTCACGATGGCCGTTGGGCTGAATGCTGTCTCCATGGCGGCAAAAGCGAAAGCGACAGAAGAGCAGGAAACGGATGTGCTGCTGATCGGTGGCGGTATCATGAGTGCCACACTGGGAACGTATCTTCAGGAACTGGAACCAGACTGGTCAATGACCATGGTGGAACGTCTTGATGGTGTAGCGCAGGAAAGTTCGAACGGCTGGAACAACGCCGGGACCGGGCACTCCGCGCTGATGGAACTGAACTACACGCCGAAGAAAGCTGACGGTAGCATCAGTATTGAAAAAGCGGTTGAAATCAACGAAACCTTCCAGATTTCACGCCAGTTTTGGGCGCACCAGGTGAACAGCGGCGTAATGCACGATCCGCGATCCTTTATCACCACCGTCCCGCATATGAGCTTTGTCTGGGGGGATGAAAACGTCAATTTCCTGCGCGCTCGCTACGCGGCATTACAGCAGAGCACGCTGTTCCGTGGCATGCGCTATTCCGAAGACCATGCGCAAATAAAAGAATGGGCGCCGCTGGTCATGGAAGGGCGCGATCCGCAACAAAAAGTGGCGGCCACGCGCACGGAAATCGGTACCGACGTGAACTACGGCGAAATCACACGACAACTGATTGCATCGTTGCAGAAAAAGCCCAACTTTGCGCTGAAACTGAGCACGGAAGTTCGTGGCTTCAAGCGTAATGAGGATAACACCTGGACGGTAACCGTCGCCGATCTGAAAAACGGCGAAGCGGAACATCACATTAAAGCGAAGTTTGTCTTTATCGGTGCAGGTGGCGCGGCGCTGAAACTGTTGCAGGAAACCGGTATTCCTGAAGCCGACGAGTACGCGGGTTTCCCGGTTGGCGGACAGTTCCTGGTGGCAGAAAATCCGGATGTGGTGAACCGTCACCTGGCGAAAGTCTACGGTCAGGCTTCGGTGGGCGCACCGCCGATGTCGGTACCGCATATCGATACCCGTGTTCTGGATGGTAAACGCGTGGTGCTGTTTGGGCCGTTCGCTACCTTTTCAACCAAATTCCTCAAGAACGGTTCGCTGTGGGATCTGCTGAGCTCCACGACGACGTCGAACTTTATGCCAATGGTTAACGTAGGGCTGGATAACTTTGATCTGGTGAAATACCTGATTAGTCAGGTGATGCTGAGCGAAGACGATCGTTTCGACGCGCTGAAAGAGTACTATCCGCAGGCGAAAAAAGAGGACTGGCGTTTGTGGCAGGCCGGTCAGCGCGTACAGATTATCAAGCGTGATGAAGACAAAGGCGGAGTACTGCGTCTGGGAACCGAAGTGGTGAGCGACAAAGAGGGAACCGTTGCGGCGCTGCTTGGCGCTTCGCCAGGCGCATCAACAGCGGCACCGATTATGCTGCATCTGATGGAAACGGTCTTTAAGGACAAAGTGAACAGCCCGCAGTGGCAGGCAAAGCTGAAAACGATTATTCCGTCTTACGGCACGAAGCTGAACGGGAACGTAGAGGCGACGGAGCGGGAACTGAAATACACCAGCGAAGTGCTCGGTCTGAAATATGACCAGCCGCAGGTTGCCGATACCGCGCCGAAAGCGCAGCTTAAGCCTCTGGCGCAGCCTGCGCGTAAAGAAGTGGCGGATATCGCGCTGTAAACCGATGCGCCGGATGGCGCTGCGCTTATCCGGCCTGGTTCAGATGTCTGTAGGCCGGATAAGGCGGTAAGCCGCCATCCGGCACAATATTGTTTATCGCGCCACCGCGTCCTGAATCTTCTCTTCCGCTTTCCAGATCCGGTATTTCACTTCAACATTAGCCGGAGCATAGACCACGATCGGCAGTTTGCTGTTGTAGCGCAGCATGCCGTCATTGCCCAGATAAGCGCTCACGAATTTCTGCTCTTTCTTGCCGTCCGGGCAGGCCATCATGGTTGATACCGGAGACGTGACTTTATCAAACACATAATAGTCATAGCCCCAGCCTTCCAGCGTTTTGCTTTCCAGTTCGCCGCCGAGGCGATGCTGATTGCAGTCCACCTCCAGCGTTTGACCCAGCATCAGTTCCACTTTCAGAGTAGATTCATCTTCCTGCGGGGGTAATTGAATGACCTGACGCTTCATGCCTTTTTCCGCCTGCGGATAGGGGGCTATTTTTTCCAGCGGTTGCGTATTCATATCAACAGAGGCCGCCAGTACAGCGGTGCTGGCGAAAGTCGCGAATAAAATGGCAGGGACAATTGTCTTCAGTTTTGAGTTCACAGGGGGTCCTTTTTGGTCTTATGAACGATTTTCGCGGCAGGTTAACATATTCATCAAGATTATTAATATCTCTTTACGTAATTTTAAGATTTAATGACTGATCATTTTGCTTTGATCTGGTGTTTTATTTCGTGTTTTACGTCTTACTCAATATAATAAATCGTGGAGTTCTCTCGCTATATAGAATAAAATATAACCGCTTGAAATGTGCGGGGAAGCACATTCTGACAA
The DNA here is from genome assembly GCF_013836145.1 of Citrobacter sp. RHB25-C09. NCBI lineage: Bacteria > Pseudomonadati > Pseudomonadota > Gammaproteobacteria > Enterobacterales > Enterobacteriaceae > Citrobacter > Citrobacter sp. RHB25-C09. The sequence continues at coordinate 2,923,795 of NZ_CP057483.1, read as the reverse complement.
GCTTCTTTGACACTCTTTTGATCCCACCACCTGTTTTACCCCAATTGGGGTATGCACCTCTGACACATCCTTTAATATCTTAGCAAACATAATAATGACTTAGTTGTAATGCGGTTTTTATTGTCGTTCACCCCGCCTGGGGGAGCGTCGTTTATGGAAGGGCGATGCCATGGTTGATCTATCCCGTCGAGGCATATTGACAGGCAGTTGGCGTAAAGCCAGCAGCGGGATACGTCCGCCGTGGAGTATGGAAGAATCCCATTTTCTCTCTCATTGCACCCGTTGCGATGCCTGCATTCAGTGCTGTGAAAACGATGTTCTACAGCGCGGGCCGGGCGGCTATCCGACCGTTAACTTCAAACAAAACGAATGCAGTTTCTGCTACGCGTGTGCGCAGGCTTGCCCCGAATCTCTGTTTTCTCCGCGCCACACCAGGGCATGGGATCTGATTTTCACCCTCGGGCAGGGCTGCCTGGCGTATCAGTCTGTTGAGTGTCGTCGCTGTCAGGATAGCTGTGAACCGCAGGCGATAATCTTTCGCCCAACGCAGTCCGGTATTTATCAGCCGCAGCTCGACAACCAGGCATGTAACGGATGTGGCGCGTGTGCCGCCAGTTGTCCGGTATCTGCCATTAATGCGGAGTACAACCATGCACACTAACTGGCAAGTTTGCAGCCTGATTGTTCAGGCAAAAAGCGAACACTTACAGGATATCAGCACGCAATTGAGCGAATTCCCCGGCTGTGAAGTTGCCGTAAGCGACAAGGAAAGCGGTCAGTTGATTGTGGTGGTAGAAGCAGAACACAGCGAAACGCTGATGCAAACAATTGAGTCGGTACGCAACGTTGCGGGCGTGCTGGCGGTGTCGCTGGTATATCACCAGCAGGATGAGCAAGGTGAGGAAACACCATGAAACTCAGTCGTCGTAGCTTTATGAAAGCTAACGCCGTTGCGGCCGCTGCGGCGGCTGCCGGGCTAAGCGTGCCGGGCGTGGCCCGTGCAGTTGTGGGTCAGCAGGAAGCCATTAAGTGGGATAAAGCTCCGTGTCGTTTTTGCGGGACGGGCTGTGGTGTGCTGGTGGGAACGCAACAGGGGCGTATCGTCGCCTGCCAGGGCGATCCCGATGCTCCGGTCAACCGTGGTTTGAACTGCATCAAGGGCTACTTCCTGCCCAAAATCATGTACGGTGATGACCGCTTAACGCAGCCGCTGCTGCGTATGCGAGACGGTAAGTACAGTAAAGACGGCGAATTTACCCCGATCAGCTGGGATCAAGCTTTCGACGTGATGGAAGAGAAATTCAAAACCGCACTGAAAGAAAAAGGTCCGGAATCCATCGGTATGTTTGGTTCTGGTCAGTGGACGATCTGGGAAGGTTATGCCGCTGCTAAGCTGTTTAAAGCCGGTTTCCGCTCGAACAACATCGACCCCAACGCGCGTCACTGTATGGCGTCAGCGGTGGTTGGTTTTATGCGTACCTTCGGTATGGACGAACCGATGGGCTGTTACGATGATATCGAGCAGGCCGATGCGTTTGTGCTCTGGGGCGCCAACATGGCGGAAATGCACCCGATCCTCTGGTCGCGCATTACTAACCGCCGCCTGTCCGACTCGAATGTTAACGTCTCTGTTCTGTCCACTTTCCAGCACCGTAGCTTCGAGCTGGCGGACAACGGCATGGTATTCACGCCGCAGACCGACCTGGTGATCCTTAACTACATCGCCAACTACATCATTCAGAACAACGCGATTAACCAGGACTTCTTTAGCAAGCACGTTAACGTGCGTAAAGGGGTTACGGATATCGGCTACGGCCTGCGTCCGACGCATCCGCTGGAAAAAGCGGCGAAAAACCCAGGTTCCGACGCCTCCGAGCCGATGAGCTTTGAGGACTACAAAGCGTTCGTTGCCGAGTACACGCTCGAAAAAACCGCCGAAATGTCCGGTGTGCCAGAAGACCAGTTGGAAGCGCTGGCGAAGCTGTATGCCGATCCGAAAAAACGCGTTATCTCTTACTGGACGATGGGCTTCAACCAGCATACACGCGGCGTGTGGGCCAACAACCTGGTCTACAACATTCACCTGCTGACGGGCAAAATCGCCCAGCCGGGCTGCGGACCGTTCTCTCTGACCGGTCAGCCTTCCGCTTGCGGTACCGCGCGTGAAGTGGGCACCTTCTCCCACCGTCTGCCTGCGGACATGGTAGTTACCAACGAAAAACACCGCGATATCTGTGAGAAGCACTGGAATATTCCGGCAGGCACCATTCCGCCGAAAATCGGTCTGCATGCTGTCGCGCAGGACCGCGCGCTGAAAGACGGCAAGCTGAACGTCTACTGGACGATG